>NZ_VMSE01000001.1:0-1200000 GCF_009858335.1 Methylovorus glucosotrophus
TCACACCTATCGATTGTTCAGTTTGTTAAAGAGCAGGTACTTCTTACTTCGCTTTCACTCATCAACGTTTCCGTTGAGAGGTGCGCATTATACAGACCGTTTTAATTCAGTCAAGAGAAATTTTGCTGCTAACTTCTCTGCACACCGCGTTGTTACTAGCGAGCCGCGCATTATACAGACCGTTTTTACTTGGTCAAGCGAAACATAAAATCTTTTGTTTCGCCCTGTTTTGCACTGCCGCTTTCTCAAGCGAGCCGCGCATTTTACAGACCAAATTTATTTGGTCAAGGGAAATTTTCTACTGCTTGATTTCCTGCCCGACGTCGCCGTTGAAGCGAGCCGCGCATTCTACGGATTGGCCGAATGACGTCAATACCCAATCCGCGATTATTACAAATTATTTACAATTAACCGCGATTGATAGTAATGCGGGCAAATTTGCGCTTACCAACCTGCGCCACTACTGTTACGCCAGCCGCCAGTTGCAGAGCCTTATCTTCAACCTTCTCAGTATCCAGCTTAACGCCGCCTTGCTCTATCATGCGCAACGCCTCGGAGGTGCTTGCGACCAACCCGGCCTGCTTCAGCAAGGCGGCAATACCTATCTGATCCTGAGCCAGTGCGATACTTACCTCAGGCACATCGTCCGGTATTCCACCTTTGGAGCGCAGGGAGAAATCTGCCAGCGCCTGCTCTGCAGCTTCGGCAGAATGGAAACGGGTGACCAGCTCCTGGGCAAACCTTACCTTTATATTGCGAGGATTTTCACCCGCCTCTACCGATTGCTTCCAGGATGCAATGGTTTCCATGGACTCAAACGACAGCAACTCTATATAACGCCACATCAAAGTATCGGATATGGACATCAATTTACTGAAGATGTCGTTTGCTGGTTCCGCTATACCTATATAGTTACCGAGCGACTTGGACATCTTATTGACGCCATCAAGCCCTTCCAGCAAAGGCATGGTCAACACGCATTGCGGCGATTGGCCATAATGCTTTTGCAATTCACGCCCCATTAGCAGGTTGAATTTCTGATCCGTACCGCCGAGCTCCAGATCCGCTTTCAGCTCCACGGAGTCATATCCCTGCAATAAAGGATAGAGGAATTCATGAATAGCGATAGGCTGATTATTTTTATATCGCTTGCTGAAATCATCGCGCTCCAGCATGCGGGCGACAGTATGTGTCGCCGCCAGCTTTAACATGCCGGCAGCCCCTAGCTGACTGATCCAGGCAGAGTTAAAAACTACTTCCGTTTGCTCAGGCTTTAATATCTTGAAAACCTGGGCTTCATACGATTTGGCATTTTCCTGAACCTGCTCAGCCGTCAGCGGTGGCCGAGTAGCACTCTTGCCGGTTGGGTCGCCGATCATTCCGGTGAAATCGCCTATCAAAAAGAGCACGTGATGCCCAAGCTCTTGCAACTGACGCAATTTGTTGAGCAATACAGTATGCCCCAGATGCAAATCAGGCGCGGTGGGATCAAAACCGGCCTTGACGCGCAAAGGTCGGCCCAGCTTGAGCTTTTCTACCAGCTCTTGCTCAATCAGCAGTTCATCGCATCCGCGCTTGATCAGCGCCAAATCTTCATTTAAAGCACGCATTCTTTGTTATCTTTCATGCCTCTGGCATTTTGCCTTCACCAGGAATAGGTTTTCTGTTAGCATCCCCTATCCCTATCATGTATTTGAGGTAGCTCCAGTGCAGCGAAGCGAACCTAGTTCCAAACCCGGCATTTTATCGCAAAACCGCAGATTTAAAGAACGAAAGCTACGCCTCCGCTGGTTATTGGCCTTTTCAAGCCTTCCTCTATTCGGCATTTTCACGGCATTCGGTATTGCGCCACAGACTTCGGTTCAAGACATCAACATCCATACCGTGGTCGAAAATATTGAGCTTCCCGAGACAATTGCGCCGATGGTGCAAGTGGATGCGCAAAATAGTTCGTTCTGGCAAGCAGACCAGATCCGGCGCGACGATACCCTCGCCAGCTTGCTTTCTCGGCTCAATATCACGAATGATGATGCCATTGAATTCCTCAAGCGCAACCCTGATGCCAGAGCATTGGCAACACAACTACGCCCAGGCAGATCCATTCAGGCACAAACCAATCAGGATGGTCAGCTATTAAAGCTGCAATACCAGACTGACAACAACTCTACCCTGCATGTAGAACTAACCGCGAACGGCTATGAAGCTCATGTCGCTGAAACAGTGATGGAAACTCATCCTGTCCTGAAATCTGCAGAAATCAAAAGCTCGCTTTTCGGCGCTACCGATGAAGCGGGCATTCCTGATGCGATTGCCATACAACTGGCCGAGATATTTTCTTCGGATATCGATTTTCATAGCGATCTCCGCCGTGGGGACCGCTTTGTGGTCGTCTATGAAGCGAGCTATTGGAATGGGGAACTGGCCCGCACTGGCCAAGTACTGGCAGCCGAATTCATTAATGACGGCAAAACCTATCGTGCCGTCAGGTATCGCAACCCCGAAGGTCAAGTCAGTTATTACACGCCTGAAGGCAAAAGCCTGCACAAGTCTTTCCTGCGCTCTCCATTAGAGTTCAGCCGTATCAGTTCTGGTTTCAGCCTCGGTCGTTTCCATCCGATTCTGCAAAAAATGCGTGCGCATAAAGGCGTGGATTACGCCGCACCCATTGGGACTCGAGTCAAAGCCTCCGCCGATGCCGTCGTGGATTTTGTCGGTGTCAAAAGCGGGTACGGCAATGTTGTTGTGCTGCGCCATCAAAACGGCATCAGCACGGTATACGGGCACTTATCCCGATTTGCTGCGGGTTTGCATCGCGGTAGCAAAGTCAGTCAAGGGGACATCATTGCCTACGTGGGCATGACAGGCTTGGCCACTGGTCCGCATCTTCATTATGAGTTTCTGCTGAACGGCCAGCATCGCGATCCGCTCACCGTGGCCTTGCCTAACGCTGTTCCGATTGCGCCAAAATACAAAGCTGACTTTCTGGCCAACAGCAGCAAGCTGGTTGCCCAGTTACAGCTGCTGATCAGCAGCAACCTTGCCTCTCTCGAGTAATCCTTTCCATGGACTGCCATCTCACAGGCTCAGGTGAATATCGTATTCACTTGAGCATCGTCTAGTTCTATGTCAACCGAGCTTTATATCGGCATGATGTCCGGCACCAGCATGGACGGCGTCGATGCGGTTATTGCGGAATTGGACGGGCATAGCTGCCATGTACGCCACACCTATTCCATTCCTTATTCTGCCGAGTTACGTGCTGCATTGCTGGATTTGCACACGCCCGCCCATAATGAGCTTGAGCTGGCCGCAAGCGCAGCCAATCAGCTAGCCCATCTTTACGCCGAGACAGTACGTGCCCTGCTGGCAAGTGCGTATGTTGATAAATCGCGTATCCGCGCCATTGGCTGTCACGGTCAAACCATTCGCCATCGCCCGGAGTTGGGTTTTACGCTGCAACTGGGCAATGCGGCATTGCTGGCTGAGTTACTCGACATGACAGTCATCGCGGACTTTCGGAGCCGTGATGTTGCCGCAGGCGGCCAGGGAGCACCGCTGGTGCCCGCCTTTCATCAGGCTGTATTTGCTCACCCACAAGCGAATCGCGCCGTCATCAATATCGGTGGGATTGCCAATATCACAGACTTGCCAAGCGCAGGCGAGGTCAGGGGCTTTGACTCCGGGCCCGGCAATATGCTGATGGATGCCTGGACAGAGAAACATCTGGGCGAGCGATATGATGCAGGGGGCCGATGGGCCGCAACGGGCACGGTGATCGAAAAATTGCTCCAGCAATGGCTGCAATATCCCTATTTTAGTGCATCCCCGCCCAAAAGCACGGGCAGGGACAGCTTCAATATGACCTGGCTGGGGCAACATCTGGAAGATGCATATGCACCTGAAGATGTGCAGCGCACCTTGCTTGAGCTGACTGCGAGGAGCATTGCCAATGCCATCAACGACTTTTGCGACAATGTGGACGAGGCTTATATATGTGGCGGCGGGGCGCACAACACCCTGCTACTGGAACGCTTGCAGGAGCTGCTGCCAGCGATCAAGATCCGCTTAAGCGATAGCTTGGGGATAGGCGTAAATTGGGTGGAGGCGGCAGCCTTTGCATGGCTGGCTCAACAATGCATGGAAGGCAAACCTGCCAACCTGCCAGCAGTTACCGGCGCCAAAGGGCCGCGTATTCTGGGCGCGATTTATGCTAGGTAATTTGGCATTCACCGCCGCATTCACTAAAATACAAAAATGACTATGACAAAGCCCACCAAAGTAACACTCACTTTTGACAATGGCGCCCCTCCCATTGAATTGCCTGTCGTTTCAGGCAACTTGGGTAGCGACGTCATTGATATTCGTAATCTCGGCAAGCACGGCGTATTTACTTACGACCCTGGCTTTTTATCGACAGCCTCTTGCAGCTCAAATATCACCTTTATTGATGGCGACGAAGGCCTGCTCTACTATCGCGGCTATCCCATTGAGCAATTGGCCAAGAATTGCGACTTCCTTGAAGTCTCGTATTTGCTCATGCACGGGGAATTGCCCGATGCCACGCAGAAAAAATCGTTTACTGACAGCATTGCGCAGCACACCATGCTGCACGATCAGCTGACCAACGTTTTCCGTGGATTCCGCCGCGATGCTCATCCCATGGCTGTCATGGTAGGCGTCGTGGGGTCCATGTCCGCGTTTTATCATGACGCCATGGATGTCAAGGATCCACAGAGCCGCAAAATATCCGCCTATCGCCTGCTCTCCAAAGTGCCGACCATCGCTGCCTGGAGCTACAAATACAATATAGGCGAACCGTTCATGTATCCGCAGAACCGGTTCAATTTTGCGGAAAACTTCATGCACATGATGTTTGCGACGCCGTGTGAAACGTATGAACCGAATCCGATTCTGGCAAAAGCCTTTGATCGCATCCTGATTCTGCATGCGGATCATGAACAGAACGCCTCAACCTCCACAGTGCGCCTGGCAGGCTCCAGCGGTGCCAATCCATTCGCCTGTATTGCCGCAGGGATTGCGTCGCTCTGGGGCCCTGCGCATGGCGGTGCAAACGAAGCCACCCTGAACATGCTGGAAGAAATTGGCGATGTGAGCCGCATAGGCGAATTCATCAAGCGCGCCAAGGATAAATCGGATTCTTTCAGACTCATGGGTTTTGGGCATCGCGTCTATCGCAATATGGACCCACGTGCGGCCATCATGCGTGAAACCTGTCACCAGGTGCTGGATGAACTCGGCTTGCATGATGATCCAATGTTCAAGCTGGCACTCAAGCTGGAGCAAATTGCGCTGGAAGATGAGTATTTTGTCAGCCGTCGACTTTACCCGAATGTCGACTTCTATTCCGGTATCGTCATGCGCGCCATGGGCATTCCAAATTCCATGTTCACCGCAATTTTTGCCCTTGCCCGCACCGCTGGCTGGGTATCACAGTGGAACGAGATGATGTCGGATCCGGAAGCCAAGATCGGTCGACCACGTCAACTTTACACAGGCTCAACCCGTCGCGATTTTGTGCCGATTGATCAGCGATAACTGGATGTAGCACCAAATAAAAAAGGAGCCATAGGCTCCTTTTTTATTGATTGAAATTAACCGACCCGTTTCGGGGCCCGGTTAATCCACGTTCATTTATACCGAGAAAGACGAACCGCAACCACACGTCGTCGTCGCATTCGGATTGCGAATCACAAACTGTGAACCCTGCAGGCTATCCTGATAATCGATCTCGGCACCTGTCAGATATTGCAGGCTCATCGGGTCGATCAGCAGTGTCACGGTATCTTTCTGCACCTGGGTGTCGTCTTCGTTCACCGTATCTTCAAAAGTAAAGCCATACTGGAAACCGGAGCAGCCGCCACCGCTAACAAAAACGCGCAGTTTGAGGTCAGGCGAGCCTTCCTCTTCAATCAATTCCTTTACTTTCTTGGCAGCGTTGTCCGTAAAGACCAAAGGGCTTGGCATTTCAGTAATCGCGTTCATTTTTCACACTCCTTAAATTCTTAATAAAATCATTATCCTGCGGACTTGATAGCAGGTCAATCTTCCAGCGTTTTATTATCCTTCGCAGGGGACTCTTTATCGTCACCCAGGTAAACAAGCTTTCCTTCAATGACAGCGCCCGTATGCATTTCCAGCGTTTGATAATGCACATCTCCGACAATGCGTGATTTGCTCTGCAACTCAAGATAATGACTGGCACGAACCGGGCCGTTCACATTGCCATTCAGTACCGCATGCGCAACCTTGATGGCCCCATCGATACTGCCATGCTCGCTTAATACCAAGGTACAGGCACTGGCCTCTGCTTCCGTCACATCACCTTTGATTTTTCCATCAACCCGCAGCCCTCCATTGAATCTGACATTACCCTCGATGCTGGACTCTACGCCGATCAAGGTATCAATGCGGCTTTGCGGCTTATTCTTGTTTCTGGAAAACATCATGACCCTTTCATGGTTGAGTATTCGCTACTGAGCAGGAATCTCTACCTTTTCACTTATATTGGCACGGGTTGCCCCTTTTTCAACAAATTCCAGCAATAAATATCCAGATTTGACATTGGCGGGCAAAGAAAATTTACCGTCCACCTGTTGATAATATTTAAAACTCAGATTTTGTTTCAGATTGGGGTTGCCCTGTAGCGAAATAGCCTGAGGTTCCACTCCACCTGCCGGCGCTCCATATAACGTCAACGTCAGGCTACCGTCGACAACTTTATCATGGTTGCCTGCCTGCATCAGCAGAATGTGGTAATCATAATCCCCATTGCCCAGCGCTTTATTCACCTTGAAGGTATGAAGACGTATCTCCCGTAAAGCCTTGCGTTCACTGAAGATATTTTGATAAAAGCCAATATCTTCCTTGAGCCGCATACTCTCTGCCTGCACGCTATCCAGCTCTCGTGACAAGTTGGCTTGGGCTGCCCGCTCCACCTGCAATTGGCGCTCAGCCTGCACGAGCTTGAACTGCATAACCTGGTTTCGCGCATCCACATCTGCCAATTTTTGATGTATGCCACGGACTTGGCTCCCGGCAAATTGTACATAGGCCGCACCATAGCCCACAACAAGGGCAACAAGCGCCGTCAAAGGCAACCAATACCAGGCCAGATGCGCACGCACAGCAACACGATGCGCAGTCGCACCGAAGTGTCGCCGTAGCTTGCGTTTGACAGATCGCATTGTTAAGGCAGCAAGGGCACGATTTCCAGCCCTGCATTCTCAGCAAAGCCGAACATGATGTTCATATTTTGCACAGCCTGCCCGGCAGCCCCCTTGACCAGGTTATCGATAACCGACAATACGACAACCGTGTCGCCACCTTGTGGCCTATGCACAGCAATACGGCATTGGTTGGAACCTCTCACCGAGCGCGTCTCAGGATGCGCCCCCTTGGGCAGCACGTCTACAAAACGCTCATTAGCGTAGCGTTGTTCAAATAAAGCCTGCAAATCAGCCTCTTTATTCAGCCGGCCATACAGAGTGGCGTGAATACCCCGAATCAACGGCGTCAAATGCGGTACAAAGGTTAAGCCCACTGGCTTGCCTGCCATATGGGTCAGGCCTTGACTGATTTCCGGCAAATGGCGATGCCCTGCTACACCATACGCCTTGAAATTGTCTCCAGCTTCAGCAAACAGAATATGCGTTTCCGCCTTGCGGCCAGCGCCACTCACCCCGGACTTGGCATCTGCAATCAAGTATTGAGGATCAATCAGCCCCGCTTCGAGAAGCGGCATAAACCCAAGCTGCACCGCCGTGGGATAGCATCCTGGATTTGCCACCAGCTGCGCAGCCTTGATTTGTTCACGATTCATTTCCGGCAAGCCATATACCGCCTGTGACAAAAGCTCCGGACAGGCATGGGTCATGCCATACCATTTTTCCCAGGTAGCCACATCCTGAATGCGGAAGTCAGCTGCCAAGTCGATAATCCGCACCCCCGCTGCCAGCAACTCTCTGGTCTGCTGCATGGCAATACCATTAGGCGTGGCAAAAAAGACCAGGTCACAGCTGGCCAAGTCTGATTTGGCCGGATCACTAAAGCTCAAGTCGATATAGCCGCGCAAGCTGGGAAACATGTCTGCCACGGGCAAACCAGCTTCGCCACGCGACGTAATCACACTCAACTCCACCGATGGGTGGATCGCCAGTATTCTTAGCAACTCAACACCGGTATAGCCAGTGCCGCCTACAATACCTACCTTGATTTTAGATGTTTGCATGATCTGATTTCTATGAATAAAACGCCAGCTTAAGCTGGCTTTGTTGCGCTTATGGTATCAAAGCTTACGGGGCTCACCTAACCGATTGAGTGTGCGAAAAGCAAAAAGCCGCACAAGTGCGGCTTTTTGTACATGGTAAAGCAGTCCTGCTTAACGCTTGGAGAACTGTTTACGACGACGTGCTTTACGGAAGCCGACTTTCTTACGCTCAACTTCACGTGCATCGCGGGTAACGAAGCCTGCCTTGGACAGGGCGCTCTTCAGCGCTGCATCGTAATCTACCAGTGCACGGGTAATACCGTGGCGAACTGCACCAGCCTGACCGGACTCACCGCCGCCATCCACATTGACCATGATGTCAAAGCTGGCAACGTTGTCGGTCAATTCCAGTGGTTGACGCACGATCATGCGTGAAGTCACGCGGGAGAAATACTGGTCAACAGGCTTGTCGTTAACAACGATATTGCCGCTGCCGGACTTAATGAAGACACGAGCTACCGAGCTTTTGCGGCGGCCAGTACCGTAGTTATATTTACCAATCATCGTTTATCCTTACGCTTGGCTTTGAATAGTCAAAGGTTGTGGCTGTTGTGCCGCGTGGTCATGCTTAGGACCAGCATATACCTTCAGCTTGCGGAACATGGCATAGCCCAGAGGACCCTTGGGCAGCATGCCCTTGACAGCCTTTTCCAGCGCGCGACCAGGAAAGCGGTCTTGCATCTTGGCAAAGGTCGTGGTGGAAATACCGCCTGGGTAACCAGAGTGGCGATGGTACAGCTTGTCGCCTGCCTTGTTGCCGGTTACTTTGATCTTGTCGGCGTTAACCACGACAATGTAATCGCCCGTATCCACGTGCGGAGTGTAAATCGTTTTATGCTTGCCACGCAGACGGTGGGCAATCTCGCTGGCCAGTCGGCCCAGCACCAGATCCGTGGCATCTACCACGAACCAGTCGCGCTTTACTTCATGCGCTTTTGCAGAAAAGGTCTTCATCGGACAACCATTAATCGCTGAAAAAATTAAGAGGCGGATTTTATGTCACGCAAGTAACGCTTGTCAAACGATATATTGCGTTTGCTAGCGGTTTTATGACGAAAAATGAAGAGCATAACTTGCTGCCAGCCCGAAAAACACCACCGCACCCAACCAGTTATTATGCAAAAACGCCTTGAAGCAGCGTGCTGGTTGACGCTCACGAATGAGCAGGTAGTGGTAAACCGCGAGCATGGCGGCAATGATCAAACCGAGATAATAAGGCCAGTCCAAGCCATAATGAAGGCCCGTAAGGAGCAATACTCCCAGCAAGACTCCGTACGATAGCATAATGGCCGCCACATCCCTAGGACCAAAAAAGATAGCCGAAGAACGGATACCGATCTTCAGGTCATCCGCCCGATCCACCATGGCGTATTCCGTATCATAAGCGATGGCCCAGAACACGTTTCCCAGCAGCAGAAACCAGGCAATGCCAGGGATGCTACCCGTCTGTGCGGCATATGCCATGGGAATGCCAAAACCAAAGGCCACGCCAAGATAGGCCTGGGGAATCGCAATCACGCGCTTGGTCAATGGATAGCTGGCCGCCAGGAACAGGGCCGGGAAAGACAGTAGCACCGTCAGCTTGTTTAATTGCATGACCAATGCGAAAGCGATCAGGCTTAATATCATCGCCAGCAACAATGCCTCTTTAACACTGACCTCACCCGTCGCCAGGGGGCGATGGCGCGTGCGAGCGACATGCCCATCAAAATTGCGATCCGCCATATCGTTCATGACACAGCCAGCGGCCCGCATAAGCACCGTACCCAAGACAAACACCGCTAATACTTTCAGGTCTGGTTTGCCGGCACTGGCGAGCCACAGCGCCCAGAGCGTGGGCCACAGCAGCAGCAGTATGCCGATGGGTTTATCCATGCGCGTCAATCGCCAGTAGGCGCTACTCTTCTTCACTAGCCAGTTCATAAGGTTAAGACCGAGGGTAAAAAAACTTCCGTGACCAGAATGGCGGAACACTCAAGGTGAAAGACCGAGCGCCTTGCCCACACGTAGGCTGGTTTATTGTGCAAATGCGCCACAGCCTGCCTGTATAGCGCATGCTGCGCTGTCAGTTTGCGATAACTTAATGGCGCACGACTCACCCGGGGATTGGAAAACAGCATGGAACCCAGCGAACGGTTCCCCAACCGCCCGAGACCACGCCAGGCGCCACGCAAACTCGATTGTGGCAACACACTGGATGCATAGACGGCTGGCGCGCCATTGCAAAGCAAATGCACGTTTCGCATCAGGGAAGTACGCCGCGAAGGGATACCCAGTAACACGGCATCTTCCAGAGCAGGCATTGCCTGCCTCAAGCCAAGCGTATGAACGGCGAATGTTGTCGAACGGGATTGCAGGCGTTGCGTCAGAGATGCCGTCTCTACCAGCCATGAGCGATAGGCGCCGCTGCCTATCGGTTGGCGCAACCAGTGCTGACGTTGTTGGGGGAAGGCGCGGACAATTCTCACGGCGCTATTATCGCAGGCTCAATCACACTTTGACCAATTCTTGGGCCTGATGCAGCCAACGCTGCAAATGCGCTTCGGCTGCCTGGGGATGCTTTTGCAATAACCAGTCAGCCATGGCCTGAGCTTCCTCCAGCAACCCGGCATCTCTTTCCAGGTCGGCAATCTTCAGCATGGGGGTACCACTCTGCCGGATGCCCATGAACTCACCCGGCCCCCGCAAGTGCAAGTCGGCCTGGGCAATTTCGAACCCATCACTCGATTCATAAATAATCTTGAGGCGCGCACGCGCCGTTTCCGACAACGGCGTCTGGTAAAGCAGAATGCAGGCACTACTGGCGGCCCCCCGCCCTACCCGCCCACGCAGCTGATGCAATTGCGAAAGCCCCATGCGCTCGGCGTGTTCTATCACCATCAGGCTGGCATTCGGCACATCCACCCCGACCTCAATCACCGTCGTCGCCACCAGCAAATGGATTTGATTGGCGGCAAACGCTTGCATGACGGCCTGCTTGTCGGCCGGTTTCATGCGGCCATGCACCAACCCCACCTGCAACTCGGGAAACGCCTCTTGCAATGCCATATGGGTATCCACGGCCGTCTGTAGCTGCAAGGCTTCACTTTCTTCGATCAGAGGGCAAACCCAATAGGCTTGCCTGCCCTGACTGCAAGCTGCACGCACCCGCTCGAAGACTTCTTCACGGCGCGCATCGGATACCAGCTTGGTCACCACCGGGGTTCTCCCGGGCGGCAGCTCATCAATCACCGATACATCCAGATCGGCAAAATAGCTCATGGAAAGCGTACGCGGTATCGGCGTGGCACTCATCATCAGCTGATGCGGCTGTGCGCCCTTCTGCCGCAGCGCCAGGCGTTGCTGCACACCAAAACGATGCTGCTCATCCACAACCACGAGGCCAAGCCTGGCAAACTGTACCTGGTCCTGAAACACGGCATGGGTGCCGATCACCAGTTGCGCCTCGCCACTGGCAATCGCGGCCAAAGCCTCTGCTCTCGCCTTTTTGCCCTGGCTGCCAGCCACCCACACCACGCGCACCGGAGCTGCGCCAGCCGCCAGATTTTGCAGCCAGGTATTCAGCTTATTGAAATGCTGCTCGGCGAGAATCTCGGTAGGCGCCATGATGGCCGCTTGCCAGCCATGCTCAATCGCCTGCAAGGCAGCCATGGCCGCCACAATGGTCTTGCCGCTACCAACATCGCCTTGCAACAGGCGCTGCATGGGATAACTGCGGCCAAGATCGTGCTGAATATCGGTGAATACGCGCTGCTGGGCTGCTGTCAGGCCAAACGGCAGGGATTTCAATAATGCGGAGACCAGCTTTTTGGAAGGCGGCATGGCAGGCGCGCCCAGACCACGACGACGGGCGTAATGCTTGCGCATGGAAATCTGCTGAGCCAGCAGCTCGTCAAATGCCAGGCGTTGCCAGGCGGGGGTAGTTTTTTCCTGCAGGGCATGCTGATCAGCATCGGGTGGCGGATAGTGCAACTGCAGCAGGCTTTGCTGAAAATCAGGCCAGGCTTTGCCCTGATACACCTTGGCCGGCAGAAGTTCATCATGGCTGGCCGTCTCAAGGGCGCGCCCTATCCATTTCCGCAGCGAAGGCTGCGACAAGCCTGCCGTGGTCGGATAGACCGGCGTCAAGGTCTGCTTGACCGCAGCCCCTTCTCGCACCGGCTTGCACTGCGGGTGCACCATTTCATAGCCGAAAAAGCCATTCCTCACTTCACCCAGTGCGCGCAAACGGTTGGCTTCTTTCAGCGCCGCAATCTGACTGGGATAAAAATTGAGAAAGCGCAAGGTCAGGATGCCACTGGCATCCTGCAATCTTGCAATCAGGGCTTTACGGGGTTTGTACTGGACTTCGGCATGAATAATCTCGCCTTCGACCTGCGCCTGCTCGCCGAGCCGCAGGTCGCGAATCGGCGTTACGTGCGTTTCATCCACATAGCGCAGGGGCAGGTGGAGGAGCAAGTCTTCAATACTATGAATGCCAAGCTTGCGCAGCCCGCTTAGCACCGGCTGCGTGATGCCCTTGAGGTCTTGCAGCGGTTTCAGAGACTATCCTTGCCAGCGGAGAAATTAAAGACTCAGGCGAGCACCATGACGGCATCGGCTTCCACCAGCGCACCACGTGGCAGTGTGGCGACGCCAACGGCAGCACGCGCAGGATAAGGCTCGCTGAAATATTCAGACATGATGGAATTGACCAGGGCAAAGTGACCGAGATCGGTCAGAAAAATATTCAGTTTCACGACATCCGCCAGAGAACCACCAGCCGCTTCAGCCACGGCCTTGAGGTTGGTGAATACACGATGCACCTGTGCTTCAATACCCTCTACCAGCTCCATGCTGGCGGGGTCCAGGCCAATCTGCCCTGACAGGTAAACGGTGCCATTGACGGCAACCGCCTGCGAGTAAGTGCCAATCGCTTTAGGAGCGTGGTCGGTATGGATGATCTTTTTTGCCATGGTTTTCCTCAGGTCTTGGTTTTCAGGATATTAGGTTTGCGTGATGTAGCCGAGCCTACTGTATGCGCTGTTCGGTGCCGGCACCCTTGACGCGATTGATGCGCACCACGTCAGGAATCTTGCGGATACGCCGCATCAGTTCGGCCAGGTGCACGCGATTTTCCACCTGCACGGTGAAATGCATATTGGTATAGGCACTGCTGTCTGACTCTTCCATGCTGACATGGTCAATATTGGAGCCCGCCTCGGCAATGGTAGATGCGATCTGCGCCAGCATGCCGCGCTGATTGGCGACCACCAGCTTCAGGTTCACATTGAACAGGCGCTTGCCATCCGGATCCCATTCGACATCCAGCCACTTTTCGGGGTCGACACGGAATTTGCGAATGGCCGGGCAATCATGCGTATGAATGACCAGTCCCTTGTCCTTGTTGATAAAGCCAAGGATGGGGTCGCCAGGTATCGGGCGGCAGCATTGGGCGAACTGCACCGCCATGCCCTCGGAGCCGCGTATGGTGATCGTGCCTAGCGGTTTGTTGGTATGCTTGGCATGGCGCTCGCCCTGCTCTTCGCTCATCGCCAGCAGTTGATGCGCGACCATGACATTCAGCCGCTTGCCCAGGCCGATATCGGTGAGAATTTCTTCCTTGTTCTTGGCGCCATAATCGCGCAGCAGTTTCTGCCAATGCGTGTCGTCGATCTTCGCGACATCCGCATGCAACGCGCGCAAGGCCTGGTTGAGCAAGCGCTCACCAAGATGGGCAGATTCGGTCGTCTGCAAGGACTTGAGAAAATGGCGGATATGCGCCCGCGCCTTGCCGGTGGCAACATAATTGAGCCAGGCCGGGTTGGGGTGCGCATGGGCAGCGGTGATGATCTCCACATGGTCACCGTTATGCAGCTCGGTACGTAACGGCGCCAGTTCCTGATTGATCTTGACGGCTACGCAGCGATTGCCAATATCCGTATGCACGGCGTAGGCAAAGTCCACCGCCGTCGCGCCTTTGGGCAGCGCCATGATCTTGCCCTTGGGCGTAAATACATACACCTCATCCGGGAACAGATCGACCTTGAAGTGCTCGAGAAACTCCAGCGAGTCCGTGCTTTCGCTCTGGATATCCAGCAAGCGCTGCAACCATTGGTGGGTCTGCTGCTGCAGTTCCGTCAGATGCGCGTCAGTGGTTTTGTACAGCCAGTGGGCCGCTACGCCCGCATCAGCAATGTTATGCATCTCGCGGCTGCGTATCTGCACTTCAATCGGTGTGCCAAACGGGCCAAACAGCGTGGTGTGCAGCGACTGGTAGCCATTGGCTTTGGGGATGGCGATGTAATCCTTGAACTTGCCTGGGATAGGCTTATACAAACCGTGCAATACTCCCAGCGCCAGATAGCAGCTGGACAAATCCTTGACGATGATGCGGAAACCGTAAATGTCGTAGATCTGCGAAAAGGTCACAGTTTTACCGGTCATCTTGCGGTAAATACTATAAAGATGCTTTTCGCGCCCCGTCACCTCGGCTTCTATGTGCATCTCGCCCAGGCGCTCGCGTATGGCATCCAGAATCTTGCCAACCACTTCCTTGCGATTGCCGCGCGCAGCCAGAATCGCCTTGGAGATGACCGAATAGCGCATGGGATACAAATGCTTGAAGCTGAGATCTTCGAGCTCCTGGTAGATGGCATTCAGCCCCAGGCGATTGGCAATGGGCGCGTAAATTTCCAGGGTTTCGCGCGCAGTGCGACGGCGTTTTTCCGGAGTCATCACCCCCAGCGTACTCATGTTGTGCAGGCGGTCGGCAAGCTTGACCAGAATGACGCGCACGTCTTGCGACATCGCCAGCAGCATCTTGCGGAAGTTTTCCGCCTGGGCTTCGGTCTCGGTACTGAACTTGATCTTGTCCAGCTTGGAAAGTCCATCCACCAGCTCGGCTACCTGTTTGCCAAAGCGCTCACTCACCTCCTGGGTGGTGACACCAGTATCTTCCACCACGTCGTGCAATAAGGCGGCCACCAGCGTTGGCACATCCATATGCAGCTCGGCCAGGATGCAGGCCACCGACACCGGGTGCGTGATATACGGCTCGCCGCTCTTGCGCAGCTGGCCGGTATGCGCCATATCGCTGAAACGATACGCCGCCCAGACCTGTTCAATATCTTCGGGCTTGAGGTAAACCCGCAAGCGCTGCGTCAGTAGCGAATCTTCGCTATCGGCGGGCAATAGGGGGGCTGCCACATGTTTCAGCGACTCTGCTGGACGTTTGGCTACCAATTTAGGCATGCTGACTCAACCACCTGTGACTATCCATAAGCTTCTAAAGGGTTTTACCAAAAAAACAAGGCACCGATTGAACACACATAATGCCTTCAAACAGCGCCTTGCTTGATCTTCGGTGCATCTAGCACCGGATGTTGAACTTAGGCTTGGCCGCGGTTCAGCACTTCCAGACCGACCTTGCCGGATGCGATTTCGCGCAATGCCAGCACTGTGGGCTTGTCCTTCTGGCCATGGGTATTGACCAAAGGTTCCGAGCCGTTGGCCAATTGGCGCGAACGGTACGCTGCTACCAGCGTCAGTTGAAAGCGATTAGGGATTTTTTCGAGACAATCATCTACTGTCATGCGAGCCATGTGTTATTCCTCCGTATGATCTATATGAGTTTTTCCAGCAGATCCTGGTGCCGCAGCAACTGCTTTTCGCGCTGCAAACGCTGGGTGCGGATGATGGCGCGCAGATCATTTAGCGCCACCTCAAAATCGTCGTTAATTGTAACATAGTCGAACTCGACCACATGGCGCATCTCATCGCGAGCAGCCGCCAGTCGACGGGCAATCACCTCGGCGCTATCCTGCCCACGGCCGTGCAGGCGCTGCTCCAGCGCCTCCAGCGAAGGTGGCAGAATAAAAATGCTGATGGCTTGCGGGTAAAGACTGCGCACTTGGGCAGCGCCCTGCCAGTCAATCTCCAGAATCAGGTCATTGCCTTGCTGCAACACGCTTTCCACCCGGCTTTGCGATGTTCCATAGCGCGCACCATGCACATGCGCACTTTCCAGAAAGTCGCTGGCTTCCAGCATGCGCATGAATTCAGCCTCTTCCACAAAGTGATAATGCACCCCGTCCACCTCGCCTGGTCGCGGCTTGCGGGTGGTGTACGACACCGATAGCTGGATCTGGCTGTCTGACGCCAGCAATTCGCGCACCAGACTGGTTTTGCCCGCGCCAGAAGCTGCGGTGATGATAAATAGATTGCCTGTCATGCTCGTGATTTCTTTTAAATGGTCTGCGCCGGCTGGCGGCGATTGCAAGATGGGCTGCCCGTTTCCGCGCTGCCCTTTCAAATGTGATTACTCGATATTTTGAATCTGTTCACGCATCTGTTCAATCAATACTTTAAGCGCCATCGCGGTTTGCGATACTTCGGTTGAGACCGACTTGGAACCCAGCGTATTCGCTTCGCGATTCAGCTCCTGCATCAGGAAATCCAGACGCTTGCCGGCGGCGCCCTTGGCACCGAGAATGCGCTTCACCTCTTCAATATGCGCGGTGAGGCGTGTGAGCTCCTCGTCCACATCCACGCGTTGTGCAAACAGCACCAGCTCCTGCCGCACGCGCTCTTCATCCACCGATTTCAGCGCCTCCTGCAGCTTGGCAACCAGGCGCTCCTGATAGGCCTTGATCTGCAATGGCAACAGCGGCTTGACCTGGGCAACTTCGCGCTCCATCTCGGCCAGGCGCTCGCGGATCACCGCGGCCAGCTTGGCCCCTTCACGTGCCCGCGCGGCGCTCATGTCCTGCAACACCTGCTCCAGAATCGCTCTGACCTGATCCCCCAGCGCAGCCGTATCGATGCCATCGCTCATCACCACACCAGGCCAGCGCAGAATATCAGCTACGGTCAACGGTGCACTGGCAGGCATGTGCTGCTGTACATCGGCTGACAGCTTGGCCAGCTGCTGCACGATGCTGACATCAAGCTCGGCTTTTTTCGTAGCATCCTGGCTGCGCATCAGGCTCATGCGGCACTCCACCTTGCCACGGCCCAGATGGGCTGCAATCAGTTCGCGTGCCATGGGCTCAAAACTGCGCAGACTGTCATCCAGCTTCATGTGCAATTCAAGATAGCGGTGATTGACGGAGCGCAACTCGATAATGAGGGTAACGCCGCTGACCTCGCGCTCCAGCGAGGCAAATCCGGTCATACTGAATGTCATGGAAAATTCCTGGGGGAGATGAAGATTTTAAAGTTGGGGCATGGTATCAAATCCCGCCGGATTCATGCCAAAATAAGCTGGTGCCTCGCCGCGGCGGCACATGGTTTTCTGATGATGATGCGCATTTTTTATTCATGCCACGGCCGACACTTGGGATGTATCGTTCAGTATGCAGGCTACGCAAAACCAGTCTCTCCCCATTGGACACCCGCTACAGGACTATGTCATCAAGAAGGTTCTGAGCGCGGGTGGCTTCAGCGTGGTCTACCTGGCCG
Source organism: Methylovorus glucosotrophus (assembly GCF_009858335.1). NCBI lineage: Bacteria > Pseudomonadati > Pseudomonadota > Betaproteobacteria > Nitrosomonadales > Methylophilaceae > Methylovorus > Methylovorus glucosotrophus. The sequence continues at coordinate 17,729 of NZ_VMSE01000001.1, forward strand.
AGGATGCCAGCAAGAATACCGTCGCTATCAAGGAGTATCTTCCTACCGGTCTTGCCTTGCGCAGCGAAGGCAGCAAAGTGCAGATCAACTCCGCCGCCGCCTCGACCAATTTCAAGCATGGCCTCAAATGTTTTTTTGAAGAAGGGCGAGCACTCGCTACCATCGAACACCGCAATATAGTGCGGGTGCTGAATTTTTTCCGCGCCAATGATACCGTTTACATGGTCATGCAATACGAGCGTGGCAAATCCCTGCAGGCTTCCATCCTCAACCAGTCGCAACCCTTGGGGGAGAATTTCATCCGTCGCGTTTTCTGCGAGTTGCTGAATGGCCTGCGTGAAGTGCATGCCCGCAAGCTGTTACATCTGGACATCAAGCCCGCCAACATCTATATCCGGCTCGATGGCTCGCCTGTGCTGCTGGATTTCGGCTCGGCCCGGCAAACATTGTCCGCCACCCAGCCCAGCCTGCCGCCCAGTTATACGCCGGGCTTTGCCTCCCCCGAGCAATACTTCGACAAGACCCTGCTGGGGCCATGGAGCGATATCTACAGCGTGGGCGCCAGTATGTATGCCTGTATCAGTCGCGGCACGCCACCCGCCGCCGATGCCCGCCGCAAGGAGGATAAACTCATCCCCGCCGTCCGCCTCGGCAAAGCCCATTACTCGCCGGCACTGCTGGAAATTATTGATCGCTGCCTGGCACTGGACCACATGCAACGCCCGCAAAGCGTGCTGACCCTGCAGAAAATGCTGGCGGACAATATCCCCAGTGCGCCAGTCGCCAAAGCCGGCCTGATGGACAAGCTTCGTCAGTACTTGCGGCCAGACACATGAAATTCAGCATTTACCAAAGCAGCCGCAAAGGGCCGCGCGCGCATAATCAGGACCGGCTGGCCTATGCTTACAGCCGCGATGCCGTGCTGATGGTGCTGGCCGATGGCATGGGTGGCCATCGCCACGGTGAAGTGGCGGCTCGCATGGCCGTCAAAACCCTGACCGAGGATTTCAAAAAAAGAGCGGTAGACCTGCTACCGCATCCCGGACGTTACCTGATGGAGCAAATCCAGATCATTCATCAGGCCCTGCATCAACTCAAGCACACCCAGCATATGCTCGAGGCACCATGCACTACCATCGTGGCCGCCATTATTCAGCAGCATCGTCTGTACACCGCCCATGTGGGCGACTCCCGCCTTTATCATTTCCGCAGCGGGCGCAGCATTTACCACACAGAGGATCACTCCGTGGTGCAAAAGATGTTTCGCCAGGGCTTGCTGCATCGCGATGAGATGGCGCGTCATCCGGAGCGTCACAAAATCTATAACTGCCTGGGCAGTAGCCATACGCCCAAAATCGAGCTGACGCCCCCGCGCAAGCTGATGGATGGCGACATTCTGCTGCTGTGCTCGGATGGCCTGTGGTCAGGCTTGAGCGAAGAACAAATGGCCGAGATGATCTACCAGCATCCGGTCGACATTGCCATTCCCAGGATGCTGGAAACTGCCGAGGAGCAAAATGGCAGTGAAGGCGACAATGCCAGTGCCATCGGGCTGCGTCTGGGCCAAGCCGAGCTGATGCTGTCTTCTCATGATATGGCGATGGGTGCCATCACCACCATTCTGAACCCGGTGACCGAAAGCGCAGGTCAGGCAGAAGATGTCGAGCTCAGCGAAGCGCAGATAGACCTGGCAATTGCCGAGATACAGGCCGCCATTAGCAAATCACGCGGCTAGTCGCCTGCCAGGCGGCGCCGTTTCACGTGGAACCCGGCATTATTGAATTCCCCATGACTGGCTTATAATCAGGGTTTTGACAGAGCGAAACCATCATGCGCCCCAGCCAGCGAGAAACCCACCAGCTACGCCCCATTGAAATCATCCGGCACTACACCAAGCATGCCGAGGGCTCGGTACTCGTCAAATTTGGCGATACCCATGTACTGTGCACCGCCAGCGTGGACGAAAAAGTACCCGGGTTTTTGCGCGGCAAAAATCAGGGCTGGGTAACCGCAGAGTACGGCATGCTGCCCCGCTCTACCGGCAGCCGCATGGACCGCGAAGCGGCACGCGGCAAGCAGAGTGGGCGCACACAAGAAATTCAGCGCCTGATTGGCCGCTCCCTGCGCGCTATCATCGATCTGGAAAAACTGGGCGAGCGCAGCATACAGATAGACTGTGATGTGATTCAGGCTGACGGCGGCACCCGCACCGCCAGCATCACCGGCGCCTATGTCGCCCTGCATGATGCCATCAGCCGTTTGCTGGCGCAGGGTCTTATCAGCGAATCGCCCTTGCGTGATTCGGTCGCTGCGGTGTCGGTCGGTGTATACCAGGGCACGCCGGTGCTGGACCTTGACTACATTGAAGATTCAGACTGTGATACCGACATGAATGTCGTGATGACAGGCAGCGGCGGCTACGTGGAAATTCAGGGCACGGCTGAAGGTGTGCCGTTTCAGCGTGCCGATATGGATCGCATGCTGGACCTCGCCGCCGCAGGCATACGTGAGCTGACCAGCCTGCAAGCCAAGGCGCTGGGCTTGTAACATGGCGCTGCCCTTCAACCAACTGGTGATCGCCAGCGGCAACGCTGGCAAGTTGCGTGAGATCCGCCATCTGCTGGCGCCGCTCGACCTGGAAATCATCCCACAATCGACCCTGAATGTGCCGGAAGCGGAAGAGCCCTACTGCACGTTTATTGAAAATGCGTTGACCAAGGCGCGCCATGCCAGCCGCCATACCGGATTGCCCGCGCTGGCCGATGATTCCGGCCTGTGCGTGGATGCCCTGCAGGGCGCGCCTGGCGTGCTGTCAGCGCGTTATGCCGGTGAACCAAAATCGGATGCCCGTAATAATGCGAAACTGCTGGAGGTCATGCAGGGTCTCACCCAGCGGCAGGCACATTTTTATTGCGTGATCGTGCTGGTGCGGCATGCTGACGACCCGGAACCGCTGATTGCCGAAGGCGTATGGCAAGGCGAGATACTGGACTCATTGCGCGGCGAAGATGGCTTCGGCTATGACCCTTTGTTTCTGGATGCCAAAACCGGCAAGACCGTCGCCGAATTACCCCTGGATATTAAGAGCCGCATCAGCCATCGAGGCCAGGCCATGGCCCGCTTGCTGCATAGGCTGGAGAGATTGGCAACATGAGTAGCAACGACTGGCCCAAATGGGTACGTGATGACAACAGCGTGGTCTCCTGCACCGAAAAAGTGAAGGTGATGACCGAGAATTTTGACGAGCTGAAACAGATTGCGCAGGATGCGCTGGAGGACGGCCTGTTGATGGAAGTCTCCGAGCAGCAGATGCGTGACGCCTTGCACCAGCTGGTCGACAGCCTGATCAATCCGTACAACAAAGCTTAGCGCTTATCCGCGCCGCATGATACCCATCATTCCGATTGCGCCTGCCCCGGTGACTGAAAATCCGCTGGTCGGCCAGCTCACCAGCAGCGGCCTGCGCAATCCGCCACCACTCAGCCTGTATATCCATATCCCCTGGTGCGTGCGCAAATGCCCTTATTGCGATTTCAATTCACATGAGTCGCGCAACCCTATCCCGGAAAGCGCCTATGTTGATGCGCTGATTGCCGACCTTGAGCAAGCCACGCCGCTGGTATGGGGCCGCAAGGTGCGCAGCATCTTTTTTGGTGGTGGCACGCCCAGCCTGTTCAGTGCGGAGTCCATAGACCGCATTCTCAGTCATGTGCGCATGCTCACACCGCTGGAATACGAAGCGGAAATCACGCTGGAAGCCAACCCTGGTACTTTTGAAGCGGAACGCTTTGCAGGCTACCGTGATGCCGGGGTCAACCGCATTTCCATTGGTATACAAAGTTTTAATCCGCGCCATTTGCAGGCCTTGGGGCGCATACATAACAGCGAAGAAGCGCAATACGCCGCCGAGCACGCCATCAAGATTTTCGGCAACGTCAATCTGGATTTAATGTACGCGCTGCCTGAACAAACGCTGGAAGAAGCGCTGCAGGATATGCGCACCGCCATTGCGTTAGGCCCCACGCACATCTCCGCTTATCACCTGACACTGGAACCCAACACCCCGTTTTACTACAAGCCACCGGCTCTGCCCGACGATGACACCAGCGCCACCATGCAGGAAGCCATCGAACATCTGCTGGCAGAACATGGCTATGGCCATTACGAAACCTCGGCCTTTGGCAAAGCGGGCAAACGTTGTCGGCATAACCTGAATTACTGGGTGTTTGGGGATTATCTGGGCATCGGTGCGGGCGCTCACAGCAAGCTGAGCTTTCACGACCGCATTCTGCGGCAATCCCGCATCAAGCAACCCAATGCTTACATGAAAGCCGTGGCAGAAACCGGCCACATTGAGGAAGAACGCCTGCTGGACCGGGCTGACCTCGGCTTTGAATTCATGATGAATGCCCTGCGCCTGACCGAAGGCTTTGACCCCATGCTGTTTACCACCATGACAGGACAGGCACTCAGCACGGTGGAACCGGCCCTGCAGCAGGCCGAGCAGCGCGGGCTGATCACCCGCACGCCGGAGCTGATTGCCCCCACCGCGCTGGGGCAGCGCTTTTTGAATGAGCTGTTGCAACTCTTTCTGGAAGAATAAACAGCGCAGTAACCGCGCCAGAGGTCCCAGTCTCGCGGCAGATCACACTCGATCTACCAGCCCGGCTTAATAAAGCCCGTTGAATGTTCTGGTCGGTAAGTCCGTACTTAATACGGATTGCAGCGATTCAAACAATACCCGTAAAAACAGCATGCCCGTCTCGTCCCTGTACTGCGGTGCATTGCGCTCGGAGAGCGCACCGCCGATCTGCAGCCTGTCGTTGATGCGCCAGACACCAGTCGCTTCCGCGGTATAGCTCATGCCATTATTTTTGCTGGAGGCATAGCTATTGCCGTCGTCATTGCCGGGAAACCACGGCGAGGCCGCTTCGGCGATGGACACGGTGGCAAACGCCAGACGCCCCTTCACGATAAACTGCTGGTTTTCACGAGTTAAAAAGTCCAGCGCCGGGCCTATGCTAACAAAGCGTTCCGGGCTGAAATATCCCCCATGCCCCAGCGTGAAATGACTGAGATTTTTTTGATAATGGTCATAATTGAACCCCAACCCCAGCACCGCATATGAAAATGCTGGCAAGTCGAGGTTTTTGCCCACACTGGCAAACACACCCGCATGGCGATTCGTCTCCACACTCTCGCCGTCCAGATATTCCAGGTTAATGGCAGCGCTCACGGACCAGTTATTCCCCAGTTGCTGCAGGCCATTCAAACGAACACCTTTGCGCAGCACGCGCCCCCATTGCTTGCCGGTATAGGGGTCACGCATACCGGTATACGACAGGATGGATTCACGCACCGGCTCTACATACAAACTGCTGGTGAGCGTCGCCAGTTTGCTCATGCTCTGATGCGCCACATAGCCCGTTGGGCGGCTGCTGACCTCGCCGTTATCCGGCGTCATGCCCAAGGCGATATCCCACACATCGTCGCGCCAGCTCACTCGCGGCTCCAGGCCGGTGGTAGAGGTGGTTGGGGAATAGCGCCAGGCACCGGAACTGCCAGAGCCCACCAGCGCATCGCGTGACAATGTGCCGCTATCCAGACGGACCTCGCGCAATGACACATTCAGCTCGCCATAGTTACCCGTCGGCATGCTGGCCTCCAGCACCGGTACCTGACGTATGCTCAACTGCGATAAGCCCTGCGTGCCACTCTTGTCGCGCAACGCGATCCCGGCACCGGCCTGTGGCGCGGCTATGCCACCGGCATCGCCATAGGTGTCAGCATCCAGCGCGCGCGCTTCAAAAAAACGCTTCTGCCCAAACAGCCCTGCCGCCACATGATGCTTGTATTGGCTGGCCAGCGGCTCAGTGGTCGCCAGCGGAGCTATGTCATCTGCCCGGTCCAGCTTGAGATAACTCGCCATGACGCCCGCGGCACTTTCTTCATCCGGCTGCGCCCGGTAAAGGCTGGCAAACACATCGGCAGCCTGTGTGGTATTCCCCAATCCAAACTGGGACCAGGCCTCCATCAGCGAGGCATAGCGAGGCAAGGCCCCGGCCTGCTTTGCCTGCTGCAAGTAGTTCAGCGTCTGCTGACTATCCTGTTGCCCGTAGGCCTGTTTTGCCAGTGCCAGGTAAGCATTCAGCAGCAGATCATTACGCCCGGCATCGTTCGCCGGCAAGCCCTGGGCCACCGTAATCGCTTCTTCGTGATTTTGCTCGCGCGCGAAGACCAAGGCGAGGCCATAGCGTGCATTGTCATTCTGCGGGTCCATTGCCAGTGCGGTCGCAAACAAATCCTGCGCTGCGGCCAGTCGCTCCAGCTTGAAGTCATGCCAGGCCACCAGCAATAGCTGGCTGATATCTTTTCGGGCCACGATCTCTGGCTGCAACTGCTCAAACAGGCGGTCCACCCTGGCATTGTCATGCTGCTTGATGGCAAGCGCCAGACCCTCTACCCCGTTCTGGTATACCAGTTGCTGAAAAAGCTCCTCACCACGCGCCGTACGCGAGGTGGCCGCACCAAGCGCAATCAAGGCCTCCCATTCCTCACGGCTGAGCCAGTGTTGGGCTTTGTACAGAGTGGCGAGCCTGTCTTCTTCCTTCTCGCACTGGGTGACCAGATGCTGCAGCTGCGCTTGCAAGGATTCGCGCTGCCCCAGCGTCGCGCGGGCGGCGGCCAGTGCCCAGGCCTTGTCTATGGCCGCGCAGGAGAAGGCTTCCGGGTATTGCTCACCCAGCTTCACCAGCGCCTCGGTATCCTGCTCGCGGATGACCTGCTCCAGGCGTTGCTCCCTACGCTTTTGCGCCAGCAGCCCCACCAGCTCAGACGGCGCTTTCCAGTCCGGATACTGACTCTGCAGCCTGGCAATGCCCTGCTCCACAAGGTCATACTCATGCTGGTTGAATAGCTTCCACAGGGGGCGGGTATCAGGCGCGCTGGGTGCGGCGTCTTGCTTGGCAGCTACCGCAGCCGGCGCTTTTTTTGCGGGCGTCAGAAAACTGGAAAGCGGCACATTGTTGATCAGCGGCTGGCTTTGCACGCGGCCATTTTTCTCTGGCGTTTGCGATTCGATGGCATCGGATACCGCCTTGGGTTCGCTGATGACATTGGACGGCACAGCCTTGATGGTTGCCTGTGATGCATTTGATTCCTGCTCTGCGACGACTGCCCATGCAGATGGGGTGGCCGTCACCGCGCGCATATTGCCAGCGGCCTCGTCTGCACAAGCAATAACCGGGCATTCGGCCAAGCCGGCCACGGACAGCATCACCACCAGAGCCTTGTATTTCAACGTGCCTGCTCCCCGACCATCATATCGGCCAGCAGCAACAGCGTGGCCGAGTAATAATCCTGCGTGTTGATCGGATAGTCAGGCCGGGGCGCTACCGCTGGAAAACGGCATGTGAGGTCGGCAATATTGAGTATGCCGGGCGCCGCACCATACGGGGCCACTGCATCGTTTTCCATGCTGACGGTAGGCGGCAGATACGGGGTTTTCTGGTAATAGCCCCAGAACGCCTGGAAAGGTGCCAGCAGGTTGGCGTTGGCTTTTTTGCCCCACATGAGGAAAAACGGCACGCGCACTGCGTCATACCCAAATTGCGCCGGGAACCCTGGCGCTGGCGTCACCTTGCTGCCGAGCTGCACCCAGTCAGTGGGCAACTGCCATTTGCCAAAATGACTTTCACGGATGATGGCGACGCCGCTCTCGCCCAGTTGATCCCACAGCGGGTCCGGCGCATACCGACTGAAATCATTCAAGGCCGGAAAAATCCAGTAAGACAGATTGACGATCTGGCCAGCGGGTTTTTCAAAACCTGCCGAGCCGGGCAGAATCACGGGGCCCCACTTGCTCGGCTTTACCAGTAGCCGCTTCACATCGTTGAGAATTGCCTCTGCTGCCTTTTTATACGCGGGCACATGCCATTTATCCGCGGCGCGCAGCAACGCCCACGCCACATACAAGTCGCCATCCGTGGCATTGTTGAAGTCGTTCACCCCTTGTTTGGTGGTCCAGCGCCAGGCGAGCAAGCGATCCTTGCGCACCTGCAGTGCGCTTTGCGTCCACTGCCACAGCCGATCAAAGGTTTTTTGATCGTTGTAATGCACAGCCAGCAGCATGGTGACGCCCTGGCCTTCGGAATGGCTGATGCCGCCATTGCCCACATCCACCACCCGCCCCTCGGCCAGCACAAAGCGCTGCTTGAATTCCGTCCAATCGGCCTGGCCTGCCATGGCAGAAGCGCTGCCAAATTGAACTAGCAAACCCAGCAGCAGTGCCTTAAAGTAAGATAAAGACTTATCCCTCATAAACATAACGTCTCTCAAAAATGACTGACAGGGTAACGATGACAGGCTCCGCACAATTACAACAAGGGCATCCGGCACATGAAGCCCGGATGACCATTCAGGTTTTCAGCCACAGCGATGAGGCTTTGCAGCAAGTTCGTCAGCTGGCGCAAGAGGCGGTGACAGAACACACCGGCAGTATCAGCACGGAAGACGCGTACTGGGTCGCCCGCTTTGCCAGTACCGACGCCAGCCTCGAGGCCGCCATCGCCATACAGCGCGCGACTGACCTCTTCAATTTTGATAACGGCAGCCACCCGCCCATACTGTTGGGTATTCATATCGCATACGATGAAAATATCACGGCAGCTCTGCCACCCCCACCAGCGGCTTTTCTGCGTCCGGGGGAAATTCATCTGTCAGAAAGCGCATACCGCGCTATCCACCACGATCAGCCTATCAAATTCAGGACGGTGGATCATGCCAGCACCACCGCCTACAAAGCCATCTGGAAAATGCAGGAGTTCGAGCTGGCAGGCCCCGTGCATCATCAAGGCGCGCCTTCCGTTGGCTTTTTCATCAAGGTCATCCTCATTTGCCTGATCCCGTTTCTGCTGGTGCTTCTGTATACCTGGCGCGAGCCACTGCAGCACGGCTTAAGCTCGCTGGATGGCACGCGCACCATTGATCACCAGCTGGAATAAAGCCACTTTAAACCGGCCGCCCTGCCACACGCTTCTTGCGATACCGGCGCAGCACCACAAACAGGGTGATGGCAAAACCGATGGTCAGCAAAATCACCAGCCCGTAATAGATATAGGGATGGGTGTACAGGTAGGACTGCCAGAATGATTTCTTGCCGGATTTACCTGTGGTGTAGGTGGTTTCAGGCTTGAAGCTTTTCACAATCGCCTTGTCCTCCTGCGAGGCAAGGTCCAGCATGGTCAGCTCGCCCTCGGTCTGCGCCTGCACTTCGGACTTCAGCAAGGCCTCGCTCAGGCTGAGCAGATTTTTCGAATCCCGTGCGGCGAATACCATGCCGGTGCGTCCCGACTCATACGGCGATTCAAACTGCATCAGATAGCCTTGACCTTCGCCCAGCTGGCTCGATTGCACACTGCTGATCAGCACCGGATCTGACGCCCAGTCCCGTACCAGGGCATAAGGCACGGCAGATTTGCCCTTGGTAAAAGGCAGACTCTTGCCGCCCAACGCGGCAGAAATGCTGTCTGGCGACCCCAGCATGATGAAGTCACCCTTCCATGGATTGGCCAGAGCCTTGTCCAGCTGGATGGCATACAAGGGGAAGCCGCTTTTCTGCGTCATCAAACCGATCAGATTCATGGCTGCAGACAGGGTGTTGTCATCGGTCTGGGTCAGCACCACCTTGCTTTCGTAGCCATCCGCCCAGCGCGTAAACGGGAAGCCACTCAGCATGAACAGTTCAAGATTGGGCAGCTCGACAAAGTGCGGCATGTCGGGGAAGCTGAAGGTGGTGTCATCAAACACGGTCAGGAACATATTGCCGGTCAGCATGAGGTCGCATTCTTTCAAGGGCGGATGCAACTCGGTCGCAAACGAAATGCGGTTGCTGCCCGGCTGAAACAGACGCGTGGGGATTTCAATCACGTAATTCTGAAACGAGGCGCCATCCGTATTGCCGAGGTGGATGCCCTTCACGATCTTGCCATTCACCACGATATTCATCGCGGAGGTTTCACGCATGCCGGCGCCATAGGCAAAGTGCAAGGCCAGCTTGGCAGACAGGTTGGGCCGTATCATGAAATCCGGCGGCAAACGGAAATTGATATCCTTGCCGCTGGCGTTGCCACCCTGGAAAGTCGCCGTCGGGAAATTCAGCGCCTTGAGGGTATATTCCTTGCCCGGCTCAATCAGCTCACGTCCACTGTATTCCCTGAGCTTGGGTAACTTGAATTCATACGCGCTCAAGCTGGGCGTGCCGGGAAAGGTCGACATGCTGGCAAAGGTTTCAGCCGCGAGCTTGACGTCATCGACCTGCTTGCCTGTGACCACCACCAGCGCATGTCCGGCATCCTGCCCGCCTCCCGCCTGCGGCAGAGGCAGCATGCTGACATAGCCACCCTGCTCGTGGTCAGCCAAGGCAAGCTTGGACTCGCCCAGCAAGCCCTGGACAGACGCGTGCTTGCCCACCAGGATGTTATCCACCCCTGGTTTCAACTGGCGTGAAACCGTGAAGCTGACCTGGCGGTAATCAAAATGATGCGCCACGCCGGAGGCCACTATCGACAGCGGGTTCAGCAATTCGCCATCCTGGGTATCCGTGACGAGATGCACTTCCGCCTGCGGGAAGACTTTTGGATCAAACAGCAGGGTGCCCACACTGGACAATGCCACGGGTACCGCTTTGTTTTCGTAGTCGATCGCCAGCACCGAGCGCTTGAGGTCTATGGTCGTCCACATATCGGGCGAGCATCCCTTTTCGCAGCCTTTGCTTTCACTATGCTGTGCCACGGCAAAGGAGAGTTTGTTATAGCCTGCGCTCAGATACTGCACAGGCAGATTGAGCTGCACCAGCACATCCGGGCTCAAGGCATCGAGCTTGGTCTGCGCGATGGGCATGCCGTTCAGCTTGACCACCAGCTGGGATTGGCTGGTAATCAGGTTGATGGAGGAAACATAATGCAGGTTCAGCGTCACCTTTTTCACATTCCAGCGATGTGCCAGCGGAATATCCAGCCCCTGCTCATCCCCGGTACATTTCAAGGTGAGCGTGGGCGCTGCAATCAGCTTGTCGAGCTCAACCTGCTGGGTATTGGCATACCCCAGCAGCGGAAACATCCATAAAACGACATACATCCATACTTTCATACGACCCCCGAACTTCCCCATGATTGATTGGTTTATTTTTTTGCGTATTTTCTTTGCAAGGCCATCAGGTACTGCACACCTGATGACGTCATGATTCCGAAGCTTTCCGCCATGCCTTTGATGCCAGACACAAACAGGTGGCCCAGCATTCTGAATGTCTTCTCATTGCGGGTTTTCTTGGCCCAGAAACGCGTCCAGCGCCCGCTATCGCCATACAAATAAGCCACGGCCTGGGCGTAACTCTGCTTGTCCAGCACAAATTCCGTCCCGCAATAAAACACGCCGTTACGCTCAATCACCCGCTTGAACACCGCGTTAAAGACAAATTTCCTGCCATCGCTGCTGGTGGTTTCCAGTATCACCGGGTCCGAGACCTTGGGTGCCTGGGGCAGCTTGACCTTGAACCCCAGGCCCGTGATGGAAAGGTCCATGGTCTCCCCTGTGTATTCGGCATCCCCGCCCGGCAAGCGCATCCTGACAGACTCTTCCACATTGATGCGGTGGAACTGGCGCATCTGCTTGCGCTCCCAGAAGGCACCCAGCGAAATGACCGCCAATACCACATTGTAAGTACACCATACCGCCGTCACGGACAAGGTATCGCGCAGGATAGGATCGGTAAACCAGCTGATGACCCCGGCACCAATCGCCAGGATATTCACCAGGATAATGACAAAAAAGATGGCCGCCAGAGGATTGAGAAAATCCTGCTCCTGCGTGTTGCCCTTGGGCGTGACCTTGAACGAGGGCTTGTGCGGGTTAAAGAGTACGGCGATGACCGCCGGTGCCAGGAAAATCGACTGCACGCTCTCATAAATTTCCGAGAAAAACGGCTGGCGCGCCCGGCCATAAAAGAAATCCATCAGCATGAAAGTCGAGAAGATATACGGCACGGCATAGCTGATGACCTGCGTGAACGACGCAAAGTAAATCTTGAGACTGAGCAGCAGGAACAAGGCGGGCGCGATAAAAAACATCACACGCGCCAGCCCAAAGAACCAGTAAAAGCAGAAGTTGAAATAGCACAAGCGCTGGTGGAAACTCAGCCCTTTGGCCATCAGCGGATTGCTCAGCAGGAATAGCTGCACCATGCCCTGCGCCCAGCGGGTGCGCTGCAGGATGTAATCCTTGTAGCTCTCAGGCGATAGCCCGCACACCATGGGGCGATCCAGATAAATGCTGTTATAGCCCAGGCTGTGCAGGTGAAAGGAGGTTTCGGCATCTTCAGTAATGGTTTTACCGGCAATACCGCCTACTTCCATCACATAGCGGCGACGTAACAATGCAGCCGAGCCACAGAAGTAACTGGAGTTCCAGAAATCCAGCGAACGGTGGATTTCCTTGTAAAACATATCGTTTTCACGATTGGGATTACCCACGCCGATAAGGTTTTTCTCGACGGGCGTGGGATTAATGAAGAAGTGCGGCGTCTGCACCAGAAACAGCTTGGGATCGGCCGCAAAGAAACCCACGGTGCGGCGCAGGATGTCATGGGTGGGCACGTGGTCACAATCCAGCACCAGGAAAAGCTCGCCATGGGTCTGATGCAGGGCATGGTTGAGATTGCCCGCCTTGGCAGCAACATTGGTTTCGCGGGTGATGTAGTTGGCGCCCAGATCCTGCGCCAGCCTGCGCAAGCGGTAATAGCGTGCCCAGGCGACCTCGGCGGTGGCCGGATTATTGCGTTTGTTTATTGTGCTGCCATCGTCGCAGATATGAATACGCAGCTTGTCCTTGGGATAATCAATCTGGCTGGCAGCGATGGTAGTAATGCGGATGATGTCGTCCGACTCATCGTAAGTAGGGATGAAGACATCGACAGTTGGATAGTCTGCCAGATTGGGCGGTAGCTTGAGCGGACGGTTACGCAGAGGCCAGAGATTAAGCAGGATACCCAGCATGTAAATGGTGAGCGAATACACCTCGGCCAGATACAGCAGCGTCATGGCAATGAAATCGAGCGGGCCGGTATAGATCAGGGTTTCGGTGCTGCGCCAGATCAGGTAGCGCAGCGCCAGAAAGCCGGAAAGCAGAATAAACAAAAAGCGCCATGGTGGGCGCTTGGTGACTTGCCATTTGTACATGCACGCCAGAATCACAAACACGCCCCAGGAGAGCATGAGCTGGCGCTGAAGATCAAAGACGTCAATGGATACCTTGAGCAGGTACATCAACAAACTGGCAAACCCCAGTAGCAGCCACCCGATGGAGAGTGATTGACTTTTGGGGTCCTCATTAAAAAATGGGAACAGCGCCTTTGATTTCATTATCTTTTTCTATTAATTCTTAAATATCACAGATGAACCCCTGGATCTCATCTGACGCGGCTGATCTTCCCTACCCCCAGCCTACCCCCAGCCGCACGCCACTTTATCATCAAGCCCGCGATTGCCGATAGCCTGCACAGACATCCACGCTTGCTCAAACAGGAGAACTAGCAACTCTTGTACCGCCCGCTGCAACTTGGGCGCCAAGTTTTAAAATCCTCTAACAATCATCAAGTTAACACAAAAGGCCTGGCGCGGTCACACAGGCAGGCACCCGCCCTTTTGCTACAGATGTGCGAAATTCAGCAAACAATGCACCGCTTTGCCTCAGCTCCGGCCTGTATGGTGATCCAGAAAGTCTGCAATTTGCAGTGGCATGACCTGATGAAAGGCGACACGGTCAAAGCCCGGGGGATCAAGCGCCGGAGCCAGGCCAGGCCGCTGCATCGCCTGCGGAAACGGGCTCAGGAAAGAAAAATGTCCGGCATTCTTTACCTCGTGCCAGCTCACACTCGCTGGCTGCTGCACACCCTTGATCACCAGGTCGGCATGCCATTGCGGGGTAATGTCATCGTGCTCACCGGTGAGGATGAGGATGGGAAGATTAACGGCGCTCAGGGCGCCCTCGGGCAGATAGTAGGCCGTGGCTGGCGCCAGCAGCACCAGGGTAGAGATGCGATCATCAGCCTCCACTGGCACGGCCTCCCGCTCCTGAGTCCAGGGCTGTCCGCCCGCCAGCGCAAGCGCGGTATACGCCCCCAGCGAATGGCCGATAACGGCAATGCGGGTGAAATCAAGATAGGGGGAATACTGCGGATGCGAGGCCAGATGGTCTATGGTCAGCGAGACATGGCGCGGACGATTCTGCAGATTTTGCCAGGTGCCTTTAAGGCTGTTATCTAGCCGATTATTGCCTGGATGCTCCAGCAACACGACCACATAGCCGCGGGCAGCCAAGGCCAGGGCGATGGTGCGATACAAGATCGGCGCCCCACCGCTACCGTGTGAAATCACGACTAGCGGATAAACGCCGGGGGCCACCGGAGCATCCAGCGCCACTTCCATGCTGTAAGGGCCTATCGTGTGTGGCTGCGGAGCCTGGGTGGCAGGGTAAAAAGCAATAACGGGAAAGGTCAGATGCTGGGAAGCATCTGACACGCTGAATGTATGAAATCCGACCGGCATGCCTAGGGCGGCGAGCGCTCAGGCCAAGGCTTGACGGGCGCGGCCTATGGCGAGCCTGACCTGCTCCGGCGCCGTACCGCCAATGTGATTGCGACTGGCAAGCGAGCCCTCCAGCGTCAGCACGGCATAAACATCATCGCTGATCTGGGTGCTGAATTTCTGCAGCTCGGCCAAAGGCAGGTCTGACAGGTCGCAGCCTTTTTCCACCGCATAACGCACTGCCAGCGCCACCACTTCATGGGCATCGCGGAAAGGCGTGCCTTTTTTCACCAGATAGTCGGCAAGGTCGGTGGCGGTAGCAAAGCCTTCGCTGGCCGCAGCGCGCATGGCGGCCTTGTCCACCTTGATACCACGCAGCATGTCGGCATAAATCTGCAAGGTCACCAGGATGGTATCGGCGGTGTCAAACAAGGGTTCCTTGTCTTCCTGATTATCCTTGTTGTAAGCCAGTGGCTGGCTTTTCATCAAGGTGAGCAGTGCCACCAGATGGCCATTCACGCGCCCCGTCTTGCCACGTACCAGCTCGGGTACGTCAGGATTTTTTTTCTGCGGCATGATGCTGGAGCCGGTACAGAAGCGATCGGCAATATCGATAAAGCCAAAGCGCGGGCTGGACCACAAAATCAGCTCTTCGGAAAAGCGCGACAGATGGGTCATCAGCAGCGCCGCAGCGGCGGTAAATTCAATGGCAAAATCACGGTCGGATACGGCGTCGAGCGAGTTCTGGCAGACCGCATCAAAGCCCAGTTGCTGCGCGACGTATTCACGATCTATCGGGTAGCTGGTGCCCGCCAGCGCGGCGGCGCCCAGCGGCAGGCGATTGATACGCTTGCGCGCATCGGCAAAACGCTCAGCATCGCGCTGTAACATCTCGAAATAAGCCAGCAGGTGATGACCAAAGGTCACCGGCTGGGCCACTTGCAAATGGGTAAAGCCAGGCATCACGGTATCACTATGAGCTTCGGCCAGATCCAGCAGCGAAGCCTGCAGGCCACGAATGCCAGCGATCACATCATCGGTGGTGGCGCGCAGCCACAAGCGCACATCGGTGGCCACCTGGTCATTGCGTGAGCGGCCTGTGTGCAGGCGCTTGCCTGCATCGCCTATCTTGTCGGTCAGGCGCTTCTCAATATTCAAATGCACATCTTCCAGATCCAGCAACCACTCAAATTCGCCGGCGCGAATCTCCTGCAGGATAGAGGCCAGCCCCTGCTCAATGGCGCTGACATCCTCATGGCTGATAATGCCCTGCTTGCCCAGCATGCGGGCGTGGGCGAGCGACCCCTGAATATCAAACTCGGCCAGGCGTTTGTCGAAATCCACCGATGCCGTGTAGCGCTTGACTAGCTCGGCGACCGGCTCGTTAAAGCGGCCGGACCAGGCTTTGTCTTTTGCATCGAGTGAATTGGGGGTGCGGGATTGTTCTTGCATGAGACGTTTTCGTTAAGAATAATGAGCTTATGACAAGTATAAAGCAAAAGCCCGGCCTTACGCTCACTGCGACCGCGGCGGGGGCGCTGCAGAAACTGCCGGATTTTCGTAATCCCGGCATCGCCTTGCGCATCCTGTTACTGGTCAATCTGCTCATGCTGCTCTCTGCTGCAGTGCAAAACACCAGCTTGTCGGCAACGCTCAGCCACTTCACCGAACAATCGGCGTTTGGTCAGCCAGCCTTGTTGCTGAGCTTGCTCGTGCTTTATCTGGCATACCCATGGCTTTTACGGCTGCGGTACAGCCTGGCGATGCTGCTGGCAGGGGGAAGCGCCATGCTGGTGGTGACCTTGCTGTACCTCGCGGGCACGCAGATACTGGGCATGGATGCCCTGCCGCCTCTAACCAGAATCTGGCTACTGAGCCTGAGTGCCTGCCTGATCACCGCTTACTACCTGCATCTGCGTTACCGGGCTATGTCGCCCGCGATGGCCGAGGCACGTTTGCAGGCATTGCAGGCGCGCATACGCCCACACTTTCTGTTCAACAGCCTGAATGCTGTGCTATCGCTGGTGCGCAGCCAGCCACAGCGGGCAGAAGCCGCCCTGGAAGACATGGCGGAACTGTTCCGTGTATTGATGGCGGACAATCGCGAACTGGTGCCCCTGGCACAGGAAATCAGCCTGTGCCGCCAATACCTGGCACTGGAAAAACTGCGGCTGGATGAGCGCCTGCTCGTCACATGGCAAATGGATACCATGCCGCCCGATGCCATGGTGCCGCCGCTGGTGTTGCAACCATTACTGGAGAATGCGGTTTACCATGGCATAGAGCCGCTGAGCGAAGGCGGCGAGATCATCATCAAGATTTACACTGTGCATAATGATGTACACCTGCTGCTCTCAAACCCGCTGGCTCCCGAGCAGAACCGCACCTCGGGCAACAAAATGGCGCTGGCCAATATCAGGGAGCGCCTGGCCTTGCACTTCGATGTCGCCGCCACACTCTCCAGTTCTGTGCGTGATGGCCGTTATGAAGTGCATATCGTGTTGCCTTACCAGCGCCATCGCCATGGCTGACACACGCTATTGAAATGAGAAATGGCACGATGCCAAACAACTGGATTTCAAGATGCAGTTACCACTGAACCATGGTTGATCAAGCCGTCACGCTCATCATCGCCGACGACGAGGCGCCTGCACGCAACCGCCTGCGCGAGCTGCTGGCCGACATGCCCGGCGTCAGCATTGCTGGAGAAGCACGCCATGGGGCCGAGGCCATTGCCCTGGCGCAGCAAAGCGGAGCCAATCTGGTGTTGCTGGATATCCGCATGCCGCAGATGGATGGCATAGAAGCGGCTGCCCATCTGCAGAAAATGTCCTCGCCCCCCGCGATCATATTCACCACCGCTTACGATGCTTACGCGCTGCAGGCATTTGACATGAGTGCCATCGATTACCTGCTAAAGCCCATCCGCCGCGAACGGCTGCTCACCGCCATCAACAAGGCTCGCGCCCTGCTGCCAGCGCAACTGGCGGCTATACGCCCCATGCAGCCCCAGCGTAGCCATTTCAGCATCAGCGAGCGCGGACGTGTCTTGCTGGTTCCGGTCAACGAGGTGATCTATCTGCGTGCAGAGCTGAAATACACCACCTTGCGCACGGCACAGCATGAATACCTGATCGAAGACAGCCTCAACAGCATAGAGCAGGAATTTGGCGAACGTTTTTTGCGGCTGCATCGTAACTGCCTGGTCAATCCGCACTATCTGCTTGGGTATCAGAAAATGGCGGAGGGGGAGCACCAATGGGTTGCGCTGCTGAAAGGCATTCCGGAAACCGTGGGCGTCAGTCGGCGGCAACTGCACCTGCTTAAATATCTGGCAGGCTGACCAGACGCACAAAGCGGTCATCATCCGTATGTTAAAATAGCGTTTTATTCGATTTTTCGGGCGTTGCGCCCCGCCAGCCCACTATGACTTCGACTTCCCCCATCAGCATCCCAGAAAAACTTGTTATTGCCTCGCGTGAGAGTGCGCTGGCCATGTGGCAGGCACGCCACATCCAGGCTCGCTTGCAGGCGCTGTACCCCAGCACGCAGGTAGAAATTCTGGGCATGACGACCACCGGCGACCAAATTCTGGATTCCCCGCTGGCACGCATTGGCGGCAAGGGGCTGTTTGTAAAAGAGCTGGAGCAGGCATTGGCCGATGGCCGCGCCGATCTGGCGGTGCACTCGATGAAAGATGTGCCCATGCATTTGCCCGAAGGCTTTGCCATGGCAGCGATAGGCGAACGCGAAGACCCACGGGATGCTTTTGTATCGAATGATTACCCATCGCTGGAAGCCTTGCCTGCGGGCAGCATCGTCGGTACCTCCAGCCTGCGCCGCCAGAGCCAGTTGCAAGCGCGCTTTCCGCATCTGGTGATTGAGTCCCTGCGCGGCAATCTGCAAACCCGCCTGCGCAAACTGGATGAAGGCCAATATGCGGCCATCATTCTGGCAGCCGCGGGCCTGATACGTTTGGGCCTGGGTAATCGTATTGCGCAAACCATTGCGCCAGAAGACAGTATTCCCGCCGTGGGCCAGGGTGCGCTGGGGATTGAAATCAACGCAGCGCGTACCGATCTGTTAACGGTATTGGCGCCCCTGAACCACGCGGATACAGCCGCCTGCGTGGAAGCCGAGCGCGGCATGAGCCGGGCGCTGGCCGGCAGCTGCACGGTGCCGCTGGGGGCTTATGCCACCAAGCAGGGCGAGAACATCACCATCCATGGCTTCGTCGCCAGTGTAGATGGCAAACAGATGCTGCGTGCCGAAGCCACAGGAAATGCGGCCCAGCCTGAACTATTGGGCCAGCAGCTAGCCCAATCCCTGATTGCAAGGGGCGCAGACAAGATTCTGCAGGCGCTCGCTGAACAAAGCGCGCATGGCTGATTTACCACTGAGCAGTGTGGCATTGACAGGGTTGTCGGTGGCGATCACCCGGCCGTTGGATCAGGCCACGCGCTTGTCGCGCTTGATCGTGGAAGCAGGCGGAACGCCCTATGGCTTTCCGCTGATTGAAATTGCCCCGCTGGCAGATTACAGCGCATTTGATGCCCAGCTGCATGAGCTCGGCAAGTACGATTGGACTATTTTTATCAGCAGTAATGCGGTTCAGAATGCCATACCAAGGATGCTGAATCTGATAGGCCAGCCGCCAGCCACATTGCGGCATGCTGCCATTGGCCCGGTCACCGCTGCCGAACTGACCAGCCTGGGCATCGTGCCAGTGCTAACGCCACAAGGCAGGTATGATAGTGAATCGCTACTGGCACTCCCCGAGATGCAACAGGTAAAGGGGCAACGGTTTTTGATTTTCCGTGGAGTGGGTGGCCGGGAACTGTTGGCAGAGAGCCTGCGAGCCCGCGGGGCTACTGTGGATTTTGCCGAGTGCTACCGCCGCATCAACCCGCAAGCCAGCGCAGAGCCACTGGAACAGCGTTGGCAACAACAGCAGCTTGATGCCGTTGTAGTCACCAGCAGTGAAGCCATGCGCCATTTGCTGAACATGACGAATAACGGACAGCACGCCTGGATACGCGATGTGACACTGTGTGTGAATCATGCACGCATTGCCGAACTGCCCATTGAGCTTGGATTGCACGTCATCGTGGCAGAAGCGCCGGGAGACGATGCCATGCTGCAATGCCTGAATACTGTAGCCCTCTTGAAACAACAACGACACTGAATATGAGCGAACAACCCACGCCTTCCCAGCCAGCTGAAACGCCCGCCATAGCGACCTCCAACGTGCCTGCACAAGAGGTCTTGCAGGAAGAGGTTGCGCCCTCTGCGACCAGCAACAACTGGCTGACCCAGCTTGCGCTCGTCATCGCGCTGGCAGCGGCGATTGCCATGGCATGGCAGTGGTATCACGCGCGCCAGCGTTTCGCCGTGCTGGAGCAGGAGCTATCGCAAAAACTTGAGCAATTCAATGGCGTGAACCAGCAAGCCCTGGCCCTGGCCCGCAATGCCGATGAGCGCAGCACCGAAGTCAGTGCCCGCGCCTCGCTGTTTGAGCAAAAACTGGCGGAATCACGCGATCAGGCCGAAGCCTTGCAGACGCTTTACCTGGAGCTTGCCAACAATCGCGAGGAACGCACGATTGCCGAAGTTGAGCAATTGATCATCATCGCCAACCAGCAGCTGCAGCTGGCCGGCAATATCAAGCCCGCCCTGCTGGCCCTGCAAACTGCGGATACCCGCTTGCAGCATCTGGATAGCGGCCAGGTCGTGCAGTTGCGCAAATCCATAGGCCAGGATATTCAGCGCCTGCAAAACATGCCGCAAGTCGACACAGTAGGCATCAGCCTGAAACTGGAAAACCTGGCGGAATCCGTCGGCACGCTGCCTTTGGTAAGCGAGCGCCATCCACAATCCGCGCCAGCGCTGGCTCCTGAATGGGACAGCAATCCATGGCGGCGCCTGGCCCAGGAGGTATGGCAGGACTTGCGCACCATGATCCGTCTGGAGCGTATCGACCGGCCGGAACCGCCATTGCTGGCCCCGGAGCAGAATTTCTTCCTGCGCGAAAACATCAAGCTGCATTTGCTGACAGCACGCATTGCCCTGCTACAACATGATGAAGCGACCTATCGGGCAGATCTGCAAGCCGCCGAAAAATGGTTGAAAAGCCATTTTGACCCGCGAGATAGTGGCACACAGCTGGCGTTAAACATCCTGAAAGAGCTTTCTTCCAAGGAAATCGTGATTGACCTGCCTGATGTGAACGAAAGCCTGTCGCTTGTCAGCAAGTACAAACTTTCGCTGGAACGCCTGAGCACACCAGCAAAAAGCAACACGGAGCGTAAATAGTGCGTTGGCTGTTCTGGATTTTACTGATTCTGGGGCTGGCGGTAGGCATCTCGCTGCTGGCAGTCAATAATCAAGGGTATGTGCTGATCGTACGGCCGCCTTACCGCATGGAGCTATCGCTCAACCTGCTGCTGGTGATGATACTGGGCGGCTTTATCAGCCTGCACCTCTTGTTGCGGCTGATTCAATACACGCGCCATCTGCCAGCCAGTGTTCGCAGCTATAAGGAAGAACGCCGCATTCGCCTGGGCCGTGCCGCCTTGAGTGAAGGCCTGCAATCGCTGGCGGAAGGCCGCTATCTGCTCGCCGAAAAGGCAGCGAATAAAGCCCTGGCTCTGGAAGAAAATCCAGGCTTGTCCACGCTGGTGGCTGCGCGGGCCGCGCACAAGCTCAAAAACAAATCGCAGCGCGATTTTTATCTGGCCGAGGCCGAACGCATTGCGCCAGATGCTGCCGTTGCCCGCCTGCTTTACCAGGCCGAATTCATGCTGGATGACCGCCGTTACAACGAAGCATTGAATGTACTGCACAAGCTGGACAAACTGGAATCCAAGTACCCACCCGCCTTGCGCCTGGAGTTGAAAGCCCAGGTGCACCTGAAAAACTGGGAACAGGTGCTGGTAACCCTGCGCCGCCTGGAAAAGCATGATGCGATTGAAAGCTGGCATTTGCGCGAACTGCGTCAACAGGCGCATACCCATCTCTTGCAACGTCTGGCAGACGATCTGGACAAGCTGAATGCCTACTGGAAAAAGATGCCGGAAGAGGATCGGCTGAACAACCGCATCGCCTGTATTGCCGCTCAGACCTTTATTCAGGCAGGTGCTGGTGACCAGGCTGCGGAAATTGTAGAAATGAGCCTGACCAAAGGCTGGGATAGCAAGCTGGCGGGAATGCTGGGCGACTGCCTGTCCTCACAACCGCAAAAGCAGCTGCAACAGGCCGAACACTGGTTGCTGAGCCATGAAAATGACGCAGACCTGCTACGCTCATTGGGCAATTTGTGTGTACGCCTGAGTTTATGGGGCAAGGCGCAGAGTTACTTTGAGGCCAGCCTTAGCGTAAAACCAAGTGCCGCCACCCATCTGGCACTGGCGCGCCTGTTGGACGAGCGCGGCGAGACAGAAGCGGCCAATCACCAATTCCGTCTTAGCACGCAATTCTGTCCGGGGTTCGAATAAGGGCAGTGCCGCTCGGCCAACTGCCCGTTGAGTTAAGGCTTGCGCCTCAGGATCATGCTGCCGCAGGCTTGGGCGGAGGATTGGAGAAGGTAAACGCGTCCGAAAAGAACTCGTCTTCTGGCAAGCCCTTCAGCTGGAAAGCCTGATGGGCAACATCCACCATCTGCGGCGCGCCACAGCAATACACCTGATACGCACTCAGATCGGCAAAGTCTTCCAATACGGCTTCATGCACCAAACCACGCCGGCCTTGCCAGCCGTCTTCGTCCTTGGGCTCGGATAATACCGGCACGTAACTGAAAAGATTGGATTCCTCCAGCCAGCGCATGGGCAGTTCCGGCATGTAAAGGTCTTCCAGAGAGCGAGCCCCCCAGTACAGCACCATCTTGCGAGGCGTTTTCTGATGCAGGATATGCTCGATAATGCCTTTGATAGGCGCAAAACCGGTACCACCTGCGACGAAAATGATGGGCTTCTCATGATCCTCACGCAGGTAAAAACTGCCAAATGGCCCTTCCAGACGCAAAATGGCTTTTTCCTGCATTTCGTTGAAAACGTATTCGGTGAAGGTCCCGCCCGGAATCAGGCGCAGATGCAATTCCAGTAATTCATCATGATGCGGCGCATTCGCCAGAGAAAAGGCGCGGCGCTTGCCGTCTTTAAGCAGAAATTCTATGTATTGGCCAGCCAGAAACTGCATGCGCTCGTTGCTGGGCAGCTTCAAGTACAAGGCCATCACATCGTGTGACAGCTTTTCCATTTTCTGCACGCGGGCCGGCATGATACGAGGCCGTATGCCATTGCTGCCTGTGGCTTCGCGGCATTCAATAACCAGATCGGTTTGCGGAACCGCACAGCACAGCAGTGCCAGGCCATTGGCCTTGTCGGCATCCGTCAGGGCGGAGGCCTGATGATCGTTATGGCTCACTTCTCCTTGCAGCACTTTGCCTTTGCAGGCGCCACAGGCACCGTTACGGCAACCATAGGGCAAGCCCAGGCCCGCATCAATGGCGGCGCTCAATACGGTGGCGTCGCCTTCAACAACAAAGCTATGGCCGCTAGGCTTGACTGTTACTTGGTGAGACATGCGTTCAGTTCCTGATTCTACAATGATGAAAGTGGCATCAAGTCTGGTCGGCCCTGCGACCACAAAGAATTAATGCACACAAAAACAAACCATTAGGTGAGGCGCGAGTTTAACACAAGCCTTGGATCAAGCTGCATGCCGACCTGCAAACAGAGCTTGCATAGCCCCAGGGCATTGCAGGATTGTCATTAATCTTCGCGGGTATATTCACCCTCAATAACATCATCATTCGCGGCTGGTGGCCTGCGGCTCTGGCGAGGCTCTGCCTGTACCGTTTCATCAAAAACATCCGGCTTGGCCGAGGGCAGTAGCAGCAGAATCACGGCAATGGCATCAGTCACCACGCCTGGAACAATCAGCAAGATGCCGGCGAGCATGTTTTTGGCACCACTGAACAAAGCGCGGGCGGGGGCGCCACCCTGGCTCAGGGTTTGGGTCATGCGCCCCAGCATCATCAGCTTTTCGTCCTGTATCAAACGCCAGCCCAGAATGGCGACCACCACCAGGTAAACCAGTACCCAAACGCCATAGCGCCCGGCCAGTTCTATCAATAACCATATCTCGACAACGGGGAATGCGAGTAAAATCAGCAGCAGCAAGGGTAAAGGCATATAAACGGTACTTTAAAAATAGCGAAGCAAGGGTCTGACGTCGCGTCATCGCGCTTGTTCCCTTGTAAATGATGCTTCACGTGGATATTTCAAGTCGGGGATGCTGACATCATGTCACATGACACCTTATCAAATGCAGTCACGGCCAGCGAGGCGATTCTGGTACTGACCAATATGCCGGATCAAACGTCGGCGAACAGCTTGGCCGCGTCCCTGGTCAACGCGCGGCTGGCGGCCTGCGTCAATATTCTGGCGCCCTGCACTTCGGTCTATCGCTGGCAGGGCAAAGTCGAAACTGCCAATGAAATCCCCTTGTTGATCAAAACATGTCGCACGCAATATGCCGCCTTGCAGCAAGCCATTGTGCAGCAGCATCCTTACGAACTTCCCGAAATCCTCTGTGTCCCAATCAGCACTGGATTGCCTGCCTACCTGGCGTGGCTTAACGAGGAAACGACGGCCTGACCCCATGAAACACCTTTTGAACGCGCTGCTGATGTTATGCAGCCTCCTCCCCGCCCTGTCCAGCGCACCCGCTACCGCCGCGCCGCTCAGCAGCAAGCTGGCGCTCTTTACCAGCGACGATGATGGCATACTGCCGCCTGATGAAGCCTTCAAGCTGGAAGTGGGCTCGATACGGCAGGATACCCTGCAAGCCGTTTTCCAGATTGCTCCCGGTCATTACATTTACCGGGATCGCATCAAGTTTTCCAGTGCAACCCCGGGCGTGACGGTCACCGATACCAGCTTGCCCCCAGGGGAATCCAAAAAAGATCCCACCTTTGGTACTACCTATGTTTTTCACCGTGAAGCCGAGGCCAAACTGCAACTCGCGTTCAGCGGCGATGTTCCTGCCATTCTCAAGCTCAATGCGACCTACCAGGGCTGTAGTGAAAAAGGCCTGTGCTATCCGCCTATCCATAAAACGCTGGATGTGAGTCTGGGTGGGGACGGCACCGACCAAACCTCTATAGCAACTCCACCCGAGCAGGATCGTATTGCAGGTCTGCTGGGTAGCGGAAAACTATGGTTGATACTGAGCGGCTTTTTTGGCATAGGTCTGCTGCTTGCCTTCACGCCCTGCATGTTGCCCATGATTCCTATCCTCTCCGGCATTATCGTCGGCAGCAAGTCGCATAATCATGGAGGGAAAGGTCACGCCATCCTGTTATCCGCCGCCTATGTGTTCGGCATGTCTCTCAGCTACACCTTGGCAGGCATCGCCGCCGGCCTGTCCGGGCAACTGCTGAGCAACGCCCTGCAGACCCCATGGGTGCTGGGAGCCACGGCACTACTGTTCGTCCTGCTCGCGCTTTCCATGTTCGGCTTTTATGAAATCCGCATGCCGCAGTCACTGGCAGATCGCCTGACCGGTACCCACAGCCGTATCCGCGGTGGGCATTTTGTCGGGGTGTTTCTGATGGGCGTAGTATCTGCGCTGATTGTGAGCCCGTGTGTGGCCGCCCCATTGGCGGGCGCCCTGTTGTATATCAGCCAGACGCGCGATGTCTGGCTGGGTGGTGGCGCCTTGTTTGCGCTATCGCTGGGCATGGGCTTGCCACTGCTATTGATCGGCGCTTCGGCAGGCAGCCTGTTACCGAAAGCGGGCCCGTGGATGGAACGCATACGGCAACTTTTTGGCGTGGTCATGCTCTATGTCGCCTTGCTGCTGATCAGCCCGGTGATTCCATTACCCGTGCAGATGGCATTGTGGGCGGCCCTGCTGATAGTACCTGCCATCTTTCTGCATGCGCTTGATCGCTTGCCGGAAACGGCGACGGGTTGGCAACGCGTGTGGAAGGGGCTGGGGATTATTCTGCTGCTGCTGGGCGTGATGATGCTGATAGGCGCATTCAGCGGGGCAAGATCTCCCCTGCAGCCGTTCTCGGGATTTAATGCCGTCAGTCTGCAAAAAACCTCCTCAGCCCCTGCACTGCCCTTCAAACGCATTCATAGTCTGGGAGAGCTGCAGCAATCGCTGGCTGATGCCAAAGGCAAGATCGTAATGCTGGATTTTTATGCGGATTGGTGCGTTGCCTGCAAAGAGCTCGAACAGTTCACCTTTAGCGACCCACGGGTACAGCAATCCCTCGAGAATGTTGTGATACTTCAAGCGGATGTTACCCAGAATACGCCCGCAGATGCCGCTTTGCTGCAACGTTTCCAGCTGTTCGGCCCGCCTGCCATCCTGTTTTTCCATGGGCAGGATCAACGTGATCCTAAACTCAAGCTGATTGGCTATCAGAATAGCGAGCAATTCTTGCGCGCACGCCATACGCTGGGCTGTGAAACCGGCATCGCCTATTGCTGATATGAAAATTTCCCGGCGCGCCCTGTTCATCCTTGCCTTGCTGCTGATTGCCGCAGGCGCGTATTCGCTGGTCAGCCGCTGGCAAGAGGCCGGCTTCAGCCAGGATCATCCCGCTGCCAGCAGCGCCCGCTTTTTTGCCGTGATATTGCCCGATGTCAAAGGTACCATGCAGCCGATGTCCGAATTGCGAGGACGGATTCTGGTGGTAAATTTCTGGGCAAGCTGGTGTCCGCCCTGCCGTGAAGAAATGCCCGAGCTAAGCGAACTTCAGGCGATGTACCGCGATCAAGGCCTGCTCGTGCTGGGCATTGCCGCCGAAGATCAGGAAAGTGTAAATCAGTTTGCCAGTGAGTCGCCGGTAGGCTATCCTCTTTTCGCAGCGGATACAGAAGCTGGCCCCTTGAGCTATAGTCTGGGCAACCATCGCAGCGTCTTGCCTTACACTGTCGTTATTGATCGCGATGGTCATATCGTCAAAACATACTTTGGCCGTATCACGCGCCATTTGCTCGAACAAACCGTCAAGCCCTTACTGCAAGCCAGCACCGCCCCTTAGAAGTTTTCAAAAACATCTAAATTCCGTAAATTTCGTCAATTCACTGGACAATATCCCCCAATTTACGGCAAACTTGCTGCCATGAAAGCGCGTCTCCGGTCCTCCGAATCCCACTGCCATGGTTGCTGATACGATTCATTCCATCCTCGTATTGCATGGTCCCAACCTCAATATGCTGGGGTTGCGCGAACCTGACCATTACGGCAACGATACTCTTCAGGCGATCAACCAGCGCCTGCAGGAGCAGGCCGATACGCATGGCGTCACCCTGACAACGTTTCAGAGCAATGCCGAGGCGGAGCTGATTGCACGGATTCATGATCTCGCGCGAAATCCTGTCGATTTTGTGATCATCAACCCGGCTGCCTTCACCCACACCTCGGTCGCCCTGCGCGATGCCCTGTCCGCTGTCAAAGTACCGTTTATCGAAGTTCACCTTTCCAACGTACACGCCCGTGAATCCTTCCGCCATCATTCGTATTTTTCGGATATCGCAGTCGGTGTCATCAGCGGGCTTGGCGCACATGGTTATTCTCTGGCGCTGGATTACGCCATCCGCCGTTTACAACATTAACTACCAACATAACCGCATGTTACATGCGCTTTAATCATTTAGAGGTTCAACATGGATTTACGCAAACTGAAGAAACTGATCGACCTGGTCGAAGAATCCGGCATCTCCGAGCTGGAACTGACCGAAGGTGAAGAAAAAGTACGCATCAGTCGCAATCTGCCAAATGCTCATGCCGGCATGCAGTTCGCTCCACAGTATATCCAGGCTGCCCCTGCTCCGCAGGCCGCCGCTCCCGCCGTCGCAGAAACCGCTGCCGCTCCCGTCATTGAAGGGCATGTGGTGAAATCACCGATGGTCGGCACGTTCTACCGCTCGCCCTCCCCTGATGCCAAGCCATTTGTTGAAGTGGGTAGCAGCATCACCGCAGGCAGCACACTCTGCATTATTGAAGCCATGAAATTGCTCAACGAAATCGAAGCGGATCACACCGGTGTGATCAAGGCGATACTTGTTGAAAACGGTCAGCCGGTAGAATACGGCGAACCACTCTTTATTATTGGCTAACGAGGTTTCCATGTTTGAAAAAGTCCTCATTGCCAACCGCGGCGAAATTGCGCTGCGCATACAGCGCGCGTGTCGCGAGCTTGGCATCAAGACGGTTGCGGTGCATTCCGAAGCCGACCGTGAAGCCAAGTACGTCAAACTCGCAGATGAATCCGTCTGCATTGGCCCCGCGCCCTCCAGTCAAAGTTATCTGAATATTCCCGCCGTGATCAGTGCGGCAGAAGTCACCGATGCGGAAGCCATCCATCCCGGTTACGGCTTTTTGTCCGAAAACGCCGATTTCGCAGAACGTGTAGAGCAAAGTGGTTTTGTATTTATCGGCCCGCGTGCTGAAACCATACGCCTGATGGGTGACAAGGTCAGCGCCAAGGATGCGATGAAAGCCGCTGGCGTACCCTGCGTGCCAGGCTCCGAAGGCGCATTGCCCGATGATCCTGATGCAATTCTGCGTGCTGCCAAGGAAATTGGTTACCCTGTGATCATCAAGGCCGCAGGCGGCGGCGGTGGTCGCGGCATGCGTGTAGTGCATACGGAAGCCGCCTTGCTGAATTCGGTCAGCATGACCAAGGCAGAAGCAGGCGCAGCCTTTGGCAACCCGACTGTCTACATGGAAAAATTCCTTGAGCAGCCTCGCCATATTGAAATCCAGGTGCTGTCTGATGAACATGGCAATGCCGTATATCTGGGCGAACGCGATTGCTCCATGCAGCGCCGTCACCAAAAGGTACTGGAAGAAGCACCTGCGCCTGGTATCACCCAGAAAATGCGCGAAAAAATCGGCGAGCGTTGTGCCGATGCCTGCCGCCGCATCAACTACCGTGGTGCAGGTACCTTTGAGTTCCTTTATGAAAATGGCGAGTTCTACTTCATTGAAATGAACACCCGGGTCCAGGTGGAACATCCAGTCACGGAAATGATCACCGGCATTGATATCGTTCAGCAGCAGATCCTGATTGCAGCGGGCGAAAAGCTGTCCTTCAAGCAAAGCGACATCGTATTGCGTGGTCACGCCATCGAGTGCCGTATCAATGCAGAAGACCCATACAACTTCGTTCCTTCCCCCGGCCGTATCAACACTTTCCACATGCCTGGCGGTCCTGGCATTCGCGTTGATACCCATGCCTACCAGAACTACTTGGTTCCACCCCATTACGACTCCATGATAGGCAAGCTGATTGCTTACGGTGATACCCGTCAGCAGGCGATTGCCCGCATGCGCATCGCGCTGTCGGAAATGGTGGTCGAAGGCATTAAAACCAATGTGCCGCTACACAGTGATTTGATGAACGATGCCGCGTTCCACCTCGGTGAAACCAGTATTCACTATCTCGAACACAAGCTGGGCATAAGCAGCAAGTAGCATGGCCTGGGTATCGCTGAAAATAGAAGCCAGGGACAACACCGCCGACCTCATCAGTGACACCCTGATGGAACTTGGGGCGTTGTCCGCCAGTATTGAAGACGCCAACGCCGAAACCCCGGATGAACAGCCGATTTTTGGTGAACCAGGGGATCCCCCTCCCGGCATCTGGCAACACAACATTGTCAGTGCCCTGCTGGCAGAGTCGACCGATATTCCTGAACTGATGGGCGAGCTGGCCATCGCCACCGGGCTTGCCGACTTGCCCTACACGACGGAGCATGTGGCAGAACAGGACTGGGTGCGTGCCACCCAATCCCAATTTGATCCTATACGTATTCGAGATGATTTATGGATAGTGCCATCCTGGCATGACGCCCCCAACCCGGATGCATTGAATATAGTGCTGGATCCCGGTCTGGCATTTGGCACGGGCAGCCACCCCACCACGCACCTGTGCCTGGCATGGCTGGCTGATCATGTCCGCAAGGATCTCACCGTACTGGACTACGGCTGCGGTTCGGGCATTCTGGCAATTGCGGCCAGCAAATTGGGAGCGGGCAAGGTTGTTGGCGTCGATATTGACCCCCAGGCCATACAATCCAGTGAATTCAATGCCGAAAATAATGGCGTAGTAGCTGAGTTCTATCTTCCCAAGCAACTCCCTGATAGCTTTGCCGATCTGGTCGTTGCCAATATTCTCTCCAGCGCCCTGATGGTGCTAGCCCCAGCACTCGCCGCCGCCTGCAAGCCTCACGGCCGTATAGCGCTTTCCGGTATTTTGCGTGAGCAACAGGAGCAAGTCTCGGCGATCTATGCCGAATGGTTTGATATGGACACCCCGCAATTCATGGATAGCTGGGTGTTACTCACTGGTCGCAAAAGATGAGTCTGATTACCTCCTGCCCAGCGTGTTCCACCGTGTTTCACGTGAAGCCGGAGCAATTATCCTTGCGGCGGGGGATCGTACGGTGCGGCGAATGCCAGCATGTGTTTAATGCATTGGATCATTTGCATGAGGCTGAGACTGTCGCACCTGAGACTGTCGCACCTGAGACTGCCGTACCTGAGACTGCCGTACCTGAGACTGTCGCACCTGAGACTGCCGTACCTGAGACTGCCGTACCTGAGACTGCCGTACCTGAGACTGCCGTACCTGAGACTGCCGTACCCGAGGCTGTCGTACCTGAGGCTGTCGTACCTGAGGCTCAGCCCCATGCCGCAGAAGCGCATATAACGCATCAGACTGCACCGCACATCCCTGCTCAGCCATCCTGGCATGACGCAGCGCCCAAATCCAAGTTACAAACAGTCCTCGTTCAACCCAAGACCGTCCCCTGGCTGAGTGGCTTGTTTGCGTTGCTGCTGGTGATCACGATTGCTCTGCAACTGGCCTATTTCCAGCGCAATGCGCTGGCACTGGCTTGGCCGGAAAGCAAACCTTATCTGCAACAAGCATGCGCCATGCTGAATTGCAAAATCGAACTGCCCAGGGATGCGAGCAAACTGGTGATCGACGATGCCAATCTGCTGGAAGACAGCGACTACGAAGGCCTGTTGATCCTGACCAGCACCCTGATTAATCAGGCAAGACATGTGCAAGCCTATCCGCAGCTGGAATTAACCTTAACCGATGCGAATGATCAAGCCGTGTTGCGTCGCACATTCACCCCGGCAGAGTACCTGCCTGCCGGCACTGTGGTAGAAAAAGGCATCCCGGCAGGAAAAGAGCTGCCTATCAAACTGCTGCTCACAGCAGATCATCAAACCGTCTCAGGCTACCGCTTGTTTGTGAATTACTAAGCACTCATGATTTTCATGAGTGTTCTTTCATGAAGCTGCGCATGCGCGCTGAGCCCTCACAAGCCTATGATGTGTTTCATGCAGTATCCATTGACTACCAAGGAGATCACCATGTGGACCAAACCAGAAGCTACTGAAATGCGTTTCGGCTTTGAAGTAACGATGTACGTTTGCAATCGTTAATTCAATAGCATCAGGAGGTGTGGATTAGATCCACGCTCCCATTAAAAAAGGAGGCCATGGCCTCCTTTTTTAATGGGGTTTATTCACTTGTATGCATTCGGACTGTATGCCCCGTATGGCATGGGCAATTTCATCCACTGCTTTTTCGCGACCATAACTCTTGCGCCAGGCCAGAGCGATCTGGCGCTTGGGCACCGGCGCTTCAAAAGGCACGACTTTGATCAGCGGATTCTGATAGCGCTCAACCGCCGCACTGGCAGGCAGCACGGTAATACCCAGGTTGGAAGCCACCATATTGCGTATGGTTTCAAGAGAATTGCCCTGCAGCATTTCGCCCTTGCGGGAGAGATCCGGGCAAGCCAGTAGCACTTGATTACTGAAGCAATGCCCTGTGTTCAGCAAGAGCACTTTTTCTTCGGCGAGATCATCTGGATTAATGCTCTTGCGGCCAGCCCAGGCGTGATCCGCAGGCACCACCACTACAAATTCTTCCTCATAAAGCAACTGAAGCTTGATGCCGGGAATATCGAATGGCAGGGCAATAATGGCGGCGTCTATATTGCCATTGCGTAATTGGGTTTCCAGATTGGCCGTCAGGTTTTCTTCCACCTCCAATGGCATATCGGGCGCGCTTTTACGCAATGGCGGAATAATTTCGGGCAAGAGATAGGGGCCAACGGAATAAATGACGCCCAGTTTAAATGTGCCGATCAGCTGGTTGTTGCCCTGCTTGGCAAGCTCTTTGATGCGCCCCGCCTCTTCCAGCGTACGTATGGCCTGCTCGACGATACGTTCGCCCACCGGCGTCATGCTGACATCGCTACGGCTGCGCTCGAACAGCATCACGCCAAGCTCATCCTCGAGCTTTTTGACGGCGAGGCTGAGCGCTGGCTGACTGACAAAACTTTTTTCGGCAGCGCGTCTAAAATTACGCTCTCGGGCCACTGCCACGATGAAACGAAGTTCACTAAGGGTCATGACCATCCCAACTTTACTGATAAAGCAAATATATCAAAACATGCGTCAATTGGAATGATACATATCGACTATAGCAATTTTAGCTGGTTGTGGTATAGACACCTACCTCTACAATTTCACCACTTGCATCTCATGCTGCTCCTTGCCGGAGGCGGCAATAATCTCGCGCGCCAGCTCGGTTTCATCACCAGAGCGCGTGTATGCCAGCAAGACAACGTAGCCATTATTGATCGCATCAATCACAAAATTACTGAAATCGCCTGATTTCTGCGCAATGCCAGCGCCCGCACCGGCAATGGCGCCCACTGCCGCTCCCCAGCCCACCATGGCCAAAGGTGCCAGCAGCGGACTGGCCACAAACAGGCTGACATTGGCAGCGACTATCGCCGCTTGGCCCAAGGCGCCTACTCCGCCGCCGACCACCGTTCCAATGGCTGTATCCTTGATGACGTCTTTCAATACATCGCGACTACCTTCCTGCTCGTGTGTAGCCTGACGATCTGAGGTCAGCAGATGAAGTTGCTCCGGCTGCAAACCACCCTCACGCAGCTTTTGCAGCGTGTTTTCTGCCTCTTGCGGATAAACGTATACGCCTGCTACTCGATGTTGATAATGGTCCATGATGATGACCTCCTGTTGTCTATAGCCTATGATCAGCCCTTTACCATACGGGAGAGCCTGCGCGGCCTGTATAGGTCTGGTCCGATTTAGCTGTAGGACGAACGGAAATCGCGATGAAGACGCGGGGAAAGACTAAATGAGCTGCAAGGCCTTGAGCTTGCGATACAGGGTATTCCTGCTGATACCTAGCTGGCGTGCTACGGCAGATACGTTGCCCGCGTGTTGCTGCCAGGCATTGCGTACGGCCTCCGTTGTCACGGCATCGAGCGAGACCTGGGGAGACTCCTGAACGCGCTCCGGTGCTCCCACGCCCTGCTCAAGCTCATCCAGAAAATCCTGCATCAGGTGCATGGATTGAATCTTGCCGCCACCTGATAAGGCGAGAGCCGTCTTGACCACGTTATGCAGCTGGCGAATATTGCCAGGCCAGGGATGACACTCGAACAACTGCATGACTTCCGCATCGATAGGCGTAGTTTCAGCGTTTTCCGTCTGCAGGATAAGTTGTACCAGCGCGGCCAGGTCCGTGCGCTGCCGCAGAGGCGGCAGACTGACACTGAGGCCATTCAGCCGATAATACAGATCCCGCCGGAACTCGCCCTTCTCCACCCGTTCACGCAGCTTCTGGTTGGTCGCACTGACCAGCATGAAGTCCAGGGGTTTGGACTTGCTGCTACCCAATGGCGTAACACTGCGCTCTTGCAATACGCGTAGCAACCGCGCCTGCAGGCCCAAGGGCATATCGCCGATTTCGTCCAGGAACAAGGTTCCCCCGTTAGCCTGCTCCAGCTTGCCGGTGCTGCCCTTGCGGCGTGCACCGGTAAAGGCGCCGTCTTCATAGCCAAACAGTTCGGCCTCAATCAGGCCCTCAGGCAGGGCGGCGCAGTTAACCGCAACCCACGGGCCTTGAAAGCGCGTACTGGCCTCATGAATTGCCCGGGCAAACAACTCCTTGCCCGCCCCGGTTTCGCCTTCAATCAGAATCGGAATCTGCTGATTCAATACCAGGGTCACCTGGCTGATCGCCCGCGCCACCTGAGGATCACCTGTATTCAGCATGCCCAGATTGGCCGCCGCATCACGTTTCTGAGGCTCTATCGCCGTCGCGGGGCGTGCAGGGCTGTTGGTGCGAGCCTCGGCACGGGCAAACAGGCGCGCACCATTGGTCAGACGCAAAGGGAATACCAAGGTACTCGCGCTCGCGGCTTCGAGCTTGCCCAAATCACTTTCAAAAATCTGATGGAAATAGACGCCACCTTGCGGCAACTCGGTGGGAGCCAAGCCCAACTGAAACTGTCCACTTCGATTGAGCGCGACCAGGCGGCCATCCGCTCCGAACATGGCGATGCCCTCCCACAAGGTGCCAATGAATTCTGGCCGGGCATGAAAATGCAGCACCATGTCGGCCTGGTGGCTGGCGCGGAAAAGGCGGTTCTCAATCATTTGCGCCGCCATTTTTACCAGCGCGAGGGTGTGTTGCTGCGGCATCATCAAATCATTGGAAACATCCAGTGTCCCCAACAGATTATTGTGTGCCCCGAATATCGGCACAGCGGAGCAGCTGAGAATCTGGTTGCGCTCCATGAAGTGCTCGGCACCGCGCACGGTAAGCGCAGATTGCTCGATCAGGGCCGTGCCAATGGCGTTGGTGCCCCGGTCCGCCTCATGCCATGAGCTACCGGGGTTAAGGGCAAGCTGTTGCGCCTCTGACAGAAACGCATTGTCTCCCAGGCTATGCAAAATCACGCCCTGGTCATCGGTCAGGATCACCATGCTGCGCGTGTGCGCAATCTGCTCATTGAGCGTGGTCATTTCGGGACGCGCATGCGACAGCAGCAGATGGTACTGCTCCTGACGCTGGCGCAATTCATACTGCGTCAGTATCTGATTATCCACAGCCCCGGCGCTGTCCATGCCATTGGCAAGGCAGCGCTGCCAGGAGCGGGCGATTTCTTCCGCCACGGCGCCTTGCTGCACCTGACCACTGACCAGAAATTGCGAGCGCGCATTTCTGATCTGGTGTGCCTCATCGGGAATGGAATATTGCATGGCTAGCTGTCAGTCTTTGGCTGGGGAAACGCAGGAAAATCACCTGTCACTGAATGTAACACCTGTTCATTTTCGTGACAACCACACGCCTGCCGCTAGCGGCATTCCCCCTACGGCCATGATTTTCACATCTCGCCCGCGAGCCTTATTCCGCGCGGCATCCAGGCAATCATCCCATCTCGGCTTCATGGCTGGCACAGCGATTGCAATTAAGGCATTACTGCCACCGGCTTCTGGATCCCCCGCCGGAACTGGTGGCCAGTCACTCACATGCTGTTAAAACAAATTAACTATGGAGATTTAGCGTGAAGACAACAACCTTGAAACTCGCCTTAGCTGGCGTACTGGGTCTCAGCAGTTTGAGCAGCCTTGCCGCGACTGAACTTGAAAACCTGATGAAGGACGACAACCAGTGGGCGCATCCTCGTAAAGATTATGCGAATACCGGCTACAGCCGTTTGAGCCAGATCAACAAAGGCAATGTGCGCAACCTGAAAATGGCCTGGTCCTTTGCTACGGGTGTGAACCGCGGCCACGAAGGTGCCCCGCTGGTAATCAATGATGTCATGTATGTACATACGGCATTCCCCAACAACGTATACGCGCTGGATCTGAACGACAACCAGAAGATCATCTGGTCTTACTTCCCCAAGCAGGATCCATCGGTTCAGGCATTGCTGTGCTGCGATAACGTTAACCGCGGCCTGGGCTATGGCGATGGCAAGATTTTCCTGCAACAGAACGACGGCACTCTGGTTGCCCTGGATGCGAAGAACGGCAACAAGTTGTGGGACGTTAAGGTAGTAGACACCAAAACCGGCGCATCCAATACCAATGCGCCACACGTCATCAAGGACAAGGTCATTACCGGCTGTTCCGGTGGCGAATATGGCGTACGTTGCTATATCTCGGCCTACAACATCAAGGATGGCTCCTTGGCATGGCGTGCATACAGCACCGGCCCGGACAGCGAAACGCTGATTGGCGACGGTTTCAACAAGGATAACCCGCACTACAGCGCGCTGTCGGTTTACGAAGACGTGAATGGCGGCAACAAGGAAGGCGGCTCATTCAAGGCCCTGACCAAGGATCAGATGAAGTTCCCGGAAAAAGAACTGGGCACCCGTACCTGGCTCAAGCCTCAGGCCATCAAGAACGGCTATGAGCATGGCGGCGGCCCTACCTGGGGCTGGTACTCGTTTGATCCTGCGCTGAACCTGATGTACTACGGTACCGGCAACCCCGGCACCTGGAACCCTGATGTACGCCCTGGTGACAACAAGTGGTCCATGACGATTTTTGCACGCGATGTGGATACCGGCATGGCACGCTGGGGTTATCAGATGACACCGCATGACGAGTGGGATTACGACGGCATGAACGAGATCGTGTTGTGGGAAGCCAAGGGCAAGAAACTGGCCACACACTTTGACCGTAACGGCTTTGGCTACACCTTTGACCGCACCAACGGCACGTTGCTGGTGGCTGAGAAGATGAATCCTTTCGTTAACTGGGCCACCAAGGTAGACCTGAAATCAGGCGTGCCGGTAAAGGATCCCAAGTTCTCGACTCACCAGGATTACAACGCCAAGGGTATTTGCCCATCGGCGCTGGGTGTTAAGGATGAGCAACCTTCTGCCTTCTCGCCCAAGACCGGCATGTTCTATGTTCCACTCAACCATGTGTGCATGACCTATGAACCCGTGGAGTCCAAGTACATCGCTGGCCAGCCATGGGTAGGCGCAACCCTGACCATGTTCGCAGGTCCTGACGGTGTCATGGGTGGCTTCATGGCTTGGGACGGCCTCAAGGGCAAATCAGCCTGGTACAACAAAGAGAAATTCTCTGCCTGGGGTGGCGCATTGGTAACGTCCAGCGACATCGTGTTCTACGGCACCTTGGACCGCTGGTTCAAGGCGGTGGATGCACAAACCGGCAAGGAACTCTGGAAATTCCAGGTAGGTTCCGGTGTGGTTGGCAATGCCATTACCTATAGCCACAAGGGCAAGCAATACGTGGGCGTTCTGTCGGGTATCGGTGGCTGGGCAGGTGTGGCGATGAATCTGGGTCTCACCAATGAAACCGATGGCCTGGGTGCAGCTGGCGGCTACAAGGAGCTGACCAAGTGGAATGCAGCGCCTGGTGGCGGTGCCATGAATGTATTCAGTCTTTAAACCATAAAAAACGGTGGGAGGCCCTGTCTAGACGGGTCTCCCCGTGAGGAGAGCAACATGATGAAATTACGCTATATCGCCTTGTTGGCTATCGCCCTGCCTTACGCAGGTAACGCTGGCATCAGCCTGGTATCCACCATCGACAACAAACCGCTGGCGATCCCCGGCGCGATGTTTGATACCCCTGCCGCCAAGGAATTCATGAGTTCCGGCAAAAATGCCTATCTGGGCAATGCCGATGCCATCAAAACCGGCAAGAAAATTTTTCAGATGTATAGCTGCACTGCCTGCCATGGCGCAAAAGGCGAAGGTGCTGTCGGCCCCAACCTGATTGATGACAAATGGAACTACGCCAAGAATGCCAACGATCAGGGTATTTTTGAAACGATCTGGGCCGGCACAGCCGGCGGCATGGGGGCCAAAGGCGCGGGCGCCATGGTACCGGATGATCCTACCCAGGGCCTTACCCCGGATGAAGTACTCAAAGTGGTCGCGTTTCTGCGCAGCAACGCGGTCAAGCATTAACGACTTGCTGCAGTAAGTTTATGCCTTATCTCCATTTGGCATATCCATAGCGTGGCCGGGTAAACCTGTTTACCCGGCCTTTTTTATATGTCGGCAGGCTTGCGGGTCAGGGCCTGCTCACGCAACATGGCTTCCAGCGCGGCCAGCGGCATGGGCCTGCCATAAAAGTAGCCCTGCACGGCACGGCAACCCGAGGCCTTGAGATAGTCCGATTGCACCTGGGTTTCCACACCCTCCGCCACGACATCCAGATTCAGGACATGGGCAATGGAGATCATGGCTTTCACCAGCTCGGATTTATGTGTGTCATGGGGCACATCCTTGACGAAGCTGCGATCAATCTTGATCTGCTTGACCGGGAAACGATTGAGATAGCTCAGCGCAGAATAGCCGGTACCAAAATCATCGATCGAGATTACCAGCCCCATGGCATCAAAAGCGTTCAGGGTATTGAGAATATCGAGGTTGCTTTCCAGCAACAGGCTTTCGGTGATTTCCAGCTTGATCCATTCCGGACGACAGCCTGTTTCGTGCAGGATGCGGGTAACAGAGGCAAGCAAAGGATTTTGAATAAACTGGCGAGTGGAGAGATTTACCGCTATTTTCAGTGGTTCGTCTTTATCCTTGTTCCATTGCATGGCCTGCCTACACGCCGTTGTGAGCACCCACTCGCCAAGCTCGATAATCAGGCCGGTTTCCTCGGCCACCGGGATAAAGACATTGGGCATCATGAGCCCATGTTCGGTCTGGTTCCAGCGCAACAGCGCCTCTACCCCCACAATCCGGTTTTCGAGCAGATCCCATTGCGGCTGGTAATAAAGCTCCAGCTCCTGCTGCTGAATGGCGCGGCGCATCATGGTTTCAAGCTCAATCCGGGCAGATGAAACCTCGGTCAGCGCACTAACATAAAACTGGAAGTTGTTACGCCCCTGCGCCTTGGCGTGATACATCGCAGTATCGGCAAACTTGAGCAGGGTATCGGCATCCTGGCTATCGGTCGGGTAACGGGCAATGCCCACACTGGTCGAGACAAACAGCTCCCTGCCCGCGACCAGGAAAGGCTGACGAAACGCCTGGATCAAGGTCTGTGCCATGGCGATCAGTTCAGGCTCGGCATCGCCGGGGCGCAACAGCAGCACAAATTCATCGCCGCCCATGCGGGCGAGCATGTCACCTTCCCGAAGATGATCCTGCAACCGCGCTGCCGCCTCGCACAACAGCAAATCGCCGGTGCTGTGCCCCAGGGTTTCGTTGATCTGCTTGAAGCGGTCCAGATCCAGCACCATCAGGCTGAAAACCTGCTGTGCCCCTGCCGCTGCCAATATGCCGCTGCGCATCTGCTCCAGCAACATGGCACGGTTGGGCAAGCGGGTCAGCGCATCGTAGAACGCCATGTCGTGAATACGCTGGCGGTACTCCACGATCTCCGTAATATCGCGCCCGACAGCCAGCACACTGGCCACCGTGCCGTCGGGGTTGAACTCCGGCATCATGCGGATATGCCGCACGAGGAGCTTTCCATTCGATGCTTTCAGCGGTAGCTCCAGCTCATCGGGCTGGCCAGTCAGAAACGCCTGACGGATACGGGCCTCGTACTCTACCGTCACGCTGCCACCGGGGAAATCCCGCGGCGTGGTGTGGAGGACAACATCCGGGGTGGTATCAAAGTACTCCAGCATGCGCTGATTGACATACAGACGTCTGCAATTGGCGTCGTAGCGGGTAATCGTATCGGGCGAGTTATCCAGCAATGAACTAAGCTCACGCTCACGCTCCTGCAACTGAGTATCCGAGCGATGACGCTCAATGGCGATGGCGACCAGATGGCTGGCCTGGTGAATAAAGTTGAGGTCTTCTGCACTGGGTGATCCTGCTTCGCGGCGATAAATGGCAAAGGTCCCCAGCATGCGATGAGTGGAGTCAAAAATGGGTTCAGACCAGCACGCCAGCAAATTGGCGGCCAAAGCGATCTCTTTATACGGCGCCCAATAGGGATGGGTGCGGATATCATCCACCAGCACTCGCTCTTGCAAGACGGCCGCCGTTCCGCACGATCCCACCCCCATGCCGATGGCAATCCCATCCACCGCGGCGATAAATTCGGCGGGCAAACTGGGCGCATGGGTACACAGCAAGTGCGTGCCGGTATTGTCCAGCAGCATGATGCTGCACAAAAAGCCCGGTTTGGCTTGCTCCATGTAGCGTGTGACCAGATCCAGTACGCTGGAGAAAGCGTCACCATGCGCGAGTGATTCCAGAATCAGCAAACGCATCTGCTCAAGCCGCTCATGCATGCGCAACTGGGTCATGTCGCGCCCCACCGCCAGCACGCTGATCACGCGTCCCTGCTGATCACTTTCCGGGATCAGGCGCCACTCCAGATAACTCGGCTTGCCATTCAGCGCCACATCCAGGGTAACGGTAATAGCCTCTTCACGTTGGGCAACTTCCTGGATCGACTTCAAAATAGGGGCACTCTGCCCTGCCTCGCCCGGCCAGGTAATGCCCTGCTGCCCAATCAGGTCAGCGGCCTTCATGCCAAACGTTTCACAAAACGTCGGATTCACATACAGGTAACGCCCCTGCAGATCAAAGCGTGCGATGAGATCCGGGATATTTTCCAGAAGGCTGCTGAATTTGCGCTGGGCTTCCTTCAACATGCTCACATCACGCCCCACCGCCAGCACGCCGGCAATCCGGCCCTCAGGATCACGTTCCGGCACCATGCGCACCGCGATCACCTTGTTGTGCACCTGAAGATCGCTAGGTTGCCTGTCCATAAAGAAATCAAAGTCGCTCGCCTCGCCGGTGGCGACCACGTGCTTCACCCGTTCCACATATTCTTGCAATGCCTGGGAGGCGGGATTCAGTTCCAGACTGGTTTTCCCCAGCAACTCGGCTGTTGGCCGCTGTAACAGGGCCTCGGCAACCGGATTCAGAAAAACCCGTTTGCCTTCGCTGTCATAACGAATGACCGGATCCGGCAAATGGTCCACCAGCGTGTGGTAGAGCTGCTCCTGACTGCGTAATTGCTGTTCTGCCGCTTTGCGATCGCCGATATCCCGGACCATGACCAGACGATAGGGTACGCCTTCATACTCAAACAGGCTGGCATGAATTTCCACGGGAAACTGGCTGCCATCCTGACGGGTGTGCATGGCTTCTGCCACCAGATGAGGCGCCGAATTGTTGAGTGTGGTACGGGTTATTTCCGGCCAACCATCCCGATGAATATCTCCCATCTCCATCTGTAGCAGCTCTTCCCGGCTATAGCCCAGAGCATGGCAGGCCGCATCATTCACATAGGTCAGGCGGTCATTTTCATCCAGCAGGTAGGCGGCTTCGCTCACCTGGTTGAGCGCAAAATTCATCAGTACACGATGCTGCTCCCCCAGTTTGCGATCAGTGATATTTTCAATGCGCAGAAGATAAAACAGCAGGGTGTTATCTTGGGAGCGTATGGGAGAAAAAGAGCTGCTGAGCCAGACATGACGCCCAGAGCGATGTTTGAACCTGTGCTCCAGCGGTTGGGCGCAACAGGCAGCGAGGACCTCGCGCCAGGTGAGCTTTTCAGCTCTCCTGTCCTCGGGGTGGACCAGGTCGCAATAACTGGTATTGAGCAGTTCAGCTTCGTCGTAGCCCAATTGCTGGCAACAGGGGGTATTGGCGGCAAGCCAATGCCCATCGGTATCGACTATCGCCATGCTGATGCGCGCAAGATCACCGGCCATGGCGAGCAACTGTTTGCTGTCAGCCAGCGCCTTCTGGGCGTCAACGAGATATGTGGTCATCATTGCGATGTGCTCTTCCCATTATTCTCATGGTCATTAAACCGCCGTCGATATATCCCTGTAACGGAGCTCATGACGCAAGAACTTATTATGCAAACAACCCCTTATAAAACTATCCCAATTGCTGCTGAGTGTCCAATTTAAATATGCGCGGCTCAGGGTAAAATGCCCAGGGCTGACACCCGGCTGACGCGATGCCTACCACATGCCCACTTTAAAACTTTTTCACCTGCAAATTGACCAACCCAGCATGTGTCCGGCCATATCATCTCGTCCTTATCAACCAAGAAAACCTAACCGGGCAATCGCCCCTCCCATGGATATATGCCACTGATTCCTCGCAATAAATTATTTTCCAGCTCGACCACACTCGCCATCCTGCTTGCCGCACTTGCCATGCTGGGCCCTTTTTCGGTGGACACTTATCTGCCCGCTTTCCCAGCCATCCAGGCCTCCATCCATGCGACGCCGATTGAGGTGCAGCAAACCCTGACGGCTTACATGTTCGCGTTTGCCGTCATGATTCTCTGGCATGGAGCGCTGTCTGATGCGTTTGGCCGTCGCAATATCGTGCTGGTAGCGCTGGCTGTGTTTGCCATCGGTTCGCTGGGCTGTGCCGCCTCCCACAGTGTGGAATACCTGTGGGCGTTTCGCATTCTGCAGGGGGTCTCGGCCGGGGCGGGCGTAGTGGTGGGGCGTGCCATCATTCGCGACCGCTACGACGATGTGCCTGCTGCGCGCCTGTTGTCCCTGGTGACGATGATCTTTTCCATTGCCCCGGCCATCGCGCCTATCCTTGGTGGATGGATTGTGAAATGGTTTGATTGGCGCACCATATTTCTGGTGTTGTTTGTCTATACCATTCTGCTGTTCTGGGCCTGCTACAAGTTATTGCCCGAAACCTTGCCATTGGCCAAACGCCAGCCGTTTAATCCGCATTTTTTATGGGCCAGCTACAAGCAGGTATTCCGCTCGCCTTTGTTCCAGTTGAAGTCCGGTACCCTGGCCTTCAATTTTGCCGGTCTGTTTTTATATGTGGCTGCGGCACCCGTCTTTCTCACCGAACATTTGCATCTGGGGCCTGACCAGTTCGGCTGGCAGTTTATTCCTGCGGTGTCGGGTATTTTTCTGGGGGCCTTGGCCGCCAATCGCATGGCGGGCAAATTGCCCGTGCAGCGCCAGGTTCACATCGGCTTTATCTTCATGGTGGGCGCCGGCCTGGCCAACGTGATTTACCATGCCATTTTCCCGCCTGCCCTGCCCTGGTCGGTCATGCCGCTGTTTTTCTATACCATAGGCATGTCCATGGCCGCGCCTGGTATCACCTTGTTTGTGCTGGATCTATTCCCCGCCATCCGCGGGACCGTGGCTTCCTGCCAGTCCTTCACGCAAACCATGCTGTCGGCCGTTGTAGCAGGTGCGCTTGCGCCTGTGCTGTCTCATTCGGTATTGTGGCTGGCAGCAGGCCAACTGGGCTTCAGCCTGATTGGCCTCGTCTTATGGCTGGCTGGGCAACGTTATTATCGTCACAGCCAGCAACTGGAAGCTGAAAAGCTGAATGCCTGGGAAACCATCAAATAAAGCGCTAGTCCGACAGCCATGTCAGACCAGGCCTGATAGCCAGCCGATGCCATGCCCTTTAGACTGAGTATTCACTGTTGCTGCATGGATCAGATAGCGGCAACTTACTCGCAATAATGTACTCAGACGTTATGTTGGTTTTCACCGACTTCGTCACTCATCACAAGGAGAGCATCATGAGATTGTTGATCAAGACTTTGGTGGTTGGTTATATCGTTAAGCGTGTTGCAAAGTCTTACCTGCATCGCGAACCTGCGAAAATCGCAGAATAAGCTGACTGCAGCACAATCGGGCGCCCGCCAGCATGGGGCGCCTGTAATATCAGGGGCTTGCCCCCTGTCCGTTTTACCCTGCATTATCACTTCACATTAACAGGCTCGACTGGGATACACGTTGATAAAGAACATTCACAACGGGCGCCCGCTCGGGCCTGCCGTCTTTTTTCTGATACTGATGGCGGCGTGCTGGCTGGCCATCAATCCCGGGCTTGCGCAGGCAGCGCCATCCAGTGGCCCGCAAGTACTCGATTTATCGGGCAGTTGGCAGTTCATGCCCACCAATCGCATCCCCGTCACGCCGCCCCTGATACCGCCTGCAGAAGGCTGGAAAACCATCAATGTGCCTGACAACTGGTTCCGGCAAGGTCAGGATATCTCTGGGCAAGCCTGGTATAACACGCGCTTCAAACTGGATGAGAGCATGCGCGGCAAGCATGCCGAGTTGAAGTTTGAAGGGGTGGATTATCTGGCAGATGTCTGGGTCAATGGCCAGTATCTGGGTCACCATGAAGGTTATTTCCAGCCATTTTCGTTTGATATTACGCCGCATCTGCGCGATGGCGATAATGTCATTACCGTGCTGGTGGACAGCCCGCTGGAAAAACCTGAAGACTGGTCTTTGCATAAACGACTGGTGAAAGGGATATTCAGTCACCACGACACTCGCCCTGGCGGCGCGTGGTCAGTGCGTGGGCAAGAACAGAATACTGGCGGCATCTGGGCGCCGGTCAGCGTCGCCTTCAGTGATCAGCTTGCGATACAGGGTCTCAAGCTCACACCACGCCGCCATGGCAATGCCTGGCGCCTGGATGGCGAAGTCGCAGTGGCAGGAGATGTTTCACATGAAACCTTGGTTCAGGTTGAAGCCGAACTGGTGCCAGAAAATTTTGCAGGCCGCAGCTATCGTTTTGCACAACCCCTCAAGTTAAAGCCTGGTAGCCAGACCTTTAACATGCAGTATGCGCTCACCCAGCCCGAGCTCTGGTGGCCAGCCGACTATGGCAAACCCAATCTGTATCGCTTCAAGCTGCGTATCACCAACAATGGTCGTGTATTGGACTCCCGAGAACAGGTGCTCGGTCTGCGAGAGATCCGTGTCGATGAAACCACTCAGCAGTGGTACATCAATAATCACCGCATGTT
Organism: Methylovorus glucosotrophus; assembly: GCF_009858335.1. NCBI lineage: Bacteria > Pseudomonadati > Pseudomonadota > Betaproteobacteria > Nitrosomonadales > Methylophilaceae > Methylovorus > Methylovorus glucosotrophus. Next base: position 61,930 of record NZ_VMSE01000001.1, read on the forward strand.
CATCCGTGGCACCAACTATATTGGCAGCCAGTGGCTGGCGGAAATGACGCCCGACCGTTATGAGCGCGATATCCGCATGATGCGCGACGCCCATGTGAATGCCATCCGCGTGCATGCCCATATCGCATCGGCAGCGTTTTACGACGCCTGCGATCGCAATGGCATGCTGGTGATGCAGGATTTCCCCCTGCTCTGGGGATATAGCGATGACGAGGCTTTTCATCGTACCGCACGCGCGCAGGCGGCAGACATGGTCCGCACCCTGTACCACCATCCCTCAGTGGTTTCCTGGACCATGCACAACGAACCGCCCTGGGATTCCCCATGGATGGTGAGCAAGTATCCGGACTATCGCGCTGATCAGAATCTCGCGCTGGATAATGCGCTTTATCAGGACGTGCGGGCGCTGGACGACACCCGCATCACACGCCGCGAATCCGGCACCAAGGAGCATGAATGGCTGGGCTGGTACTCGGACAACTGGCATGCCTTCGCCCGCCCTGCTCCTAACCCATGGATTACCGAGTTTGGTGCGCAGGCATTGCCCGTTATGAGCAGCCTTCAGCGCCTGTTTACAGATGCAGAGATGTGGCCGCAAACGGAGCCACAATGGGAAAAATGGCAATTCCATAACTTTCAGCCACATGAAACCTTCAATATTGCCCATGTGCCGCGCGGCAACAATGTGCAGGAGCTGATGGAAAATACCCAGGCGTATCAATCGCGTCTGATTCAGTTTGCTGCCGAAAACTACCGGCGACAGCGCTATGCCCCGGTATCCGCCATTTTCCAATTCATGTTTGTAGAAAACTGGCCTTCCATCAACTGGGGGGTCGTGGATTACTGGCGCCAGCCCAAACCCGGCTATGAGGCCCTGCGCACGGCTTTTCAACCCGTGCTGCCCAGCCTGCAATGGGTGAAAGACCAATACGCGAGTGGTGAAACCATCATCATTGGTTTATGGGCCATTAACGATCTTTGGCAGCCATACCCGCAGGCGAAGTACACCATCAGCCTGTTGCGAGATGGTCAGGCCGTAGATCAACGCGAATGGATGCTGGATATGGCCGCCGATAGCGGCAAAAAGCTGGAAGATTACCGCCTGGAACAAGCCAAACCAGGCCAGTACGAGCTGCAGGCAGAGTTACAGGATAGCCAGGGCAAGCGGCTCGGCAGCAACCGCTACCGGTTTACTGTCGCCCCTTAGGAAGCCGCCTGACTGATCAAGCTTTCAGCTTGAGAGTGTGCAAGGTGCGAGTACGCACTTGCGCAAGCAAGTCCGCATCCTCAATCAAAGACTCGCCCCAGGAAGGCACCATGGCTTTCAATTGCTGTTGCCATGCCGTATCTTGCAGGCGCGCCTTGAAACAGCGCTGCAGCACATCCAGCATGGCCTGTACCGAGGTGGATGCCCCAGGGGAAGCCCCGAGCAATGCTGCCAGCGTACCGTCGGCCGAGGCGACTATCTCCGTGCCGAATTCAAGCTTGCCGCCTTTATCTTCACAGCGCTTGATGATCTGCACGCGCTGACCTGCCTTGGCGAGCGTCCAGTCTTCATCACGCGCTTGCGGGTAAAACTGGCGCAACGCTTCGACGCGTTTGCTGTGTGACTGAAACACCTCGCCTATCAGATACCGCGTCAGGTCAAGATTGTGCCGACCGGCCCCCAGCATGGATTTGAGATTGCGTGGCTTCACCGAGGCCGGCAGGTTCAACCAGGAGCCTTGCTTGAGAAACTTGGTGGTGAACCCGGCATATGGACCAAACAGCAAGGCGGGCTTGCCATCAATATAGCGGGTATCCAGATGGGGTACCGACATGGGCGGCGCGCCCAGCGGGGCCTTGCCATAGACCTTGGCCTGATGCTGACGAATGATCTCCGGCTTGTTGCACACCAGCCATAAACCACTGACCGGAAAACCGCCATAGCCACGTGCTTCGGGAATGCCTGACTTCTGCAACAAAGGTAGCGCACCGCCGCCCGCACCCAGAAATACAAAGCCAGCCTCCACCACCTGGCTATTGGCGGCTTGCTTGCCTTTCAGTTGCACGCGCCAGCGGCCACTCGACAGCTGACGCAGACTTTTCACGCTGGTATGGGTCTTGAGCTCAAACCCTGTACGCGTTTGCAGCGACTGCACCAGCTGGCGGGTCAGTGCACCAAAATCAATATCGCTGCCATAGGCCACGCGCGTAGCAGCTACTGGCTGCGAGGCCGGGCGATCACGCATGACCAATGGCATCCACTCCGCAATCACGCGAGGATCATCGCTGAACTCCATATCCTTGAACAAAGGGTGCTGGCTGAGCGCCGCATGGCGCTGACGCAGAAATTCGACGTTCTCCGCGCCCCAGACAAAGCTTTCATGCGGGGTGGGACGAATAAACTGCTGGGGCTCAGGCAATAGCTTGTTTTCGACCAGCCAGGACCAGAATTGCAAGGAAACTTCAAATGCCGCATTAATGCCAAGGGCGCGCTTGATCTCCACCTTGCCATCCGGCAATTGTGGAGTGTAATTGAGCTCACAATAGCCTGCATGGCCGGTACCGGCATTATTCCAGCCATCCGAGCTCTCGGCGGCGACCTGTGGCAGACGTTCCACCATCAAGATGGTCAAGGTGGGATCCAGCTGTTGCAGCATGGTGCCCAGGGTGGCGCTCATCACACCCCCGCCTACCAACAATATATCAACCTGCCTGTCTGCCACGTCTCTCCCCAAGCGCTTGATGCGCATCCGTCGATTGCATGATGAATAGCGGCGCTATTATAACTGCTTGGGGCTTGGCCTGCTCGGTGCAGACCGGCGTATAAAGGGCTGCATACCTTGCAGCATGCAGCCCTGATCATGTAGCGCTAGATAAATGCGCTCAGTAGTACCCTGGCGGAGGGGGTGGAGGTGGATAGTAAGCAGGTTGCGGGGGACTGTAAGTCTGCACCACACGGCGTTGATTTGCTTCGCTAGCCGCCACTGGCACCTGATGTCCCTTGGCGTACATGCATTGCAAATACGCATTATCGTAGCGTTGCTGCACAGTATAAGAGGAGGCCTGTGCCGCATCTGCGCCAGCTGCTGTGCCTACCAGCAAGCCGGTGCCTGCACCGAAGGCTGTGGCGCCATGCCCACCGATGGCAGCACCCAGCACCGCACCTACCGCCGTACCCACAGCCGCACTTTTCACCATGCTATCGTTGCCAGCTTGCTTTGCCGAGGCTCCGCTTTGTTCCAGACCATATTGACGGCAACTGGCGTCATCGGCGCGGAATTGGTCAAATGTTTTGGTACTGCCAGGCAAAGCCATACGGCTAGGACCATCCGGTACGGTCACGCAACCACTCACCACCAGGCTACCGCCGAGCAATAAACATAATGGAATCTTCATGATGTTCTCTCCCTACTTGGCGGGTGCAGGGGGTTGTGGAGCCACCTTTTGCCAGCCTTGTGGGCATTCCTTCACATAAGGGTAATAGCCTTCGGGTTGCGCGCAGTGATACCAGTAATTATCCGTAGCAGGGGCTGCGGGCGCCTGAGCCGGTGCGGGAGCAACCTGGGCTTGTGGTTGCTCCACATACACTTCAGGCTGAGGTGCTGGACGCACAATCACAGCAGGAGGCAAGGGATAAGGATAATAGAAAGGATCGTAGTAATACGGCCGGGGATAATAAGGACCCCAGCCAGGTCCCCAACCGGGACCAAAACCCGGACCGACATAAACACCTACACTCCCGTGAAAATGTCCACGATCAGCCAATGCGACTCCGCTGCCCAGCAAACCTGCAGCCACACTTAATGCCAAGATGATATTTTTAAAGCCATGCATATTGTTAATCCTGTCTACCCGTCGAAATGCGGGTTACTCATAAGACTGGATTGCGGAATATGCAGTTCTTGTTCCCCGTGTAAAGTTGTGTAAACAATCCACCTATAAATCATCAACTTATGAAGTGATTAATCGCTTTTTTGAATATTTCTGCGTTCGCGGCTTTATCCGGTTCGACAGTTAGATTTTTTCCCAGCCGACGGCTATACTACAGGCGGTGGAGATGGCATTCCTCCCTTAACCGCTGCCTTGCAGCTGATGATGCCTACGATAACACCCTGGCCAGGGTGCGTAGGTACACGCCCCCTGTCCCGGCTTTGCAATCTGCCAATCCTGAAGGACAGTTTTCATGATTAACTCTATTTTCGTTATCGGCCTCGGTGCGGCATTAGGGGCTATATCGCGCTGGTGGCTGGGCTCGACACTCAATGCCCTTTTTCCGGCCATACCGCCAGGTACACTGGCTGCCAACCTGATTGGTGGCTATCTGATCGGTTTGCTTCTGGCGCTGTTTGCCAGCCTGCCGCAGTTGTCTCCCGAGTGGCGCTTGTTTGCCATCACTGGTTTTTTAGGTGGACTCACGACTTTCTCCACTTTTTCTGCCGAGGTAACTGCCTTGCTGCAGCAGGGTCGCCTTAGCTGGGCCGGCGCTGCCATTCTGCTGCATGTGGTGGGCTCGATCAGCATGACACTGCTCGGCTTTGCCACCATCAACGCGATCAAATCGCTTTAGAAAAGAGGAGCCCGCCATGCAAGGATTTCAACTCACGTTTTACACCGCACAAAACCGCCATCATGAACAGCGGCCCATGCACGACTGGTTGCTGGATGAAGCACGCAAGCTGGGGATCAAAGGTGCCACTATTATTCCTGCCAGGCAGGGTTATGGACATGATGGCGTTTTGCATGCCGCGCATTTTTTTGAACTGGCAGATCAACCGGTACTGGTGGTCATGATTGTTCAAGCTAGCGAAGCTGACCAGCTTTTTGCTGTTTTGGCGCAACATGCGCTTTCCCTGTTTTACGTCAAAACCCCGGTTGAATTCGGTACCACGGGTTAACACGCTACCCGCAAGTTTGCCGGGGCGCTTGCAGCCCCGTATGATGGGGCCAATGAAACCTCCCAAACGCCTGGAGCCCCTGATTGAAGATGGGCTGATTGATGAAGTGCTGCGCCAGCTCATGAGTGGCAAGGAAGCCACCGTTTATGTGGTGCGATGCGGCGATGATGTCCGCTGTGCCAAAGTCTACAAGGAAGCCGATAAACGCAGCTTTCGCCAGAGTGTGGATTACACCGAGGGCCGCAAGGTTAAAAGCAGCCGCCAGGCCCGTGCCATGGGCAAAGGTTCGCGCTATGGGCGCAAGCTGCAGGAAGAAGCCTGGCAGAGTGCCGAGGTCGACGCGCTCTATCGCCTCGCGGCGGCTGGCGTACGCGTACCCCAGCCATACAATTTTTACGAGGGTGTGCTCCTGATGGAGCTGGTAACGGATGCCGCGGGCCACGCCGCTCCTCGCCTCAACGATGTCGAATTCACCGAGCAAGAAGCGCTGCAGCATCACCAAAGCTTGCTGGTGGATGTCATCCGCATGCTGAATGCGGGTATCGTGCATGGCGACCTTTCCGAATTCAACATCCTGTTGGGTATTGATGGCCCCGTGATCATCGATTTGCCGCAGGCTGTAAATGCAGCTGGTAACAACCACGCCAGCAGCATGCTGGAGCGCGATGTGGATAACCTGGCTGCTTATTTCGGCCGCTTTGCCCCTTCGCTACTCGGCACGCAATATGGCAAGGAAATTTGGTCCCTGTATGCGCATGGCGACCTGAGCACCGAATCCTCACTTAGCGGGCAGGTAGCTCCAGATGCTATACCGGTGGATTTGAAGAGCGTGCTGCGCGTGATTGATGATGTGCGCAAGGAAGAAGAAAAAAAGCAGGCCCGCGCCACCGAAACACCCGCACATAAAATTCGACCACAACATAGTTAATAACATTTTTCCCAATACGCATTTCTGATCGCTCAGGCGATTTTTTTCAAGGCACCCTACCCCTGACTATGCAAACAGAAGTAAAAGACGCTCCAAAGTACGCCATTGTCGCCTCCGTGCAATTACCCAGTGTCAGCGACATTGAGTTTGAGGCATCCCTCACCGAACTGCGGGAACTTGCCAAAACGCTGGGCTACCATGTGGTCCATACCTTTGTGCAAAAGCGCGGCAGTTTTGATACCACGGCTTATCTCGGCATCGGCAAACGTCAGGAAATCCAGGCCTGGGTCAGCCATGAAAACGAAATCGCCGAGCAGGAAGACGCTCCCGCAGATAGCCATCTCATCGAGGCTATTCTGGTTGACCATGAAATCTCGCCCTCCCAGGCGCGCAACCTGGAAAAAGAAACGGGCTGTGAAGTCATGGACCGCACGATGGTGATCCTGGAAATCTTCCATCGGAATGCCCGTTCCCGGGCGGCCAAAGCCCAGGTAGAGATTGCACGCCTGGGATACATGGCACCCAGACTGCGTGAAGCCGCCAAGCTTGCTGGGCCACAGGGCCGCCAGCGTAGCGGTGTCGGCGGCCGCGGTGCGGGGGAATCCTCTACTGAGCTGGACCGCCGCAAGATACGCGACCGCATCGCCGAGCTACAGCTGGAAATATTGGCGATGGAGGCTGAACGCAAAACACAGCGCGCGAGGAGGCAGCAGCGACAAGGCCTCACCAGCGTTGCGCTCGTAGGCTATACCAATGCCGGCAAATCTACCCTGATGCGTGCCCTTACCGGCAGTGAAGTGCTGGTGGCCAACAAACTTTTTGCCACACTCGACACCACCGTACGTACGCTCTATCCGGAAAGTGTGCCGCGCGTGCTGGTGAGCGATACCGTAGGCTTCATCAAAAACCTGCCCCACGGTCTGGTCGCGTCCTTCAAATCCACACTGGATGAAGCGCTGGATGCCGCCCTGCTGCTACATGTGATCGACGCCAGCGACCCCGGTTTTGAACGCCAGCTGGAAATAACGGACAAGGTGCTTGAGGAAATCAACGCCGATGATGTCCCGCGCATTCGCGTCTTCAATAAAATTGACCATGTAGGCGATGCAGCAGCGCAGGCCGAGCGCGAAGCCGCCCTCAAAGCCCAATACCCTGACTGTGTGGTCATGAGCGCCCGTCGGCCTGACGATGTCGCCAGGCTGCACAAGATGATCGTGGCGTTTTTCCAGCGTGACCTGATTGAGACGGAAATTTTTGTTCCCTGGGCCCAGCAACAACTGTTAGGCGAAATCTATGCGACCTGCCAGGTTAGGGGCGAGCGATCGGATGAGCAAGGAACATTCTTCCAGATATGTGGTGAAGCTTCGGTATTGGAAAGATTGCAGCAAAAACTGTCTGACTAGTTCTATCAATAGTACTGAACGTAAAAAAGCGGCTTTTAGGCCGCTTTTTTAATGGCTAAATCAAGCTAAGTGCTTAAATATCCAGGTTATTTACACCAAGTGCATTACTTTCAATAAAGGCACGGCGTGGTTCTACCTGGTCGCCCATCAAGGTGGTGAAAATCTCGTCCGCGGCAATCGCATCGTCAATCTGCACTTTTAACAAGCGGCGCACTGTCGGGTCCATGGTGGTTTCCCACAGCTGTTCCGGGTTCATTTCGCCCAAGCCTTTGTAGCGCTGGATATTGAGGTTGTGCTTGGCTTCCTCCAGCAACCAGTCAAGTGCTGCCTTGAAGTTGCTGACAGGTTGCGATTTTTCACCGCGTTTGATGCTGGCGCCTTCACCCAGCAGGCCTTGCAGCATGACCGACATCTTGCTGATCTGGCGGTAATCGCCGCTGGCGAGGAAGTCGGTATCAACTACGCAGGATTGCAAATTACCGTGCACGTATTTGTTCACTTCCAGGCGATAAGTCCCGGTTTCCAGGTCTTGTGCCACAATGACTTCAGATCCGGTGTGACCCAGCAATGGCCGCAATTTTTCAGCGACGGCATTGGCATTGGCTTCTGTATCCAGCTCGACGGTGCCTTCTACATTTTGCAGGGCTCGCAACACGCTTTCATCGTAAAGGGAGGCAAGGCGGCGGATAACCGCCTCGGTGAGCACCATTTGCTTGGCAATTTCAGCCAGTTGCTCACCTGCCAGCGTTTCTCCACCTTCTCGTGTCAACAGCTCGGCACCCTTGAGCGAAGATTGCAGCAGGTATTGATCCAGCTCCTGCTGATCCTTGAGATAACGTTCGTCCTTGCCCTGCTTGACCTTGTAGAGCGGTGGCTGGGCAATATAGATATGGCCGCGTTCCACCAGTTCCGTCATTTGACGGTAGAAGAATGTCAGCAACAAGGTACGGATGTGGGCACCATCAACGTCCGCATCGGTCATGATGATGATGCGGTGGTAACGCAGCTTGTCGGCACTAAAGTCGTCTTTGCCTATGCCTGTGCCCATGGCAGTAATCAGGGTGGCAATTTCCTGCGAGGACAATAGCTTGTCGAAGCGGGCTTTTTCCACATTCAGGATCTTACCCTTCAGCGGCAAAATGGCCTGGAATTTGCGATCACGGCCTTGCTTGGCAGAACCACCCGCGGAGTCACCCTCCACCAGGTACAGCTCGCATTTGGTTGGGTCACGTTCCTGGCAGTCGGCCAGTTTACCCGGCAAACCCATGGTGTCCATAGCGCCCTTGCGGCGTGTCATTTCACGCGCCTTGCGGGCAGCATCGCGTGCCCGGGCAGCATCAATGATCTTGTTACAGATCACTTTGGCATCGACTGGGTTTTCCAGCAGAAACTCGGCAAGCTTGGCGGCCACTACTTCCTGCACCACTGGCTGAACTTCGCCAGACACCAGTTTATCTTTGGTTTGTGAAGAAAATTTTGGCTCAGGTACTTTGACGGACAGAACGCAGGTCAAGCCTTCGCGCATGTCATCGCCCGTGGTTTCAATTTTCGCTTTTTTGGCGAGTTCGTTTTGCTCAATGTAGTTATTGAGTGTCCGTGTCATCGCCGTGCGCAAGCCGGTCAGGTGAGTACCACCATCGCGTTGCGGAATGTTGTTGGTAAAGCATTGCACGGTTTCCGCATAGGAGTCATTCCACTGCATGGAAACCTCAATGGTCATGCCATCTTTTTCGCCCACTGCATAGAACGGCTTGGGATGCAGCACCGTCTTGCTGCGGTTCATGTATTCCACAAAGCCGCGTACACCACCAGAATGGGCAAAGTTTTCAGACTTGCCATTGCGTTGGTCAATGAGCTCGATCTTGACACCGTTATTCAGGAAGGACAGTTCACGAATACGCTTGGCCAGTATTTCGAAGTGAAATTCCACCAGACCAAAGGTTTCGATAGAGGCCAGGAAGTGGACTTCAGTGCCTTTACGCTCCGTGGTGCCGGTAATCGCCAGTGGAGCAACAGCTTCACCACGGCGGAACTCCATCTGATGCACTTGGCCATTACGGTAAATTTTTAGCTTAAGCCAGTCAGACAAGGCATTTACGACGGAAACACCCACGCCATGCAGACCACCAGACACTTTGTAAGAGTTTTGATCGAACTTGCCGCCTGCATGCAGCTCCGTCATTACAATTTCAGCAGCCGAGCGTTTTACCGCCTTGATGTCATCGTGTTTGATATCGGTAGGAATACCGCGACCATTATCAGAAACGCTGACGGAATTATCCGGATGGATAATCACCTTGATGTCATCGCAATGTCCGGCCAATGCTTCATCGATCGCATTATCCAGCACCTCGAATACCATATGGTGTAATCCACTCCCATCGGACGTGTCACCAATGTACATGCCAGGACGCTTGCGTACTGCGTCCAGACCTTCAAGAATCTTAATACTGGATGAATCGTAGTCTGTCATGCTTTTGTCTTTTCAAAGTTTCACGTGAAACACTTAAATCTAATGAAATCTACTGCAAGTCTCTAAACCGATGATTTAAATTCGCATCGGCATAACAACGTATTTGTAGGTTTCGTCATCTGCTACCGTTACCAGGCAGCTGCTGTTTGCGTCCGCAAACGAGAAAGTCACGCTATCGCAATTCACATTATTCAGCACATCAATCATGTAGGTCACATTGAAGCCGATGTCCAGTGAATCTCCTGCGTAGGCAATCTCCAGTTCCTCTTCTGCCTCTTCCTGCTCGCTGTTCGTGCTGATCAAACGCAGACTGTCGCTTCCAAGCACCATGCGAATACCACGATACTTTTCATTTGACAGAATGGAGGCACGTTGCATGGCCAGCAGAATGGTCATGCGATCAACGTTAAAGCTGTTTTTGTGCCCTACCGGAATTACGCGTGTGTAATCAGGGAATTTGCCATCAATTACTTTGGAGATGAGTTTGATATCACCAAACGAAAAATTCACCTGCCCACTGGCAATCTCAATAGTGACATCTTCTTCGCTGTCATCCAGCAGTTTGATTAACTCAATCACTGTCTTGCGTGGGAGGATAAGCTCTTGTTTTTCGTAGCTTTGTGCGAGCTCCGTTGAGGTAAAACTCAATCGATGGCCATCTGTACCCACGACATTCAGGCGATTACCGTTGACCTCGAACAGTAATCCATTCAGATAGTAACGTATATCTTGCTGCGCCATGGCAAATTCTACTTGCTTGAATAAGCGCTTGAGCGATTTCTGATCGATGGTTACTACGGTGTATGTCGTACCGGTCGCTTTCGTCATGACCGGATAATCAGCAGCAGGCAAGGTTTGCAGGTTAAACCGGCTTTTCCCTGTTTTTACCTGGATACGGCTATCTGCCGTTGCCATCGTGATCTCGGCATTCTCTGGCAAGGATCTGCAGATATCCAGCAATTTTTTGGCGGATATGGTGGTGGACAACTCGCCACCTACAGGAGTTTGTAAGGCTAGCGATATTTGCATTTCCAAGTCAGTTGCGGTCAGAACGATCTTCTCGTCCTTTGCTTCCAGCAAAAGGTTGGAAAGTATAGGCAACGTATGCCTTCTTTCTACGATGCTCGTCACAGAAGACAGGGGTTTTAACAAGGTATCGCGATTTATTTTGATGTTCATGTTTTATAACAATCTAAATAATAAATTCTGTAGTAATAACAATAATGGTGTGAACTTCTGTTGATAACTCGTTTTTTTATAATTAAATCAATTTATTATTTAACTTTTATGTCTGCGTAAAACTAGCAATACTGCTGTGGATAAAATGTTACTTATTCTACCCTTTTATTAAAATCGCGCCTAACCTGCATTTACATACACAACTTATCCACGGCTTAACTTAGCTCAGATCACCCTACTCTATCGCCTTAATCACGAATCACCTGGGTAAGAAAAGCGATATCTCGTGCAACATTGGGGTCATTCTGGCGTAACTGCTCAACTTCTTCACATGCGTGCATGACAGTCGTGTGATGCCGACTACCAAAGGCTTCTCCTATTTCTGGAAAGCTGTGGTTGGTCAGTTCCCGAGCGAGTGCCATGGCGATCTGCCGGGGACGTGCAAAGTTGCGTGAGCGCTTTTTACTATACATTTCAGCAACTTTGATCTTGTAGTAGTCGGCGACGGTTTTTTGGATATTCTCCATCGTGATCTGACGCCCACGTACCGCAATCAGGTCTTTCAGCGCATCTTTTGCCAGGTGAACATCAATCGGGTTACCAGTAAAGTTGGCCATGGCCACAATCCGGTTTAACGCCCCTTCCAGTTCGCGCACACTGGATCTTACTTGCTTCGCAATAAAGAAGGCGACGTCCTCGTGCAGTACAAACTTCGCTTCCTCGGCCTTTTTCAGCAGGATGGCAACACGCATTTCCAGTTCCGGAGGCTCTACCGCGACGGTCAATCCCCAGCTGAAGCGGGTGCGCAAGCGTTCATCCACATCCACGATTTCCTTGGGATAGGTATCGCAGGTAATGATGATCTGCTTTTTCGCTTCAATTAATGAGTTGAATGCATAGAAGAACTCTTCCTGGGTCCGGCTTTTCTTGGCGAAGAATTGAATATCATCGATCAATAGCAGATCCAGTGAATGATATTGGCGTTTGAATTCATCAAACGCTTTCAGTTCATAGGCTTTAACCACATCAGACACATAACGCTCCGCATGCAGATAACGGATCTTGGCATCCGGGCGATTCATTTTCAGATGGTTGCCTATCGCTTGCAGCAAATGCGTTTTACCCAAGCCCACGCCACCGTAGATGAATAAAGGGTTATAGGCAGTCCCGGGATTTTCCGCCACTTGCAGGGCGGCTGCGCGCGCTAACTGGTTGGCACGGCCCGTCACAAAGTTATCGAAATTGAAGGCGCTGTTGAGACCGCTAGGATTACCGTGCGGTTTGCTTTTTTTGGACTCAACATTTTTCGCAGCGGGTTTTTTTGCAGGGGTTTCCTGAAGGAACGGCGCTGCAGCCTCTTCTACCTTAAGGTCAGCAGAGGAAGTCTTAACGACTGGGGCTGCCATTTGCTTCTTCATTGAGGGGTCTTGCAGCCCCAGTTCGATTTCAACGGGATGCTGTATCAGCTCTTCGGCGAGATTCTGGATACGAGGTAGAAAGCGGTCTTTCACCCATTGCTGGACGAAGCGATTCGGCGCAAATAACCGCAAGGTATGGTTATGCGTCTCAAAATGTAACGGCTTGATCCAGGTATTGAATTGCTGAGCTGACAGTTCCTGCTCAAAGCGGCCCAGACAGATAGACCAAAAATTTTCCATCGGTTGCCCGATTCCTCAACTGATAGCAAATATGGAATTTGCCCGAATGCTTGTATTCTTGTTTTCGAGCACCAGAGCCGCCACTGGCACCGATTGGAGACGGCGTGACGGCAAGGGATTCATTCTAGCGGGTTTAATTAAACTTATCCACAAGCAATCCATAAGCAAATGTGGATAAGGATTAACTTGAAATAAACATTGACAGGGTGCTGTTATATCAGGTTAAATTACGCCCTTTGTTTAGAAACGCACAGAAGTCGGAGATTCACAATGAAACGTACATACCAGCCTTCGAAAGTTCGTCGCGCTCGCACTCATGGTTTCTTGGTGCGCATGAAAACCCGTGGTGGCCGTGCAGTAATTGCAGCGCGTCGTGCCAAGGGTCGTGCTCGTCTAGCTGTATAAGTGTGTGACGATATCGGTTAATCCAGTTTTGGCTAAGCCAAAGTTTGGTTTTCCTAACCGAGTTAGAATTATTAAAACGGATGATTTTTCATCCGTTTTTAATTTCCGCAAGCGTATTTCTGGTCATTATCTCGCCATACATTACCAATATAATTCCCTGAACACGCCAAGGCTTGGCCTGATTGTAGGCAAGAAAATAGCCAAGCGCGCTGTAGACAGAAATTATATGAAGCGCGTTCTTCGAGAGCAGTTTCGGCTACATCAGCACGATATTGCTTCTCTGGATCTGGTCGTGCGAGTCCAGCGTGCCTATGAACCAGGCGATTACCCTAGCCTTGTTGGTGAGTTTTGCGAGTTGCTGCAAAAACTGGGAAAACAGATCGAAAAGCGGAAATCAATGTCATGAGCTTACTGGCGAAAGCCTTGGTCGCTATCATTCGGCTTTACCAGGTAGCCTTAAGCCCTTATTTTGGGCAACAGTGCCGGTTCAGCCCGACATGTTCTCAATATACGATAGAGGCGATTAATAAGCACGGTGCTTTATCCGGCTTAGCCTACGGTGTCCGTCGTATCGGAAAATGCCATCCCAGGCATCCAGGTGGGCATGATCCTGTGCCCTGATATTTGCAGGAAATCAAGCAAGTCATTCATGCATTTCAACATTAAGATAAGTGAGTTATGGATACCAAGCGTCTGATTTTATTTGTTATTTTCTCTTTCTCTATCCTGATGTTGTGGGATGCGTGGCAACGCGAGCATACGCCGCCGCCCGAGACGGTGACAGCTGAAGCGGCCACCGACAATAGTGTTCCCCATGCTGAAAAATTACCAGGCGCCAAAGCGGCGGCTGATATGCCTAAAGAGTCCGGTTTCCGTCTGCAAACAGCAGATCGTATTCAAGTGGAAACGGATGTTTATAAAGCGGTCATCGACACTACTGGCGGAGATTTGCGTCGTCTGGAGTTGCTGAAGCACCGTGCTGATAATTCCACGACAGAAAACTTTGTGCTGCTGGATGACCGTGCGGCTCCTATGGTCTATGTTGCGCAGAGTGGCTTGATTGGTCAGGGCTTGCCTAATCACAAAACGGTATTTACTGCCGAAGCTAGCAATTACCAACTGGCAGCGGGTAGCGATACGCTTGAAGTACGTTTGACGGCGGCGAGTGCCGATGGCGTCAAGGTCGACAAAATCTATACCTTCCACCGTGACAGCTATGTCATCAATCTGCGTTATGAAATTCATAACGAAAGCGCCAGCCCGATTGATCCTACGGTTTACTACCAGGTGGTGCATGACACGGAGTCCAATCAGGGCTCACACATGATGCCTACCTTTACCGGTGGAGCTTATTTCACCCAAGCTGACAAATTCAAAAAGCTATCCTTCAAGGATATGGGCAAGAACGACTTGTCCAAGACTACCAGTGATGGCTGGGTAGGCTTGTTGCAACACTATTTCGTGAGTGCCTGGATTCCCAAGGAAGGCGTGACACGTCAGTTTTACAGCAAGAAGCTGGCTGACAATATCTATTCTATTGGTACCAAAAGTGATATCGGTGTGATTGCTCCAGGAGCTAGCGCCGAGGTTGAAGCCCGCTATTACGCCGGCCCACAAAATCAGGAAGTCATGAAGCAAGTTGCCCCTGGTCTTGAATACACGGTGGATTACGGTTGGCTTACGATCATTGCATCCCCGCTATTCTGGATTCTGTCCAAGATTGAGAGCGTGGTGCACAACTGGGGTGTCGCGATTATCCTGCTTACCGTCATGATCAAGCTCGCATTCTATCCTCTCTCTGCGGCCAGTTATCGCTCCATGGCGCACATGCGTGAACTTGCACCTCGCTTGCAACGCCTGAAAGAGCAATACGGCGATGACCGCCAAAAGATGCAAGTTGCCATGATGGAACTGTACAAGACGGAGAAGATCAATCCGATGGGCGGCTGCTTGCCCATCCTGGTGCAAATTCCTGTGTTTATCTCCCTTTACTGGGTACTGTTGGGTAGTGTGGAAATGCGGCATGCTCCTTTCATGCTGTGGATACATGACCTCTCCGCCATTGATCCTTACTATGTGCTGCCTATCCTCATGGGCGCCACCATGATTATCCAGACGCGCTTGAACCCGACACCTACGGATCCGGTCCAGGCCAAGGTCATGATGATCATGCCTATCGTATTCAGCGTCTTCTTCTTCTTCTTCCCGGCAGGTCTGGTGCTGTACTGGCTGGTAAATAACGTGTTGTCGATTGCTCAGCAATGGCATATCAATCGTAGTACGGAGCGTGCCACTGCGCTGAAGAAAAAAGGAAATGGCCGTCGTTGATACGATAGCCGCCATTGCCACTGCCCCTGGTTCTGGGGGCATAGGCGTGGTTCGCATCTCCGGCCCGGCCTCCGCACAGATTGCTGCTGCGGTGCTGGGCCACTGCCCTCCCCCCCGGCATGCTGCCTATCTGCCATTTAAAGAAGCAGATGGCCAGCTAATCGATAGTGGCATCGCTATCTTTTATGCAGGGCCTCACTCCTACACGGGAGAAGATGTGCTTGAGTTGCAGGCCCATGGCGGCCCCGCGCTCATGCAGCTTCTACTGCTTCGTTGCTTGCAATTGGGCGCACGTCAGGCTGAACCCGGGGAATTTACCCGGCGCGCATTCCTGAATGACAAGCTTGATCTGGCACAAGCTGAAGCGGTTGCTGACGTGATCAATGCCGCTACTGCAGAAGCAGCCCGAAGTGCTGTTCGTTCTCTTTCTGGCGAATTTTCCCGCTATATTCAAGATCTTCTCGAGTCGCTCATTAATCTGCGCATGTACGTAGAAGCCTGCCTGGACTTTCCCGAGGAGGATATCGATTTTATAAGCCAAGGCCGTGTTGCAGAAAAACTGCAAAACATTGCCGATGCACTTGAACTGGTTTTCAAAGGGGCACGCCAAGGGAATCTGCTGCGCGAAGGAATACAGGTAGTACTGGTAGGTCAGCCGAATGTCGGTAAATCCAGTTTGATGAATCAATTGGCTGGGGAAGAAGTCGCGATTGTTACCCCTATTGCTGGTACGACCCGTGACACTATAAAGAATGTGGTGCAAATTGAAGGTGTTCCCCTGCACCTGATTGATACCGCCGGCCTCCGCGAAACCGAAGACGAAGTCGAAAAGCAGGGAATTGCGCGAACATGGCGAGCTCTAGAAAACGCGAATGCCGCATTATTATTGGTCGATGCAGCCCATGGTATTACCGAGACAGAAAAATCGATTCTAGAGCGATTGCCAGCGAATTTACCCAAAATATGGGTCCACAACAAAATTGATCTGCATTCGGAGCAGCCTCGCCAGCGAGAGCACGAGGGTGAGCTGCATCTGTATATCTCGGCCAAGCTGGGCTTGGGGCTTGATGCCCTTAAGGCACATTTGCTGAAGATTGCAGGTTGGCAACCCGCGGGTGAAAGTATTTTTATGGCACGCACTCGTCACTTGCAAGCCTTGCAAATGGTGCAAGGCCATTTGCAAAACGCAGCTGTATATCTGGAGCAGCCAGAATTATTAGCGGAAGAGTTGCGCCTTGCTCAGCACGCGTTGAGTTCAATTACGGGGGAATTTACACCGGATGATCTATTGGGCGAAATTTTCAGCCGTTTCTGCATAGGCAAGTAGATTTTTTGTAAATAAATCAAAAATATCTTTAGTATCATGGTGATATATCGCATTCACAAATGATTCATTTGTGTTTCACGTGAAACATCCTGACATTGCATGTGCGAATGCGGTATCATTGCCAGCATATTTGCAACTCTCGGATTCTCATGCAATTCCCTGAAAAATTTGATGTTATTGTGGTTGGTGGCGGTCATGCTGGCACCGAAGCCGCACTAGCTAGCGCACGTATGGGTCAAAAAACCTTGCTCCTTACCCACAATATCGAAACCTTAGGCCAAATGTCATGCAACCCGTCCATCGGTGGCATAGGCAAAGGCCATTTGGTGAAGGAAGTGGATGCGCTGGGCGGCGCCATGGCGGCCGCAACAGATGAAGGTGGCATTCAGTTTCGCATCCTAAATTCAAGCAAAGGCCCTGCGGTCAGGGCCACTCGAGCACAGGCTGACCGCGTGCTGTACAAGGCCGCCATTCGCCGTCGCCTGGAAAATCAAGCTAATCTGTGGCTATTTCAACAAGCTGTTGACGATATTATTCTGGATGGAACGCGCGCTGCGGGTGTGGTCACCCAACTAGGATTGCGATTTGAATCCAAAGCAGTAGTGCTGACGGCAGGCACATTTCTGGCTGGTCTGGTGCATGTGGGCTTGGCCAACTATCAGGCCGGCCGTGCCGGGGATCCGCCTGCAGTCTCTTTGGCAGCCAGGTTGCGTGAAATTGGTTTGCCGGCTGGACGCTTGAAAACAGGCACTCCGCCACGCATTGATGGGCGCACCATCGACTACAGTGTGATGCTTGAGCAGCCTGGAGATGATCCAGTTCCTGTGTTTTCCTTTCTGGGCAACGCCAGTCAACACCCCGCCCAACTGCCCTGCTGGATTACCAGCACGAATGAACGCACGCATGACATCATACGCAGCGGTCTGGATCGTTCACCGATGTACACCGGCGTTATTGAAGGGGTGGGTCCGCGATACTGCCCTTCCGTCGAAGATAAAATCCACCGCTTTGCCGACAAGGAATCTCACCAGATTTTCCTCGAGCCTGAAGGCTTGACGACCAACGAAATCTATCCAAATGGCATCTCGACAAGCTTGCCATTTGATATTCAATATCAATTGGTTAGATCTATAAAAGGCCTGGAAAATGCGCATATTTTGCGGCCTGGCTATGCGATTGAATACGATTATTACGACCCGCGAGGTTTAAAAAATTCGCTGCAAACCAAGGCTGTTCAAGGCTTGTTCTTTGCCGGTCAGATTAACGGCACCACAGGCTATGAAGAAGCCGCTGCTCAGGGGCTGTTGGCGGGCGCAAATGCGGCACTCTATGCGCAAGAAAAAGATAGTTGGTGCCCAGCGCGTGATCAAGCCTATCTTGGGGTTTTGGTGGATGATCTGATTACCCGCGGTGTGAGTGAGCCCTACCGTATGTTTACCAGCCGCGCAGAATACCGGTTGATGCTGCGTGAAGACAATGCCGATATGCGCTTGACCGAAGCCGGTCGCAAGATAGGGTTGGTAGATGATGCGCGTTGGGAGGCCTTCTCCCGCAAACAGGAAGCCATACTGCGCGAACAGGAGCGGCTGCGTAAAACATACGTGCATCCGGGCCAGGTGAGTGCGGATGTCATGGAAAAAGTGTTGGGAAAGCAAATCGATCGAGAGTATTCGATGTTCGAGCTTTTGCGTCGCCCGGAAGTGAGTTATGAGGCTTTGCTCACGCTGGCAGAAGGGGATGGTGAGCAGGATGAGCAAGTACGTCAGCAGATTGAAATAGCTGCCAAATATCAAGGCTATATAGACCGTCAGGCGGATGAAATTGAACGTCAGCGCGGTCAGGAGGATACCCGTCTCCCTGCCGATATGGATTACCGCGAAGTGCATGGGCTTTCCATTGAGGCTCAGCAGAAGCTCAATGCACAAAAGCCAGAAACCGTTGGGCAGGCCAGTCGCATTTCGGGGATAACCCCAGCAGCCATTTCCTTGCTGTTAGTGCATCTCAAGCGTCGCAATCGTAGCAAAAAGTCGGACGTCGCCGCATGAGTCAGGCGGAAATACTAGCCTCAGGCATAGCAAATGCCGGATGGGACGTCTCACAGGCCACACAGCAGAAGTTGCTTGATTACCTGGCGCTTTTGCAAAAGTGGAACAAGGTCCATAACCTCACTGCTGTGCGGGATCCAGATGAGATGGTTACCTTGCATTTGCTTGATAGTCTATCGGTATTGCCTCATGTTCAGGCGCTATCACCATCGCGTCTCCTGGACGTGGGCAGCGGCGCTGGTCTGCCTGGCATCATACTCGCGCTTTGCATGCCGGATCTGAAAGTCACCACCATTGATGCCGTGCAAAAAAAAGCCAGTTTCATGCGGCAGGCCAAGGCTGAATTGGGCATTGCCAATCTGGAGGTGATAGCCGGTCGGGTCGAGCAGCATCGGCCTTCGCAAGCTTACGACATTGTGATTTCACGCGCCTTTTCAGAAATTGCCCTGTTTATTAAATTGACGCGCCATTTGATAGCAGAAAGTGGTCAATGGCTTGCAATGAAAGGCGTAAATCCGGTTGAAGAGTTAGAAGGAATAGGCATGCCAGAAGCCAAGGTGACTCCTTTGCTTGTACCGGGTCTGGATGCGCAGCGACATCTGGTGACCTTGCCTGCCCGGGAAATGAAATTCACACCTCTTAGCAGAACGGCTTAAATAATGCGGATTTTAGCGATAACGAATCAAAAGGGTGGCGTGGGGAAAACCACGACTTCCGTTAACCTGGCAGCCAGCTTGGCGGCGACCAAGCGTCGTGTGCTGTTGATCGATTTGGACCCTCAGGGAAATGCGACGACGGGTAGTGGTATCGATAAGTCCGCTGTTAAAAATACGGTATACCACGTGCTGATCGGGCAGAAATCCCTGAAAGAGGTTATCCAGCGCTCGGAAAAGGGCGGATTTGATGTCGCCCCGGCCAATCGCGATCTGGCAGGTGCCGAAGTCGAGCTGGTAAGCGAAATCGCCCGCGAGGTACGTCTCAAAAATGCGCTGACATTGCTGGATGGCGAATACGACTATGTGTTGATTGACTGCCCTCCTTCCCTGAGTTTGACCACCGTGAATGCACTGACAGCAGCGCATGCCGTCATGATCCCCATGCAGTGTGAGTACTACGCGCTCGAAGGTTTGTCGGATCTGGTTAACACCATCAAAAAAGTACGGGCTTATCTAAATCCAACATTGGAAATCGAAGGTTTGTTGCGTACCTTGTTCGATAACCGCAATATGCTGGCCCAGCAGGTATCTGCCGAGCTCGCCAAGCATTTTGGCGACAAAGTCTACAGAACCGTGATCCCGCGTAATGTCAGGCTGGCTGAAGCTCCTAGCTACGGCGTTCCTGTGCTGTTCTATGACAAAGCCTCCAAAGGGGCAAAAGCCTACCTCGCTCTTGCAGGTGAAATCATCAATCGTAAGCCGACTGCCAGTCCGGCTGTAAGTTAAGGAATTCCCATGGTAAAACACAAAGGTCTGGGGCGCGGCCTGGATGCATTATTGTCAGGCGATATGGAAACGGTACGCGATGCCGATACCTTGCGTTCCCTCAAGGTCGGGCAACTGCAGCCCGGCAAATATCAGCCGCGGACACATATGGATCAGGAGTCACTCTCCAGTTTGGCTGACTCGATTAAGGCGCAAGGCATCATGCAGCCTATCGTCGTGCGTTTGTTGAGCGATGAGCATTACGAAATTATTGCCGGTGAGCGTCGTTGGCGCGCTGCCCAGTTGGCTGGTCTGGAAGAGGTTCCTGTGCTGGTGCGGGAAATTGCGGATGAAGCCGCGCTGGCAATGGCGCTGATCGAGAATATTCAGCGCGAAGACCTGAATCCTCTTGAAGAATCCAATGGCATCAAGCGCCTGATTGAAGAGTTCAGCATGACACATGAGGCTGCCGCTCAGGCGGTTGGCCGGTCGCGTAGCGCTGTTACCAATCTTTTGCGGCTGCAAAACCTGCATGGCAATGTGCAGGAGATGCTGATGATAGGCAAGCTGGATATGGGGCATGCGCGTGCCCTCCTCACCTTGCCCGAGGTGAAACAAATTACAGTGGCTGAGCATATTGCCCAGAAAAGCCTGTCGGTGCGTGAGGCTGAGCGCCTGGTAAAGCAGATGCTCAGTGAGCCAAAAGCCAAGCCTGAAAAAACGGTTGATCGTGATGTGCTTGCCTTGCAGGAGGAGGTTTCGCAATCCCTTGGTGCACAGGTTGAAATCAAAGCGAGCAAAAAAGGTGCCGGATTTGTGAAAATCCATTACGCCAATCTGGATCAGCTGGATGATTTTCTAAAACGTCTGAAAGCAGGCTAGTCGTAATTTAGCTTGACTTGCAGCTGATTAAACAAGAAAATCTTGGGTTTTTATGGTCAGGCGCAGCGTGTCTGGCACATAAGATGCTAATGCAGGGTTACGTCGTATGGATGCAGTGCTCAGTCAGATGATAAAAAGGCAGGTAGTGGCGACTGCCCTGGTTGCACTGGTGGCTTACTTGCTCATCGGTTTGCATGGTGCCCTTTCGGCGTTGGCAGGTGGTGGCGCCGCCATATTGGGTAGTTTGGCTGCTGCAAAAAAACTGCAATCCAGCACTGCTAAAAATACGGCAGGTTCCGCATTGGCTAATTTACTGGTGGCAGAAGTCATCAAAATCGCGGTGATTGCCATCGCACTGTTGCTTGTATTCACGCTCTACCGGAATTTGATACCGTTGGCCTTGATTTTTGGTCTGGGCTCAGCGGCGATCATGTCGGGAGCAGCAATTTTTACTTTAAACGAAAAGAATAACCTTTAGGTTGACGCAATGGCTGCAGAAAAACTTACCCCATCAGAATATATCGGTCACCATCTGTCATTCAATGCCAAGTCCGTAGGCGACGGCAGCTTCTGGGTATTGCATTACGATACCCTGATCATGTCAGCCATCCTGGGTGTGGTCGTGTTTGGCTTCCTTTGGTGGGTAGTGCGTGGCGCTACTTCTGGCGTACCTAGCAAGCGTCAGGCATTTGTTGAGCTTGCAGTCGAGTTCGTTGATGATCAGGTCAAAAGTATTTTCCACGGCAACCGTCATGTATTTCTGGCGCCGCTGGCACTGACGGTGTTTGTATGGGTCCTGTTCATGAATGCCATGGACTTCCTGCCTGTCGACATCATGGCCAAGTTTTATCATGTAATCGGCCTTGAGCACTGGCGTAGCGTCCCTACTTCCGACATCAATGCAACATTTGCGCTCGCGTTGTCGGTCTGGGTGCTGATGATTTTCTTCAGTATCAAAGTCAAAGGCCTGGGTGGCTGGATACACGAACTCTTCTGTTCCCCCTTTGGTACCAACCCTCTGATCTGGCCAGCCAATCTGGCGTTCAACCTCATCGAATACATTTCCAAACCTCTTTCTCACTCACTGCGTCTGTTCGGTAACATGTACGCGGGTGAAATCATTTTCTTGCTGCTGGGTATGTGGGCGGCAACGGGCTTGGCAGGTACCTTCTTTGGTGCATTGCTGGGCGCTGGCTGGGCGATCTTTCACATTCTGATCGTTGTGCTGCAGGCATTTATCTTCATGATGCTGACCGTTGTCTACATTTCGATGGCGCATGAAAGTCACTAAGTCTTTAAACGTTTTAATCAACTACAACTCTCGAAAGCCGAAAGGAAATTAAATGGAGAACTTGCAACTTTTAGCCATGATTCAAGCATACACCGGTGTTGGTATCGGTCTGATCATTGGTCTTGGCGCAGCTGGCGCTTGCGTAGGTATCGGTATCATGTGTGCTAGCTTCCTGGAAGGTGCAGCTCGCCAGCCAGAAATGATTCCAGCTTTGCAAGGTAAAGTGTTCCTGCTGCTGGGTCTGATCGACGCTTCTTTCATTATCGGTGTTGGTCTGGCTATGATGTTTGCTTTCGCAAACCCACTCCTTGCCGTTGTTGCTCAATAACGTTTGATAGTTAATAAGCGGATTGAACTAACAGCTCGGGAGCAAATATGAACATCAACCTGACACTATTTGCGCAGGCCGTCTCCTTTGCCATTCTGATCTGGTTCACAGTGAAGTTTGTCTGGCCTCCTCTTTTGAAGGCTATTGAGACGCGTCAAAAGACCATCGCGGATGGTCTGGCTGCAGGTGAACGTGGTAAACAAGAGCTTGAAGCCGCAACGCAGCGTTCGACAGCTGCTGTTGAAGAGGCAAAGCTGAAGGCATCTTCGATCATCGCGCAGGCTGAAAAGCGTGCAACTGACATCATCGAAGAAGCGAAAAACAACGCTAAAGCTGAGGGTGATCGCATCCTTGCTGGTGCCAAGGCAGAAATCGATCAGGAAGTTAACCGTGCGAAGGAAGGTTTACGCGCTCAGGTTTCAGCATTAGCTGTTGCCGGTGCGGAAAAAATCCTGCGCAAGGAAATCGATGCCAAGGTTCACGCAGACATGCTGAACACCATCGCTAACGAGCTGTAGGAAGATCATGGCTGAAGCGATAACCATTGCAAGACCTTATGCCGTAGCGGCTTTCCGCTTGGCAAAGGAAAAGAACGCACTCGCGAATTGGTCTGACATGCTGAATTTCGTTGCGCAAGTCGTAGCGAATGAGCAGATGAAGGCTTATATCGATGATCCGAAGGTCAATGCAGCTGATATTGAAAAGGCTGTACTGACCGTGGCCGGCGGCAAAATTGATGACCAGGTAACTAACCTGATCAAGCTGCTGGTGGAATATCGTCGCCTGGCTGTCATGCCAGACATCGCCGCTGCGTTTGATGAACTGAAAGCGCAAGATGAAGGCGTGCTTGAAGCTGAAATTACCGCCGCATCCCAACCTAGCGACGCCGATATTGCCGGCGTGGTGAAGCGTCTGGAAGCCAAGTTTGGTAAGAAGGTCGAAGCAAGCGTTAAAGTGGATCCGGAATTATTAGGCGGCATCAAGATTGTAGTCGGCGATACGGTAATAGACGCATCCGTACGTGGCCAATTACAACAGTTGGCCTACACGCTGAAAGGTTAGGAGAGAATTATGCAGTTATCTACATCAGAAATCAGTGAGCTGATTAAGAGCAGGTTAGAGAATTTCTCCACCAGTGCCGAAGCGCGTACTCAAGGTACGGTTATCTCGGTGACTGATGGTATCGTTCGTATTCATGGCCTTTCCAATGTGATGGCCGGTGAAATGATCGAATTCCCTGGCAACACGTACGGTCTGGCTTTGAACCTGGAGCGTGATTCTGTGGGTGCCGTGGTTCTGGGTGACTACGAAAAGATTACCGAAGGCGACATCTGCAAATGTACAGGTCGCATTCTGGAAGTGCCAGTAGGTCCTGAACTGGTTGGTCGCGTGGTGAATGCATTGGGCCAGCCTATCGATGGCAAGGGTCCTATCAATGCCAAGCTGACAGACAAGATTGAAAAGGTTGCTCCTGGCGTTATTGCCCGTAAGTCGGTTTCGCAACCCGTACAAACCGGTCTGAAGTCTATCGACTCCATGGTGCCAGTTGGCCGTGGTCAGCGCGAGCTGATCATTGGCGATCGTCAGACAGGCAAGACCGCTGTTGCCGTTGATGCCATCATCAATCAAAAGGGTCAGAACATGACCTGTATCTACGTTGCGATCGGCCAAAAGGCTTCCACTATCGCCAACGTGGTACGCAAGCTGGAAGAGCACGGCGCAATGGAATACACCATTGTTGTAGCCGCTTCTGCTTCTGACTCTGCCGCCCTGCAATTCCTGGCACCATACGCTGGTTGCACCATGGGTGAATACTTCCGTGACCGCGGTCAGGATGCACTGATTGTGTATGATGACTTGACCAAGCAAGCTTGGGCCTATCGTCAGATTTCCCTGTTGCTGCGTCGTCCACCAGGCCGTGAAGCTTATCCAGGTGATGTGTTCTACATCCACTCCCGTCTGCTTGAGCGTGCAGCTCGCGTGAACGAAGATTACGTAGAGAAGTTCACCAACGGTGAAGTCAAGGGAAAAACAGGTTCCCTGACCGCTCTGCCTATCATTGAAACCGCAGCTGGTGACGTTTCCGCGTTCGTTCCTACCAACGTAATTTCGATTACCGATGGTCAGATCTTCCTGGAAACTGATCTGTTCAACGCTGGTATCCGTCCTGCGATCAACGCTGGTATTTCGGTATCCCGCGTAGGTGGTGCAGCCCAGACCAAAGTTATCAAGAAGCTGGGCGGTGGTATTCGTCTGGCACTGGCTCAATACCGTGAACTGGCAGCGTTTGCGCAGTTTGCTTCCGATCTGGATGAAACCACTCGCAAGCAGCTGGAGCGTGGTCGCCTGGTGACCGAGTTGATGAAGCAGGCTCAATACGCCCCGCTCAACATCTCTGACATGGCCGTAACCTTGCTGGCAGCCAACAAGGGATACTTCGATGACGTGCCGGTTGCCCGTGCACTGGCATTCGAATCCGCCTTGCATGCTTTCCTGAAGTCCAAGTACAAGAACCTGCTGGATAAGATTGAAACTACCCAGGATCTTGGCGGTGACGACGAGAAGGCTGTGGAAGCCGCAATTAAAGACTTCAAAGCAACGAATGCTTACTAAGCCTTTGGCGATTTAAGTATTCACGAGACAGGCAGACGAGACAATGGCCGGTAGCAAAGAAATTCGTACCAAGATCAAGAGTGTTGAAAATACACGCAAGATCACCAAGGCGATGGAAATGGTCGCCGCATCCAAAATGCGCAAAGCGCAGGAGCGGATGCGGGCTGGTCGTCCTTACGCTGAAAAGATCCGCAATGTGGCGGCTCACCTTTCTCATGCAAACTCTGAGTACAAGCACCCTTTCCTGATTCAGCGCGCTGAAGTCAAGAATGTGGGGCTGATTGTGGTCAGCTCCGACAAGGGCTTGTGCGGTGGTTTGAATACCAACGTACTGCGCTTGTCGCTGAATCAGATGAAAGCATGGGAATCGGCTGGCAAGGGTATTGCGGTAAGCGCGATTGGCAACAAAGGGTTCGGTTTCATGAACCGTGTTGGGGCCAACGTTAAATCGCATATCACTGGCTTGGGTGATGTTCCTCACCTGGAAAAGCTGATCGGTACGATCAAGGTCATGCTGGACGCCTATGTGGCTGGTGAAATCGACCAGTTGCACATCTGCTTTACGCGTTTCATCAATACGATGAAACAGGAGCCGGTCATGGAGCAGTTGCTGCCATTGAACGGTGAGCAGATGGGCACCGCACAAGGCCACTGGGACTATATCTACGAGCCTGAAGCACGTGAAGTCATTGATGAGTTGCTGACGCGTTACATCGAGTCGCTGGTATATCACGCTGTTACCGAAAACATGGCATCCGAGCAAAGCGCCCGGATGGTAGCGATGAAGGCCGCATCCGACAACGCCAAGAACGTCATCGGCGAGCTGAAACTGGTTTACAACAAGGCCCGCCAAGCTGCGATTACCAAAGAAATTTCAGAAATTGTCGGTGGTGCGGCTGCCGTTTAAGGCAGCAGCGGTGTAACGAATTAAGATAAAGATTGAGGATACCAAGATGAGTCAAGGTAAAGTTGTTCAGTGTATTGGTGCGGTGGTTGACGTTGAATTCCCACGCGACCAGATGCCTAAGGTATATGAGGCACTTGTTTTAGATGAAGAGAACTCCACAGCAGAAGCTGGTCTGACGCTGGAAGTTCAGCAACAACTGGGTGATGGTGTGGTTCGTACCATTGCCATGGGTTCCAGCGATGGTCTGTCCCGCGGCATGAAGGTGAAGAGCACCGGCAACCAGATTCAGGTTCCCGTTGGTCACGGCACCCTCGGTCGTATCATGGACGTTCTGGGCCGCCCTATTGATGAAGCCGGTCCTATTGAGTGTGATGAGCGTCGTTCCATCCACCAGAAGGCTCCTTCGTTTGAAGAGCTCTCCCCTTCCGTTGACTTGCTGGAAACCGGTATCAAGGTGATTGACCTGGTATGTCCGTTTGCCAAGGGCGGTAAAGTGGGTCTGTTCGGTGGCGCCGGTGTAGGCAAGACCGTGAACATGATGGAACTGATCAACAACATCGCCAAGCAGCACGCCGGTCTGTCGGTGTTTGCCGGTGTAGGTGAGCGTACCCGTGAAGGTAACGACTTCTACCACGAAATGAAGGATTCCAACGTTCTGGACAAGGTAGGCATGGTGTTCGGTCAGATGAACGAACCACCAGGCAACCGTCTGCGTGTAGCGCTGACTGGTCTGACCATGGCAGAGCGTTTCCGTGACGAAGGCCGTGACATTCTGTTCTTCGTTGACAACATTTACCGTTATACCCTGGCTGGTACCGAAGTATCCGCGTTGCTGGGTCGTATGCCTTCTGCAGTGGGTTACCAACCTACCCTGGCTGAAGAAATGGGTCGCCTGCAAGAGCGTATTACCTCCACCAAGGTGGGTTCCATTACCTCGATCCAGGCCGTTTACGTACCTGCGGATGACTTGACTGACCCATCCCCAGCTACCACCTTCTTGCACTTGGACTCCACCGTTGTGTTGTCCCGTGATATTGCAGCGCTGGGTATCTACCCTGCTGTTGATCCACTGGATTCCACCTCACGTCAGCTCGATCCATTGATCGTGGGCGAAGAGCACTACAACGTGGCACGTGCTGTGCAATCAACCCTGCAGCGCTACAAGGAACTGCGTGACATTATCGCGATTCTGGGCATGGATGAACTGTCTCCTGAAGACAAGCTGGCAGTGGCTCGTGCACGTAAGATTCAGCGCTTCCTGTCTCAGCCTTTCCACGTAGCTGAAGTGTTTACTGGTTCTCCAGGCAAATACGTAACGCTGAAGGACACTATCAAGGGCTTCAAGGCGATTGTGGATGGTGAGTACGATCACCTGCCAGAACAAGCGTTCTACATGGTAGGCGCGATTGAAGAAGCCGTAGAAAAGGCAAAAACCTTAAACTAAGCTAGTCTTAAGGAAACTTAAATATGGCATCCACAATACATCTAGACGTCGTCAGCGCAGAAGCTTCCATTTTTTCGGGTGAAGCCGAATTCGTGGTGGCTCCTGCGAAGCTGGGTGAGGTTGGTATTTACCCCAACCACACTCCGCTGATTACGACGATCAAGCCTGGCGTGTTGCGCGTCAAGGTGGCAAACGAGGCTGAAGAGCAGGCGATTTATATTTCTGGCGGCATGCTGGAAGTGCAGCCTGGCATTATTACTGTCCTTGCTGACACTGCGATTCGTGGTCATGATCTGGACGAAGCCAAGGCCGCTGAAGCCAAGGCAGCAGCAGAAGAAGCAATGAAAAACAATGCTTCTGAAATCGATTATGCCCGCGCCCAGGCTGAACTGTCAGAAGCCATGGCACAGCTCCACGCCATTGAGCGTTTGCGCAAGAAGTCGCATTAAAGAGCAACGCGAGTAGCTCACGGAAAGGCAGCCTCTGGCTGCCTTTTTTGTTTATACTTGAAACATCAGAAATCACACTCCACCATGCTGAATATACTCATACTGGCCGCGGGTAAAGGCACCCGCATGCATAGTGACTTGCCTAAAGTCCTGCATCCCGTCGCTGGCAAACCGATGCTGGCGCATGTAATTGAAACCGCCAAGCAACTCTCTCCCAGCAAGATTCTGGTGGTATATGGATTTGGCGGCGATGCAGTGCCTGATCAGTTTCGCGATGAAAACATTCACTGGGTACAGCAGGCTGAGCAATTGGGCACGGGCCATGCGGTAATGCAGGCTCTGCCTTTCCTTGACCCAGATGCCAAAACCTTAATCATGCTGGGCGATGTGCCATTGATCAGCGTGCAGACTTGCCAGGAACTGCTGAAGAATCAAGTCAAGCTGACTTTACTGACCTTTGCCAAGGCCAATCCTTCAGGTTACGGTCGTATCGTGCGGAATGCGCAGGACGAGGTAGTGGCGATTGTTGAACACAAGGATGCCAGCGAAGAGCAGCGCCAAATCAATGAAATCAATACTGGCATCATGGCAGTGGACAATCATGCATTGTCGGAATGGCTGAAAAACCTTGGCAATGACAATGCCCAAGGCGAATACTATCTGACCGACATAGTCGGCATGGCAAGCCAGCAAGGCATCGCTGTTGGTGGTGTATTGGCACCCAATGAGCCAGAAATTACAGGAATAAACAGTAAGTCAGATCTGGCGGCGATTGAGCGCTGTTATCAACAGCAGCAGGCTGCGCAGTTGCTGCAGCAAGGGGTTACCCTGAGCGACCCTGCCCGAATTGATATACGCGGAAAGCTGAGCGTTGGGCGTGATGTCAGCATCGATGTGGGTTGTGTGTTTGAGGGTGAGGTACACCTCGCTGATAGCGTGCGGATTGGTCCATACTGCGTTATCCGCAATGCCAGCATTGGCGTTGGCACCGCAATTGCGGCTTTTACACATATTGATGATGCTGAGATCGGCAAGCAAGCCAAGATTGGCCCATACGCGCGCCTGCGCCCTGGCACGGTTCTGCAGGACGAAACGCATGTCGGCAATTTTGTTGAACTCAAAAACGCTCAGGTCGATGTGGGTAGCAAAATCAATCATCTTAGCTATGTAGGCGATACCACCGTAGGTAAACAGGTGAACATCGGTGCTGGTACCATTACCTGCAATTACGATGGTGTTAACAAATTCCGCACGGTGATTGGCGACAATGCCTTTATCGGCTCGGATTCGCAGCTGATTGCGCCCGTCACCATAGGCGCTGGCGCCACTATAGGGGCAGGCTCTACCATCAGCAAAGACGCCCCAGCGGGCGAGCTCACAGTCGCGCGCGGTCGCCAAGTCACGGTCAGCGGCTGGAAACGCCCGGAAAAAATCAAGAAGTAACCCACCACAAGGAAAGCAAGTCATGTGCGGTATCGTAGGTGCAGTAGCCAAACGCAATGTAGTGCCAATATTGATTGAAGGCTTGAGTCGGCTTGAATATCGCGGATACGATTCAGCGGGTATTGCTGTGCTGAATCAGGGCATACAGCGTGTGCGCGCCGTGGGCCGGGTGAGTGAAATGCAGAACAAAGCCAATGCGCAACAGCTGAGCGGCTTTGTGGGCATTGGGCACACGCGTTGGGCTACACATGGTGGCGTTACTGAATCCAATGCCCACCCGCACGTATCCAAAGGCGAAATCGCCGTTGTACATAATGGCATCATTGAAAACCACGATGAGCAACGGCAGCGCTTGACCGCATTGGGCTATCTCTTCGAATCGCAGACGGATACCGAAGTCATTGCCCATCTAGTGCATTACCACCATGCACAAGGTAAGTCTTTACTATCGTCAGTACAGGCTGCGGTAAAGGGGTTAACCGGAGCCTTTGCAATCAGCGTTATCTCTATCAACGCACCAGAGCTGATGATTTGCGCCCGCCAGGGTTGCCCATTGTTGATTGGTCTTGGTCAAGGCGAAAACTTCATAGCTTCCGATGTGTCGGCTGTATTGTCGGTAACCCGTAGTGTGATCTACCTTGAAGACGGCGATGTTGGCGAGATCCGTGAGGATGGTGTGACTATCTATGATGGCGCCGGGCAGGTGGTAGACCGCAAAGTTCATATGAGCGACGTTTCCCTGGCTTCCATGGAACTGGGCCCCTTCTCGCATTTCATGCAAAAAGAGATACACGAACAGCCCCGGGCGCTGACAGATACGATAGAGGCACTGATAGACGATGCCAGCTTTTCGCCTGCCCTGTTTGGTGAGGGAGCGGAAGAAGTATTCGCTGAGGTCGAGAGTGTACTGATACTGGCGGCAGGGACCAGTTATTATGCGGGACTTACAGCCAAGTACTGGCTGGAAAGCATTGCACAGGTTCCCACCTCGGTAGAGATCGCCAGTGAATACCGCTATCGCCGATCCGTGCCCAACCCCAAGCAGCTGATCGTGACAATTTCACAGTCAGGGGAAACGCTGGATACCATGGAAGCGCTGAAGCATGCCAAAACCCTGGGTCATACGCGGACATTGGCAATATGCAATGTACAGGAAAGTGCTATCCCACGCGCATCGCGCCTTATCCTGTATACCCGCGCAGGGGCTGAAATTGGCGTCGCCTCCACCAAGGCATTCACAACCCAGTTGGTGGCCTTGTTTACCTTGGCTGTGACGCTGGCCAAACAGCATGATCGCCTGGCAGACGGCCAGGAACAGGATTATCTGGATGCTTTGCGTCATTTGCCGGGCAGTGTGCAGTACGCGCTTAATCTTGAGCCGCAGATCCGCGAATGGGCCACGTTCTTTGCCAACAAGCAGCACGCCCTGTTTCTCGGTCGTGGCATTCATTACCCCATCGCCCTGGAAGGCGCTCTCAAGCTCAAGGAGATCTCTTATATCCACGCCGAGGCCTACCCTGCGGGCGAATTGAAACACGGCCCACTGGCCCTGGTAGATCGCGATATGCCGGTAGTTGTTATTGCACCGAATGACGTGCTGCTGGAAAAAGTAAAATCCAATATGCAGGAAGTGAAAGCGCGCGGCGGCGAGTTGTTTGTATTTGCCGATGCCGATAGCCACTTCACGGAAAGTGAAGGCGTGCATGTTATTCGCACGCCACGTCATGTGGGCGTGCTCTCCCCTATTCTTCACACTATCCCCGTCCAGCTACTGGCTTATCACGCTGCCTTGCTTAAAGGCACCGATGTGGATAAACCCAGAAACCTGGCCAAATCCGTCACGGTGGAATAGTCTCACCACGGAGCTTGCTTCCGTCTCACCTCGCATGCTGGATCAACATTGGGCAATCAGTTCAGGAATAGTGCCCGTACGTTGATCCAGTATGAAGGACGTTTTAGTTCATCTTCCCCAGATCAGCTCACACTGATCGGCATGCAGATTGCTTGCTGAATAAGATATGCCCGGCTTTAAACGATGCACTTTGGTTTATAGCGCGATCATTATTGGCAGATGTATTGCCAAGGCTCATCCAGCAGAATAGGCTTTGTATCGCCATCTTCGGGATCAGGCATGCATATACCCCGGTAATCGCGGTTTGCCTGGATGGAGGGCAGGAATATCTTGTCATTGGGATAGGCCCAATAAAGAGTGCTAGCGCGAGCGCCAGCAGAACGACAATCAGGGCAAGTGGCGCACTAAACATGAGCAGGCTTGAAATACACACTGATGCAGGGGACGCGGTGGATATTCCCGCCATATTGAGCTTCGCTCTCAATAAGGTGACGGAGTCCATATTCCTGATCGATGCTTCCTCCCGGATCCGCTACGTCAATCAGGAATGTTGTCGCACCCTGGGGTATAGTCAGCAGGATTTGCTTGCCATGAGGGTCGCTGACATTGATCCCACTGTGGACCAAACGGTCTGGCGTGATCATTGGCAAGCGCTCACAGCAGAAATTTCGCTCACATTCGAAAGCCGGCACCTTACCAGGCAAGGCAAACTCCTGCCGGTAGAAATCAATGCCAATTACTTTGAATACGCGGGAACCGCATACAACCTCGCGCTGGTCAGGGATATTTCAACACGCAAGAACCTGCAGGACCAACTGGAGGCGAGTGAAGCTAAATTTCGCGATCTGGTCGAGCACGCCCCGGATATTTTTATCCGCTATGACCGGGAGTGTCGTCGGATTTTTATCAGTCAGGCCTATGAAGAGGTGTATGGCATACCCTTAACCCAAGCGCTGGGCAAAAAGCCCACTGAGGTGTGGGGCAAAGCATGGATGACGCCCGCAGAATACGAACGTCAGCTGCAAGAGATCATGCGCTCACGCAAGCCCGGCAATATCGAATTGCAGTGGGTGGCCGATGACGGGCAGTATGTCTGCAAGTCATTGCAGATAGCCCCGGAGTTCGATGCAAATGGCGATGTGGTCAGTGTGCTCAGCATTACGCGGGATATTTCGCAACGGCGGGCCGCCGAGAATGCCTTGCGCTTGCGCGATGAATATCAGCGTGCACTTATCGATAATTTCCCCTTCATGGTCTGGCTGAAAGATCGTCAGAGTCACCTGCTGGCAGCCAATACGGCCTATGCCGAGTGGGCACAAGCCGCGTCTACCCGGGATGTGGATGGCAAAACCGACTTTGATCTCTTTCCGGAGGAAATTGCCAAAGCGCATATTGCCAGTGATCAGGTAGTGCTCGAAAGCGGCAAGCCATGGCATGCGGTGGACCAGGTGAAAGACCAGCATGGTCGCCAACGCTGGATGGAAATCTACAAATCGCCAGTGCGTGTGAATGACGAACTGAAGGGTATTGTGGGCTATGCCCGTGATGTGACCGAGGCCAAGCTCAACGAATTGGAGATCGTGCATCGCGAAATTGAGCTGCGCACGCTCATTGATAATACCCCTGATGCGATTACCCGATTTGATCGCGACGCCAGGCGCATCTTCGTCAATAATCGCAAACTGGAAAAACTGGGCATGGAGCGCGATGCCATTCTCGGTAAAAAACCTTCCGAATACCCTGGCGGCACTGTTTTTTCTCAATACGAACAGAAAATACTGGATGTGGTCGCTACCGGTCAGCCGGGATTCATGGAAATGACCGGCACTACCCCTGAAGGAGAAACCTGGCATTCCCATATCCGCATTGTGCCGGAGCTGGATGAACAGGGGCAGGTGCAACATATTCTGGCGGTGGAGCGCGATATTACCGAACTGGTGGCCTATCGCGAGCGGGTCTACTATCTTGCCTACTATGATTCACTGACCAATCTGCCCAATCGCACCCTGTTCAATGACCGCATCAGCCAGGTGCTGATGGAAGCGCAGTGGAGCAAACAGAAGTTCGGCGTGATGGTGCTCGATCTCGACCATTTCAAGAGCATCAACGACAGTCTCGGGCACCTGGTTGGCGATGAGTTATTGTGCGCCACGGCGGATCGCCTGCAGATGGCCATCCGCACCTATGACACCGTCGCGCGCATGGGTGGCGACGAGTTTGCCATTCTGTTACCCGATATACGCAAGCCAGACGATCTGGCCACCATTGCCAATAAAATCGTGCAGGTGATTGCGCAGCCTTTCCACATTCAGGGCAAAGAGCTGTTTATATCAACCAGCGTTGGCATTGCCACTTATCCGCTTGATGGGGAGGATCAGGAGGCATTGTATAAATGTGCAGACGCGGCGATGTATCACGCCAAGAGCATGGGGCGGAGCAACTACCAGTTCTACAGTCATGATCTGGGCTCAAAAGCATCGGAATACATTGCGATTGGTACGTCGTTGCGGCAGGCATTGCGCAACAACGAGTTTGTCCTGCATTTTCAGCCACAGATGGATCTCCTCACTGGCAAGCTATTGGGCGCAGAAGCTTTGCTCCGCTGGAACCACCCCCTGCGTGGCCTGTTGCCGCCTGATGATTTTATAGGGGTGGCGGAAGAAAGCGGATTGATTGTCGAAATTGGCGAATGGGTGCTGGAAAATGCCTTTAACGCCATTGTCGAATTGAACCGGCTACGCGACGATAAACTCACCGTTGCCATCAATCTTTCTGCACGACAGTTTCTCTATAACGACTTGCTGGCAGCGGTGAGCCGCCTCTTGGAGAAAACCGGTTGTTTACCCGCATGGGTGAAGCTGGAAATCCGCGAAAGTCTGCTGCTGGAAGAAAATCCCGACGTCATGGCGGTGCTCAATGCCTTCAAGGCCATGGGCATCACTATCGCGATTGATGATTTTTGCACGGGCTATTCAGCACTCAGTTATCTGGGGCAGTTCCCGGTACGTCAGGTCAAGATTGACCGCTTGTTCATGCAGGATGTGGTGCAGCAGCAAGACAGGGCCGAGCTGGTGAATGCGATTATCCGGATTGCCCAGGCGCTGCATCTGGAGCTGGTGGCAGAAGGGGTAGAGAGTGCCAGTCAGCTCGCCTTTTTGCGTGAAAAAGGCTGCACCATGGCGCAAGGGTTTTTCCTGGGGAAACCCATGCTGCTGGAAGAATTAAAGCAACTCAGGCCTGAGTTGCTGGGCATCGCTTGATGCTCACTACGCCCTAGGCATGCGTTAAGGCCATCACTGCTACTATTTATTCCACGTCTATCCGCGCCTTGTGCGGGGCGCGGCGCATCAGGCCATCCCACAGCCAGCACGGCAATATTCTCAGCAAACGCGCGACCCAGCCCATCTGCCAGGGAATCACCACAAAGCGCTTTCTGGCGGCAATCGCCTGTGCGAATTTGCTGGCGGCCACATCCACATCCATCAAAAACGGCATGGGATAGGTGTTTATATCGGTCATGGGGGTGCGGATATAGCCTGGTGCAATCGTAGTCACGGCAATCCCATGCGGCAGCATTTCGATGCGCAGGCTTTCCAGATAAGCAATTGCGGCCGCTTTGGAGGCGCTGTAAGCGCCTGCCCCGGGCAGGCCGCGGATTCCGGCTACACTGGCAATGCCCACCAGCTGGCCTTGACCACGCTGCTGCATAGCGTTGATAAACGGTTGAAAGGTATGTACCAGGCCTTGCACATTAATCGCCATGACGGCGGCAAATGCCGTGCTGTCTTCCTTGATCGCCGTGAGCGTGCCCCGGCTGACGCCGGCATTGCCAATGACGATATCGGGTACACCATGCTTGCTGATGAAGTCAGTGGCAGCCTGTGCCAAGGCGTCAGCATCGCGCACATCCACCGCATAGGTTTCACAAGCGCCCGCGTACTGATCGCGGAATGCCAGCAAGGGCTCCGCGCGTCGCGCCACCAGGCCCAGTGTCGCCCCCAGCCCGGCATAGTGCTGTGCCAGCGCCATGCCGATACCGCTGGATGCGCCGGTGATGAAGACGTTTAAAGTATCAGCCCGCCGGGCGGGAGCCGTGGCGGGCTGTGAAATAAGCGTGGAACTCACGGGCTAGATTACTTGCCGCCGCGTTCCTGCTTGGCCTTGGCGATCAGGAAATCAGCCACGCGCAAAGCCTGGTCATTGCCACCGGCCATGCTGCTGGAAGTGATGTATTTGCCATCCACAATCAGCGTGGGAACGCCAGTTGCGCCAGAAGCACGGAATACCTGGATGGCGCGCATGATTTTGGTGTTGGTGGAGAAGGAGTTATAGGCTTCTTCTACTTTCTTGCGATCCAGGCCGCTTTGCTTGACCAGCCAGTCTACAAAGGCTTTTTCGTCGTCAGGACGGAAAGCATGTTGTTTGTGGATGGCTTCGAACAAAGGGCTATGCAGTTTTTCCAGTACGCCCAGGGATTCCATGGCGTAATAGGCTTTGGCCATGGGCGCCCAGTCAGGGCGTGGCACACCAGGGATACGCTTGAACACCACATCGGCGGGCAGCTTCTTTACCCAGGCGTTGATGGAAGGCTCCATCTGATAGCAGTGCGGGCAGCCATACCAGAACAACTCAATAACTTCGAGTTTGCCGTTGCTATCGCTGGGGATGCTTTGCACCGTCAGGTTGTAATCGGTGCCGGCTTGCGGGTCTGCTGCCATGACATGGGTGGAAACCAGGAGCAGCAAAGCCGCCAGGAATTTTTTCATGATTCGAATCCTTGTTGATGTAAGTTGTAATCGACTAACGCATTAAGCTGGTTGCGGCTGACAGGCTTTATCCAGGCGTACTGCTATTCACTTTGATCAGGTCAACCTTAAATCCGTTCTGCACCAGCTCTTCACGGGATTTATTTATTTGGTCGACATTGGCAAACGGGCCAACACGCACGCGGTGCCATACCCCCTTGTTAGGGATGGTGGCGGTTTGCACGATGGCTTCCAGCCCCAGCAAGGCCAGCTTGGCTTTCATGTTGTCGGCTTCCTGCTCGGTCTGAAACGCGCCCACTTGCAGGAAGTAGCTTTCCTGTACTTTGGTGGCTTCTGGTGCCGCCGGTTTCTGCTTGATTTCCTGTTCCGTTACCTGGGTTTCGCTGCCAGGCAGGATGGTATAGAAATCAAAGCGTGGCTTTTCAGGGGTATCGGCATTCTTTTCGGCCTTGGGCAAGGCGCTGGTATCTGCCTTGGCGGTTTCTTCTGGCGCTTTTTCCGTAGCACGGCTGACAAACGGACTGTCACTGCCTTTGACCATGATCGCTACTGCGACCGACAGGCCAACGCCCAGAACCAGCCCAACCAGCAGACCGGAAAAGAACGGGCTGCCCTTGGACTTGCTGCCGCTCTTGCTGGATGGGGCGCTGCGGGGTTTGTAATCTCTGCTCACATTATCTCCTTGCTTGCTTTCTATATGGCCTACATTTTTTCCGGAGCGCTCACGCCCAGAAGATCAAGGCCATTTTTTAATACCTGGCGCGTAGCGCTGATCAAGGCCATACGGGCGAGCTTGAGTGCGCTATCTTCTACCAGGAATTGCTGTGCGTTGTAATAGCTGTGCAGATCGCTTGCCAGCTCTTTCAGGTAATTGGCGACCATGTGCGGAGCCAGTTCATCTGCCGCATTTTTCACAACATCGCTGAACTCATCCAGACGCTGCAGCAACGCTGCCTCGTGCGGTGCATCCAGGCGGCTAAGGTTTGCGCCAACCAAGCTGCTTTCGTCGCCGCCCCATTGCCCCAGCACGCTGCAGATACGGGCATGCGCATACTGGATGTAATACACCGGGTTGTCGTTGGTTTGTGCCCGTGCCAGATCGATATCGAATACCAGTTGCGAATCAGCACGACGCGCAGCCAGGAAATAGCGTGTGGCATCGCAGCCTACCTCTTCGATCAGGTCGCGCAGAGTGACATAGCTGCCCGCACGCTTGGACAGTTTGACCTCTTCGCCACCGCGCATCACGGTCACCATCTGGTGCAGGACATAATCTGGCCAGCCTTGCGGAATGCCGATGTCGAGTGCCTGCAAACCTGCGCGCACACGGGTAATGGTGCTGTGGTGATCGGCGCCCTGCTCGTTGATCACGCGCTCAAAACCACGTTTCCATTTTTCCACGTGGTAGGCCACGTCAGGCACAAAATAGGTATACCCGCCTTCGCGCTTGCGCATGACGCGGTCTTTGTCGTCGCCAAAGTCGGTGGTCTTGAGCCAGAGCGCGTCATCCTGCTCATAGGTGTGGCCACTGTTGATCAGGGCTTGTACAGTGCTTTCCACCTTGCCTTCGGTATAGAGGCTGGATTCAAGTGAGAACACATCAAACTTGATCTGGAATGCCTGCAGATCAAGATCCTGCTCATGCCGCAGGTAAGCCACGGCAAAGCGGCGTATGGATTCCAGATCATTGACGTCACCGCTGGCAGTTACCTGCTGGTCATCTGCCACCACGGTTTCACCTGCCAGGTAGGCCTTGGCAATGTCGATGATGTATTCGCCACGATAACCTTCTTCAGGGAAAGTCGGGTGCTCGGGGGTGAGCCCTTGCGCACGCGCATGGACGGACTTGGTCAGATTGTCGATCTGCGCCCCAGCATCGTTGTAATAGAATTCGCGCGTGACATCCCAGCCGTTGGCTGCCAGCAGCCGCGCCAGACAGTCACCGACTGCCGCACCACGGCCGTGGCCGACATGCAATGGCCCCGTGGGGTTGGCGGAGACAAACTCCACTTGTACCTTGCGCTGCTGCCCTGCGTTATTGTGACCGAAACGGTCACCCTGCTCGCGTATCTGCGCAATCACG
This sequence comes from Methylovorus glucosotrophus, assembly GCF_009858335.1. Taxonomy (NCBI): domain Bacteria; kingdom Pseudomonadati; phylum Pseudomonadota; class Betaproteobacteria; order Nitrosomonadales; family Methylophilaceae; genus Methylovorus; species Methylovorus glucosotrophus. The sequence continues at coordinate 100,035 of NZ_VMSE01000001.1, forward strand.
CCATGGCGTGCCTGGCCATTCAGGAAGAAATTGATAAAGCCAGCGCCTGCGATTTCTACCTTGGCAACATACTCAGAGGCAGGCAGTGCCTGGATCAGGCTCTCTGCAATAGCACGTGGGTTCTGGCGCAGGGGTTTGGCCAGCATCATGGCCAGATTGGTGGCAAAATCGCCGTGGTCGGCAGACTTCGGGCGTTCCAGCTGAATCGAAAGACTTGCGCTATCGACCCCCAGGCTTTTTGCGGCCTGGGTCAGTAATTCGGTAAGATGTGCTTTCAAGAGAGTGAAGTCTATACAATATGACGAAAGTCGCTATTCTAACCCATTGACCAACAACGCTCACCACCCGATTCAATATCTGTTTCAATGATCCCTACCCCACCTCCCATGGGCATCCTGCAAGTCGCACTGGATGTGCCTATCGACAGCCTGTTTGATTACCTGGACGGTGGCCTTGATGTCGCCGTGGGGCAGCGCGTGGTAGTGCCCTTCGGCCGTCGGCGGCAAATTGGCATTGTGGTGGGCAAGATCGCGGTCAGCGAGGTGCCTTCTGCCAAACTGAAGGCGATCGAAACGGCGTTTGTTGATGAACCACCGCTGGATCCGGATACCTTTGCCCTGTTGCGCTTTTGTGCGGATTATTACCAATACCCGTTGGGACAAGCTTTGCTGGCCAGTTTGCCTGGGCGTTTACGCCAGACCGAGCCTGCGGTGTCACGCAAGCAATATGCTTTTCGCCTGTCGGCCGTGGGCCTGGCCGCCGATATTGAGCAATTACCCCGGCGCAAGCTTATCCAGCGCAAGCTATATGCCGCCTTGCGGGAGCATGGCGTACTGCATGAAAGCGCGTTGCCGGAGATTTCTGCCAGTTGGCGCGGCGCCATGCAGGGCTTGCAGGAGTCTGGCTGGGTAGAAGCGGATGAGGTGCTGGCCGGGTTGTCGGCTTCGGTGTCAGCCGCCGTACCGCCGCCGCCATTGAACGAAGACCAGACTGCTGCCCTGCAGCGCATGCAGGCCAGCGAGGGATTCAAGGCATGGCTGCTGCATGGCATCACCGGCAGTGGCAAAACCGAGGTTTACATGCAGTGGCTGCAACAGATGCTGGCGGACAATGATGGTCAGGCGCTGGTGCTGGTGCCTGAAATCAATCTGACCCCGCAGCTGGAAGCGCGCTTTCGCAGCCGTTTGCCGCATCTGCCCATGGTGGCGTTGCATAGCAACCTCGGTGAGGCCGAGCGCTTGCAGAACTGGCGTCTGGCCCAGTCTGGCATCGCCCGTATCGTGGTGGGCACCCGCCTGTCTGTATTTACCCCTCTGCCCAAGCTGCGGCTGGTGATTGTGGATGAAGAGCACGATGGCTCTTACAAGCAGCAGGACAGCATGCGCTACCATGCCCGTGATGTGGCCATGGTGCGGGCGCAACGGGCGAAAGTGCCCATCGTGCTGGGGTCGGCAACGCCATCCCTGGAAACCTGGCACAACACGCAAACCGGCAAATATGGCTTGCTGACGCTGCAAAACCGGGCTGTCGCCAAATCGCAGTTGCCCCGTATCGGTTGCATCGATACCAATCGCGTTGAATTGCAGGATGGGTTATCGCCCGCTCTGATCGAAGCGCTGCGCCAACGCCTGGAGCGCAAGGAGCAAAGCCTGCTGTTCATCAATCGGCGTGGCTATTCGCCAGTGCTGTTGTGCAATGCCTGCCACTGGATAGCCTCATGCACCCGCTGTAGCAGCCGGCTGGTGGTGCATCTGCGGCAGAGCCGCTTGCGATGCCATCACTGCGGACATGAGCAGAAGATCGTGCGGCAGTGCCCAAGCTGTGGCAATGCGGATTTGCACCCTACCGGCCATGGTACGCAGCGTCTGGAAGAAACCCTGGCGCGCCTGTTCCCCACGGCACGCATTCAACGGGTGGATCGCGACAGCACGCGGCGCAAGGAAGCCCTGGCAGATATCCTGCAGGCGGTGCACGCCGATGAGATTGATATTCTGGTGGGCACTCAGATGCTGGCCAAAGGCCATGACTTTCCCAATCTGACGCTGGTGGGGGTGGTAGATACCGATAGTGCGCTATTCAGCCCGGACTTTCGGGCGGCTGAACGCCTTTTTGCCCAATTGATGCAGGTCTCTGGTCGGGCGGGTCGGGCTGACAAACCAGGTGAAGTGCTGATACAGACCACCTTCCCCGAGCACAATCTATTCAATGCTCTGCGTAAGCACGATTATGTGGCATACGCAGATTCACAGCTGCAGGAACGGCAGCTCGCGCAATTTCCGCCCTATGCTTTTCTAGCCCTGCTGCGTGCTGAGGCCAATCAGTATTCACTAGTGCAGGATTTCCTGAATGATGCGTTGGTATTGGCAAGGCAGCTGAGTGAGCATGTGCTTACATATGATCCCGTGCGGCCCCAGATGGAAAAATTGAAGGGTATGGAGCGGGCTTACTTGCTGATGCAAGGCGAAAGCCGTTTGCAGATTCAGCAATTATTGCGACAGCTGGTACCGCAATTGCGCGCCCATCCATTAGCCAGCAAGCTGCGCTGGACGGTCGATGTAGACCCCCTGGAGTTCTAGCGCTTGTTTGTCACGGCAATGCCGCGTTAGCAGGAACCCAGGGCGTCTTCTTGATTTAAACGTGGTACTGCGGGCTCAGGGCCTTCACGGCCTTGATCATGGCTTCCGCATTTTCTGGCGGGGTATGCTGCGTGATGCCGTGGCCGAGGTTGAACACATGGCCGTGACCATGGCCGTAACTCGCCAGTATGCTGGCGACTTCTTTTTCAATCGCTTCCGGGGTCGAGAGCAGGATGGCCGGGTCCATATTGCCTTGCAGCGCCACTTGGCCGCCTACACGCTTTCTTGCCTCGCCAATATCCACCGTCCAGTCCAATCCCAATGCATCCGCGCCGATGGCCGCTTGCGTTTCCAGCCACAGGGCGCCGCCTTTGGTGAATACAATGCTGGGCACAGGGCTGCCGTCGCGTTGCTTGATCAGGCCCGCGACAATTTTTTCCATGTAAGCCAGGGAGAATTCGCGGTATGCGTTATGCGAGAGCGCGCCACCCCACGAGTCAAATATCATCACAGCCTGGGCGCCCGCTTCAATCTGGGCATTGAGGTACAGCGTGACGGTTTGCGCGGTGATATCCAGCAAATGGTGCAAGAGCGCAGGCTCGGCATAGGCCATCTTCTTGATGGTGAGGAAGTCGGTGCCACCCTGGCCTTCGACCATATAGGTGGCGAGCGTCCAGGGGCTGCCGGAAAAGCCGATGAGCGGTACGCGGCCATCCAGCGTTTTGCGTATCTGGCTGACCGCATCCGTGACATAACCGAGATCAGTGGCGATATCCGGCACATGCAGCTTGTGAATCGCGGCGGCGTCGCGCACCGGGCGTTCAAACTTCGGGCCTTCGCCTTCGACAAAATACAGCCCCAGCCCCATCGCATCGGGGACTGTCAGGATGTCGGAAAACAGGATGGCAGCATCCAGCGGATAGCGATCCAATGGCTGCATGGTGACTTCGGTGGCAAAGTCGGTGTTTTTGCACAAGCTCAGGAAACTGCCGGCATTCTTGCGCGTGGCACGGTATTCCGGCAGATAGCGTCCAGCCTGGCGCATCATCCAGACGGGGGTGTAATCGGTAGGCTGCCGCAGAAGTGCGCGTAAGAAGGTGTCGTTCTTGAGAGCTGTCATGGTGGGGGCTTTTCAAAAAAATGAGGGGATACCAGCGGTATCCCCTTGTGTCATGCCTGGTTAGCCTTATCTTGGCAGGGTGGACGATCCCATCAGGAACTCATCCACAGCGCGCGCGCATTGGCGACCTTCGCGGATGGCCCATACCACCAGGGATTGACCGCGGCGCATATCGCCAGCAGCAAATACCTTGGCAGACGAGGTTGCATAGCAGCCTTCGCCATCGGTGCTTGCCTTGGCATTGCCGCGCGCATCTTTCTCAACGCCAAATGCGTCCAGTACCTTTTGTACCGGGCTGACAAAGCCCATAGCCAGCAGCACCAGATCCGCCTTGATGGTGAATTCGGAACCTGGAATCTCGACCATTTTGCCGTCTTTCCACTCTACACGTGCGCCCTTGAGTGCGACGACTTTGCCGTTTTCACCAATCAATTCCTTGGTGGTGATGGACCAGTCGCGATCACAGCCTTCTTCATGGGAGCTGGAAGTGCGCATCTTGAGTGGCCAGTTCGGCCAGACCAGTTCCTTGTTTTCCTTTTCAGGCGGTTGTGGCATCAGTTCAAATTGCGTGATGGAAGCAGCACCATGACGGTTGGAAGTCCCCACGCAATCGGAACCGGTATCACCGCCACCAATCACGACGACATGCTTGCCGGTTGCCATGATTTGGTTGGGGATGGTATCGCCTGCGACCACTTTGTTTTGTGGCGTCAGGAAATCCATGGCGAAATGCACACCGTCCAGTGCACGGCCAGGCACTGGCAAGTCGCGAGGATATTCGGCGCCGCCCGCCAGAATGACCGCGTCAAATTCCTTGGTGAGCTCATCAGCGCTGACGTTTTCGCCCACATTCTGACCTGTGCGGAATTCAACGCCTTCCGCGCGCATTTGCTCCATGCGGCGATCAATATGGCTTTTTTCCATCTTGAAGTCAGGGATGCCATAGCGCAACAGGCCACCAATGCGGCTTTCCTTTTCCAGCACCACCACGTCGTGGCCTACGCGAGCCAGTTGTTGTGCCGCTGCCAGGCCTGCCGGGCCGGAGCCAACGATGGCGACTTTCTTGCCGGTTTTGCTGGCAGGAACCTGAGGCTTCACCCAGTCGTTTTCCCAAGCCTTGTCGATGATGGCGTGCTCAATCGACTTGATGCCAACGGCATCAGCGTTGATGTTCAGCGTACAGGCCGCTTCACAGGGTGCGGGGCAGATACGGCCAGTAAACTCCGGGAAGTTATTGGTGGAGTGCAGCACGTCAATCGCATTGCGCCAATCCTGGCGATACACCAGGTCGTTCCAGTCAGGAATGATGTTGTTGATCGGGCAGCCGCTCATACAGAACGGAATGCCGCAATCCATGCAGCGAGCGCCCTGAGTCTTGGCCTGGTCATCGCTCAGGTGAAGAACGAATTCCTTGTAATTCTTGACCCGGTCATTGACTGGCAGGTTGGCCTCGGACAGACGGCCATATTCCATAAATCCTGTTACTTTGCCCATTTATGCGGCTTCCTTCTTTTCTGCAGCAGCCAGTTCATTCAGAACGCGCTTGTATTCATTAGGCAGCACCTTGATGAACTTGGCGCGTGCCTGATCCCAATCTGCCAGTATTGCCTTCGCGCGGCTGCTACCGGTGTATTCGGCGTGCTTTTCAATCAGTGATTTCAGCGTGGCTTCGTCGTGCTGACCCATGTGGTGACCGGCACCAGCAGGCGCGTGACCCGCGGCTTCCACGGCTTCCAGGCTGACCATGCTCATGTTGCAACGCTTGGCGAACATGCCATCGATGTCGTAAACATAAGCTACGCCACCCGACATACCCGCTGCAAAGTTGAGGCCAGTCTGCCCCAATACAACGACTGTGCCGCCCGTCATGTATTCACAGCCATGGTTACCCACGCCTTCAACTACCGCGGTGGCACCCGAGTTGCGCACACAGAAACGCTCGCCTGCCACGCCATTGAAATAGCTCTGGCCGGAGGTGGCGCCATACATCACGGTATTACCCGCGATGATGTTGTCTTCCGGTACACCACGGAACGCCTTGGGCGGCTTGATCACAATGCGGCCGCCACAGAGGCCCTTGCCCACGTAATCGTTGCCTTCGCCGGTCAGTTCGAAAGTGATGCCTTGCGTCAGGAAGGCAGCAAAACTCTGCCCTGCGGTGCCGCTCAGCTTCACGGTGATGGTGTCGTCAGGCAAGCCTGCACGGCCATAACGGCGGGCAATTTCGTGCGAAAGCATGGTGCCCACGGTACGGTTGGTATTGACGATAGCTGTCTCGATGACGGTCTTCTCGCCTTTTTCCAGCGCGTTGCCTGCCTGGGCAATCAGCTTGTTGTCCAGCGCCTTTACCAGGCCGTGATCTTGCGTCTCGTTGTTGCGACGGGACACGGTTTCATCAACCTTGGGCTGGTGGAATACCTTGGTGAAATCCAGGCCACTGGCCTTCCAGTGGTCAATGCCTGCTTGCATATCCAGCAGATCAGCACGACCGATCAGGTCTTCAAACTTGCGGATACCCATGCTGGCCATCAGTTCACGTACTTCTTCAGCAACGAAGAAGAAGTAATTCACGACGTGCTCAGGCTGGCCGGTAAATTTCTGGCGCAGGACGGGATCCTGGGTAGCCACACCGACCGGGCAAGTGTTCAGGTGACACTTGCGCATCATGATACAGCCCTCAACCACCAGCGGTGCCGTGGCAAAGCCGAACTCATCGGCACCTAGCAGGGCGCCTATCATGACGTCACGACCGGTTTTCATCTGGCCATCCACTTGAACAACCACACGACCGCGCAACTGGTTCAGCACCAGGGTCTGCTGTGTTTCGGCCAGGCCCAGTTCCCATGGGGTGCCGGCATGCTTGATGGAGGAAATCGGCGATGCGCCGGTACCACCGTCATGACCTGCAACCACGATATGGTCAGATTTTGCTTTTGCTACACCGGCGGCAACGGTGCCGATGCCGGTTTCCGATACCAGCTTGACCGATACTGAAGCCTTGGGATTGGCATTCTTGAGGTCATGGATCAGCTGAGCCAGATCTTCAATCGAGTAAATGTCATGGTGTGGTGGTGGCGAAATCAGGCCAACACCTGGCACCGAGAAGCGCAACTGGGCGATATAGGAACTAACCTTGTGGCCTGGCAGCTGACCGCCTTCGCCCGGCTTGGCACCTTGCGCCATCTTGATCTGAATCTGGTCAGCATTCGCCAGATATTCTGCGGTAACACCGAAACGACCAGACGCAACCTGCTTGATGCTGGAACGCAGGGAGTCGCCTGCCAGCATGGGCACGTCTTTCTCAATGCGATCCTTGCCCAGTACTTCTGCCAGCGAGCTGGCCTTGGCCACCGGGATGAAACGCTTGGGATCCTCACCACCCTCGCCGGTGTTGGAGCGACCGCCAATACGGTTCATGGCGATAGCCAGCGTGGCATGGGCCTCGGTAGAGATGGAGCCCAGGGACATGGCGCCAGTGGCAAAGCGCTTGACGATTTCCTTGGCGGGTTCCACTTCTTCCAGCGGCACAGGTGCACCGGCTGACTTGATATCGAACAGGCCGCGCAGCGTCATGTGACGGCGGGTCTGATCGTTGATCAGCTTGGCGTATTCCTTGTAAGTGCTGGCACTGTTGGTGCGAGTGGCATGCTGCAGCTTGGCAATGGAATCAGGCGTCCACATATGCTCTTCACCGCGTACACGGAAGGCGTACTCGCCGCCTGCTTCCAGCGCATTGCTCAGAACCGGGTCGTTACCAAACGCCGATTGATGCTGGCGCAGGCTTTCTTCGGCCACTTCATTCAGGCCTATACCTTCAATGGTGGTGGCTGTGCCGGTAAAGTACTTGGCGATGAACGGGCTGTTGAGGCCGATCGCTTCAAAGATCTGCGCGCCACAGTAGGATTGGTAAGTGGAAATGCCCATCTTGGACATGACCTTATGCAGGCCCTTGCCAATCGCCTTGACGAATTTCTTGTGACCTTCCTTGATGTCGCCGCCTTTGCCTTCTGCGCTCAGCATGTTGCTGATGGTTTCAAAAGCAAGCCATGGGCAGATTGCTTCGGCGCCATAGCCGCCCAGCAGCGCGAAATGATGCACTTCGCGGGCAGAGCCGGTGTCGATGACTAGGCCGGTATTGGTGCGCAAGCCAGCGCGTACCAGAGACTGGTGGGTCGCAGAACAGGCCAGCAATGCCGGGATGGCGATACGGTCAGGACTTACCTGACGGTCAGACAGGATCAGCAGGTTGAAGCCGTTGTGCACGGCATCCGCCGCAGCTTTGCACAGAGATTCAATCGCGGCAGCCATGCCTTGCTTGCCTTGTGCGGCAGCATAGGTGATGTCCAGCGTCAGCGTGCGGTAACGGCCCTGGGTCAGGCTGTCGATCGCTTTCAGCTGTTCGAGCTCGTCCAGCGTCAATACAGGCTGGCTCGCTTCCAGGCGGATAGGCGGGTTGGTTTCATCAATACCCAAGAGGTTAGGCTTGGGGCCAATGAAGGTGACCAGCGACATGACCAGCTCTTCGCGGATCGGATCGATAGGCGGATTGGTGACCTGCGCAAACAGCTGCTTGAAGTAGGTGTAGAGTGGCTTGGGCTTGTTGGACAGCACTGGCAGAGCGCTGTCGTTACCCATGGAGCCTGCACCCTCTTCACCATTGGTGATCATGGGTTGCAATACAAACTTCAGGTCTTCCTGCGTGTAGCCAAAGGCTTGTTGCAGGTCGAGCAGGTTGGCATTCAGCTCCAGCTTGGTTTCTACCTTGGGCAGATCGCCCAGGAAGTAACGGGATTTTTCAATCCACTCACGGTATGGCTTGGCTTGTGCCAGGCTTTGCTTGACTTCAGCGTCGTCGATAATGCGACCTTGTTCCATGTCGATCAGGAACATCTTGCCGGGTTGCAAACGCCATTTCTTGACGATTTTTTCTTCCGGGAAGGTCAGCACACCCATTTCGGATGCCAGCATGACGTGGTCATCATCGGTAATCAGATAACGGGCGGGGCGCAGGCCGTTACGGTCCAGCGTGGCGCCTATCATGCGGCCATCGGTAAAGGCCACGGCGGCAGGGCCATCCCATGGCTCCATCAGCGCAGCGTGGTATTCGTAGAAAGCGCGACGGTCTTCGTCCATCAAGGTGTTGCTGGACCAGGCTTCCGGAATCAGCATCATCATGGCGTGCGGCAATGAATAGCCACCAGCGACCAGCAGTTCCAGCGCATTGTCGAATGCAGCGGAGTCGGACTGGCCTTCCACGATCAGTGGCCACAGTTTTTCCAGGTCTTCACCCATCAGGGCGGAGCGCATGGACTCGTGGCGGGCAGCCATCCAGTTGACGTTACCCTGCATGGTGTTGATTTCACCATTGTGGGCAATCATGCGGAATGGGTGCGCCAGATCCCAGGCTGGGAAGGTATTGGTCGAGAAACGCTGGTGTACCAGTGCCAGGGCGGACACCATGGTCTCGTCCTGCAGGTCCTGGTAATAGATGCCGACTTCATTTGCCAGCAGCATGCCCTTGTAAACCAGGGTGCGTGAGGACAAGGAAGGAATGTAGAACTGGTTGCCGTCTTCCAGCTTCAGGGCGCGAACGGCATGTTCAACGCGTTTGCGAATAACGAACAGCTTGCGCTCGAAGGCGTTCTGGTCGGCTGTGGCCGGGCCGCGCGCAATGAATACCTGACGCATGACAGGTTCAACCGCACGCGCTTGATCGGCGATATTGCTGTTATCGCGTGGCACATCGCGCCAGCCCAGCAGGGTCTGGGCTTCTTCGTGCACGATGCGGGCAATGATCGACTCACAGGCTTCGCGACCGTTTTGCGATTGCGGCAGAAACACGATGCCACAGGCGTACTCGCCTTCGGCAGGCAGCGTGATATTGAGCTTGGTGGCTTCCTTGCGCAGGAAGGCATCGGGCAACTGAATCAGGATGCCAGCACCGTCGCCCAGCTTGGGGTCGTAGCCGGTGGCGCCACGGTGGGTCAGGTTAGCCAGAATCTGCAGGCCCTGCTCCACGATCTTGTGGCTTTTTTTGCCCTTGATGTGCGCGATCATGCCGACGCCACAGGCGTCGTGCTCATTGCCCGGATTGTAAAGGCCCTGCATTTCAGGGTTCGTCACTGTTGCTGTTTCATTCATTGGCGTATTCACTCGCGTTACCAAACTCATGTCTCCATCTCATCTTTCGACACTGCTGCATCTTTGTAAGGCACTAATTAGAACCGGGCGCCTTGTTCTTCCCTCATCCCGTCGCGCTAATCGAGGGGGTTCGTGGAGTTTTTTATTGGTGCTTGCTGTCCTGCGTGGCCGAAATTATCGCTGGGCCATAAAATATTTAGCGGAACCTTCAATGTTACCGTTAAAGGGTTATAAGTTCAATCACATAGGGCTAAAAAAGCATGAAACCCTATGTAGTTAAAGCGGCTTACTTTTTCCAGCTGGCAAAAATCTTTTCTGCAGCGGCGATGCTGAGGTCGATTTCCTTGTCGCCATGCGCTGCTGATACAAACCCAGCCTCAAACGCTGAAGGTGCCAGATAAACGCCCTCATCCAGCATGGCATGGAAGAAGCGGTTGAAGGCTTCTTTGTCAGACTGCATCACGTCAGCATAGCTTTGCGGCACCTCGGCGCTGAAATACAGGCCGAACATCCCGCCCACACTTTGTGCACTAAATTCAATATCGTGCGCTTTTGCTGCATTTGCAAGGCCCTGCACAAAACGCTGGGTGCTGGCTTCCAGCGCTGCGTGGAAGCCAGGTGCCTGTATCAGTTTCAGCGTGGCCATGCCCGCAGCAACGGCCACCGGATTGCCAGATAAAGTGCCTGCCTGGTAAACCGGGCCAACGGGCGCCAGACACTGCATGATGTCGCGTCGACCGCCGAAAGCCCCTACGGGCAGGCCGCCACCAATGACTTTGCCCAGTGTTGTCAGGTCCGGGGTAATGCCATAGCGCGCCTGTGCGCCACCCAGCGCCACGCGGAAACCGGTCATCACTTCATCAAAAATCAGCACTGCACCGTGCTGGGTACATTGCGCCCGCAATGCTTCCAGAAAACCGGCTGCCGGGGCGATCAGATTCATGTTGCCCGCAACCGGCTCTACGATTACACAAGCAATTTCGTTGCCAATCTCCGCAAACAGCTGTTCGACGGCGGCGATGTTGTTGTATTCCAGCGTCAGCGTATGCGCGGCGACTTCAGGTGGCACGCCTGCCGAGCTTGGGGTACCAAAGGTCAACAGACCGGAGCCCGCCTTCACCAGCAGGGCATCGGCATGGCCGTGATAGCAGCCTTCAAACTTGACGATCTTGCTGCGGCCCGTGAAGCCACGCGCCAGGCGAATGGCGCTCATGGTGGCTTCGGTGCCGGAGCTGACCAGCCGTAACTGCTCCATGCTGGGGACCAGCTTGCTTACCAGCTCGGCCATATCCAGCTCGCGCGCAGTTGGCGCACCAAACGACAGGCTGTCGCCCGCAGCCGTGCGCACGGCCTCGATCACTTGCGGATGGGCATGGCCCAGTACCATAGGGCCCCAGGAGCCCACATAATCCACATAGGCTTTGTCATCTTCATCCCACAGCCAGGCGCCAGCGCCGCGCTTGAAAAATACCGGCGTGCCGCCGACAGAGCGAAAAGCACGAACGGGCGAATTGACGCCGCCGGGAATGAGTTTTTGGGATTGTTCGAAGAGTTGCTGGTTACGAGAGGTCATGATGAGCTCGGTCCATTGTAAAGTCGGGAAAATTGTTGCGCGGTACGGCGGATATCGGAGGATCCCCAGAGGCTGCCAATCACCGCCAGCATGTCGGCACCGGCGGCAACGGCCTGAGGCGCGTTGTCCAGCGTGATGCCGCCGATGGCAACCTTGGGCACGGTCAATGCCGGATTCATATTGAACAGGCTGAGGGCCGCTTCTGGCGCCTGGGGTTTGGTTTGCGAACTGAAACAGGCACCAAATGCGACATAGTCTGCGCCGGCCGCTTGTGCTTGCAAGGCAAGGTCAATGCGGTTGTAACATGACGCGCCCAGTAGCTTGTTGCCGATGCGCTGGCGCGTGGCCGCAATATCGCCATCGGTACCGCCGATGTGCACGCCATCAGCATCCAGCGCCAGGCAAAGCTTGACGTGATCATTGATGATCAGGGGTACGCCATGTTGCCTGCAGATGGCGAGCAAGGCTTGCGCCTGCGCAATGCGCAGCACGTGTCCAGCCTGTTTGTTGCGGTATTGCACCAGCGTCGCACCGCCGAGAATAGCCTCGGTGACTATCTCGCAGAGGCGCTCCGTATCGTCCAGGTCCGGGGTGACAGCGTACAGCCCTTTAATTGGCGTCATCCTCTTCATCCCTTGCCCAGAACATGCGATCAGGAATGTATTGGCCCATGCCCGGACGGAATCCGTATTTCAGGGTTTTCCAGGTGTATTCCTGTGCTTCCAGAATGGCTTCTTCAATGGACAAGCCATGAGCGATGCACGCAGCAATCGCGGAAGTCAGGGTGCAGCCGGAGCCATGGTAGCTGCCCGGCAGGCGTTCCCAGTTATAGGCCTTGATCAGGCCGCTTTCGCCGTACAGCGTATTGATGACTTCCTGTGAGCGTTCGTGGGTGCCGGTGATCAGCACGTATTCGCATCCCATGCCGAGCAGGCGGTCGGCGCTTTCGTCCAGCGAGGCATGTTCGATGGCATCGGAATCATCATCGTGAAACGCCAAGCGACGTGCTTCCAGGCTATTCGGCGTAATCATGGTGGCCTGGGGGAACAGCAGGTCTATCATGGCTGCCTGCATTTCTTCGTTTGCCAGTTCGTCGCCACGGCCAGAGGATAAAACCGGGTCGATCAGCAAAGGCACATCCGGGTAATCAGCCACGATTTCGGCAATGACGGCGACATTTTCCACGCTACCCAGCATGCCGATTTTAAAGGCGGAAACCTGCATGTCTTCCAGGATGGTGCGCGCCTGGTCATTGACCCAGTCGGCATCAAACATCATGACATTTTCGACGCCCACGGTATCCTGTACAGTAATTGCTGTTACAACAGAAAGCGGGTGGCAGCCTATGCTGGCCAATGTCAGCAGATCAGCCTGCAAGCCTGCGCCACTGCTGGGATCGGTAGCGGCAAAGGTCATCACGGTAGGGGGCATCAGATTCATGGTGTTGGTTCCGGGTGTTGACCGTATCAAGGTGGGCGGTGAGATGCTTAGAGGCGCTGACAGAGCGCTGGTTCTGCTATCAAGAATGCTATTTTAACTTAAATTACCCGCTAACAATAAACGAGGAGAAAAGCCCATGAAAACATGGATGTGCAATATTTGCGGCTGGCTGTACGAAGAAGAAAAAGGCTGTCCGGAAGATGGCATTCCGCCTGGCACACGCTGGGAAGACGTGCCCCCCAACTGGACGTGCCCGGAATGCGGCGCCCGCAAGGAAGACTTCGACATGATCGAAATCTGAGCATGCTGAACTTGCCTGCGCTGGTGAAATCTCATTGCCACCACTGTTCACCAGCCGCTACGCTAGCCGTGGTGGGGCATATGCGCAATCTTTCATGACCGATATACAAAACAGCTTTCAGCTGGAGTTTGTTGCTTATTTTTCCATGCATCTGGAAAACATCCACTTGCAGATAACCGGCAGCAAAGACACCAGGCAACGCGACCGCTACATGCAGCTGATCGAGATGATCAACCAGGCGCCGTTTGATCTGGCCTTGCAGAAATACCAGCAAATTGCCCTGGCGGATGCCGACATCACCATGTTTTCAGACTCGATGATCAAAACCGCCAAACGCCTCGCCTGCCAGGAGCTGGGCTTGCCCGAGACTTCTGCCGACCGTATTGAATAAGGATTAGCTCGCCCGGATGTTACCTGCTTACGTATTGCTCGACCTGGAAACCACCGGTGCCACGCCGCTGGTGGACCGTATCACCGAAATCGCCCTCATCCGCTTTGAAAACGGCCAGGAAGTCAGCCGCTGGCAAACGCTGGTGAATCCCGAGACCGCCATTCCGCCGTTTATTCAACGCTTGACCGGCATAGACGATGGCATGGTGGCAACCGCTCCGCACTTCAGGGAAGTGGCAGGTGAGCTGCTCGACCATCTCGAAGGCGCCGTGCTGTGTGCGCACAATGTCCGCTTTGATCACGGCTTCCTTAAAAATGAATTCAAGCGCATCGGTATAGACCTGCGGCAAAAAGTGCTGTGCACGGTCAAGCTGTCGCGCAAACTTTACCCGCAACACCGCAGCCACAGTCTGGATAGCATCATCGAGCGCCACTCCCTGCAATGCGGCGCCCGCCATCGCGCCATGGGTGATGTTGTGGCGCTGGTGGATTTTCTTCGTGCAGCGGAAGCGGAGTTGGGCCCGGTAGTCATCGCGCAAGCCGCACGCGAGTTGCTCAAAGGCCATACCCTGCCCAGCGGGATTGACGCCAGCATCCTGGAGGATATTCCCGAAGGCCCCGGCGTTTATCTGTTTTATGGCGATAACCAGATGCCTTTGTACATCGGCAAAAGCATCAATATCCGCAGTCGTGTGCTATCGCATTTCAGTGGTGATCATGCCTCCACCAAGGAGATGCGCATCTCGCAAGAGGTCAAGCATATTGAGTGGATAGAAACCGCAGGTGAGTTTGGTGCCCTGATGCTGGAGTCGCGTCTGGTAAAAGAACGCCAGCCCATCTACAACCGTCGGTTACGTCGGGAGCGTCAGCTATGCTCCTGGCGACTGGCAGCCAGTCATGACGCCAGGCCCCTGCTTACGCTGGTACGTGAAGAAGAAATTGATCCGCCAGAGCTCGGGCAACTGTTTGGCACCTTTCGCAGCAAGCGCCAAGCGGTAGAGGTGTTGCGGCAGATTGCCGAGAACCATGCCCTCTGCCCGAAAGTGCTGGGTCTGGAAAGCGGCAAAGGCCCCTGCTTTGCCCACCAGCTCCGCAAATGCAAAGGGGTATGCGCAGGCAAGGAAGCGGCAGAACTGCATTACCTCCGTCTGCAGCAGGCGCTGGCCGCGCATCGCATGAAAACCTGGCCCTACCCGGGCAAGATCGGCATTCATGAGCGAAATCCCCTCACCGGACAAAGCCAGCTGCATGTGTTTGAGCATTGGTGTGCGCTGGGTAGCGTTGACGATGAAGCCAGCCTGCACAGTCTCGCCAGTTCAAAGGCGGATCTGATGTTTGATCTGGATACCTACAAGCTTCTGCTGAGAGAGCTGGCCAAAGCCACTGCTAATATCAAATGTCTGGTGACAGGCACAACCATGGTGTCTTCAAGCGTGCAGTCAAGGGAATATTGGGTGGAGCTGCAGCCAGCTGTTCTGGCATGTGAGGGGCAGAAAACTGGAGCGGGCGACGGGAATCGAACCCGCGTATCGAGCTTGGGAAGCTAGCGTTCTACCATTGAACTACGCCCGCATGGGGTCGTATTCTAAATGGCGGGCTGGTGTCGTTGCAAACGAATCCTGCATATTTATCGGCTGGGCTCACGCTTGGCGTGTATTCCATGATGATGGACTCAGCTTTTGCCGTAGCGTTTTTTTGCCTGTTCGCGACAGGCATTCTGTTCGTTGCCACTCAAGGCTGAACATTTCTTGAGGGCATCATCCAGCTGGGCTTCGGTGCGGTTGTCGGGCATGCGTTCGGCAGCGATGGCGGTAAATGCACTGTCGCGCTCACCCCTCGCCTTGCTGATGCATACGCGCTTGGTGTCCTCTTCTATCATGCCCTGGCAGGTTTGCTTGGCCACGTTGTAATTGGACTCGGCTTTTTCCTGCTCGGCTTCTATCCATGCCGCCTGACTGCCTTTGAACTGCGCTTCCAGCTCGGTGAGCTGAATATTGCGGTTGGCGCGCGCCTGCTCAAGGCAGACTTCGCTGTCATTGCCACTAACGTGGTCGCACAGGGCTTTCTCTTGTTGATAAGCTTCCTGCACCCGCACTTTGCCCGCTTCGTAATTGGGTTTGCTGATGGGGGCCGCATGGGCGACCGCGCCAATCAGCAACAGGAGCAGGCTGGCATGGCGAATCAGATGATGAGTCTGCATGCACGCTCCTTACGGCTTAATGCCAGGTAGAGTCCCGGCTAAAGCTCTCAATCTGTTTTTCGGCTTCTTCCTTGGAAATGCCATAGAGCTCCTGCAACTTGCCTGACAGCATTTCGCGGTTGCCCTTGATCTGTTCAAACTGGTCGTCGGTGAGCTTGCCCCACTGCTGACGCACCTTGCCTTTCAGTTGTTTCCAGTTACCTTCTACTTGGTCCCAGTTCATGCTGATCTCCTTTGCTTTTAATGAGAGAGGAATACTGCTTGGTGAGTGTTCAGATTAGAGGGCGCGAGCGCAGGGAGGTAGTCGGAGCGGACTGAATTAATTGTCGGAGAATCCTTACATAGCCTGCCTGGTGCTAGGCAAGCCGGTACAGCACCAGTGTTATTCGAGCGGTTGCAAGCGCGCGTATGTCTTACGAAAATCGGAAACCCGCTGTTCTATGATCTCGCCAGGGATGGATGGCCGTGTAGCCTGTGCCGACCCTTGCTGGGTGCGCTCACATGCCAGCTTGTCTTCCTGAAAGATAAGATGGGTGAAGTGTATGTTTTCCTTCATGATGGACTGCATGATGATTTTGCCGCGTGGCGTTTGATTATCGAATTTGGCAGAAAATATCTTGGAATAGACGGTGGTGGAGTCAACGCCATTCGGGCGGAAATGCTGGACGTGAAAACTGTATCCCAGAAAAGAGGTAACGGTCAGATTGGGAAATACCAGTCTATGTACGTAGTGCTCGAACATAAAAGGCCATTGGCCTATGTCGTTCTGGTAGCGCGACCAGCGTTCCAGCCACTTTTTATTCGCCTTGTTATTGACGGAGCTGTGACCGGTCGGCGGCATAAATTCCAGCGAGTCTTCATTCTCCTGGCTGAACTGTATTTCGGTGGCTTTTGCCAGACTGGAGCGATGCACCAGGGGTACGTGATATCCCTCCAGGGAGTTTTCGATCACGATTTTCCAGTTCGCCTGAATATGGGATTCGTGGGTATCAATACATTGATCGAGCCCCGCCGATACCTTGGTCAGGAAATCATAGGCATCCCCCAGAAACGTGGGCAGGTCGGAGTCTCCCGGGTTCATGCGCACGAACACAAAATCCCCCGCCTTTGCTACTTCCAGTTTTTGCAGATTGAAGGCCTGAGGATTGGCGGTGACGGCAGGAAACGCTTTTTTGCACGGAATGCCGACCGGGGTGCCTTCTGCGTTGTAGTGCCAGCCATGGTATGGGCAGGTCAATGGCCGATTGCCACAGGGGGTGTCATGGATGATGGAATGCCGGTGGCTGCAGACATTGATAAAGGCATGCAGGTCGCCATGAAGATTCTGAATGATGACATCACGCCCGGCCAGATTTACCCGCACGAAATCGTTGTGCGTTGCCAGCTCATGCGTCAAACCCGCATATAGCCATTGCTGGGCGAAAAGCTCGGCTTGCTCGCGGGCAAAAATGGCAGGATCGCAATAGATGTGAGGGGCGTTTGTCATGGGAGCGATTAGCGTGTCGAAAGAGGCGTCATTATTTTTGGAAAAAATAGACCGGGGCCCGAAAGCGGGCATCCAGGAACACGGCGTTTGGGGGCGATGCGGTTAGCGTGGTTGGATAATGGATGGTGGACCATGTGGGTAACACCACGCCGGGGCCAATGACGACGCCCTGAGCCAAGGTGCAGTTCTTGCCGATGCTGGCGCCTTCTGAAATGACGCTCTGCGCGCCTATCCAGCACGAACTGCCAATCTTGGCCTCCGCATCAATCTGGGCTCCCTGCATAATCCAGGTATTGGCGCCTATATTGGCGGGGGCGAGAACGCGTGCGCCATGGTCAATGAAGACATTTTCGCGCAGCTTCACGCCATCTGAGATTGATGCCGTGGAGCTGCAGATGGCCGCAATCGCATAGCCCATCCGTTTGACATCCATATAAGCCGCCAGCCGTTGCTGGTTGAGATGCTGCTCATCCCCGGCAATAAAGGCACTGACGTCTTGCTTGTCGAAGGCAGGCAGTGTGGCCAGGGTATACAGCGGGATGCCATGTCGCGTTGCCGTGGTGGCATTCTCGACCACGATGCCCACGATGTCGTATAAAGCCGCGTGCTTTATTTCATGGACAAGGCGGGCGAGTGAAGGACTTTCACCAAAAATCAGCAGTTTTTTCATCGAGTAGTGCTGGGCTCGGAGGCGCCTGTCTGGGCCAGATAGGCAGCATGAAAATCAAGAATACCCGTTTCATAAGCCCCGTGGATGAAATCACTATCGCTGGACGCCAGATTGCGCTGCAAAGCTTCCAGGCACTCGATGTCCTCCTGCAAAACGGTCATGTCACTCAGCAAGTGTTCCCACAGCACGACCGGCTTGTGCGGGAAGTCTGCCAGGGGGCGGGTTAATGCCACCATCATGTGCATTTCTGTTTTGTCAGCAGCGAGTGGGTTATAGGTTTGAATCGCAAACGAGGTGCCATCCACGATCATGAGGTTGACATTGGGGAACAGATGGAAGGTCTGGTAGCGCCCCTTGCTATCCAGATGCGCGACCAGGGTTTGCCAGTCCAGCTCGGGGGCAGACTGCATGGCAATGCCGCCTATGGTGGTGGCTTGCGGCAAGCTGGCGTTCTGCGACTGGTAAATGGCGTCCTTGCCCTGAATGGACGGGTCACTGGGGATATCGACCCGAAAATGCTTGGGAAAGGTGGATTTATGCAGGCAGGGCACATGCAAAGCATCCTTGATATTTTCCATGCCGGTTTTCCAGTTGAAGTCACCTTCATACCGCGTGTAAATGAACGCAGAATCCATTTGTCCGGTATAGGTCTCCAGCAGCGATACGGTGTGCGCATCAAACTGCTCTTCCATCGGCAAAGGGTCTTCACTGAGATTGACGAAAATCAGGCTGCCAATCACTTTTACCGGGTATTGCGCGAGCCGGATGTCTTGCGTTTCCTCCGCGGCAAAATTGAATACCTTGGGATCTTTGTGCGTATGCGTAAGCTGGCCATCCTGGTTATAACACCAGTGATGGTAAGGGCACACCAGGCCGCGGTTGCCAAATTCTTCTGACTGTATGCGTGCCATGCGATGACGGCAGATATTGGAAAACGCCCGTATCACCCCGCCATGGTTTTGCAGCACGACAGGCTTGCCAGCGAGGGTGAGCGTTCGATAATCAAGATGCTTTTGCAGCATGGGGGTAACGCCAGCCAGGAGCCACAGACGATTGAAAATCGTCTTTAGCTCCGTGTCGAACCATGCTTTCGACGTGTAATGCTGTGGGCTTAATAAAGGGCGCATGCTGGCACGATATCCTCTTGAGGCAAGATCACACGCCGTAGATGCATAACACGCCCGGCTCCAGGGACTGGTGACGGAGCGATAACTGGTAATCCAGCCCGGTTTCTTCTATGTACTTGAGCAGATCAGGGAAATCGGTTGCCTTGTGATAGGCAGATACGGTCAGGGTCGGCCGGTTTTTCAAAATCAGCTGGTTGGCGCCGTGCAGGGCTTCCAGTTCAGCCCCCTCAATTTCGAGGCGCAAGTGGGTCAGCTCGTCCAGCATATCGTCCAGGCGGCACACATGCAGGCCAAAACCGGAGGAGGAAGCCTGATCCGTTATGGTGACACCAGAGTCATAACCTTCGGCATACAGATAGGCATTGCGATCAAACACCCCGAGCTCATGGCAGTAAATTGGCTTGGCGCCATGACGTGCCGTGTAGTTGGCGATATTGTTGGAGAGATTGATAAAGTTGGTGTGGTCGGGCTCAAAGGCGTGTACTGCCTTGAATTGGTGTTTAACCCGCTCGGCAAAAATCAGGACTTCCTGACCATCATGTGAGCCGCAGTCGGCATAGACGGTCTGTGCATTCAATTTGAGATCAATGTCAGGCGAAAAGTAACGCTGGCGATAATCACCGCAGTGGAAAGCAAAATACTGGTGATTCATGCTGATGAAGGCGGCGAGCGTGTAGTAGTAAGTCTGCAGCGAAAGATCATCGACCCAGTGGCGTTCCAGCGCCAGGAACTCATCAAAGCGCTCCAGCATGACATCCGCATGCAGGCGATAAGAGCCACCCGCGGCTTCCAGCCCCGGTGCATTGAGGAATTGCTCAACGCGCAATACGGTAAAGCCCGCTTGCTTGAGCCGGACTTTGTAGCGGATGCCCGGATACCAGGTGCAGGTGCGGTCAACAATCAGGCAGCCTTTGTATGCTTCCGGATTGGCAAAAAAAGTATCGGCGTTCAGCTGGGTATATCCGGCGATATGCGGATTTTGCAGGTTGTCCTTGTCATCTACGTCATGCACCAAGGCTTCAATGCGCCCCCCTTTCAGGCGCACTGCCGCTTCAATCTGGTCCAGCTGCTGGCAAAAGCCCAGGCCGCGGGTACTGAAGACAATCACGCGCATTTCGGCGGTATTGTTGATCAATTCCCCTGCCGTTTCCGGGAAGTAGGCATGCCGGTCTTCCTGGCAGCGGGCATGGATCTTCAGCAGGTTATCGCGGGCCAGCTGGGTGGCGTTATCGGGTTTTGGTAATGCGCTCATAGGGCTTTGCTTTCGCTATTGGTTTCCGGTTTCCAGTCGAATCGATGGGCTGGATTTCCGATAACCGTGGTATTGGCAGAAACATGTTTGAAGACAACACTGCCCGCCGCGACGACGGCATTTTCCCCTATACGGGATTTGGCAGTAACGACTGAGCCTGGATGAATGCGGGCGCCGCTGGCAATGCTTACATTCCCTGCAATCAGGCAGTGGGCGCCGATTTCCACCCAGTCGGCCACATCGGTATCGTGGGCAATCGCGGTGTAGCTGCTGACGGTCACATGCTGGCCGATGCGGCTATCCGGCGACAAACTGGCATAAGGGCCGATGATGCTGCCTTTGCCAATCGCGGCAAAGGTGGAGACTGCTGCCAGCGGATGCACCAGCCGGATAAATTGTGCGCCTTTTTCAATCAGGGGTTCCGTATATTTTCGACGATCCGCCGGGTTGCCTATGGCGCACAAAAACACATCGTCTGCTTCTGGTACATAACTCAAGGGATCCCCCAGCACCGGGTAATCACGCCGGTAACGCAGCCGTTTTTCTTCCGTATAGTCCATGGCGTCAGGCAATTCTGCCGCGTGTGTTGCAAAGCCATCCAGAATGCCGGGGCGGTTATCCAGAAAGCCTTTGATAACCCAGTCCAACTGGTGGGATGGGTTATCAATGGCCATCATCAATACTTCTCTACCGAATCCACTGGCGCCAATAATGATTAAATTTTTCATGCGCTAGGTCAGCTCATCATCAGTGGGTGATCCCGCCATCCATGATCAGCGTGGTACCGGTGATCCAGCGACTGGCAGGCGAGAGAAAGAAAATGGCGGCATTGGCGACATCTTCCGGCGTCCCCAGACCCAGAGGATGAATGGCCCGCTGCTGATCCAGCCATTCGCCAGTAGGCATATTGGCGCCGGAACCATGCAGCATGGGGGTTTCCACCAGGTCGGGTGCCAGGCAGTTCACCCGGATACCACGTTTGGCGGTTTCCAGGGCCAGGCAACGGGCGGCGGCAATCAGGGCGGCCTTGGTACCGGCATAAATACTGGTGCCGTGCACGCCTCGCACGGCTGCTGTGGAGGACATGAAGAGAACGGCGCCATCCTTGTTGATCTTGTTCTTCGCCAGCAGCTGGTTGGTGAGCAATTGCGGCGTGAACACATTGATGTTGTAGAGGCGCTCTATGAATTCGCGTTTGGCCATGCGGGCTGGCATGGGGATGGAAATACCGGTGCAATGCACCACGCCGTCGATGTTGCCAGCCTGCTCGACGGTGGCCGTGATCGCATCATCAGTGGTCAAGTCGCCGAGTATGGTGACGTGACCGCTGCCTGCCAGTTGGCTCAGGGTTTCCTGCAGGCGTTCCGGATTTCTGCCACAGATAATTAGCGTGGCGCCAGCCGCTGCACAAGAAATGGCAATCTGTCGGCCCAGGCCCGATGAGGCGCCGGTGACCAGAATGCGTTTGTTCGCCATGGAAAAAGGATTGTTGATCTGGGTCATGATTATTGGGCACTAATCTGGCAAGTCAGGCCGCCATCTACATACAGGGTGGCGCGCGTAATCCAGCGCGAAGCCGGGGCGAGCAGGAACACGGCGCTGTTGGCGACATCTTCCGGCACGCCTTTCCCCAAGGGTGGTTCGGTTACGGTCGCCATGCTGCCGCCCATGCCTTGTTCAGCCAGGCGTTTCAGCATAGGCGTTTCAATGTAGCTCACCGCCATGTAGTTCACGCGTATCTGTTGTTTGGGCCCCACTTCCAGAGCAAGGGCACGCCCTGCGGGACGCAATGCAGCCTTGCTGGCGGAGTAGATGCTGGACCCTTTGGTGCCGATATGGGCAGCAATGGAGCCTATGAAAACGATGGAGCCTTCTTGGGCAATTTGTTTCTTGGCCAGTAATTGCTGGGTAAGAAGCAAGGGTGCATCCAGATTGATGCTGAAGTCGCGATGGATGAAGTCTTCATCAATCTGCCGGAATAGCCGCACGGCGGCTGTGCCTGCACTATGTACCAGGCCATCAATCACGCCCGCCTGGCTTACCAAGGCTGCACGCTGCTCGGCGCTGGTAAGGTCAGCCGCCACGCAGATATGGCCTTCACCCGTCATGGCGGCGCGTGTTTCTTCCAGGCGTGCGCTATCGCGTCCGGTGAGCACTACCTGGGCGCCAGCGGCGGCGACGCCAATCGCCACGGCTTGTCCTAGTCCGGACGAAGCGCCTGTGACCAATACCCGCTTGCCATGCAGGCTGAATGCTTCAAGGTTGAGTTCGCTCATATTTCAATCAAGGGTGGAAGATAAGCGTTCTCAATGTTCAGAATGCAGGATGCCCAGGATAATCCGACGCCAAACCCAGACAGCAAGAGGCGCTGAGGGCCTTGGGCCAGCGCTTCTTGCAGGCGCGTGTTGATGGTGACCGGAATTGATGCCGAACTGGTGTTGCCAAAATCCTTGAGCGACATGGGGACTTTTTCGGCTGGCAGGCCCAGTTTTTTACGTATGGTTTCGTTGATCATGCGGTTGGCCTGATGGAAAACAAAATAATCAATGTCTTCCAGGCTGAATGGCGAGAATTCAACCAGTTGTGCGACCGAGACAGGTACTTCGCGTATCGAGAAATTGAGAATGGAAGGACCATCCAGAATCACGTCAGTGCCTTTGCGCGAGATACCATCGGCACCGGGCAGGCGCTCCAGATGGTGCGGCTGTATGGGCACGCGTTGACCACCGGCTTCGATAATGATGGCTTTATGGCCGCTGCCATCGCTCCCCATATTGAAATACATGGGTTGGGCTGTTTCATCAAACTCAAGGGCGGTGGCGGTAGCAGCATCGCCAAACAGCGAGAGCAGGCCGTTGTCCAGCGACAGCGGGTTGGAGGATTTATCGCCCACCAGCATGATGCCGCGTTTCAAGCCATGGGCAGACAGCATGGAGCCCAGGGTAAACAGGCCATAGGCGTATCCTGAGCATCCCAGGTTGATATCAAATGCGATGGTGCTATGTGGCAGGCCAAGCTTGTCCTGCAGAATGATCGCCGTGGCCGGAATCGGATAATCCGGCGATTGTGTCACCACAATCAGGGCGTCAATCGATGACTTTTCCCACCCCAGGCCGGCAATCAGTTTTTCAGCAGCGACCAGGGCCAAATCGGAAAATACCACGCCCTCCAGGCAAACCCGACGGGTTTCTATCCCAATATTGCGAACCAGGCGTTCACGTTCAGAGCGTTGCTCCGGCGGACAATCCTGCACATTGGAGAAAGCACGTTCCGGGACACATGTGGTAAGTCCACGGTAGCGGACATTGTGGAGGACGGATTGAGCCATGGCTTAGGCAACCAATTTATAAATATCGGTGATGGTCTGGCAGTTGGAAAGATCATTGCCGGTGATGGTTTTTTTGTATTCCATATCGCACATCACGATTACCCCCAGCGCTGCGAGCGAATCCCATTCGGGCAAGGTTTCCAGTCTGGTATCTGCCGATACCTCGACAGGCTCCTGAAAATCCACTGCTTCATTGAATTTTTCGATGAATGTTTCAATTGTGCTCATAGCGACCTTTATACGATTTATAGAGTGAGAAGGAAGAGTCTGAATTTATTGTCGTCTTTAAATTTGTTATCGACAATATACCGGATTTATTTAGGGGTATTTGAGCGGGTGCCTTGTGGAACGTGCCTTTGAAGGCCATGCCCGTCGACGCAAAGCGTTCGGTTTCATGAAAACCCTGGCCGTGGATGCGCTTGATTGGCAGGCTCATGCGGTCACCGCCATGGCCACATGCTGGCTCACTTCTGCCATTTGCCCCCTGGTCAGCATGGGGAAAAATGGCAGGCCAATCAGGTCTGCACTTACCGCTTCTGCCGTGGGGGTGGGCAGGTGGACAATCGGGCCCACCTTGGCCGCATGCTGATGCAACAAGGGTTGATACCAGCGTCGCGTGCTGATCCTGCTGACGGCGCATAACTGCTCAAGCTTGCTGCGACGCCCACTGCTCCCCAGCCGCACGCTGAATGTCGTGGGAGCGGCGGGAGCGGGCCCCTGTTGCCAGATCAATGCATCGCCACACGCTTGTTGCAGGGTTTCCCGGTATTGCAGAAACACGGCATGCCGCAGGTCCGCCTGGGTTTGCCAGCTATTCAGGCTGGCAAGCCCGACTGCTGCGTGATATTCGGATAGTTTGGCATTGGTGCCGGCGTAACTGAGGTGGCCCACCGGATGATCCGTATCCGGACTGAGGTTAATGCCGAAATTGCTCAATTCCTTGATCATGCGGCGCTGGCCGGGCTGGCCCGTCACCACAAAGCCGCCTTCCCCTGCCGCCAGCGATTTAGTGGCATGCATGCTGAAAACGACTGGAATATCCACCGCCTCTACCCATTGTG
This sequence comes from Methylovorus glucosotrophus, assembly GCF_009858335.1. NCBI lineage: Bacteria > Pseudomonadati > Pseudomonadota > Betaproteobacteria > Nitrosomonadales > Methylophilaceae > Methylovorus > Methylovorus glucosotrophus. The sequence goes on from NZ_VMSE01000001.1 coordinate 124,700, forward strand.
ATCCATAGGCCGCTGCGGCATCGATTATCACCCTTACGCCATGGCGCTGCTGCCATGCACTCCAGGCTCGCGTGTCCTGCGCCTGGCCGAAGGTCGCCACCGCAATGACGGCCTGGCAATCGCTTTCCCGCATGCAGTCGTCCGCAATGTCTGGGGTCAATAACCAGTTGTCCGGATCAATATCGCAAATCACCGGCAGATGACCCGCGCGCAAAATGGCGGTCAAGCTGGCGACAAAGGTGAGCGCCGGCACCAGCACACGTGACCCCGGCGGTAACTCCAGGCTGCTCAGTGCCAGCTCAAGTCCCGCGGTTGCGCTGCTCACGGTCACCACCTCAAGGGGCAGCGATGCGTGGGTGGAATAGTCTGTCGCCAGGCGTTGTTCCAGCTCTTGTACCAAGGGACCAAAATTGGAGTAGTGGCGGCTAAGATCTATCCTGTCCAGAAAGGGTTGCAGTGCCAGCCGGTCGGGCAGTTGGGGAACCAGTAATGGGATGCCTTGGGGATGGGACATGCATTATCCTTTGGCAGGGCTGCCACTGGCCCGCAATGCCGCCATTTTTTCTTCCTGCGCGGGGGTCGCCACCTGAAAGTCCTGAAACAGGTGTTCACCCAGCAGGTAGTTATGCCAAAGCCTGCGATAGGCTGTTTCCAGCTCGGTGCAGCGTGTCTGGTAATCCATCAATACACTGCCCAGCATGCGCTCGCGAATAACGCTTCGCATGGAGGCAAGCTGCTCGGGGTCATCCAGTAATCTCAGTATGATCTCGATATAGTCGTCATCGCTTTGGGCGATCCAGTCGCTGAACCCCAGGCCGGTCAGGGTGCATGCCGTGGCGGAAGAGACTGCTTCGTCTGCATCCAGCGTTACCACCGGCAAGCCCATCCAGAGTGTATGCAGGGTGGTGGTGCCACCTGACACCGGCGCAGTATCCAGCGCTACATCTACCAGGCTCCCACGTTCCATGAACTCATCCAGCGGTACCATGGGCGATACGATAATCCGATCCAGCGGCATATCCAGCTCGACCAGACGTGGCTCTATGGTGTGGATAGCATCGTCGATGGTGTTTTCCTGCACATGCAGCAGAAGCTGGATGTCAGGGCGTCGTTCCATGATGCGTTTCCATAATCGCAGCATGTGATCGGTGACTTTACGCGAGCTGTTGAGGCAGCCGATGGTGGGCGGATTGCCCTGCAACATGGGTGGGGTTTCCATCAAAGGGGCATGGGCTGGCGGAATATAGCTGGCCATGCATGCCAGGCGATACAGCTTTTCCAGGTAATAGGATTCATGCCCAATCGGATCCGCACTGTAATCCGTCAGGCGGTAATCCATGGCCTGCATACCCAGCGTGCCGCCCATGTAACCCAGCCAGGTGACCTGCACAGGTGCGGCGCGGCGGGCGAATACGTAGAGGCGGTGACCGTAGGTATGGCCGGAGAGGTCAACCAGCACATCGATCTGCAGGGCACGTATCCGTTTGAACAAGGCATCGTCGTCCAGCTTGGACACATCATGCCAATGTGGCACCAGGGACTTCAGGTGGGCGGTGGTGTCGTCCTCCTGCATCGCGGTGGAGAACACATGCACTTCCACTTGTGACGGGTCATGATGCCGGAAGACGGGCTCCATGAAAAAAGCGATGGCATGGTCGCGCATGTCGCCGGATACATAGCCTACTTTCAGCACGCGATCCGGGTTGCGGTTGTTCAGCAGTGGCGGGCTCTGACGGGCCAGCGGATCGGCAAAGCGCTGTCCCCAGGCCTGGTAAAGCTGGCGCTTGCGTTCGGGGTCGGGCTGGCTGATGGAGTAGATATTGGCGCGGTCTATGGCGTAGGTCGCGTTATCCGGCTGCATCTCTACCGCCTGATCAATAAAGGCGCGGGCTTCTTCCAGCTTGCCCAGGTAAAAATACGAAATCGCCAGGCCGTAAATGGCATCCACATTGTGCGGATCCATGCCCAGCACAAATTCCATGGTCTCGCGCGCTTGCTGGTATTTCATGGTGCGCAGGAAGATCTTGCCGATACGCACCCAGGTGGGGACTTGATTGCCGTCGAGGGAGAGCGAGGCGGTGTATTTGCTCAAGGCCTCAAAATAGTCCTGTCTCGCTTCAGCGTTGAGCGCTTCCTGAAATAATGCGGCAGACTTCGAAGAGGGCGATTGAGACACGTTGATGTTTGGGCCTTGGTCTGTTGTCATGAAGGAGCGTTCGATGCGCCCCAACTCTGGCGAAGACTATATCCTTGGGGATATAGCGTCAAGCCAATTACTCGTGTAATGCATGGACTATTCTATTCAAGCTTAATCGAAAAAACCGATGAACAAACAATGCAGCACGCGTCTAAAAGTGCTCTTGTTCAAGCGATCGCCCAAGGGGCGGATGCGAGTGTGGATGATTTGCTAATTGCCCATGAACCTACGTAAAATAGCGTTTCTTCGCGGTTTTTTAAACAGCGGTCCCCCTATCCCGGTTTTACTAAAGAGTAGGCTGTAATTCAATTGATTCATCTGACGATCAACGGTAATCCCCGGCAGTTCGATGTGGCAACCCTCTCGGTGGCTGAGCTGGTACAAACCCTGGGCCTCACGGGCAAGCGTCTGGCGATAGAGCGTAATGGCGACATCGTGCCACGCGGCCTGTTTGCCGAAACAGCCCTGAAGGACGGGGATAAACTTGAAATCGTAGGCGCTGTAGGAGGCGGTTAACGCGTTATGGATACACTTAATATTGCTGGCAAGGCTTATCAGTCACGACTGCTGGTGGGCACAGGCAAGTACAAGGACTTTACCGAAACCCGCGCGGCGATTGATGCCAGCGGTGCCGAAATCATCACCGTGGCGATCCGCCGTACCAATATCGGCCAGCATGCTGGCGAGCCTTCCCTGCTGGAATACTTGCCGCCGGAAGAATTCACTTACCTGCCGAATACCGCGGGCTGCTACTCGGCGGACGATGCGGTGCGTACCCTGCGTCTGGCGCGCGAGCTGCTGGATGGTCACAAGCTGGTCAAGCTGGAAGTGCTGGGCGACCCGACCACGCTGTATCCCAATGTCGTTGAAACCCTGAAGGCTGCCGAGACCCTGGTGAAAGAAGGCTTTGACGTCATGGTCTACACCTCGGATGATCCCATCATCGCCAAACAGCTCGAAGAAATCGGTTGCTGTGCAGTCATGCCGCTGGCCTCGCTGATTGGCTCTGGCATGGGTATCCTCAATCCCTGGAATCTGCAGATCATCATCGAAAACGCCAAGGTGCCCGTGCTGGTGGATGCGGGTGTGGGTACAGCATCGGACGCAGCCATTGCCATGGAGCTGGGTTGCCAGGGGATACTGATGAACACCGCGATTGCCGGTGCGCACAATCCAGTATTGATGGCGAGTGCCATGAAAAAAGCCGTGGAAGCCGGGCGTGAAGCTTATCTGGCCGGGCGCATGCCGAAAAAACTTTACTCGGCGACGCCCAGCTCCCCTACCACCGGCATGATTGGATAAGCGTGGAGTCATCCCGCCGTTACCAGTTTACCGTCAGCGTGGTGAGTGCCTACTTGCCGGATCAATCCGATGAAGCCGAACCACGCTATGCCTTTGCCTACACGGTGACCATTATCAATACCGGCACCGAAACCGCCCAGCTCATCAGCCGGCACTGGGTCATTACCGATGCCGATGAGTCGGTGCAGGAAGTGCGTGGCCCGGGCGTGGTGGGCGAACAGCCGACCCTGAAACCTGGTCAGCAATTCCAGTACACCAGTGGCACCGTGCTGCGTACCTCGGTCGGATTCATGCGTGGCAGCTATCAGCTGGTGGCGGAAGACGGCACCGAATTCGAAGCCGAGATTCCCGCCTTTACCCTTTCTACCCCCCGCGTTCTGCATTAAGGTTTACGCATGCATGCTCGTTTGATCGTTTTACTGGCTTTATTGCTGACCGCCTGCGGCAGCCAGCCGCAAAAGCCTGCTCAGCCCAGCCCCAAACCTGCATGCGATTGCCCCGCATTGCCGATTCCTTTGCCGGAAGAGCCCAAGCCCGCCCCGGAAAAACCAACAGCGCCCAAAATCCCAGACTATGGCCTGCTGAAGCCTTCCAGCTGGGATGCATTAAGTGCGCTTGAGCAGGACAACCTCGTGCAAGCCTGGCCTGCCTGGCTGCAGAGTTGCTCCACCCTGAAAACACGCCAGCCCTGGCAAGCTGCCTGCGCCGCTGCCCAGAACATGGTGAATCCCGATCAGGCCAGCATCCGCAGTTACCTGCAAACCTACTTTGATGTCTACCAGACCACCAATGTGGATGGCACCGAGGAAGGCCTGATTACCGGCTACTACCAGCCCTTGTTGCGTGGCAGCCGCCTGCCGACAGCCGCCTATCGCTATCCGCTTTACAGTCGGCCGGACGATCTGATTACGGTAGAGTTGACGAGCCTGTTCCCCGAGCTTGCCAACAAGCGCGTACGTGGCCGCGTAGTGGGTACCAAGCTGATTCCCTATTATGACCGGGGCGAGATTGAATCCCCGCAGGGCCCCTTGCGGGGGCGCGAGCTGTTCTGGGTGGACGATATTGTCGAGCTGTTTTTCCTGCAGATTCAGGGCTCAGGCGTGATACGCCTGGACAATGGCGAGCAGGTGCATGTGGGTTATGCCGACCAGAATGGCTTCCCCTACCAATCCATAGGCAAGCTCTTGATACAGCGTGGAGAATTGACCGCGGACAAGGCGTCCATGCAGGGCATCAAAAACTGGGCAAGCAATAATCCTGACAAGTTGCGCGAGCTGCTCAACAGCAACCCCAGTTATGTCTTTTTCCGTGAATTGCCACCGGGCCTGCCCGGTCCGCTGGGCGCGCTGGGTGTGCCTATCCTGGCCGAGCGTGCGGTGGCGATAGACCCGCGCTTTGTGCCACTGGGCGCACCGGTATTCCTGTCTACCACTTACCCCAACAGCAGCAAGCCGCTTAACCGCCTGATGATGGCGCAAGACACTGGCGGTGCCATCAAAGGTGGCGTGCGTGCTGACTTTTTCTGGGGGGCGGGCAATGATGCAGGGCGGCAAGCGGGTGCCATGAAACAGCGCGGCAAGATCTGGGTATTGCTGCCGCACGGCTTCCCATTGCCAACGGCGGCTCCAGCACCTTGATTGTTTGGATTAATCAAAAAGCCGCTTTTAAGCGGCTTTGTTTTTTGCGGTGTGTTTTCTTGCTACGCCGCCCAGGCGTAAGCATCCATCGCCAGAAACCCATAAGTGTGCTCGGGTTGATAACGTACCGCGGGGCCTCGTGCCGCACCCAGTGCCACAAACAGCGGCAGGATGTGATCTTCTTCCGGATGCGCCAGTACGCCATTGATCGACTGCGCACGGTAATTCAGCAGAGCCTCGTCGTTCTTGTCGATAATCTTATCCCCCACCCAGTTGGCAAACTCCGTGACATAGGCCAGCGAGCTGGTGGTGCGTTGCACTTCAAACAGATGGCGCAGGTTGTGGGTGATGGCCCCTGAGCATAGCAGCATGACGCCGCTATCCTGCAGCGATGCCAGTGCTTGCCCCATGCGGTAGTGGCTGGCAGGATCGCGGTGGCCCTGGATGGAAAGCTGGGTCACCGGGATATCGGCATCGGGGTACATCAGCATCAAGGGCACCCAGGCGCCATGGTCGAGTCCGCGTTTGGGGTCGCGCTGGATGTTGAATTGGGCCGCCGTCAGCAACTCCACCACTTTTTCTGCCAATGGCGGGCAGCCTGGTGCCGGGTAATGCATGTCATACATGGCTTTGGGGAAGCCACTGAAGTCATGCAGGGTCTCCGGTTGCTGGACAAAGCTGACGCGCGGTTCTGGCGTATCCCAATGTGCCGATACCACCAGAATGGCCCGCGGACGCGGCAATGACAGGCCTAGCTGATGCAACATCTCACCGGTCTTCCCCGGTTCCATCGCCAGGGTAGGCGCACCATGTGAAATAAATAGCGTTGTCATGACCGTGTCCTGCGGCGTTACTTTATGAAAAATGAATGAGGCTTACTTGCGATTATCCAGGCTGAAGCCACCCGCGCCATAAGCCACGATCAGCAGCAAACCGCCAATGATGGTGAAGTTTTTCATGAACATCACCAGCTGTATCTGATTGCTGAAATCCGTATGAAACAGCAAGGCTGCCGCCAGCGTAAAAATGGCGATACCTGCCGCGGCAAACTTTGCCTTGAAGCCCAACAGCAATGCCAGGCCCAGGCCCAGCTCCACCACCAGGGCGATCGCATAAGCCACCTCGGGAAACGGCGCCCCTACGCTGCTGATATAGCCTATGGTGGCATCGGGCGCGGCGACTTTCCCCAGGCCGCTAATGATGAAAATCAGTGACAGCAATACTCGTCCAGCAAAGGTGAGCCAACGGTTGCAAGGGTTCATGCTTAATCTCCTGAGATTGTGGGATGCTGCCCTGGCATTTTAGCGGCAAAGCGAAGATGGGGGGAGATTCAGAGGGCAACAGGGAGGTTTTCCCATCGCTGCAAAGGGTATTGGTCGGCAGGCTGTTAAGGCAGGCCGATGTACGACATGCAAATAAAAACGGGAGCACTTGGCTCCCGTTCATGTGATCGCAACGTTAATATTAACGATTGCAAACGTACATAGTTACTTCAAAACCGAAACGCATTTCGGTAGCTTCTGGCTTGGTCCACATAGTCGTTTCTCCTTTCGTTTAGTTTTCGTCCGATGCACTCACATGCTTCTAACGTGAGACAAACTGTACGCTCCTGTAGAACGGCTTGCATTGTGTTAGTCATGAAATGGAGCTCATGATTTTCATGAGAATTCCGTCATGATGCACGTGGAGGGTTAGTAGCCTTTGTTCTTGTCTGCAGAGTTTTCCAGGGCTTCGCCGCCCTTCTGAATGTCTTTGCCGGCGCCGCTCATGGTATTGCAGGCGGTCAACAACATGAAGGAACAGAGGCAGAGGATACTGACGATTTTATTCATGATTTATTCTCCAGTCGCGAATTGAGGGGGTATTTACACCCGCTCAATGTAACGGGACCTCTGCCGTTCAACATTCAGCGCGTGGCTGAAATCGCTGTCAGACAGCGCCTACTTTTTCCCCCACAGTCGTTGCGCTGCCAGCAAGCCAATCGCGGCAAAGACCACCAGACCCACGGCTACGGTGGAATGGATGGCAGGCATACCTTCTTTTTCCAGGATGGTATACAGGCCTACCATCAGCAGCATGCAGATATTTTCAAACAGGTTTTGCACGGCAATGGCGTGCCCTGCCCCTACCGTGGCGTGGCCACGTTCCTGCAGCAAGGCATTCAGCGGCACCACATAAAAACCACCGCAAGCGCCGATAAGTATCAGCGCGGCTATCGCCAGGTAAAGATTGGACACATAGGCAAAGCCCACAATCAGCAAACCGATCAGCACGCCAGCGGGCAAGGCACGATTCACCGAATGCAGCTGTACATAGCGGGCGGCGGCAAATGCGCCGAGCGCGATGCCGATGGCGACACCGCCACTCAGGTTGGCGGGAGTGCTGAGGTCGGCAATGCCCAGCGCCACTGGCACCCAGGCCACCAGCAGAAAGCGCAGGGTGCTGCCTGCTCCCCAGAAGATGCTAGTACCAATGAGTGAAAAGCGCGCGTCCGGATTTTTCAGCAGCGTGCTGGTGGCGATGACAAAATCCCTGACCAATGCTGGCAGCGATACCCGGCTCAGGGCATGGGCGGCGGGCAGGCGTGGAATGAAGAGGTTGGCGACGGCGGCGACCAGATAACAGGCAGCAATGGCGGCGAGCGCTCCGGTGACGGAGTGATCGGCCAGCCAGCCGCCCAATACGGCGCCCAGCAGAATGGCGACGATGGTGGAGCCTTCCATCATGCTATTGGCTTTGACCAGATGTTGGGGCCCGACCAACTCGCTGAGGATGCCGTATTTGGCTGGGGAATAGGCGGCAGCACCCAGCCCGACCATGCCATAAGCCAGCAGGGGGTGCAGGCCGCACAGCATGGCAGCCGCACCGATGAACTTCATGCCATTGGCAATCAGCATCACGCGGCCTTTGGGCAACGCATCGGCCAGTGGGCCGACGAAAGGGGCGAGCACGATAAAGGCCACGACAAAAAATTCCTGCAGCAAGGGCAGCTGCCAACCTGGGGCAGATTGCGATTTAAGCAGCGCAATCGCGGCGAACAGCAAGGCGTTATCCGCCAGAGCCGAAATAAACTGGGCGATGAGGACGGCGGTCATGCCGCGCGCGGGAATCGCCGATGGGGTGGAGGTGGAATGCATGCAAACTCTCTGATTTTTATGGTTGGCTTGAATGGATGGCTTAAATGGTTAAGGGTGACTTAAGCCCGCATCGACAAAGGATGGGGCTTTATTGCGGGTCGCAGGCTTATCCGGCTCATGCTTCGGCCGCCATGGTACGCAATGTCACGTAATCGGTTTTGCCCGTCCCCAGCAAAGGCAGTGCTTCCAGGGTAATGATTTTTTTCGGCACCGCCAGATCCGGACTCCCCAGCTTGCGGGCTGCGGCCTGCAGGCTATCGCGGGTCAAGCTGCTATCGGTGCTGAACAGCACGATGTTTTCACCACGCTGTGGATCCGGCTGGGTGCTGGCGGCATGCTGATGCTCGGGCGAGGCTGCATGTGCCAGGGCCTCCACGGTTTCCAGCGACACCATCTCGCCGGCAATTTTGGCAAAGCGCTTTACCCGGCCCAGAATGCGGATAAAGCCCTGGGCATCAATATCCACCACATCCCCGGTGTCATACCAGCCATCCGCGGGTGTTTGCAGCACGCCTGGCTGGTCATACAGGTAATAGCCCAGCATGACGTTGGGGCCACGCACCAGTAGGCGCTCGCCTTGCTCTATGCCGGGGATGCTTTCCAGCCGGGTTTCCATGCCTGGCAGCATGCGGCCCACGCTACCGGTCTGGTTTGCCATGGGTGTATTGACCGCCAGCACGGGCGCGCACTCGGTAGCGCCATACCCTTCCAGAATGCGAATGCCGAATTTATCGGCCCAGACTTTGCGGACTTCTTCATTCAGTTTTTCTGCGCCAGCGACTACGTAGCGCAAGCGGTAGAAGTCATAGGGGTGCGCGAATTTGGCATAGTTGCCCAGAAAGGTGCTGGTGCCGAACAGCACCGTGCAGCCACGGTCGTAAATCACTTCCGGAATCACGCGGTAATGCAGCGGGGATGGGTAGACAAACAGCTTGCTGCCGGTGACCAGCGGCATGATGGCACCGCAGGTAAAGCCAAAGGCATGGAACAGCGGCAGTGCCATCATGAATTTATCGGCAGGCGAGAAATCGATGATGGCGGCAATCTGGGCAATATTGGACAAGATGCTGTGATGCGAATGCACCACGCCCTTGGGCTTGCCTTCGGAACCTGAAGTGAACAGCACCACGGCCGGGTCATGCGGGTTGGCATGCGGCACGGCCAGTCGCGGCAACCATAGTGCAAAGCCTATCAGCCACAGCTTGTCCCAACCGCTCAGGCTGGGCAGCAAATCCTCCAGATAGACCAGATGCACATTTTCCAAACCTGCTACCGTCTCCTCCAGCTTGGCGGCGGAGATGAATTTGCGTGATGAGATGACGGTGCGGATATTACCGGCGATGATGGCATTCTGCAGTCCCGAGCTGCCCGCCGTGTAATTCAGCATGGCGGGCACGCGCCTGAAGGCGCTCATACCAAAGATAAGGCAGATGGTATTGGTGACATTCGGCATCAGCACGCCAACGGTTTCGCCAGCACTGGTAATCTTGGCGCTCAGGCGCCCCAGCGCCAGGCTTTTTTTCAAAAGATCGCCATACGACTCTTCAATCTGCTGCATGTCTTCCACCAGCCGCGTGCGGCGGCCATGAATGGAAATGGCGTCCAGCAGCGAGCCAAACAAGGTTTTGACCGGGCGCGACTTGAACAGCATATCCTGCATGATGTCGCGCATGCCCTCGCCTGCCAGCTTGCGGCGGGCTCTGGCATTGGCGGCTTCTGGCATGGGGAGGTGCGTGGTCGGCAAAATGGTGAGCGATACCTTGGGGAAAAGCTGGCGTGGATAATTGCCACCGGAGAGGCGGCTGAAGTAACTGCGGGCGGCGCCATCCACGCGTACTGGCAGGATGGTGGCGCCGGTTTTGGCGGCGACGAAGCCCGGGCCGTCATACACTTTCATCAGGCTACCGGTCAGGGTGATGCGGCCTTCGGGGAAAATCACCACGTTCTCCCCTGCCTCCAGCAGGCGGATGATTTTCTTCATGGCGAGTGGATTGCTGGGGTCGACCGCCAGGTGCGGCACCATGCGCAGAATCAGGCGGAACAGCGGGCTCTGCAATACGGTGGTGTGCACCACAAAGGTCGCTCGCAATGGCAAAAACAGTCCGAGCAGCAGGCCATCAAGAAACGATTCGTGATTGGCCACAATCAGCAGCTTTTGCTGTTCCTGGTCTTGCGACGGCAGATGTTGCCTGCCCCGCACTTCAACCCGAAACACTATTCCGCACAGCAGTTTTAATATCTTGGCCACCATGAAATCTCCCTTCAGATCGTAGTCTTGATGTAAGCCAGCACGCCCTCAAGCGCTTCTGTCATCATCTTTTTATTAATATGGAAAAACACTTCCTTGCCGATTTTCTCGCTTTGCAGCGCGCCTGCTTCGCGCAATACGCGCAGATGATGGCTCACTGCGGTGCGGCTCAAGGTCGACGCGGCCACGATCTGGCCGATGTTGAGGCGCTCATCGGGCTCAAAGGCCAGCAGTATGCGCTGGCGCTGTTCATCGCCCAGGGCGATGAACAGTTTCGAGGTATCTGCCCATTCAGATGGAATCTGCAAGATGGTTTTCATAACTAAATAATTAGTTATTTAGTTATGTTCGTCAAGTATATTATTCAAACCACCCCAATCCGCCTCTGCCAACGTTGAGATTGCCTCTGCAAGCGGCTAAGATGCTTATCTTTCATGATTTCATAGATAGCGATACTGCGTGGCACCCTTACTGCGACAATCCGAACTGTTGGACAATATAGCCCGGGCGGGCTTCAGTTTTGTGGCAGGCGAGGCCATGCAAGCGTGGTTGCTGGCGCAGGCCGAAGATGCCCTGAGTGATTGGTCTGCGTTTGCTGCCAGCTGGGAAGCCATGCCGCTGGATCAGTACATGGCCGATGGTGGACGATATCGCCGCCGTCGCTATGCCACCCTCAGTGCGCCAGCGCAAGGTGGTGACATTGTGCTCGAGCCGCATCAGCCGCATTACCAGAGCCTGGACTACAACCCGCTGAATGGCGGTGTTGCGCGCGAGTTTGAGCCCATACCAGCGCACATCATGCAGGGTAACAGCATGCGTAACATCCTGCGCTTCTGTCGCAAGATGTTCAGCCGCATGCTGCCTGACAAGGCGTGGCATATCGAATGCCATCAATTCCGCATTGAAGCCAGTGCTGAGCTACATGGCAAACCAACCCCCGAAGGCATACATCGGGATGGTGTCGATTTTGTGCTGGTCATGATGGTGAAGCGCGTGAATATTTCCAGCGGCACCACCACCATGCACGACCTCGAACACAAAACCCTGGACAGCTTTACCCTGACCAAGCCGCTGGATTGCGCCATCGTTAACGACAGGCGCTGCATGCATGGCGTGACGCCGGTCGAGCAGATCGATCCGGCGCATCCTGCCTATCGTGACGTGCTGGTGGTTACCTTTCGCGCCAAATAAGCTGCCCGTGCATGAACAGGCGTTAAATGGCGGCTCTGTTTACGTCATTTAACACAGTTGTGGTAGCGTATGCTGACAAAAGCCAGAATGCTGTTTGAAACTCCGGTGCTGCGGCATCGGCCATGGAGCTAAGCGCGAGCCAGTATGCAAGAAAAACCGACCCCCATCGAGATTGCCAGGCAGGCATTGATGCAGCTTGCCTCGCGCAAAGTCCCGCCTACGCCGGATAATTTCCGCACGGTTTATGACGAGATTGCCGGCGTCGTATCTACCAATGAAACCCTGGAACTGGCCCATGTGCTGGACAAGGTTTTGCACGATGCGGGCAAGCAACGCCCCAAGTACATTGCCGCCGCCCAATCCATCGCCACGCTCATCGAGAAAAAAGACTGGTCCAGGCTGGAAGACCAGCTCATCAAGCTATTGCCCCTGGGCGCAGCAGGTGGCGATGAAACCAGCTGGCCCGTGGTCATCCGCAACCTGCTGAAGCAGCTGGAAGTGAGCCACAAGGGCGTCACCCTGACGCGCAAGAAAGAAGGCCTTAACCGGGTGCTGACCAACTTCGGCAGTGACCCCGATGTCTTGCCGCAAAAGATTCAATCCCTGGTCAATTCATGGGGCCAAGGTTCGGTGGCCGATCATGTGCCTGGCGACGGGCCGCAGGTGCTGGAAGGCGAAGCGGAAACCATAGGCGAAACGCCCACCCCTGCACCCAGCAAGTCGCTGTATGGCAAAAAGCCCGCCGAATATTGGCGCGAGATGCTGGTGCGTACCATGGAGCTGGTGCTGATTCCGCAACTGCATTCCCTGCCCGAGCCGGAAGCCAAGGCCAAACAGCTGGTCAAGGATATCAATGCCGCCACCAATGAAACCCAGATCAAGCGTATTGCTGAAGAATTGAAGAGCGTACTGTTTACCCTGGAGATGCATGGCGATCAGCAGAACCGCCTGCATGAAGCCTTGTTGCAGTTATTGCGACTGCTGAACAACAGCATGGGTGAGCTGGTGCTGGAGGATAAATGGCTGCATGGGCAGACCAAAATCGTGCAGGATATCCTCGAAAAACCGCTGGATCTTACCCGGCTCTATGACGCCGAAAGCAGCTTGAAAGAGTTGCTGTATAAGCAGGGGCAGATCAAGCCACGTCTGATTGAAGCCAAGGACTCGCTGAAGCGCATGGCCGAAATCTTTGTGGACAGACTGGCCGAGATGGACACCGATACTGGTGAATACCAGAACAAACTGAATGGTTATCGCGACCGCATCACTTCGACCGAAGATCTGGTGGAACTCAACTCGGTGATCGACAGCCTGCTCAACGATACCCGCAGCATAGGCCTGAGCATACAGCGTTCCAAGGATGCGCTGGTGGATGCGCAGCAACGCGCTGACGAGGCTGAGAAGCTGATTGATGAGCTGACGCGCCGTCTGGACCATATCAGCGAAGTGGCGCATGAAGACTACCTCACCGGCACACTCAACCGCCGCGGCATGGATGAAGCCATGGAGCGCGAATTTGCACGGGCCGACCGGCATGGTACGCCGCTCAGCATTGCCATGATGGATATCGACCACTTCAAGCAGCTCAACGATAACCTGGGACATGCGACTGGCGACCAGGCCTTGATCCATCTGGTGCGCATCGTTAAATACTCGCTGCGCAATACCGATGTGCTGGCGCGCTACGGTGGCGAGGAGTTCATCATCATACTGCCCAGTACCAAGCAGGATGAGGCCATGGACATCATGAAACGCGTACAGCGGGATCTCACCAAAAACTTCTTCATGCATCGCAACGAGCGTGTGCTGATCACCTTTAGTGCCGGCGTGGCCGAACGGCTACCGGGCGAGGGGCCGGAAACCATCGTGCCGCGTGCTGATGCCGCGCTCTACAAGGCCAAGCACAGCGGTCGCAATCAGGTGATTGGTGCAGAAGCCTTGCTGGAAGAGCCCGAGATACGTGAAATTACCGATGCCAGTGCGGCAGAGGCTAACGGTAACAATGCGGCTTAAATCCATCTCAGCCTGGGTGCTGTCAGCGTCTCTGGCAATGCATGCCATGAGTGCCGCGGCGGTGGACGCAGCCGCAGTTCAGGCGGCATTCAATCAGCGGTACCAGACGTTTTTCGGGGCAGACAGCAACTCTCTGCTGCCACTGCCTGCCATCGACAAGCAGGACTGGAAGCGCATGCGCGAGAAAAAAGCCTTGCGTCAGGTGTATCAGGAGCCCGGCAAGTATTACAACAGCAAGGTGTACGTATTTACCCTGTATCAGGATGAAGACGGCGGAGCTTATTACCTCGATGCCACCGGCGGCTTCTGGGGAATGGATGAGCTGGTGTACGGGCCCTTGTCTGCCCAGGATGTCGGCCTTCCCTGAATCAGGTTGATCGGCCAGATGTGAGTGCTGGCGCTACTACTCAGGCTGTCGCCAGCTCTGCTGAAGCGGCAAGCAGGGTGTAAATCTTTTCTGCCGTCACCGGGCGTGACAGCAGGTAACCCTGAAATTTGTCACAACCTGCCTGTGCCAGAAAATCATACTGCTCCTGCGTCTCCACTCCCTCGGCCACGGTTTGCAGATGCAGCCCTTGTGCCATGCGGATAATACTGGCGGCAAGCTGCATATCATCAGTACTGTCGGGGATATCCTTCACAAACTCGCGATCAATTTTAAGCGCATGGATGGGCAGGGTTTTCAGCTTGGCTAGCGATGAGTGACCCGTGCCAAAGTCATCCAACGCGATGCGTACGCCGGTTCTAACGAGCGTTTCCAGCGTGGGAATGGCGATATCCATTCTGTCCATCACCGCGTTTTCCGTAATCTCGATGATCAGTCGCCCCGGGGCAATGGCATGACGTTTCAATACCTCATGCACGGTCATCACGAAATTCGCATCGCAGAAATGCCGGGCCGAGATATTCACCGCCATGCTGAGCGTATTGTCCGGCAGCCGGGTATCCCACTCGGCAAGCTGAGCGCAGGCATGGTCCAGTACCCATTCTCCTATGGGGATAATCAATCCGGTTTCTTCTGCGCAGGGAATGAACAGATCAGGGTAAATCAGGCTGCCATCGTCCTGTTGCCAGCGGATCAGGCATTCGCAGCTGAAAATGGAGGGAGCCCCGCCATCTTCCCCTTTGGAGTAGATGGGCTGGTAATGCAAGACAAAGGCTTTGTCGCGTATTGCCTGTCGCAGGCGGCTTTCTGTCATCAGCCTTTCCTGCGCGCGTTGTGTCAGTTCCTCGGTGTAAAACTGATAGCGGTTACGGCCCGTATCCTTTGCGCGGTACATGGCGGAGTCGGCATTGCGGATCAACTGGGTGGCATCCTGGGTGTCTTCCGGACACACGCTGATGCCGATGCTGGCACTGATGACAACCTCACAATTGCCGCTTAGGTGAAACGGGGTTTTGAGCGCTTCCAGCAGATTGCTGGCAATGGTGGCGGCTTCGCTGGCATTTTGTAATTGCTCGATCAGCAGTACGAACTCATCGCCGCCCAGGCGCGCAAACGTATCCTGTTCGCGTATGCGGAGTTTCAGGCGTTCCACGATCGCGACCAGTAGCTCGTCCCCTATCACATGGCCCAGACTGTCATTGATATTCTTGAAGTGGTCGATATCAATAAACAGCATGCCTACCCGATTATTGTTGCGCGCACTCAAGGCCAGAGCATGGGTCAGCCTGTCCTGAAAAAGCAGGCGATTGGGCAGGCCAGTGAGAATGTCATGATGGGCCAGGTGCTGGTAGCGCATTTGCCCCTCTTCTATCAACTGCTCGGCTGTCAGCAGGCGCTCACTTTCTGCGAGAAGAATACTCTGCCTGACCATGGCCAGCGCGATGATGCTAAGGCAGGAACCCAGGGCAATGGATTTGGCGATAGGCGTTGTCGTATCCATCATCATGAAATAAATGGTGCTGATCGCGATCAGCATGGCCATCAACGGAATCGCGCGTTGTATGCCCTGGCAGATACGAATGTAGGTGTGATTGGACGATGACGTTGCCATCCAGTGCATGGCGCCCAGGCCGAGCAGCAAATCAGAAGCGGAAAAAACATGGTTAAGCAGGGAGCCGTCTATGTTCACCTGGTCGATGACATTCAGATTCCATTGCATCCAGATGCCGCCCTCCAATGCCAGCCCGCCGAGTAACAATAGCCAGCCCCACTGCAAGCGCAACCGCAAAAACGGCACCAGCAAGAGCGCAAAGCAGGCAGCACTGAGCAAGCCTGCTGGATAAAACACCAGCACCAGCAGTTGCAGCGCATTGCTATCTGACTGGCGCCCCAGATAAATAAGCAGAATGAGGCCAATGACGGCAATGGTCATCACCGCCATGTCCAGTTTGGCGGCGGTGAGTTTTGCATGGGAAAGATGCAGCTTGAGTGCGCTTAGCAGGCCCAGGATGCAGCAGGGCCCCAGCATCAGATAGAAGAAGTCAGCAGGTGCGGGAAATGGATTCCAGCCGATAGCGTACTGTACGTCCCAGCACAGCTGTCCCACAAAGTAAGAGCCTATGCCCAGCAGGAACCAGCGGCGCGGCTCACGTTGTTCTGGGTATGCCTGGCGGTAACCTATCCAGGTCAGGATGAAGGAGGCGCCACTGCTGACGGTCCAGTGCAGATTATCAAGCCAGGGCAGCCATGGCTGGGGTACAAAAAAAGAACCGATGATGGCTAACATCACCACCGTCACTGCACCAAAAAGTACCCCTTTTGCGCTGCCTGACATCATCAAGTTCTTTTTATAATTATGCTGTTGCATCATTTAACCCCAATCGTTAACAGGTGTAAACCATACCGTTAGCTGCATATGTTTATCTCTGCACAGCCTGTGGCCTGACTATCGCGTTGATGTGATGCCCATGACGCCAATGTCACACGGAATTTCAAGCATATTTCGCTCCAGTTTCCCGTAAAATGCGTTTTTAGACCGAACGCTGCTATGACCTCTTCCACAGATTCTGCCCAATTTCCCCTGCTCAAGACCCCTTCTTTCCTGAAATTGATGGCCTTCCGCCTTTCGGTGATTTTTTCTTACCAGATCGTGGCTGTGGTCGTGGGGTGGCATATTTACCAACTCACCCGCGATCCGCTGTCATTGGGCCTTATCGGGCTGGCCGAAGTGGTGCCCTATATCTGCACCGCCTTGTTCGCTGGCTACGCGGTAGACCATCACTCCCGGCGATTTTTTGGCGCCATGGCCGGGGGCGTGCTGATGTTGAATGCCCTGACGCTGGCGGCGGTATCCGCAGGCTATCTGCCGGGGAATCCGACCTACTGGATTTATGGTTCGATTGTATGTGTCGGGTTTGCCCGGGCGTTTATTGGCCCTTCCTTCAGCGCCTTGTTTGCCCTGGTAATTCCGCGTAGCGAATTTGGCCGTGCGGCCGGGGTGGGCAGTTCCATATTTCAGATCGGGCTGGTGATGGGCCCTGCCCTGGGTGGCATTCTGGTAGGCTGGACCACGGTCAGCGTGGCCTACCTGGTGTCTGCCGGATTCGCCGTGATGGCCGCGGTCGCTATCCTTAGCATACGGGTGGTTGAGCCACCCCCGGCCGAGAGCGTGCCGGTGTTTACCAGCATAGGACAAGGCTTGCGCTTTGTTTTTAGCAACCAGATTGTGCTGGGTGCCCAGGCGCTGGACATGTTCGCGGTGCTGTTTGGTGGCGCGGTCGCCATGCTGCCTGCGTTCATACATGATGTGTATCATCATGGCCCCGAAGGTCTGGGCATACTGCGGGCCGCACCTGCGGTCGGCGCGGTGATCATTGGTATCGTGCTGGCGCGTCACCCGCTGAATCGGCATGCGGGCAAATACCTGCTGATGGCAGTGGCTGGCTTTGGCGTCAGCATTATCCTGTTTGGCCTGACGGCGCATTTCTGGCTGGCCGCCTTTTTGCTGGCACTCTCGGGCGTCTTTGACGGGATTTCGGTAGTGCTGCGCACCACCATCATGCAGTTGATGACGCCGGATGCCATGCGTGGCCGCGTGTCTGCCATCAACGGCATCTTCATCGGCTCATCCAATGAGCTGGGGGCGTTTGAGTCCGGCGTCAGCGCACGGCTGATGGGGCTGGTGCCCTCGGTGATTTTTGGTGGCACCATGACCCTGGCAGTCGTCGCCGCCACGGCCCGCCTGGCGCCGCGGTTGCGCCGCTTGCACTTGCATGAACTGCATTAATGCCTGCCGGACGCCTTCTTAGGCAAATAATTCTGGCAATACGCTAAAGAAATCAATTTGCTGGACGATATCAGCTTAGTTTGGCGGTTTGCTATCCGCAAATTCCAAATAAACTGCGAGTGCGCGGGAATCTTTTGATTTTCGTGTGCTCTTAATGGCGCTGAAACACAATTTCAGCCCGAGTATTAACCCGATATCCCACAAGGAATTGACATGCATGCCGCAAGTTTTGACTATCTGATCCCCGCTCCTGCGTTTCAGCCGGAGTATCTGAATGTGTTGGAAATCCCCGACCGCTTCACGCAAACCACGCTGTATAAAACCCAGCAACGCGAGCTTGAGCTACGCCGCGAAATCGTCAAGATGACGCTAGCCAGCGGCGATTGCGTCTGACATTGCTGGCGCCTGGCGCCGAATGCAGCTGAGGTTTTGGCTTTTCCGCATTAAGCTCCCGGCGCATCTCTGACACCTCTGCTATTTAATTCATGCTGTCCATGGCAGGGCTGTTTTCGCCCCGCATCTGGCCCGCCGAAATGGTCAGGTGAGGATAAGGAATCTCGATACCGACATCATCGAAAGCGTGCTTCAGGCGCTTCAGGTATTCGCGACGCACGGTCCATTGCTCCAATGGCAACACCTTGAAACGGCATTTGATGATCACTGCTGAATCATCCCAGCGATCCACCCCGGCCATCTCCAGATCATCCAGTATTTTCTGATTAAAGTCTGGGTCCGCTTTCAGATCATGTGCGACTTCGCGCATCAGCGTCATCACGGTTTCCACGTTTTCGCGGAAAGCCACGCGCACATCAATCACGGAAAAAGCAAAGGTGCGGCTCATATTGGTCACGGTGGAAATAACGCCGTTGGGAATGAAATGCACATTGCCATCATAGTCGCGCAGTTTGATGTAGCGTAGCGTCACTTCTTCCACAAAGCCGCTTTTACCGCCGGCATCCACCACATCCCCCTGCCTGATCTGGTTTTCCAGCAGCAGGAAAAAGCCGGTGAAATAATCCTTGATCAGACTCTGTGCGCCAAAGCCGACTGCCACACCTACCACCCCTGCTGCCGCCAGAATAGGCGCAATGGATACGCCCAGCTCGTTCAGTATCTCCATGATGGTGATCACGGAAATCAGCACGGTGGCAATGTAGCGGAACACGCGCCCCAGGGTTTGCACGCGCTTGATCTCTTCCGGGTTGTCCTGCGCATGCGTGAGCAGGTGCGTTTTCAGTGCCAGCAGCATGCGGTTGAAGACGCGCATCGCCAGCCAGGCGATAGCCAGTATCAGGACAATCTTGAGAAATACCTTGGCGATCTCCCAGAATTTCTGAAAGTCTTCAATGCCAAGCTGAATGAGATAGTGTTCCATGGTGTCTCCTGTTGCATGTGTTGGCGGGCGATGATCAGCATGGTGTGCCATCATCAGGCCTGCCGGGCGGTGTGGTTCAGGTCTTGAACCAGCACGCGGTGAGTGGCGGGATGAGCAAACTGTCTTCAGCGCATGCATAGCTATCTGCCGAGATCGTCTCTTGCACGGTGCCGTGGGTGAAAAAACCGGCGCGCCGCAGTTGCTCCAGCGGCATGGCTTGGGCGTTATGGTCAAAGTTGTTGACCACCAGCACGCGGGCCTGGCTGTTCAGCGGGTCAAAGCGCGAATACACCAGAAGATGCGGGTTTTCCAGCTCAAACAGCTCGCGATTGTTCAGATCGGCCAGCGCGGGTAGTTCCTTGCGCAGCGCAATCAACTTTTTCAATCCATTGAAAATCCGATATTCCACCGTGCCCGGCTGCTGGCGCAGTTCAGCCTTTTCCCAGTTCATGCGGGGCCGGTGTACCCAGCGGCTGTCGTTGTATTTGAGTTCGTCTTCCAGATACGAGGTATCGTTGAGCGTGCCCAGTGGGTCCGCGTAATACAGCAGGGGAATGCCGCCGAAAGACAGGATGATGCTATGCAACAGCAATATGGTGCGTATGCTGGTATCAATCGCGGTCTCGTCCTGGCGGTTCAGCGCGGTTTCCAGCCCGGCCAGGGAGGCAAGCGAGCCGGAAATGCGGGCATCGCCGGTTTTATCGTTACGGCCAAAGGCGACGCCGCGGGCGATGGAGTCGTCCCGGTTGCCGGTGTAATAATCGATCAGGAATTGCCGATGGGCCCAGGGTTCATAGCCTGCCTGGCGGATATCGTTATCATCAAAGCCCAGGCCGATGTCGTCATGGCAGCGCAGATAGTTAAGCCAGGTAGCGCGTTCCAGCTTGTTGGGAATATTGCGTATGCCCTTGTTGAGCAGCGAGGCCTTTTTGGTGGCAACGCCTTCCCACAGTAGCGCCATGAGGGTGGCGTTATAGGCAATCTCGCATTCCTTGGCATTGATGGCATCTTCGCCAAAGTACTTGATGACTTCGGGTGGCGCCACAATCGCTTCCGCAATAAACAAAACGCCGGGGGCGGTTACCTGGCAGCAATCCTTCATCAATTGCAGTATCAGGTGGGCCTCGCGCTCATTCTGGCAACTGCTGCCGATTTTTTTCCATAGGAAGGCCACGGCATCCAGCCGCAAAATATCCACGCCGTGATTGGCCCAGTACAGAATGATGTCGATCATCTCGATCAGCACCGCCGGGTTGCGGTAGTTCAGATCCCACTGGAACTGGTTGAATACCGTCATCACCCATTTATTGGCTTCTGCATTCCAGGTGAAATTGCCCGGCGCCGTTTCCGGGAAGACCTCCAGCATGGATTCTTCATATAAATCCGGCAACTCGCGGTTGTCGAACATGTAGTAGTAATCCTGGTATTTGGGGTCGCCCTGCCGTGCCTTGATCGCCCACTCGTGCTCGTCCGAGGTGTGGTTGACCACCACATCCAGCGCCAGCAGCATGTCACGCTTTTTCAGGTTGCTGATCAGGGCATCGAGATCGGCCAGCGTGCCATAGCGCGGATCCAGCTGGCGGAAATCGCGCACGGCATACCCGCCATCGCTCTTGCCTTGAGGGCAATCCATGATGGGCATGATGTGCAGCAGGTTGATACCGAGGTCCTGCAGGAAATGCAGATGACGCTGTACGCCCTGCAGATCACCGGCGAATTCCTGACAATACATGGCGAAGCCCACCCATTTCTGGCTCAGGAACCAGGTATGGTCTTTTTCCCGCGCCAGATCCTGCTCGCGCAGATGCGGCGCACGATTCAGGTATTGCCGCGTAAGGGTTTCCACCAGCTTGCCCAATTGCTGTTTGTAATCCGGCCGTTCGCCATACAGGGTATGAAAAAGCGAATAAATGGCGTAAAAATTGGCGCCCAGCCGGATATAGAAATGCTGAAGATTGTGTTTCTTGATCTCGGGCTTCAGGCCGATCAGGATGTCATTCAGCAGGGAATGCGAGACCTGCTCATACATGCGGCACCTCGCTCTCTTCCGCATCCGGGATTTGCGGGGCTGTGCTGATGGGGATGCCCAGCAGACCATAATGACTCAGCCCTTCCAGTATGCCGGCGGCAAAATGCCTTGAGGCAAAATACACGCTGTGCATGCCTTTCAACGTCTGCAATTCGGGGCTGTAATTGCCGACGACGATGGCCTGGGTATTGCCGACCAGCATCTCCTGATCATTGCCGGAGTCGCCAGCCACCAGGAAGTTTTCCAGCGGCAAGCCCCACTTGTAGGCCAGATAGCGGATGGCATGCCCTTTGGAGGCGCGAATAGGCAAAATGTCGAGAAACTCCTGATGCGAATAGATTAACTGAGCCCGTAACTTGCGCTCGCCCAGCAGGCGGTACAGCTCCTTGATGGTCGGCATGCGTTCGGGGTCTACGATATAACTCAGCTTGAATTCGCGCTGGTTTTCCGGCGCTTGCAAGGTGAGCCCGGGGATGCCGGTGAGGGCTTGTTGCAGATCATCGCGGCGCCACATATGCCGAATATGGTTGGCCCAGCCCATATCCGGAATCAGTTTGGCGCCATAATGAATCTCGCTGCCAACCGAGGTAATCAGGATTTCCGGCTGCGGCACCTGCCATTTTTTCAGGATGGCAATCGCGCTTTCCACTGGCCGTCCGGTCGCAATGCCAAACGCCAGCTTGCCCTTGTTGCGGCTCAACCACTGCATCAGCTGTTGCAGAGAAGCGCGTTCGCCCAGCAGGGTGTTATCGATATCGCTGATGAGGGTGCGCTCGACCAAGGGCATTTGCGATTTGCCAGAATCCAGCAGCAGCGCGTGATGACGGCGCACACCTTTACGGTTGCGGCGCAGTACCTGCCGTATCTCCTTCATGTACTTGGCAACATGCGCATCCCAGCTGTAATGGCGTTTGACGCCGAGCAGGCCGTTGGCCGACCAGGCGCGCCATTGCTTGCGGTCTGCCAGTGCGGTGGTCAGCGCCTGGCCTATCGCCTCGCATTCCAGGGTATTGGCCAAGAGGCCATTGCGGCAATTGCGCACGATATCGCGCGGGCCACCGTCATCCGGTGCCACAAAGGGCAGGCCACTGGCGGCGGCTTCAATCAGGGTCAGGCCAAATGGCTCGGTCAGGGCAGAGTTCACAAATACACCGCGTCTTCTGGCGGCCAGCCGGTAAAGCTCGGGAATCGCATCCTGCGATATCTGCTTGGGAATGGCGACCTTGCCCCACAGGTCATACTTGTCGATATCCAGCAGCAGGTTCTGCATCACCTGTTGCTGCGACTCTTCCATGGCGCGTATATCTTCGCGCGTGCCGGCGACGATGACCAGATTGGCCCTTTCCTGCAGTTCCTGTGATTGCCCGTAGGCATTCACCAGGCCTTTTAGGTTCTTGCGCAGGTCGGGGCGGCAGATGGCAAGGATGATGGGCTTGTCCGGGTCGCTGAGAAAACGGTCTATCTGTTGCTGCGGGTCAGATTGAATCTTGCGCCTGCCCGGGGGTGAGAAGCGTTTGGTGTCGGTGCCCGGCGGAATCACCACAAAGCGTTGCTGGTCAACGTTGTGATAAATGCCGTACTGCGAGTCGATCTCCTGACGCGTGCTGGTCACTACAAACGCGGCGTGCTTGAGAATGTCTTCTTCCACCGCAATGCGGCGCTCCAGATTGAACTGGCGTTCAATGGCATGCTGCTTGCGGCCACTTGCCAGCAGGCGCTCACGCTTGGTGCGGCCCAGTGAATGACCGGTATGCACCTGGGGAATCCCCAGCAGCAGTGACAATTGCTGGCCGACATAGCCGGCATCGGCATAGTGGGTATGGATCAGATCAGGCAGGCGGCCCTGTTGCCGCAGATAATGCAGGCAACGATCCACCAGCTCATCCAGATAAGGCCACATCAGCTCCTTACGCAGATAGCGCTTGGGGCCAAAGGGCAGGCGGATAATGCGGGCGCCTGCCGATAGTACTTCTTCCGGCTGGGCATATTCGGGCGAGACCGCAGGGTCAAGGATGGCACGGGTCAGCAGATCGACCTTGCCGATCTCGGGGTGCGCAGCAAGCGTGCGCGACAGCTCCACCACATAGGTGATCTGGCCACCGGTATCCGCATCGCGGCCCAGCTCCAGGTCGTAACCCCGGATCAAGCCATGCAGGCTGATCATCAATACATACAGCGGGCTATCGCTGGCGGTGATCATGATAGCCACTCCTGCACAAAGGGCTGGTAAAACCCGAGGTCATGCGGCGCAGCGCCACGGATGGCACAGAGCGCGCTGGCAAACTGGTTGGCGCGGGTGAGGGTGAGGCTGGCTTCCCATCCCTGCAGATGGCCCAGTATATAGACGGCGGCAAAGGCATCGCCCGCGCCTACCGTATCCTGCAAAGGCTGCGCCATGGCTTGTGGCCCGGTTTCCTGCAACTCACCGCTGGCATTCAATTGCCACGCGCCCTGCTCGCCGCGTGTGATCACCACCAGTTTGAGATTGAAGCGCTTGAGCATCGCCATTGCCAGCTCAGGCAACGACTTTCCGGGCAGGCGCAGCAGCACTGCCAGCGCGCCCAGTTCGTCTTCATTCATCTTGACAATATCGGCACGCAACAGCGAACGTCGCACCGTATGTTTGTCATACCAGGGCGCACGCAGGTTGAGATCAAGAAAGCGCGGGCTGCGGGCGTCGTTGAGAAAATTATCCAGGGCAAGGCGCGACTCCATATTGCGCTGGGCCAGCGTGCCAAAGTAGACCAGGTCAGGCTTGATGGACATGGTCAGCATGTGCGTCACACCCGCGTGGATATAGTCGTATGCCTGATACGGCAGGATTTCAAAGCGATGACCACCGGCATCCATATGCACAGTGACCTGGCCGGTGGGATATTGGGGATCGCACTGGATACCGGAGGTATCCATGCCGCGGGCGTTCATCTCGGCCAGCAATTCTTCGCGCAGGGCATCGTTTCCCGTGCGGGAAATCATCACGGGGTTAAGACCAAAGCCCTGCAGATGCCGCGCCACATTGAAAGGAGCGCCGCCGAGAATATGGCCATCAGGAAAAACATCGGCTAATACTTCGCCAAACAAGGCAACGCATGAGCCCATGTCTTTATGGTGAGGTTGTAATTGCAATGGAGTTCCCTTTTGCTGTTGTTTTTAAAAGATAATCTACATTCAGCCACTCCTGACATGGTGGGATGGTCAGGGTGTTGTAAGTTTCCCCTGTTACCTTTTAGTAGGCTTTTGGGCGGCAAAGTTTCGATTTTTTTTAAAAGCAGGCAACACGAGCCCAAGCTCGCAAACGAATATGGCGCCATCTGCCACCAAGTGATGATTACTTTTTTTAACATTACGCGATTACGCTTGATGTTAAGCTTATGGTCGTTCATGCAACCATCTCGGGTGGCATGGCTCCAATATGGCGATTTAGACCAGCATCAAGCTCACAAGAACCCGTGTTGATTAACAAACAGCCCTCTTCGCAACTGCCCACCTCTGCCGCGGCCGCTTTTTCCTGGGATAAACGTCCCAAGGGTGATCGCATGCTGCAGATTCGTATCAGCCGCAATACGCTGATCGCGATTGTGATTTCGCTGCTGATACACGCGATTCTGCTGTTTACTGTCATTATTCATCCCCTGGATTCGGGCCCGGAAGCGGAGCCTGCCGAATCCAGCCAGATTGTGATGCAGCTGGGCCCCAAGGCGGCGCCCAAAGCTGCGGAGACGCCGCAACCCAGTACGCAGGCCGAGCCTGAGCCCGCCCCGGCGCCTAAAGCGCCCCCGAAGGCTGTTAGCAAACCGGTAAGCAAGCCAAGCAAACCGACTTCGCCTCCCGTCATGGCGGCTCAGCCGCCTGCACGCGATCAAGCTCCCACTCCGCTGGATAGGCGCGTTCCACCCCAGCCTGCGCCGGAGCCGGATATGTCGCCTCCACCGACCGACATGATGAGCTACGTCAAACAGCAGCAGGACAGGCGACGTGCGCAGGGCGATCCTTCCATCCTGAATGAAGACGCCGCGGCCAAGGATCGTGGCCCCACAGCGGACGAGATTCGCGAGGCCAATATTCAGCGCAACCTGAAGGAAGCCGGCGGCGGTGTGTTCCAGATTACCCAGATGAGCTCACGCGGAGCCAAATTTGTATTCCGCGGCTGGCGCTACTTCAGCAACCCCCGCACCGAATATATCGAGGTGGAAGCTCCACCTGATGGCGATATCCGCCGGGCGGTGGTCAAACGGATGATCGAGATTATCCGGCGTGATTACAAAGGGGATTTTACCTGGGAGTCCAAGCGTCTCGGGCGGGTGGTGACTTTGTCTGCACGTCCCCAAGACAATGATGGCCTGGAAGATTTCCTGATCAAAGATTTCCAGTGGTAGCCCGCGGCAGAGCCCTGATCTGGGGCGCCCTGCTATTCATCGTTCATAATCCTTGAATCAGATGCGAACCATTTTTAATGATGAGACTCCCTTATGTTGGGGAATCACTTTTTAGTGAAGCATCATCAATAAAAAAACGGGAAGACAGCAGAGTTAGGCTCTGCAAGTGCTTAGCCTGGCGGGCTGGTCAATACAGGCTTTTTTGCATGCAATGGGATCCTTCACCGATAAAATGCGGCCCCGCTTACCGCACTGTAGCTGATTTTCAATGCAGTGATGTTCAATAACAATCTTCACAAAAAACTGCGCTATGGACCATAACATCACTCTCATCTCCACCGTTGCGGCGGGCTTCGGCCTGGCGCTGGTGTTCGGCTTTATTGCTGAAAAAATCAAGTTGCCCGCTCTGGTGGGCTATCTATTGGCCGGTATTCTGATTGGCCCGGCCACCCCAGGCTTTGTTGCCGATACCGGCATCGCTTCCCAATTGTCTGAAATCGGCGTCATGCTGCTCATGTTTGGCGTGGGCCTGCATTTCTCGATTGCGGATCTCATGGCGGTCAAACGCATTGCCTTGCCTGGTGCGGTCGTGCAAATGACGCTGGCAACCGTACTGGGCGCCAGTGTGGCCTATTGGTGGGGCTGGACTCTGGGCGAGGGGCTGATTTTTGGCCTGGCGCTGTCATGTGCGAGTACGGTGGTGCTGCTAAAGGCGCTGGAGGCGCGGGGCATCGTCGACAGCATGAACGGCAAAATCGCCGTGGGCTGGCTGGTAGTGGAAGACCTTGCCACGGTCCTGGTGCTGGTATTGATGCCACCGCTGGCCGGCATACTGGGCGGTACCGCTCAGGTGGAAAGCGCCGCCCCGCTGTGGCAAACCATAGGCTTTACCCTCTTGCAGGTTTCATTTTTCATTGCATTCATGCTGGTGGCCGGCAAGCGTTTGTTGCCCTGGTTGCTGTGGCATGTGGCAAAGACCGGCTCACGTGAGTTATTCACCCTGGCGGTGATTGCGGCTGCCATCAGCATTGCGTTTGGCGCAGCCAAGCTGTTCAGCGTGTCCTTTGCCCTGGGCGCTTTCTTTGCGGGCATGGTGATGCGCGAATCCGAATTCAGTCATCGTGCCGCAGAAGAATCCCTGCCCTTGCGCGACTCGTTTGCCGTGCTGTTTTTTGTGTCGGTCGGCATGCTGTTTGACCCCGTGATTCTGGTCAAGGAGCCATTCAGTGTGCTGGCGGTGGTCGCGATTATTATTGTTGGCAAATCCATTGCCGCCATGGCGATCGTGCTGGCATTCCGCTATCCGCTGAATACGGCGCTGACGGTGGCTGCCAGCCTGGCGCAAATTGGCGAGTTTTCCTTCATTCTCGCCGGGCTTGGCATGAGCCTGGGTATCCTGCCCGCCGAGGGCATGAGCCTGGTATTGGCGGGGGCGCTGATTTCGATTGCGCTCAATCCTCTGGTATTTTCTATGGCGAAACCCATCGAAAAATGGCTGCTGAGCTTTTCAAAACTGGCGCGGCATCTCGATCGCCGTACCGACCCGTTTGCCGAACTGCCCATGAGCACCGAACGCAAGCTGCTTGAAGGCCAGGTGGTGCTGGTGGGCTATGGCCGTGTCGGGCGGCGTATTGCCCAGGCATTGACCGAGCAAGGCATACCGTTTGTGATTGCTGAGCAGAACCGTGAGATTGTGGAAGGTCTGCGCAAAAAAGGCATCGCTGCAGTGTCGGGTAATGCCGCCGATCCTGCCGTTCTGGTGCAGGCGCATATTCAGAATGCGTCCATGCTGGTAATTGCCACGCCGGAAACCATCGATTTCCGCAAAATGTCCGAGGCGGCTTCCACCTTGCAACCCAGCATTGAAATTGTGGTGCGCACCCATAATGAAGAGGAATCTACCCTGCTGAGAAAGGATGGCGTAGGCACAGTGTTCTATGGCGAGGAGGAGCTGGCGAAGGGCATGACCAAGCACATACTGGATCGTTTCGTGCAGTCCTAGCCTTACGTAGCTTTCGCCCATAAAAAAACGGAGGGAAACCTCCGTTTTTTTATTCTCATCAGGCGCTACAAGCGGGCGCTTGGATGTGAGTGACGTTTAGCGATTGCAAACGTACATCGTTACTTCAAAGCCAAAACGCATTTCGGTAGCTTCTGGTTTGGTCCACATGATAGTTCTCCTCATTGGTTTGGTTAAGTCATCCGGGTAATGAATCAGCGATAACTTGCTGTATTCGTATGACTGCAGTATGCGCCTTCGGTTTTATTAAACCCCTGCTGCCATTCATGATTCACGCCTCATGATTTTCATTAGACATCGCTAGGTGCAATTGGCGCTGGGTGGAACTTAATCGCTCAGCGCGTACACCTACAAATACATTCATACCGATAAATAAGGAGAGAGACCATGATGAAATCGTGTCTTGTGATCGCAGGTCTGTTGGCTTTGCCCATGGCAGCCATGGCCGATACCGAGTTCTATGGCACCATCCAGAGCAAGCCGGATAACAACCTGGGTGTCTGGGTGATCGGTGACCAGCAGATAGAGGTGAATGAAAAAACCAAACTGGAGGACGACCATGGTCCGCTGGCCATTGGCGCTTGTGTTGAGGTGGAACACAAGAACGGACTGGCTAAAGAAATCGAAAGCGAGAAGACAGAGAAGTGTACAAAACCGGCCGGCAAGCTCTGATCAATTCCCATGCATCACGACCATAAAAAAACGCCAGCATATGCTGGCGTTTTTACCTGACTGAAAGAACCGTGGTTCAGTTTAGTTCAGGGCATCCTTCAAAGCCTTGCCGGCGCGGAAGGCTGGAGCCTTGCGTGCAGCAATCTTGATTTCTTTACCGGTTTGCGGATTGCGGCCAGTACGGGCAGCGCGTTCCGAAACTGCGAAGGTACCGAAACCGATCAGGGTTACGGAGTCACCCTTCTTCAAAGCGCCAGTCACACTGCTGGTGAATGCATCAATCACCTTGCCAGCGGCAGCCTTGCTAATACCAGCGCTTGTTGCAATTTCTTCAATCAATTCTTGTTTGTTCATAGTGTTTTCAATCAAGGTTGTTGGATGGAGCGCCTATCTTAACCTAGTCTGGCAAGCTTTGCGGCACTTCATATACAAATTTTTTTAAAATTTCCTGTGATTGGTCACATTGAATATTTTTGCGAAGCGTAAGCCACTTCCGGTGAATACTTATGCAAACCAGCAATCGCTCGTCTTTTTGCATAAGTATTTATTAAATTAATGATTTTTAAATGCTTTTTTTCGAACTTCTCAGTTTGTGGCGCGCCGATGTCTTATCGACATGAGGGGGAGTACAAAAAATCAGGAGTGGTCAAAAAATGTCACATGCGCTTGTGACCATGCATAAAAGGCCGGAAAACCACTCAGGATTTCCCGGCCTTTCATTTATGGACTGTCAATTTCTACCGCTTGCTATGCCAGCCTAGTGGCGGCATCAGGCTTTTTTCAGCGTGTTGCCAAACAGCTGCAGTGCCAGCTGGTAGCCTGTATTGGCGAGTTGTGGGTCATAGCGCTCGCCCTCATCACGCATGAAGGCATGCTGGCCATTGAACTCATGCCAGGTGAATGACAGGTTGGCTTCGGTCAGTTTTTGATAGACCTCGGCGCGACCAGCGGTCGGAATATGGTTGTCCTGCTTGCCCCAGATCATCAGCAGCTCACCCTTGATATCGGCCAGGCGCTCCATGCTGTGCTGACCTGGTTTGTTCGGGATAACCGCTGTATGCAGATCGGTGGCGTAGAAGCAGGCGGTTGCCTTGATCTCAGGCTGAAGGGCTGCACGGAATGCCAGATGGCCGCCAATGCAGAAGCCCATGGCGCCAATGTCACCACTGCACCACGCTTGTTGTTTCAGGTAGCTGATCATCGCTACGTTATCGGTATCGTAGCCTTGGACATCCTTGGCTGACTTGTCTGCATTGCCTTTGTCGCGACCTGCATCGTCATAGGCCAGCACGGTGCCAATCGGATTAAGCTCATGGAACACTTCGGGCACCAACACGGCATAACCATGGCCAGCCATGATTTTGGCCGCGCGTTCAATCGGGCCGGTCTGCTGGAAAATTTCTGAATAGAACAGAATAGCCGGGAAGCGACCCTCGCCTTTAGGACGGTGTACATAGGTACGCATCACACCGGTGGGTGTAGGCAGGTCAACGATGTGGCTTTGAATCAGCATGAGAATCCTCCAGCTAAAGTAATAAAACGGTTTTTTATGTAATGTTCTTTATTTTAGCTTGCTGAGACAGGTTTTCGGAAAATTAAAATGCAAGAGAATGGCGTTTTTTCAGATAAAAAAACAGGAGCCTAGGCTCCTGTTCCACGCCAGCAACAATGTGCCAGTTATGTCCCTGCTCTTTGGCAGATTAGCGATTGCAAACGTACATGGTCACTTCAAAGCCAAAACGCATTTCTGTTACTTCTGGTTTGATCCACATATTGATAGCCCTTGTAACCGTTGAAATTCAAACTTAGGAGAGTTAAACGCTTGGGCGTTTGACGAAACCATTATGTGCTGGACCAGGGTATCTGCGGCAGAGACAAACTCATGAAACAGGGCTCATGATTTTCATGAGATAAAAAATGGAATTTTCGGGTGCTAGACAGGAAATGTACCCGGGAAGTGTTTTGCCAGAGAGTAAAGAGGATCAGAAAGCTGGCTGGCGTTTAAGGGTCACCAGCCAGTTTCTGACTTACCTTGACGGGAGATGATGTCTTGGTGAATTCATCATGCTCCAGTTGAGAATGATTGTCAATTGCATAGTTGAGATTGTGAAAAATTCTTGCTTAACACGCTTTGCAGTCGACTTTTTATTACCCTAATTGCAAGCATCAGGCGCTAGAAATTGCCCCGCAAGGTCAACATTACATTTCGTGGGTCGCCAAAATAGCTCTGCCGTGACCAGCCTTCCATGCGTGAATAGTAGGATTTGTCGAACAGGTTATTCCCCGTCAGGCTTAACTCCCAGTGCGGGTCTATGCGATAACTGACCTGGGCCGAGGCCAGTGTATATCCTCCCTGTTCCCATTTTGTGGTGCCATCAGATGCATAAACACCGCTGTTGATATTCAAACCACCACCAATTGCCCATGCTTCTGAAAGCCGATATTTATTCCAGAGCTTGAAGTTATGTTTGGGTGTGGCGGTGGCGAATACCAAGCCTTGGTTGGCTTCATCCGCTTTCAGGTATTTGGTTTCGGTATAGGCATAGCCTGCCATGACATCCCAGTTTGAAAGCAGGCGACCGCTGATCTCGGACTCAAAACCTTGACTGCGGACTTCTCCCGCCGAAATGGAATAATTCGGATTGTTGGGATCTGTCATCGCGCGGTTTTCATCGTTGATGCGAAACAGGGCCGCGTGCAGGTTAATCTTTCCATCCTGCAATTCGCCTTTGATGCCGACTTCATACTGTTTGCCCGTGCGTGGTTTCAGGATTTTTTTATCAGCACTCAAGGCGGTTTGTGGCTGAAAGATATCGCTGTAGCTGCCATACAAGGAGTATTGCTTGTTGATATCAAAGACAAGCCCGGCGTAAGGGGTGAACTCATGCGTGATGCTGGCATCGCCATCGGCCGAACTTTTACTTTCGTTTTTCCAGTTACTCAGACGTCCGCCCAGTATCAATTTGGTGTTGTCGAGCACTTGCAAGCGGGTTTGACCATAAATACCCGTTTGGCTGGTTTGGTAAACATCGGCAGGTTCGTAGATAAAATCGGGTTTTGCCACACTGCGCGCTGGAGTGAAGATATTTTGTGTCGCTCCATACACCTGGGCATAGGCGGTATTGGCATTAAACACGCGCGAGTTCAGGCCGACGAGAAGGTTATGTTCTTTACCCAGCGCCGTGAATGGCTGGGTGAGGTAGGCATCCAGACCGTAATCGCTGGTTTTGCCTTTGCTGGCCAGCAAAACACGGTCAAAGTTACCTGCGGCGTCTATATAGGAGTCGCCAAAGGCGCTGGTTTCAAGACCGTAACGGCGCTCCAGAGCACTGGCGCGTACCTTGAGTTCTCCGCCGCTGACGAGTTTATGCTCCGCTTCCAGGAAATAGCTGTTGCTGTTCTCGTGCTTGTTATCCCAACCGGAGCCGATATACGTTGAACGGCTGATATCGGCCACACGCCCATCCGCATAAGTGGGAAGACCAAAGGTCGGACGGGAATCCATGCTGGTAATGGTGGCACCCATGGATAGCGTGGTTCTCGGCGTCAGGTCGAATTCCAGCGTGCCGTAGATAAGCGGTTTGCGTGCATAGTCATGATCAATGAAGGATTTCTTGTCCTGATACATGGCAACCACGCGTCCACGCACTTTGCCCTCGCTATCGAGCGCACCCGTCACGTCAAATTCGCCGCGATAATTATCCCAGGAGCCGCCCTGCACGCTGGTTTTGATCGCGTAGTCTGCCATCGCGCGTTTTCGTACCAGATTCACCGTGCCACCGGGCTCGCCGGTTCCTTGCAGCATCCCTGCCGGGCCTCTCAACACTTCAATGCGATCGTAAGTTGTCAGGTCGAGTGAACTGGTTCCCCATGCGCCCTGGCTATCCTGCACCGGAATGCCATCAATTTGAATCACGTCCAGCCCATAACCCCGTACGGAAATGCCGGCGGTATTACTGCCGTAATTCACCACCGTCATCGCGGTGGTTTGTTGCATGGCATCTGCCACGGTGGTCATGTTCTGATCGTCCATGCGCTGGCGCGTCACGATGCTTAGCGATTGCGGAATGTCACGCAGGCGCTGTTCGCCTTTGCCGATGGACACCATGTTGGACGTGTAGGAGTGGCTGTTTTCGGTGGTGGCGGTTTGTTCCGCCGCCGCTAGCACCGACACCTCTGGCAGGGTTTCGACGGCAGCACCTGCGTCTGTCGCCACCGGTTTCAGGCTAAAACCAGCCTCTGTTGTCACGGCTTGCAATCCACTGCCGGAGAGCGCCTTGTCCAGTGCCTGTTCGGCAGTCATCGCGCCATGAATGGCGGGGGCTGACTTGCCTTTTAGCAAGGCCGGGTCGGCGGCGATGGACTTTCCACTTTGCCGGGCAATACGGATAAGCGTTTCATCCAGTTTGTCCGCTGGCAGATCGTACTGGTGTGTGGCGTGCAGGCCCGTCGTTTGATTGGCACTGTGAGGCTCGGCCCAGGCAGGCATGCCTGCAAGGGTTAGCGAGATGGCCAGCGGGATTAGCCTGGGTTTGAAATAGGATAGTGTCATGTATAGCTCCCTGAAGCGATTGGTGATTTGGATTTACAAACACCATGTCCAGCGAGCCGGGCAAAACCCCTCAAAAAGACATCAGAATGTTGCAATCAACGGTTATCAATGAGCGTCAGCCATGGCCCATAGTGCGTGATGCGTATGGGCAGGGCTTGCGCCAGCGTACGCAGGCTGCGCTCTGGGTCATCCAACTGAAATACTCCGAATACCCGCAGTTTCGATGCCGCAGGCGATACTCGCAGATAATCCTTGCGATAGGCGCGCAGCGCATCCACGACCTCGCCCAGTGACTGGTTGCGTACATCAAGCACGCCATCCTCCCATGCCGCATAAGAGCGCATGTCCTCGCGTGCTGGTGCAATTCCGTTACTGTCGAACCAGGCGGACTCGCCTTCTGACAGGACTTGCTGGTGCGGTCCGGCGGCAAGCAGCACGCTGTGCTGCAACACCACGGCGAGGCTGCGATCTGGCTGGCGGCGTACCATAAAGCGAGTGCCCAGAGCCGTGACAGAGCCGTGAGTTGTGGCGACGGTGAAGGGGCGAGCCGGATCTGCCGCGACCTGTACGATGCAGGCGCCAGCATGCAGTGTGAGCCATCGTTTGCCTGCGCTGAAGTGAATGTCGATGGCCGACTCGGCATCCAGCGTCAATTGGCTGCCATCCGCCAGAATGACGGTTTTTCGTTCTGCCGTGCTAGTCGCGATATCGGCAGTCAGCGCCATGCCTGTTGGCGAGCGCTTGAGCAGATAAGCGGTTCCCAGGCCGACAAGCACCAGGGCCATGCCATTAAGCAGGCGTCGGCGCTGAGGCGATGGTGGCGCGCTTAATACCTCACGAATAACAGCAAGCTGCGCAGGTGACTGATGCTGGGCTGACTGCAATTGACTGGCGGGTTGCAAGGCGCGCGTCATCTCCTGCCAGGCCTGTTGGTGGCGATCGCTCGCCGCTATCCAGCGCTCAAACGCCGCTTTCACGTCTGCCGGGGCATGACCATTGTCCAGCCTCACCATCCAGTCGATGGCCGTCAGTACCACGGGATCTACCGCCTCACTGGCCAAGGCGTTTCTGTTGTTCATCGAGCCGCCAGATAGCAGTGCAGCAGGGCCTGCTTCATATAACGCTCAATGGTGGTGACCGATTTGGCCATGGTGTCAGCTATCTGGACGTGCGTAAGGCCATCCAGCCGACTCAGCAAAAAAGCCTGCCGGACCTTGGGCGGCAGGCCATTCAATAGCTGATCCAGTGCAGCGATAGCTTCGCGAATCAGCAGCATGTCTTCAGGAGATGGCTGGTTGGCCTGAGGCTGCTGGGCAAGCGCGTCAAGATAAGCTTGCTCGAGGTCGCGCCGTCGCCAGAAGGTATAAAGTTCGCGCTTGGCCAATACGGTAAGAAAAGCCCGTGGCTCCTGCAACTGCATGAGTTGTCGCGACTGCAGTACACGCATGAAGGTGTTCTGGGCGAGGTCTGCCGCTTGCTGGGTGCAGCCCAGCTTGTTTCGCAACCAATGGGAAAGCCAGCCATGGTGGTCGCGATAAAGTGCGTGCAGGGTGGCGTGATGGTGGGCAGACATGCGATGGGCATTTAATGAGAATGGTTCTCATTTTATGGTTGCCAGCATCAGGCGTCAACGCTTTCGGCGATAGGCAAGAATCCTCAAGCCGCGAGCTTCCTTCTGCAAAAGCAAGGTCGCCCCAGACCGGTGCATGTTTTATACTGCCGAAAAAGAAGGAGACTGCCATGTTAAGCAGAATCAGGACGCTACTGCTCACTACCCCATTCAAGATTTTTGCTGGCGTCGTTATCGCCTACCTGCTGTTTGCTTATCTGGCTGTAGATCCTCTGGCACGCCGCATCTTGCCCTGGTTTGCCGAGAACAAGCTGGCCAGTCAGGCCAGTGTTGAGCACGTAAAGTTTGATCCTTTGCGATTGATCCTCACGATCGATCAACTCAAGCTGAACCAGAAAAATGGCGCGCCACTGGCAAGCTTTGACCGCCTCTATGTCAATCTTGAAACCAGCGGGCTGTTTCGCTTTGCATGGCGTATCAAGGATATACGCCTGACCGCTCCCCATGTGGCCGTTGAGGTTGGCGCCGATGGACGGCTGAATTGGGCGGATCTCATTGCCAAGCTGAATGAAGACAAGGATGACACGCCATCCACCAGCATGCCGCGCTTGCTGATTGATCATATTCTGATCGAAGGCGGGGATGTGGCCTATGTGGAACGCAACCGTCCGCAGCCATTTGAACTGGCCCTGCAACCATTGGGGTTGGAGCTGGATGGTTTGTCTACCCTGCCTGAAGATAGGGGCGACTATCTGATCGTGGCGAAATTGCCTGCCGACGGTGGCAGCCTGAAATGGAAGGGCGATATCGGGCTTAATCCATTGGTGTCGCGGGGTGTGTTGGAGTTGCAAGGCATCAAGCTCGCCCCCTTGATGCAGATCGTCAAACATCAGGCACTGCCCGTGCGCCTCACGCAGGGCGAATTGCAAAGCCGGCTGACCTACAGCTTTGCCATGGTAAAAGGCGCCGATCAGCAGGATCCAACGCCAGAAGCCATCGTGCAGGACCTCAGCCTCTCGCTTGAAAATGTAGCAGCTGAAGTGCAAGGTCAGTATGGACCTGCGCAGTTGCATCTGAAACAGGTATCTGTGGCCATGCCGCGCCTGGATTTTTCCATGCGCAAAGGCACGGAGCTGACATTCAAGAACATGCGTCTGGGCCTGCAAAAACTGGTGCTGCAGCAGGCAAAAACACCCCTGTTTCAACTTGATGCCATTGATGTACAAGGTATCGATTACGACCTTGCGCGCCAGCATTTGCAAGTGGCGGATGCTGTTTTGCATGCAGGGCATATCAAGGCCGCCCGTAGCATTAATGGCAGCCTGGACTGGCAATCGCTGATACCACCCGCTTCCGGTGAACCCGTGCCAACATCCAGCCCGGCTCCCGAGGCCGCTGCCGCCAAGCAGCCATTTACATTCGATATCGCCCATTTGCATCTGGCGGATTGGCGGGCCGAGTACCGCGATGCCAGTTTTGTGCACCCCATGGATGTGGCGCTCAATGCGTTTAATCTGGAGCTGGGGCTGGGGAATAAAGATGGCAAGCTGCAGGTACGGGATATTCAAAGCCGGGTAGGGCCGGTGCAACTCAAATCGGCGCTCTATGCTCAGCCAGCAGCTACATTGTCCAGCCTGCAGGTGCACGATGGTGCCGTCGATGTGGATGCGAAATCGGTCACGCTTGGTGCGGTAGTGCTCAGTGGTTTGCAGGCCCAGGTCTTGCGCTCCACCAGTCAGCCGCTGAACTGGCAGGCCATGCTGGAAACTCGAAACGAGGCTGCCAGTGCACCCGCTGTCACGTCAGCGCCGGTCAAACATAAAACCAGCCCTGCGAGTTCCACAGAAAAAACAAACGCTGCCTGGAAATTGAGCCTGCCCAGGCTGGCATTGCAGGATGCCAGCGTGCACGTGGAAGACAATACGCCCGGCAAGCCGGTGGTGCTGGATATTGAGCGTGCAGGGATAGAGCTGCAGGATGTGTCGCTGGATCTTGGCCGCAGCATCCCCGTCAAGGCTGGCCTCAAGATCAAGCAGGGCGGGCAGTTCAATGCGGATGGCAAGCTCACGCTGTCGCCGTTCAAGGCCGACCTCAAATTGGGTCTGGATGCCTTGTCGCTGAAGCCGCTGGCCCCCTATATAAATCAGTTCGCCCTCTTGCGGCTGAATGACGGTGCTGTCAGGCTGAATGGCCAGCTAGGTCTCAAGACCGACCAGGCATTCAGTGCGCAATTCAAAGGCGGCTTTGCCGTGGACCGGCTGGCGATTGCCGAAGAAAATGGCGGCGCGACCTTTCTGGCTTGGAAAACCCTGGGCAGCGATAGCCTCAAGCTCAGCCTGGGGCCAGACCGCTTGCATATGGACGAACTGCGGATTGTGGAGCCGCAGGGCAAGTTCATTATTCATGAAGACAAAACGCTGAATGTGCAGCGCATGATGCGCACTCAGCCTGTGAATCCGCCTGCGACGGCAAAAGCGAATACGCCCCCAGCCACCATAAGTAAAGCGCCAGCCAAGGCCACAAGCAAAACGGCGTCAGCCGGTGCAAAGGATTCATCCACCTTCCCGGTCAGCATTTCGCGGGTACGCATAGATCGCGCACGTCTGGAGTTTGCGGATTACTCGCTCAAGCCACAGTTTGGTACCTATATCAACAGCCTGTCAGGCGTGATCAATGGCCTGTCGACAGACGCCAATACCACCGCGCAGGTGGAGCTGGACGGCAAGGTGGATGAGTATGGCTCGGCCCGCATTCGTGGCTCCTTGCAGCCATTCAAGGCGACCGACTTTACCGATCTCAAGCTGACATTCCGCAATCTGGAAATGAACCGCCTGACGCCGTATTCCGGCAAATTTGCCGGGCGCCGCATTGAGTCGGGCAAGCTGTCGGTAGATCTGGAATACAAGATCAAACAGCGGCAGATGACCGGCGAAAACAAGTTTGTCATCAACAAGCTCCGACTCGGGGAGCATGTGGATAGCCCGGATGCAGTCAATCTGCCACTGGATCTGGCGATTGCCCTGCTGGAAGACAGCGATGGCATCATCGATCTCAATTTGCCGGTATCTGGCAGCCTGGATGATCCGCAGTTCAGCTACGGCAAGGTCGTCTGGAAAGCGTTTGTGAATGTGCTCGGCAAAATTGCCACGGCTCCCTTCCGTGCGCTCGGCAATTTGCTGGGCATCAAATCTGACAAGCTGGAGGCGGTGGTGTTTGATCCTGCCAGTGCGGTGCTGGCGCCCCCCGAGCAGGAAAAATTGCAGGCAGTGGCAAATGCCATGGCAAAACGCCCGGCATTGACGCTGACCGTGACCCCCGCCTATGACGCGGCAGCCGATCGCAAGGCATTGCAGGAGCAGGCGATTCGCCGGGACGTGGCGCAGCGCATGGGGATGAAACTGGCGCCGAATGAGCAGCCAGGTCCGGTTGATCTGCATAATCCCAAAGTGCGGTCGGCGGTATTCCAGCTGGCACAAGAGCGCGGTCCGGATGCCAAAAAGCGCGGCGTGCTGGGCAAGCTCAAGGATTATCTGGAAATCGCCAAACCGGAAGACCCCGCGGCGTATGACAGCATGCTGCAGCAACTTAAAGATGGCGTGAATATTCCGGACAGTGCCTTGCA
The DNA here is from genome assembly GCF_009858335.1 of Methylovorus glucosotrophus. Classification (NCBI taxonomy): domain Bacteria; kingdom Pseudomonadati; phylum Pseudomonadota; class Betaproteobacteria; order Nitrosomonadales; family Methylophilaceae; genus Methylovorus; species Methylovorus glucosotrophus. The sequence goes on from NZ_VMSE01000001.1 coordinate 162,813, forward strand.
AGACCTGGCGAATGCACGTGCCGCCAGTGTGCAACAATATTTGCAGCAATCAGCCGGCCTGGCGCCGTCCCGGCTTGCACAAAGTGCTATCGATGCAGTGAGCGGGGATAGCGGGCAGGTGCCGCTTAAATTGAACCTGGGCGTCAGCAGGTAGTCCATTACTATGTAGTCGCTAGCTGCGGTCTCCCCGGTTCTGCGGTCAGCGGCTTCAAGGCCGCCTCATCTCATGCGTTGATTGCAGGATGGGGCGGCCTCATAACATAAATATAATCCCTTAGACTGCAACCACGCTCTCCCAGTTGAGCGGCGTGCATGCCCTGAAATGCGCAGTATGGCTGGAGAGCGACCATGCGAATTTACCAATCCCTGTGCGTGCTATTAACGCTCGTCAGCCTGCCATCCTGGGCGGACGCCGAGCCTCCCGCCGAGCTGATTTTTGCGCTCAAAGGATCCATCGTCAAAATACATACTGTGACCAAAAGTGGCGGTCATGGCATAGGTTCAGGCGTGGTTGTTGCCGAGAATCTGGTGGCGACCAACTGCCACGTGCTGGCAGATGCGAATGGCATCAACGTGGCGGCGCGAGGTGAAACCTATGCGCCCGTGTCAGTACGCGAGGACTGGCGTCACGACATCTGCGTGTTGCGCGTGGAGTATTTGCCATTAAAACCGGTAGTGCTCGGCGATGACGAGCAGTTGCAATACGAGCAGGATGTCTTTGCCATCGGCTTCCCCGGCGGACCACCCAAACCGCAAACCACCTTCGGTACCATCAAGGCCCTCTATCCGCTGGATGATGCAGCCATTATCCGCACGTCTTCTTCCTTTGTGCTAGGCGCCAGCGGCAGCGCGCTGTTTGACAGCGAAGGCAAGCTGATCGGGCTCAATACCTTCAAAAGCCCTGGGCGTCATAGCTATTATTACAGCATGCCGGTGAAGTGGATCAAGGCACTGCTGCAGGCGCCCGAGACGGAGCATGTCAGCCAGAACGGCAGGCCCTTATGGGATGCGCCTGAAAATCAGCGTCCTTACCTCATGCGGGTGGTGATCCCCATGCAAAATGAGGAATGGGATGATTTGTTGAGAATAGCCAGTGAATGGGCGCTGCAGGAGCCGCAGACGGTAGAAGCCATCTACTACAAGGCGCTGGCGGAAGAGCATCTGGGCGATTTGAAGGCGGCCGATGCCTTGTACCGGCAGGTGCTGCAGGCCAATCCCCGGCATAGCGCCAGCTTGCTGGCGGATGCACGGATAGCGCGCCAGCAGGGTGAGTCCAATCGCATGCTGACTCTGCTTAGCCAATTGCAGGCCTTGTCGCCTGACATGGCACAGGAGCTGATTCCTCAAGAGGCCGGCCTCGCGCAATAAAACGCTCCCCATCCAAAATCCAGCGCGTAACGATAATAATTAGCGTAAAAGTTGAATAATATGGCAGGATTGCCCAAGCACGAGACGGGCTGAATGCGCATAATGTTCAGCTGCGGTAATGCTCATCCTGTCATGGAATCCTGGCATTATTCTCGTGGTATTTCCTATTGATCACTTGTGTAGACGCCTCAGGGCGTTTTGAAAGTTCGTATGTTCAGCATTGTTCAGATTGCGCTTAAGCGCCCGTATACGTTTGTCGTGATGGCTATCCTGCTGCTGATACTGGGCATTCTGTCTGCGCTGCGCATGCCGACGGATATCTTCCCGGAGATTCGCATTCCGGTGATTGCGGTGGCCTGGCAATACACCGGCATGCCGCCAGATCAAATGGCAGGGCGTATCGCCACGGTGTATCAGCGCGTGCTTACCACGACGGTGAATGACATTGAGCACATCGAAGCCAATTCCTATAACGGCTTTGGCATCGTCAAGATTTTCTTCCAGCCCGGTGTGAACATCGCCACGGCCAACGCGCAGGTCACGGCCGTATCGCAAGTGATATTGCGCCAGATGCCCACGGGGGTGACGCCGCCGCTGATCCTCAACTACAGCGCCTCCACGGTGCCTATCCTGCAGATTGCGCTTTCCGGCAAGGGCTTGTCCGAGCAGCAGCTGGGCGATCTTGGCCTGAATACCATACGTACGCGGCTGGTAACCGTGCCGGGGGCTGCGGTGCCGTATCCATTCGGCGGCAAGACGCGGCAGGTGCAAATTGACTTGAATCCGACCGCCTTGCAGGCGCGTGGCCTGGCAGCGCAGGATGTCGCCAATGCGCTGGCTGCCCAGAACCTGATCTTGCCAGTCGGTACGCAGAAAATCGGTGTGCAGGAATACACCTTGCAGCTGAATAATGCAGCGGGTGCCATGGATGACATTGGCAACTTCCCGATCAAGGTGGTCAATGGCGCGACCGTGTACATTCGCGATGTCGCCACCGTGCGCGATGGCAACCCGCCCCAAAGCAATATCGTGCACGTGGATGGCGCCAAATCCGTGCTGATGTCAGTACTGAAAAACGGCGCGACCTCGACGCTGGATATTGTGTCCGGGGTCAAGGCACGCTTGCAGGAAATCAAGCCAACCTTGCCAGATAATCTGGAAGCGGTGCCTATCAATGACCAGTCCATCTTCGTACGCGCGGCGGTCAAGGGCGTAGCCTTTGAGGGCGCGATTGCGGCGGTGCTGACCAGCCTGATGATCCTGCTTTTCCTGGGCAGCTGGCGCTCTACCGTGATTATTGCGGTGTCTATTCCGCTGTCCATTCTTGGCGCCATTTTTGCGCTGAATGCCTTTGGCGAAACGCTGAATATCATGACGCTGGGCGGCCTGGCGCTGGCGGTAGGTATTCTGGTGGACGATGCGACGGTGACTATCGAAAATATCAACTGGCACCTGGAACAAGGCAAGCAGGTGGAGCCGGCCATTCTCGATGGTGCGGCACAGATCGTGACGCCCGCGTTCGTGTCGCTGCTCTGTATCTGTATCGTGTTTGTGCCGATGTTCCTGCTCGAAGGCGTGTCGCGCTTCCTGTTTGTGCCTATGGCCGAGGCGGTGATTTTTGCCATGGTCAGCTCGTTCATCCTGTCGCGCACGCTGGTGCCTACCATGGCCAAGTACTTGCTCAAGCCACATGCGCCGCATACGGATTTGCACGGTACGCATGCCACCCTGCCACCATCACGCAATCCGCTGGTCAGGTTTCAGCGTGGGTTTGAGGCGCGCTTCGAGCGCGTGCGCGAGGGGTATCACGGCTGGTTGCATGTCGCCATGCGCAACCGCAAGAAGTTCGTCATTGGCTTTATGGCTTTTGTCATGCTGTCATTTGCGCTGGTGCCTTTCCTCGGCCGCAATTTCTTCCCAGCGGTGGATGGTGGGCAGATCCTGATGCACGTGCGCGTGCCGGTAGGCACACGCCTGGAAGAAACCGCTGCGCAGTTTGCCGATATTCAGGCGGCGATCCGCGAGGTGATTCCGGCACATGAGATTGTGACCATGGTGGATAACATCGGCCAGCCGATCAGCTCGATCAACCTGACCTACAACAATACCGGCATCATTGGCGCGCAGGATGGCGATATCCAGATTGCGCTGGCAGAAGGCCACCAGCCAACGGCGGACTACGTGAAAGCCCTGCGTGAACGCTTGCCGCGGCAGTTCCCGGGCACCACCTTTTCCTTCCCGCCTGCCGATATCGTCAGCCAGATCCTGAATTTTGGTTCGCCAGCGCCGGTGGATATCCAGATTCGCGGGGCCAACCGCGAGGCCAATTTTGACTATGCCAACAAGCTGCTGGAGCGCATACGCCAGGTGCCCGGCATTGCCGATGCGCGTATTCAGCAGTCGCGCAGCAGTCCGGTATTCAAGATCGATGTCGACCGCACGCGGGCACAGGAGCTTGGATTGACCGCGCGCGATGTCACCAATAACGTCATCGTCAATCTGGCCGGCAGCAGTCAGGTGGCACCTACCTACTGGCTTAATCCTGCCAATGGCGTGTCGTACCCGATTGTGATGCAGACGCCGCAGTACCAGATGGATTCGCTTTCCAAGCTGGAAAATCTGCCCATGAGCGGCAGTGCGAGTGAAGTCACGCCGATATTGGGCGGTGTAGCCACCTTTACCCGCGATCGGGCCAATGCCATCGTCAGCCAGTACGATATCCAGCCCATGATCCAGGTGCATGCCAGCACACAGGATAGAGACCTGGGTGCCGTGGCCGCCGATATCCGCAAGATATTGGATGAGACCGCGCAGGATGTACCGAAAGGCAGCACCGTGGCGCTGATGGGCCAGGTGCAGACCATGGAGCGCTCATTCAACGGGCTGTTGTTCGGTCTGCTCGGCGCCATCGTGCTGATTTATCTGCTGATCGTGGTCAACTTCCAGTCGTGGAGCGATCCATTCGTGATCGTCAGCGCTTTGCCAGCGGCAATTGCCGGCATTATCTGGATGCTGTTTGCGACCTTTACACCGTTGTCCGTTCCGGCGCTGACCGGGGCGATCATGTGCATGGGGGTTGCCACGGCCAATAGTGTGCTGGTGATCAGCTTTGCCCGCGAGCGTCTGGAGGTGCTGGGCGATGCCACGGCTGCCGCGCTTGAGGCCGGTTTTGTACGATTCCGTCCGGTGCTGATGACCGCATTGGCGATGATGATCGGCATGGCGCCCATGGCGTTGGGCCTGGGTGAAGGCGGTGAGCAGAATGCGCCGCTGGGCCGTGCCGTGATTGGTGGCTTGCTGTTTGCCACCACCACTACCCTGATTTTTGTACCTGTCGTATTTAGCATGGTGCACGCACGCTTTAAACCTGCTGCGTCCCAGCCACATGTAAATGGAGAGCCGCATGTCATCTGAAACTAATAAGACGCCACCCTCATTACGCATAGGCGCCGTTATTGTCGGCGTTGTCTTGCTGGGCGTATTGATCGTTGGTATTACCGCCCGTGCGCAGAACGCACGCACGCTCAAGAGCTGGACCGAGCAGCAGGCGGCGATTTCAGTCAGCGTGATCAACGCGACCGAAATTACGGGTGGCAAACCCCTGGAATTGCCTGGACGATTTGAGGCCTATGCTGCTGCGCCGTTGTATGCGCGTGTCAGTGGCTATCTCAAATCCTGGAAGGCTGATATCGGCACGCCGGTGAAAACCGGGCAATTGATTGCCGAAATTGAAACGCCTGATCTGGATCAGCAACTGTTACAGGCGCGGGCGGAAGTGGCAACAGCGAAGGCCAATGCCGATCTGGCTGCGATCACCGCCAAGCGTTTGCAATCCTTGCTGGATACCAACTCGGTATCGCATCAGGAAGTGGATGAGAAGGTGGGCGATTATGCTGCCAAGCAGGCGCTGTTGCAATCAGCGCAGGCCAATCTCGATCGCCTGGTGGCGACCAAGGCATTTGCGCGGATTGTGGCCCCGTTTGATGGCGTGGTGACCTCGCGGAATACCGATACCGGTGCACTGATTAATGTCGGAAGCGGTACCGGGCCTGCGTTGTTCGTGGTGTCTGACAATCGGCGCCTGCGCTTGTATGTGAGTGTGCCGCAGGCTTATCTGAGCAGCATCAAGCCGGGTGATACCGCGGATGTGACGGTGCCGGAGCAACCCGGCCAGGTATTTCAGGCAAAAGTGGTGTCTGCTTCTCAATCGGTAGATGCTGGTTCAGGTACCAGCCTGATGCAGCTCAGCCTGAACAATGCCGATGGCAAGCTGCTGCCAGGAAGTTACGCACGCGTCAGCTTTAATCTGCAAGGTCAGGCATCGCGGCTCAGCATCCCTGCCAGTGCCCTGATTTTTGATGCGAAAGGCATGCAGGTTGCCGTGGTGGATGCTGATGGCACCGTCAAGCGCAAAGCGATTACCGTCGCCCGGGATTTGGGCAGTGCATTGGAGCTCAGCGATGGCATATCGGCGACTGACCAGATCATCGACAACCCGCCAGATGGCATTGCCGACGGTACCAAGGTGCTGATCAAGCAGGATGCTGCCGCATCCGAAAAGAAAGCGGGCTAGGCCTGTTCCCAGCGATTGAGATAGGCCGTGGGTGGCGCCCCCATCACACGGCTGAACATGCTGGTAAAGCTGCCGGTGCTGGCGTAACCAAGCCGCAAGGCAATCTGCGTGACACTCTGCCCTTCCAGCAGCAACTCAACAGCACTAATCAGGCATAGCTGCTGGCGCCAGGCGGTGAAGGTCATGCCGGTGTCTTGCATGAACAGGCGCGACAGCGTGCGCGAGCTGGCCCCGGCCAGATGACACCATTGCTCCAGCGGCCGCGTATCGCCGGGGTTTTCCTGCAAGGCCTGCGTGACGCGACGTACGCGATGGTCACGGGCCTCCGGCAGAAACAGTGGCGCCTCTTTTTCCTCAGCAATCTGATCTATCAGCACCTGCATCAGCCGTGCCTGCGGGCTGTCATCCGTATATTCCCATCCTGAAGCCGCGGCCCGTATCACCAGCTCGCGCAATAAAGGCGAAAGCTTGAGCACACGGCAGCGTGCGGGCAGGCCATGCAGCAGATCGTGGCGGATATAAGCCGTATGCAGCCGGGCTGGTTGGGGGTAGACAACACTGTGGTGTATCCCCGCTGGTATCCAGAATGCCCGCCCCGGTGGGGTTACCCAGGTGCCTTCTCGCGTTGTAATCCGCATGCTGCCCGACACCACAAACATCAGTTGCCCACGCTCGTGCGTGTGCGTTTGCACACTTTGGCCTTTGGCGTGATCCACGCTCAGCGCCACCACCGGGCGGTCAGAGCTGTCCGGGTCAGCGCTGAGAGCCAGTGTTTTCCAGATATGGTCAGGGAGCGAGCTGATGATGGGGATCCAGGGTGATGAACGGCTTTAATTATAAACAGAGCCATTTGAAGATGTGAACTTCATTGTTAACCTGGCTCGTTACGCGAACGACAGGCAAAAAAATGCCCGGGAACCCGGGCGGAGGCGTGGAACAAACAACTTGAAGAGAGAGATAAGCAATCAGGTGATCTGTAGTCAGTTTGGATGACATGGCCAGATCAGCCGGTTTCTGCTGGATGCTTAACCAACTGAAACCATGTATGCATATTAGCGGGGGGTTATTGCTTAACGATGACAGCGGTGTAACGCTTTGTAAGAGTTTTTTCGAGCGTGTGTAAAAATGTTACAAAATGCTAACTTAGGCGTGATCGTTAAAGTGAAAAAACAAAGGCTGCCTTTTGGCAGCCCGCTTGTTGAGGGGTTTTTTCGCGCAGTCGCTAGCCGGCGACGGATAATGTCGCAGACAAGGGTGAGAGCAGGACGATCAGGCCGATTTCTTGAACTGCAGGCTTTCCATGCAAAAGTTCTTCACTTTGCCATCGACCGCATCTCGCGCAAACCCAATGCCCAGCATCAAGGCGTCGTCCTTGTTGCCAAAGCCGTTGCCCGGGCATGGAGGTGCCATGACAGAGCTCCGCTGGCTGTCATGCAGCGCCATGATGCTGACAGAGGGATAGTAACGTTCGGCTTTCTGGTAAAACGTAGCGCTAAGTTCGTAGCCGTTATAGGTGTGGGTAATAATCATGATCACTCCTTCCTAACTGACATTGCTTAAACATGGATGACGCTTAAGCATAAGCAGACTTTGTGCCAGATTGATGACAGTCAGGTTAAAGATGATTTTCAGCGATGAGTGCGTGCCACTTTAAATGGGCCATGAAATGGCGCCCATCCTGCCATGGCAGGGCATCAGGCGCGGGGTTTGCCGCGTTTGCTCAACAGATATAAGACAATACTGAGCGGCAGAAGCAGCACGCCGATCAACAGGTAGATGTTGCGGAAAATGCTGAATGGTGGTGCAGCTTGCGCCACGATGGATTTAACTGCACTGCTGGGCAGCATGCCCTGCTTGTTGTCCTTGTCCAGAAAAACCAGCAGGTCGCCATTTTTCGTATAGTCCTTTACCTCCAGCTGGCAACCCTCACTCGACGGCGTGCCAGGCAGCGAAGGTGCTTCTTCGCAATGGGCATAGCGGGTGGTGATGATGGATGCGCGTTGTTGGGCCACACCCAGCTCCAGCATGATGCCGATAATGATCAGGACCACAGCGGAACTGGACAGGAATATAAAGGTTTCTTTTCTCATGGCGGCGTGTCAGATAGTCAAGTGAAAGCCGGAATCAGTCCGGCCAATAATCCAGTCGCCATTCTAGCGCAAGCCCGCCGCAAACCCCATGAAAACATAAGGGTTATGCGGCTAAGCTGCTGATTATTTAAGCTGTCATGGCTTTTTTCATTGCTTAAGTAGTCAAGTTGGCGCATAGTGCTGCACTTGGTAAAAAATAGTCTTCCTTGTGCGTTGCCATTTCTGGTGCACATGTCTTCGCTTTCTTGCCTCGCGTGTTTGTCCCGGATGTTGTATCGGTCGACAACATTTTCACAACACGAACTTTAATTTACTAAAAGGATGGGTCAGCGATGGCAAAAGAAGAACTAATTGAAATGAGCGGCGTAGTCGCCGAAATCCTGCCGGATTCCCGTTTTCTGGTCACCCTGGAAAATGGTCACAAACTGGTGGCCTACACCGCCGGCAAGATGCGCAAGAACAATATCCGCATTCTGGCGGGCGACAAGGTGACGCTGGAACTGTCGCCTTATGACGTCAGCAAGGGCCGTATCACCTTCCGTCACATTGAAAACCGTGGTGCATTCGTGCCGCGCCGCCGTACTTATTAAGCCGTTTTTGATTCGCGCTCAGGCAAATAAATTTAAATATTGATTGACAGGGTGCTGATTACTGCGTAAAACCTTTTTCAGGCGTTTGTAATTAAGAATTAATAATTTGTTTTATATGGTTTTTATTCAAACTTTCGGGGAGCCTCCCTTTTAGTTAGAAAGTATCAAAATGGCAACAGGTATTGTGAAGTGGTTCAATGATTCTAAAGGCTTCGGCTTTATTACTCCCGATGACGGTGGCAGCGATCTGTTCGCGCACTACTCGGCAATTGCCGACACCGGCTATAAGAGCCTGAAAGACAACGATCGCGTTTCTTTCGAAGTCATCGATGGCCCTAAAGGCAAGCAAGCATCGAACATTCAAAAAGCCTAATCCTGTATTAGGTTTGATGTGAAAAACGGAGCCTAGTGCTCCGTTTTTTATTGCCTGTTGTTCACTACACCAACGTCTTGGCGGCTGATTCCCCAGCCATATTCACGTTAGCCACCCAACCCCAGCTCATCATCAAATTTTGGGTAAACCCGCACCAGCAATATGCGCGGCCCCACCATCTTCTTGACGACAATGCTGAACTGGTCGAACTCGATCTTTTGTCCTTCCTCGGGCAAATCCCCCAGTTTCCACAGGATAAGTCCGCCGACGCTATCGGCCGCGTTGGAGTCTATATCGATGCCCAGCGTGCGCTCCAGCGTGGGGATAGGCAGGCTGGCCTTGCCCAGTAGCGAGCCATCATCCAGTTTGGTCCATTCGCTGAGCGATTGCCTGAATTCATCGCGTATCTCGCCCACCAGCGCACTGAGCAGGTTGTCCAGCGTGACAAAGCCGACCGGCGGGCTGCCCTCATAACCCACCACGGTAAAGTGCGGCGCACCCTGCTGAAAGCGCCTGAAAAGCTCCGTCGCAGGCAGCTCGGGCGACACCATGGCAATCGGCCTTACCAGGTCTTCGATATCTTCCAGGCGGCCTTTGTGCTGGGCTACAAACAGGTCTTTCAGGTGGATGATGCCGATGACCTCACCGGAGGTTTCCATATAGGGATAGCGGCTGTAGCGCTGCTGCACGATTTTTTGCAGATTGGCTTCCAGGCTGTCGCCCTCATGCAAGACCACGGCTTCGTGGAAGGGGCGCATCACATCCGCCACATCCAGCTCACGGAAGTCGATAGCCTGTGCCAGCACGCGCCACTCGCTACGGCTGAATTTATCGTCAGCACGCGAGCTGCGCAGGATGACCTTGAGCTCATCTGCCGAATAATGCGAGTCGTGGGAGGTTGCGCTTTGCAGCCCCAGCACACCCAATACCAGATTGGCACTGTGATTGAGTATCCAGATTGCCGGGTACATGACCCAGTAAAACCCATACAGCGCAGGTGCCGTCCACAGGCCAATCTTTTCAGCGGAGCGAATCGCCAGTGATTTGGGCACCAGCTCGCCCACCACGATATGCAGGAAGGAAATAATGAAGAACGCCAGCGAGAATGCCACCAGATGGACAATGCGCGGGCTCTCAATGCCTGCTGCCTGTAGTAATGGCGTAAGCAGCTCGGCAAACGCTGGTTCGCCTACCCAGCCCAGTCCCAGCGAGGCCAGGGTGATGCCCAGCTGACACGCCGAGAGATAGGCATCCAGCTGCCCATGCACGCGAGTGAGTATGCGGCCGCGCCAGCCGTAGGTCTTGGCCATGGCGCGCACGCGGGTTGCACGGAGTTTGACGAGGCCGAACTCTGCGGCCACAAAAAATCCGTTTAACAACACCAGCAATCCGGCAAAAATTATCAGTAATACATCGGTCAGCATGTCGCGTTGGCTTTCGGGAACGAGGTTCCTGGATCAATAGCAGTAGTGCGGGAAAATTGTGCAAACAGGCACAGCCCAGATTATCCATTAAAAGCGGTGACTGCGCCTAGTTAAGCACTGGCGCGGCCTGCATGCCACAGACCTGTTCGCTGAACATCGTTGTGGATCCCGCTGGCGGAACTATTGGGCAAGATGGCTTGCCCATACAGAGCTGTATACAGGGCTGCCACCAGACCCAGCGGGTTGGCGATGGCTAAAAAAATGACTTATACGCTGCAGGAGGCGATGGTGAAACGTTTATTGGGGTATCTCGTATGTGTGGCTTTGCTATTGCCTGTTACCAGTATTGCGGCCAGTCTGGACGAAGCCAAGGCGGCGGTAGACGCCGGCAAGTTTGCGCAGGCCGCGGCTATGTATCGCGGATTGGCGGCGGCGGGTGATGCCAAGGCCCAGTATAACCTTGGCCTCATGTATGCCCGGGGCGATGGTGTTCAGGAAAATCCTCAGGAAGCGGTGAAGTGGTACCGTATGTCAGCCGAGCAAGGCTTTGCTGAGGCGCAATATGCACTGGGCGTGATTTACTTCCGTCGCGATGGCGGAGTTGCCATGGATTACGACGAGGCGATCAAGTGGTATCGCAAGGCTGCCGAGCAAGGCCATGTGCGTTCGCAGCTTAACCTCGGCATTGTTTACTTGCGGGGAGATGTCGTCCCGCAGGATATTCCACAAGCCCTGAAATGGTTTGGCCTGGCGGCCGAGCAGGGTGACAGCGATGCCCAGTTCAATCTCGGCAATATGTATCTGGAGGGGGAAGGCGTGCTAGCCAGTATGGTGAATGGTTATATGTGGATCTGGCTCGCGGCTGAAAATCCGCAGGATGCCCACGGACGCAGTGCCAAGCGCAAGAAAATACTCATGTATCTCGAGGCCAAGATGACGCCGGATCAGCTGGCGGAAGCCAAAACCCTGGCACAAGCCTGCCAGACCCAGCATTATCGTGGCTGCAAGCTGGCCTGAGATGACACAATTGTGACCAATAGCGAGGCATCGCTATTGCATCATGTACTTGGCGTCGCCTTCCGCAAGGAGCCCACATACTTATCCACAGAAAATGTGGATGTGTGCAGGCAGGCGCTTTATGAGCTGCAAGACAGCATGGAACAACCGGCTTTCTGCCGTGCCCAATCCGGCCGCAAGGCATAAAGCGCCGCATACTGCGGAAGATCATCATAGGGCTGCCGCATGGCGCTGAAGAGTTGCTGCAGCATGGTGGTGTCGCCTTCAGTAGCCTGGTCAATCGCCTGCTGCGCCAGATAATTGCGCAGGACAAAGCGTGGGTTCACTTTGTGCATGGCGGTTCGTCGCGCCTCCTGGGACAGGTTGTCGTGTTTGAGTCGTTCGCCGTAGCGTTGCAGCCAGGAATACAGGGGCGGGTGGAAATCCTGCCACAACTCTTCACGATAAAACGCTGCGCGCAATGCTTCTGCTTTGGGGGCTTGCATATCCATATCGCCCAGCAGGCGGAAGAACATAGTCATGTCGACCTCCGCCCTTGTCATCAATTCGAAAATTTCGCTCATCAAGGCGGCATCATCGTCCTGCCAGTCGCGCAGCCCGAATTTGGCGGCCAAGCCCTGGCTCCATGCCTGCCCATAGGTGCTGTCAAACATGCCCAGGCTTTCGACAAGCGGCGCAGGATCGGGCAACAACAGCGCCAGCGCTTCTGCCAGCCGTTCCAGATTCCAGTGCGCAATATCGGGTTGACGACCAAAGCAGTAGCGGCGGCCGGAGGCGTCCGTGGTGTTCGGAGTCCAGCCGGGATCAAAATTGTCTATCCAGCCATAGGGGCCGTAATCAATGGTGAGCCCGAGAATGGACATGTTGTCCGTATTCATGACGCCATGCACAAACCCTACGCGCATCCACTCCGCCATCAGCAGGGCCGTGCGGCGGCAGATCTCGCCGAACCAGATGGGCACGCGCTCATGCAGCGGCATATCGGCGGGGAAAGCCATGTCGGCAAAGTCGCGTTGCATGGTGAATTCGGTCAGGCGGCGTAGCAGATCAATATCCCCGCGCGATGCGGGCAGCTCAAAATGCCCAAAGCGGATGAACGATGGGGCGACGCGACAGACGATAGCGCCGGGCTCGCGTTCCGGGTGACCATCGTAAAACATGTCACGTATCACGCTATCGCCCGTTGCCACCAGGCTCAGTGCCCGCGTGGTGGGGATGCCCAGGTGGAACATGGCTTCGCTGCACAAGAATTCGCGCAAGGAGGAGCGCAATACTGCCCGGCCATCGGCGCGACGGGAATATGGGGTGGCGCCTGCGCCCTTCAGTTGCAGTTCCCAGCGCTCGCCAGCGGCATTCACGGTCTCCCCCAGAAAAATGGCGCGGCCATCGCCCAGCTGCCCGGCCCAGTTGCCAAACTGATGGCCGCCATAACAGGTCGCGTAATGCTGCATGCCGGGCAACAAGCCATTGCCGGACAGTGCTTGCAGCATGGCGTCTGATTGCATATCCGCCGCAGTGAGTCCTAACGTGGTCGCCATTTCAGGTGACCACGCCAGCATCCGGGGCGCGCTTACAGGCGTGGCATCCACCCGCGACCAGAGGGCGCCATGCACCTGGCGCAGCTGGGCGCCCTGTATGGGGTCACCGGGGAGTTCGTTTAGCAGGCGATTATCGAATGACAGCATCATGACCTTGGATTTAGGGGTTATTGGGCGGTGGCGGTTGTTGAATGCGTTGCCAGCCTGTGAAGTATCCATGACGGGCAGTGCTTCTTGCGAAGTCTAGCAGAAGCTCGCGATGAAGCAGGCCCTGCAATCAAAAGACCACCAGTGCAAAAACAAGTTTGCCGGGCTTGAGCAAGTTTTTTTCATGATAGCCCTAAAGAACGCGTAAAGCCTGCCGATACAGTAGTGTAGATGAGGAGAATTGTATGGATTCCGTGACCAGTGCCACCGTAGCCGCCAGCATGGCCGAGACCAAGGCCGGGCAAGCCGTCAGCATGGAAGTGCTTAAAAAAGCCCTGGATGCACAGGCCACTGCCGCCGCTGGCATGATAGAAGCCTTGCCAAAAATACAGAACCTGCCTGATCATCTCGGCCAGAATATCAATACCACTGCCTGACCTTCCCCTATCCCTGTTACCTGCCAGTTTGTAGGATGGCACGGATACACTTATCGGCGAAATGCCGATGCTGCCTGAGTAAGTACTAACGTATCATGGGGTATCCCTATTTCAAGATACCATCATGATCAAAATGCAACTGGCCATCAGCCTCAAATATGAAGTGCTGGACCCCCGGGCCGATTTCATCCTCAATCTGCATGCCGCGCAGACAGCGAATCAATCTGTCATGAACGAGCACCTGCAATTCAGCCAGCCATTGCAATATGAACTCTACGAGGATACGTTCTATGGCACGCGCTATGTGCGTTGCCAGGCAGAGGCCGGCCCGCTGGAAGTGCATTATTCGGCGACGGTGGAAGTCGACCATCAGCTGGAGGCTCCCGACACCTTGCAGGAAGTGGCGATCACCGATATCCCCATTCAATATCTGCGCTACCTTTACCCCAGCCGCTATTGCCAATCAGATCTGTTGCAAGCATTTGCCAACCAGCAGTTCGGTCACCTGCCACGCGGTTATGCCCGCGTAAAGGCGGTATGTGACTGGGTGCATGGTAACCTCGCCTATTTGCCGGGCAGCACCAACAGCATGAGCGCCGCGACGGATGTCATCGAACAGAAGGCCGGGGTATGCCGTGACTTTTCACATGCGATGATTGCCTTGTGCCGCGCGTTGAATATGCCTGCCCGCTTTGTAACAGGCGTGGATTACGGTTCAGACCCGGCCAGTGGTCCGCATGATTTTCATGCCTATGTCGAAGTTTATCTGGGCGATCGCTGGTATGTATTTGAACCCACAGGCATCTCGCCGCGTCTGGGCTTGATACGCCTGGGTACGGGTCGTGATGCCGCCGATGTCTCATTTGCTACGGTGTTTGGTGCAATTAATTCCTGGGCGCCGCTGATCGAGATTGAGGCCTTGCAGGATCCGGCATCCGGTATCGTGCTGCCTCAACACAGCGATCAGGCGGTCTCCACCGACGCTTGAGCGTTCAAGCGGCTGCAGCCTGGGGTTTGGGTGCGGTGTCGACTTCGCCGCCGAGGGCTGCCAATAATTCGGGTAAAAGCTGACTCAGCTCACCACTCATCATGACAAAGTCGCTGTCGAACATCTCTTCGGCAGCGACATCTGCCGCCGCTTCTTTCAGCACATCCAGTACTTCCAGGCGTTTGATCTGCAGCACATCGTTCAACACAAAGGCAATGCGGTCACGCCAGGTCATGGCCAGGCGGGTCACCTGTTTGCCGCCCTGAATATGTTTACGGATTTCCTCGGCTTCAAGGTCATGCCTTACATAGCGCACGGTGGCCTTGTCATCGCCCAGTGCGCGCAATTCACAATCACGATCCACACTGAAGCCGTGCGGGGCTTCACTGCCAGCCAGCCATCCTGTCATGGCGCTGGTGGGCGAGAGATTGGTCTTGATCAGGCGCAAGGAAAAGCCATCCACCGATTTGTGCAGTTGCTCCAACAAGGTATCCGCCAGGGCGGCGCTGGCGGCATCCACCACAAACCAGCCATTGGCAAGGTCCAGCCATGCATAAATAGTGCGGCGCAATGAAAAAGCACGTGGCCGCAGCTCATCGGCAATGGCTTCCTTCAGCTCTTTCATCTGTTTGCGCCCCGGTTTGTAGCCCTGCTGTTCTTCCAGTTCCAGCGCGCGGGCCTTGGCATATTGGTTGATCACGCTGGTGGGCAGTATCTTCTTTTCCACACACAGTGCAATCAGCACTTGCTGAGCTTGCACATGCACAAATGGCTTGCCGGGACCGGCTGGCGCAATCCAGCCAGCCTGCTGCATTTCAGAGGTGGGGGTGTCTGGCAGGGCGTGGCGTGCCAGTTGGTCTTCCAGCGCTTCGACAGGGGTATTCCATTGGGAGATGCGATAAATCTGCAGGTTTTTGAACCACATGGTGCGTACTCAAAAACAAGGGATTTTACCCCAGTCGCCTATTCTTCCTGTGGCTTGATCGGCATGCGGCTTAAAAATTGATTGCTTGCCAGCCTCGCCAAATGGCGCTAGGCATACGCTTGGACATGTGATGCTGACTGTGGGCTGATGGCACGCCAAGGCGGCGTTGCGCGCCCGACCAATGGTAGAATTCTGCTCTTTTGTCTGATGGGGCTGCGCATGCATTGCGGGATCGATTACGGGACATCCAACTCTTCGGTGGGTGTTGCGCAGAATGGCGTGGTGACCTTGTTGCCGCTGGAGGGCGAGAGTGTTTATCTGCCGTCGGCGGTCTATCGCCAACGCCCGGACCATCTGGACGAAGAAGACGACGCCCGCATGACGCTGCGTCAGCAGCTGGGCGATGCACGGGACTTGCTGTTTGGCCGTGCCGCCATTCAAGCGCATACCGAAGGCCCCACCGATGGGCTGTATGTGAAGTCACCCAAGGTGTTTCTGGGGAGCGACCTCAGCCGTGACCAGCTGGAGTTTTTCACCGTCATCATCAGCCGCATGCTGGAGCGTCTCATGCAACAGGCGCGCGCGGCGAGCGGCATGTCCTTGCAGCAGGCGGTGATAGGCCGCCCCATTCGCTACCATGGCGTATACGGCGAACGCGGAGATGAGCAAGCACTCACAATTATGCGCGAAGCCGCGCAGGCAGCGGGTTTGAAGGATGTGATCTTCATGTATGAGCCGCTGGCCGCTGCGCTGGATTACGAAAATGGCCTGGTGAATGACGAGGTCTTGCTGGTGGTGGATGTGGGCGGTGGCACGACCGATTGCTCCGTGGTGCGCGTCGGGCCTCATGCCAGCGCCAGTGCGGACCGGAGTAATGACCTGCTGTCCTATGCCGGTACGCGTATCGGCGGTACCGATCTCGATATTCACATCGGCTGGCATCAGATCATGCCGTACTTTGGCAAGGATGGAGAGTTGCACCACAAGGCGTTTGATGCCATTTCCGTCAACAGCATTCCCAGCCAGCATGCCTTTTACAACCGGTTTGAAATGCCGGTGCATGGCGAGCCGGATGAAGCGCGCCGCCGGTTATACAAGGTCTGGCGTGAGCGATTGACCCACAGTCTGGTGCGTAGCGCCGAGCAGGCCAAGATTCGGCTGACGGATGCGGCTGATACCCATATCAATGTGGATTTTGTAGCGCCAGAGCTGCAACTCGGCATGAACCGTGACCAGATGCAGCAGGCCATTACCCAGGCCACCGAAAAAATCCGCAAGGTGATTGAAGAGGCCCGTGCCGGGGCTGGCGTGCGCATTGATAAAACCTATTTGACCGGCGGCTCGGCGGTATCGCCCGTGATACAGCAGGCGATACGCAATGTGATGGGCGATGACATGCCGCTGGTGACCGGCAATATGCACGGCGGCGTGGCCAGTGGCCTGGCGCTCTATGCCAGTCGCTGGTTTTCGCGCTAGCAGGCGCTCGCTTAATCCGTGGTGCTGGGGCTCCAGAAAGCCTGCCCAACATGCGGGCTCTGCTTGAGTTGATCGATCAGCTGATCCAGCACCAGACCATCGACCGAGGTGGCTGCCAGCGTTGCTTCAATTTCAATCTCGTTTTCACCAAAGGCATGCATGACCAGGGCTTGCAGCGGATAACCGGTTTGCTCCAGAGCCTGCTCCAGCAGATACATGGCTTCTTTCTGATGGGTGCGCGCGGCGATGACATATACCGTGTTGGTCAGCTCCACTGCCGGTGTATCCATGGGCTGGCGGTTGATACGGTTGACCACGGGACGTAACAGGGTATTGGCGGCCAGGACAAACAGCGCTCCCAGCAGGGATTCCAGCAGAAGATCGGCACCAGCGCAGGCGCCCACCGCCGCGGAGCCCCACAAGGTGGCCGCGGTGTTCAGGCCACGCACATTACCCTGTTCGCGCATGATGACGCCCGCGCCGAGAAAACCTATGCCCGACACCACATACGCCACTACATGCACAGATCCCTCATGCCCGGTCAGTCGGTTCGCCATGTCGACAAAAATGGCGGCGCCCACCGCTACCAGCACATTGGTACGTAACCCGGCTGTGCGCTGTCTGTACTGACGTTCAAAGCCGATCAGGCTGCCCAGTACAAACGCCGTACTGAGGCTGATCAGGGTATCGAGTAGCGAGAGGAGGTTGATGTTTTGCCAGGCTTCCACAGAGGGCTCCTTTTATAGCGAGGGTTATCTTGCGAGCGCTAGCATTATCCTGATTTCCTGGAAACTTGTATGCATGATCAGCGCTATGAGCACTGGGTACGCGTCCGGCATGGCGGGTGAGGTCGCGTAGTCATGGCAATACATGTGCGATCTTGTCCAGCTTGCAGGTCCGCAAGGCAGCAGACGCTGTTAATATAGTGGGCGTTAACATTTCAAATAGGTCGCTGACATGCGTTTACTGATTGCCCTCATCCTGCCCTGGCTGACATTTTTCACCATTGGCCGTCCCATCGCAGGCATCGTCTGTCTGATTCTGCAAGCCACGCTCATCGGTTGGCTGCCCGCCACCATCTGGGCGGTTTATGCGCTCAGCCAGTACAAGACCGATCAGAAGATCGCCGACGCACTGAAGTCGAGATAGTCCATGCAACATTTGCTTGATCTGCTTCAGCAATACGGCTTGCTGATTGTGTTTGCCAATGTGTTTCTGGAGCAGATCGGCTTACCTATTCCGGCTTACCCCACCCTGCTGGTGACGGGCGCCATGCTCACGCAGGGGCAATATAGCCCGGCGCAACTGCTGTTGACGGCCGTGATTGCCTCGCTGCTGGCAGACCTGGCCTGGTATTTTGCCGGACGCCGCTTCGGCCGCCGGGTCATGAGCAAGCTATGCCGCATTTCCCTGTCGCCCGATTCCTGTGTGCGGCAGACCGAGTCGGTGTATCTGCGCATCGGGCCATCTGCCCTGCTGTTCTGCAAATTCATTCCCGGCTTTGCCTCGGTGTCCAGCGCGCTGGCCGGTACCGTGGGTACACGGGCCACGACCTTTATCATTTTTGACAGCCTGGGAGCTGCCATCTGGGCGGGCTCAGCCATAGTGCTGGGCACGCTGTTCAGCAGCGCCATTGATGAGTTGCTGGATATTCTGAGCGAGATGGGCAAATGGGGCGCGCTATTGCTGGGTATTGCCCTGGTGGCCTTTATACTCAACAAATGGTGGGAGCGGCACCGCTTTATCAAATCGCTGCGCATGGCGCGCATTTCGGTGGATGAGCTGGATACCATGCTCAAAAGCGGCTCACGCCCGGTGATTGTGGATGCCAGACCTGCCCATCTGCAAGGTGATGGCCGTATTCCCGGTGCGCTCAGCATGACCGAAGACACCATTGATAGCGTGTTTATTGATACCGATATCGATACGGATATCGTGCTCTACTGTTCATGCCCCAATGACGTCACTGCGGCAAAAATGGCCAAGCTCCTCATCAAGCGGGGGTATCACAAGGTGCGGCCACTCAAGGGCGGCATCGATGCCTGGGTCGATGCCGGTTTCAAGATAGAGCCTTGAGCAATACTCAGGGCGCGTTATACAAACATCCCGCCTGAGACTTCAATGCGCTGGGCATTTACCCAGCGGTTATCTTCCGATAACAACGATGCCACCATGGGGCCGATATCGTCGGGCAAGCCCACGCGCCCCAGAGCAGTCTGGCTGGCCACAAATTTATTGACCTCGGCGTTATCGCGTACCGTGCCGCCACCAAAGTCGGTTTCAATGGCGCCTGGGGCCACTACATTCACCGCAATGCCGCGTGGCCCCAGCTCTTTTGCCAGATAACGCGTCAGCACTTCCACGGCGCCTTTCATGGCGGCGTATGCCGAGTAGCCCGGCAAGGAAAAACGCGCCAGGCCGCTGGAAATATTGATGATGCGTCCCTGATCTGCCATCAGCCCCAGCAGCTTCTGCGTCAGGAAAAATACGCCTTTGAAATGGATATTCACCAGCGTATCAAAGGCTTCTTCTGTCGTTTCGGTGAACGGGACATGGATACCGATACCCGCGTTGTTGACCAGAAAATCAAAGGTATCGCGCTGCCAGTGGGACTGCAGCACCTGTTTCACTTCCTGGGCAAATCGGGCAAAAGAAGTGCTGTCGCCTACATCCAGCTGCAGTGCCACCGCTTTTCTGCCCATGGCCTCAATGCTGCTGACCACGGCTTCTGCTTCCGCGCGCTGGCTGCGATAGGTCAGGATGACGTCCTGACCCTTGGCGGCGATGCTGAGTGCCATGCTTTTACCCAGCCCGCGGCTGCTTCCCGTCACTATCGCAATCTTGCTTGTCATGATGATGCTCCTTTGAAAGTGGATGATGAATCGTGCTGGTGAACAGTCTATTGCCATCTTTGGCGCTAATAAACTGCCGAAAAATAGTTATACTGTTCAAAATTTCATGCCAATGGAGTGCGTATGGACAAGCTGGATGCCATGCAGGTATTTGTACGGGTGGCGGAACTGGCGAGTTTTACCCAGGCGGCCGATAGCCTGGGATTGCCCAAAGGCAGCATTTCAAATGCAGTAACCCAGCTGGAAGCCCGCTTGGGGGCGAGGCTTTTGCATAGAACGACGCGCAAAGTGCAACTCACGCAGGATGGTCAGCGGTTTTATGAGCGCTGCAAAGATCTGCTGGCCGAGGTGGACGAAGTGGAGAGTCTTTTCCAGCAAACAGAAACCCTGCTGCGGGGACGCTTGCGGGTGGATATGCCACTCAACATGGCGCATAACCTGGTGATTCCCCAATTGCCTGAATTCATGCAGCGCCATCCTGGCATTGAAATCGAGCTCAGCAGTACGGACCGGCGGGTAGACCCGATCAGTGAAGGGTTTGACTGCGTGGTACGGGTGGGAGTGCTAACGGAGTCCGGGCTGGTAGCAAGGCATCTAGGCACCTTGGAGATGGTGAATTGCGCCAGCCCCGCCTATATTCGCCAATACGGAATGCCGATGGCCCTGGAAGACCTCGCCGCGCATTACATGGTGCACTATGTTTCGGTGCTCGGCGCCAAACCTTCCGCGTTCGAATATCTGGAGGCAGGGGTGAGCCGGCATTGCCTGGTTCCTGCGCGGGTGACGGTCAATAATTCCACCGCCTACAGCATGGCCTGTCTGGCCGGGCTTGGTATTATCCAGGTGCCGCTCGTGGCGGTTCGGGCTTATCTGCAGCGGGGCGAACTGTTAGAACTGCTTCCGGAATTCAAGCCAGAGCCTATGCCGGTGTCCCTGCTTTATCCGCACCGACGTCACTTGTCGCGGCGTTTATTGGCGTTCATGGAATGGCTGACGCAAAAAGTGCATGCCTACATGGCGGCCTAAGCGTATACGCTGCTTTTCCCGATAAATACCGCCATCAGCCTGGCGGCGTTGTTCCACGGCGCCGCCGCCAGGCATCGACGATCATGGAGTAAATCCACAACACAGCCTTGAAGGTGTTGGCGATGGGGATCAGGCTCCAGAACATATTGCCCAGTATCTGGCGGCACAGCATGTTCTTGAAACAGCTGGTTTTGTAGATGGTGGACAGCGAGCAGATGCCGAGCGAAATAAAGTAAAACATCAAAAACTTGTAGGGCATGGTGTCTCCCTTCTCTTGTTGTCGTTTTTGTCTGGCGACGGCTGATATGCAGCCCATGCCTGTTGGGCACGGTCAGGCAGCAGATCGTTCCAGCAGCTGCATGAATTCATCGGCTGGCACCGGTCTGGAGAACAGGTAGCCTTGGCCGTAATCACACCCGATCTGCGCCAGCAGGTCGCGTTGTGCGGTCGTTTCCACACCTTCGGCGATCACGCGCAAATCCAGCTTGTGCGCCATGGTGGCAATCGCTTCGCACAAGGCGAGATCTTCGCCGTCGCCCGACAGATTGCGCACGAATGACTGGTCTATCTTGAGGTAATCAATATCAAACTTCTTGAGATAGGACAGTGACGAGTAGCCCGTGCCGAAGTCATCAATCGCCACCTGCATGCCGGCATCGCGGAAATGCAGCAGTTTGTCCGAGATGCCGCTATCGGCATTGAGCAGCAGGCCTTCGGTAATCTCGACCACGATATTGTGCCCGCTCAAACCCAGTCCGCTCAGGTATTCCATCCAGTCCTGATGCGCCTGGGTGCGGTCGCGGAACTGCACGGGCGATTTGTTCACGCTCACCTGAAAATCGTCGCCCACGATAGGGATGCATTGTTTGACCAGCTGCGCAGACTGCTGGAATACCCAGTCGCCTATCTCGTGGATCAGGCCGGTTTCTTCGGCCAGCGGAATGAATTCAGCGGGACTGACAAAACCCAGTTCCGGATGTTGCCAGCGTATCAGCGCTTCTGCCTTGTGAATGCGCTGGCTGCTGAGATCGACAATCGGCTGGAAATAGACCGTGTACTGGCTCAAGGCCAGTGCATTGCGCAGATCGCGCATCATGCGCATGCGGGCCTGCGCCATGGCCTGCATCATGGGGGTAAAGAAACTGAAACGGTTGCGCCCATTCTTTTTCGCTTCATACATGGCCTGATCGGCATTTTTCAGCAACTCGGCGCTGGTGGTCGCATCTTCAGGGAAAACCGTAATGCCTATGCTGGCGGAGAGATAGACGATTTCGCCTTCCAGGTCGTATGGTGCGGCAAGGGCGTCCAGCACGCGCTGGGCAATCAGTGTCATCACGCTGGGGTCAGGCAGGTTGGCAATGATCACGGTAAATTCATCGCCACCCAGCCGCCCGACGGTATCGGTTTCTTTCAGGTGCCGCTGAATGCGGTGGGATGCTTCAATCAGCAGGTAGTCCCCGTGACTGTGACCCAGCGTATCGTTCACTTCCTTGAAGCGATCCAGATCAATGAACAGCAACGCAAACTGGCTATGATCGTGCTGCGATTTTTTGATCTCCTGTTGCAGGCGGTCGCTGAACAGGCGGCGGTTGGGCAGTTGCGTCAACAGGTCATAATTGGCCTGGTTCCAGATCAGGGCATCGGCGCGTTTTTTCTCGGTGATGTCCGAGAACAGCGCTACCCGGCGGAACAGCTTGCCGTCCTCGCCGTAAATATTATTGATGGCCAGCCATTCGGCATACTCTTCCCCACTCTTGCGGCGGTTCCAGATCTCACCACGCCACTCCCCGGAGGTTTCCAGGGTATTCCACAGCTCCTGGTAAAACTCCTTGCCCTGGCGTCCCGAGCTCAGGATTTTTGGATTCTTGCCGATGACTTCTTCCAGTGAATAGCCCGTCATCTCGCTAAAAGCCGGGTTGATGGTGATGATGTTGTTATCGGCATCGGTCACCAGCATGGCTTCGCTGCTGTGCTCGAATACGGTATGCGCCAGGCGTAACTCCTCTTCGGCCTGCTTGCGCGCGGAAATGTTTTCGGAGGAAATGATAATGCCCTGTATGGTCTGACTGTCATCCATCCATGGCGTGATCATCCAGCGGGTCCAGAGATGCTGGCCATCCGCTCTTATCCAGAGATCCTCCTCCTCTTCCAGCCGTTCGCCGGCCAGCGCCCGTTGATGCGCCTGGCGCCATTTTTCCGGGATGTCGGGATGCACATCATAGTGGTTCAGCCCCAGCAGGCTGCCCTGCTGATGACCGAATTCTTCTTGCCATTGGTTGCTGCAGGCCAGATAACGCATGTCACGATCAAACATGGCTACACAGATGGGCGCCTGCTGGATAAACATTTTTTGCTGTTCCACCGCCTGCTTCAGTGTGTTTTCGGCCAGCTTGAGCTTGGTGATCTCGAGCCGCGTGCCGCTCATGGTCAGCGCTTCACCCTGTGGCGATCGGCGGGTCACCCGTCCGCGATCTGCCACCCATATCCAGTGGCCGTTTTTATGGCGGCGACGCGACTCGCTGGCAAAGTAATCGGTCTCCCCCCTGAGATGCGCTTCCAGTGCCTGTACCAGCTGCTCAAGATCATCCGGGTGGCAGAGCGCGCGGCAACTGTCCGCGGTGCAAGGCTCCAGCTCATCCGGCGTATATCCCAGCATCTCCGCCCAGCGCGGATTGACGATACAGTCGCCGCTCCGGATATCCCACTCCCAGGTCCCAGCCGCCGTGCCATCAATAATTTGCTGTAATCGCTGGTGCTGATTGGCCAGCTCGGCAGTTTTAGTTTTGACGCTTCTGCGCAACAGGAAAATCCACAGCAGGACGATGGCCCCCACCAGACTCAACAAGCCCAGTGCCGGCGCGATATAGCGGCTGTAAGGCAGCAGCACCGGTGATTGCCCTACCCATTTCTGAAACATTTCGATCTTGTCTTCACGCGGAATCCGCGCCATGCCGCTTTCAATCAGCTGCAGTGTGTCGGTGGCGCCCTTTTTCACCGCATAATGAAACTGCCCCTGATACAGCTGGAACGCCTTGCGGTATTTTTGCGTAGGGTCCAGTTTGTAAAGGTAGTAATTGGCCGGGTACTCATCCATGCAAAACAGCTTGACCTGCTCATCCAGCGCGCCTTTGATCAGGGATGTGTAATCCGGGTAGAGCTTGAAGTTGGTAACGGAGTCCGCCCGCAGTCTTTCAATACAGGCGTCGCCTGCCTGCACCCCGATCAGAAACCCGCGCAGGTCATGCGCGGAGGCAATGCCGGGAATGCTGGCATGGCTGTAGATGGCGACGGGGAGATTGGCATACGGCTGTGAAAAGTCATAAGTCGCATCGCGGTCCGGCGTGCGGAACATCATGTCGATGACATCCGCATCTCCGTTGAGCAACGCTTGCTGGGCCTGATCCCAGTGGGTGGCGATCAGCTCGACCTTGATGCCGGTCTCCTGCTCCCAGCGTTTCCAGATATCCATCTGGTACCCCTCCAGATTTCCGCTGGCATCGCGAAACAGATAAGGCGGGTAATTATCATCCGAGATGACGCGCAAGGTTTGTGGCTGGGCGTGTGCGGAGATGGCAGAAAAACCGAGCAGCGCCAGTGCCATGATGTGCGCCATGCACATGCGGTTGGCCAGACGCCGGGTTTGAGGCAACAACCAACCTGCCACTACGCGGTTTAATGCACCGGTAGCGTAGCTTTTAGGGCTGATGTCGAGAGCGACGCGCAATGTAGTTGTGCCAATATTCAAGAGAGATGGGGCGGCGTTGAGCCAGCCTGAAGTGAGCAAACCCCATGCCCTGCTTTATTATTTTTAGGCCCTTCGGGTGCGTGAGCTGCAAGCCTAAACAAGTTGCCGGGGATGTGCAATAGTCTGCGATCGGCATGGGGCGGTGTAAAATGCAGCAGCCCACTTCGCCTGCCTATCATGCTGCCCTTGACGCCCACTTCCCATTATCTTGCTGCGTATCCCGCCAGCCTTGTCACACAGGCGCTTGATGTTATTCGGCAGGGAAAACTCGCGGAGATTTTTCTGGCGAAATACCCTGAGCCGCATACCATCCGAACCGACAAAGGCCTGTACGATTTTGTGGTGAAAATAAAAGACGAGTACCTGCGCAATAGCGGACAACTTAGCCGGGTAGCATACGACAGCAAACTGCACATCGTGCGTCATGCGCTGGGCACGCATACGGCCATCTCGCGGGTGCAGGGCGGCAAGCTCAAAGCCAAGCGCGAGCTGCATGTGTCGGGGTTATTTCGCAGCATGCCGGAGGCATTCTTGCGCATGATCGTGGTACATGAACTGGCGCATTTCAAGGAGCGCGACCACGACAAGGCGTTTTACCAGTTATGTTGCTATATGGAGCCGCATTACCACCAGCTGGAGTTCGATTTGCGGGTGTATCTCACCTATCTCGATGCGGGCGGCGAGCCGCTGTGGGAGCCCAGAAGCGCGCCTTGAGGTTCAGTTGCCGCCGATGATGCAGTTGCGGCCCAGCTGCTTGGCCTGATAGAGGCGCTGGTCCACGCTGTTGATAAAATCCACAGACTCATCCTGGTAACCAGGAATCACGGTGCCCACACCCACGCTGATGGTGAGTACCGGGCCGATCAGGGATTTTGCATGCGGAATCTGCGCCTTGAAAATCAGCTTGCGGCAGCGTTCTGCAATTTTTTTGGCGGCATCGCTATCCGTCTGCGGTAGCACCAGAACAAACTCCTCTCCGCCAAAGCGGGCAAAAAAGTCGTTCGCCCGTGTACCCGCACTGCTCAGTATCTCCGCCACCTGCTTCAGGCAATCATCGCCCTGAATATGTCCGTAATGATCGTTGTACTGTTTGAAGTAATCGATATCCAGCATGATGAGGGACAGCGGCTGGCTGTTGCGCCTGGCATTGGTCCATTCCACCTGAATGATGGAATCGAACATGCGGCGATTGGCGACGCGTGTCAGGCCATCCTGGAAAGACAGCTCTTCCAGTTCTTTCTGCAGTTGCAGCAGTTTTTCTTCGGTTTTCTTGCGCTCACTGATATCAAACATGAAGCCGATCAGCGCTTCGACTTCGCCATCCGCATTGCGCAGCACATGCACCACATCGCGGATCCAGATGTATTCGCCATCCTTGGTCAGCGCCCGGTAATCCGCCTCGTGATCAATCCCGGAGCGCGATTGCGACACGCAATAATCCACTACCCATTCACGGTCTTCCGGATGCATGCGCGCGGCCCAGTCGCCTGCGCTCACCCAGCTCTCAGGCGCCCAGCCCAGCAGCGTTTCGATTTGCGGGCCGATGTAGCTGAACGTCATGGTGCGCCAGTCTATTTTCCAGGGAATCGCTTTGGTGGATTCCAGCAGGGTTTTATAGACGGTGCTGTCTGCTTCAGGGGGTTTAACCGGGTTGCTCATATTGGCGGGTGACGCGTTGTCCTGTGTCATGGGCTGTGTCTGCATATTTTAGACCAATATGCAGACCCAGCCGTATGGGGGGTTAGATAGAGTGATATCCGCCGTGCGGATAAGGAGAGGCCTGCGCTTAATGTGTTTGCATGCGGGCCATGCGCTTGATGGCCTGAGGTGGATGCCCCAGGGTGCGGATGAAGGCACGGCGCATGCGCTCGGGGTCGGCAAAACCGGTTTCCCGCGCCACTACGTCAATCGGGTGCCGTGCGGTTTCTATCATGGATTTGGCCGCTTCCACGCGCAGGTTTTCAATGGCTTTGGCGGGTGATTGCCCGGTCTCGGCGCGGAAAGCCCGGCTGAACTGGCGCGGGCTCAGGTGCGCGACATCGGCCAGGTCTTCCACGGACAAAGGTTTGTGCAGGTTGCTGCGGGCGTAGGTCAGCGCGGTCTGGATGCGGTCGGACTTGGGTTCCAGCGTCAGCAGTGCCGAGAACTGCGATTGGCCGCCGGTGCGCCGGTGGTAGACCACCATGCGCTGGGCAATCGTGCGCGAAGCATCCAGCCCGATATCGGCTTCCACCAGGGCCAGCGATAAATCAATGCAGGCCGTCATGCCTGCCGAGGTCCATACCTTGCCCTCGCGAATGAAGATACGGTCTTCTTCCACCTTGATCTTGGGATAGCGGCGCTGCAATTCACGCGCGTGGCGCCAGTGCGTGCTGGCGCGCAGCCCGTCCAGCAGGCCCGCTTCAGCCAGGATGAACGCGCCGGTACATATGCTGGCAATGCGACGGCTGCCGATGTGTGCCTGTTGCAGAAAGCCGAGCAGGCCCGGGCTGGGGGTATGGATACCGATGCTGCCCATCATGATGACGCTATCGTATGCCTGCTCATCGAAGGCTTCCGTGTGTACGGCAACCCCGGCCGAACTGGTCACGGCGCCCCCCAATTCGGATACCAGATGCAGCTCATAAACCGCCTGATGACTCACCACGTTGGCCATTTCAAATACGGTCATGGCCGCCAGATCCAGAATCTGAAAGCCGGGGAACACGACAAATCCGATACGCATCATGATGTCTTAAAAAGTGGGTTAAATGACATTTAAGCCATAGCTTACGTGCATATACTAACTCTCGTCAATCGCTTGTTTAAACACCCACTTAAATTTATTCATCAAGGAGAAACACATGGCGACATCTACTCAAGGCAAGGCTCTCATTACGGGCTCATCTTCCGGCATCGGCGCTGTTTATGCAGATCGCCTGGCCAGGCGCGGTTACGATCTGGTGCTGGTGGCGCGCGATACCACCCGTCTGCAAGCGCTGGCCGACAAATTGCACGCTGCCACTGGTCGCCACGTAGAAATCCTGGGCGCTGACCTGACACGCAAGCAGGACCTTGAGCAGGTAAAGCAAAAGCTGCTCGCCGATAGCGACATCAGCGTGCTGGTGAATAATGCCGGTACTGCAGCGGTGACCTCGCTCTTGGATTCCAATCTGGATCAGATCGACACCATGATTTCGCTCAATATCACGGCGCTGACACATCTGGCCGCGGCGGCTGCCACCAGCTTCGTCAAGCGCGGCAATGGCACCATCATCAATATCGCCTCCATTGTGGCGCTGGCGCCGGACATGCTGAATGGCAGCTACAGTGGCAGCAAGGCCTATGTATTGAATCTCAGCGAATCCATGCATCACGAGTTGTCTGGCAAGGGTGTGCGTGTGCAGGCAGTATTGCCAGGCGCCACACATACCGAGTTGTGGGATCGTGCCGGTTTCTCCGTCAACCATCTGCCACAAGAGATCGTCATGCCAGCAGAAACCATGGTCGATGCAGCGCTGGTCGGGCTTGATCTGGGCGAAGTGGTGACTATTCCTTCCCTGCCCGAAGCGGCCGACTGGACGCGCTTGGTGGATGCGCGCAATCATCTGCGCCCCAACCTTTCGCACAAACAGCCTGCCGCGCGCTACCTGCAAGCCGTGCGTCAGTAATTCTGCTGAGCAGCATGGGCTCGGGCACGCTCCTGAGCCCATGTTTTTTCATGTGCTTTTGATATTGCTTAAGAGGTAGCTCATGTCCTGGAAAATACCGCGCCGTTTTCGGCCGATTGTGTTTGCCGCGGTGATGTCCGCTTTCAGTGTCATGCTGGTTTCCGGCACGCTCACACTGCGGCATTGGGGCTGGCATGCCGGTTTCATGCAGGAGTGGTGGCATGCCTTCTGCACTGCATGGCCTGTAGTTTTTCTGGCGATTCTGCTGGTGGCGCCTCTGGTCGGGCGTCTGGTGGAATGCATTGTGGCGTCTGAGTAATCCCTGACTACCCTTTCAAGCCTTGCTCAACGCCCGGCGTCAACAAACGCCTGATAGAGATTTCGCTCGCGCAGGCAGCTCTCCGCGCTCTTGTCCGCGCAAAACCCGCGCAGTTTGCAAAAGCAGATGTACTGCCCTAGCGTTTCGGTGGATAGCGATTCGGTTCCTCCTTCGGCTTGTTGCTGGCGCAACAAGGCAGCCAGCGCGGCTTGTTCGTCGGGGATCGGTAATGCAGTCATGATGGGCTCTCGTTGTTGTGGTGATGGGGGATGGGCTGATCCATCACGCTGGTGTGGCACCAGCTCAGGCCAGCAGGTATATGAGCAGCCCGAAGTACAGTAGTGCAAACACGGCAACCAGCCAGAACACCCACAGCATATGCCGATGAATATGTTTTAGCGTGGTATTGATGTCATCCAGCTTGCCAGCTATTTCCTGATCCATGAGATTCTCCTGTTGCGCCATCTAGGCGGGCTGCTTATGTTGTCAGCTTATTTTGTGTGTTTAGGAGCAGGGCGTCCATGGCCGGTTCCATGCCGGCGGCCTGCATAACTTCTGCGTGCATTGCCCTGGCTGAACCATACGCCATAGTGTGCGTCAGGGTCAGTATCGGTGGAAACAAGGAGAGAGGTGATGTGGCAACGTACGCTTGTATGGAGCTGGCTGGTGATGGGCACATTGATCGCGGCGCCTGCGGTGGCGGCCGAGCGCATTATCAACCTGGCAACCGGGCAGGTGGTTTCGGCGCAAGCGCTTGTCGATGATCTCGCGCAGCAGGATGTGCTGTTGCTGGGCGAAGTCCATGACAATGCGTTGCACCATCAACGACGTGGCGAACTGCTGAAACAACTCAAAGCGCGGGTGGATGCGCCTGGTTTCTACGTGGTCGCCGAACATCTGCAAGCTGGCCAGCGTGTGCAGTGGCAGGGACCGCTGCTGGCGGATCTGGAGCGTGCCGGATTCAATGCCAACAGCTGGCAGTGGCCTGCGCATGAGAGCCTGTTTGCCGCGGTTCGCGAGGCCGGATTGCCACTCGTGGGCGGCAATCTTGCGCCGGAACAAGTCAGGAATGTGGCGCGTCAGGGCGCGTCCGCTTTGCCAGCCCCGCTGGCCGGCATCCTCCAGCAGGCTCCCTTATCCGCGACGGCGGCAGCGACGCTGAACCAGGATCTGCTGGATGGTCATTGTGGCCAGCTCAAGCCCGAGCATTTGCCTGCCATGCAGCTGGCGCAACGCGCGCGCGATGCGGCCATGTTCAGTGCCTTGCGCGATGCGGGTTCTGGCATGGCAGTGCTGGTGGCGGGCAATAACCATGTGCGGCGCGATTATGGAATACCCGTGATCTTCCATGCGCTGCTGCCGGAACGCCGCGTGCGCGTGGTCGGCTTTGTGGAAGATAACGCCGAACAGATGGCCCGGCTCGATGGCTTGCGCGGGCAATACGATTATCTCTGGATCACCCCCGCACAGGATCGTCCGGATCCCTGTCAGTAATCCCCTTGCCTGATCGCCATACACCAAACTCAGGCATCCGAAAACGTGGCTCGGGGACTTAATCCCGGAGAGATGCATGAAATCAGGCTGTTCAGCCACAGGACCTTATCCTGCGTAATAACCAGGGCTGACATATTTGCGCAGCGACCTCATAAAAGTTGTTCACTAAATGTCCTATAACGTATTACATTGCTAAAAATTTTGTGATTTTCATCACAGGATTGTCCTCTTTTATTGCTGTGTATTTGCTCAAAAGGGTTCTTGATGCTGGATAGTGCGCAAGAAAAAATAACGGCTAGAGAAAAATATCTGCGCACCTTGCTGGATAACTTTCCTTTCATGGTCTGGCTGAAAGACACGAAAAGTCGTCTCTTGGCAGCCAACACGGAGTACGCCCGCGTTGCCGGCGTGTCCTCTCCGCATGAACTGGAAGGCAAAACGGATTTTGATTTTTTTGATCCGGAGCTGGCTAAGGAGTATGTCGAAGGCGACAGGCAAGCCATGGAGAGCGAGCTGCCGGTAGGCACGGTAAACCGCCTGCGGACCGCCGATGGCAAGGATATCTGGATTGAATCTTACAAGTCCCGCCTGGTAATTGACGGCAACATCGAAGGCACCCTGGGCTATGCGCGTGATGTGACCGATGCCATACGCCGTGAACGCGAATACCACTCCCTGATCGAAAACTCCCCCAATCTGATAGTGCGGTTTGACACCGCATGCCGACGTACCTTTGTGAACCAGAAAACCGCCAACCTTTACGGGGTTGCCGAAGATGTCTTGCTGGGCAAAACGCCAAGTGAATTTCCCGGGGGCGATTCTGCCTATGGCTATGAGCAGGTGGTCAAAGAGGTGTTCAAGAGTGGGCGCTCAGCGGCCATGGACTTGCACTGGCATGCACCCGATGGCACCAGCAGGATCATCCATATCTGGCTGGCGGCCGAGCTGGATGCCAGCGGCCTGCCTATCGCCGTGATCGGCATGGGTCAGGATGTCACCGAGACCTACGAGTATCAGGAACGCATACATCATCTGGCCTATTTCGACACCCTGACCAAGCTGCCCAATCGGGCCTTGCTCATCGACCGTGTCGAACAGACCATTGCCGAAGCCGAGCGCCATGCCTATCCGTTTGGCCTCATCATGCTGGATTTGGATCGCTTCAAGGAAATCAACGATACCCTGGGCCATACCCTGGGCGATGTGCTGCTGTGTGAAGTGGCCAACCGCCTGGAAAAATGCGTGCGCCCTTACGATACGGTGGCCCGCCTCGGTGGGGATGAATTCGGTATTCTGGTCTCCGAAATGCGTGTGCCGGAAAACATCACCCGCGTCGCCGACAAGGTGCTGCAGGCCTTTGACCAACCTTTTGTGGTGGATGGTCATGATGTGTTTGTCACCGCCAGCCTGGGCATTGCGGCTTACCCGTCGGACAGCCAGGCCGTGGATGATCTGCTCAAATATGCCGACTCTGCGCTGTTTCACGCCAAGCACCTGGGGCGCAACAATTTCCAGTTTTACTCGGCAGATCTCACCATCAAAGCCGCCGAACGGCGTGAGGTGGAAACCAACCTGCGCTTCGCCCTCAAAAAAGAGGAATTTCTGCTGCACTACCAGCCGCTGGTGGACCTTGCCACCCGCGAGATCATTGGTGCCGAGGCCTTGCTGCGCTGGCAGCATGAGTCTGGCAAACTCATCATGCCAGACAAGTTCATTGGTATCGCTGAAGAGACTGGGCTGATTATCCCGATAGGCGAATGGGTCATGCGTTCTGCCTGCCAGGTGGCCGTGGCGCTGAATCGTGGTCGCCCGCGTCCGGTGACGGTGGCGGTCAATTTATCTACGCGCCAGTTCCTGCACAATGATCTGGTGTCTTCCATACAAGCCATTCTTGCCGAGACGGGCTGCCATACGGACTGGATCAAGCTCGAAATCACCGAAAGCCTGCTGCTGGAAAATACCGACAACATCCAGCGCATGCTGCAAAGCCTCAGTGCCATGGGCTTGTGTATCTCGATTGATGATTTTGGCACCGGGTATTCTGCCCTGAGTTATCTGCATCGCTTTCCGGTGCGCGAACTGAAAATCGACCGCTCGTTTACCAGCGATATTACGGACAACGCCGAACGGGCGCTCATTGTGCAGGCTATCGTTTCCCTGGCCCGCAATCTGAATAAAAATGTGGTGGCCGAAGGCGTGGAAACCCTGGAGCAGGCCGATTACCTGCATAAGATGGGTTGCCCGCAAGCGCAAGGCTACCTGTTCAGCAAGCCTTTGCCGCTGGAGCAGTTTCTCGCGCTACTGGGCTGACGGGTGTGGTAACGGGACAATGCATGCCGCCGGGTGGCGCTGCAGCGCTAGGGTCTCGCCGGCAGGGTGAGCCGTTCCAGCCCCATGGAACAGAGGCGCTCGGCGATATCCCATTTGTCTATCGTGGTGTCGTGATTGAAAAACAGAATGCTGAAGATGCCCTCGATCTGCGCCTGCACATACAGCGTATAAAGCGCGACATCACTATCGGCGGCGAGACTGCCTTCCTGTATGGCGGCTTGCAGGCACTGCGCAATGACGGCGGCGCGTTTTTGTTCCCAGCGCTCGCGTATGCTCACCAGTTCCGGCGTGTCGTCTATGCGCACGTAAAGAATGAACAGCACGCGCTGCAGCGAGCTGGCGTCGATATAGGAATGTACTTCGTGCAGGCAGTAGCGCTTGAGGTAAACCAGGGCGGGCTCTTCCGGGCCGCGCTCCAGTGAGGGAGCGGTATGGATGGCACGCTCGGCCATGGCAATCGCCAGTTCCACCTTGCCTTTGTAATGTCCATACACCGCACCGCGTGACACATTGGCCGCATCCGCAATATTGGCCATGGTGGTGAGGCTCATGCCGCGCTCGTAAATCACGTGTTCGGCGGCATCCAGGATCAGGTCGCGGGTGCGCTGGGAGTCTTCTTTTGTTTTGCGTGCCAAGGCATTAACTCGAAGGAATCGAAGCGCGTAGTATACACCCGATAATTAATCAGTCACGATTGATTGATTATCGGGGCTGGGCTATCATGCCCCATTCTTTATCCGTTGGAAATGTCAGTTATGGGTGTTTTTTCAGGAGAGCGGCGCAAGCTGCTGGCTGCGATGTCCGTCCTCGGGCTCATGAGCGCCTGCTCTTCCGGTGATCAGGCCGCATCGTCGGGCGCTGCCCCGATAGAAGTGCAGGCCATCCAGGTGACCGAAACCCCGGTAACCATGGAAGCCGAGATACCCGGCCGTCTTGAAGCCTATCGCCAGGCGGAAGTGCGGGCCCGCGTGGCGGGCATCGTCACCCAGCGGGTTTATCAGGAAGGTCAGGAAGTCAAAAAAGGCACGCCGCTGTTTCTGATCAACCCCGAACTCCTGGCCGCCGCCCGTGAGGACGCTGCAGGCGCGCTGGCGCAGGCCGAAGCCAATCATCTGAATGCCGTGGACAAGCTGGAGCGCTACAAGGATCTGGTCAGTGATCAATCGGTGAGCCAGCGCGATTACAAGGTAGCTGCATCTGAAGAGCTGGCGGCGCGCGCGGCCCTGCTGTCTGCCAAAGCCCGGCTCAACCGTGCCAATCTGGACCTCGGGTATGCGCGCGTAACGGCGCCGATTGATGGTATTGCCCGCCGCGCTTTGGTCACCGAAGGCGCCCTGGTCGGGCAGGATAGCCCCACCCCGCTGACCACCATAGACCAGATCGATCCGATCTACGTGAATTTCTCGCAACCGGCGGCAGATGTCATGGCGCTGCAACGGGCGATGCGTGCTGGCCAGGTGCAAGGCAAGAAACAGGGGCAGATTACCGTGCGGCTGATCCTGCCTGATGGCTCGGAATACGCGCGCAAAGGCAAGCTTTACTTCTCCGATCTTGCCGTCAATAGCACGACGGACTCTGTGGCCATGCGTGCCCTGTTTGATAATCCGGACCGCGAGCTTTTCCCCGGCGCCTATGTGCAGGTGAAGCTGGATCAGGCGGTGAATCCACATGCCATTCTGATCCCGCGCGATGCGCTGATCAGAACCGCCCAAGCTGCCCAGGTGATGACGCTGGACAAGGATGACAAGGTAGTGCCGGTGGAAGTGCAGACCAGCGGCATGCAGGGTCGCGAGTGGGTCGTGGTGAAAGGGCTGAAACCGGGTGACCGCGTCGTCACAACCAACGTCGCCACGCTGGCCCCGGGAGCGCAGGTAAAAGTCACGCCTGCCGCAGCCCAGAACCCATGATGCAAGCCGTTTAAAGAACCCAAGGCAACGATATGGCCAGATTTTTTATTGATCGCCCGGTGTTTGCCTGGGTGATCGCCCTCCTGATCATCCTCTCCGGCATCCTGGCGATACGCGGGCTGCCGATAGCCCAGTACCCGGACATTGCGCCGCCCGTGGTGAATATCAGCGCGAGCTACCCCGGTGCTTCGGCACGCGTGGTGGAAGAAACCGTCACCTCGGTGATCGAGCGCGAGATGAATGGCGTGCAGGGCCTGATGTACATCTCGGCCACCAGCAGCCAGAGCTCGGCTGGCCTCAGCCTCACCTTCAAGCAAGGGGTGAATCCCGACCTTGCCGCGGTGGATGTGCAGAATCGCCTGAAAACCATCGAAGTGCGGCTGCCGGAAATTGTGCGCCGCAATGGTATTGCCGTGGAAAAGTCGGCTGACAGTTTTCAGCTGATCGTCTCCTTGACGGCGGATGACGCTTCAACCAGCGAAGTGGACCTGGGCGAGCTTGCCTCGGCCAATGTGATCCAGACGCTGCGCCGCGTGCAGGGCGTGGGCAAGGTGCAATCCTTCAGCCCGGAATACGCCATGCGCATCTGGCCGGACCCGAAGAAAATGGCGGCGCTCAACGTGACAGCGGCGGATATTGCCTCGGCCATTCGCAGCTACAACGCACGGGTGACCGTGGGCCAGATCGGCGCCAATGGCGTGCCGGAAAATTCCCCCATCAGCGCCTCCATTGAGTCGGATGCCGTGCTCGCCACGCCGGAGGATTTTGGCAATGTGCAACTGCGTACCAATGGCGATGGCTCGGCGCTGCTGGTCAAAGACCTCGCCAAGGTGGAGCTGGGCAGCAGCGATTACTCCTTCTCATCCAAGGTTAATGGCAAAAATGCCGCAGGCATGGCGATCAAGATGGCGCCGGGCTCCAATGCCGTGGCCACCGTCAAGCGCATACGCGCCGCGCTGGATGAGCTGCAGACGTATTTCCCGCCGGGCGTGACTTACCAGATTTCGTACGATACCTCGGCCTTCGTCAGCATCTCCATTGAAAAGGTACTCAACACCTTGCTCGAAGCCATCGTGCTGGTGTTTCTGGTGATGTATCTCTTCATGCAGAATTTCCGTGCCACGCTGATTCCTACCGTGGTGGTGCCGATTGCGCTCATGGGCACTTTTAGCGTCATGTACGCGCTGGGCTTTTCCATCAATGTGCTGACCATGTTTGGCATGGTGCTGGCGATTGGTATCGTGGTGGACGATGCGATTGTGGTGGTGGAGAACGTCGAGCGCCTGATGGCAGAAGAGGGGCTCTCGCCATACGACGCTACCGTCAAGGCCATGTCGCAGATCAGCGGGGCGATCGTCGGTATTACGGTTGTGCTGGTGTCGGTGTTTATCCCCATGGCATTTTTCAGCGGTGCAGTTGGCAATATCTACCGGCAGTTCTCCTTGTCGCTATCAGTCTCCATCGCCTTTTCGGCGTTTCTGGCGCTGTCGCTCACACCCGCGCTCTGCGCCACCCTGCTGAAGCCGATTACCCCAGGCGATGCGCATGGCAGTCGCGGCTTCTTCGGCTGGTTTAACCGCCGCTTTGCCTGGCTGACCGATCATTACCAGGGCCGTACCAAAAAAATCCTGCAAAAGCCCATACGCTGGATGGTGGTGTACGGCAGCATACTGGCGGTGGTCGCGCTGTTGTTTGTGCGCTTGCCGACGGCATTTTTACCGGATGAAGACCAGGGCAACTTCATGGTGGTGGTCATGCTGCCGCAAGGGGCGACCATGGCCGAAACCGATGCCGTGCTGAGCGAAATCAGCCAATACCTGCAAAAGAACGAGCCGATTGAATATGTATTCGAAGTCGGTGGTTTCAGTATCTACGGTACCGGCACCAGCAGCGGCATGCTGTTCGTGACATTGCGCGACTGGAAAGAACGCACGGCGGTTGAGCAGCAGGTAAAGGCGATTGTGGACCGCGTCAATATGCGGTTTTACGGGCGGCCCAATCAGACCATTTTTGCCCTGAATGCGCCTCCGCTGCCCGAGCTTGGCTCCACTGGCGGCTTTGATTTGCGCTTGCAGGACCGTGGCAATATCGGCAAGGAAGCGCTGGCGGCAGCGCGAGACAAACTGCTGGCCAACGGTGCCAAAAGCGAGGCTGTCACCAACCTCATGTTTGCCGGTCTGCCGGATGCACCGCTGGTGCGGCTGGATATCGACCGCCGCAAGGCAAGCGCGCTGGGTGTGAGCATGGATGACATCAACGATACGCTGGCCACCATGTTCGGCTCCAATTACATCGGCGATTTTGTCTATGGCAACCAGATCCGGCGCGTGATCATGCAGGCCCAGGGCCATAGTCGCCAGAGCCTGGATGATCTGAATAATCTGCGGGTAAGAAATGCCCAGGGCGAGCTGGTTGCGCTGTCGTCGTTTGTGACCATGAGCTGGACCACGGGCGCGCCCCAGCTCACACGCTTTAATGGCTATCCAGCGTTTACCATCAACGGCAGCGCGGCGCCGGGCCGCAGCAGCGGAGAGGCCATGGCTGAAATGGAGCGCCTGAGCCGCGAACTGGGCAAGGGCATCGGCTTTCAGTGGGCGGGCCAGTCGTATGAAGAACAACTCTCCGGCAGTCAGGCCAGCATGCTGTTCGGGGTATCGATACTGATCGTGTTCCTGGCGCTGGCCGCCTTGTACGAAAGCTGGCTGATTCCGCTATCCGTGATACTGGTGGTGCCACTCGGCGTACTGGGTGCCCTGCTCGGCGTGACCCTGCGCGACATGCCGAATGATATTTACTTCAAGGTCGGCCTGATTGCCACCATAGGTTTGTCTGCCAAGAACGCCATTCTGATTGTGGAGTTTGCCAAGGATCTTTATGCGGGCGGCATGAATATCATCGATGCCACCGTTGAAGCCTCGCGCCAGCGCTTGCGTCCCATCGTGATGACCTCACTGGCGTTTGGCGTGGGCGTATTGCCGCTGGCACTGGCCACCGGTGCGGCTTCCGGCGCGCAGTCCGCCATCGGCACCAGTGTGCTGGGCGGTATTATTTCGGCCACGGTGCTGGCGATCTTCCTGGTACCGCTTTTCTTTGCATTGATCGGGCGTTATATCAAACGCTCGCCACCGCCTGACAAGGACGTCGCATCCGTATGAGAACTACCTTAGCCTGGGGGATGGCCGGTATGGCATGGCTGTGTGTGGGTGGCTGCTCGCTGGCGCCAGACTATACCCGGCCGGCCTTGCCTGTGCCGTCTTCCTACCCGGTCGCCACCGAAGCGCAAGCCAGCGCCAATGCTTTGCAATGGGCGCAGTATTTCCCTGATCCTGAGCTGCAGGCGCTGATTCAGCGGGCGCTGCAACACAACCGGGATTTGCGCGTGGCGGTGCTGCGCATTGAAGAGGCGCGCGCGCAATATGGCATCCAGAAAGCCGATCGCCTGCCTACGGTCAATGGCACGCTGGGCTATGAGCGCAGCCGCAGCGTACTCACGCAGGGGCAGAAGTTTGATACCGATTTCTACCGGGCGGGGGTGAATGTCACCGATTTTGAGCTCGACTTTTTTGGGCGGGTAAAGAATCTCTCCGCGGCTGCACTGGAGCAATTCTTATCCACGCAGGATGCCCGCGAGAGCGTGCAAACCAGCCTGGTGGCCGAGCTGGCAACCGCGTATGTAAACCTGCTGGCCCTGAACGAACGCTTAACCGTCGCGCAGGAGACGCTGAAATCGCGCCAGGCATCGCTCAGCCGAATCAAGCGGCGCTATGAAGGCGGTCTGGATAACGCCATAGAGCTTAAAACCGCCGAGATTCAGGCCAAGACGGCCGAAGCCAGTGCCTCGGCGCTGGCGCGTGAGCAGGCGCAGGCCATCAACGCCTTGCAGCTTCTGGTCGGCGATGGCACCCCGGCAGAGGCCTTGCCACCCAAAGCGCTCAATGATGTGCAGATGGAAACCGTTGCGGCAGGCTTGCCCTCGCAACTGCTGGAGCAGCGGGCGGATATCCGGGCGGCCGAGCATCGCCTGCTGGCGGCCAATGCCAATATCGGCGCTGCCCGTGCGGCGTTCTTCCCGCGCATTCAGCTCACCGCCAGTGCCGGGCTGATCAATGACGATTTGCTGCGCCTGTTTGGCGGCGGCAGTGATCGTGTGTGGAGTTTCACGCCGCAGCTGGTCTTGCCGATTTTCAATGCAGGTCGCAATCAGGCCAGTCTTGATCTGGCCGTGGTACGCAAGGATGTGGCCGTGGCCGAGTATGAAAAAACCATACAGACCGCATTTCGCGAAGTCGCCGATGTGCTGGTGGTCAGCCGCC
The DNA here is from genome assembly GCF_009858335.1 of Methylovorus glucosotrophus. Taxonomy (NCBI): domain Bacteria; kingdom Pseudomonadati; phylum Pseudomonadota; class Betaproteobacteria; order Nitrosomonadales; family Methylophilaceae; genus Methylovorus; species Methylovorus glucosotrophus. Next base: position 201,396 of record NZ_VMSE01000001.1, read on the forward strand.
AGATTGAAGACGAGATTGCCCTGCAAGCCAGCATTGCCGAGGCGGACCGCGAACGCTTGCGCCTGGCGACGCGCCGGTATGAGCGCGGGGTTGCTAACTATCTCGAACTACTGGATGCGCAACGCAGCCTGTATGACTCTGAGCAGCAACTGGTGCAGTTGAAGCAGCTCGGCCTCGTCAACAAGATCAATCTTTACAAGGCGCTTGGCGGCCACTGAGTGGTCGTCAGCCGCGCTTTTCCACCGTCGGGCATTCAAGCCCGGCTCAAGCTCATCCGCACAACTCCCGGTTCTTTCTGGGATAGCATCATTTTTTTGTAACAGGCCTCACGAATCATTAAAGAAAGCTGGCCTAGCTGCCGTAATGCCTTTTAAGACGTGGGCAAGTTATATCCGACTCTTCATCCAATGCATGAGGAATGTCGGCTAATTGCATCAAACACGCAAACTGCACTCTTTTCCTGAGTCTTATCAAGAAATTGAAAATATTGGATACGGGGAAAATCCTGACATGAAGACTGGGTGGCATCCTGTCATCCGATAAGAGCAGCTTTTATGCTGCCAGATAAATAAGGATTTAATTGTGAGTGGAAACGACAACAGCATGACCGCCATGCAAGATGGCATGCAGGAGGCTGGGCAGTCTGAAATCGTAGGGCTTTCAGATCTCTGCTACAGCGTTTTGCCGATATGGTCGGGGCAGGTGGAGTTTGCCCGGCAGCATACCGAGGAGGAGGTCGGCCAGCTCGTCAGTCGTTTCTCCAATCTCTCACAGCGCATCAATAACGCCATCAAATCCTCGCAGGGCAATGAAAGTGAACATGGCATCGTTAGCCTGCTACGGGACAGCCAGACCCAACTGAACGACATCACCTCCAGCCTGCGTAATTCCCTCGAAGAAAAAAAGATCCTGCTCAACACTGTACAGCAACTTGCCAATGTAACGCGCGAGTTGCAAGAGCTGGCCAATACCGTGGGCCAGATCGCCAAGCAGACCAATATGGTGGCGATCAATGCCGCCATTGAAGCCGCCCACGCCGGTGAGCTGGGCCGTGGTTTTGCCGTGGTGGCGGATGAAGTGCGCAAGCTTTCAAGCAACTCGGCCCGTGTGGGCAAAAACATTGCCGACAAGGTGCAGAGCGTAAATGGCGGTATTGCCGAAACCCTGGCCATGTCCAAGCAGTATTCCGAAAACGACCAGCTCATGGTGCAAAACGCCGAAACCGCCATCAATGATGTGCTCGGCAAGTTCAAGCATCAGGCCGATGAGCTGACGGCATCTGCCGAGACCGCCCGCAGCGAGAGCAAGCATATCGGCGGCGAGATTGCGCAAGTGCTGGTATCGCTGCAGTTCCAGGATCGGGTAAGCCAGATTCTGGCCAATGTGTCTGAGCAGCTGAACATGCTGCATCAGGAGGTGGCCTCCGGCACTGCTTACATTGATCCGCAATCCTGGCTGGGCCGCATGCAGAACAGTTACACCATGCCCGAGCAGACCAATATCCACAGTGGTCATGCTTCGGTTGCCGCGTTGCCGAATAACGATGCAGATAACGAAATCACGTTTTTTTAGCCCATTTTTAGTCCATGTTCAAAGAGGGGAAGTAAATGTCCAAAACAGTCATGATCGTCGATGACTCAACGACGCTGCGGCAAGTGGTTCGACTGGCATTGGAAGGCGCGGGATACAGCGTGCTGGAAGGTGCTGATGGCAAGGACGCTTTGTCCAAGCTTACCGGTCAGAAAGTGCACCTCATTGTCAGTGATGTGAATATGCCGAATATGGATGGCATTACCTTTGTGAAAGCCGTCAAGCAATTGCCTGCTTACAAATTCACACCGGTGATCATGCTGACTACCGAAGCCGGGGAAAGCAAAAAGCTGGAAGGCCAGGCTGCTGGCGCCAAGGCCTGGGTGGTCAAGCCATTCCAGCCTGCGCAGCTTCTCATGGCGGTTTCCAAGCTCATCATGCCCTGAGCATTTCTCAGGCTTCGATACTTACGAAAGCGATGCCATGACGATTACTGTCAACATTAATGGAGCCATGGGCCATGTCGTCATTGAAGGTGAAATGACGATTTTCGAGGCAGCCGAATATCACGCCGCCCTCCTGCCCCCGGTCACCCAGTGCCACACGCTGGAGCTCGACCTTACCAATGTCACGGAAATTGATACATCGGGTTTGCAGTTGCTGGTCTCGGCCAAGCTGAGATCGCAGCAAACCGGGTCCACATTAAGCATTACCGGCCATAGCGAGACAGTGCAGCAAGTGCTGGACGCGACCGACCTGGCAGGCTTTTTCGGCGATCAGGTTGTACTGACTGCAAGCGAATAATAACGATAGTTTTTGGGGGTTGTAATGAGTTTAGATGACGCAATGCAGACATTCATCATTGAATGTCGCGAGCTGCTTGAAAGCATGGAAGCTGCCTTGTTGTCGGCAGAAGAAGCCCCGGCCAGCGAAGAAGCGATCAACGCCATTTTTCGCGCGGCTCACACTATCAAGGGCTCTGCCGGGTTATTTGGTCTCGACCACATCGTGTCTTTTGTCCACGTGGCCGAAAGCGTGCTGGACAAGGTACGCAATAACGAAATCCCGCTGGACCCGCCACTGGTTGCCCTCATGCTGCAGGTATGCGACCACATTGGCCTTCTGGTGAGCTATCTGGAACAGCTGAAGGAACCGGATAACGATCTGCTGGAAGGCTCTGCCATCCTGCAAGCCGGCCTCTCCATCTACCTCAGTGATACCCCGCCGCCCAGTGCCTCCACCCTGCCGGTGGAACATGAAGCCCCCTACGAATCCGAAGGCGGCACGCCGGTAGAAACCGATAACTGGCACCTCTCGCTGCGCTTCAATCAGGATGTCTTGCGCAATGGCATGGACCCCCTGTCCTTCATTCGCTATCTGGGCACCCTGGGCAAAGTGGTCAGCATCATCACCCTCACCGACACCCTGCCGCCGCTGGACGCCATGGACCCTGAAACCTGCTATCTCGGTTTCGAGATCAGCTTCAGTTCCAACGCCGACAAAGCCGAGATTGAAAGCGTATTTGATTTCGTGCGCGAAGGCAGCCTGATCCATATCCTGCCACCGCGCAGCAAGATCTCCGAATACATAGAACTGATACAAAGCATGCCCGCCGACGATATGCGTCTGGGCGAGTTGCTGATCAAATGCGGCACCCTCACCCGCCAGGAGCTGGAAGATGGTCTTGCCAGCCAGCGACAGGTCGAGTCCCCTGATCAAGCCAAGCCGATCGGCGAAGTGCTGATCGAACAGAATGTGGTGCAGCCGGTGGTAGTGGCCGCCGCCCTCGACAAGCAAAAAGCTGTCAAGGACGTGAAAACGGCAGAAGCCAGCCTGATTCGCGTGGATGCCAACAAGCTGGATCAACTCATCAACCTGGTGGGCGAGCTGATCATTGCCAGCTCGGGAGCCAGCCTCATCGCCCAGAAAGAAGCCTTGCCGCATCTGCTGGAATCTACCTCCACCATTTCGCGTCTGGTGGAAACCATACGTGACTCCGCACTTTCGCTGCGCATGGTGCCGATTGGTGGCACCTTCAGCAAGTTCAAGCGCGTGGTGCGTGATGTATCGGCCGAGCTGGGCAAAGACATCCAGCTTGAAATCAGCGGTGAAGAAACCGAGCTCGATAAAACCGTGGTGGAAAAAATCGGCGACCCTCTGACCCACCTGGTGCGTAATTCCATGGACCATGGCATTGAGCCAGCGGATGTGCGTGTTGCGCGCGGCAAGCCCGTGGTGGGCACGCTCAAGCTCGATGCCTATCATGACTCCGGCAATATCATCATCGAAGTCAGTGACGATGGTGGCGGCCTCAACAAAGACAAGATTTTTGCCAAGGCTGTGGAGCGCGGGCTGATCAAGCCAGACCAGATACTTAGCGAAAATGAAATTTACAACCTGATATTCGAGCCCGGTTTTTCAACCGCCGATGCGGTCAGCAATCTTTCCGGCCGTGGTGTGGGCATGGATGTGGTGCGTCGCAATATCGAAGCCTTGCGTGGCACGGTCGAAATCCGGTCGGTGCTGGGCGAAGGCGCCACCATGCGCATACGTTTGCCACTCACACTCGCCATCATTGATGGCTTCCTGGTAGAGGTCGGTGATTCTTCCTACGTCGTGCCGCTGGATATGGTGATCGAGTGCATTGAGCTACCCGTAACGCAAGCCGGTCACAACGCGGAAAACGACGCCGACTTTATCAATCTGCGTGGCGAGGTGCTGCCTTACCTGCGTTTGCGGAAACACTTTGAGATAACTGGCGAGCCACCTCGTCGGGAGAATGTGGTCGTGGTTCAGTTTGGTGATCGCAAAATGGGGATAGTCGTAGATCAATTAATGGGGGAATTACAGACCGTGATCAAGCCGCTTGGCAAAGTACTCAACAAAATCAGGGGAATTGGTGGCTTCACCATTCTTGGCAACGGCCGTGTTGCCCTGATTGTCGATGTGCCCAGCATGATGCAGGAGGCTGAACATGCGGCAAACGCACAAATTTCTGATGCCAGCTGAATAACGTATTTAGCAACGACTACTTAATCCTAAAAACTCTTGTCTCTGGAGACCAAAATGAAACTCACAGTTGCGAAAAAAATGATCCTGTTACTGTCCATTGCCGTTATTGGACTTATCGTTCTCGCTTTCAGCGGGCAGTACTACATCAATCAGGTTTTTGAGAAAACCAACTATGTCACGATCAATACCGTCCCCAGTATTATCGTGCTGGATGATCTGAGCAAATCCTACTCTGACTTGCAGGAAACGGTTTATCAGCACGTGATCAATACTGACGACGCCACCATGGCTCAGCTGGATAAGACAGTGTTGGAACATCGCGCAAAAATGGATGAGGCGCTCGACAAGTACGAAAAAAACAACATCACAGATGCCAAGGACGCTTCGCTCATCAAAGACATTCGTTCTGCATTGAAGGAATATGACCCGGTGAGAGAGCAGTTACTCTCTTTGTCACGGGCAAACAAAATTGAGGAAGCACGCAAATACACGTTTGCTTCCAAGGACGTATTCGCAAAAGTCCACGAGATGATTAATGCCGATCGACAATACAACGTCGAAATTGGCAATAACGCTTCTGCCGAAGCGGTGGCGATTCAGCGTACCGCAGTTCTCAATTCCATGATCATTACCGTGGTCGTATTGATTGTGGTCGCCATCATCGGCGTTCTGATTACGCGGGACCTGCTCAAGCAATTGGGTGGCGAGCCAAATTACGCTGCTGAAGTCGCAACCCGAGTGGCATCCGGTGATCTTTCCATGCAGGTGGAAACCAAGCCAGGTGACACTACCAGCATGCTGGCCGCGATGAAGGCCATGGTGGAAAAACTCTCCGGTATTGTCAGCGAAGTGCGTAGCGCAGCCGATGGCATTGCCAGTGCATCCGAGCAGGTGAGCTCGACTGCTCAGAGCTTGTCGCAAGCCACCAACGAACAAGCCGCCAGCGTGGAGCAAACCAGTGCTTCGGTGGAAGAGATGAGTGCTTCCATCAACCAGAACACCGAAAACGCCAAGGTCACTGAAGGAATTTCGGCTAAAGCCTCTACCGATGCCAACGAAGGTGGTGCTGCCGTGGTGCAAACCGTGGAAGCCATGAAGAGCATCGCCAACAAGATCAGCATCATTGATGACATTGCTTACCAGACCAACCTGCTGGCGCTGAATGCCGCGATTGAAGCCGCCCGCGCTGGCGAGCACGGCAAGGGCTTTGCCGTGGTGGCTGCCGAAGTGCGCAAGCTGGCAGAGCGCAGCCAGGTTGCCGCGCAGGAAATCGGCGAGCTGGCATCCAACAGCGTAGGCACTGCCGAAAAAGCCGGCAAATTGCTGGAAGAAATGGTGCCCAATATTAACAAGACCAGTGATCTGGTGCAGGAAATCACCGCTGCCAGCCAAGAGCAAAGCAGTGGTGCTGCGCAGATCAATGTGGCGATGAACCAGATGAGCCAGATCACGCAGCAGAACGCCAGCAGCAGTGAAGAGCTGGCCGCCACCGCCGAGGAAATGAGTGGTCAGGCCGAGCAATTGCAACAGCTGATCGCCTTCTTCAATATCAAGGAAACAGGTTCATCCTTCCAGCGTGCCGCACCCAAAAAAGCGCCCAAGTCCAAAGGCGGCGCCTACGCTCCACCAGCCGCTCAGGCCTCGCCTGGTTTTAATGAGGCCGAAGACGCCGAGTTTGTGAAGTTCTAAGGAGCCATCATGGTGGAAACAGTCAAACATGCAGTAGCCACCGGGCAGAGCCTGGTGGCGGGCGGCCGGGCGCTGGAAGATCAGCAGCAGTACCTGACGTTCATGCTGGGGGCGGAGATCTTTGCCATCAATATCCTCAGCATCAAGGAGATTATCGAATACGGCAATCTCACCATCGTGCCCAAAATGCCCTCGTTTATCCGCGGGGTGATCAACCTGCGTGGAGCCGTGGTCCCGGTGATTGACCTTGCTGCGCGCTTTGCGCGTGGTGAGGCCGCCATCTCCAGAAAGTCCTGCATCGTGATCATTGAAGTGGAGCACGAAGACGTACAACAAGTGATAGGCGTACTGGTGGATGCGGTGAATGAAGTACTGGAAATCGCCAGCGACCAGATTGAGCCAGTGCCGTCGTTCGGGGCCAAGATACGCACCGACTTCATTGATGGCATGGGCAAGGTCGACCAGAAGTTTGTGATCATCCTCAATGTCAACCAGGTCTTGTCCGTGGATGAGATGGCTGAGCTGGTGCAGGCCTAGCATGATGTCCACGCGCTTTGTCCTGCCATCGCTGTTGCTCATCGCTAGCCTGGGCTTTGCCAGCCTGGCTGCCGCTGCGACGGATGAGGACAATCGCTTGTGGCTCAACCTGACCCTGCAGGGCAAGCTGCCTGCCGATGGCTGGCGCTGGTATGCCGAAATCCAGCCACGCTTTCGTGAGAATGCCGAGCACATTGATAGCCTGCTGCTGCGCCCCGCCATCAATTACAAGGTATCCAAAAACCTCAGTGCCTGGTTGGGTTATGGCTATATCCGCAACTACCTGGTGAGTGGCGATATACGCGATGAGCATCGCCTGTGGCAGCAGTTGCTCTATGCATTCGAGCCTATCGGCTCAACCTCGTTGTCTGCCCGCCTGCGTCTGGAAGAGCGGCGGGTGGAGCAGTTTGAAGATACCGGTTACCGGCTGCGGCAGATGCTGCGCATGACCCATCCCTTGTCCGAGAGATGGGGGGTCGTGGTCTGGGATGAGGTGTTTTTCAATACCAATCATACCGATTGGGGCGCACGCAGTGGCTTTGATCAAAACCGGCTTTTCCTGGGCGTATCCCATGATTTGTCTGCCAGCGTCAAGACCGAGTGGGGCTATCTGAACCAGTACATCCGCACATCGACGGATGACCGTATGAACCATACCTTGTCAGGGGTGTTGAATGTCAATTTTTAAGCGGACACAGAAATGTTCTGAGCATATTTTATAAATCTAAATTTATGGGTTGGAGATTGAAAATGAGAATGACTGTTGCGAAAAAAATGAGTTTGTTGGTAATTGTGGCCTTGATCGGCCTGATCACTCTGGCGTGGCTGGGCCAGAACCGGATGGATTACGTATTTGACGCAACCAATGTCTCCAATACCAATAGTATTCCCAGCATCGTGACGCTGAGCCGCGCCAACGAAAATTTTGGTTACCTGCGCGCCCGAGCGTATCGGCATGCCTTGATGAACGATGATGCCAAGATGGCCGAGATCGAAACCAAGATCAAAGAAGCGCGGGACAATATTCTCAAGGAATTCAAGAGATACGAAAAGGAAGGCATGATCGCCGATGATAAAGACCGCGACATGCTGGAAGAAAACGTCAAAGCCCTGAACGACTACCTGCCCGGGCTTGAAAAAGCGGTGGAGCTTTCCCGCCAGCACAATCAGGAAGGTGCGCGCGAAGCCCTGAACGCCAATGTGCCCAACGCCGAAAAGGTTTCCACCAGCCTGATCGCCCAGATGGAATACAACATTGAGATTGCCACCAAGTCGGCAGAAGCAGCCCTGGCAGCCAAGAGCAGTGCCAAAGTCATGTCCAACATCGTGGCGGTCAGCATCCTGGTGCTGATGATTGTGATTGGCTTCATTATCACCAAGGGCATTGTCACCGGCCTCAATAAATCCGTATCCGTGGCGGAAGCCATTGCCCGCGGCGATCTTTCCAGTGATGTTGCCATTACCAGCCAGGATGAAATCGGCCAATTGCAGGGTGCCATGAAAACCATGCTGGAAAGCCTGAAAGGGTTTATTGCCGACATGAATCACATGTCGCATGAGCACGATGCCGGTGATATTGACGTGACGATGGGAGCGGATAAATTCCAGGGCGATTTCAGGACCATGGCGAGTGGCGTGAATGCCATGGTGGGCGGCCACATTGCCATGAACAAGAAGGCCATGGCGGTATTCAAGGAATTTGGCGAGGGTAACTTTGAAGCGCCTATGGAGCAATTGCCCGGCAAAAAGGTGTTTATCAACCAGACCATCGAGCAGGTGCGCCGCAATCTGAAAGCCGTGTCTGCCGATACCCGTCAGCTGATTGGCGCTGCTGCCGAGGGCAAGCTGGATTATCGTGCCGATGCTTCCAAGCACAAGGGCGAGTACCACACCATCGTACAAGGCATCAACACCACGCTGGACAATATCATTGTGCCTTTGAACGAGGCGATTTCGGTACTGCAGGCCATGGAAAAAGGTGACCTGACCAAGACCGTGGATGGCCATTACAAAGGTCAGCTGGAAGACTTCAAGCAAACGGTCAACAACACCATCGAAAAAATCTCGCAGGTGGTGGCAGAAGTGCGCAATTCGGCGGACGGCATCGCCAGCGCTTCCGAGCAGGTGAGCTCCACGGCGCAGAGCCTGTCGCAAGCCACCAACGAGCAAGCAGCGAGTGTGGAAGAAACCAGTGCATCGGTTGAGCAGATGAGCGCTTCCATCAACCAGAACACCGAAAACGCCAAGGTGACCGAAGGCATCTCGGCCAAAGCGGCCGCAGATGCCAATGAAGGTGGCGCTGCTGTATTGCAGACAGTCGCTGCCATGAAGAGCATTGCCAACAAGATCAGCATCATCGATGACATTGCCTACCAGACCAATCTGCTGGCATTGAACGCTGCTATTGAAGCCGCCCGTGCTGGCGAACATGGCAAGGGCTTTGCCGTGGTGGCCGCCGAAGTGCGCAAGCTGGCCGAGCGCAGCCAGGTAGCGGCGCAGGAAATTGGCGAGCTGGCTGAAAGTAGCGTCGGTACCGCAGAAAAAGCCGGCAAGCTGCTGGAAGAAATGGTGCCCAACATCAACAAAACCAGTGATCTCGTGCAGGAAATTACCGCCGCCAGCCAGGAGCAAAGCAGCGGTGCATCGCAGATCAATGTCGCCATGAACCAGATGAGTCAGATCACGCAGCAGAACGCCAGCGGCAGCGAAGAACTGGCTGCCACTGCCGAGGAAATGAGCGGTCAGGCCGAGCAACTGCAGGAGCTCATCGGCTTTTTCAGCATCTCGAACAGTGACTCCTCATCCAAGCGCGTCAACACCAAGAAAGCGGCCAAGCCCAAAACAGCGGCTTACACCCCGCCCTCTGAGGCTGTGACATCGAGTTTAGAGGATGCCGACGACGCTGAATTTGTGAAGTTCTAAGGGGCCATCATGAATGCGATGGTCAATGAAGTGGCGCAAGGCCGTAGCGTGGTGCCGCGCGGCGCATTGCTGGATGGGCAAGATGACGATCAGCAGTACCTGACGTTCATGCTGGGGGCAGAGATATTCGCCATCAATATCCTGCGCATCAAGGAGATTATCGAGTACGGCAATCTGACCGTGGTGCCCAAAATGCCCTCGTTTATCCGCGGGGTGATCAACCTGCGGGGGGCCGTGGTGCCGGTGATTGATCTGGCCGCGCGCTTTGAAAAAGGCGAGGCCAAGCTGTCACGCAAAACCTGCATCGTGATTATTGAAGTGGAGCACGAAGAGGTGCATCAGGTCATCGGCGTGATGGTGGATGCCGTGAATGAAGTGCTGGAAATAGCCAGCGATCAGATTGAGCCAGTGCCGTCGTTCGGGGCCAAGATACGCACCGACTTCATCAATGGCATGGGCAAGGTTGATCAGAAGTTTGTGATCATCCTCAATGTAAACCAGGTCTTGTCCGTGGATGAAATGGCGGAGCTGGTGCAGGTGTAGTGTGGTTTTTCAATTGTAATGGCAGTGTGGGGTGGCATGCGTCGGCATGAGCGTTAGCAGATACCGCGCAACTAACTTATGGAGTGGATTTTGCAGTGATTTTCTAATTCGAGGTATTGATCATGGGTTTTCTAGGCATAAGAGTCAAACAAGAGCGCATTGATGAAGTGGTACATGCACTGAATCAATTGCAACAGGGCAACACCGTGATACAGATTCATGACGCGGAGCGTGATGCACTGAGTCCGGTCATGGAAAGCCTGAAGCGATTGCAGGTCAGTCTGGACCAGCAGAAAAAGGATCTCGCCTCTTTTGTGCAGGACATGAACCACATGTCCAAGGAGCACGATGCGGGTGATATCGATGTCATGATGAATACCGATCGCTTCCAGGGCGATTTCAGGATCATGGCGGCCGGGGTCAATACCATGGTCGGTGGACATATTGCGGTGAAGAAAAAGGCCATGGCCGTGGTCAAGGCCTTCGGTGAAGGCAATTTTGATGCGCCGATGGAACAGCTGCCAGGCAAGAAAGCCTTTATCAATGAGACCATCGAAAAGATGCGCAGCAACCTGAAAGGCTTTATTGCCGACATGAGTCACATGTCGAAAGAGCACGACGCTGGTGATATCGACGTCATGATGAACACGGAAAAATTCCAGGGCGATTTCCGCACCATGGCCGCTGGCGTCAACACCATGGTCGGCGGACATATTGCGGTGAAGAAAAAAGCCATGGCCGTGATCAAGGCCTTCGCTGAGGGCAATTTTGATGCGCCGCTGGAGCAGCTGCCAGGCAAAAAAGCCTTTATCAATGAAACCATCGAAAAGATGCGTGGGAATTTGAAAGGCTTTATCGCGGACATGAGCCATATGTCTCACGAGCACGATACCGGTGATATCGACATCATGATGAGTACAGACAAATTTCACGGCGATTTCAGGGTGATGGCGGCGGGTGTCAACAGCATGGTGGCGGGCCATATTGCCGTGAAGAAAAAAGCCATGGCAGTCGTGCAGGCTTTTGGTGAAGGTAACTTTGATGCTTACCTAGAACAGCTTCCCGGCAAGAAAGCCTTCATCAACGACACCATTGAAAAAATGCGCGGCAATCTGAAAGGCTTTATTGCCGACATGAATCATATGTCGCAAGAGCATGATGCAGGCGACATTGATGTCATGATGAATGTCGACAAGCTGCAGGGCGACTTCAAAACCATGGCTACCGGGGTCAACTCCATGGTGGCGGGCCATATTGCCGTGAAGAAAAAAGCCATGGCGGTTATCAAGGAGTTTGGCGAAGGTAACTTTGAAGCACCCATGGAACAGTTGCCTGGCAAGAAAGCCTTTATCAACGACACTATTGAGCAAGTGCGCCGAAACCTGAAAGCCGTGTCTGCCGATACGCGCGAGCTGATCGGGGCTGCTGCCGAGGGCCAGCTGGATTATCGTGCCGATGCTTCCAAGCACAAGGGCGAATACAACACCATCGTGCAAGGCATCAATACCACGCTGGACAACATCATTCTGCCGGTCAACGAGGCGGTGTCTGTGTTGCAGGCGATGGAACAGGGAGATTTGACCGTCAAGGTAAAAGGCCAGTACAAAGGCCAGCTGGAAGACTTCAAGCAAACGGTCAACAACACCATCGAAAAGATCTCGCAAGTGGTGGCTGAGGTGCGCAATTCGGCAGATGGCATTGCCAGTGCAGCGGATCAGGTGAGCTCGACAGCGCAGAGCCTGTCACAGGCGACCAATGAGCAGGCCGCCAGCGTGGAAGAAACCAGTGCGTCGATTGAGCAGATGAGTGCTTCGATTAATCAGAACGCTGAAAATGCCAAGGTGACCGAGAGCATCTCGGCCAAGGCGACGGCGGACGCCAATGAAGGCGGCGCGGCAGTGGTGCAGACCGTGGCAGCGATGAAGAGCATTGCCAACAAGATCAGCATCATTGATGACATTGCCTATCAGACCAATCTGCTGGCGCTGAATGCGGCGATTGAAGCAGCGCGTGCTGGCGAACATGGCAAGGGTTTTGCCGTGGTGGCCGCTGAGGTGCGCAAGCTGGCAGAGCGCAGCCAGGTGGCCGCGCAGGAAATCGGCGAACTGGCTGAGAACAGCGTCGGGACGGCCGAAAAAGCGGGCAAGCTGCTCGAAGAAATGGTGCCCAACATCAACAAGACCAGCGATCTGGTGCAGGAGATTACGGCTGCCAGCGAGGAGCAAAGTACGGGGGCGGCGCAGATCAATGTGGCAATGAACCAGATGAGCCAGATCACCCAGCAGAACGCCAGCGGCAGCGAAGAACTGGCTGCCACTGCCGAGGAAATGAGCGGGCAGGCCGAGCAGATGCAGGAGCTCATCGGCTTTTTCAATATAGGCCAATCCGATAGCGGCATCCGGACGGCTGCCAAGCGACATGCCAAGCCTCAACTCGTTAAAAAATCGGCAAACGCCGAAACCTCCTTTTCATTTGATGAAACCGAGGATGCCGAGTTTGTGAAGTTCTAAGGGGCCATGATGACGCAGACAATGACGCATGAAACAGTTCGCGCGCCTGGCCTGGTCCGGGCTAGCCGGGGCCAGCAGCTGCAGCCGCTGAGCGATAACAACGATGACAGGCAGTACCTGACCTTCATGCTGGGGGCCGAGATTTTTGCCATCAACATACTCCGAATCAAAGAGATCATTGAGTATGGCAATCTCACCAGCGTGCCACAGATGCCATCGTTTATCCGTGGGGTGATCAACCTGCGCGGAGCGGCGGTGCCGGTGATTGATCTCGCCGCGCGCTTTGACCGGGAGGAAGCGGCAATCTCGCGCAGGACCTGCATTGTGATTCTGGAGGTGGATCGCGCCGGGGCACAGCAGGTGATCGGCGTGCTGGTGGATGCCGTGAATGAAGTGCTGGAAATTGCCAACGGCCAGATTGAGCCTGTGCCCTCGTTCGGGACGCAAGTTCGGACGGACTTTATTGATGGCATGGGCAAGGTGAATGATAAGTTTGTGATTATCCTGAATGTGAACCAGGTGTTATCTGCCGATGAGATGGCGGAGCTGGTTTTGAATTAAAAATCTTCGATGGCAGGCCGGGCATGATGCTGATGCCTGGCCCGCATCGATCCAATGGAGGTTAGGATGGATATACGCTCCATTACGCAGCCTGAATTTCAGCTTTTCAAGAAGTTTATTTACGGGCAAGTGGGCATCAGTCTTAGCGATAACAAGCAGTCGCTGGTGAGCGGTCGCCTGGCGAAACGTCTCAAGTATTACAACTTCAATACGTTCAAGCAGTACTACGAGTTCATCCACCAAAAAGGCAATGAGGCGGAGCAGCAGGTGGTGGTGGATTTTCTGACCACCAACGAGACTTACTTTTTCCGCGAGCCCAAGCACTTTGATTTTATCCGGGACAAGGTGCTGCCCAAGCACAATAAAACCAAGATATTCCGCGTGTGGAGCGCAGCCTGCTCCAGTGGCGAGGAGCCCTACACGCTGGCCATGGTGCTGGCCGAGCATCTGCAGAGCAAGCTTTGGGAGATCATTGCCTCCGACGTCAGCACGCGCGTGCTGGAAACGGCGACCCGTGGCCGCTATCCGCAGGATGTGATTGAGGATATTCCGCGAAACTACCTGGTGAAATATTGTCTGAAAGGGACAGGCAGTCAGGATGGCGTGGTGCTGATTTCGAAGGAATTACGGCGCCAGATGCGTTTTCAGCATATCAACCTGATGCATCCGCTGCCCAAGCTGGGGGAGCTCGACATGATTTTTCTGCGCAATGTGATGATTTATTTTGATAACGATACCAAGCGGGCCTTGCTGGACCGCATGTACAGCCTGCTGAAGCCAGGCGGCTACCTGTTTATCAGCCATTCGGAAAGCTTGAATGGCATCAGTGAAAAGTTTCAGATTGTGCAACCTTCGATTTATCAAAGGCCGTTATAACGATGGTGGTAAAGCCGGAAAAGCCACCTTTCGTCATTGATATTTTTTTGCAGCCAGGCGAATTGTATTTTGGTGATCGCCACACGCGCATTCGCACGGTGCTGGGTTCCTGCGTCTCGGTGGTGTTCTGGCACCCGGAAAAGCTGTTGGGGGGCATGACGCATATCATGATGCCACCCAAGCTGGATATACCTTCAGTGCATAAACTGGATGGGCGGTATGCGGATGATGCGATCGCGATGATGTTCGAGGAAATGAAGAAATTCAAGGCGTTCGACAAGAACTACCACGTCAAGATTTTTGGCGGCGGCAATATGTTCCCGAAAACCGCCAAGGAATTCAGCAAGACCATAGGCTGCAAAAACATACAGGCGGTGGAGAGCATTCTTAAAAAGCATGGGTTTCGTTGCAAGGCCAGTCACCTGGGTGGCTCGGGTCATCGCAATATTTCGTTCGACGTGTGGAGCGGCCATGTCTGGATGCGGCACGTGAAAATGTAGGGGTACATCCTTAAACGGGATTCAATAATGAATAAAATAAAAGTCATGATCGTGGATGATTCGGCCGTCGTGCGGCAAGTGCTGACGAGCTATCTTGAAGCTTCAAAAGAGGTGGAGATTATCGGGGCGGCTTCCGACCCCATTTTTGCCATTGAGAAAATGCAGAAGGAATGGCCGGATGTGATCATTCTGGATGTGGAAATGCCGCGCATGGATGGCATTACTTTCCTGAAAAAAATCATGGCGCAGCGCCCCACACCGGTCATTATCTGTTCGACGCTGACCGAAAAAGGAGCTGAGACTACCATGGAAGCCCTGGCAGCAGGGGCGGTCAGCATTATTACCAAACCCAAGGCCGGCTTGAAATCCTTTATGACCGAGTCGGCGGATGATCTGGTGCAGCATATCAAGGCTGCGGCCAAGGCCAATGTGCGCAAGATTCTGCATCATGACCCTCAGCCAGTGCTAAAAACACCGGCCAAACTGACGGCGGATGCGGTGCTGGCGCCCAAGCCCGCTGCCATGGCGCAGACGACCGAAAAGATTGTCGCCATTGGCACCTCCACCGGAGGTACTCAAGCGCTGGAGCGCGTGCTGACGGCGCTGCCCCGGGTATGTCCGGGTATTGTGATTGTGCAGCATATGCCGGAAAACTTTACGGCGGCGTTTGCCGCCCGCCTTAACCAGCTCTGTGCCATTGAAGTAAAAGAAGCGGCCAAAGGTGACCGCGTGGTGATGGGCCGTGCGCTGATCGCTCCAGGCGGCAAGCATATGGTGCTGAAACGCAGTGGCGCACAGTATTTTGTCGACGTAATTGATGGGCCGCCCGTTAGTCGTCATAAACCCTCGGTCAATGTGCTGTTCCGTTCGGTGGCGCAGTCTGCCGGTAAAAACGCTCTCGGCATCATCATGACTGGCATGGGAGATGATGGCGCCCAGGGCATGAAAGAAATGCATGAGGTGGGGGCGACGACCGTAGCCCAGGATGAGCGCAGCTGTGTGGTGTATGGCATGCCCAAGGAAGCCGTGAAGCTGGGCGGGGTCAACAAAAGCATCGCGCTGGATGCGATTGCCGCCGAAATCCAGAACTATGGAGCCATGCATCGTTAACTTTTGACAGGAATGAAGAAGCATCAGCATGACACTGCCCACTAACGAGATTGAAGCACAAGCGCCGCTGGAGCAAGGCATAGACAGCCTGTTGACCGCGCTTTGCCTTCAGTTTGAGATGATGGCGGCTGTGCTGGTGACTGGGCAGGGGCATGTGGTGGTGCATGCGCCCGCGAATGTCAGCGCGCACTTGCGCGAGCAGGCTTCGCTTTTTTGTCAGCTGGCCCAGCAGCTGCCTGACCATATGCTGGTGGAAGATACACAGCTTAACCCGGCGTTTGAGCCGGTATTTGCTGCGCAGGCAAACCCCTCTATCCGGTTTTTTGCCGCCTGCCACTTGCGGGATGCAAACCACGCCTGCCTGGGCTGGCTGTTCCTGTTGCATCCCGAACCCAGACAACTGGCCCTGCACCAGCAAACCAGCCTGCGTGCTATGGCGGATACTGCCGCCCGCTGGTTGAGCATGGCGTTGCAGAATCAGGCGCTGGCGGCGAGCAATGCGCGCTGGAAATTTGCGCTGGATGGTGCGGGTCATGGCGTGTGGGATTGGGATCTGGGCAGTAACCGGGTGACCTTCAGCACGCAGTGGAAAACCATGCTGGGTTACGACGAGCAGGACATCGGCGACGATTGCCAGGATTGGTTGTCGCGCGTGCATCCGGCTGACCTTGCGCATTTTAAGACCCTGATTGATGCCGTGAAATCAGGCGAAGCGCAAAGCCTGATCTGCGAATACCGCTTGCTGACCAAGACCAATGAGTGGTGCTGGATACTCTCCAAAGGCATGATCATGGCAGGCAAGGACCACGAAGGTCCCCGCCGCATGATAGGCACCAACACCGACATCACGGCTCGCAAACAAAGCGAGCGCCTGATCTGGCAGCAAGCCAATTTTGATGCGCTGACCGGCCTGCCGAACAAACACCTCCTGAATCAGCTGCTGAGCGAGCGCATCCATGGCGATCATGGCGCCAACAACATGGTCGCGCTGATGATTGTGGATCTTGATAACTTCAAGGATGTGAACGACGCCCTGGGCCATATCTATGGCGATATGCTGCTGATGGAGGCGGCGAGCCGCATTCAGGCCGCGGTGTTGCCAGCGGATATCGTGGCGCGTGAGGGGGGCGATGAATTCATTATCGTCACCACGGCGGCCAGCCTCGCTGAGCTTGAGAATACGGCGACCAATGTGCTGCGGGTGCTTGGCCAGAGTTACGAGCTGCTGTCTGAGGTGGTGTTTTGTGCCGCCAGTATCGGCATTGCCTTGTATCCGCAGCACACGCTCTCGCCCAATGTATTGATGAAATATGCCGATCAGGCGCTATATCTCGCCAAGAGCACGGCGCGCGGACAATATGCGTTTTACTCCCACGAGCTGGAAGAGGAGGCGCTCAAACGTTCCAAACTGACGACCGAGCTGCGTTTTGCCGTTGAAGAGCAGGCATTCGAGGTGTTTTACCAGCCCATTTTCAGGCTGGATACACGCGAGACCGTCAAGGCCGAGGCGCTGGTGCGCTGGAAACATCCTGAGCGCGGCTATGTCAGCCCGGCGGAATTTATTCCACTGGCGGAATCTACCGGCCTGATCAATGCGATAGGCGATTGGGTGTTTAAAGAGGCGGCCATGTTCGCCAAGGCTTTGCGTGGAAGTTATGCGCCGGATTTCCAGATCAGCGTCAACAAATCGCCTATCCAGTTCCTCACGGTGGGCAAGCTGGATTGGGCTGCATTCCTGACAAATCTGGACCTGCCTGGCAAGGCGATCTCGGTGGAAATTACCGAAGGCCTGCTCCTGCAGCAAAGTCAGGAGGTCAACGCGCGCATCAAGAAAATCCGCGATACCGGCATGAGCATTTCGCTGGATGATTTTGGGACTGGCTATTCCTCCCTCTCATATTTGAGCTCGTATGAAATCGATTACCTCAAGATTGATCGTTCCTTCATTATCAACCTCACCACCTCGAGCAAGAACCAGGCACTGTGCAAGGCCATTATCACCATGGCGCATGAGTTGGGTTACCAGGTAATCGCCGAAGGCATAGAAACGGAGCAGCAATTGCACCTGCTCGCCGCGCTAGGCTGCGATCTGGGCCAGGGCTATTTCATCTCGCGCCCATTGCCGCAGCAGGACTTTGTCGCCTGGCTGGCAAGCAGTCTATCAACGACGCAGCTGGCCGAAGCCGCTGCAGGCTGAGACCGACCAGCTCTGCGAGCGGTCATGCTGCTTAATTCTTGAGCAGCAAATAATCCCCATGCGTGGCGACCACATGCAGGCGCTGCTTGAATCTGTCTGGCAAGTTTTTATACGGTGTTTTGTGCATGGCAACATAGGCATGGCCACGTTGCATGGCCGCCTCAAGCTCAGGCTCGGTAGCCGCCTTGATGGCTTTACCTTGGGTATAAAACTCGGTGGAATAATCCAGGAAAGGGTAGCCAACCAGCGGTTCGCCGGGCTGTTTTTTCTTCTGATATTGCCACACCAGATCACGTGTGGTGCTGAAGCTGCCCCAGCCCTCGCGATATTCAGTTGCCAGATAGGCTGACCAGCCCAGTACCACGATCAGCATGCCCGCTGCCAGTATGCGTACCACGCGCCGAGCTGGTCCGCGCCGCGCAAGCCAGCTGGCCGCCAGCATGGCAAGTCCTGCCAGGCCAGGCAGGGCATAGGTCCAGATGATGTTGGCGGCCGCCGTGAAGAAAATCCCCGGGCTCAAACCCCAGATCAGAAAATACCATTGCCGCAGGCGGGCTTTGTTGTGGATATCGCGCAGCGCCAGCGGTTTTTTCCAACCTATAAAGAGCGGCAGCAGCAACGACCATGGCAGGGTGCCGATCAGTATAAAAATCCAGATGGCCCCGTGTGGAAAGGCGTGGGCATGGCCGTAGCGGTCACCCTGCCAGTGCGGTGTGAGAAAGCGATGCCAGTGCTCACCCACAATGAAATAATCGATAAATCCTGGGGTTTTCAGCTCGGCGGCGATATACCAGGGCAGCGACATGGCGAGTGCCAGCAAGGTGCCGCGCACCCAGGGGAAGCTACGCAGAGCTTCCTGCAACCGTCCTGCCAGCAGACACCACAGCACAATAGGCACACCGGTCAAAATACAGGCGATAGGTCCTTTTGCCAGCAGACCTATGCCCGCGCCTATGAAGAGTAGCCAGCGCTCTTTTGCCCGGCTTTGTTCCGGGCCATGCATGCCTTGCCAGAAGCCGCGCATCATCAGGATACAGCTTAGCGCCAGCGCCATGTCGGTCATGACGGCGCCCATGGAGATGAAGAACAGCACCGAGACACTGAGTATCACGCAGGCATACAAACGCTCTGCGGGCCGGCGCGGGCCAAGCCAGCCCCAGATCACCCAGAGGATCGCCACACCCAGCAGAAAATGCGGTACGCGAGCGGCAAAGGCGTTCACCCCAAATAGATGATAGCTGCCGGCAGTCAGCCAGAAGGCAAGCGGCGGCTTGGCCCAGAATGGAACCCCGTAGTCATACCAGGGGGTGATCCAGTCATTCAGCTCAAACATCTTGCGGCCGATTTCGGCGTAGCGCGATTCCGTGGAGTCAAACAAGGGAAACAGGCCCAGGCTGATCAGTTTGATCAGCAGGCCTGCCACGAGCAGCATCATGAGTAGATGCGTGGAAGAAAAACGACGATTGTGCATACACCCGGTCAACATTAAACAAATGCGTAAAGGAGTTGCGTGATGGTAAAGACGCAAGCTTACAAATTCCTAACATGATGCATTTGCAAGTTAAGGGCCCGACAGCAATGCCTGGGATAACCTTCGTTAACTATCTGTATTGAATGGCTTAGTCGATGAGTGCGGCTGCCTGGCGACGTTCTCTGGTCTGCAGAAAATGTCAGAAACGCCAGTAAAGCCACGCAGAATTGCGCGAAATGACGGTGGGTAAAGAGGCGCGCGTGAAGGATGCTTAGCGATAAAGATATGCGTTTACCTGGAGGACATAGGCCTCAAAGCGATGCTGCAAATGTTCACGCAACAAGCGTATGGTGGGTGATAGCTGGCGCCGATCGGGGCAAATCAGGTTCAGCGGCAAGGACTCTCCTTGCCATTGCGGGCAGATGACGGTGAGTCGCCCGGCGGTGACATCGCGGCCCACATCCAGCCATGAGCGGTAGCAGATGCCATAGCCGGAGACTGTCCAGTGCCGTACGGCATCTGCGTCATCCGCCGAGCGATTGCCGTGGACATCGATGTCCAGTACTTCGCCATCGCGGGTGAAGCGCCAGCGATTGTAAAGGGCATCGCCCACCCGAAAGCACAGGCAGTTGTGCTGGCTCAGCTCGCCAGGGCTGTTGGGCGTACCATGCGTTGCCAGATAGTGCGGCGCAGCGCAGAGCACGCGCCGATTGTCGGTGACCAGCGGCAAGGCCACCTGGCTGGAATCAGGCGGCTGCCCGTAGCGAATGGCGACATCCACCGGCTCGCGCATGACATCGGCAATGCGGTCTGACAATTGCACACGCAAGTGGAGGTCTGGATGCTGCTGCTGAAATTCATCCAGCCAGGGCAGTATGACATTGCGCCCTAGATCAGAAGGCAAGGACAGGCTGAGCTCACCGCGTATCAGGCTATGCCCGGCGACCAGTTCATCGGCCAAGTCGCGCAGCTCATTGATCAGGGGCTGACTGCGCGCGAGCAAGCGCTCGCCTTCTGCCGTCAGTCGCAGGCTGCGCGTGGTGCGTACGAACAGTAATACCCCCAGCTCGCTCTCCAGCCGTTTGAGTGCGGCACTGGCCACGGCCGGGGAAATCTCCAGGCTGCGTGCAGCGGCAGACAGGCTTCCATACTGGGCCGTGGTGATGAAAAGCTCGAGGTCTGCCAGATTTTTTATTTTCAAAATAATATTGAAGTTCAAACAATTCATGGCTAGTTTATCAATTGGATCAAATCAATGAAACTGGCGCCATATTCATTTTTATGAGAGAGAGCCACCATGAAAGCCATTGCATATCAACATTCGCTGCCCATCAGCCAGGCCGAGTCGCTCGTCGACGTAACGCTGGCGGATCCCATTGCCAGCGGGCGCGATCTGCTGGTCGAGGTAAAGGCGATTGCCGTGAATCCTGTAGACACCAAGATACGTCGCGGCCAGCAGCCACCTGCGGGCGAATGGAAAGTGCTGGGATGGGATGCGGCCGGTGTGGTGCGCGCCGTGGGGCCGCAGGTGAGTATGTTCAAACCTGGAGACACGGTCTGGTATGCCGGGGCGATTAACCGGGCTGGCAGCAATAGTGAGCTGCAACTGGTGGATGAGCGCATAGTAGGTTCCATGCCAGCGACGCTGGATTTTGCCGCCGCGGCATCCCTGCCACTGACCAGTATCACGGCGTGGGAGCTGCTGTTTGATCGCTTGCAAATCGAGCGTGGCGGCGAGGGCTATGGCAAATCGCTATTGGTCATAGGCGCAGCAGGCGGCGTTGGTTCTATCCTGGTGCAGCTGGCACGCCGCTTGACCGGTCTGACGGTGATAGCGACCGCTTCGCGCCCCGAAAGCCAGGCCTGGATACGCCAGCTGGGCGCGCATCATGTGATTGACCATCATGCCCCGCTTGCTCCCCAACTGGCGGAGATCGGCCTGCCTGCGCCGGATTATGTGGTGAGCCTTACCCATACCGAGTCTTACTTTGATCAGATTGCAGAAGTGATCGCGCCGCAGGGCAAGTTTGGGCTGATTGATGATCCGGCCACGCCGCTGGATGTGATCAAGCTCAAGCGCAAGAGCGTTTCGCTGCACTGGGAGCTGATGTTTACCCGTGCCCTGTTTGCCACCCCGGATATGCAGGCACAGCATCACATCCTGAGTGAAGTGGCATCCCTGGTGGATAACGGGGTGCTGCGCACGACGGTGGCGGAGAATTTCGGCCGTATTACGGCAGAAAACCTGCGGCGCGCGCATGCGCTACTAGAGTCCGGGCAGGCGCGCGGCAAGATTGTGCTGGAAGGGTTCTAGGGCTTGCCGCAGGTTGAGCAGATCGGGTCGCTGGCAAAGGCGGCCCCCTGAGCTATCGTGAGGAAACCGGACGGCCTGGCCTTTGCCGATAGCGCAGCCAGGTCTTCATCAGGGCTGGCGTATACACGCCCAGAATCAGCACCAAGGCGAGGCCCAGATACAGCCAGCGGATGTTGTAATCGGTGACAAATACAGCGGCCGGTTTCTGCTGCTGGATATAGTCATAAAACCCGGCTTCATCTTTGCCTTCGATGTATTTCGCCTTGATCTCGCTTGCCAGTTCCTTGAGATAGCCGTCTTCCAACTGGGAGAGGTAGCGGTCAAACTCGGCATAGGCCACGATAGGATCGGGTTCGTCCTTGGAAGTGTCGTTATAGGTAACGCCCACCGCACCGGCGGAGAATTCCTTGGCATCTGACGGCCAGAATCCCACCCATTTGTTCTCGCTATTGAATCGGGGAATAGGCACCGGCTCATGTCCGCCCACGCCGACAAATAGCCAGTGGCTGCCATCCATCGCGCCCAGGTCCAGCTTGTTGATGGCATTGACCTTGGGGGCTTCGTCACCATCGGTAAAGAACACCAGCTGCGCAGGCGCATTCAATGAGTCCAGCACGGTCTCGCCCGACTTCACGCCAAAGCTGAGGCGGCTGTTGCCCCGCCAGGCCATGCGCCAGTCCAGATGGTTGATGGTGTCGGTAATGATGTCGTAGTTGGCGCAAACTTCCAGCGGCATGAAGAGCAGGCCTACGTTCTCGGCCGCAAATACGCCCACACTGAAATACGTGCCGCAGGGCGATGTTTCCACAATGCGCTTCATCAGATGGCGGGTATAGACCATGCGGCTTACCGGCTTGCCAGCCAGCATGGCGTCTTCCGCGTTCATGCTCTGCGACACATCAGCAATCAGCAGATAGTTATGTACATCCTGCTTGAGCTGAATTTGCGGCTTGAACAGGGCGAGCAGCATGAGGGCCAGTGCCAGCACATACAGCACGGTGGCATAGTTGGCTTTCAGGGCATGGATCAGGCGCATCATGGCAAGCCTATCGGCAGGTTGCTGAGTTGTACGCCGGATTGCTCTTTTTCTGACTGTTGCATCCTGGCTGGCAGAATGGACAGCAAGAGGTCGAGGTTGAAACGCGCCGGCAGCAATGCGGGATTGAGTCGCAAGGCTTGCTCATAGGAGGCGCGTGCCTGCATCAAGGCATAGCGCGCATCTTCGATCAGGCTGCCATCGTCGTTTACACGGCGGCTCAAGCCAAACCGCAGCAGGTTGTTGCCGACGTTGTAATGCACTCTGGCTTGCATCTCGTTATCCGGCGCCATTTCCAGCAATTGTCCATAGGTCTGGATGGCATGCTTGTATTCGCCTGAGTTGCCTTGCCGATGGGCGGCAGCAAACTTTTCGGTCAGCGGATATTGATCAAGAGGCAGGGTGGCGTTGTGCTTCAGTGCCGTATTGAAGCGCTCAATCTGCCATAGCTGCGTTGCTTCATAGGCACTGCCGATCACGCCTGTCAGCACCAGGACGGACAGCAGTGCGTTTTTAGTTTTCAAGCCGATTGCCATGCAGGAACCCTCAAGTGTTGGGTGATGAGCAGCGCCAGTCCCAGGACCAGTGCTACCAGAATAAAAATGCGGGAGTAATCGCGGCCCGCAATGGTGACCGAGTACTGGATGATGTTTTTCTCGCGGGCATCAATGTCCTGAATCGCCGACTGCAAGGTGGTGGGGTTGTGTGCCTCATACGCCTTGTATTTGATTTTCAGCGATTTGAAAAACAGATCGAGGGCGATGGCGGGTGGCTCATTGCCTTCTTCATACACCCGGTCCGATGAAAAAATACTGATGTCGTCGGGCTCGCGCAACACGATCCAGTAGAGATTCAGGCCGCGTGCCGTCACCTGCTCGCGAATTTTGTTCTTGATGCGTGGGCTCAGTTTGCCTGCCCCATCCGACAACAGAATGATGGCACGCGAGCCTGAGCTCTGAATCTGGTCAAACAGGGCCACGGCCTCGGTCACCCCTGCGCCGATGTTGGTCTGGTTGATGCCGGCGCTGGTGGCGGCGGCAATCGCGGCATGGATGGCCTTGCGATTGGCGGTGATCTTGGTGCCATACAATGCCGAGTTGGTGAACGCCACCACGCCCATCATGTCGTCCGGCCGCGCATCAATAAAGCCGGTAATCAGGCGGCGGGCAGCGGCAGATTTGATCTCGGCGACGCGACCACTGGTGGAATCACCCGCAAACGGGTGATCCATGCTGACGCTACGGTCAATCACCAGCACGGTCTGGGCGCCCTTGCCTACCCGCACGACCTGGCGTTCTGAGCCCTGCGGGGCGGCAATGGCCAGAATGATGCAGACAATCAGCAGTGCGGTCGCGGCCTTGATGGTCCAGTCCACGATATCGGACAAGGTATCTTTAGGTGCGATATCCAGCCACGAATACATCTGCCCCTGGCTGCTTTTGAGCCAGAACGGGATCAGGGCCAGCGGCAGCAGGAGCAGGCTCCACGGATGCAAAAACGTCATCTTGCCCTCCGCTCGCAGTCGCGCAGCTGGCGGCAGAGGTGGAGCAAGCCAGCCTTGACCTTGTTCTCGGTCTCACTTTGCCGCCCGGCAAACAGGCTGGCAGCCGATGCCTGGAAGAAGGCTTCGATGTCTGCCTGCAGCGGGGCAAACCGCGGATGCTGCGCGATGAAGGCGGGGATATCTGCCGCAAACAGGCTGCTACCATAGGTGCGGTTAAACGCCTGGTGCAGCACCAGATAGGCCGCTTGCGTTGATGCGGCAGGCAGGCGTTTCAGGCGGCGATAAGCCTGGGCAAATGGTCCGCCCATCATCGGCAGCCAGGCGCGCTCGGCATTGATATACAGCAAGCCAAGTACACCCGCCGCTAGCAGACCGAGGCAGGCATACAGGCGCAGTTTGTGCTCCTGAGTGGCGATAGGCGCGGGCGGCAGTTCAGGCATGACATTGGCCTTGGCTGAGGCCATGGTGCTGGCGGCCAGTGGCGATAGCCAGAAACGCCAGGCGGGCACGGGAATGGTCACTGCCTGCTTGTCGCCAGTCGCGGCGATGGTTTCTGCAGGGAGTTGCAGCACGCTGGGTTGGGTGCGATGGGCAAATATCTGGTAACGCAGGGTCAGCGTGTAATGCATGCCCTTGCCTGCAGATTTTTCCTCCAGCTTCACGTCTACCAGCTCTATGCCTTGCTGCTGGCTGCCCTTTTGCGGCAGCGCACTTTTGGCAATGCGAAAGCCTGGTGGCAGATCCACGGACACGGTGCGTGTCAGCACATCGCCGATAGTGAGCCCGACATTGCGGGATGGGTTTTCGATGCGGATGTCACGGGCATTGATGGGGGTTGGTGCTGACGCTGCTGCCCACATGGGCGTTGCCAGCGCCACCAATAGAAGGCCGCGTAGCAGGGAAACAAGGAATCGATTTTTCATAAGCTCACGTATTGGTCAAAGTACCGGGTCATGACATCCGGCGTAAAGCTTTCAGAGAGAAAAAGCGGTTGGCTGTCGAACTGCAGAAACAGTTGCTCCAGCGCGGTTTTGCGCTCGGCGAAGGCCGCCATGAATTGCTTGCGTACATAATCTCGAAAGAAGACGGTGCGCATGGCGCCGGTTTCCGGGTCCAGCATATTGCCGATGCCGAATTTGGGCAGCTTGCTGAATTCGGCCTCATCCCACAGTACAACGGGTACCAGTTGATGGCGCGACAGCGAGTTGAGGGTTTCTTCAATCAAGTGCAGCGGCATGTGGAAATCCGAGATCCAGAACACCAGTCCGCGCTGCTGGCTGAGATATTGCGATACCTCCAGCGCGCCGCGCGCGCCCATTTGCATGCGGCGAAACTGGCGCAGCTCGGCCAGCAGGTCGAGCGACGATGCCAGGTGATGCGAGAGCGGCTGGCTGTAGGCTTCGTCCACCTGGTCGTGATAGCTCACCAGGCTGAAGACATCGCCTGCTTGCCAGGCGGAGTAAGCCACGCTTTCGGCTATGGCAATCGCGCTATCCAGCTTGCGCGGGTTGGTCCCGTATTGCATGGAGCTCGATAAATCGCACACGGCATACACGGGTGTGGTGTTGTCCTGGTTGAACAGCTTGACCTGAACCTGCTCAAAAGGGTCGCGCACCGATTGCCGGAAGTCCATGCGGCGGGCATCTGGATATTCGACAAACGGCAGGTTGCCGCGGTACTCAAATCCCAGGCCACGCTCGGTGCCGCGATGGTCGCCGAGGTGCATGCTTTTTGTGCGCCACGGGATACGGTAGCGGAACGCTTTTTCGTGATCGTGTGCCATCCGCTCAGGCCTTGGCGGCGACTTCAACGGTCCTGAGAATGGCCGAGCTCAACTCGCGTGCCAGCACGGTGCGCCGCATTTCGTACATAGGGTTGAACACCAGGCGGTGAGAGATGATCTCGTGGAATACGGCATGAATGTCTTCCGGATACAGGCTGTCGCGCTCCTGCAGCCAGGCATGCACACGGGCAGCTTTCAGCAGCATGCCCATGCCGCGCGGGCTGGCACCCGCCTGCACCAGGCGGGCCACATCCACGCTATCAAGGTGTATGCCAAACTTGGCAGGGTCACGCGTGGCATCCCACAAATCCAGCACATAGTCTTCAATGGCTTCGCTGGAGCGGATATGGTTTTGCAGCAGGTCAGAAAAGTCATTCATCTGATCAAAATGCAGCAGGTCTTCCTGCACTTCGGCGGTCAGACGATCGGTATGCTGAAAGCGGGTATCAAACACCAGCGATTTGCGCAGCTGGCGATCTTCAGGAATCTCGATCGGGATTTCCATCATGAAGCGGTCACGCGCGGCGGAGGGAATTTCGAAGGTTTCGTTTTTCTCCACCTGGTTACGGTCGGCAAACACCAGCATATGCGGCAGCTTGTATTCACGCTTGAAGGCGTGCACGCTGCGCTCCGCCATCACCCGCAGCATCAGCGCGTGCACTTGCGGCCGGGCCCGGTTGATTTCGTTGAAGAAAAATACCGAGAGGTTTTCCCCCGCACGCAACAGCGGGCCTTCGTCGATCTGCGGCCGACCCTCGGGCCCGAGAAAGGTGTGATACACCAGGTCATTCGGCATCAGGTCGACGGTGCCTTCAATCCGTTCATAAGCGCCGCCAATCGCCCGGGTGATCGCCTGCAGCAAGGTCGTTTTGCCAACGCCCACGCCACCTTCCAGCAGCACATGGCCACGTGCGAAGATCGCCAGGTTCATCAGGCGGATGGCATGATCCTGCCCAACAATGACGTGCTTGACGCTGTTTTCAAGCTTGAGGGCTTTGTCGCGCCAATCGGCGAGCTGCGTGTCCAATCCGGGAGTCATTCTGCGTCCTTAAAAATCGTTGTAAAGGGAGTTCTTGCCTCATCTTATATACTGGTCTGTATATTGTAAACGGGAAATTTTCCCGATCCTCCTGCGAGGCATCCAAATTTTGCCTCACATCGGGCCAGTATGCGCTTTATGCCGATAAGGTGCTCACCACGCGCAAGCGACGTGGCATGCCATTGGGGAAAGGCCATTCAATGCTTTGTCCGGCTTTGAGCCCCAGTAGCGCCGTGCCTACCGGAGCCAGCACCGATATCTTGCCCTGTTCCATATTGGCTTCTTCTGGCAGCACCAGCTCAATGGTGCGACTAACGCCGTTACTTTCATCCACATAGGTGACGCGCGAATTGAGGCCGACGATATCCGGCGGCATTTTTTCACTTGGTACAACAATGGCGCGATCCAGCTCGTCGCTCAGGGCATGATGTCGGGTCAGGGTGTGCAGCACGGCATAATCCGGCTCTGATATATATAAATACCTGTCTTGCATGTTAAATATCCTTTAAAAACGAAAGCCCCCGCCAAATGGCAGGGGCATGCCATCACATCATAAGCGCATATCAAGCCCGCCATAAGCCGCTATACTGGAAAAGGTAAGTTTCCTTAATGGATACAATAAACATGCATGATCTCAATTTGATGGCTATTTTTGCCCATGTGGCTCAGGAGCAAAGTTTTTCCACCGCCGCCAGAAA
This sequence comes from Methylovorus glucosotrophus, assembly GCF_009858335.1. Classification (NCBI taxonomy): domain Bacteria; kingdom Pseudomonadati; phylum Pseudomonadota; class Betaproteobacteria; order Nitrosomonadales; family Methylophilaceae; genus Methylovorus; species Methylovorus glucosotrophus. Next base: position 229,228 of record NZ_VMSE01000001.1, read on the forward strand.
GCTGGGCATGTCGCGCTCCGCGGTCAGCAAGGCGGTTGCCAAACTGGAAACTGCTCTGGGCGCCCGCTTGCTCAATCGCAGCACGCGCCACCTCAGCCTCACGGAAGTGGGTGCTGGCATGCTGGAACACTGCGCGCGCATCGTCACAGAGTCCGAGCGCGCCAGTCAGGTGGTGGAAAACCTTAACAGCAAGCCCAGCGGCACCTTGCGCGTTGCTGCTTCTGTGGCTTTTGGCACCTTGCATGTGGCGCCGGCCATGGCGGATTTTCTACAACAGTATCCTGAGGTGGAGCTGGATATGACTGTTACAGATAGAGCGATTGATATGGCGGAAGAGGGCTACGACGTGATTATCAAGGTTGCCCAGGAACCGCCATCCGCGCTGGTGGCGCGCAAGCTCGCGCCCGTACGGCGCCAGGTGTGTGGTACCCCGGCATATTTCCGGCAGCATGGTTTGCCCGCTTCGCCCATGGCGCTGACGGCGCACAATTGCCTGGACTATATCCATTCAGGGGATAAAGGTTATTGGCGATTCAGCGGGCCGGATGGCGAGATTGCGGTGCCGGTATCTGGCCGTGTGCGCATCAATGATGATGAAGCCTTGTCGCAGGTGGTGCTGGGGGGCTTCGGGCTGGCGCTATTGCCAACTTTTATTGTCGGTAATCACCTGCAATCCGGGCATCTGCAATCGGTACTGTCTGATTACATTCCAGTCGAGCAGCATGTGTACGCCATGTATTTGCCCAATCGCTTTCTGCCGCTCAAGGCGCGTACTTTTATAGATTTTCTGCTGGAACGTTACGGTCCGGAGCCTTATTGGGATGCGCGTTGAGTGTCGGGGAGGCATCCCCTATTCAACATGAGAATGGCAAGAGCTACGCAGGCAGCCCTTGCCGGGGTTGGGTTGCAGCGGGTGTTAATACCCACTCACGCCAAAGCGTGCATCAGCAGGGTATACGCTATCCACATAAAGCCAATGGTGGAAATCACGAAACTCAGCGCTGAGAATACCTTCCACTTTTTCTTGCTCCAGAAGTCGGGATCAAACGCTGCAATGGTAAAAATCGTGGGGTTGGTGAAACCGCCTATCGCCAGACACCAGCAGGCAATGACGGGGAGCTCGACGCCCGCGCCATAAAATCCCAGGCCGAATAACGCCATCAAGGCATAGTCCACGTGTGCGCGTATCATGGTTTTGTAATCGACCACGAAAGCATCTACGCCTGGTAACGGAAACCATTTGGCAAAGGTCATCAACCAGGCGGATGAAATTAATGCGGTGATGCAAGCAACTGATCCTATGAGTAAAACATTCATTATCTTCTCCCTTGTGTTGTGAATGGAGAAGCTAGTATATATACAGGTCTGTATATATGGAATCCCTTGCGTTTTACTTTTTCATGCCATCACCATAAAAAACTGAGCCACGTCGCCACATAATCCACATCGCCACCCCCTGCATTTTTCACATAACTGCTGGCATAAAGATGTACATAAGACAGCGTGGCGACCATATGGCGGCTGGCCTTCCATTGCAATGAGCCTTCTGCCGTGGTGCCCACATACATGCCTTGTACATTGGCGGGCAGACTGACGGCGCCATTGGTGGCATATACCGCGTCTTCCTTGCTGAAGCGCCAGATCGCATCGACGCCCAGAGTGGCGGTAAGGTTTTCCAGGGGCTGGGTTTGCAAGGAGACATGCAGATCCTTGATATTGGCGGGTCGCAGCAAGCTGGCATCATTGAAATACCCTGCCTTGAAAAAAAGCGGATTGAAGGTGCCAACCGTACCATCGCCCTGGTGGCGATCGCCACTGGCGATATCCAGCTTGAGTCCCAGCCTGGGCTGCCAGGGATGCTGCAGGAAAGTGTAGCCAATGTCGTTTGCCAATGTCCAGGCCCGTATATCCTGGTTGTCTACGTGCCCAAACTGGTAGACGGGCTCGATGTCATAGTCCCAATTGCCGCTTTTGCCAAACCAGCGGCTACCTATGGAATGGCGGTTTTCGAGGCCGCTGGCATCCACATAGGCGCTTTTTTCATCGCGAAAGCCCAGATAATAAAGATCTGCGCTAAGTTCGGGAGTCAGGGGGCGGGATGCATACACGCCATAAAACGTCTGCTCTTCATTTGCCGCATCTGGCCGGTAGCGCTGCTCTTCTACCGGGCGGACCGCAAAGGCATACAGTTTGGTTTTACCGCCCGCCGAGGCGATTAGCTGCACACCATCAAATTTGAGCGGAGTATTGGGAGCAGCTCGCGTGGCAACTAATCGGCTTGAGCCATATGCCATGGAAAATCGCCCGCCACGCAAGGTCAGGCGCTCTCCATTGGGGGTAGGTTCGCCCCAGGTGTAATCGACAAACGCCTGTTGCAGGTCTAGCGGATTCTGGTTGATCGGACTCTTGAATTCGCCACCAAACTGCACGCTGGAAATCCCTTGGGCAAACACGCGCAAGCGTTCGTTGAAGTGCAGGTCCGCGTGCAACAGCAGGCGCTGTAAACCGTAGTCATTCTGCTTGGGGCCAGAAACCCCGAACCCCTGGTTATGGTAGCTCTCATAGCGCTCGCGTACCTCGCCGCCCAGGCTTAGATAGCTCTCAGGATTGTTCGGCGTAAGGGGAATATATTTAAGCGAATCCAGCCCATCACGGGCATAGCCCGGTTCTGCCAGATAGGAATAGCGCTCGGTATAACGCAACAAGGTATACGGTGGTGGATGGCGGCTGGGATGCCCGGTGGTGGCATCCTCTGCCAAGGCTGAATCCTCGGGCAATACCAGTACCTTCCCGGTTTTGAGGTCCAAGGGTGTCACGTAGTCATCCGCGAAAGCCGGGCAGGCCGTGATCAGGCTGCCGAGCACGCCGGCGAGCGCCAGGTTATTTTTTGCTGGCGGCCACATAAGGTTCAGTGCCCTTTTTCTGAAGGGTTAGGCTTACCTGCTGGATTGCACGGTCAATTTGCGTATTCACGCTTTGATAGTATTTGGGGCCTGCTTCGATCACCCATTCCTGAATGTCAAAGGCGGGAGCCAGTCCTTGCGCCTGCAAGCGCTTCTCCGTGTCATAAGCCAGGAGCCCCTCTTCCACCACCGCAGCATCGCCTGCGCCAACTTCAATCACGCTGCTGCCTTGATCACGTAGCGTGGGGGCAAATGACACATGATGGGCATTCAGGCGTACGGCTTCACGAATGGCAATGCGCCCAGCCAGGCGCAAGCTTTCCAGCGAAAGGCTCTTCTCATCGCCCACGCCGATCAGCAGCACTTGCCTGGGCGTGATGGATTGGCCTGGTGGCGTATACAAAAAGGTTTCTCCAAGTTCACCAATAAAATCGCCACGCTCACGCAGCGCCTGTAGCAGACCGCCCTGCTTGTCATTGAAATCCTGCATGGCTTCAATATATTGATCGCCTTGCGGGTTATGCTTCAGCAAGGTAATGATTTGCAGATCGGTAGTCTGCGTAACCGGGCCTATCTGCTTGACCGTCACGGTCACGCCATGGGGTGAGGGGAAGGAAGTCTGCGGTGTATCGGCAAATACGTTCAGGGTGAACAGGCTGCTGAAAAGGCAGGCCGCGAGCGGGGCAAGTCGAAAAATAGGCATGATGCGTCCTTATTTGTATGGCAATTAGTGAGCGCTGGCTTTCAATCCAGCAAGGAGCGTTGAAGCGCCGTGGCTGGCGTGTACATTCGCTGGCGATGGCGCAAGCAAGGTGTTGGCAGTGAGAAAGCCCAGGGTCATGGATACAACCAGGAGCGCGCCCACCAGATTGGGTGGCGAAGGCAGCGGAATATCAAACCACCTGCAGCCAAAGCCAATCGCCAGTCCGAGGACAATGCCGAGTAATAGGGTTTCCATCAAGCACTCTCCTTGTCATCTGCCGAAGCCGGCTTGCCAGTTGGGCCGCCGCACAAATGGCGGGTAGTGCTTTTGCGATGTTGTGCGATATTGTCTGCCAGCAAAAAGCCGATGGTCATGGCCAGCACCAGCAAGGCGCCGGCCAGCACCGGTGGCGCTGGTACTGGGACGCCTGCCCAGCGACAGAAAAAGCCTATGCCAAACCCCAGCACCAAACCCAGCACAATCTTAATCATGATGATCCTCCGGCAAGTGAATGCTATCTGCCCCATGCTCTGGCGTTACCGCATGACGCACGATGGGCGCGGCATCGCCCTGATGCAAGGCGCGAATTTTTTCCTGTAATTGCTTGTGCGTGCCGGATACGCGCAAATGCTGGCGCATGTGCGCTACCCAGGATTCTTCAATGAAAATCTCGATAAACGTGCCGGGGCGCGCCACATCTTCAAACACGCCCCAATGCACCGCACCATCGCGTCGACGCAAGGCGCCCAGCTCGCGCATCAGGTGATGCATGGCATGGCTGTCTTCCTGGCGAATGTGATACTCAATGCTGACCAGCACTGGCCCACGGTCATGCGCCACCGGGGTTGATAGCACGGGTTCTGGCCAATGGCCGGATGGTACGAAATCGTCATGCTCCCCCAGGTTGAGCTTGAAGCGCCAGGTCAGGGGGATGCAAAGCAGGGAAATGGCGGCAGCCAATACCAGCGCGTGGGGCAACCCCAGGCTCATGGCAAGTTTGCCCCAGAGCAAGGATCCCGCCGTCATCGCACCCCAGAACATCATCTGGAAAATGGCCAGCCCGCGAGCCCTTACCCAGTCTGGCAGCGCGGTTTGTGCAGATACATTCAGCGATGAAATCACCATGATCCATGACAATCCGGCGAGTACGCCTGCCAGTACGCCCAGAGTAGCGTTACCGCCATAGGCGAAGAATCCCATGGCGAGCGCGGTTCCGAGCGTACCCAGAGCGACCACGGCATTGGCACCCAACTGCTTGCGCAATTTGCCGATAAGGAAAGTGCCAGCTACGGCACCCGCGCCGAGCGCGGTCAGGATGATGCCGTAAAGGCCGGGCCCCCCATGCAGAAGCTCTTTGGCGATGAGCGGAAGCAAAGCCCAATATGCCGAAGCAAACGTGAAAAAGGCCAGCGCGCGAATAATGGTGCTGCGCAAGGCCTGGCTGCGCAGGGAGAAACGCAGTCCAGCACGCATGGCTCCTACCATGTGCTCGCGTGGCAAGGTGTCGGTTTTCCCTGCACTGGCTCGCCACCACAGCAGGGCTGCGGCGACAAAAAGATAGGTAACGGCATCAAACAGTACGGTGGCCGTCGCCCCCGCGGCCACCAGAATAAACCCACCCAATGCCGGACCAATCGCCCGGGCAATATTGACGCTTACCCCATTCAGCGCGATGGCTGGTTGCAGGGCTTCCTTAGCGACCAGGCGTGGCACAATCGCCTGCCAGGCCGGCATGGCAAAGGCCGAGCCCGCGCCGGTGAAAAAGGTGAACAACAGCAAGCCCCATGCGCTTACATGGCCTGCCCACAAGATGGCCGCAAAGACGAACAATGCTGCTGCAGAGGCAATCTGGGTGACGAGCAGCAATTTGCGACGATCAAAAATATCGCCCAGTGCGCCAGCCGGCAGGGCAAAGATAAAGATGGGCAAGGCCGTGGCCACCTGCACCAGCGACACCATGAATGGCGATGGTGAAAGCTCGGTCATGATCCAGCCGGAGGTGACGTTGAACATCCAGGTGCCGATGTTGGAGATGAGGGTTGCCATCCATAACACCGTGAAAATACGGTATTTGAATGGGGCAAATGCGGAGGCGGCCGTGGCCTGAGTCTGGGGAGTTGTCATGATGTCCTAGTAAGCAAAGCAGCCACAGCCAATGGCCCAGGGGTTATCGAAACTGGGGCGCTGACTATCCTGGTCCAGCCCCAGCCAGCGGGAAAGTTTTCCATCGTGACCATGATGATGAGCATGGCCGTGTACTGAGCAGCCTGGAGAAGCGCATGCTGAGTGAGTGGCATAGTGCGTGTCCGGTGTCTGGTGGCCGCCAAAGTAGCGCACGGGAGACCAGTCGGGACTCGCCGGGGGCAGTGGCGCATCATGCTGCTGATAATCGCCCGCCGCGTAGACAATCTTGCCGCCGACGATGGTCATGACCGAGGTAATCGCCTTGATGGCTTCATCAGGAATCGTCATGAAGTCGGCGGACAGTACCGTGAGGTCGGCATACATGCCGGGGGCGAGCGTTCCTTTCACGGATTCTTCATGCGATTTGTAGGCACTGCCGCTGGTCCACAGTCTTAGTGCCTCCTCACGCTCCAGGCAATTGCTTTCGCCATAAAGCGCGAGGCCGCCCAGCGTCTTGCCTGTGACCAGCCAGTAAAGCGATACCCAGGGGTTGAAGCTGGCCACACGGGTGGCATCGGTGCCGCCGCCAACGGGTACCCCGAGTTCCAGCATCTTGCGGATAGGCGGAGTGTGCTCGGCCGCTTTTTTACCGTAGCGATCCACAAAATATTCGCCCTGAAAGGCCATGCGGTGTTGGATGGCTACGCCGCCCCCCAGACGCTTGATCCGTTCCAGGTTTTTACTCGAGACGGTTTCGGCGTGGTCGAAAAACCAGCGCAAATCGCCAAAGCGCGTGTCTCGGTCTATCGACTCAAACACATCCAGTGCGCGACCGATGGTTTCGTCGTAAGTCGCGTGCAGGCGGAATGGCCAGCGTTTTTCCACCAGAAAGCGCACCACCTCGCCCAGGTCCTGTTCCATGTGCGATGCCATCTCGGGTCGCGGCTGCAAAAAGTCCTCAAAGTCGGCAGCAGAAAATGCCAGCATCTCGCCTGCGCCGTTATGTCGCAGATAGCTGTCGCCGCTGTATGGCGTCACCATGCCGCTCCATTTCTGGAAATCTGCCAGCTCGCCGCCCTTGTTCTGGGTAAACAGGTTGTAGGCAATGCGCAACGTCATTTTTCCCTCGGCATGCAGCTGATCGATTACCTGATAGTCTTCCGGATAATTCTGAAAGCCCCCGCCCGCGTCAATGCAGCTGGTAACACCCAGCCGGTTCAACTCGCGCATGAAATGGCGAGTGGAATTGATCTGATCCTCGAGCGGCAATTTCGGGCCTTTTGCCAACGTGGAATAAAGGATCATGGCATTCGGCTCGGCAATCAGCATGCCGGTGGGATTGCCTCTGGCATCACGCTCAATGCGGCCACCTGCCGGGTCCGGTGTCTCCTTTGTAATCCCCGCTGCCCGCAATGCAGCGGCATTCAGCAGGGCGCGGTCATACAGGTGCAGAATGAAAACGGGGGTATCAGGCGCGGCGGCGTTGATCTCCGCCAGCGTGGGCATGCGTCTTTCCTTGAACTGAAACTCGCTCCAGCCGCCAACCACTCTTACCCATTGCGGTGCTGGTGTGCGTGCCGCCTGAAGTCGCAGCATGGCTAGCGCATCCTGCACGCTGCCCACGCCTTCCCAGCGCAGTTCCATGTTGTAATTAAGGCCACCACGGATCAGATGTAGGTGCGAATCATTGAGCCCGGGCAAGACGCGCCTGCCGGCCAGATTGATGATCACCGTGTCTGGGCCGGCATGAGCGTGCATTTCCTGGTCGCTGCCGATAGCGAGCACTTTGCCTGCGGCGAGGGCGATCGCACTGGTCTCGGGCTGTTCTGCATGGAGTGTGGTGATGCGGCCGTTATATAAAACGATGTCAGCATAGGCGATCGACATGGGTACCTCGGGTCAACATGGGGCGAAATGCAGCCAGGCGAAGGCCTGGCCGCCATAAACAGACTTACTTCACAACCTTGTGCGGGTATTTCGCACGTTGACCATAGTCATGCAGCAGGCTGGCGGCATAGTCGATACCCATGCCATAGGCGCCAAAGTGCTCGCGGGCGATATCGGTTGTGCCGACATAGGTTTCTTTGCGTGCCCAGTCGCGTTGCAGTTCGAGCAATACCTGGATAGAGGTAATGGATTCGGCGCCATGGCTTTCACAGCGACGAATCGCGGCATTGTGTGCTTCTACCGAAGTGCCACCGGATGCGTCGGTGACCATGAGCACTTCGTAGCCCTCAGCCAGCGCACACAAGGTAGGGAATACCAGGCAGGCTTCGGTCCATAACGCGGCAATTACCAGTTTCTTGCGGCCGGTTTTTTTGAGAGCCTCGATAAATTTCGGGTCTTCCCAGCTATTCATGCTGGTGCGTTCAATGGGATCTTGTTGCAGCACATCCATCAGTTCTGGCCAGATGTAACCGCTGAAAGACTCGGTTTCCACCGCGGTGAGGATGGTGGGGATATTGAACAGCTTGGCCGCTTTGGCAATGGCAACCGTATTGTTTTTCAACAGTTGGCGGTCAATATTGGTTACGCCAAATGACATTTGTGGCTGATGATCGATAAAGACAAAGACGCAATTGTCCGGGGTGATCAGTTTTTCGGTTGCTGCTGACATGGTGTTCTCCTCAAGATGAAAATAAAGGTGATGTGGTGTGCCTGAATGCTTTATAACAAGTGCTCGAGCGGGTGTATTGAATGAAATTGACCGCCCTTGTTAAGGTGGCCTGCCAGTGCTGCATGGCAGGCCATCTGTTTTAAATAAAGGTGGATTTGTGCTGTTGGACGAAGTCTTCAAACCGGGTGAGCGGACGCCCCAGCAGATTTTCGCCATCGGGTGAAATCACCGCCGCCTGATCGGAAGCAAAGACCTCAAACAGCTCCAGCACGCCTTTGGCTTGCCACTCTGGCCAGCCATCCTGAATCAGGGACTCATAGGTGCTGGTTGCCTGAGGCGACACATAGTCCACCTGGCGGCCGGTGACCCGGGTAAAAATGGCGGCCATGTCATGGCCGGACAGGAGCTCGGGGCCGGTGATGTTATAAGCCTTGCGCTCATGACCTTCCGTCGTCAGCACCCGGGCGGCAATGGCGCCGATGTCCTGCACATTGAGTGGTGCAAAACGGCCTTCGCGCACCCCGAAATAAAACGCACCCTGCTTGATGCCCGCGGCCCAGTTAAGAAAGTTTTCCTGAAACCAGATCGTGCGCAGATGCGTCCATGGCAGGCCGGAGGCTTCGAGGTATTTTTCTGCTTCGCGGAATTGGCGGGCAAACAGTATCGCCTCCCACTCTGCCCCCACAACCGAATACAGCACGAACTGCTTGACCGTACCGGCGGCTTTGGCTGCATCCACCGCATACTTGGCGTGTTGCGCCCGGTTTTCCACATTGCCGGGGATCATGAATACCCGATCCACGCCAATAAATGCGGGTGCCAGGCTGGCGGCTTGGTCAAGATCGACCACGACGGTTTCGATGGTCGGATACTTGGCCCGTAGTGCCTGGGCTCGGGCTTCGCTGCGCACCGCCGCACGAATGCGGATGTGATCGCCTGGTGAGCTTAGCAGGGCATTCAGGGTGGCCTGGCCGTTATTGCCGGCAGCCCCGATAAGCAGGATGGTTTCATTTTTCATGGCAGTACTCCTAAGTTAAAAATCGGTGATCTCAATGACAGTCAGTGATCAATAAGGAAGATCAAACAGCAGGAACTCCGCCTGGCTGGCATGGCCGATGCTCAGGCTGGCAACGTCCTTGATCTTGAGGGCGTCACCAGTGGTCAGCTTCTGGCCGTTGACTTCCAGTGCGCCTCTGATCAGGTGCAGATAGGCGGTGCGGTTTGGCTCGATCTGGTAAGTTACGGCGTCATTCGTATCCAGGATGCTGGCGAACATGAGCGCATCCTGATGAATCACGACCGAACCATCGCGGCCGTCAGGCGAGGCGATCAGGCGCAACTGTCCCTGCTTGCTTTCCACTGGGAAGTGCTTTTCCTCATAGCCAGGGTTAATGTCCTTGGCGCTCGGCTCTATCCAGATCTGCAAGAAGTGCACGCGCTCGGTTTTTGAGTGGTTGAATTCGCTGTGGCGCACACCGGTGCCTGCGCTCATGCGTTGCACATCGCCATAGCGAATCACCGAGCCATTGCCCATGCTGTCTTTATGCTCAAGCGCGCCGCTCAGCACGTAGCTGATAATTTCCATGTCACGGTGGCCGTGAGTGCCAAAGCCCTGGGCAGGCTGTACACGGTCTTCATTGATCACCACCAGCGGGCCAAACCCCATCTGCTCGGGATTCCAGTAGTGGCCGAACGAGAAAGAGTGGTTCGATTGCAGCCAACCGTGGTCTGCTGCGCCGCGTTGCGAATTCTTGAGTAGCTCTAACATGGTGTGCTCCTTTGGGTAATGGTTAATTTGTGATGCAGTTTTTTCGAATATCATTAATTGCTGGATATTCGCGTTTCGTTTAGCATGGGGGCCAGTATGAACGCGCTTTAATGCGAAGAAAAACGGAAAAATTACCCATATAGGATCGAAATTTTCGAATGTTTAGAATTAGCCTGGATGCCTTGCTGGTACTGGATGCGGTAGATCGCCTTGGATCGTTTGCTGCCGCTGGTGGCGCCTTGTTCAAAGTCCCGTCGACGATTTCCTACACCATCAGCAAGCTGGAGCAGGATCTGGGCGTGCAGATTTATGAACGGCAGGGCCCCAAGGTTACGCTGACCAAGGTGGGACTCGAATTGCTCACGGAGGGGCGCCATCTGATCCGCGCGGCGGAGGAGCTTGAACAGCGGGTCAAGCGCGTGGCTTCTGGCTGGGAGACGGAACTCAATATCGGCATGGATACCATGTTTTCCACGCGGACCTTGATTCTAGACATTACGGCCTTCTGTGCTATTGCCGGAACACGGATCAAGCTGGTGCAGGAATCCCTGTCCGGGACCTGGGAGAGTTTGCTGGAAGGGCGCGTGGACATCCTGATTGGGGCTGCCGGTGAAGGTCCCTCGGGTGGCGGGTATGCCAGGGAAGTACTGGGTATGACGGAGTTTGTATTTTGCGTAGCTCCCAGCCATCCACTCGCTGCGATCGATAAGCCTTTGGGCAAAAATGATCTGGCGCCTTATCGAGCCGTGGTGGTGAGCGATTCGGTGCGACGTCTGGCGCCGCGTACTGTGGGCTTGCTACTGGGGCAGGATACCTTGTCCGTTCCTACCATGCAGGCCAAGCTGGATTATCAGGTGGCGGGGCTGGGCTTTGGTTTTCTGCCACTTCCTCTTGCGCAACCAGCGCTGGATCAGGGCCTGCTAGTCGCCAGGCAAGTACAGGAGCCGCGCCCGCCAGAACCTGTGTGTCTCGCATGGCGCACGGCAGAAGCAGGCGAAGGCCTCAAGTGGTGGATTGCCCGGATGAAAGAATCCCCTGATATCGTGGCGCGCCTGTGGGCAGATAGCCTACACCAGAGCGCTAACGGTAAAGGTTTCCCCTGATCAAAGCGAATAGTAGCGCCCCGGCGTTACTCCCATTTTTTTGCGGAAGCTGCGGGTCAGGTGGCTTTGGTCGGCGAATCCGCACAGCGGTGCCACCTCGCTGAGCTTGTGGCCTTGCGCGATCAGTTTGCGGGCCTGAATGACACGGTATATCTGTAAATACTCATGTGGGGTGATCCCCAGATGTTTTTTGAATTGGCGAATCAGCACAAACGGATTCATGCCGATATGGGCCGCCAGCGCCGGCAACGTAATGGCATCACTGAAATATGCGCGCAGGTATTCAATGGCGAAGTTGAGTTTTTTGGGATTAGTCTGCCCCTGCTGCGCGATCTGGGGTGGCAGCTTGATATTGAGCAGCGCATAGAAAAAGGTCGCGAGATAGCTGGATTTTGCCAGCGCACAATCGTTGCTTTCCATCAGGCTATGCGTGCGCATGAACAGTCGAGTCAGCGGCTCGAAGGCTAGCAATGGGTTGCTGTAATCCAGCGTTGGTTGGGGCAGCTCCAGCTGCGCGCACAATGCGTCGAGATATTCCGGCGTAAATCGCAACTCGCGGCAAACCGCGCCACTGGGGGAAATATACGCAGACTCCAGGGAAAATATCTGACCTGCATCCCGGATCACCAGGCAATCAGGGGTCTCAAAATAATAGCGGCCATTTTGCGAGCTATGCCAGGCGCAGCGTTCGAAGCCGATGATGGCGATTTCTTCATGGAATACTTTTTCCATGCTGATACGCGCACCCGCCGCCATGTCATAGCGGTAAAGGTGCAGGCCATCCTGCGCGATATGTGTAAGTTTTGTGTCTGCTGCCTTGCCCATCATCCCCCCTGCTGCAGTTCTGGCTACCTGATGAAGACGGCACTTTTGCCTTCAGGTAAATCACCACGTTTCAGGATGCCACTCCAGAACATGCCCGCTGGGCATTCCTGTGTGATATGTGTTTCATGTGCGATTAAATCGCGTGCGATGCAGTTGATTAAAAAAAATCGTGCTTATGCCGTCTGGTTCAAGTGATCCCTGAGGCTGTTGAGCTGTAAGCACATTTCTGCCATTTTTTTATCGCTCAGCCCTGATGCTTCACTGATGCAGGCCATGATGCGGGCGGATTCATGACGTGTCTGCTGACCTTTACCCGTCAGGCTGACCACCACTTGGCGTTCGTCATCGGAAGAACGCGCACGGTGGATGTAGCCGGTGGTTTCCATGCGCTTCAGCAAGGGGGTTAATGTCGCCGAATTGAGAGAAAGTGACTCGCCGATATCCGAGACGGTTAATCCATCTTGCGTCCATAACACCATGAGCACCAGATACTGCGGATATGTCAGCGACAGGCCTGCCAGCAAAGGACGGTAAACCCGCGACATGGCCAGCGAGCTGGAATACAGCGCATAACAGAGCAGATTGCTCAGCGTCGGGGTGTCGGTACTACCTTGGGACACAGGCTTGCCTCCTACTCGGAGTCTTGGCAACAAGACCCCGTATGGTTGAACTGGATTACTGCAAGCGGCGGCCAAAACTCACGGCATACGCCCCTGGGCGTGCCAGCAGGATGGGGTCATCGCTAGGTTCAATGCCATCGACCAGATTGAGCGGGCTGAACATCACCTGGCGTTCATAGCTCGCTCCGTCTGCCTTGATGTTCTTGATCTGTAACGTGCCCAGCTCCACCACGCGGCGGGTGTCTGGCCAGGTCACGGTAGCGTCATTCAGCGTATCGCCGGCGTCAGCAATCTGTACTGAAATCTTGTAGCTGTATGGGCCATTTTTCAGTCTGGCTGGCAGCTCGTTCATCAGGTAATTGGCATCGGCTGCCTTGGCAGCTTCTGGCGAGAGAAATTTCTGACCAGTCACCGGCTCGATGCGATAGCGGCCATAGTGGGTTTCGCCCTTGGCATTGATGAACTTGAAGGCATTCACGCCAAAAAACGCCTGGGTGGCAAAACTCTCAGGCGGCAGCTTGGGCGTAGTGACAAATTTCAGCGCGGCTGGATGGCTGCCCAGGTACTTTTCAATCGTTGTGGGCTTGGTTGTTTCCTTGCCGGAGGCGGCCACGGCATTCAGCAGACCCAGAAAATCTTCAGGCGTTGCCGAAGGGAAGCCATTTACCGAGATGCATACCAGGTCAGCCAGGCTTTGGTCAGGCAGGTTGAAGCGAATGGCGATACCCTTGGGAAATGCATTGCCATCGGCATCTGGAATATTCGGTACGCCAGTCGCATCGGAATAACGTACGGTGACAGGGTTGGATGTGGTGAAAATGCTGGCCTTGGTAATTTCGGCGGCACTGGCGGCTGGCGTGAATACGCCTTCGGCGACAATGCCTTTGGCATGGTTAGCGCGAAACTTGGCATGTGGTCCGCCTGATAACTGGGTCAGGGTATCTACCAGTTGTTCGGTGACAGGTTTGGTCGTTTCTTCGGCAAATGCACTGCCGGATAAGCCCGCCAGCAGGACTAAAAGCAAAGGTTTTAAGGCAATGTTCATGGAAGCTCCCAATGATATTTATTTTTACAAAGGGTAGAGGCAACCAACTCAAATGTATTGAATAAAATTGACTTTGCTCTACCGGGCTAACGCAATGGCGGCTCGCACTGCAGCCTTGCCTGGCACCACGGGTGATCCCGTAAGGTATTGCTGAGCATGAGTATTACGCGATATGGCAGATTGATCAATTTTGTTTATTTGATCAGTCCATTTGAAAAGTAAAACGCAGCCACGGGATATGGGTGCGGGTGCTATCTCCTGCTATCCCGAACCCGGCGCGATTTGACCAAGGGCCAGACCTCGTCAGGAACTGTAGGCAGACATTCAAAGCCGGGTTTTGCGAAGAAATACCCCTGGAACAAGGTCACGCCTTCGTCGGCCAGGGTAAGACATTCTTCTCGGACTTCAATCCCTTCTGCAATCACCTTGATAGACAGCTCGCGGCAAATCGACAGAATGCCGAATACCAGTGCGCGGCGAACGCGGTCCTGGTGGATATTTCGGGTCATCGCCATGTCTAGCTTGATGATGTCCGGTTGCCAGTCAGCGAGCAGGTTGAGCCCGGCATAGCCCGCCCCAAAGTCATCGATGGCGGTGGTGAAGTTGTGTTTTTTGTATTCAATGAAGATATTGCGCAGGTGCTCGTTGTCGATGACGCGCTCGCCTTCCGTGACTTCAAACATGATCCTGTCGGTGGGAAAGTTGACTTCGGCCGCGGCTTCCAGCGTGGCGCGTATGCAGGTTTCCGGCTTATAGACGGCATTGGGCAAAAAATTGATGCTGAGCATGCCCTGCAAATTCAGCTGTTGTGCCAGGTCGATCGCTTTGACTCGTATGGATTGGTCAAACAGGTAGCGGTTTTCATCGTTCAACTGGGAAAGAATGCTGGCGGCGCCTTCGTTATTGATGCCGCGCACCAGGGCCTCGTAACCGAAGATACTGCTGTCCGAAATATCTACAATCGGCTGAAACGCCATGGTGAAGTCGATGCCGAGCTTGGTTTTGTCGCGGCATGCCTTGCAGCCCACCGGAACGAAGTTTTCTAATCTACCCATGTATCTGTCTCCAATGCATTGTCTTGCCCAGTCCAATGTCTAATCTAGCATGATTTAAATACAGCTGCCGCACACATTGGAATGGTCGGGGCGGAACACCGTCACAGCAGCGGATATTGTGCCGTAGCGGCAAGCGCACTGTCGTCAAAGCGCTGTACGCGGTTACGCCCCAGGTTTTTGGCCATATACAGCGCACGGTCTGCCTGCTCGATCATCATATCCAGTGGCGGGTGCTGAAACTGGCTGCTGGTGATGCCTATGCTGACCGTGAGTTTGATCGGCGTTAAGTCTGGTCCAATGTCGACCATGGCGGCTTGAATCAGCGTGCGGATTTTTTCGGCAAACAGGCAGCCCTCCTCCAGATTGCTGTTGCCCAGCATGCAGATGAACTCTTCCCCACCATGCCGCGCCGAGATGTCGTGTATGCGTGAATTATCTTTCAGAATGCCGCCAATAAAGGTCAGTGCCCAGTCGCCTGCGGAATGCCCGTAGGTATCATTCACCGTCTTGAAATGATCAATGTCGATGAGCATGATGCAGCTTTCGCTGGCATGCCGTTGTGCCCGGGAGTATTCGATATTGGCAGCCTCATAAAAGCCACGACGATTTTTCAAGCCGGTCAGGAAGTCCGTTGAAGACTGCAGGGTCAGTGTCTTCACCAACTCATCCCGTTCCTGCTCCAGGCCAATACGGGCTTTGATCTGACGGTTCAAGGTGTTGATGCCTTCCATTACCTCGTCAATTTCTTCCGGCAGATTGTTCGAATGGCTAATTTCCTGATAATGGCCAGCACTGATCGATCTGAGCGCGTGAGAGGCCTGCATCATCGGAACCACGACCTGTTGATGAATAATGCGCAGTTTCTTGATGGTCAATGCCAGAAAGACCAGCATCAGAATGCTCACCACACTGAGAGCAAGCAATGCATCTTGTTTGGCCTTGATCGTACTGGCTTCGGCTTCCGCCAACAGCGCATCCCGCAGGGTCAGAATCGAATCCATCAAGGGCACATAGGTTTTATAGAATGTGTCAGGGCTGGGGAGTGTCTGCAGATTCGTGGATGCTTCGATACTGTCCAGGTAGGCAGTGGCTTCTACAAAATACTCTTCTTCCATTTTGGCTTTTGCATCGGCAATTTCAGCCGGCAGCGCTGCCACGGCCAAATGAGCGGAAAGGCGCATATGCAACTCTTCAATATGTCCCTTCAGGCGCTCCAACTTAAGCTGTTCTTTCAGGGTTCTTTCGCGCTTGAAGCTGAGTGAGAGGGTAAGTGCCGATCCTAATTGTCCCGCATATTCGCGCAATGTTGCAGCCAGACGAGCTTCGGTAATCAGCAGACTGATATCCGATGACGAGATGATGACATCGTTGCTAAGGGTCGTGATCAACGGCCTTATGGTGTTTATAAAGCCAACCATGCGTTCGATCTGCGCGCTGACTTGCTCATTTCCGCGTTCCTTCAGCGGAAGGCTTGCCAGCCTATCTATCGTTTTCCTCTCTTGCTCGAGTTCCTGCGCCAGCATGCCAAGCTCACTGATCAGTTTGTTTGGCGTTTTGTTACAGCCTATCGAAGCGCAGAGACGTGCATAAGCGTCATCCGTTTCCTGTCTCGCAAGCTTCAGAGGTTGTCGCAGTTGGCTGTCATCAGCATCGGCATTTCCAAGAATGGCATTGGTTGGCCCGCGCTCACGCGAGAGTTTTTCTGCATAAAGCAACAAAAGCTTGAGTTTGACGGTGGACTGATGGGCTGCACTGGCGCGTCTGAACTCCTGCCACTCCACTGTAATTAGAAAGGCGGCGAGGCTGATCAGTATAAGCAGCGATGAAATGCCGAAAGTAATAAAGCTCTTCATCAGGCTGCTCTTGCCTGCGTGCGGGATGTCATTCGGATCCAGCGTGCTTACCATCGTGCATGGCCCCATTGCCATCTCGAAAGATCACCGTTTCGGAAACGCAATGTTGTTTTTACGATGGCATTGTGGATGAACGGCATGATTTGGCGGCTTTTAGAGGTTATCTGGCTGACCTGTGGTTTTTATAAACGCTACCAGTACAAACTGGCTGGCTGTGATGATATCGGCATTTTTTGACAGTACTTAAAGCCGGCACGAGGGCATATTCCAAATAAAAAAGGGCCTTACGGCCCTTGGAAGTCTTTTTCTGCCTATTTCAGCGATTGGCAGTTTCGGGAATCTCCTGCTCGAGCATATAGCGGATGATCCTGCGCATCATGGGGATGCTGTGTTGCAGGGAGAGGTCGGGGTTGCGGATCAGCCTAATGGTAAGGCCTTCGAATAACGCTGCCAGCAGATTGCAGGCGGTATCCAGCGATTGTTCCGAGAATGTGGTCTCGCGCTGTTGCAATCCTTTTCGAAGATAATTCTTGATGCTTTCCATGGCGGTGGCCTCTGCCCGCCGGATGATATTGGCGATGCGAGGATTACGCGCAGCCTCGGCCACGATTTCCAGCAGTAACGCCGCATCGGGATCATAAAATGCATCGGCAGCGCTTTGCTCCACATCTGCCACCAGGGCATCAAAAATATCGCTCTTGCCTCGGCTTTGCTCTATGCGCTCCGGGATCTGCAATATTTTCAGCAGATCATTTTCCACAATCGCTTCAATGATGGCCTCTTTATTTTCAAAGTAGTGATAAATGTGGCCGACGCTCATGCCGGAGGCTTTGGATAATTGGGACATGCTGGTGCCGTGAAAACCATGCGCGCGGAAGCATTCCGTGGCGGCCGTCAGCACCTGGTTACGCCTTAGGTCGGCGCGGCTGATGGGGGGCTGGGAAGTGGTCATTGCTTCTCCTAACTTCAAATAACTTCAAAAAATGTAAAAAATTTGCCTTTTGCGTAGTTTATATTAGAATGATCGCTCAATCTAGAATGATTGATCTAAATTTTACGTGTTCTGTGCAATTCGTGCCTTCACGGGGTTAAAGGAAAGCCAAATGAAATCCAATGTAAAACACATACGCCTGTCAGCCATATTGCTGATATTGATCGCTGGGAATGCGCTCCTGGCAGGATGTCATCAGGGAGGCGCGCCCGCACAAACCTCTTCAGGCGCGGCACAGGTTGAAGTCGTGACAGTTCAGCCGCAGTCGGTCAATCTGACGACCGAACTGCCCGGACGCACTTCACCTTTCCTGGTGTCGGAGGTACGTCCACAGGTTGGCGGCATTCTGCAGAAACGCTTGTTTGTAGAGGGCGCTGATGTGAAAGCTGGTCAGCCCTTGTATCAAATTGATCCGGCGACTTATAAGGCGACACTGGATAGTGCGCAGGCCAGCCTGAACAAGGCCGAGGCCAATCTGGTGGCGGCAAAGAGCAAGGCAACGCGCTATGGTGAATTGTCGACCATACAGGCCGTCAGCAAACAGGATCTGGAAGACGCCCAATCCTCGCTGGGACAAGGGCGGGCGGATGTGGATGTTGCCAAGGCAGCCTTGCAGACCGCGAGAATCAACCTGGGATTCACCAGCGTCATCGCCCCGATTTCTGGTCGCGTGGCCAAGTCCAATGTTACGCCAGGGGCGCTGGTGACCGCCAACCAGGAGACCGCGCTGACCACCATTCAGCAGCTTGATCCCATCTATGTGGATGTAACCCAATCCAGTGCCGAACTGTTAAGGCTGCGTCATCAATGGGAAAGCGGTCTGCTGAAAAAGGCGGGTGAAAATCAGGCCGCAGTAAAACTGGTCCTCGAAGATGGCAGCACTTATAGCCTGAACGGCAAGCTTGCCTTTACCGATATTACCGTGAGCCAGACCACTGGCACCGTCACCCTGCGTGCGGTCTTCCCTAACCCCAAGGGCGTATTGCTGCCCGGTATGTATGTGCGTGCCGTGCTGGAACAAGGCGTGGATGACAGTGCCATCCTCGTGCCTCAAGGCAGCGTGAGCCGCGACTCCAAAGGTAATCCCACCGTGTTTGTTCTGCGGGATGGCAAGGTGGAAATCCGCAATATCGAGGCAGACCAGACCCATGGTGATCAATGGCTGGTGCATAAAGGCCTGAATGCCGGTGATCAGGTGATTGTGAGCGGCTTGCAAAAGATACGTCCGGGCATGCCGGCACAGGTGGTTTCGCCCAATAAAACCAGCGCTAGCAAGCAAATCTAGGGGCTGATCATGTCAAAATTCTTTATTGATCGTCCCATTTTTGCCTGGGTGATCGCCATCGTGATCATGCTGGCGGGCGTGCTTGCCATCCGCTCGCTGCCGATTGCCCAATACCCAATGATTGCCCCGCCCGCGGTTTCCATTACGGCCACTTATCCGGGCGCGTCAGCCAAAGCGGTGGAAGACAGCGTCACGCAGGTGATCGAGCAAAAGATGAAAGGTATTGATCACCTGACATATATGTCATCCACCAGTGACTCATCTGGTAGCGTGACCATTACCCTTACCTTTGATGCAGGCACCAATCCTGATATTGCCCAGGTGCAGGTGCAGAACAAACTGGCGCTAGCGACGCCGCTATTGCCAGAAGATGTGCAGCGGCAGGGGGTGCAAGTCGCCAAGGCTTCCAGCAACTTCCTGATGGTGGTGGGCTTTATTTCCGAAGACAACAGCATGTCCAATATCGACCTCGGCGATTATGTCGGTTCGAATATCCAGGACATACTCAGTCGCGTGAATGGCGTAGGGGATACCCAGCTGTTCGGCAGCAAATATGCCATGCGCATCTGGCTGGATCCTGCCAAGTTGCATAACTATGCCCTGACCCCAGCGGATATCAGCGCCGCCATCACAGCACAAAATGCCCAGGTGTCGGCAGGTCAGATTGGGGGCATGCCCGCCACTCAAGGGCAGGCCTTGAACGCGACAGTGACGGCGCAAAGCCGCCTGCAGACCCCGGAGCAGTTCGGCGACATTCTTCTGAAAAGTACCACGGATGGCGCGGCTGTGAGGCTGCGTGATGTTGCCCGTGTAGAACTGGGTGGCGAAAGTTATGATGTGGTGGCCCGCTATAACGGCAAACCGGCCACAGGTCTGGCGATCAAGCTCGCCACGGGTGCCAATGCGCTGGATACGGCAGAAGCTGTCAAAGCCAAACTGGCCGAACTGGAGCCTTTGTTTCCGCAAGGCATGAAAGCGGTGCTGCCGTATGACACCACTCCCTTTGTCAAAATTTCGATAGAAGAAGTGGTGAAAACACTGATCGAAGCCATTGTTCTGGTGTTCATCGTGATGTATGTGTTCTTGCAGAATTTTCGCGCCACTCTTATCCCGACCATTGCTGTTCCCGTGGTGCTGCTTGGCACGTTTGGCGTGCTGGCTGCAGCAGGTTTCTCTATCAACACGCTCACCATGTTTGCCATGGTGCTGGCGATCGGCTTACTGGTCGATGATGCGATTGTGGTGGTCGAGAACGTAGAGCGGGTGATGCAGGAAGAAGGGCTATCACCGAAGGAGGCCACACGCCGTTCCATGGAGCAAATCACGGGGGCCTTGATCGGTATTGCCCTGGTGCTTTCCGCGGTATTTGTGCCCATGGCATTTTTCGGTGGCTCCACCGGCGTGATTTATCGCCAGTTCTCCATCACCATCGTGTCGGCCATGGCGCTTTCCGTGCTGGTGGCATTGATACTGACCCCCGCCTTGTGCGCCACTTTGCTCAAGCCCCATCGTCATGGCGACACAAAACGCAGCCTGGCCAGCCGATTGTTCGGCGGTTTCAATCGTGGTGTTGAACGTACAACCAGGCTGAATCAATCCTTGGTAAGACGCATGCTGAATGGTCTGGGCCGCTATGGTCTGGTGTATGGCCTGATCGTGTTGGTCATGGGCGTGCTCTTTACGCTCTTGCCTTCGTCTTTCTTGCCGGATGAGGATCAGGGCATTCTGTTTACCCAGGTGATATTGCCAGCAGGCGCCACCACCGAGCGCACCCAAGCTGTATTGCAGCAAGTGGAACGGCATTTTCTGCAAGATCAGAAAGAAGCGGTTAAATCGGTGTTTACCGTATCCGGCTTCAGTTTCGGCGGTAGCGGGCAAAACAACGGTCTTGCCTTTGTCAGCATGAAGGACTGGTCTGAACGCAAGCGCCCCGATCTGAAAATATCCGCCGTGGCGGGCAAGGCCATGGGCTATTTCTCGCAAATCCGCGAAGCCATGGTCTTTGCATTCATTCCGCCGGCCGTGGTGGAACTGGGCAATGCCACGGGCTTTGACCTGCAATTGCAGGACCGCGCCGGTCTGGGCCACGAAGCATTGATGCAGGCTCGCAATCAGATGCTGGGCATGGCGTCAGCCAACCCGGCATTGGTCGGCGTTCGGCCCAACGGGCAGGAAGACGCTCCTGAATACAAGCTGGATATTGATCGGGCCAAAGCCAATGCGCTGGGTATTTCGCTAGCGGATATCAATTCCTTGCTATCAACTGCCTGGGGCAGCTCATATGTCAACGACTTCATTGACCGTGGCCGTATCAAGCGGGTTTACCTGCAAGGCGATGCTTCATCCCGCATGGACCTCAAGGATTTTGACAAATGGTTCGTCAAGAATGCCAACGGTGAAATGGTGCCATTCTCCTCATTTGCCACCGCGCACTGGGCGTATGGCTCACCACGGCTGGAGCGCTATAACGGCTTGTCGTCGACCGAAATCATGGGCTCCCCTGCGCCCGGGCATAGTACCGGCGAAGCCATGGCCATCATGGAGTCACTGGCTGCCAAATTGCCCCCCGGTATAGGCTACGAGTGGACTGGTCTTTCCTATCAGGAGCGCATGACAGGCTCGCAGGCGCCAGCACTTTATGCCTTGTCACTGTTGATCGTGTTCCTGTGCCTCGCGGCCTTGTATGAAAGCTGGTCTATCCCGTTTGCGGTCATGCTGGTGGTGCCGCTGGGGGTCGTTGGTGCCTTGATCGCCGCCTCACTGAGAGGGCTTTCCAATGATGTGTATTTCCAGGTCGGCCTGTTATTGACCATAGGCTTGTCGGCCAAGAATGCGATTCTGATCGTGGAGTTTGCCAAGGAGCAGATGGAACAAGGCAAGGAGATGGTGGAAGCCACGCTGGAAGCCTTGCGACTGCGCTTCCGGCCGATTGTGATGACCTCGCTGGCGTTCATCCTCGGTGTATTGCCACTGGCCGTCTCCAGTGGAGCAGGCTCTGGTGCGCAGAACGCGCTGGGTACCGGCGTAATCGGCGGCATGATTACCGCTACCGTGCTGGCAGTCCTGTTTGTACCGCTGTTCTTTGTGGCGGTGCGCAGAGGTGTTGAGCGCTTAAACAAGCGCAGCAAAAAGGAACAATGAACATGAACAAGCATCGTTATCCTCTTGGAATCGCCGCCCTTATGCTGGCGGGTTGCATGAACATGCAGCCCAAATACGAACGGCCAGCGGCGCCGATTCCCGCCCAGTGGCCAGCCACGGCGGATGCCGTGCAGAAGCAGGCCACGGCCCCTGCGGTATTGGGCTGGGAGCAGTTTTTCACCGACCCGGACCTGAAAAAACTGATACGGCAGGCGCTGGAAAACAATCGCGACCTGCGCGTGAGTACCTTGAATATCGAAAAGGCGCGCGCGCAGTATCAGATTCAGCGCGCCGATCTTTTCCCCAAGATCAATGCGACAGGTAGCGGCACCAACCAACGTACGCCAGCGGCAGCATCTACCACTGGCTCCACGTTGCTGACCCATCAGTATTCGGCAAACCTGGGTTTCTCGTCTTATGAGCTGGATTTTTTTGGCCGCGTCCGCAGTCTGCGTGACCAGGCGGTCTACCAGTATCTATCGACCGAAGAAGCCAAGCGTAGCGCCCAAATCACGCTGGTGGCCGAGGTGGCGAATGCCTATCTCACCATGGTGGCGGATATGGAAAGCCTGGAGTTGGCCCGGCAGACCTTGCGCACGCAGCGCGAATCCTACGACATGACCAAGCGCCAGCTGGAATTTGGCAGCGTTACCGAGCTCACCTTGCGGCAAGCTGAAACCAGTGTGGAGTCCGCACGGGCCGATGTCGCCAAATACATGACGCAGGTGGATCAGGACAGAAATGCCTTGGTACTGCTGGTCGGCACTTCTCCCGAGGTCAATCTTGACGACAAGAGGTCACTGCAGGCGGTGTCTCAAACTGCGACCCTCCCTGATGACCTGCCTTCCACCGTGTTGCAAAACCGCCCCGATGTGCTGGAAGCCGAGCGCGATCTTCAAGGCTATAACGCCAATATTGGCGCGGCGCGGGCTGCGTTTTTCCCGACGATTTCGCTCACCGCCAGCGCTGGGGTGGCCAGCAATGAGCTGGGGAGTCTGTTTAACGGGAGCAATCGGGCCTGGAGTTTTGCACCGCAAATCGTGTTGCCCATCTTCAATGCCGGGCTCAATAAAGCCAATCTGAAAGTTGCGGAAGTGAACCGCGATATCAGCGTGGCGCAATACGAAAAAGCCATCCAGACGGCCTTCAAGGAAGTATCTGACTCGCTGGCCCAGCGCGCCACGCTGGAAGAGCAATTGTCCGCCCAGACCGCGCTGGTGAATGCGACGGAAAGAAGCTTCACGCTCTCCCGCCTGCGCTTCGAAAAAGGCCTGGATAATTACCTGACCATGCTGGATTCACAACGCAGCTATTACTCTGCCCAGCAGAATCTCATTACGGTGCGGCTGTCGGATGTGTCCAACCAGGTCACGCT
The DNA here is from genome assembly GCF_009858335.1 of Methylovorus glucosotrophus. Lineage (NCBI taxonomy): Bacteria > Pseudomonadati > Pseudomonadota > Betaproteobacteria > Nitrosomonadales > Methylophilaceae > Methylovorus > Methylovorus glucosotrophus. Next base: position 252,636 of record NZ_VMSE01000001.1, read on the forward strand.
GTACAAGGTGTTAGGGGGCGGAGCGTTCTGAGTGTTTGGCTGACAGATCGCCAATCACTGGCCTGCAAGGCATAATGAAAACTTCATTATTTATGCATTGCACTGGGCCATGGTGGAAAAGTCAGCCACATTAATTACGCTGAACAAGGCGGCTGCTGAGCCCATACACCTGCAGATTTACACGCGGTTCAAAGAGGCCATTGAAAGCGGCCTGCTGAATGATGGGGACCGCGTGCCCTCCACCCGGGTGCTGGCGAGCGCGCTTAACGTGGCGCGCGGCACGGTGGAAACGGCGTATTCCATGCTGCTGGGCGAGGGCATTTTTGTTTCGAAGGGGCAGGCGGGTTCGTTTGTGCATGCACCCTTTCGGCCCGCGGGCAAAGCCACCTCTGCGCCTGTGCGGCCCTCTCAGGCTTCCTCTTTATCGCATGCGGGTTCCGGCCCGGTGGCAAGCGGGCCTTCGCATGTCTTTCTCCCTGGCAGCCCGGCGTATGATGCCTTTCCCAGAAAAGTGTGGTCCCGACTGGCTTCAAGACGAATGCGCAGTCTGTCGGCCCATGATTTTTCTTATCGCGATCCCCTGGGTTATTTGCCGCTGCGGCAATCGATAGCCACTTACCTTCGCTTGTCGCGCGGGGTGGTTTGTGAGCCCCAGCAGGTATTTATCACGGTGGGGTATCAGGGCGCGCTGGATTTTCTCTCGCGCTGCCTGAATCTGCGGGGTGCCGATGTCTGGATGGAAGACCCGGGCTATATCCTGGCAACCCGCATGCTGGCCGACCTGGGCGCGCATCTGGTGCGGGTGCCGGTGGATCAGGAGGGCATGGTGGTGTCAGAAGGCATACGCATGTCGCCCAAGGCCCGCCTGGCGATCGTGACGCCATCGCATCAAAGTCCACTCGCCATGGCCTTGTCCTGGTCGCGCCGCATGCAGTTGCTGGATTGGGCAGGCAGCACGGGCGCCTGGGTGATTGAAGACGACTACGACGGCGAGTTTCGTTATTCCGGTTACCCCTTGCCCTCGCTAAAAAGCCTGGATCAATATGACCGCGTGATCTACGCGGGCACCTTCAGTAAAACACTCTTCCCTGCCCTGCGCCTGGGGTATCTGGTGATGCCGCAGAGCCTGGTGGATAGTTGCACCGAGAAAGCCCAGCTCTATCCGCTGGGCAGCTCCATCGGCCCCCAGCTCGTCGTCAACGACTTCATCGCTGAGGGGCATTTTTCACGGCACCTTAAAAAAATGCGGTCTTTGTATGCTGAACGGCGGGAGATGACCAGCAAGGTGTTGATGGATGTACTGGGCGACCTCATTGAAATCAACGCGCACAAGAACGGCATGCACTTCGCCGCCAGGATCATCAGCCAGCATGCGGATCAGGCTATTGCCGACGGCTTCAACCGGCTGGGCTATGGCATACATGCCTTGTCCCGCTGGACAGCCAATCCCGGTCAGTCGGCGCATTTGCCCGGCATACACTCTCCGCATTTGCCCGGCATACACTCTCCGCATAACGGCCTCATCATCGGCTTCACCAATATCCCGAATGCCAGGACGGCGGAGCTTGCCGCGCGGCAGCTGCAAACATTTTTTACCTGAGTCCGATCCTCTTTTGCCTGCCTGAGCATTTCTGCTTCCTGGTGCCGCCTTAGATATCCGGCACCATTCATGGCCTACCCAAATACGCATTTTTTGGCTCTGTATCCGTTACGGTGCACTCCCTACCATGGTCACATGTTTAATCATGACGAAAAGGCAGTGACTGAAATGAGACTGATGCATGTAGACGCGAGCCCCAAGCGCCAGCTTTCCAACTCGAAAATGTTGTCCGCGTATTTTGTGGAAACCCTGAAAAAGCGTATTCCCGGACTGACTGTCGATTACCTTGATTTGTCAGTTGAGACACCGCCGCATGTGAGCGGGGACTTTGCCAAGGCAACGTATACGCCTGCCGCTGAGCGCACCGACGCCATGAAAAAGACCCTGGAATATTCGGACCAGCTCTGTGCGCGTGTATTGATGTCGGACCTGCTGGTATTCGCCATGCCCATGTACAACTTCTCCATGCCATCCAGCTTCAAGGCGTTTATCGACAATCTGGTGCGCACCAACCTCACTTATAACTTTCATGAAGACGGCACCACGACCGGCAATCTCACCCGCCAGAAAACCCTGTTCATCACCGCCAGGGGTGCCGACCTCCGGCCCGGCCTCAGCCCCTGGTCGCATATGGATGCCCTCACCCCGGCATTGAAATCCCCTTTTGCCTTTCTGGGCGTGGAAAATCCCTGGTTTGTTGACGCGCAGCCGCTGCAGTTTTCGGATCAGGTAGCTCGTGAAGAGGCTCTGAAACGTGCCCGCAGCGAGCTTGATGCGGTGGCACAGGAGTGGGTGGCCAGCATCGCCAGGCTGCAGTAATCATATCCTGCCCGGCCAAGCTGATGCGTATCGTAGCGCGTTTGAACTGGTGCCTTGCAATCCAAAGGCAAACGCGATGCTGCAACCTTGTGCATTAGCAAACGATCTTGGCTTGCTGACGTTTGCCTTCGTTATAGCAAAGCCAAGAGTACCTGTGCAGTCAGTAACGATTCAGTTTAAATATCATGAAAAATCCGACGTAAATAGAGGGCGTTCATCTATTACCGGAAGTCATTCATGTTGCTATCAAAACTATTCTCAAAAAAAACAGAATATGACCTCGAGCTATTAAATCTCCGAGGGCAGGTCGCAGCGATTGGCAAATCCCAGGGAGTCATCGAGTTTAATCTGGATGGTACGGTCATTACGGCGAACCAGAAGTTTCTCGATATTCTGGGGTATACGCTGGACGAAGCGAAGGGCAAGCCACACAGCGCCTTTGTCGATGCTGGAACACGCAACAGTGGCGAATACAAAGCATTCTGGGAGCGATTGCGTGCCGGGCAATATGATGCTGGTGTGTACAAACGCATTGCCAAGAGTGGCCGAGAAGTCTGGCTGCAAGCTTCCTACAATCCCATTTTTGATTTGAGTGGCAAACCATTCAAAGTCGTTAAATACGCGACAGACATTACTGCGCAACAATTGAAAACTGCTGACGCGGCCGGTCAATTGGAGGCCATTGCCAAAGCACAGGGTGTCATTGAGTTTAATCTGGATGGGACGGTCATTACGGCCAACCAGAAATTTCTCGATATTCTGGGATATACGCTGGAAGAAGCCAAAGGCAAACCACACAGCGCCTTTGTCGATGCTGAAACACGCAACAGTGGCGAATACCAGAAATTCTGGGAGCGGTTGCGTGCCGGGCAATACGATACCGGGATGTACAAACGCATTGCCAAGAGTGGCCGAGAAGTCTGGCTGCAAGCTTCCTACAATCCCATTTTTGATTTGAGTGGCAAACCATTCAAGGTGGTCAAATATGCGACCGATATCACTGAGCAGGAACTCAAGCATGCTGACTTTTCCGGCCAGCTCGAGGCCATCAGTAAAGTGCAGGGTGTGATTGAATTCAATCTGGATGGTACGGTCATTACGGCGAACCAGAAATTTCTCGATATTCTGGGATATACGCTGGAAGAAGCCAAAGGCAAACCACACAGCGCCTTTGTCGATGCTGAAACACGCAACAGTGGCGAATACACGGCATTCTGGGAGCGATTGCGTGCCGGGCAATATGATGCTGGTGTGTATAAACGCATTGCCAAGAGTGGTCAGGAAGTCTGGCTGCAAGCTTCCTATAACCCCATACTGGATATGAATGGGAAGCCATTCAAAGTCGTTAAATACGCCACAGACATTACTGAGCAGGAACTCAAGCATGCCGACTTCTCAGGACAGCTTGCCGCCATTGCCAAGTCACAAGGCGTCATCGAGTTCAATCTGGATAGTACGGTTCTCAGCGCGAATCAGAAATTTCTCGATATTCTGGGATATACGCTGGAAGAAGCCAAAGGCAAACCACACAGCACCTTTGTCGATGCTGAAACACGCAACAGTGACGAATACAAGAAATTATGGGAGCGCTTGCGTGCCGGGCAATATGATGCCGGTGTTTATAAACGCATGGCCAAAAATGGCAGGGAAGTCTGGTTGCAGGCTTCTTACAATCCTATTTTCGATTTGAACGGAATACCATTCAAGATTGTGAAATATGCGACAGACATTACCGCACAAGTGCTGAGCACTCAGGCAATGAGCCGCACGGTGGAGGAAACCCAGGCGATGGTGGCGACGGCCAAGACGGGGGATCTGACAAACCGGATATCATTAGATGATAAAACCAGTGAGTTACGCGCGCTGTGTGAAGGAGTCAATGCACTGATCGATAATATGGCGGGCATCATTACCCAGATCAAGCGTTCCAGCGATAGCATTTCAACGTCGGCAAATGAAATTGCTACTGGTAATAATGACCTGTCCCAACGCACGGAAGAACAGGCTTCCATGTTGGAAGAGACTGCGTCCAGTATGGAAGAGCTGGCTTCCACCGTGCGACAGAATGCCAATAATGCCAGACAGGCAAATCAGCTCGTACATAATGCTTCCGAGATTGCCGTGAAAGGCGGCGGAGTGGTCAACGAGGTCATACTTACCATGTCCGGCATTAGTGAAAGCTCGAGAAAAATCGTCGATATTATCAGCGTCATTGATGGGATTGCTTTCCAGACTAATATTCTTGCCCTTAATGCGGCGGTAGAGGCCGCGCGTGCCGGAGAACATGGACGGGGCTTTGCTGTCGTGGCAAGTGAAGTGCGCAATCTGGCTCAGCGATCGGCATCGGCGGCCAAAGAGATCGCGCAGCTGATAACCGCTTCTGTAGCAAAGGTTAAGGAAGGATCCACGCTGGTGACAGAAGCCGGTTCAACGATGAGTGATATTGTGGCCTCAGTACAGAGCGTGGCAAATATCATGGCGGAAATTACCCATGCGTCTACGGAGCAAAGCACCGGCATTGAGCAAGTAAATGTAGCCGTCAGCAATATGGATCAGGTGACGCAACAGAATGCAGCCCTGGTGGAGGAGGCAGCTGCTGCAGCCATGTCATTGGCCGATCAGGCGGGTATCCTGATGGAAACTGTCGCGCGATACAAGGTCGAGGCCGGTAGCGCCCTATCTGCCCGCCCCTTGCTGGCAGTGGTGGGGCGATAAAACGGAGGGTATCGTGGCGGGTTTTATCCCTTAACCAAACCCCCGGTTAGTTTTCTCTTGCGCCAGAGCGCCAACTTGATGGCTATCTGGCGCCCGGCGCTGCGAAGCGGCTGCCTAGATTTTCTCGTGAAAATCGCGCGCGCCTTTTTTCCAGTAGGCAGCTACTTTCATGCGTTCTTTGGGCAGCCCTAGCGCCAGCAGTCTGCTGCGCACCTCAAGCATGCTGCTGTGTTCCCCCGCGGCCCAGACAAAGCCCTCGCCCTCTGGCCAAGCCAGTGCTTCCAGCATTTCATGCAGCATGGCAGGCGTTTCCGGCCATTTGATAATGGCGCCCGCAGGCCGTTTGAGTTGGCGGCGGTCTTCTGCCTGCCCGATTTGAATGAGGGCGATGGTATGCGCATCCACCGGCAGTTCCTCCAGTCGACGCGCAATCGCTGGCAGGCTGGAGGCATCCCCTATCAAGACATGCCAGTCAAGATCCTTGGGGATAATCATGGAGCCTTTGGGGCCTGCGATGGTCGCCTGATCACCAGGCTTGGCAAGCGCCGCCCAATAAGCGGCATCGCCATCCGCGTGCATGGCAAACTCGATGGTCAGCGTACGGTCAACTGCACTAAAGGAGCGGGGAGTATAGTCGCGCCGCACCCGCTCGCCATGCTGGTTGGTGAAGATAAACTTGATGTGGTCATCAAACGAAAAGCTGTTGAAACCTGCTAGGCTTTCGCCTGCAAAGGTCACCGCGACAAAGCCCGGCGTGGGTTTTTCTACACGAGACACGACAACTTCTCTAAACTCGATGGGGAAGCGCACCTTTTCAAATACGCGCTCAGTGATTAATGTTTCCATATATCCACTCTTTTTAGTTGATAATATCAACCATAATGCAAAACAAAGTAGACAATGTCAACTATAAGTTGAGCGATGCTCATGGCCTTTTTGAGCAATTGCATCTCCTGATGCATGTGTTTCGCGCACAGCAATTCCGTCTGATTCGTGAACAGGCGCTGGACATGACGCATATGGAATACAAGGCGCTGGGGTTTTTTGCGCGGCATCCCCATGCCACATTGAGCGATCTCGTCACCCACTCGGGACGCGATAAAGCCCAGCTCGCACGGCTGATCACGGACCTTCGCAAAAAAGGCCTGCTGGATGCCCAGCCCGATGAACACGATCGCCGCAGCACCCGGCTTAATCTATCTGCGCAGGGGGCTGCCATCATCCACGGACTGCAGGAAGCCGAGCATGCACTGTCGGCCCAGGCGGTACAGGGCTTGAGCGAAGAAGAGCATCAGCAATTGTTGCGCTTGCTGAAGAAGGTGGGCAGCAATCTCGACAAATCCCAGGAGTAATACAACCCTGGGGCCGCACATGGCTGCTGCCCCGTTGCATGGTGTGCATGACGAGGCTCGGTCATGTCTCAGGCCCGCACGATTCACCCCTCCAGATGAATCTCCATCACATGGTCTACCCCGTCATTGACCAGCATCAGGGTGTTGGGCGGCCAGCCTTCCATCAGCTGCCCGTCCAGCCATATCTGCTTCATGACGTTGTGGTGGCTGCCGGTACAGCGGAAGTTGAGCTGGTAATGCGTTTGCTGATAGCGATAGCGGATCTGATACGTGGTCCAGTCAGCAGGAATGCGCGGATGGATGAGCAGGCGATCTTCGCGTAACTCCAGCCCCAGCAGGGTTTCCAGGCCCAGGCGATACATCCAGCCTGCCGCGCCGGTGTACCAGCTCCAGCCGCCACGGCCCATGTGCGCTTCTGCCGTATAAATATCTGCACTCATCACATAAGGCTCCACCTTGTAACGCAGCATGTCTTGCGGGTGGCTGCCATGGTGAATGGGGTTCAGCATGCCATATAGCGCCCAGGCCTGCTCGGTGTCGCCTTGCATGGCGTAGGCCATGCTGGCCCACACGCCGGCATGGGTATATTGCCCGCCATTTTCGCGGATGCCGGGTACATAGCCCTTGATATAGCCGGGTTGCAGGCTGGAGGTATCAAATGCCGGAGTCAGCAGGCGAATGAGCTTTTCATCGCGCATGACCAGGCGTTCATTCACCGCTTTCATCGCCATGCGGGCGCGCATGGGATTGCCACCGCCGGAGATGATGGCCCAGCTCTGGCTGATGGAGTCGATCTGACATTCGCTATTGCTGCTGGAGCCCAGTGGTGTGCCATCGTCAAAATAGGCGCGGCGATACCAGCTGCCATCCCAGGCATGGGCTTCAATATGCTGGCGCAACAGGGCGGCCTGCCCGGTGCAGAATTCGGCAAAGGCGCTATCGTGGCGGCTTTGCGCCAGGGCGGCAAACTGGGTCAGATTGTCAAACAGGAACCAGGCCAGCCACACGCTCTCGCCCTGACCTGCCCGGCCGACCAGATTCATGCCATCGTTCCAGTCGCCACAGCCCATGAGCGGCAACTGGTGCACGCCAAAGCGCAAGCCATGGCGGATGGCCCGCACGCAATGCTCGTAAAGCGTGGCTTCTTCGGCCGAGCGCTGCGGCTGGTCGTAATAGGATTCCTCTTCCTGATTCAGCAGACGCCCTTCCAGGAAGGAAATGCGGCTATCCAGCACGGCGACATCGCCCGTGGTCTGCACATAGCGGCAGGTGGCGTAGGGCAGCCACAGATAATCATCCGAGAAGTGGGTGCGTACGCCTTGCCCGGCGGGCGGATGCCACCAGTGCTGCACATCGCCCTCACTGAACTGGCGTTCGGCGCAGGTGATAAGCTGCTGACGTGCCAGCCCTGGCGTGGTGTGCACCAGCGCCATGGTGTCTTGCAGCTGGTCACGGAAACCATAAGCCCCACCGGATTGGTAGTAACCACTGCGTGCCCATATGCGGCACGCCAGCGTCTGGTAAAGCAGCCAGCCATTGGTGAGAATATCCATGGCTCGATCAGGCGTCGTTACCTGCACCGCACCCAGGGTCACTTCCCAGTAAGCCTTCACCTTTTCCAGGGCAGCATCGGCACCGGCAGGTCCGCAATATTGCTGAATATAGTGGTGCACTTCGTCGGTATTGGCGCCTGCGCCGAATACAAAAACGACTTCGCGTGTCTGACCTTCGGCCAGCTCCAGTGGCGCCTGAATGGCGGCACAAGGGTCCAGGCAGGCGCCGGTGCGGCCTGACAAGCGCTTGCGTTGCATGGCAGCGGGCTTGGCGAGTGTGCCATTACGCCCGATAAACTCGGCGCGGTTGCCCGACATGGAGCGCTCACTCAGGTTAACCTGGGCAAATACCACGCGATTCGCACACTCCTGGCCATACTGGTTGCGTGCCAATAAGGCGTGGTTGTGGGGGTCGATTTCAGTCACCACGTGCATCATGTTGGCATGGCGCCACTGCCCCAGCACCAGCTCCCAGTAGCCAGTGAGCGATAGCTTGCGTGCGCGACCCGAGTGATTGCTCAGTTTGATCACCACAAACTTGACGGGCGCATCCATGGCGACAAAGGTGGTCAGCTCGGAGCGTATGCCCGCTTCTTCATGCTCGAATACGCTATAGCCGAAACCATGACGGCAGACATAGCCCGACAGGCCGCGCGCCGGCAAGGGTGTCGGTGACCAGAAAGCGCCGGATTCTTCATCGCGTACATAAAAAGCCTCGCCGCTGCTATCGCTCATGGGGTCGTTATGCCAGGTGGTGAGGCGGAACTCGTGGGCGTTCTCAACCCAGGTATAGCTGCTGCCGCTTTCGCTGATCACCATGCCGATATGCGGGCTGGCGATCACATTTGACCATGGTGCCGGGGTCGTGGCACCGGGCGGCAAGGTGATGATGTATTCGCGTCCATCCTCGGAGAATCCGCCCAGGCCATTGAAGAACTGGCGCGATGGTGCAAGCAGCGGTACGTTGGGGGTGCTTTCATGCGGCAATACCGGCTGCAGCATATCGGATACCCGCTCGCTGGAGACGCGGCGATCAATCTGCTCAATCAAGGTATCTGCCGTATCGTGCAACACCACACGGGCGACCGAGAGCAGCAGTACACGGGCATCTTCCGACAGCTCCTCCGCCCGACGAATGAAAATGCCGCCCGGTTTATCCATGACCTGCGCTTCGGAGCCGGTATTGATCAGCCCCATGATCTGGTCGTGCAGCAGGGCGCGATAGCCGGAAAAATCCTCATTGATGATCACCAGGTCGACCACCAGCCCCTTCATGCGCCAATAGGCATGGGCTTGTAGCGCCTGCTTCACCAGATTCAGGCGGCTGATATCGCCCACCCGCAGCAGCACAATCGGCAGATCACCGGAAATGCCAAAGCGCCACAGGCCGGATTGCCCCTGCTGATTGCGCAGGATGACGGCAGACGGAGCCCGGCGCAAAGCGCTGGCGTAAATGATGGAGGCGGCCAGGCGTGCATAGGTCTGGGCATCGGCCTCGCTGGCATTGATCAGGCGCAATACTTCCTGGCTATGAAACCAGGCCATCTCGAATGCGCGGTCCACGAAGTGGCGATCACAGTATTTATCCAGCAGAGCAAGTGCCTGCTCACGGGTATCTGCCACGCCGGAAATAATCTGGATCACGGCCGAAGCATCGGCGGGCAGGCTGATATTGCAACGGATGGCGACGATAGGATCCAGCACGGAACCTGCGCTATTGGAGAGCAGTGCTGGTCCGGCGCGACTATCCATGACCACCGGATGGCTGGCGGTACGTCCGCGCCCAATAAACTGGGCGCGGTCTGTTTCAAACGACAAGGTGCCCGCCACCGCTCCGGGGGCTGCCAGCAGATGGAACATCCATGGCACCTGTTCCTCAGGCGTGCGCGGGCGGCGCGTGCAGAGAATGGCCTGGCGATCTGCCAGAATCTCGGTTTGCACAAACAGATTGCTGAACGCCCGGTGCGCCAGATCGGCATTCAGCGGGGCCAGCACCACCTCGGCATAGGTGGTGATTTCAATGCGCCTGTGCCGTGAGGATAGATTCGCCAGCGTCACGCGGCGGATTTCGACATCATCTTCCGGCGAAACGCTGATCTCGGTGTGGGTTTCAATGGCCTGATCGCGCAGGCGGTACTCGGCTCGCCCCTGCACGAAAATCGCCTCAAAACTATCGGTTTTGCCATGGGTGGGTTGGTAAGCACTTGACCAGTAATAGCCGGTATCGCGATCGCGCAGGTAAATGAAGGTACCAAAGCCATCCATGGTGGCATCTTCACGCCAGCGGGTAATGGCCAGATCACGCCAGCGGCTGTAGCCGCCACCGGAGTTGGTGACCATGACATGGTAATGGCCGTTGGAAAGTAAATGCACTTCTGGCAGGGTGGTGTGCGGGTTGGTAAGCACTCGCATGAGCGAACCACGATCTGTCACCGGAGGTCTGGCAGCCGCACTTACTTCTGCGGCATGCGGATGCAGAGTGTCGCCCTTCTTGGGCACGCGCTCCTGCAGCAGCAAGGCCGTAGCCTGGACGGCAGGGGCCGCCATGAAGCGGCGTTGCATGGGCGCATCGCGCAGCACATGGTCAAACGCCAGCAAGCTCATGCCCTGATGGTGCACCATGTAAGACTTCACCACCGCATGGGTTTTGCCGCGCGGCACGCGTGAGGGTGTGTAATCGATGGCTTCATAAAAGCCGAACTGCCCGCTAAAGCCCAGGCCCGCCATGGCTTGCAGGTTACGGCAGGCCTCGCGTGGCATGACGATCAGCGCCAGCGCCGTGGCGTAAGGGGCAATCACCAAATCATCTGCCAGGCCGCGCTTGAAGCCCAGCCCCGGCACGCCAAATGCCCGGTACTGATAGACATGGCTGGCGTCAGTAGCGTTGTAGCAGGATTCGGAAATACCCCAGGGGATGCCGCGCTGCCGCCCATATTCAATCTGGCGCAACACCACGGCTTTGCAGGTCTGGTCCAGCAGGGTGTTGTCGTAGCTGGGCATCATCAGCCGCGGCATCAGGTATTCAAACATGGAGCCGCTCCATGAGATCAGGCTCAGTTCGCCACCCTGGCTCGTCAGCAGGCGGCCGAGGGTGAACCAGTGCTTCTGCGGCAGCTTTCCTTCGGCGATGAACAGAAAGCTGGCAAGGCGCGCTTCCGAGGCCAGCAGATCGTAGCAGGAGGGGTCGCGCCTGCGTTCGCGCACGTCGTAGCCTATGCTCAACAAACCACTTTCGGCGTCATACAAGAAGTCGGCATCCATGACCGCCAATTGGGCACATTGCGCCATCAGGTCATCAATACGCGCATGGCGCGACTGGATTTCGTGGGGTGCGCTCCCGTCATCCGGCACATGATGAGGGCTGGATGACAGCAGCGATAACTCCTGATAGGCCGCCAGGCATTGCTTGTCCAGTGCATCTAGCCAGGTGCCGAGCTGCGCGTCGGTGGTTCCTTCGTTAGCCAGCGATATCGCCAGCGCGGCGGCGCTGTCGTGCAGTTGCTCCAGTATCGTGAAGGCCGCAGTCGGACTGGGTAAGGCAAGGCCAGGTGCGCAAAGCGCGTTCAGCTGCTTGCGCAGCCAGCCGAGGTGCGATTGGGCATCAGCGCCAGCGGTGGCGGGCACATGTTCCTCCAGCACCAGAAAGGTATCCTGCAAGCCGTGGAATGTCTGCGACGGTAGCGTGGTCTGCTTTTTCAACTCCAGCAGGCCCATTTGCAGGGTTAGCAGGCAGCCCGCCAGATTGCCGCTATCCACGGACGAGACATAGTGCGGGCGCAGTACTTCCAGCGTGCGGGTGTCATACCAGTTGTAAAAGTGGCCGCGATAGCGCTCCAGCAAGGCCATGGTGGATAGCGTGTGCTCGCTGCGCGTGATCAGCTCCCCGGCCGAAAGATAGCCCAGGTCATAGGCCGCCAGATTGGAGGTCAGGGCCATGCCGATATTGGTGGGTGAGGTGCGGCTCGCGATCATGCCCGCGGGGAATTCCTGGAAATTATCCGGCGGCAGCCAGTGATCATCCGGCCCGACCAGCGTGGCGAAATACTGCCAGGTGCGCCGCGCCTGCTTGCGCAGGAACAGCCGCTGTTCGGATGTAAGCTCGGCTGTGGTCTTGGGCAGCGGCAGGCTGATGCGCCAGGCGATGACGGGCGCGATGAACCACGCGAGCAAGACAGGCAGGATGATTTGCCAGGCAATCACTTGCCCTTGTTGCATGAGGCCGAGCAGGCTGGCAAACAGCGCGATGGCGAGGAAAGGCGCTATCCACATTTCCTGTACAAAGTCGCCTAGGGTGCGTTTGGCATTGCGCACGGCATAGGCGCGGGTATGCCATAGCAACAGCCCGCGGCGGGTAAACAGCATGCGCAAGCCGGAGCGCAGTATCGCATCGAGCGCAATCAGGGCTTCATAAGGCAAAAATACCAGGGTCAGCAGACCTGTCGACAGCGGTGGCATGATGGATTTGCCGGTCTGCGTCAGGTGCACAAGCCAGTCGCGGTCATCGGGTTTATGCCAGAGGTCAACCAGGCTGGTCAGTAGCATGGGTGCAAACAGCACGATGAGGATGAGGCTGGTCCAGAATATGGCGTCGCCTACCCCGAGCAGCCAGCCGCTTGCCAGCAGCATGAGCAAGGCCGGGGCCACCATGCTGCGTCGCAGATTGTCGAAGATTTTCCATATCGAGAGCGCGTTGATCGGATTAGCGGCGCGTTGTCCGCGCTCCCCGCTTTCGCCTGCCGGGCCGGGTACGCGCGGGAAAAGCCAGCCCACCAGCTGCCAGTCGCCGCGCATCCAGCGGTGGCGGCGGCTGACATCTGCCAGATAACTGGCGGGGTAATCCTCAATCAGCACCACATCGCTCACCAGCGCCGAGCGGGCATAGCCACTCTCCAGCAGATCGTGGCTCAGGATCAGGTTGTCCGGAAACTGCTGGTCCACCACCTGGCGAAAGGCATCCACATCGTAGATACCCTTGCCGATAAAGGAGCCCTCACCAAACAGATCCTGATACACATCCGATATCTCGCGCGTATAAGGGTCTATGCCGGATTCCCCGGCAAACAGCCGGGTAAACCAGGAGGATGTGGCACTGGTCAGGCTGGTGGCGGCGCGTGGCTGCAAAATCGCATAGCCCTCCACGATACGGCCCTGCCTGGTGTCGTACACCGGACGATTCAGCGGGTGTGCCATATTGCCGACCAGAGTGCGCGCGGTATCGCGCGGCAGCTGGGTGTCGGTGTCCAGGGTGATCACATAGCGCACGTGCGGGAACAGCGATGTATCGCCGACAATCTCCGCAAACGCGGCCTGCCCGCTGCCGCGCAGCAGCGCATTGAACTGCTCCAGCTTGCCGCGCTTGCGTTCATAGCCCATCCATAAACGTTCCACCGGGTTCCAGGTGCGCGGGCGATGCAGCAGGTAAAAGATGCAGGGGCGGTCATCGCGATAAGTCGTGTTGAGCGTGGCAATCGCCTGATGCGCATGGGCCAGCAAGGCCGCATCCGTCGGCAGGCTGTCGGTCAGTGCATCGGGAAAGTCGGTGAGCAGGGCAAAGTAAAGCTGGGCATCGCGATTCCCCAGATAGCGTATTTCCAGCGCTTCCATGTAGGCATCAATCGCGGCCATCGAGGTGAGCAGTGTGGGCACGATGACCATGGTGCAATGCTCGGGCGGAATGCCTTGCGAAAAATCCAGCCGCGGCAATACACGCGGTCTGAGCATCCAGGTGGCTACCAGATTGACCAGCGTGACCGACAAGGTGGAAAGGCCAATCATGCTGAGCACGGCAAACAGCCAGTAATACATGCTGCCCAGCGCCAGCGGTTGCAGCTGGCGCAGTACGATGAACGCGGAGAGCGCCGTCAGCAGCGCCATTGGCGCTAGATACACCAGCAGCCGGTGCCGCAGATAAAACTGTCGCGCCAGTATCTTCCAGGAGGGTGGGCGGCCCATGGCTTTTTCCAGCACGGGCAAGCCGTGATCGACCAGAAAATAGCCGACATGGGCGGTGCGGTGTGCCGCTCCCAGGCTTGCTACAGCGAGTCTGGCCTGCGCAATGGCGGCTTCGGCGACCACAGGCTCGGCTTTGCCACAACGGCGTGCCACATCTTCAATCACATGCCGGTAACGGTCCCGCGTGGTGAAATCTTGCACGGCATACATGGCTGCCGGGTCATTGCGCAAGACCTGCTCGACCTTGCTGAGCGACTCCACATAATTACGCCAATCCATGGTGCCGATAAAGCGCAGGCTGCTGATGCTGTTGGCAATCGAAATCTGGTTGGCAGCGGCGGTACGGCTGGCTGCCTCGGAAAGCTGGGTGGCGGTGACGCCCTGCTCCTGCAGCTTGTGCTCTACCCACGCTTGCACAAAAGCCATGGCCGAGCCATGCGCTTGCAGGCGCGAGTAAAACTCCTCTACAAACGGCGCGGTCAGCGGCACGTCGGCATTGGCAAACTCGGCCAGCAATTGAATCAACAGCTGCGGCTCCTGCTCTGCCGTCGTCAGCATGCGGTCTGCCCAGGCGATGGCAGCATCGCGCTCTTCGCGGCGGCGGGCAATGCGTACGCCCACCCGGCGCAGGTTTTCCAGCAGCGCCAGTTGCAGCATGATGGGGAATGCCCACAACTCGCCCAAGCGCAATACCTCCACGCTCTGGTAAGCCTCCACTACCTGGCTAGCGTTGTCGTTATCCACGCGGCCATCCATATGCGAGATCAGCGCCAGCGCCAGATCATAAATACGCGGAAACCCGGCCGAGATGCCATTCGCCAGCCGTGGCAGCTGGCGACTATAGCCGCGCGGCAAGTGCCGCTTGGCCAGGCTGATCTGTTGCTCGATCAGGTAAAAGTTATCCAGCAGCCAGCTTTCGGCGGGCACCAGATGCTGGCCCTCGGTGGCGGCGGTGGTCACGACTTCATAGGCAGCCAGAAGCACTCGTGCATTGTCTGCCAGTCGGGGCAGCAGGTGGTCCGGGCCCGGCCCCGGCGTCAGCACATGCTGGGTGGCCAGCATGGCGGCATGCCGTTTCAGCTGTTCTATGCTGAACAATTCGGAGCGCAACAATTCCGTATCCTGCTCACTATGCCGGGGATGGCGGGGTCGCGACGAAAAGCCGAGTTCCTTGATGATGATCTGCTCCTGGTGAAAGTGCGGCCAATCACCGTGCGAAGGTAGCGGCGCGGTTATTGAATGGCAGAGTGTTGCTGGCTTGCGGAAGGGACGAGTGGGTTGCGATTGCCATGAAGCAGGCATGCTTGCCTGCGTTTCATGGCCGATGAGATCAGTGCTTGTCGGGCGTTAAAAATGGCTTGATGTCATCTTTTTTGGTTTTTTTGGCGGCGCGCTTTTCCTTGGCGCTCATCACGGGTTTTTTCTTGTCGGCTTTGTTGCTTTTCTGTTCCTTGCTCATGCTCGATACTCCTGAAAAGGGAAGGGAATGCATAGGGAATGCCCAGATTGGCAGGGAGGGAATGGATCTGCCCGGGCAGCTTTCCGAGCTGTTACTTTTAGCCTGAATTTTCAGGTCTGTCTGTGCGCCACCAGACAGACAGGCGGTGGATTGCCACACTTGATTGCCGCGCCTGGTCTATGTACGGTAGCGTACATATCAGTGCTATTGTCTTGAACTAAAGTAGAGGCTAAAGATAGCCTTGTCTAACAAGGCGCTGCATCTCAGAAAGGGGAGCCTATGTCTATACAGCACACCCCACACCAGAACCATTTGCTCGATGCCCTGCCAGCCCCCGAGCTTGCCCGTCTTCAACCTCATCTCGAGCTGGTAAAAATGCCACTGGGCCTGGCCCTGTACGAATCCGGAGGGCAGCTTCACCATGTTTATTTCCCGACCACCGCCATTGTGTCGCTGCTCTATGTGATGGCCGATGGCGCCTCTGCCGAGATTGCGGTGGTAGGTAACGAAGGCATATTGGGTATTGCGCTGTTCATGGGAGGCGAAACCACGCCCAGCCGCGCAGTCGTGCAGAGTGAAGGTTATGGTTACCGGCTCAAGGCGCAGTTGCTCAAGGATGAATTCAACCGCGCCGGACCGGTCATGCGTCTGCTGCTGCGCTATACCCAGGCCTTGATTACCCAGATGGCGCAAACCGCCGTTTGCAACCGGCACCACTCGGTGGAAAAGCAGCTCTGCCGCTGGCTATTGCTCAGTCTGGATCGGCTGCCAGGCAACGAATTGAGCATGACGCAGGAATTGATCGCCAACATGCTGGGCGTACGCCGCGAAGGCGTGACCGAGGCCGCGGGCAAGCTACAGCGCGATGGCCTGATCGAATACAGCCGTGGGCATATCATGGTGCTGGACCGGCCCGGCCTGGAGACGCGGGTTTGCGAGTGCTATCAGGTGGTCAAGACCGAATTTGACCGCTTGCTGCCTTCGCTGCACAAATCGGTGATTGATTAGCCTTCCCGGAACTACTTTGCGCCAATGTTCGCAAGGGCACGGTGCAGCCTCTGCAAGTGGAATAAGCTGATAGCAGCCAGGCATCACAGGATGCTATCGCCCCAGTGGCGCCAAGGCTTCCATCCGCCTTTTCAGGAGCTGCCATGGTGCTGCCAAGACAAATACTGTTGATTACCGATAAGGCCAGGGACGGACATCAGCTAAAAACAGTATTTGGCCGCGTGCGCGTGCATCCTTTCAAACTCACCTGGGTGCGTCGCCTGGCGCGGGCAATGCGTTTCCTCAAGACAAAAGAAGTGGATGCCATTATCGTGGACCTGGGCTTGCCAGACAGCGAGGGCATACCCACCTTTGAGGCCTTGTTTGCGGTGGCACCCTACACGCCGATCATCACCTTGCAGACAGAAGATACCGCTGCAGCGGCGGCTCTTATCAAGGCGGCCTCTGAACGAGGCGCGCAGGGGTATTTGACGCATGCTCACTTCACCCCGGACCAGATTATCCAGACCGTGGAAAATGTGCTGCAGCGCAGTGTGTTCGAGCGTTTTATGCAGCAGGAAAAAGTGCGGGCAGAAATAGCCCTCAACTCGATCAGCGATGCCGTGATCTGCACCGACATGCAGGGCGAGGTGAATTACCTCAATCTCGCGGCCGAATCCCTCACCGGCTGGTCGCGGCAAGAGGCCAATGGCTTGCCCATCGTCAAGGTCTTTCAGCTGATTAACGGCGTCACCCGCCTGCATGACCAGAACCCGGTACACCGCGTGCTTACGCAGGACATAACGCAAGGGCTAAACCCCGATACGATATTGATACGCCGGGATGGCAGCGAAGTGGCGATCGAAGATTCCATCTCGCCGATTCACGATGGCAGCGGCAAGCTCACCGGCGCCGTGATTGTCTTTCATGATGTGAGTGCGGCGCGTGCCATGGCGAGCAAAATGGCGCATCTGGCGCAGCATGATTACCTGACCAATCTCCCCAACCGCATGTTGCTGAATGACCGGCTGTCGCAGGCCATCACCCTGGCTGAGCGTGGCACCAGCCAGCTGGCCGTGCTGTTCATGGATCTGGACAACTTCAAGCAGATCAACGATACCCTGGGTCATGTGGTGGGGGATGCGATTTTGCAGTCGGTGGCCAAACGCCTGATCGAGCTGGTCCGCAAGTCAGATACCGTGAGCCGGCAAGGCGGCGACGAATTTCTGATGCTGGTGGACGAAAGCAAACATGGCGAGGATGCGGCGTTGATTGCCAGCAAGATATTACGCGCCCTGGAAAAGCCCCACGCCATTGGCGGCAAGGAGTTGCATCTGACCGCCAGCATCGGCATCAGTCTGTATCCGCACGATGGCCGTGATGCCCAGACCCTGATCAATCATGCCGATAGCGCCATGTACGAGGCAAAAAAGCAGGGACGCAACAATTTCAAGTTTTTCAGGGGGTGTTAACGCATCGCCATCCCATCAGCGCATACTTGATCTCCAAGGGGCGTGCGGGGTATGCGTGGTATCGCACAGATATTGCCCGGCTGATTCGTTAGCTTGAAGACATCGCGCTATTCCTTGCCATTGCCGAGTCCGTCTGGTGATGTCTGTTGCCCATGTGTACGTTTCTCTGCAAGGTGCCTCCCCCAGATGCTTCATATGTCTACGTCCCCTTTTAATTGTCTGCTGGAGGCGTTGCCGCTTCCCGAACGACTCAGTTTTATCAGCACATGTGATTCGGTCGAGCTGGGCTTGACCCAGGTACTCAACCAGCCGGATGACACCGTTGAATATGTGTATTTCCCCCTGACCTGCATGGTGGCCCTGACCCTCAATCTGGAAGAGGGCGAGGGTATGGAGGTCGCCCTGATCGGCAATGAAGGCATGGTCGGCGCTTCCCTGATACTGGGCGTGGCGCAGAGTCCGTTCGGCGCCACGGTGCAAGGCCATGGCCTTGCCTTGCGCAGCTCAGCGCCACTGTTTCTGGAAGAGCTGGAGCGCCATCCGCAATTGCACGAGCTGGTAAAACGCTATGTGCATGTCTCCTGCCAGCAGTTTGCGCAGATTGCCATATGCAACCGCTATCATGTGGTGGAGAAGCGCCTTGCACGCCTGCTGTTGATGACGCGGGATCGCATGCATTCGGAGGATTTTTACATCACCCATGAATTGCTGGCGAAGATGCTGGGCGTGCGGCGCGTAGGCGTTACCAAGGCTGCGGGCGCCTTGCATACCCAGCATTTGATCAGCTATCGCCGCGGGGTGGTAAGGATAGATGATGCCGCCGGGCTGGAAGCGGCGGCATGCAGTTGCTATGAGACGGATAAAGCAGTCTACGCCCGCTTGCTGGTGTGCTAGCAGGTCGCGGCCGATAGCCGCGCTGGCTCATTCAGGAAGGCAACAGCCCGGAGGTGGTCATGCTCTGTTTGACCAGCTGCAAGGAGTTTTTCAGCCTGGCATGCAGCGATGCCACGGCCGGGTCTTTTTCATTGGCCGTCAAGGCAATTGCCGACTCTGCCTCGGCCACCGCCTGATTAAAGGCATGCATGAGTGCCTGGGTATTTGCATCACAACTGAACTCTGGGCCGACGTGAGACATGATGACTCCTAGGGTGGGTTAATCACAAATGGGGTATGCATTTCAGCGGGTCGGTTATCCATGTCGGTGCTTGCCGGTGCCGGCGAGCGCAAGGCCCGCCATTGCTGGTAATAGCGCCACAGCTTGAACATCTGGTAATACCAGTGGCGGGTAGGGTTGCGTTGCCAACGCAGCAGCAGCCAAACCCCGGGCCCCAGAAAAACGGCATGGCTACGCATGAATTTCAGGACGGTTAAGCTATGGTCCAGTCTTGCCAGCCTGGCTTGCCATACCTCGGCGTGCAGGGCGATCAGCGTGCGCTGTTGCGCAGATTGCTGCAACAGCTGGGCGCGCCGCCTTGCCAGAGCTTGCATGCGGGTACTCACGGCGGCGTTTTCATGGCTTGAATATCCTTGCCCAGCTCATCCATGCTGGTGGAAAACAGCTGAGGCTTGTGCCTGATTTTATGCAGTGCCAGCAGCCCAAGCAGCACGGCCATGGTAATAAACCCCGCGCTCAGGATCGCCAGCACGCGCAAGGGATAGGTATTCCAGAAGAAGGCGATCAGCAGTATGCATGCCAATATCACGCCGATACCCAGGCAAAACAGCAGCGCCAGCGTGGTGACCAGCAAAGAAAAAAAGTGCAGCCGCTCCTCTTCTATATCCACCCGCAGCAGTGCCAGGCGGGTATAGAGGATGGCGAGCAGGGCGCCGCTCAGGGCCGTAAGCGAACCCAGTACGCCAGGACTGGCAGTGGCTGCATCGTTGGCCATGGGCTAAGGCGCCCGACGCCCAATTAACCAGCCAATGGCAACACCCACCGCCGCGCCTATGCCGATGGCTTCCCATGGGTTTTCATGCACATATTCATCGGTGGCTTTGGCGGCTTCGCGGGTTTTGGCGATGATGGCGGTCTGTGCTTCGGCCATATTGACCTTGACCACGCCCAGCGATTTTTCCACCTTGTCGCGAATCTGCGCAAGCTGCTCTCCGCCCTGGTTGGCGGTAGCCTTGAGCAATGCTTCGGCATCCGCCACGGCGACCTGAAAATCCGCAATCAATTGTTCGCGGCTGTTTGTTGTCTTGATTTCATCCATATGGTGCTCCTTAAGTGGTGGGGTGGGTATTTATGCCGTGTGGGCCATGCGATAGGCATGCCATTTCAACGTTAGCCGCGGGCGCCAGATATGGATGCTGCGTTCCGTGAGAATGCCAAGCGCAATCACAGGCAGCAGATAAATCAGGCCGCCCATGGTGACCGACGCCCCCATGGCCAGCAGACACAGGGCAACTAAAACAAATGCAAAGGCTTCCAGCATGATGGTTCCTTTAAAGGGGATGCTTAACGACTATTTGGCTTTGAGCCGCATATCATTTTTCACTGACTTGACACCACCGACGCGCCCTGCCACGGCAATCGCCTTGTTGATGTCTTCCTGTGAATTAACAAAACCGCTCAGCTGCACCACGCCCTTGAAGGTTTCGACATTGATCTCAGCCGATTTCAGGGTGGGCTCGTTGAAAATGGCTGCCTTCACCTTGGTGGTGATGACGCTGTCATCCATGTATTCGCCCGTGCCTTCTTTTTTGGAAGTGGATGCGCAGCCGACAGAGGTGATCAGGGCCAATGCCATGCTGAAGGCGACGATCAGTTTTAGTGCTTTCATGGGGTATTCCTTGTGTGATGGGTAAAGTGGGGTTGAAATATGCGGGGTGTGCTCAATAGCTCTTGCCATGGATGGCATCTTTGCAGTGCACGTCCTAATGGCCGTGGTGTCCAGGCGTGTTGCTCATGGAGCGTGATATTTTTTGTGGTTTGGCAGCCGCGACTGCGAATCTCAGTCTCAGGGCAGCCACACATGGCAGAAAGGAGCGTTTACCGCGGTGAAAGGGGGCTTGCTCTCAGTGCTTAACCCAGATTAGGGTTTCAGGCAGGTTTGGTCTGTGCGCAACTACACATAGCACGTTAATTTTGTGATGGAGGCCTGCTGCGCGTCCGGCCAGCTTGTAATTCAATGCCCCAGTGACTGCAGCACGCTGGCACCTGCGGGCGACAATGCCCACAGCAACACGCCACTATTGATCAGCACCGTGGCCCAGAAGATGATCAGAAACGAACGCTTGGCGGTTTTGTGCCGGAATAGCCGTTGCCCGGCGATCGCCCCCGGCCAGCCACCCAGCAGCGCCAGCAGGTGCAATGTGTTTTCAGCTGTCCTCTGGCGATGATGTCGGGCTGCAGACTTGTCGATGGCATACGCCCCAAAGGTAACGACACTCGCCGCCAGATAGAGCCCCAGTAAAGCGGCAGGCAGCTGCCCCGCCCAGACCGCCCCTGCCACGCCGCAAAGAAAGATAAAGGCAAACAGTGGCAGTACAGGGCTGCGCTGGGATGAGGCAGGCGCTGGCCTATGACCCACAAACACCACTTTCAACGCATGTGGGCGCCCTTTGGCATCCAGCGTGCGCTCATAGGTAACCAGCTCATCGCCCTCTGGGCGCCGCTTGCGATCGCTGAATGCGCTGATATGCAGAAAGACCGGCTCACCCCCGCCATTCGGGGTAATGAAACCAAAGCCCTCCTTATCTTTCCATGTGGTAATTCGACCTTGATATCGCATCGATTCAGGTATCTTCAGCAAGGGAATATGAGAAACGGTCTGGCGATGCTACATCAGCCGAGCCCGCCATCAAAATCGTGCGTTGAGCATCGCAACGCCCGACGAACATCATCGGGCGTTTTTTTACTGCCTGGCGACTAGTCATGGCGTTTGATATACGAATTCCAGGGGTTGGTAGAATAGTATAAAAATCAGCCTGTTATTTCCGGGCGAAGCGTATTGTTTCTTGGCGTGCAATGGTGAATTTCTCCGTGCGGCGATTCTAATCAAGAGGTATCTGGGCAAAACTGGAAGCGTCTAAAACAAACCAAAGGAATGAAGATGCTGCGCTACCTCCGTATTGCCAAACTGACTATCGCCCTGGGCTTAATTGCTACTGCCACTGCGATTCCCCTTTCATCCCAGGCGGCTCCAACGGTTTCCAGCCAAGGGTCCGCTGCCACCAAGGCTGTTTCCTATCACACGGTGGATATTGACGGTGTGAAGGTGTTTTATCGGGAAGCCGGCCCTGCAAACGCGCCGGTGGTATTGCTTTTGCATGGCTTTCCCAGCTCCTCGCACATGTTCCGCAACCTGATTCCACAACTTGCCGAGCGCTATCATGTCATTGCGCCGGATTATCCCGGCTATGGCCAAAGTGATCAGCCCGCCATGGATAAATTTGCATACAGTTTTGATCATTTGGCGACGGTCATGGATAAATTGACCATCAAGCTTGGCCTGGGCAAATTTGCCATCTATGTGCAGGATTACGGCGCACCTGTGGGTTACCGTATCGCAAGCGCTCATCCCGACAAGATAAGCGCCATTATTGTGCAGAATGGTAATGCCTATGACGAAGGCATAGACAACGCGTTCTGGGCGCCATTGAAGGATTACTGGAAGGATAAATCCGAAGCGAATGCAGCCAAGCTGCGGCCGTTTTTTGAGCTGGCTGCCACCAAATGGCAATATACCGAAGGCTTTCGCAATCCCGCAGCGCATGTGAGTCCGGATGCCTGGATGATGGATCAGGCGTATATGGATCGTCCTGGCAACAAGGATATTCAGCTGGAACTGTTCTATAGCTACGGTACTAATCCGCCGCACTATCCTGAGTGGCAGGCTTATTTCCGCCGATATCAGCCTCCGATGCTGATTGTGTGGGGCAAAAACGATAAGATTTTCCCGGCTGCGGGCGCTACACCTTACTTGAGGGATTTGCCGAACGCCGAACTACATCTGCTGGATACCGGGCACTTTGCCTTGGAGGAGGATGGCGATGAGATTGCCAGACTGATGGGTAACTTCCTGGACCGCAACGTAAAACCTTGATGTTGGCTGGACCTTAAACGGGGTTCGTATGGAAAGCC
The DNA here is from genome assembly GCF_009858335.1 of Methylovorus glucosotrophus. NCBI lineage: Bacteria > Pseudomonadati > Pseudomonadota > Betaproteobacteria > Nitrosomonadales > Methylophilaceae > Methylovorus > Methylovorus glucosotrophus. The sequence goes on from NZ_VMSE01000001.1 coordinate 275,631, forward strand.
ACTGGCCTGAGACTCATGCAGGCCAGTGGCTTTTTTAATTTCAGGGGATGTGTCTGAATTCTGATTGCGCTTATGCCAGCGCCAGCCGCGTCTGACGTACCACTGAGGGAGCTAAAGATGGGGATGCGCGCGCAGGCGCTCGACCATGAGGTCGATGAAAGCCCTCACCTTGGAGGAGCCATATTTTTCTTCACGATGCACCACATGCACCGGCCAGGGGGATTCTTCAAAGGTCTCAAGCAACAGACGCAAGCTATCGCGCTCGACTTCGCTGCGTACCTGGTAAGACAGCAGCCGCGTGATGCCAAGCCCACCAATCGCGGCTGACAGGGCTGCGTCGTTGCTGGTGACCACCAGTCGCGGATTTATCTGTACCAGTTCTGGTTCATCGCCGCCTTCAAAACGCCACTCGACGCGGGGTGAAAGCGCATTGGAAACGATCATGGAATGCTGCAGGAGATCGGCCGGGATTTGTGGCGTGCCATGGGCTTCCAGATAAGCAGGCGATGCACATAGCACGCGGCGCACTTGCCCGACCTTGACGGCTCGTAACGAGGAATCGGGCAAGTTGCCGATGCGGATTGCAACATCCATGCCCTCCTCGACCAGATTGGTCACCCGGTCTACAAAATTCGCATTGACCTTCACCAGAGGGTAGCGCTGCATGTATTCAATGATAGTGGGCATGACAAACATGCGCCCGAACAGCACCGGGGCCGTGACCGATAGCGTGCCGCGCGGCTCGGCATTGATGCCCGAGGCCGCCTCGTTGGCTTCGGCGATACTCTGCAGTATGGCCCGTGCGTCATCGTAATAGCGGAGGCCAGCATCGGTGAAGCGCACATTGCGCGTGGTGCGTTGCACCAGCTGTACGCCCAGTTGCTCTTCCAGTGCGCCTACGGCTCGGGTGACCGCTGCGGGCGATATATCCAGCTGGCGGGAGGCGGCGGCAAATCCTCCTTGTTCTCCAACGGCTACCAGTACACGCATCAGGTGAATGTGGTCGATGATCGTTACTCCAGGCGAAATAATGAATTGCGGGCAGAGCTGATTCTATCAGGTGCATTATTTCCTAGAATGGCCTCATCAACAACGGCGTAGGCGATAAAGCCGGAGGCCGTGTTTCCATCAGGAGAATGCCATGCAAACCAGATTCCAATTTCATGCCGGGGAGCGCGCCGTACAGAGGCATGCGGGCCAGGCCTTTATTGCCGATAGAAATGCGGCAATGATTGCAGACACCATACTGGGCGGCGCTCGTCCCTTTATTGCGGCGCAGTTCATGGTCGTCGCGAGCAGCGTCGCGGCCGATGGTGCGGTGTGGTCTTCCGTGCTGTATGCCGAGCCTGGGTTTGCCAGGGCCGAGGGCGATGCTGCCCTTGCCCTGCATATTCCTGTGGATGAGCGGGATATGTCTGACCCATTCTGGACCAATATCGACCATCACCCTGCCGTCGGTCTGCTCTTTATCGAGCTTGGCTCGCGCCTGCGCTACCGTATTAACGGCATGATTCAGCACATGCACGATCAAGGGATCGTCATTGGCGTGAACGAAGCCTATCCCAATTGCCCGAAATACATACAGCGTCGCCATCTGCAGCAATTCGAGAAGGCGGCCGCCCCGCATGAAGTTTTAGTCGGCACGCAGTTGCAGGCAAACATTGCAGCCTTGGTGCGCAACGCGGACACCATGTTTGTGGCCACTCATTATGCCGAGACCGGGGCGGATGCCTCGCATCGTGGCGGCAACCCAGGCTTTGTGCAGATCATCAACGACAGTACCCTGCGCATCCCGGATTACCACGGCAACAGCATGTTCAATACCTTGGGCAATATGGAGATCGATGCACGCACTGGAGTATGCATTCCTGACTTTGCCGGGCAGCAGCTATTGCAGCTCAGCGGAAAATCCCGTCTGTTATGGGATCAGGACGATCCCCATAATCTGAGCGGTGGCACCGGGCGCTTCTGGGAGTTCGACATAGCGCAGTGGATATTGCGCAAGGTACCGCAGCATCTGGAATGGGAGTATCTCGACGCTTCTCCATTCAATTTGCCGGTAGAGGCCTGACGCCAGGTCAATATGTCGAGTGCATGGCCAGCTAGCGATAAAACATGGAGGGCGATACTCCAAAGTGCCGTTTAAACAGGGCGGCATAGGCACTTTGGCTGGTATAACCATGTTCCAGCGCGACCTGGATAATAGAGGCTCCCTCAGCAAGCCGCTCTAGCGAGCGCAATAGTCTTGCTAGCTGTCGCCACTGCGCAAAGGTAATGCCCGTGCTGCTACGGAACCGCCGGTGAAATGTGCGCACGCTCATGGCAAGCTTGCCCGACCATACGGCTATCTGTGTTTGATCATCGGGCGTGTCATAGATATGGTGACAAAGAGCAGCCAGCCTGGCATCGGTAGGCCAGGGAATATGAAATGGCAGCACGGGTAGCGCTTGCAACTCGTCCAGCAAGAAACGCATCAATCGGCCATTCCTGCTTTCCGTTTCATATTCCAGAGGCACCGAAGTGGCGGCCAGTATCAGCTCGCGCAACAGAGGCGAAACGGCCACTACCGCGTTACCTTGAGGCAATTCAGGGACGGCATCGGGATTTACAAACAAGGTGCGCATGCATACATCCCCGCGCATGCGGACCGTATGCTCAACATGGGCTTGCAGCCAGACGCCCCGGCTGGGCGGAACCACCCAGCGTCCGGTGCTGGTTTCAATAATCATCACCCCCTGAGTGGCATAGAGAAACTGCGCTCGCCGATGCGTGTGAGGCTGAATGAAATGGCGATCCGGATAGTCCTCTGCCATTGCGGTCACCGGCATCGTGGCATGTTCATAAGGAAGGTGTGAATCGACTGCCCGCATACGGTTGTCACTTTCAAGATAATGCTTGGCATATTATCGTGAGACCGCCGCTGGTGCGAGCTTCATCATGCAAGTCCTTCTCGTTTGCATGGATGATTAAAATGAAACTCTGGATATACCCCCTGCTGACCATCATGCTGTGGGCTGGCAATGTGATTGTGTCGAAATTGGCCTCAGGGATCATTGCACCACCTGCTATTACCGCTTACCGCCTGCTGGTGGCGATCAGCCTGATGAGCTTGTTCGTCGCCCTGCCGGTATGGCGAAATCGCCGGATCATTATTCCTCTGCTGCCCAAGCTGGTGGTGCTGGGATTTTTGAGCATGGCGTTTTATCAATGCTTGTCATATTGGGCTGCAGATACTTCGACCGCCACCAGTATGGCGATCATCACGGCCATGACGCCACTGGCGACCTTGCTTGCAAGCAGCCTGCTGTTAAGGGATCCGCCTTCTGCCGAGATGTTGCTTGGGGCAGGGATAGCCTTTTTTGGCACCACATATCTCATCAGTGCTGGCTCCCCGTCGACCTTGTGGCATGGACACTGGCGTATGGGTGATCTGCTGATGCTGGGAGCAGTGACCAGCTATGCGGTATACAGCGTGCTTTTAAAGTACTGGAAGCTGCCTCTGCCGGCTTGGCAATCCACTTACATGCAGGCGCTATCCGCGCTGGTATTCATGGTTCCCATGCTGCTGCGTGTGCCGGCGGACCAGGCCCGGCTGAATGCACAATCAATTCCACTGATTTTGTATGCAGGCGTGCTGGCTTCGGTATTGCTGCCCTATTTCTGGATTAAGGGTATCGAAGCACTGGGACCCAATCGCTGCAGCATGATGATGAATCTGCTGCCCATCTTTACTGCAATATTGGCGATGCTGATGTTAAATGAACATCTTGCTGGTTATCACCTCATCGGTGGCGCGCTGGTTATCCTCGGCGTGATGTTGCCACAGCTGCGTCGATTCTGGTCCAGGGGGTAAACCTGAAGGCGCTGCATTCGAAGACCATCCAGGAATTGTCTCGATGACATTACAGCGCGCCTTCAATATAACGCTTGCTCCACGCCGAGATCATCTCGGCGATAAATTCCGCATCCACTTTGTTCGTCACCAGGTGATCCGCCTCCCCCAGCGAAATAAAGCTCTTGGGGTGGGCGGCAGCCTGAAACAATGCGGTGGCATGGCCTATCGGCACCGTCTTGTCAGCGGGGGCATGCATGATCAGCAACGGCTTTTGCAGCCGCCTCACCTGCAGCAGCACCTGTTGCTCCTGTACGTCATTCAGAAACTGTTTTCTGATATGAAAAATACGCCCTTCCAGATTCACATCGGCGGCGCCTTCACGTTCGATCACCTGCAGGCTGGGGGCGCCAATCAGCTCAAGCATATGGCGCGGATCGCTAGGCGAACCTATGGTGACATAGCCCCTGGCTTCAGGCAGCCGCGATGACGCGGCGAGCACGGCGGTGCCGCCCAGGCTATGGCCAATAACCAGATCAGGTGCCTTGTAATGAGCACGCAGCCAGTCGGCGGCATCCGCCACATCCTGGATGTTGGATGAGAAATTGGTGTCGGCAAACTCGCCTTCGCTGGCGCCTATGCCGGCAAAGTCAAAGCGCAATACGGCAAATCCCTGCGCGACCAGCCCTCTGGAGATACGGCTGGCGGCCAACACATCCTTGCCGCAGGTAAAACAATGGGCAAAAAGTACGGTAGCCCGATAAGTATCATCAGGGAGATCGAGCCGCGCAGCGAGTGAAATGCCACTGCTGGCGGGTATTTGTATGGGGATGGTTTTCATGCTTTTCTCCTGCGCTTTTGGCCGACCGGACAGCGCCGGTCGGGTAATCAGGCGCATCGCGTTACATGCTCACAGTGGTACAACTGGAAAGTCGATATCCGTCGCCGCAATGTGGTTGGTGTAATTGGTCAATGTATTCAGGGCCACATGCGCGAGGACCTCAATGATCAGCGCATCGCTCAGACCTTCGGCCTTGGCGGCGTTGAATTCCTCATCGCTGAGCACGCCACGTTGCTCTACAACCTTGACCGCAAACCGGGCCAGCGCATCGTTCAAGGGCTCAGCCGAGCTGCCGTTTCTTGCATTCTTGATCGCCTCGGGGTTCAGGCCTGCACCCTTGGCGAGCAGCGAGTGGGCGGAAAGGCAATATTGGCATTGATTGGTTTGCCCAATCGCCAGAGCCAATACCTCGCGCTGTGCTGCCGTCAGCTGGCCTTTGGTCAATGCGGTGGAAAATGCCAGGTAGGCATCCAGCACAGCGGGCGACTGAGCAAAGGTTGCGTAAAGATTGGGTACCATGCCGATCTTGGCCTTTACCGTATTGAATGTGGTTGCCAGTGGATCGGTGGCTTCGTTGCGGTTTACTGCGGGAATACGTGCCATGATGAATCTCCTTTTGGGTAATGGTGGGTGCGCTTTGTGCGCTGGAGACATCATGCGATACTCATGAATACAATTGGTATCGACTATTTGACCGAAAGTATCGCTATGGATCAGCTCGCGCCTTTATTAAGGCAAATCACCTTTTCCGCCCAATCTTTTCACAGCGGCGAGCTATGCCAGCTGGTGGCGTTTGATGAAAACGCCGGCTATATACACATCGTCCGGTCCGGCAAGGTCACCATGACCGTGCGCAATGGCCCGCCGCAATCCATCACCCAACCCAGCGTTATTTTCTTCCCCCGAACCTGTCCGCACGCGCTGGTGCCTGAGGGCGAAAACGCAGAGCTGCTCTGTGCCTATGTAGACCTGGGTGCCAAGGTAGGCAGCCCGCTGGCGCTCTCCCTGCCCGAGGCCATCGTGCTGCCCATGGATGACATGAGCCTGGTCAAACCCACCCTGGAGTTGCTATTCCGCGAAGCCTTGCAAGAGAGTTTTGGCCGGCAGGCAGCCCTCGACCGATTGATTGAATATTTCCTGATTCAGATGCTGCGGCATGTGCTGGCCATGGGTCAGCTCAATGGCGGCATTTTCGCCGCCCTGGCCGATTCCAGACTGAAACACGCCGTCAACGCCATGCACGAGCGCCCCGGTCATCCCTGGAGCCTGGATGAACTGGCTGATATGGCCGGCATGTCGCGCGCCCGCTTTGCCGTGAATTTTCGCGAGACCGTGGGGGTGACGCCGCTGGATTACCTCACCAACTGGCGCATGTCCGTCGCCCAGAGCATGCTGAAAAGCGGACGCCCCATCAAATCTGTCGCGGCTGCGGTGGGCTACCAGAGCCAGGCTGCGCTGGCCCGTGTGTTTGCCAAACGCCTCGGGCAGGCGCCGACAGAATGGTTGAAGCAGGTGGAGGTTTCGTGAAGCCAGGCAGGCTATTCAACATGCGTTTGTTGCAGGCAAGTAAGCCTGCATTGGCCTTATCTCTGCGCCAGACCTATAATTTTGTTCAATCAACACGGACTTAAAAATTAAAAAATGAACCGGATATTGCTGCTGATAGGCGCCCTGCAGGGATGGGCATTGTGGGGATTGTGGAAAGCGCGGGAGGTGAAAGTCTGGCCTTCAATGGATCCCATAAGCGAGCGGATGCTGTTGTATGTGAGCCTCGCCTTGCCATTTGCCTATTACCTCTCTGAAAACCTCACCCTGCCAGACAATCGTCGACGGACCGCCCTGCTGCTGGGCATAGGGCTATTGTTCGCAGGGCTGGGCGCCTACAGTGGCTGGGCAGACTATACACATATAGATGCCTTGGGAAGTGAATGGAATTTTCCACCCGCACGGCCTTCTGATTTGTTTGCTGCGGCGATACTGGGCTTCATCCTGATCCCTGTCATTGCTCATTACGAGGGCGGCCGGGCACGCTGGTCTTATCACGCGTTGTTTGAGACCGCCTGGCGCAATGGCTTGATGTTTTCCTATGCTGCCCTGCTGACGGGGGTGTTCTGGGTGGTGCTGTTTGCAGGCTCCATGCTTATGAAAAGCATAGGGCTCAATTTTGTAGAGGATCTGATAAAGAAATCCATCTTCGCTATCCCGGTTACCGGTATTGCCTTCGCCGCCGCATGCGCGTTGACCCTGGCCAAGACGGATTGGATCATTACTCTGCGCCGTTTCTGCCTTTCGGTATTTGCCTGGTTGCTGCCACTCTTGCTGATGTTCAGCCTGATGTGGGTGATAGCCTTGCCGTTCACTGGCCTTGCGCCTTTATTCAAAACGGGTAATGCCGCCTTTATCCTGCTCTGGTTTATTGCCTTGTCGGTAGGTTTTGCCAACGCCGCTTATCAGGAGGGGAATGAGGCGCAACCCTATGGACGACGGCTGAGCCGATTAGTGGAGTTTGCCTGGTTAAGCCTCGTCGTGCTGGTGGTGATTGCCTGGCTGGCGATGAAGCAGCGTATTGCCCAATATGGCTGGACGGAGGATCGCGTCTGGGCAACCTTTATTCTGGTGCTTGCCACGGTGTATACCCTGGGCTATGCCTATTCACTGCGCCGCCGCCGCGGCTGGCTGGGCAATATCGGCAATACCAACATTGCAACGGCCTTGGTGATGGTTGCGGGGCTTGCGCTACTGTTGAGTCCGATTGCAGATGCCAGGCGCATCGCCGTTAAAAGCCAAATGAACCGCCTGCTGAATGGTTCTGCAAACAGCATCGACTATAGCTATTTGCGCTGGCAGGCGGGACGTTACGGGCTGGATGCCCTCAAAACACTGGCGGCAGGCATCGCGCATAAGGATAAAGCCCTTATTGCCACCAAGGCGAGCCAGGCACTGAAGCAGAAAGAACGCTATTCCGCTGTCGATGCTCAGAATACTATTACCCTGGAGCAGATGCGCCTGCGTTTCAGGGTATTGCCGCAAGGCGAAGTAGCGGATGACGCCTTGCTCAAGACCATCCAGACAGCGACGCGCTGGAATGAGCAGCGTTGCTTGGAAACCAATGCACAATGCTTCATCTGGATGGTGGATATCAATGGAGATGGAGCAAAAGAAGCGGTAATCGTGCAGGAAAAACCCGCCCCGTGGGTGGGCGATGCTTATTTCTATCAGGCCTTGCCTTCAGGGCAATATCAGTATGCTGGCCAAGTTAATTTCCGCAAAGCCGGGGATGCTAAACGTGTTGATCAGGTGTTGAAAGATATCGCGCTAGGCAAGGCCAGGGTGATACCGCCTCGCTTCAATGATATCGAGATAAATGGTCAGCGTTTTAGCGTCATGGAAGAGCAGAAATGATGGTGGGCTCGCTGAGTGTTGCTAATCAAGCCCGGGCCTGGAGCATCGCAAGCAGGCTATCCGCGAGCGGCATTCTCATTTAAGCACGGGCTTGAAATAGCTGCTCATCACAAACTCATAATGCTGCGGCCGAATGTAGAACACCGAATGGTCGCAGCAGTCTTCATTGGATAAATACGAGAGTCGCCGCATGACCAGTAAAGGCATGCCGACGGTGATCTTGAGGCTATCGGCGAGCGGTTTGTCAGCGGCTTGGGCGCTGATGCCTATGTCGGCACGCACCACACGCAAGCCGGTGAGCGATTCAAGAATGGCGTAGGTGGGTTGCTGCTCGGTTTGCTCCCAGCTGAGGGTTTCCACTTCGACTGGCAAATAGCTTCTGCCCAGGGCAATCGGCTCGCCGTCGACCACATGCAGGCGTTCCAGCAGCAGGCTTCTTTCCATATTGACGCCCAGTGAGTTACGCACATTGTCCGGCGTGTGGACGATATGGCGCGAGAGGATGCGCATCTCCGGTTTCAAGCCCTGAATGACCAGCGACTCGTGAAAGCTGCGCAGGGTATCGAGCCCATGGCGTAGTTGTTTGCCGGCGACGAAGGTCCCTTTGCCCTGCTTGCGCTCGACTACATTTTCTTCCGTGAGTTTATCCAGCGCCAGTCTGACGGTGACGCGGCTAACGGAAAACCGCTGGCACAAGGCGGCCTCAGAGGGCAGCTTGCCGGAGGGGTCATACACGCCGCGGTTGATCTCCTCATGCAATAGCGATGCTATTTGCAAGTAAAGAGAGGCGGCATTCTCGCGCGCCAGGGTGGAAGATGACGGTTTCAATGTGTTAGTCCCAATTCACTTTGTCGATGATGACGGCAGCATGCAATCCCATTTTTCGCTACTGGAGACAGGGGCGGGATAATTACTTATAACAATATAAGTTTTTAATATTTTATTCATCTTGTATTAACTTGTATTATTCGGTTGAATTTTACAGGGTTGATCGTAGATGACAAATCACCACGGCCTCACCGGGGGCCATTCACAGGCTGTGCAACGCCCTGCGGCGGCCTTGTCCGTCGATAGTATCAATTTTTCCTATCCGAATGGGCATGAGGTTTTTCGCACGTTTTCCTTACACGCCAAACCGGGCGAGTTCATCGTGCTGCTGGGGCCTTCCGGTTGTGGCAAAACCACGCTGCTCAATCTGCTTTCCGGCTTTCAGAAACCGGCCTCGGGAACAATCACGATTAACGGTGCGCCAGTGCGTCCGGAAATGCCCGAGCTGGGCTATGTGTTTCAGTCCCCGCAGCTCTTCCCTTGGCTGAGTGTGCTGGAAAACGTGCGCTTTGGCCTGCGCATGCAAAACCGCCTCAATGCCAAAGAGCAAACGGAAAAAGCGCTGCATTACCTCGCGCTGGTGGGGCTGGATCAGGCTGCCGACAAGCTGCCTTACCAGCTTTCAGGCGGCATGCAGCAGCGCGTGTCGCTCGCCCGTGCGCTGGCGCTTGAGCCTGCCTTGCTGTTGATGGATGAGCCGTTTGCCGCGCTGGATGCGATTACCCGCAATAACCTCAATGAAGAGACCTTGCGTCTGTGGTCCGAGCTGGGCCAAACCGTGGTGTTCATTACCCATGATATCGACGAAGCCATCTTTCTGGCGGACCGGGTAGTGGTGCTGGAAATCGCGCCCGGCGGTATTCATAGCGAGCTGGCGATCGATATTCCGCGTCCGCGCACCAATCTCGACACGCGCAAACTTCCCCGTTTTGTTGAGTACCGCACCGCGCTGATGGAGGAAATCTCAGACGTGGTCCATGCCAACCTGAGTGTTCTTTAACTTCTTTTCCCGATTAGAAAATACCAAAAAATGATCAAGAAAACCGTGATTACCAGCCTGCTTACGCTCGCCGTATTATCTCTGTCCACCTTATCCGCCGCCGCGGAGGAAAAGCCCCTGCGCATAGGCTGGGTGTACGCCATGGCAAATGCGCCCGCCGTGATTGCCGAGAAAAAGGGCTTTTATGCGGCTGAAGGGCTGAATGTCGACAGCAAACCCTTTACGGATGGTCCGCTGCTGCAACAAGCGGTGGCAGCCGGGGATCTGGATATTGCGTATGTGGGTTCGCCGCCGGTTTACCATTGGTTCTCGCGCGGTCTCAAGAGCAAAATCCTGGCGCAAGTGAATTACGGCCAGGCGGCCGTCATTGCCAACGCAAAAAGCCCGATCAACAGCGTGGCAGATCTGCGCAATAAAAAGCTGGCTGGTGTGGCCAAGGGCAGTGGCATGGATGTGCTGCTGCGCGGTTATGTGCTGAAAGAAAAGGCCAAGCTGGACCCGGATGAGGATCTCACCATCGTGGCGATGCCGCCCGGCAATATGAACGCCGCGCTGGAGCATGGTGACGTGGATGCTGCGTTCTCCTGGGAACCCTTTGTCAGCCAATCCCTGTTGCGTGGCACCAGCAAGCTCATTCTGGATGTGAATAAGGACCTGCCGCAGTATCCCTGGTACGTGATTATCGGCGTTCCCAAAGTATTGCAAGACCGGCCAGACGACGTGGTGAAATTGCTGCGCGCACACCTCAAGGCGATTGCCTTTTTGCAGTCCCACCCGGAGGAGTCGAATCAGATCATCGCCGAAGCATTCAAGCTGGAGCCAGTGCAGGGCGCGGATGGCAAGACCGTGAAGCCGGAAGATATTGTGAAAGAGGCGCGCAAGCGCATGGGCTGGTCCTCGCGCCTGGATGCGGCCGATCTGCAGTTTATCCAGCGGCTGATGGATTATTCCTCTTCCCTGGGTTTTATCAGCAAGCCGCTCAAGGTTGAGCAGGTGGTCGAGACTTCGTACCTGCAAAAAGCCGAGCAATCGCTGCGGTAATTGATGATGCGTCTTTTGGAAAAATTCAACTGGGGCTGGGCTTCCCTGCCATTTCTGCTGCTGTGCTGGGTGTTGGTGGCGAGCCGGTTTCCTTCCTACATTCTGCCCCAGCCGTGGGAGGTGATGGCTGAAGCGCAGCGATGGATTGCCGATGGCAGCCTGCTCAAGCATTTAAAAGCCAGCCTGCTGGAAGAGGCCGGTGGCTTTGCCCTGGCAACGCTGGTCGCATTGCTGCTGGGTACTACGGCCGGACTATTTCGCCGCTTTCGTGATTTCATCTCGCCGCTCAATAGCCTGTTCATGGCGATCCCTCCCGTGGCGTGGGCGCCGTTGACCATGATCATTTTTGGCCTGGGCTATTGGTCGATTGTCATGGTGATCTTCATTGCGGCGGTGTTTCCCATGGCGATCACCATGCAGGAAGGCATACAAAGCATACGCAATGGCGAGGTGCGCGCTGCCCGCACGCTGGGCGCGACACCGCTGCAAATGATCGTGCATGTTTACACGCCGGCGTCCCTGCCCTTTTTCACTGCGGCGCTGCGTATCGGCTTCAGCCAGGCATGGCGCGCGCTGGTGGCGGCAGAAATGATAGGCGCTTCCAAAGGCATAGGCTGGATGGTGTCCATGGGCGGGCAAGTTGGCAATACCAATCAGGTGTTGCTGGGCATCGCCATCATCGGCCTGATCGCCTGGCTGATGGAAAGCCTGGTATTCAAACGGTTAGAAAAGCACTACCAAACCTGGCGTGCGCATTAAAGGATTATCGTGAACACTTTTGACCCAAAAACTGAAGCTGGTGAATACATAGCCCCGCAAGGGCTGTATGAGCGCAACAAAAGCAAGCCTTTCCTGGGCAGCCTCACGTGCAACCGGCGCGAGATCGTGGCGGGGGAATGGACGGAACTGCAGCTGACCTATGAGGTGGGTGGCTCTGGCCTGGCCGATGGCGCCTGGCTCAAGCTGGCATTCAAGTTTTATTCGGACTGGGCTTTGTTCCAGACCAGCGACCCCACGGCCGCCAACTATATTTCCGCGGAATATCACGCGGGTGAGCTGGTGCCGGGACAAAGCCCGGCCACGGTGCAGGCACTTAAGGTCCGCTTTGACCAGAAAGGGCATGAGCGCCCTTTTCAGAAAACGGTGATTGTGGATATTGTCGATGGCTATCTGAATCCGGGCGATCGCATCGTCATCCGCCTGGGCGACCGTCGGCAGGGTGGCGCAGGAACGCGTGTGCAAAGTTTTGTGGAGAAGGATTTCCAGTTCCGGCTCTTTATCGATCCACTGGGCAGTTCCAAGTTTGCCGAAGTCCCCGGCGATGTGCTGCTGGATATTATCCCCGGCGAACCCACGGCGCTGCATGTTGTAGCGCCGCGCTTGGTGAATCGCGATGAGCCTTTCGACATCATCGTGCGGGCGGATGATCTGTGGGGTAATACCTGCCGTCAGCTGCCACTAACCGGGCAAGTGGAATTACAGGGGCCGGGCAATGAAACCCTCCAGTTGCCATTTACCCTGGCCGAGCAAGGCTGGGCGGTGGTGCGTCTTGGCAGCATCCAGCTGGGGACGCCGGGCGAATGGAAAATACAAGCCAAGGTGCATGACGCCAGGGTGGCAGCTGGCAATGCTTACGTGAATATATCCAGCCGTGCTGGCACATTGCGCCCGCTATATGCCGATCTGCATGTGCATTCGGATGATACGGTGGGCACTAACGATACCCTCTACAACCTGAGCTATGGGCGCGATATTGCCGGGCTCGATGTGCTGGGCTATACCGCCAATGATTTCAATATTACCGAGCAGCGCTGGGATAAAGCGGTGGCGCTTATCCATAGCCTGAATGAGCCGGGGCGCTTTGTGTGCTACCCGGGCACCGAGTGGTGCGGCAACTCCTGCGCGGGGGGCGATCGCAATATCGTGTTCCTGCGTGATAGCAAACCGCTGTTCCCGTTTGATGATCAGGGCCGCATGGTGCGCTCCTTCGAGTGGAACGAATTTACCCACGGCACACTGAAGCCCGGCGCCTGGCCGGTGGATGATCTGTATGCGGCCTATGCGCACGACCCTGAAGGTCACCTGATGATGCCGCATGTGGGCGGGCGCCGTTGCAACCTGGACTGGCACCACCCCGAACTGGAGCGCCTCATCGAAGTCAGCTCGGCCTGGGGGCAATTCCACTGGGTATACGCCGAAGCCTTGCAACGTGGCTATCGCGTAGGCGCGGCTGCCAATAGCGATGAGCACCAAGGCCGTTGTGGCGGCGGCGTGCCAGCCACCGCGGTGTTTGGATCGCGTGGTGGATTAACAGGCGTGCTGGCCGAAACATTTGACCGCGAAGGCGTCGCCAAAGCCTTGCGCGCACGGCATACCTTCGCCACCACCGGTGAACGCAGCTTTGCCAGCTTGCGCCAGGGCGAATACCTGATGGGCGATGCTTACCAAACCAATACCTCTGTTCCGCTGGAGTATCAACTGCTGGGCGACGGAGGCTGGGAAGACGTCAGCCTGTATGACGGCGACCAGTGCATCTGGACGCGTAACCTGCATGAGGAAATGGGGCTGGCGAACAGCCGCATCCGCATCAAACTCGGTGGCGCCAGAATCAAGGACCGCTACCGTGGTGCCTACTGGACCGGGGAAATCAGGATCAGCGGCGCCGTAATTCAGGATTTTACCGCCTATGGACTGGATCATCCCGAGCAAGCCTGCTGGCGCGAAAACGCCACCACCATCGGCTTTCGCACCGACACCAATGGCGACAGCGATACTATCGAGATTCAGCTCTCCCAGCTGAGCCGCTGCCAAATCAGCTTCTTTTCGCGCATCGACAGCTACATCAAAGTCGGCGACCCGCTGCAACCGCAAGCCTATGTGCATGCCCCAGAAGTCGCTCTGGAACTGAATGGAGATGACCTGCTGGCCCGCCCAGCCCTTGTGAAGGAGTTACCAGGGGCCGAGTTGCAAGTGATGATCGAACGCGTGACGGATAAGCCTCTGCCACGCGATTTGTCAGGAAAGATTGAGCTCGACGCCTTGAAACTGGACCCCAGTCGCGAACATCCGCTGTTTATTACGGCAAGACAGCGCGATCAGTCACGCGTATGGACGTCGGCCTTGTTTGTGCGGTTCTGATCCCACTGTTATCAGTGATGCGCAATGGCAATAAGCCGGGTAGCGGTTTCAGCAGGAACAAGGCTTGGCGCCGAGTGGTGTGTTGATCATCATCCGACTGGAATAAGCAGTCGGATGATCCAGGCTTCGCTTTATTTACTGCGCTCAGGTAAGGCCGGGTCCCGGCGCGTGGGCACTGGCGCGTGATTAGCACGAGGCAGATTGATTAAAGAGCTACTGACCACTTCGACAATAAAGGCGCGCATGGTGGGGTTCCAGATGTCATTGTGTCCCGCCATTACCCCTGCCGATGTGCGGATGTTCAGGATGGGCGTGCCGACCGGGACTTTGCCTTCCTCATAGCTGCCTTTGGGTAGAAACGGCTTGCCATCAATGTTGGTGCAGTCATTGGGGTTGTCGCATCGTGTCAGCAATATCGGTTTTGCCACCAGATCATCCGGCAGGCCCTGCTTGATTTGCATTTTCCTAATTTCATCAAAGCAATATTTATTGGCTGGCAAACCCACATTCACGGCATTTCTATCAATGGGTTCCGCGGCGGCTTGGTCCTTGCATTCCTGGCCAGCCTTGAGCGTGACCAGGCTATGCGTAATAAAAGGCACGTAATGCCCGACTGCGGTTGTATTCAGGGCGCGCTCCTCCGCGGAGTGGTAATCCCAGAATAAGGTGGAGAGCGTGCGGCCGGCTTTGAACAAATGGCGTGTTGGCGTATCGGCCTCAGAGGTCACTATCATCAGCATCGGGCGCGTGCTTTGCTGATATTCTTCTTTCGACCAGGCAATATCGAGCAGGGGCTTTAACTTCATGGCTTCAAATGCAGGATTAATCAATACCACCATATCGCCTATCGGATGCAATGGCTGATCTGAGGAGAGCTTTTCAACAAAGTGATGATGCAGGGTTGAATAGGTAACAGCTCCACCAAAACTGTGCCCGATAATCACCAGCCGCGATTTCCCCGCCCGCTTGGAGTCATACCGAAACTCATCTAGCTTAACGAATAATTCCTGCAATCCACCATCGCCCACGGCATGCGCTACATTCTTTCTATCCCAGAAGGTGAAGTTGTTCAGGTATTCCACGTTGATCGACTCGCCCCGCCAACCCACATAAATCCCGACCACTGGTCTGGCCTTGCTTCCGTAGACTTTTTTCTCCAGTGTCGCGATTTCAGACAAGGTGTCATTTGCAAAAGACAGCAGATTGCCATCCTGCTTACCCGCGTTGTGATGCCAGCCATGCGTGAAGACCACGATGAGGGGCGGTCCTTCTTCCGCATCCTTGAGCGCAAGTTGCGCCATTAAGTCTTCTAATTGTCGACGATTGAAAAGGTTGCCATATTCGTCAAACTCCACCACGCCCAGATAGTAATTGCTATCGGCGGGTGAAATTGTCTGGGCATCTGTGTGCGGCGTGGTGGGTTTGGGGAATCCTTCATCCCCGGGCTTTAAAAGCTTGTGGCTGATCTGGCTGGGACAACTCACGCCATTGGCAGCATAGTTTTCTTTCTGATCACACTTCACCGTCCAATAAGGGTCCGCGGGCGCGCAAGCTGTCATTATCAGTATATAAGCCACAACAAATACTGTTTTCAGATAACGCATATTCCCCCCTTGAACTATCCTTTGATGCAGTTACAGGTTGAAAAGTCATATTGGCATCACGCTTCAAGATGCAATGGGAGTAACAGCAGGATTAGTCTCATGGCACCACACTCAGCGCCATAACCTCCAAGTTTCTACATGGGGTCACGCAGAAAGCGCAATCACGTTGTAAGCCTTGTGCTTATGAACCCTGAGATCCACTCCTGTCGGCCTGGCAAAGACAGCAATTGCACAAATTAGACTGTTATTGCCTGCGCCCGCTTGCATACTTCTGTCATATAAACTTAGTATACTGACTTCGGCGCTGATGCGTTGTCAGTTGCTCCAGCTATAGGTACCCATCTTGTATCCTCTCTGAGCTTTAGTAGTTTGGTTACATCAGCATTTACAGGCATGGTCGGTGTCGCTGATGTTAGTGATTGGGCATTTAAAACGGGCTCTGTCACGCTAACGCCAAGCAATTCCACACTAGTTTATGGGCTATTTACTTTTAATAATGGGCAATTGACCAATGTTTTTACAGCGTTCTCACAAGATCACGCATTGCCTCTGTGGGTAGACTTAACTCTCAGCTATAGCAATATTTTTATTACTGCAACAGATAGTGACATCGGAATAACCAAGTCAGGGCTTAATGGTGCCTGGATATCTTCTCAGGTTTCTGCCGTCCCCGAACCATTTCCATATGCCATGCTTATAGCTGGTCTTGCTTTGGTAGGATTTACTGCTCGACGTAAGATTGATTTATAGCTAAAACCACCTGATTCCGGCTCTGGTGAGCATTTGGCTAGTGCAAGAATCCAGTGCCATAATTATAAAGGGCCTAAAAGGCCCTTTTTCATTTTCGGTCTCTCTCAAATTGATCAATTTGATTGTATTGAATATTGTGCAGGGGAATTTTTTATAGTGAGCATAGTATCCAGATTAGTCCAAAATTTTGGATGGACGCCAGTTGGCAAGCAGCTTGAATTTGAGATACTTGAAGCCAGCTCGCATACATTAGTTGGCGAGCATTTTAATTGCAAAATTTCTACCCTTTACTCCAATGAACTAGCTCGCATTCACTTAGAAGAACCCATTAGATTATTTGATAATGATTTATGGACTATAGATGCATTTTCCAGGCACTCGGGATATGATTTTTATCATATGGTTTTTGGTCATATAGCCATCGATATATCCACTGGCTGCGGTGAGGGCGGAGATAGTAGGTTTGCTTCTGGGCTCATCCGTATAAATAGGCGCTTGGCCATTTAGAATGGCGTCCATCTCATTTCCCAGTTAATTTGGATTACAGCAGAATTTGAGAGAAAGAGCCCGTGTGGGTTAGAGCAAAAGTTGCAATTTTCTCAAAACACCAAAATTTAACTATTCCGAGCTTTCGTGTTCTTCAGATATAAGTTTTTCCGGTACATGATAATTCATAGCACAATAACCAAGTTTTGCGATAGCAGTACCTAGTCTATATCTACCATCTTCATTATTCCGCCTAATCCATTCCATGGTGATCAGCATGCCTATTACCCTATGTATGGTAGGGCGGGGCAGGCCAGTGCTGTTCACGATTTCGACTAATGTACTGCCTTTATTTGAGCCACTAGCAATCGCGCTGAGCAGGATATGGGCTCTCTTCAGGCTTCCTGTAGTGGTTTCTATATTAGCCATTGATTAGGTCTTACATCAGGTAATAGTGTCCGATAATCGGACACATAAATGATGGCATCGTATTGACCGGCAGTTGCAACTGATTATCATCTAAGCCTTTCGAGGCATAAAAATACATTGCAAATCCCCTAATGGTGGCAACAGATCAAAGTAGATGAATGTTATTCAGCCAATACGCTAGTCTGTTTGAAATGAATACCTTGGACGCTTGGGCCAGCACCGTGTTTAGCCTCGCCCAAAGCTATGGCTTTGATAAATGCCTGTATTCTGTTTTAAACAATAAACACGAAGCCATGGAAAATGCTTTTATTAAGAGCAACTATTCCCCTGCTTGGCATAAAACATATGATGAAAAGCATCTTGCCTTGGTCGATCCCACTGTACATCACTGCCTGACCAGTAATCTGCCACTAATTTGGGAAGACAAATCCTTCAGCGGAGCAGCTCAGAAGGAGTTATATGAGACTGCCAAGCAATATGGATTATGCTCTGGGCTAGTTTTTCCTATCCATGGAGCGCGTGGCGAGTTTGGAATGATGAGTTTTGTGGCACCCAAAGCCAAATTAGCCAAAAGCAATAAAGAGTTCCAGCAAGTAGTACAAACATTATCTATACTGAAAGACCATGTTTTTGAATCATCTCTAAAATTTATTCCTAATAAGACAAGTGCTAAGCCTGTATGCTTGACTACGCGCGAAACGGAAGTGTTGAAATGGTCGACTGCCGGTAAATCCAGCTGGGAGATATCCAAAATACTAAATTGTTCCGAATCGACAGTAAACTTTCATCTTCTGAACGTGCGTCATAAATTCGATGTCAGCACTACACAATTAGCTGTGATCAAGGCTATTCAACAGGGCATCATCCATGTCTGAAGCAATTCCCATTTTTTGGGGATTTCATTTTTCTTGGGAGCAAAACTCCTCGGCTAATGCGACCCAGTAACGACTACCTAGCGGTATAAGTGCATCGTTAAAGTCGTAGCTCGCATTATGTAATGACGCCGACCCCAGACCATGCCCTGACGCACGATGTTCACCATTACCATTGCCAATAAAGGCATAGCAACCCGGTACCAGTCGTAGCATCGTAGAGAAATCTTCTGCTCCCATGGTCGGTTCGACTTGAGTGTCCACGTTTCCTGCCCCCGCCACCTTTCTCATAACCTTGCCAGCAAGCTCGGTTTGTACTTCATCATTAATGGTAGCGCCCGATTGACGTATGAAGTCGAACTCTGCCCTGCAGCCATGGGCTTCTGCAGTCAATATGCTGATGCTGCGCATGCGCGCTTCTATCATGTCCAATACCTTGTCGCTGAAAGTGCGAACCGTTCCGCCTATGCTAGCGGTGTCTGGAATGACATTAAAGCTGGTTCCTGCTTGTAACTGGGTTATGGAAAGCACCGCATTATCGATGGGACGTTTATTACGTGTGATTACTGCCTGCAAGCCTGAGACAATCTGGGTAGCCGCGAATATAGGATCGTTACCAAGATGCGGCAGTGCGGCGTGAGTTCCCTTGCCAGTAATGCGAATTCTGAATTCGTTACAAGATGCCATAATGGGCCCAGGACAAGTTGCAAAATCTCCGGTTTTCAAACCAGGCCAATTGTGAAGTGCAAAAATGGCATCGCAAGGAAAGCGGTCAAAAAGACCATCGGCTATCATCGCTTCTGCACCCGAGCCCCCTTCCTCTGCAGGTTGAAAGATAAGATTAACTTTGCCATAGAAGTTGCGGCTAGCGGCGAGTGTTTTTGCCGCAGAAAGCAGCATGGCCACATGGCCATCGTGTCCGCAGGCATGCATCTTCCCAGGGTTTCGCGAACGGTGTGCAAACTGATTATCTTCTTCTATCTTGAGTGCATCCATGTCTGCGCGAAGCCCAATGCGCTTGCCTCCATCCCGGCCATGAATCACGCCTACAACTCCAGTGCCTCCAATTCCGCAATGTACCTCTATGCCCCACGAGCGTAGTTTTTCGGCAATTAATTGACTGGTATTGATCTCCTCAAATCCAATTTCTGGCCATGCATGTAGTGATCGCCGTATTACGCTGAAGTCTTCTTGACCAATCGTGTCTGATTCAACTGAGTCGATCATGCATGATGCTAGTGTTGGAGTATTCATCATGAACTTTCATAAGTCGCACATGCAGGATAAATGCCTTGGTAGTTGCGATAGGCATAAGGGCCGTATTCGATAGCAGGATATTCTTTGCCCGCTAGCCCCTTCACTGTATTCACCGGTTTAATCAGGGTATGGTAGTTAGGCTGGAAGAAGAATGGCAGTGAAATGCGCGGCTTGCCGGTAAGTACGCGATGCTTTGTGGCAATGTAGGTATCCCTCGACCAGTATTGCAACATGTCACCGATATTGCAGATATAAGCGCCAGGGATTACCGGGGTATCGAACCACGTATCGTTCTTGCCCAGCACCTGCAGCCCCGGGCTATTGGCTAATAAAATGGTGAGGCAGCCATAATCGGTGTGTGCGCCGCAATTATGATCGCCCACCTGTATACCTTGCATCCTCTGTTCCAGCTCAGGCATTTGCCCCGACATGCGGTCGACATCGCGCGATACGGGGTAATTAACGGTGCGAAACTGCCAGAAAGAGCGGTCATCGAAAGCATTCCTGAAGTAGTCGGGGTCGAGATCGAGGCTGATGGCAATACCTCGCATTAAGTCGAAACCCAGCTTGTTCATCTCGTCTATATAAGCATTGATCGCCTCTCGGTATCCGGCTATTTGCGGCCAGATATTAGGCCCATGCATGGGTTTCTTCTGCGCTACTTCCATACTGTCGGGTGCGAAATCCACACTGAATTCCATGAGTTCGTACGAGTTGCGCTTGCCATCTGCAAGTTCTGATAGGACTGGCGAATATCCACGAAAACATTGACTGTGTCTTTCCATGGAATACCGCAGTTTTTCCTGGAGAGGCAGGTTAAAAAACTGGCTGGAAAAATCAAATGTCTGTTGTATCAGGTCATCGGTGATGCCATGATTTTTGATATAGAAAAACCCTACCTCTCTGCATGCTTCGCCTAGCTGAGTAGCGACTGCCTGCACGGCTTGAGAGTCTCCATTGCGCAATCCTTCGATGTCTATGATAGGAATCTGAAGTTGCGCGAATAGCTCATCATCCATCATCGTCCCCACTTGTGTGATTAACGTATCTTAGGAAATCGAACCCCCTTTGCAACCTGATAAATCTGCTAGGTTCGCCTCCACCTCCAGCTTCATATAATCCGTCTCACTCAGTTCTGTAAGTTTCTTCTGTTTGCCTTGCAGACTAAGAACCGCATGTTTTTGCTACACGCCATTCCAGACAAACGATCCAAGTTTCAAAGGGGCAAGTCGTGCAAAATACCTCAGCCATACTAAGTCAAACCAATCCATTAGTTAGCCCGAGCAGGTGGACAGACATCCATGACCTCATCACTTTTAAGATATTCGATCACGATGCGTTACTCGATGTGCGCGAGCAGTTTGCCAGTTCCGGCTATGTAAAACTGCCCACATTTCTTGATCAGCAGGCTTTAACTGTATTCCGCGAAGAAATGGAGCAGGTTGAAGAAGTCGCCATACGCAAGAAATTCGAGATGCCTGGCTATTTGTCACCGCGCAGATTGTCGGTGGCGGGCGGCAGCCTTATAAGGCACCACTCCCCATTGCTTTATAGTCTTTATCACCATTCTGCGTTGCGCAAATGCATCGAAACTATTGTCGGACGGCCCATATATACCTGCACACACCCTGAAGAATATATGGTGGCAAATTTCCTGCATAACAGCGGTGATACGCATGGGTGGCATCTGGATGACCCTGCCTATGCGCTGATTATCTTTGCCGAGACGCCACAGGAAGGTGGGGGTGGGGAGGTCGAATTCATTGCCAATTGGACCGACTTGTGCCGTCGCAAGCAGCGAAGTCCGGATAAGGACATCCTGGATTTGGTGGAGTGGGCAGATGCTAATGGCTTGGTAGACAGGCATAACCATCAGTCGGGCGACGCCTACCTTTTGCGCGCAGACAAGAATCTGCATCGCGTTTCGCCACTGAAGAACATTGGAGATAGGCGCTCTGTCGTCAATCTTGCATTTCAGTCCATGGCCTGCGTCGATTATGGGAATACCGCGGATTTGCTTTACGGTATGCCTGTAACCGCAGCGCCTATTGTTACCGATTAGTTCTATTTCCACCAAGGAGTTGAGGTGCGTATGAACCCAATAAGCGAATCCCATATGGCGGCAAGTAGTAAACACGAAGCGAATCCCCAGACACTTGCGGGCGATGAGCAAACAGACGCGCAAGCTATTCAGTGGCGGCTGTTAGCGTTCAATGAGTTATCCAATCACGATCTGTATGCCTTATTGGCTCTGCGTGAAAGCATATTTATTGTCGAGCAGGATGTTCCTTATACGGACATTGATGGAAAAGACCTGCACTGCACTCACTTGCTGGGCTGCCTGGATGGGGAGCTTGTCGCCTACATGCGCATTCTGCCAGTCGGACTTTTTGAAGCCGGTTTTTTCAGCATGGGCCGCGTGGTATTGAGGCAGGATTTACGCAGCACCGGTATTGGGCATGAGTTGGTAAGGCGTGGCATGGAGCACCTTGACTCAATACGGAGCAATGTTCCGGTCAAGATATCTTCGCAGTTGTACCTGAAAAATTTCTATTCACGCTTTGGTTTTGTTGCGGTCGGCGAAATGTATATTGAGGACAGGATCCCGCATATCGCCATGGTGAGACGATAGGAGCGGCCATGAAAGTTAACTTCAAGATTTCCATGCTGCTCCGCTATAAGTCCCAGCTGTATTCGATGCTGGCCTGGTTATTTCCGCTGTCCATGCTGCTGGCATACCAGGCTGTGCCGCTCTGGTTACCGTTAGCATATGCAGTGATTGTCATCGTGTTAAGCAGACATTTTTCCGCCTATGTTAAGGGAATGCTGGCGATTGAAGACCGGATTAACTTGAAGTTGGGCCTGGTCACGCCTGCCAGAATCTGCCGGGTGCCACTGCATGTTCCCGTAGTGGGCATTCTCTATGGGGCAATGGTCGTGTTGAGCCAGTCCTCGTTTTCTGCCCAAGCCTGTCTTCTGTATATTGCCGGGTCTACCGGTATTCAATCATGGGCAATCACTGCGGCTTATCGTGGCTGGGGGGATCGTGTATCGAATTCCTTGCTGGCGTTCCTGCTTGTGTCCGGGTCAATGAGTGCCAGCGTGCTATACCCGGGTGCGTGGAGCCTTGTATACCTCGGTGTGGCTGCCTTGTGCCTGCATCTCGCTTTGGGTGCGCTCTCAGATATGCGTACCTGGCTACATCCTAAAAAAGGCGTAGGTGTCTTCTTCGGCACCTTCAATCCGGTGCATAAGACGCATATCAAAATATTGCAAGAGGCCATCTCCGACAGGGGTTTAAGCAAGGTATACCTGCATCCCACCACGGTACCCAAACTGCACAGGCTCGCGCTCAGTCATGGCGAAATCGCCATGACTGAAGAGGAGGGTATGCGGGTTTATCACAAGACCGAACTTGCAGATAAAAATAAAAACTACTTTCCAACGGGCCGTAAATTCTATCCCTACGAGGTGCGGCACCAGCTTTTGCGAGCCGGCGTCAGCGATGCGGGGCTGGAGGAGATAGTAGAAGTGCTGGACTGGCCCGATGTATATGACAGTCGGGGATTTTTTGGCGTGATTGCCGAGATAAGGCGCTCCCTGCCTGCCGGTACTCCCATACACGGCATTCATGGCAGTGATCTCGGGGGCATATGGGTCAGGAATATCTTCGAGATCGCTGGCGGTATTTATCCCTATCCTGTTATTCGTTCCGATTGCATTTCGGCGACTGCCATACGAGAGGGCGCGGTGGGTTACACCACGCCGACCATAGAAGCGTTTCTGGCTGCCTCCAGGGCAGGCACAGACTTCATATTCCCTACGGGATATGTGTTCAAGAACAACAGTCGCAATCACTGGAGATAGCAATGAATACAACCACTGAAGTCACTATTGTCGGCGCTGGACCATACGGCCTTTCCATCGCTGCTCACCTGCGCCACATGAATGTGAACTTCCGGATTATTGGCAGCCCCATGCATACCTGGCGTACGCATATGCCCAAGGGAATGCATCTTAAGTCTGCCGGCTTATCCGCGACCTTGTTTGATCCTGAACACAGCTTCACGCTCAAACAATATTGCCGGCAAAACAACATCCCGTATGAAGATGAAGGCTTGCCTATTTCACTGGAGTTATTCACCCAATACGGCATGGCATTCCAGCGGCGCTTTGCTCCTAACCTGGAAGAGACCAAATTACAGTGCTTGCGGAAGCAGGGTGATATGTTCGAGCTGGTTTTAGAAAATGGGTCAACGTTCCTGTCGCGCAAGGTGATATTGGCCGTGGGCATTGATTATTTCAGGTACCTGCCGCAGCCTTTGGATGGCCTGGACAAAAGCCATTACTCGCACAGCGCCGAGCATCATGACCTGGAGAAGTTCAGGGGCAAGGAGGTCGTGGTCATCGGCAGCGGCTCTTCCGCCATAGACATGGCAGTCTTGCTGCATGAGATCGAGGCCAAGCCTATCTTGGTAGCGCGACGGCAGGCACTGAATTTCGGACAGAAAGAGGGGCGGGTACGTACACGGCTGAGCCGCTTAGTGGCTCCCATGTCCGGATTGGGCCCGGGCTGGAAAAACCTGTTTTGCGCAGCGATGCCGGGCTTGTTCCGCTATCTGCCGGCGAATTTCCGTGTCAGGGTGGTCAAGGAATTTCTTGGGCCGTCGGGAGGCTGGTTCATCAAGCCGCGTATGAAGGATATCCCCATCCTTCTCGGGTATAAGCTGCTATCGGCAAAATCTGTGCAAGGCAAAGCCGAGTTGCAGTTTATCGATGTTAAAGGCGAACAGCACAGCATCCAGGTCGAGCATGTGATCGCCGCTACCGGATACAAGGCGCAGGTCAACACTATCCGTTTCCTCGCTCCGGAAATCGAGCTGGCAATCCAGCTGATAGATAAGACCCCCAGGTTATCGGCCAATTTCGAATCTTCGGTGCCCGGTCTTTATTTTGCCGGCCCGTCCACTGCGAATACTTTTGGCCCAGTGATGCGATTCGCTCTCGGGGCTGGGTTTGCCTCACGCACAATCTCCAGGCATCTGCATCGGGTTTTGCGCCAGCATCCGACAGGTGGGCAAGATACGCCTGTGCGTCAATCGATTGCTACCAGCCAATACCAGCGATGATCAGGATAGCCTCTAATTTTGCAAAATGGCTATGGCACAGCCCGATTGTTCTCTTGATGTATACCGCGAGCATATGGGGTTGTAACGCGGTAGCTGCCAGGCTCGCCGCGGGCAATATTTCGCCTATGTGCCTGGTATTGCTCAGGTGGCTGATCGTATGTTCCATCCTGTTTGCCTGCATGCACGGTACCCTTGGAAAAATCCTGCCGATGATGCGAATGTCATGGCGAAGGTTTATCTGGATGGGCTTCGCCGGATTCACCGGCTTCAGTGCCCTGTTTTATCTTGCTGCCTACAAGACCACTGCAGTCAACATCACCTTGTTGCAGACCTCGATGCCGCCCATGGTGATGCTGGGCGCTTTGTTGTTCTATAAAGAGGAAGTGACTGGATGGAGGCTCGCAGGCATGCTGCTGGCTCTGGCTGGCATGGTGTTAATCGCCACCCGCGGCGACATGCAGACACTGGCCACCATGAATTTCAATATCGGCGATATAGCGATCATCGCTGCCTGCATCCTCTACGCGGGATATACCTTATCGCTGAGAAGCAGACCCTCCATTCCTGCGCTTCAGTTTTTTTTCGGACTGTCATTGTCGGCATTGGCCTCGGCATTGCCGCTGGCAATCGGTGAGATAGCTGCAGGCTATGCCTACTGGCCCAGTGTTACTGGGTGGTGGGTGCTGCTGTTTGTGGCGTTCGGGCCGACATTGACGGCCCAGCTTGCCTATATGCGAGGCGTGGACTTGATTGGCCCGTCACGCGCAAGTCTCTTCCCATGCCTGGTGCCGGCGCTGGGAGCGCTTTGTGCCGTCCTGACGCTGGGGGAGTCATTCCATCTTTACCACGGCATCGCTCTTGGGATGGGGCTAACCGGAGTTTATCTGGGACAAGCCGGCCCTGGCTTTTTCAGGCCCATGCGCTGGCCTTTCAATATGACCAGGCTTGAAAAGGGGAATCATCGTGGATGAGTTTTATGGCAAACAGCATCGTGCATTTCAGCAGCAATTCGAGACAGTGAAACTTGCCAATGCTGTTCATAACAACATTGTCAGCCATGAGATAGACGCCAGGCACAAGGACTTCATAGAAAGCCGCGACATGTTCTTCCTGAGCACCATCGATCATCGAGGATATCCCACCTGCTCGTACAAGGGCGGGCATGCCGGCTTCATCAAAGCGCTTGATCAGAATACCCTGGCTTTTCCAAGCTACGACGGCAACGGCATGTTCCTGTCCATGGGCAATATCAGCCTGAATAGCAAGGTTGGCATGCTGCTGGTGGACATCGAGACACCGCATCGCATACGTATCCACGGTAACGCCAGCGTCAGTCGCGATGATCCATTGCTGGCGCAATTCGCCGGAGCCGAACTGGTGGTAAGAGTCAAGGTGCTGGAAATATTTGTTAACTGTTCGCGCTATATCCATCAATACCAGAAACTTGCCGATTCGCGCTATGTGCCTGTGCAAGGAAAGAGCACGCCGCTACCCCAGTGGAAGCGCATAGATGGGTTGCAGGAAGCGTTGCCATCGCGCGACCAGCATATTGCACAAAGCCTGGGCGGTACCATCACGCCGGAGGAATACGAATATATGGTGAGTCAGGGGCAAGCCTGAGCGATAGGCTTGCAGGGAACGGGTAAGACATTACATGGCTGCGGTATTTATAAGGTAGACGTTATGACTGAAATTCAAGAAAGCTTACGCACGCTTGCACATATATCTGTATATGTCACATGGATCATCTTCTCACTCGCGGTAGTGGAGGCGGTAGTACTCAAATATGTTTTGAAACAGGAGTATGACCTCGCTGGGGCGGCATGTTCTTTTTCGCTGAAGATTGTACGTGTGTTCTCGCAGTCCATTCCTCTGCTAGTCACTGTGCCTGTGGGCTACTGGTTGAGCAGGCATCCGGTTGTGGACTTATCCAACTATGGAGCAATATCCTATCTATTGTTATTTATCGGGTATGAGTTCGGCTTTTATTTCAGGCATAGATTCGCACACCAGACACGCTGGTTCTGGATCAGCCATCAAGTACATCATTCGGCGAATCATCTCAATCTATCGGTCGCTTTCCGTGTCTCGGTAGGGGAGATACTCATGGGTGCAATGCTGTTCCATGTCATCCCCTTGAGCCTGCTTGGATTCGACCCCATCACCATCCTCGGCGCGGCCGCCATAGGTGGGGCTATTGCTTTATGGAATCATTCCACCTGGATAGGAAAGCTGGGCCCGCTGGAAGGAATATTGAGCACGCCATCGGCACATCGTGTACACCATGCGCGAAACCCGGAATACATCGGCGAAAAGGAGGGTGCCAATTTCGGTGCGCTTACCGTGATTTTTGACAGGATATTCGGAACCTATATGCCGGAGCGCGACGATATCAAGATTGAATACGGTCTGGTAGAGCCGATACGCAGCAATAATCCTGTCACTATCAGTTTTCATTTATTTAAAAAGGCCTGGGTGGATTTGCGGCAGGCCAGAAGTATTGCCGAAGTGGTCAGCTATCTGACCAGCAAGCCCAGTGACCCGTGGCCGCCTGTACGCACTGACGGTGTGCGCTACAATAAGACCACCTTCATAGAGGACAATCAGCTGGGTCGCTAATCGACATGCTATCCATACTGACATGCATATCTTAGGATCATTTAAGCAGGAAAGCTTGGTAGTGCTGATCGCGGTGATTCTGGCACTCTCTTTCAGCCTTAGTCTCGATGGCTATGCCAGTTGGGGCAATGCCATAGCGCTGATGCGTAGCATGGCGATATTGGGTGTGTTTGCCCTTGGCATGATCATCGTCATCATTGGTCGTGGCATCGACTTGTCGCAGATTGCCATCGGTATGGTGTCGGCCGCCATTTCCGTCAAGCTGCTGGTGGCCGGCATGACTCTGCCGCTTGCACTGCTGGCCGGATTGGTGGCAGCGATGGCGATGGGTTCGATCAATGCGGCGCTGATCCATGCACTGGCGATCCCTCCGCTATTCACTACCCTGACCAGCGTCTTCGTGTTTGTCGGGCTGGCCCGCGTCAGTATCCTGCCTTCCATGATCATTAACCTGCCATCGCAGCAAACGGGCCTGGTTGCGGTGGGGCAGAACTGGCATGGCGTGCCTATCCCGGTCATGGTATTCGGCGCGTGTGCACTGCTGACGCATCTATTCCTGCATGCAACAACGATGGGCCGCTTCATCTATGCCTATGGGGACAATGCCGAGACCGCCAGGCTCTCTGGCATGCCGGTCACCGCCATCGTGATTACCCAATATGTACTGTGCGCGTTGTTGGGGTTCGTGGCCGGTCTCCTGATGGTATCCACGACGGCGATGGTGGATCTTAAGACAGTCAATTCCACCATGATCTTCGACGTTATCCTGGTGGTGGTCATTGGCGGAGGCAGCCTTGCTGGCGCACGTGGAGGGGTAGCCAGCGTCCTGGCCGGCCTGCTGCTGATAGGTGTGCTGCTCAACGGAATGACGCTGATGGATGTCAATGCGCAACTGCAGAATATCATCAAGGGTGGCGTATTGCTGACGGTCATTATGGTGGATCACTGGCTCCACCCGTACGACGAGGAAGATGCCAGGCAAAGTGTTTAATCAGAAAAGCTGAGGACTCAAAATGAACGCGACAATAAAAATGACAATAAAAACAGGCATATCGGTACTGGCTCTGGCCATAGGTGCAACCGCCAGCCCGATGGTCATGGCGGACAACAACCCACGCGCACAGATGCGCCTGGATTTCGACCAGGAGGTAAAAGGCAAGACTGTCGCCTGGGTGCCCATCACGCTAGGAAATCCCATAGGCGATATGTGGACTGCCGTTATGCGCGAGAACTTCGCCAAGTATGGTATCAAGTTCCTTGTGCGCGATCCCAATTTCAGCAGCAGTGCGCAACTGCAGGCGGTTACCAGCCTAATCAACCAGAAACCTGACGTACTTATTGTGCAGAATGCCAATGTATCCCTGCTGACCAAGGAGTTAAGGCGCGCCATGGATAACGGCATATACGTGATACAGGTCAATCTGCTGTCCAACCAGGCGTCTGATGCCTATGTCGGGGTGGATTATGTCGATGTAGGCAGGCAGATAGCTACCGATATCGTGGCAGAGTGCGGGGGTGGCAAGAGTTCAGGAAAAGTGGCGCTGGTGCAGGGTGAGGTAACCGCCACCGACAGCATAGACCAGATGAAAGGCGCCATGGAGGTATTCAACAAGGATAAATCTATCAAAGTAGTCTCCACACAGGCGGCCAAATGGGATAGCAGCAAGGCCAATGCATTGACTGCGACCACCCTGCAGCAGCATCCGGATCTGTGTGCTACTTATGGGTTCTGGGGCACCATGCAGCAGGGTGCGGCACAGGCAGTCAAGACGGCAGGGCTACAGGGCAAGGTCAAGGTATACGCTTCCAGCGACGGTCCGCGTGCGGATTGCGACCTTGTGGAACAGAAGCTGTTCCACAAGATATTATCGTTTCGTGCCGACGTGCAGGGGGAACAGATATCCAATGCCGTATTGAGCCTGCTGCAGAGCGGTAATAAACCGGGTAGCAAGCGCATTACGCTGCTGTCCAATAACTACTGGGTCAGCGGCAAGAACGAGCGCAACTATTGCTACGACCTCCCCAAGTGAGGCGGGCAGGATGACCGTAACCAGGCTGGGAGTGTTTTGTTAATGGCGGCTAGTGGCAATATGCATGGTATCTAGTACACGGCAACGCTTTCGACGTGTACTAGAAGCAGCCTTACTGCCGGTCGCGGTGGTATTGCTGTTCGCAGGCTTCGCCTATACCGTCCCCGACTATCTGAGCAGCGTGAATCTGCAGCAGCTCATGCGCGATTTCGCCGAGCCTGGCTTGATCGCTCTGGCTTTGACCATCGTGGTGCTCTCAGGAGGGATAGACCTCTCGATAGGCGCCACCTTCGCCATTGCCAATTTTGTTGCCTTATACCTGTTCAAGGTGCATGCCTGCCCACTGGCAGTGACGATCGTGCTCACCGCTCTAAGCGGCTTGCTGATTGGCATGTTCAATGGCGTGCTTGTCGGCTATATGCGCACCCGTCCTTTCCTGACTACGCTGTCGACGCTATTGATCTTGCGCGCCGGTTACGACCTGGCAGCAGATAGCCATGCCGTGCAGCTAGCAGAGGCAATGCATGACAGCGCGGGCTGGGAATTGCTGGGCAGCGGTAATTTTCTGGGTTTGCCCCTAAGCATGTGGGTTTTGATAGCGGTCGCAATACTTGCACATGTATTCATGACGCATACACGCAGCGGTAACCATATCCGTGCCGTTGGGGCCAGCCGCAAGGCAGCCCGTTATGCAGGTATCGCTATCAACCGCAGTCTATGCCTCGCTTATGTAGCGAGTGGCACCATCTCTGCGATAGCCGGATTGCTGTATGCCTCTCGTCAGAACAGTGCCGGATCAGACACAGGCAGCGGCATGGAGCTTGCCGCTATCGCTGCAGTGGTATTGGGCGGTATCAGCCTCAGCGGAGGGCGCGGCAGCGTCTTGCGAGCACTGCTGGGAGCGTTGCTGCTGTTCCTGGTGATGAATGGTTTGCTGCGTATGGATATGTCCGGCAGCATGTCCTCGGCAGTTACCGGGGCGATACTGCTGGGCGCAGTCGCCTTGTCTGGGCGGACGCTAAAGGCGCGGCATGGACAGTCGCATGAAGGGCACGCCTACGGAATTCCACCCGCAGTTCAGTCTGCAACAACAGCCGTGGCTCAAGCATCGACCTTGCTAAACGTGACGGGGTTAAGCAAGACCTACGGTGCCAGTTACGCATTGCGTGAGATAAGCCTGGCTATCAATAGCGCTGAGATCCATGCCCTGATTGGCGAAAACGGGGCTGGTAAGAGTACGCTGTGCAAGATCATCGCGGGGGCAATTTCTCCCACTGCAGGCCAGCTGGAACTGAACGGCCAGCCGCTGGTATTGCACTCCCCCGAAGACGGATTACGTGCAGGAATCGCCATGGTCTATCAGGAAAGCAGCCTGATTTCCAGCATGAGTGTGGCGCAGAACCTGCGTCTGGGTGACGAGCCCTGGTTCGATTGGGGCACGCACAGCCATTATGCTGCCAGGGAGTTGCTGCTCCAGGTGGGTCTGGATATTGATCCTGGCACTGAGGCCGGCGAACTGAGCCTTGCGCAATGCCAGCTTGTGGAGATTGCGCGTGCCATCAATCGAAAGGCCAAACTGCTTATTTTTGACGAACCTACCGCCAGTCTCACCCCGCCGGAGATTGAGCGATTCCTGGCATTGCTGCAAACACTCAAAGCACAGGGGGTGGCCATCATATTCATTACCCATGCGCTGGAAGAGGCGCTGGCATCTGCAGATCGCATCAGCGTTCTGCGCGACGGTGTTTGTGTCGCCGCAGGCCTTCTATCACATACGCTGGATCGCGAAAGCATGGTGCACTTGATGGTAGGGCGTGAACTGCCGACAGGGCCTCGTAGCGATCCGCATATTGCTGGCACTTCAGGCAGCAATCCGGTTGGGCTGCAATTGCGTGGGGTGACGCTGGAGCCTACGTTGAAAGATATCACTGTGACGTTCCTTCCCGGCAAGGTGACGGCATTGGCCGGATTGGTGGGTTCCGGTCGTACGCTACTGGCCAGGCTGGTGGCGGGCAGCTTGAAATCTAATAGCATTTATCGTGGCCAGATGCTGCGTGACGACAGGGAGGTGCGCTATCGCACGCCCAGGCAGGCCATCGCCGACGGTGTGGTCTATGTGACTGAAAATCGCAATATCGATGGTCTGTTCAACACAATGGATGTCGCTGCCAATTTATATCTGGCGCAACTGGCGACGCCGACCGGATGGCGCTTCTGGTATTCACGTACGCAAGCAGAGCAGTTGGCCCGTGAGTGGAGCGCCCGACTGGCGATTGCCGGTTTGCAGTCTGGCAAGCCTCTAAGCTTATATTCCGGGGGCAACCAGCAGAAGGTAACGGTGGCGCGAGCGATGTTGCAGCATCCTGAGGTCATCTTGTTGGATGAGCCCACTCATGGCGTGGATGTAGGCGCAATCGTATTGTTACATCAAGTTATCGATGAACTTGCCGAACAAGGAAGTACAGTGATTGTGGTGTCCTCCTACTTGCCTGAAGTCTTCAGGTTAGCCGATTGCATTGTGGTTATGCGGGAGGGACGGATAACGGCGATCATGGATATCGCAGACGCCACGGAGCAGAGAGTCATGAGCGCTGCAGCGCATTGAGACTATTTATCGCACGCAAAGGGATTAAACGGCAGGAAATTCGCTAGATAGTGGAATGGTTTGGCTACCTGTACCGGTGCTGGATATTGCCATCCAATAGATGGATAATCGCCGCATGTCTAATCCGTCTGCCAAGCCAGAGGTAGCGTTACCGCAAGACCTGCCACCTGGCAGTCTGAATCGTGCCGCGATTTTGCTTCGGGCAATTGCCCAAGGCTCTCGTCGCGGCAGCCTGCTCACCGACTTGGTAGCCAAGACCGCATTGCCTCGTCCAACTATCCACAGAGTTCTGGATATGCTAATAGAACTTGGTTGGGTGGTACGTGATCCCACCACGGCGCGCTTCAATATTGGCGTCAATCTTGCAGCGCTTGGTTATTGTGCCATTAGCCGAAACCCCATAGAGCGCATAGCAGCAAAGCACTTAAGTCAATTGGCAGAAGAGCTGAGTCAGGTAGTGTACCTGGGGGTTCGTTCGGGTATGGACATGGTCTGCATAGGCCGTTACGAAAGTACTTCGCTGATACAGGTCGGAAAGGGGCATGTGGGCTTGCTTGGTCCCTTAGGCTTAAGTCCCAGCTGCATGGCCATCCTTGCCAAATTGCCCGCGGCAGATATCAAACATATCATCCAAACCAATTTAAGTCGCTACCACCGCATTGAAGGTTTTGATGAGACGGGATTTTACGCCGCCGTGGATGAGGCTATCCAAAATGGGTATAGCACCTATGATGGGATTGTTTTGGATCGCACTACTAGTGGGGTAGGCATGGCAATTTGTGACGACAGTGGATATCCAATTGCTGGCATCGGCACAACTTACATCACTGGCTGGCGCAATGAAGCTCAACTTCATGAATGTCTGCAACATATGCGCAACACCGTACGGAAAATTACTTCTGACCTGTTAGGCTACGATTTTCTAAGTTCATAGAATTTATAAACCAGAAGTCGCCAAGCTTGCTGACATTAGTCCTGCTTGGCATACACGACTGTTTTTTAGCTCGTGTTCCTCAAACATATAGGTATGTTTTATCCACCTGGCGGGTTATCTTTCACAAGATATTGTATCTACCATGCAATTTTGCAGTTTATGATTTCCGGAATATGCACGATAAAAAAGCCCGCTTTCGCGGGCTTTTTCACATCACATTAACCGCACTTGCTATCCCCGCAATTGAGGCAGGTCAGGCAACCATCCATGACGATGGCGGCTTTGGTGTTGCATTTGTTGCAGAGCTGCGCACCAGGTGGAAAGCCTTCTTCGTTCTTTGGCTCGTTAGCGTGTTTTTCGAGGTATTCGGCTTTCTTTTCCTCGATCAGTTTTTTCTGGTGCTCGTCCAGGCCGGGTTTTTTCAGCATGCCGATCTGGTAGAAGTGTTGCTCCAGCACTTCGCCGATTTCAGCCACCAGGCTGGGGATGAATTTGCCGCCTTTTTTGAAGTAGCCGCCGCTGGGTTCAAACACGCTGCGTAGCTCTTCAACCAGGAAAGTCACGTCGCCGCCCTTGCGGAACACGGCGGACATCACGCGGGTGAGGGCGACGATCCACTGGAAGTGCTCCATGTTTTTGGAGTTGATGAAGACTTCGAATGGGCGACGGTGTTCCTGTGGGGTGCCTTCGTTCATGATCACGTCGTTAATCGTGATGTAGAGCGCGTGCTCGGTGACCGGGGTCTTGATCTTGTAGGTGTTGCCTACCAGCATTTCCGGACGGCTGAGCGGCTCGCCGAGTTGCACGATCTGGGCCATTTTCTGGGCGGCTTGCTGCTCATGCGCTTCTTGCTGAGCGGCGGCTGCGGCTTCCTTGGCCTTGTCTTCTTCGGTGACTACGCTGTAGCCGGTGATCTTTTTTTCTATTTTGATAGCCATATTGTTCTCCTGTCAGTCGGGCAGGGATCGATATCCCGTGCCCATACCGTAGCGCTTCACGCGCTACGATTAAAACTTGCCGTAGTAACCCTCTTTCAGCGCGTCATACAGATTGGCTGCTGAGTGGATTTCACCGTCGTATTCGATTTCTTCATTGCCTTTGACTTCGACTACCGAGCCGTCATCCAGCGTGAATTTGTACGTGGTGTTTTCGAGGTCTTTTTCGGTGACCAGCACGCCCTGGAAGGCTTCCGGGTTGAAGCGGAAGGTGGTGCAGCCCTTCAGACCTTTTTCGTAGGCGTAGAGGTAGATGTCCTTGAAATCGCCAAAGTCGTAGTCCGTAGGGACGTTGATGGTTTTGGAGATGGAGCTGTCGATCCACTTCTGGGCGGCGGCCTGGATGTCCACGTGTGCCTTGGCACTGATGGTGGAGGAGTCCATGAAGTATTCCGGCAACTGCTCTTCGGGTTTATCCGAGAAAGGCATGGCGCTGGCATTGATCAGCTCGCGGTAGGCCAGCAGTTCATACGAGAATACGTCGACCTTTTCCTTGGACTTCTTGCCTTCGCGGATCACGTTGCGGGCATAGTGGTGAGCGAAGGATGGCTCAATGCCGTTACTGGCGTTGTTAGCCAGACTGAGCGAGATGGTGCCGGTTGGCGCAATCGAGCTGTGGTGCGTAAAGCGCACGCCATTCTTGGCGATCTGCTTGCGCAGCTTGTCGGGGAACTGCTGCATGTAGCGGCTGTAAAGGCCCATCAATACCTTGCCTTTGACCTTGTCGCCCAGCTTGATGCCGTCCTTGACCATTTCCGGACGTTTTGCCAATAGGTCGGCGGTGACCACGAACTCTTCGTCCATGATCGGTGCCGGGCCTTTTTCTTCGGCCAGTTCCACACCGACTTGCCAGCCCACTTCGGCCATGATCTTGGTCACTTCTTCGGTAAAGGTGAGCGATGCATCATCGCCGTATTTCATTTTCAGCATGGTCAGGGTAGAGCCCAGGCCCAGGTAGCCCATGCCGTGGCGGCGCTTGCGCATGATTTCAGCTTGCTGTTGTGGCAGTGGCAGGCCGTTGACTTCCACCACGTTGTCCAGCATGCGGGTGAAGGTCGCGACCACTTCACGATACTCTTCCCAGTCAAACCAGGCTTTGTCCGTGAAAGGCTCACGCACGAACTTGGTCAGGTTGACCGAGCCCAGCAGGCAGGCGCCGTAAGGTGGCAGTGGTTGCTCACCGCAGGGGTTGGTCGCGCGAATGTTTTCGCAGAACCAGTTGTTGTTCATTTCATTGACGCGGTCGATCAGGATGAAACCTGGCTCGGCGAAGTCGTAGGTGGAGGACATGATCACATCCCACAGACGTTGCGCCTTGATGGTCTTGTACACGCGGCAAGCAACTTTGCCGTCAGATTCGCGGGTCAGGTACTTGTTCTTGACGGGCCATTCACGCCATACCACCTGGGTAGGATCTTCCAGATTCAGGCTGTCCTGATTGGCTTCTTTTTCGGTGACAGGAAATGCGAGCTTCCACTCGGCATCCGCCTTTACCGCTTCCATGAATTCCTTGGTGATCAGGGTCGACAGATTGAACTGGCGCAGGCGACCAGCTTCGCGCTTGGCCTTGATGAAGTCAGTGACATCCGGATGCGAAATATCAAAGGTCGCCATTTGCGCGCCACGGCGTCCGCCAGCGCTTGAAACGGTGAAGCACATCTTGTCGTAGATATCCATGAACGACAGCGGGCCGCTGGTGTAAGCGCCAGCACCGGCCACGAATGCACCCTTGGGGCGCAGCGTGGAGAATTCATAGCCAATGCCGCAACCAGCCTTCAGCGTCAGGCCAGCTTCGTGCACTTTTTCCAGAATGCCGTCCATGCTGTCTTCAATAATGCCGGACACGGTGCAGTTGATGGTGCTGGTAGCGGGCTTGTGCTCTTGCGCACCAGCGTTAGAGGTAATACGGCCGGCGGGGATGGCACCGCGACGCAGTGCCCACAGAAAACGCTCATACCAGAAGCTGCGCTTGGCATCGGTTTCTTCAGCATCTGCCAATGCACGGGCAACACGCTTGTAGGTGTCGTCCATGTCCGCATCGATATGATCGCCTTGCTTGGTCTTCAGGCGATATTTCTTGTCCCAGATGTCGAGTGAAACAGGTTGCATGGGGACTTCTTGCGTGGCGTTGTCTGAAGCTTTCACAGCTTTTAGCATGGGGATCCTTCCTTGTGGCGATGCTTGATGGGTTAATCAAGCTGGTTATTTTAGGCCTGGCCTTCTAGGTCTGATTTAAGGCAAGACCACAATATATTGTGCTTTTGTGCAAAATTATGTCATTTCCTTGTGATGGTCAAGCAGATTTTTCGGTGCATCCGCGCCATTTCAGTGCCTGCTTTTGTGCATCAAATGACAAGACGCCAGCGGGCAGGCGTTAGCGTAAAGGTGAGCCCTTGCTAACGAGCGGAAAAATAAATTTTTGTTCGTGATATTGACCTTTTCAGCCATTGCTGCATGCCTGATTTCGCCCGATAGAGGGGCGGTAACACATGTCCAAGTCATCCAGGATGAAACGCAGGATGGATATGTGCGAAAATAGCCTTATGCCTCGTTTCCTCTATACCCTATTGCTGTATGGCTTGTTGCCATTTGCCCCCATCAAGCTGTTGTGGCGTGGCTTGCGGCGCCAGCCAGAGTATCTGCACCATTGGGGCGAGCGTTTCGGTTTTTATGGCGGTGTGCCGGCGCAACCCGTGATCTGGCTGCACTGCGTATCGGTGGGCGAGACCCGTGCTGCGGCGCCGCTGGTGCTGGCCTTGCAGGCACGCTATCCACGTCACCGCATCCTGTTCACTCATACGACCCCTACCGGCCGCGTCACCAGCGAGCAGCTGTTTGGCGACAAGGTAGACCGCGTTTACCTGCCTTACGATACGCCGGGAGCGGTTGCCCGTTTCCTGCGCCATTTCAAGCCCGAGATAGGCTTGATCCTGGAAACCGAGTTGTGGTTCAACCTTATTGCAGCCTGCCATGCACGCCAGATTCCGCTGTTGCTGGTCAATGCCCGCATGTCGGCCAAATCCGCCCATGGCTATGGCAAGGTGGCCAGGCTCACCGAGCAAGGCCTGGCCCGCCTGAGTGCCATTGCCGCCCAGACCGAGCAGGACAAGCAGCGCCTGCAATCACTGGGGGCGCAGAATGTCAGCATATGCGGCAATCTCAAGTTTGATGTAGAACCCCCTGCTGATGCAGATGCGCTGGGAACCGCGCTGCGCGAGCGGCTGGGCGAGCTGGTCGGGCGCAATCGTCCGGTGTTTCTGGCGGCCAGCACGCGCGAAGGCGAAGAAGAGCAGATTCTGGATGCCATACGCGCGGCCGATGTGCCGCAGCTGTTGACCATACTGGTGCCACGCCACCCTCAACGGTTTACGGAAGTCGGCCAGTTGCTGAAAAAACGCGGGTTTTCCTACCTGCAGCGCTCACGGCTGGCGCATGTCACCGCGGAAGAGGCCGCAGCCCTGAATGTTGAAGTGATCCTCGGCGACAGCATGGGGGAAATGTTTACCTACTATGCGGCTTGCGATCTGGCGTTTATCGGTGGCAGTTTGCTGCCCTACGGCGGGCAGAATCTGATTGAGGCCTGCGCCATGGGCAAGCCGGTGCTGGTCGGACCACATACCTTTAATTTTGAAGCCGCCGCTGAGTTTGCGATTGCGGACCGTGCCGCCTGGCGCGTGCGCGACTCCGGAGAACTGGCCAAGGCCATGCAGCGCTTGCTGGGCGATGCTGAGGCCAGGCAGGCCATGGGGTGGGCGGCGATTGAGTTCAGCCGCAGTGCTGGCGGGGCCGTGCAGAAGGTGTGCGATCTGGTGAGGCGTTTCCTGAGGTAGGCTGCAACGCTTCCATAGCGGTAACATCCATTAAACATGCACTCACGGACTATCATCAGCTCGATGATAGGATCAAAATTTTCGCCATCTCTTTTGCCTGCCGAATGGTACCTTTGCTCCCTTCCGAGATGTCGGAAATCGAAGTACCTTCAATGATGAGCTGTAATTGCATGGCCAAGGCTTCGGAGTTCTTCAATCCTGCTTTATTAGCCATATCCGAAAGCTTTGCTCTCAGATCACGGGAAAATTCTTTTGAGGTCTGATGAACGATGCTTTCAATCTCAGGGAACTCAACGGAAGCATTGATAGATGCAAACCCCCTGAAATCTTTTTCAGCCATCATTTCCAACATCGAATTAACAAAGCTTTGAAGGTCAGCTAACGCATTTTTCTGCTGAGGAATTTCTTCAATCCGCTTCCAAAGTTTTGTGTTGTGATCACGCAGGTATTCAATAATCAAAAGCTCTTTTGAAGTGAAGTACTTGTATAAAGTCACTTTGGCAATCTGGGCCTGGGCCACGATCTTGTCTACGCTGGTTGAATTGATCCCCTGACGGGAAAACAAATCACTGGCCACGTCCAGTATGTATTGGCGCATGCGGGCTGACATTATTGGGTCATTCCTAAAACAATTTTTTGGTTGTTCTCCACTTTACATTCCCTGGCCATGTAATTGTCATACCAGTTCAGGAAAGCATTCAATTTTTCACTTTCAAATTTGGATCGGTCAGAAAAATTTGCGTTTATCACATTGATATAGCCATTCACACGATCTGGCGGCATGTTGATCAACTGCGGTGCAGGGCAAGAGCCTGCATCCAATTTTTCCTTAAGGGCGATCGTACGTCCCATGAGGCCAGGACTCATCGTTGGATGATGTTCTGGTTCAATCAAGATTGGCGCTATCGGCTCTTGCTGCGTGACAGGAAGTAAGGCTGGGGCTGGGGTCAAGCTCAGCATGAGGCAAAGTATCCCGGCTGGGAATACGACACTCTGAACTGACAGAACTCCAGTACGGGAGGGCTGTAGCTTATATGTTTGCATGATGGATTGCGTTGCCTCGCGTGCTTTAAGAAATGCCCCTGAACCAGGATTTCTGAGATCTTCTGCAATTGCACCTTGCAATAGTATCAGCGTCTGTTTCACATATCTGGCGGGAGCCCCAATTTTCGCCTGAGAGGCTAATGCAAGAAGATAGGGCGCGAGCTCGGGACACCAGTCTGCCAAAGCACGATCTGGAGTAACTGCGTCAGCGATGTTCTCACGCATACCAGGGGAGTTTAGCCATGCCTCCATGCATGAATATACGCATAGTAACTTGGCATAAGGAGAGGTCGCACTGCTCTCTATCATATGAAAAAGACTCGTGCTGTCGATTTTTAACATGAATACTTATTAATTTAATCAGAGGGTTAACTGATGGATACTCATAAGGGTAATAAATTTCCTAGCAAAATAAAAGTATACTGTTTAGTATGTAAATGTACTATTTAGTATATTTTATTAAGTGGTGCGTGCATTATCAATCCATTTTTATATGAAGGAGTTCCTCATGAAGGCAGTATGGTTAATTATTGGTCTATGTCTAACGGGTATAGTGAATGCCGAAGATTCAATTGAACGCATGCATGCAGAAAAGATGGAGTCTTTTCGATCGGCCAGTCTTCAGTGGAAAGATGAGCCTATCCTTCCTAAAGGTGCAAAAAGCGCACTATTGGTTGGTGATCCTACCAAAGCCGGCGTGTTTATAGTCCGATTGAAATTCCCTGCTCATTATCCCATTCCTGCCCATACGCATCCTTTTACTGAAGTCATTACTGTGCTCAAAGGCAAACTTGGGAATGGGATGGGAAACAAACTTAATAAGCAACATGGAGAAATATTGCATGTTGGGGATAGTTTTGTATTACCAACGAATCATGCTCATTACGTGTGGACAGAAGACGAAGAAACTGAAGTCGAGTTGATTGCCACAGGTCCATGGGATATCACCTATATTGATGCCAAGGATGATCCCCGGAAAGCGAAATAAGGCCTCTGCTAACCCTTGAATGGCTGAGCCTCCTCAGCCATAAAACGCGTCAATTGTATAAATTTTCATTCCACGGCCAGTGACTTCACCAGCACCAGTTCGCATGCACCATTGCCAGTATCGGTGCGGGTGAGGGAGCTGCGCCAGGTCCAGCCATCGGCGCCTTTGGCTTCAATCAGCTGGCCCTGAATATTCACGCGCTGCCCCACTCGTATGGATTTCAGTTGCTGGGCAATGGTGTCGTCGGCAGGCACCATGTGCATGTTCGCGCTATGGCTTTGGATTTCTTCGCGCGGGATGGGAAACTGCTCAACGCGCCAGAAATAGAAGCGACCGCTCTGGCTGATGCTGATCTGGGATAACACTGTCTCATCGGACATTCGGCCCCAGCCAAGCGCCAGATCTACGGGTGCCAGTTGCGCCGCGCGATCCAGCTGGTAACGCTGGGTGGAGAGTACGCGGGCTTGCAGGCTGAAGTCTGCCAATGGGGTAATGGTGTAGTTGTTAAGCAGAAAGGAGCTTGGGTGAGAGATGCTCTGCTGTTGCGGACTGTCGGCAGCGATGACGCCCGGCCCATGCTGCTCGGCACGTTGCTGCCAGTGGTGATAGGCGCCCCAGGCGATCAGCAGGATAAACGCAAGACGTCGCCAGGAAAGGCCTGCAAACGACATGGTCAGTTAACGGATCAGCTTGCTGATCTGCTTGAAGGCATCGCTGCCAGCGGCGCCCAGCCATTCAAAGACGATAGACTCGGTATTGCTGACGATGACGTCAGCTTGCATCAGCCGCTGCAAGGCATTCTCCTTGTGGGCACTGCGGCGGGAGAGAACTGCATCGGCCGCGATGATCACCTGATGCCCATGGGCTTGCAGGTCAAGCGCGGTTTGCAATACGCAGATATGCGCTTCCATGCCGGTGAGTATGACTTGCGGCCTGTCACTCGTTAGGTGCTGGCGAAAACCCGGCGCCTGCCAGCACGAAAACACGGTTTTCTCAATGCGGGGAACATCGCCCAGCCAAGGCAGCAATACTTCCAGGGTAGGTCCAAGCCCCTGCGGATATTGCTCGGTATACAGTCGTGGTACTTCCAGCAAGGCCGCTGCCTGCAGCAATATGCCGATGTTACGAACCACCGTTTGTGCTTCCCCGGCAAGCATGGCGGCGCAAAGATTTTCTTGCACATCAATCACCACCACTTGGCTCAAGTGGCGCTGGGCAAGGTGGGGTGGCTTGGTCATGGCTTTGCCAATTCTCCGGATGCCAGATGCTGGTTGACGGTGATCATGTCGGCATCCGAAAGCTGGCCTGTGGCAGATTT
Organism: Methylovorus glucosotrophus; assembly: GCF_009858335.1. NCBI lineage: Bacteria > Pseudomonadati > Pseudomonadota > Betaproteobacteria > Nitrosomonadales > Methylophilaceae > Methylovorus > Methylovorus glucosotrophus. The sequence goes on from NZ_VMSE01000001.1 coordinate 316,603, forward strand.
GAGCTTGAGCATCCCTAGCAGGTAGTTGTAGCGGGCTTGCAGCAAATCCCGCTTGGCGCTGAAAAGCTGCTGCTGGGCGTTGAGCACATCCACGCTATTGCGCACGCCAACTTCGTAGCCGAGATTGGTAGAGTCCAGCTGGCTTTGGCTTGAGCTCAGTGCCTGTTCGTAAGCACGCACCTGAGCGATGCTGCTGACCAGAGTTAAGTAAGCTTCGCGCGTATCCAGCTCGGCCTGTCTGCGTGCGGCTTCCAGGTCGTCTAGCGCCTTGTTCTTGTTGGCGACGGCTTCACGTACGCGCGAATTTACCAGCCCGCCCTGATACAGGGGGATTTGCAGTTGCACGCCTATCGTGGCGTTTTGCAGATCGGTGCCAAAGCCGTTAATTCCGCTACTGGCGCGGGTGTCGGTGTAGTTGCCTACCGCATCCAGCGTGGGTAGGTGACCGGCATGCTGGCGCTCAATCTCTTGCGTGGCAATATCCAGCAGCTGCTGCTGAATCAGGATGTTCAGGTTGCTCTGCTCGGCCATGCTAACCCAGGTTTCCATATTAGCGGGTTCGGGTGATGCCGGCTGCAGGTCGGCCATGGCAGGGGCCAGTCGGATAGCCGGTTGCTGTCCTGTGATGGCTTGCAGCGTGCGGCGTTTTACTTCCATATCATTCAGGCTGGCAATCTCCTGCGCCTGCAGCAGATCGTAGCGGGCTTGCGCTTCATTAACATCGGTAATGGTGGCCGTGCCTGCTTCAAAGTTGGCGCGTGCTTGCTCCAGCTGACCACCGATGGCCGATTTCTGGGCATTGATCAGGTCGAGCCTGTCTTGCGCCTGCAGGGTATCAAAATAGGCCTGCGAAATACGCAGCATCAACGTTTGTCTGGCAAGCACCAGCTGTTTATCTGCCTGGCTTACCTGGCTTTTTGCCTGGGCAAATTGAGCGCTGATCTGCTTGCGATAAATCGGTTGGCTGACGCTGACGCCATAGCCAAAGGTATCAAACGATTCACGCCCGCCATTGCGAAATACCGTGGCGCTACCCATGTAGCGGATGTCGGTTTCCGAGTGGCTGGCATTGCTGCTGGCAGTAACGGTCGGCAGGTAAAGGGATTTGCCCTGCTCCAGTTTTTCCTGCGCCGCGAGATGGGCATTTTTGGCGGCAGCCCAGCTGGGGTCGCCGCTGAGGGCGAGCTGGTAAAGGTCCACCAGATTCTGCTGGGCAGGAGCAGCCTGAGCCGACAGGCTGTACGCTGCCAGCACGAGTACATACCAATAAAAGCGCATGATGGAGCTTAGAATTCGAAGCGAGCTGGATGAGGCGCGTTTTGCAGAGGGGGCACCGAGGTTTCAAACAGCACATCGTGACGGAAACTGTCGGCGCTGACGCGACGTATCATGGTGGCTTCCATGGCAGGGCCCTCGCCTACCACGGCAAACAGGCGACCGTTGATGGCGAGTTGCTGTTCGGCAATCACGGGCAGCAAAGGCAGCGAGCCGGTGAACACGATGACATCATACGGTGCGCCATTGGCCCAGCCCTGGCTGCCATCGGCAATTTCTAGGTTCACATTGTGTATGCCGTGCTGTTGCAGTTTGCGTTGGGCGGCAACGCTGAGGTCAGCATGAATTTCCAGGCTGACCACTTCCTTGGCGAGCGTTGCCAGCAAGGCGGTCAGGTAGCCACTGCCCGTGCCGATTTCGAGCACGCGGTCAGTTTTGCTGATTTCCAGCGCCTGCACGATGCGGCCTTCCATCTTGGGTGAAAGCATTTGCTGACCAGCGCCGATGGGGATTTCCAGATCAGCAAACGCCAGACCACGATATTGTTCCGGCACAAAATCCTCGCGGGGTACCTGACTTAACAGGTCCAGTACGCGGGCGTCCAGCACTTCCCATGTGCGGATCTGCTGCTCAATCATGTTAAAACGTGCTTGTTCTACATCCTTATGCATCATCTTGCTTCCGTCGCATGGTCAGTGAGTGCTTGATTATAGCGCCTGCACTCCGAGTTTCAATCAATACGGTTCAATCCCGTTTTCTCTGGCTGATTTCAATGACTTGAATCAGATGCGGGCTCATCATCCAGCTTGTAACGGCTGAGCTTGTACCACAGCGAACGCTCGCTGATATCCAGCAGCTTGGCGGCCCGGCTTTTATTGCCTTTGCTCTGCCGCAGGGCGGCTTCAATCAGTTTTTTCTCCAGCGCTTCGGTAGCCAGTGGCAAGGACAATACGGCAGTGGCATTCTCCGGCGATACAGACGCCGACAAGGGGCTGGCGCTGAGAATATCGGCAGGCAGGTGTTGCGGTTCAATGGCGGATTTTCCGCAAACGATGCATGAGCGTTCCAGCACGTTTTCCAGCTCGCGTACATTGCCCGGCCACGCATACGATTGCAGCGCAAACAGGGCAGCCTCACTGATGCTGGCCTGGCGTTTCTGCAGAAAATGCGACACCAGCAGGGGAATATCGCCGTTGCGATCGCGCAAGGGTGGCAAGTCTATCCGGAACACATTCAGGCGGTAATACAGATCCTCGCGCAGCTTGCCTTCCTTGACGGCTTGCATCGGGTCGCGGTTGGTGGCGGCAATCACGCGGATGTCCACGGCGGTGGCGCGGTTGCTGCCCAGACGTTCGATCACGCCTTCCTGCAGTGCGCGCAGCAGTTTGGCCTGCAGGTTGACCGGCATTTCCGTCACCTCGTCCAGAAACAAGGTGCCGCCATCGGCCAGTTCGAATTTGCCTATGCGCTCCTTGATGGCGCCGGTGAAAGCGCCGCGTTCGTGACCAAACAATTCCGACTCCAGCATTTCGGAGGGGATGGCGGCACAATTCACCGCGACAAACAGCGCATCCTTGCGCGGCGAAAGCTGGTGCACACCACGCGCCACCAGCTCCTTGCCGGTACCGGTCTCGCCGACAATCAGGGTAGTGGCTTTTTCCGGGGCGACCTGGCGGATGGCTTGCTGCACGCGCTGCATGGCCGGGCTCTGGCCGACCATGCCGTCATCGCCGTGCGCCTCTTCACGCAGGAACTGGTTTTCCAGCTTGAGGCGGCTCAGCGAAAGCGCACGCTCAATGGCAATTTCCAGGGTTTCCAGATCAAACGGCCGCAAAATGTAATCCGACGCGCCCAGCTTCATGGCTGCAACGGCGGTGCTGATTTCGCCCTGAGCCGTCACGATGATCACCGGCACCTGCAGCCCTTCCTTCTGCATGGCTTGCAGCAGTTGCAGGCCATCCATCACCGGCATATGCAAATCACTCACCACCAGGTCAGCGCCGCCTTCGCGCAGGATATCCAGCGCCTCCCGGCCATTTTCGGCCACTACCGGCTGGTAACCGGCTTGTCGCAGGCTGATCTCCAGCAAGCGGCGCATATTGGGTTCATCGTCCAGTGCCAGGATGCGTTTGAGGGGGGACATTATTTTTCTACTCCGGAAAGAGGTAACAAAATACGGAATTCAGCGCCGCCCAGCGTGCTGGTGATGGCGCGTATGCTGCCATGATGTGCTTGCACAATTTGTCGTACGACGGACAGACCGAGGCCGATGCCACCGCTGCGCTTGGTAAAGAAGGGGTCAAATACCTGCTCACGCTGTTCTTCGGGTATGCCCGGGCCATTGTCAGATACGGTAATGCAGGCATGCTCACCAGCTGTGCTGCTACCCAGCACGATGCGGCCGCCCTCCGGCAATACCTGAATGGCATTCAGCAGCAGGTTGAGCAAGACCTGTGTCATCTGTTCCGGGTCGCAGATGGCAATCAGGCCTGCATCCAGCTGGGTTTCCAGCGCGATATGTTTTTTCTCGGCCTGCATGCGCAGCATGGCGGCCGACTGGGAGCACAGCTGGCTGATGTCCACGGGCGTGAAATTGGGCAGGCGTGGCCGGGCCGAGTCGATGAGGGTGGATACCAGTTTGTTCAGGCGCTCGGTTTCGCTGATGATGAACCCGCACACTTCGCGGCCTTCTTCGCTGAGGGTGGGTTCGCGCAGCAACACCTGGGCTGAGGAGCGCAAAATGCCTAGCGGCGTGCGCACTTCATGGCTCATGGCGGCTGCCATTTCACCGACTACGGCGAGCTTGGCGGCGCGCGTCAGGTTTTCTTTGGAGCGCTCCAGGTCTTCGATCATGCGGGCAAAGGCGTGTGACATGGCATCAATCTCGGCCGGGCCACCGCGCGGTGGGGCCAAATTGCTAGGTGCACGCATAAAGCCCAGGGCAAAATTCGTCAGCTTGGCGATGGGGCGTGTAATGGCGCGGGCAACCGGCACGGCGATGAGCGTCGCCAGCGCCACGGTCACCAGCAGCAGGGCCAGGAAGATAAACGCCATTTGACGCACCGGCGTCATGGCCTGTGCGCGGTTTTGCAGAATGTCCACGCGCCAGTCGAAGCCGGCAAAGTTCTGGTAACCATTGGTCTTGGCATGGCTGCTCAGTTTTTTTGCCAGATGAATCGCATGCCAGCGGCTGGTGCTGCTGAGGAGATGCTGCTGATTATCGTAGAGCGCGGCGGCACTGCGGCCAGTGACTGCACTTTCCAGCACATGCTGCACCTGCAGCCAGTCGAATACGGCCACCAGTTGCCCGACCGGCGCTTCGGTGGAGGTGCTGTAGATGGTGGCGAGTATAGGCAAGCGGTCATGGTCTATCGCCCCCAGGCTGATCTGCGTTTGCGGCAGGCTGGCCTTTTGCCAGGGCTGGATGGGCTTGTGAGGCTGGCCAATGCGCTGGATATTGCTCGATGCCACAATCATGCCCTGGTTGTTGACCACATACAGCTCAACATAAATATCGCGGTAGCTTTGCTTGAGGTCGCTCAGGAATTTGGACAGTCGCTTGTCGACATCGTCAATGCGGATTTCCTGCATGATCTCGAGCTGGCTCCACGACGCCACGTTCTGCAAGCGTTCAAACATCATGCGATCCACTTCATCGGCCGTGGCGATCGCGCGCGTTGTCATGTCACGCTTGATTTCGGTCTTGAGGGCGCTCCGGGCCTCGTAAAACGCCATGCCGGTAATCAGCAGGGTGGGCAGCAAACCTGCCAGTAGAAACGCCCCTAACAGGATGTATCGTATCGGTAGCGCTTTGCTGAGCATGATTTCAGTGCGAGAATCCGCAAATCGGCATCAGGCGCTCTTCGCAAAACGCAGCGCGCCTGAGGCAAGGGAAGGTGTATTTTTGGTGATTCATACGCTGGGGAATGTATGCGTGCATTAAGCTGCTATGGGGTGTTGAGTGTAGTCGTCGCACTCAGCCTCTGCAAGTCTGCTGCGGCGGACGATACGGCAGGCGGTTTTCTCGATGGCTTCAAGCTGGGCGGTTATTCCAGTGCCTATCTGAATGTGCATCCCGGTGGTAAATCAGAAGCCAGCCTGGAAGAGGTGAGCTTTTTGCTGCGCTGGGAAGGCGAAGGCCGCTGGCGGTTTTTCGCAGAACTTGAGCAGGAAAAACCCGTGAGCTGGAAGTCCGGCGAGGGACTCACCAACGATGGTGCCAGGATAGACCTGGAGCGTTTCTACTTCGATTACAACATATCCGAACAATATAATCTGCGCGCTGGCCGCTTCCTGACCCCGGCTGGCCGCTGGAATCTTATCCATGCTGCGCCGCTGGTATGGACTACCACCCGCCCGTTGGCGACCAGCCGCCTGTTCCCGCAATCTACCAACGGCATCATGCTGTATGGTGCCAAGTCGTTTGATAACCGTGCCTTTGAATATACGTTTTTCATGGAGGCGCTGGAAGACCAGCATCTGGACGGCGACGAGATTCAGTATCGCGATACCCATGGCGCGCGGTTTGCCTTTACCGGCAAGCTCAATCTTGGCCTCACCCTGATGGAATTTACCGAGGATATCCCCGGCACGCCGCAGTTCCGGATGATGGGGGCCGACTTCATGGTCAAGCATGATGACTGGGAGTTTAGCGGAGAAGCCTATCAGCGTTACTACAGCAATAACCGTGATGGCGGCAGTGGCGCCTATCTGCAGGCGGTAGCGCCTCTGGGCAATCGCTGGTTTGCCGTCGGTCGGCTGGAAAACTTCAAACGCCCGGCAGAAGGCTCGGCCGAACGCTGGGTCGTGGGCACCGCATGGCGCTTGCAGCCTAACCGGGTGTTCAAGCTCGAGTATGTGGGTGGCGATGAAGAGCGTGCCGACGCGCCCAAGGGCCTGTTTACTTCGTTTGCCATCCTGTTCTGATGCTCTCCCGCCCTGGCATGTTGCGCTATCGAGACCTTCTGACGGTGTGGGTGTCACGTCCGTGCATGGCGGTGCTCGCGCTCGTCTTCGCCGGCATGCTATCCATGGGCCAGCCCTTGGCAGCCCCTGCGGATACGCTGGCGGTGGTGGTGCCCAAGACGCAGAGCGGCAAGATAGGCAGCCTGGTCGATCTCTCGCTGATTTACTGGCGCAAAAAACTGTATTGGTCAGAAGGGGTGCGTATGCAGCCGGTGAACCTGCCGACCGATAGTCCCCAGCGCCGACAGTTCTCGCAGCGCGTGCTGGGCAGCTTGCCCGAGACGCAAGCCGAATACTGGAACGAAGTGTATTACCACGGCACTACGCCGCCGCATGTGGTTTCCTCGCAAGAGGCGGTCCTGCGCTATGTGGCGGATACACCGGGTGGCATAGGCTATGTCGACGCCTGCAAGGTGGATTCCCGGGTCAAAGCTGTGGCCTGGCTGTTGGGAGATGGATCGTTTACTACCAGCCCGCCCGCCCTGAACTGCCCCCCTTAAGTGCTTGCCGCATAGCGATTTTTTTGATCAATCGCGAGGGCCGTAAACTCCCTGGCGCGATAAACCCTGCAATTTTTGTATGGTCTTGGCTTGCACCTGACAATTCCTGCGCTTCGACTATTTGCGATGAAATATATAAGTATATGATTTATAAAAAATAGTTGCCATTTTTTTAACATGGCATGCCGATTGCGACATGATGACTACCACTTACAGGAGAGTCGTCATGTTGCCGGCACCGAGCTTTGATCCCCAGAAAATAACACAAGCGCATCAGTCATATACGACCAAGCGCCAGCAAGCGATTGTGCCCTTGCATATGGCGGGTGGCTTGCAAACCACGCTGGCCGGGCCGGATGCACAGGATCGCGCGGAGCTGGAGCAGTTTGTGCGCAGCGTGTTCCGACTGGTGCATGGCGCCCGCATACGCCATTTCATGCCGACGCTGATGAGCCTGCGCGATGACGAGGGCAATTTGCATGCAGTATGTGGCGTGCGACATGCAGCCGAGCAGCCCCTGTTTCTGGAAACCTATCTCGATCAGCCGGTCGACTTGATCCTGAGTGCTTCGACCGGCAAGCAGGTCGCGCGCGACCAGATTCTGGAGGTGGGCAATCTGGCGGTATTTCAGCCTGTGCATATTCGCCATCTGCTCGCCAGCGTGAGCCTTTACCTGCATGGCAGCCAGGCCGAGTGGGCCGTGTTTACCGCCACACCTGCCCTGCGCAATGCCCTGCTCAAGCTGAACATGCAGCTGGTGCATCTGGGGGCGGCCGATATTCAGCGCTTGCCCGCCGAAGAGCGCCCTGACTGGGGCCGTTATTATGACAATGCACCGCAAGTGCTTGCTGTGCGTCGCATGCAGTAGGAGCTGGCATGTCTATTCTGACCACCATTCAGCAGCACGCAGAAACCAGGCCAGACCATACGGCCCTGCGTGGCAGCCATGTCAGCATCCCATATAAATCACTCCCTGCTGAAATCAATGCAGCAGCGGCGTTCATTCAACAGTCCGGTCTCCCACAAGAGCGGCCACAGGCGGTGGCGATTGCCATGGAGAATGACCCTGCCTGGGCCGTGCTTGATTTGGCTTGCCTTCAACTGCAGCTGCCTGTGGTGCCCTTGCCTGGATTTTTCTCGCCGCAGCAAATCATGCACGCCATACAGGATGCTGGTATCGATACCTTGTTCTGCCAGCAGCCCATGGTCATGGAGCAACTGTTGCTGGCGCAGGGCTATCGCATCGTCCGCAAGCATCACCAGCTGGTGGGTGGGCAACTGGTCAGCCGCTTGCAGTTTGAAAACCCCGAACCCAGAGCCTTGCCAGCCGGCACGGCAAAGGTGACGTATACCTCCGGCACGACGGGTCAACCCAAAGGGGTATGCCTCAGTGCGCAGGCCATGGAGCAGGTCAGTCGCTCGCTCGCCGATGCCACGGCGGCTTCTGCCGAGGATAGTCATCTCAGCATCCTGCCCTTGTCGACCTTGCTGGAAAACATCGCCGGGCTTTATCTGCCCTTGCTGGTCGGGGCAACCACGACCTTGTATTCATCTAGCCGTGTGGGCTTGAGTGGGGCGTCTGGCCTCAATGTGCCGCAGTTGCTGCGCACCATACAGGAAACCAATCCGACCACTCTGCTGCTGATTCCCGAGCTGCTGCGTGCCTTGGTCATGGCTGCCGAGTCTGGCTGGGTTCCCCCCGCGAGCTTGCGCCTGATTGCCGTGGGTGGCGCCCGCGTGGCACCGCGGTTGCTGCAGCGGGCTGTAGAGCTGGGCCTGCCAGTGTGTGAGGGCTATGGCTTGTCGGAATGTGCTTCGGTGGTGGCGTTCAATGCGCCCGGCCAGCAGCGCCCGGGTAGCGTGGGCAAGCTGCTTCCCCACGTGCAGCTTGCATTTGCCAGTGATGGCGAACTGCTGGTGGCAGGCAGCACCCTGCTTGGCTATGCCGCCCAGCCAGCCATACATGTCACGTACTGGCCTACCGGCGATATTGGTTATCTGGACAAGGATGGCTATCTACATATCACGGGCCGCAAAAAGAATATCTACATCACCTCATACGGACGCAATGTGTCGCCGGAATGGGTGGAAAGCGAACTGGCCCTGTCGCCGGTGATCGCGCAGGTTGCCGTGTTTGGCGAGGCGCGCCCCTGGAGCGTGGCGGTGATTGTGCCGCACGTATCCGGCGATATAACGGCGCAGATTGAAGCTGCCGTGCAACAAGCAAATCAGACGCTGCCGGACTATGCCCGCGTGCAGCAATGGATTCTGGCCGAACATCCTTTTAGCCCGCAAAACCAGCAGCTCACCCCGAATGGCAGGCTGCGGCGCGATGCCATCTGGCAGCAATATGCTGCGCGTATAAATCCTTTATATGAAAGAGAACACCATGAAGTTTTATGATGAATTGCTTGCTGCGACAGAGTCGCAACGAAATGCGCTGTTCAGCCTGCCCTTGATTCGTGCGGGTGCCAGCGGTCAGGTGAGCCTGGATGCGTATATCGCGTTTTTGACCGAGGCTTATCACCACGTCAAGCATACCGTGCCCTTGCTGATGGCCTGCGGTGCGCGCCTGCCTGAGCGTTATGAGTGGCTGCGCGAGGCGGTGGCCGAATATATTGAAGAAGAGCTGGGGCATCAGGAGTGGATTCTGAATGACATCAAGGCCAGTGGTGGCGATGCCGAAGCCGTGCGCCATGGCAAGCCCGGCCTGGCTACCGAGATCATGGTGGCCTATGCCCACGACACCATACAGCGTGTTAATCCGATCGGTTTCTTCGGCATGGTGCTGGTGCTGGAAGGTACCAGTACCGCGCTGGCAACTCAGGCAGGCGAAGCCATCCGTACCAGCCTGGGCCTGGGCAAGGGTAGCTTCACCTATCTCACTTCTCATGGCGCGCTGGATGTCGGGCACACCGCTTTTTATGAAGGCCTGGTCAACTGTATTGAAGATGCGGATGACAGGGCGCAACTGATCCACAGTGCCCGTGTGTTTTATCTACTATATGGCAATATTTTCCGCGAGCTGGGTGAGCGATTCCTGCCCGCGGCGTATCAGGAGGCCGCATGAATATCCAGAATGCCCGTATCCTGCTGACGGGAGCTACCGGCGGTATCGGCCAGGCCCTGGCAGTCGAGCTGGCGTCGCAGGGCGCCCATCTCGCGCTGGTGGGGCGCCACCCCGGTAAATTGCAGGAACTGCTGCATACACTGAGCGGCATGCCCGGCGAGCGTATTTCCATCGTGGCTGATCTTGAAAATGCCAATGCCCCGCAGGGCGTGGTGGATACTGCCATTCAACAGTTGGGCGGGCTGGATATCCTGATCAACAATGCCGGGGTCATGGATTTCATCCAGTTTGAAGACCAGAGCCCGGAACGCATTGCGCAGATTATCCAGACCAATGTCACCGCCCCGCTTTTGCTGGCCCGAGCAGTGCTGCCGCACTTTTTGACCAGGCAGCAAGGGCAGCTGGTCAACATCGGATCCATTTTCGGCAGTATTGGTTTTCCGCATTACGCCAGCTATTGCGCCAGCAAGTTTGCCATGCGCGGATTTTCTCAATCGCTGCGGCGCGAGCTGGTCGATACGCCAGTGCGGGTGACCTACATTGCCCCGCGAGCAGTGGATACTCCGCTTAACGATGCCACCACCACGCACATGCTGCGCGCTGCCAATATTTCACTGGATGCCCCGGAAGACGTCGCGCGCCAGATTGTGTGTGCCATTGCCCGCGAGTGCGAGGAGTATTACATCGGCCAGCCGGAATCCTTTTTTGCCTGGCTGAATAGCGCTCTGCCCAAACTGGTCAACATCGGCATGAAAAAACAGGCGCGCCTGGCCGCCCCTTTTGTGAATCGTCATTCCCATTCCTTAGGAGAAATTCAATGAAACGCACTTTTCTTGCGCTTTGCCTGCTCGGCACAGCGCTGCTTGCCGCCCCGGTATATGCGGATGACAAGGTAGACCCTGCCATCGTCAAGCTGCAGCATGACTGGGCGCATGCCAATTACCAGATACCCGATGCCCAGCAGGAAGCGGCGCTGAAAACCCTGTCGGAAGAAGCGCATCAGGTAAGTGCAGCCAATCCGGGCGCAGCTGAACCCATGATCTGGGAAGCCATTATTCTCAGTACCTACGCCAAGGCCAAGGGTGGTCTGGGCGCGCTCAAGCTCGCTGAAAAATCACGTGATCTGTTGCTTGCCGCCGAGAAAATCAATCCGAATGCACTGAATGGCTCGATTTATACCTCGCTGGGTTCGCTCTATTACAAGGTGCCAGGCTGGCCCATCGGTTTTGGTGACAAGAAAAAGGCCCGCGAGTACCTGGAAAAAGCACTGCAACTCAACCCCACAGGCATAGACCCCAACTACTTCTATGCCGATTTCCTGAGTGGGCAGGGCGAATATGCCAAGGCCGTGGAATATTACAAAAAAGCTTTGGCTGCGCCTGCCCGCCCCGGTCGTGAAGATGCCGATTCCGGTCGTCGGCAGGACGTGGAAGAAGGTTTGAAGGCCGCAGAAAAGAAACGCTAGCGCTGGCCCCCTTGGCGCTTTGCGTCTTTGGGCACGGGTATGCAATTTCGCATGCCCGTGCCTTTTTTTATGATGCTTGCCCCCTTCAAGCAGAAGTCCTTCAAACTTGCTTTTATTGCTGGTTTCGCGTAAGTTTCGCCTATTGCTGGGGGTCTCTTAATCCTTTATCTAATCAGGGTTATAGAGTGAGAGTTACCCTTTGAACCTGACGCGGATAATCCCGCCGTAGGGAAGCCACTGATAAGCCTCACACCGTACCTCCTGTACATCTCCCCGTGAAGCCTGTTCGTGCTCCCTGCATCTTTTGGAGCATCACATGAACGCCACTGATAAAAACCTGAACAAATTCCTGAACGAGACCGCCGAAGTAGACGCGGGTGCGACGCAGCCATTTGCCAAATCGCGCAAAATTTATGTGGAAGGCTCGCGTCCCGATATTCGCGTGCCTTTCCGCGAAATCTCGTTGTCCGACACGCCATCGGCGTTTGGCGCAGAAAAGAATCCACCGGTTGTTGTGTATGACACCTCCGGCCCTTACACCGATCCTGATGTGAAGATCGACATCCGCAATGGCTTGCCCGCCCTGCGCGCTGGCTGGATTGCCGAGCGTAACGATACCGAGCAGCTGGATGGCCCGACATCGGACTTCGGCAAGCAACGCAAGGAAGACCCCAAGCTGGCCGAAATGCGCTTCAACCTGACGCGCAAGCCATTGCGTGCCAAGCCCGGCATGAACGTGAGCCAGATGCACTACGCCCGCCGCGGCATCATCACCCCGGAAATGGAATACATTGCCATCCGCGAAAACCAGCGCCGCGAAAACATGAGCGAACTGCTGCAAACCCAGCACGCCGGTCAGCATTTCGGTGCCAGCATTCCCAAGGTGATTACGCCGGAATTCGTACGCGATGAAGTGGCCCGTGGCCGCGCGATTATCCCCGCTAACATCAACCACCCTGAAATCGAGCCCATGATCATAGGCCGCAATTTCCTGGTGAAGATTAACGCCAATATCGGCAACTCCGCGCTGGGTTCCTCCATCTCGGAAGAAGTCGAGAAAATGGTTTGGGGTACCCGTTGGGGTGGCGATACCGTGATGGATCTGTCCACCGGTAAAAACATCCACGAAACCCGCGAGTGGATCATCCGTAACAGCCCGGTGCCGATTGGTACCGTGCCGATTTACCAGGCCCTGGAAAAAGTTGACGGCAAAGCCGAAGACCTGACCTGGGAAATCTTCCGTGACACCCTGATCGAGCAAGCCGAACAAGGCGTCGACTATTTCACCATCCACGCGGGTGTGCGTCTGGCTTACATCCCGATGACAGCCAAGCGCATGACCGGTATCGTGTCGCGCGGTGGTTCCATCATGGCGAAATGGTGTCTGGCTCACCACAAGGAAAGCTTCCTGTACGAGCATTTCGAAGACATCTGCCAGATCATGAAGCAGTACGATGTGTCCTTCAGTCTGGGCGATGGCCTGCGTCCTGGCTCCATCTACGATGCCAACGACGAAGCCCAGTTTGCCGAACTGAAGACGCTGGGTGAGTTGACCCAGATCGCCTGGAAGCACGATGTGCAGTGCATGATCGAAGGCCCAGGCCACGTGCCCATGCACCTCATCAAGGAAAACATGGACCTGCAACTGGAACACTGTGGTGAAGCTCCGTTCTACACACTGGGGCCATTGACCACCGATATCGCTCCAGGCTACGACCACATTACCTCCGGCATCGGCGCTGCGATGATCGGCTGGTACGGTTGCGCCATGCTGTGCTATGTGACGCCCAAGGAACATTTGGGTCTGCCAGACAAGGAAGACGTGCGTGTGGGCATCATCACCTACAAAATTGCTGCCCACGCCGCTGACCTGGCCAAGGGGCATCCCGGTGCGCAGATTCGCGACAATGCCTTGTCCAAGGCACGTTTCGAATTCCGCTGGGAAGACCAGTTCAATCTTGGTCTGGATCCGGAAAAAGCCAAGGAATTCCACGATGAAACCCTGCCGCAGGAAGGCGCCAAGCAGGCCCACTTCTGTTCCATGTGTGGCCCGCACTTCTGCTCGATGAAGATCACGCAGGATGTGCGCGATTATGCCGACAAGCTGGGCGTGGATGAAAAAGAAGCCCTGAGCAAGGGCATGCAGGAAAAAGCGATTGAGTTCGTGAAGAAGGGCTCCGAGGTATATCAGAAGGTTTAACCCTTTTCGCATACCTTAAGCCCTTGAATTGGAAAGCAGGCGTTCGCGCCTGCTTTTTTATTTCTTGCGATTCCTCTGCGCATGCACCCCACGATCAAGGTAAAATCTAGCCTTGTCTTACGAGACCCTAGCTGTGACCACTCTAAAACTCCCCCCCAAAGCAACACCCGCTGATTCCAATGCACCTTCCGGTCGTAAACCGGTGCGGCGCGCAGACCCGGCCAAGCGTCCGCGTGATGCGGCGTCAAAACCGGTGGCCCATGTGCCGGTCAAGGAAGCAGAAGCCCGCGTTCCTGCCAACAAGCCGGCGCGAGCCGTCAGTGCGCGCCCAGCTGCTGACCGTGCGGCGCCCAAGCGTCAGCGCAATCATCGGCACGATGGCACCTTGCATGAACATCAGGTCGCCGACAGCCCGGCTGAAAATGATCGCCCACGCCGCGTAGCCGCGGATCGTGACGCCAGTGAGCGCCAGCCAGCAAGGCGCTCTGCATCAGATCGTCCGGCGCGTAGCGGCGAATCGCGCCCCCTTGCGGATAATGCACGCCCCGAGAATCGTCAGCGCGACGAGCGTCCGGCTGAGCGTAGCGAGCGCCCACGCCGCCCTGCAGCTGATCGCGCTGATAGGCTTGCCAGTGATCGTGATACCCCGCGCCGGGGTGGCAAGGCACGCGATGGTTTTGTGGCGGGCGATTTCAATCGCGATCGCACGCAGAACCCGATGTTCACGCCCAAGCCTGTGGCGTCGCAGCCTGATTTGCCGCGGCTTTCCAAGCGCATGGCGGAGCTTGGCCTGTGCTCGCGACGCGAAGCAGACGAGTGGATTGTGAATGGCTGGGTGCGCGTAAATGGCCAGGTCGTGGACGAATTGGGCTCCCGTGTGGAACCCGACGCCAACATCGAAGTCAGTAAAGAGGCAGAGAAACATCAGTCCGAGATTGTCACCATCCTGCTGCACAAGCCGGTGGGCTATGTTTCGGGTCAGGCAGAAGACGGGTATGAACCCGCTGTCGTCTTGGTGCATCCCGATAATCACTGGGCAGAAGACCCGGTACAAAAAGAGTTCAGACGTGGATTCCTGAAAGGTCTGGCCCCGGCTGGTCGCCTGGATATTGATTCCACCGGTTTGCTTGTGCTGACGCAGGATGGCCGCGTGGCACGCCAGCTGATTGGCGAGGATTCACAAACCGAAAAAGAATATCTGGTGCGTGTAGAGGGTACCTTGTCGGATGAAGGTTTGCGCAAGCTTAACCATGGCTTGAGCCTGGATGGTGTTCAACTCAAGCCAGCCAAAGTCTCCTGGCAGAATGAAGACCAGTTGCGCTTTGTGCTGCGCGAAGGTCGCAAGCGTCAGATTCGCCGCATGTGCGAGCTGGTAGGCCTGCATGTGGTGGGCTTGAAGCGCGTGCGTATCGGCAGTGTGGCCCTGGGTAAATTGCCTCCGGGGCAATGGCGTTACCTGCGTCCCGGCGAACGGTTTTAATGCTGACCAGGCTTTATCTTTCAGTGGAAAAAGCGCATACGAAGTCAACGACGTTGACGCCAGACTGAACAGTAAGGAGCTGAATCATGGGTTTATTTAGCAGCATTGCGGGCTCCGTGGCCGCAAAAATGGGTGGCGAACAAGGCCGCATGTTCCAGGTTGCCCTGGAAATCATCGAGCGTAATGGTGGCGCGCCTGGCGTGCTGCAGAAATTCCGCGATGCCGGCATGGCCGAAGAAGTCGATTCCTGGCTGGCGAATGGTGAAAATCTGCCGCTGGCGCCAGATCAGATAGAAGCGGCTCTTGGCACACAGGTGTTGACCGATATCGCGCAAAAATTTCATATGTCGCTGGATGAAGTCGCGCAAACATTGGCAAATTATCTGCCCAAGGTGGTGGACAAGCTCAGCCCCGACGGCAAGGTGCCACAAACCCAATCCGACCTGATGGCGCAGGCCTTGTCGGCCTGGCGACGCATGTAATCCTGCAGCTCAATACGCAGGCCCATAAGTTGCTTGGGTCTTAAGCGCAATATGGCAGTCATGTTGCAGGCTTACGCTGTGCCTTTCATTACAACACTGAACAAGAGAAATAATATCCATGGATTTGCTGTTACTCCTCAAAGCCGCCATTCTCGGCATCCTCGAAGGCGCCACCGAGTTTCTCCCCATCAGCAGTACCGGCCACTTGATCGTGGCAGGCGATTTGCTCAATTTCAACGATGACAAAGGCAAGGTGTTTGAGATCGTGATCCAGCTTGGGGCGATTCTCGCCGTATGCTGGGAATACCGTACGCGCCTGACCGGGATCGCTCAGGGGCTGACCAGCAACCCGAAATCACAACGCTTTGTCCTGAACGTATTTATCGGTTTTCTGCCAGCAGCGGTGCTGGGTCTGGTCTTTCACAGCTTTATCAAGACCCATCTGTTTTCGCCCATCAATGTCGCAGTGGCGCTGATCGTCGGCGGCTTCCTTATCTTGTGGATTGAACGCCATTTTGATGGCAAGGACGTCGTGCACAAGGCGGCCACGCTGGATGACATTACGCCCCTGCAGGCACTCAAAGTCGGGTTTGCCCAATCGCTGGCCATGATTCCCGGCACCTCGCGTTCGGGAGCCACCATCCTGGGCGGTATGCTGTTTGGCTTGTCGCGCAAGGCGGCCACCGAGTTTTCGTTCTTCCTGGCGATCCCGGTCATGCTGGCGGCCAGTGGTTACGATGTGTTCAAAAACCGCGCTTTATTCAGTGCCGATGACATTCCCATGTTCGCCGTGGGCTTCATCATGGCATTCATTGCCGCGCTGATCGCGGTAAAAACCCTGATTCGCTATGTGGCTAACCATGATTTCCGGGCATTTGCCTATTACCGCATCGTATTTGGCACGCTGGTGCTGATCTACTTCCTCAAGTTCGCTTAAGGCATGCATAGCTACGAACGTGTCGTTGAGATATTGAGTGGCTTTGCCGAGACGGCGCAGCAGCGTCCGCTGAGTCTGGGCGAGGCGCTGGATAGTCTGGATCATGCCGCCTTCGGCTTGATCGCGTTGATATTGGTGTTGCCGCTGTTGCAGCCTATCCCGCTGGGGCCGCTCACAGTGCTGGGGGGCTTCACGTTTGCTGCCCTGGGCTGGCAACTGTGGCGTGGGGCGGAATCGCCAGTGCTGCCGCAAAAAATTCGTGGCGTGACCATGAGCGAAAAAAGCTGGCGCATGCTGGCCAAAATCAGCCTCAAGGTGGTCGGATTCTGTCGCCGCTTCAGTCGCCCGCAGCGATATCCACGCCTGGTGGAGGGGGAGCGAGGCCGCAAGATAGGCGGTTTCATCCTCATCGCCTCAGGTCTGTTGATGGCGATTCCCTTTGGCGTGTTGCCACTCAATAATGTGCTGCCCGGCCTGGCCGTGCTGTTTTACTGCATAGGCCAGCTTGAGCAGGATGGCCTGATGGTGATGATCGCTTTTTTCTGGTTGATTTTCACCACCGTCTATTTTGGATTTTTCTTCTTTGGCATTTACTATCTGGGGGTGGAGGCCATGTCCAGATTCGGTTGGGGTGGCTGATACCCCGCTGCTGCACCTGATTGTTAGCGGTGTGAAATCACGAATAAGTAGCCGCCATGCCAGGCAGGCTGCAAATACGAGGAGGCGTTGTGCATGAATAAACTACTCAAATTCGGCCTGATAGGCCTGGCCGCTGTGGTGGTCGTTTTGCTGGTGGTGGTGGGTATTGTGGCCGCGACCTTCAATCCAAACGACTACAAGCAAACCGTGATCAACCTGGTCAAAGAGAAAAAACAACGCACCCTGCATCTGGATGGCGATATCAAGCTTGCCTTCTGGCCCAGCATAGGGGCGGATCTCGGGCGCATTTCAATTTCCGAACACAACAGTGACAAGGAGTTTGCTGCTGTTGATGGCCTCAAGGTCTCGTTGGCCCTGCTGCCATTGCTCAAAAAGCAGCTGGTGGTGGATACGGTGTATGTGGACGGCGTGCGTGCCAATATCGTGCGCTACAAGGATGGCACTACCAACTTTGACGATCTGATGAGTAAGGATGAGGAAGAATCCGAGCAGATCAAGTTTGATATTGATGGCATCAACGTTACCAATGCCGCCTTGAACGTGCGCGACGAGATGACGGACAAACAGCTGGCACTGCGCAAATTCAATCTGAAGACCGGCCATGTGGCGCTGGGCACCCCCTTTGACCTGGCAAGTGATTTTGAGCTGGAGGCGAATAATCCTGCCGTGAAGGCCAGCGTGAGCATCAAGGGCAATGTGCTGGCCGACCCCGAGCAACAGCATTTTGCCGTCAAGGGCCTAGATGCCGGCATCAAGGGAGATATTGCCACCTTGAAGGATGCTGACCTGACGCTCAGTGGCGATGTGGATGCCCGTCTGGAGCACATGGAACTGCTGGTGGATAGCCTCAAGCTTGTTCTGGCAGCCACGCAGGATGGCGCCAAGCTGAAAGTGGCGCTGGATGCTCCTCAAATCCGCGTGCAGCAGGACACGGTCAGCGGCAAGCAGGCCAGCATCAATCTCAGCCAGGAAAAAGGCAGCGACACCCTCAGCGCCAAGCTGGTGCTGGCCGATCTCAAAGGCTCGCCCAAGGCGGTGCAAAGTAGCGGTATCAGCGGTGAAGTGAATGTGAAGCAGGGCGAGCATCAGCTGCAAAGCACCTTCAACTCCCCCTTCACTGGCAATCTTGAAACCCAGGTGTTTGATCTGCCCAGGCTGGTGGGCAAGATCAACGTGAATGACCCTGCCTTGCCCAAGCGCGAAATGCAGGGCGATTTTGCCTTCAAGCTGCATGCGGATGCCAAACAGCAGCTGGTGAATAGTGACTTCACGCTGAATCTGGATGCCACCCGGCTCAAGGGCGATGTGGCCGTGAGCAAATTTGACCAGCCGGACATCCGTTTTAATCTGATTGGCGATGCGCTGGATCTGAATGCCCTGCTGGGTAGCCCCGCCAGCAAAGCCAGCAGCAAGCCCGTAGCAGTGGATAAATCCAGCCCCGCCAAACCTGCAGATCTTTCAGCATTGGCGAATTTGCGCTTGCAGGGCAATGTGCAGATGGGCCACATTGTCTATGACAAATACCAGCTGAGTAATCTCAAACTTGGTGTCAAAGCCGACGGGCAGACCCTGGATATCAAGCCGCTGAGCGTGAAGCTGGATGACAGCCAGATTGCCGGTAGCCTTGGTATCAGCCGCTTTGCCAACCCCATCTACCGCTTTGATATCGACATCGACAAGCTTGATGCCGACAAATACATCACAAAATCAGATGCTCCCCCCGCCAAGCCTGGTGATGCCGCTAAAAAGCCGCAGACCGATGCGCCCATTGATCTGAGTGCGCTCAAGCAATTCAATGCCAATGGCGAGCTGCGCATAGGCTGGCTGAAAGTGGCGAACATCAAGTCCACCAACGTGCGTCTCAAGCTCAAGGCAGAGGATGGCGTGGCTGAGTTGGCGCCCTTGTCGGCCAATCTGTATGAAGGCAGTGTGAATGGCAGCCTGAAAGTGGATGCTCGCACTACCCCCAGCATCACCGTCAGGCAGGACATGAAAGGCATCGCCATTGGCCCCTTGCTTACCGATGCCATCAATAACGATATGTTGAGCGGCAAGGGCACGCTCAATCTCGATATCACGACGCAGGGAGGGACCGTCAGTGCCCTAAAAAAAGCCCTGAACGGCAAGGCCGCGCTTAACCTTGCCGATGGTGCCGTCAAAGGGATTGATGTTGCGGGCACATTGCGGGGTGTGAAAGACAAGCTGAATGTGCTTAAGGGCCAGAGCAGTGTGACGGGCGACAAGAGCAAGAAGACCGATTTCAGCGAAATGTCCGCCAGCTTCACGATCAAAAATGGCGTGGCGCATAACGAAGACCTCAGCATGAAAGCGCCCCTGTTCCGCATTACCGGCAGTGGCGATATCGATATTGCCAATGAAACCCTGGATTACGTGGCCAAGCCGACGGTGGTGAATACCCTCAAGGGCCAGGGCGGTGCCGATTTGTCCGAGATGAATGGCCTGACCATTCCCATCAAGCTCAGTGGCACGTTTGCCCAGCCCGCGTATGCCATCGACTTCGCTGGCCTGGGCGCTGCCATTGCCAAGAACAAGCTGCTGGAGGGCGTGGGTGGTACCAAAGGTGAAGCCGTCAAGAACCTCATGGGCGGCAATAAGGAGGAAGCCCTGAAATCCTTGCTGGGTGGCAAGAAAGACGCCACCACGGCGCCTGCAGATGGCCAATCTTCCAATACCGATGCCACGCCAAAAGAAACACCGGAAGAAAAGGCCAAGAAAAAACTCAACAAATTGCTGGGGTTTTGATTCTTGGATCATTTATTGATGCAACTGCCGACCGACTTGCCTGTATCGCCTGACAAGGCGGTTGCGGATGGTGACTCCAGGCGCATTTGCCCAAGAGCCGCGCTCTCTGCAAACGGGGCGAGCATGAGGGTACTGCATGCAGGGGATAGGCATGCCTGAGTCAGTACATACTCTCTCGCCAGGGCCTGTACCTTCAGACTCTGAGGTCACATTTGCCAGCAAGTTGATTAGCTGGCAGAAGCGCTATGGCCGCCATGATCTGCCGTGGCAGCAAACGCGCGACCCTTATGCGGTCTGGGTGTCGGAAATCATGTTGCAGCAAACCCAGGTGGCGGCGGTGATAGGGTATTACCAGCGCTTCATGCAGCGCTTTCCTACCATTGCCAGCCTAGCGATGGCGACACAGGATGATGTCATGGAGCACTGGAGCGGGCTGGGTTATTACTCCCGCGCGCGCAATCTGCACAAGGCAGCCCAGCAGGTCATGGAAGTGCATGGCGGCGTGTTCCCGCAAACGCTGGAAGCCATACAGGCTTTGCCTGGCATAGGTCGCTCAACCGCCTCGGCTATCGCCTCATTTGCATTCGAGGCGCCGCATCCGATACTGGATGGCAATGTAAAGCGCGTATTTGCCAGGCATTTTGCCATTGAGGGCTGGCCTGGATTGCCGCGCGTGGAACAGCAGATGTGGGCACTCGCAGAGCGCCTGCAGCCAGCACAAGAGCACGGTCCCTACGCTCAGGCACTCATGGACATGGGCGCTACCTTGTGCACGCGCAGCCGCCCACGCTGCGATGCCTGCCCCTTGCAGACGACGTGTCTGGCATACCGTGAAGGGCGCACGCGTGAACTGCCTGCTTCCAAACCGCGCAAGGCGATCCCGGAAAAATCCACCACCATGCTGATATTGCTGCACGACAATCAGGTCATGCTGGAAAAGCGCCCTGGTTCAGGCATCTGGGGCGGCTTATGGAGCCTGCCGGAAGTCGATAGCACGCTGGATGCGCAGCAGGCCGCCGTCGAACGCTATGGCTTTCAGACGCAGAAGTTACCACCCTTCGGCACGCTCACCCATGTGTTCAGCCATTTCAAGCTGCATATATTGCCGCAGCCTCTGGCGGTTGAAGCGGCACTCACGGCAAATCAAACCCACGATATTCAATGGCTGACGCTGGAAGCCGCCGTGCAGGCGGGCATACCCGCGCCCGTGCGTGTACTGCTGGAGCAGTTGCGCTGGCAGCAAACCGCCTTGCTCTGATCCGCCTTACATGCGCGAAGGCGCACTTGGGCCAGTGCCTATTTCTTCATTGCTTAATTCTCCCCGGATAGCGTAATACCCATTTGAAGTTAGCGGGTATTGTGTGCAAGAATGGGGGCACCACCATGATTGCGATACTTGAAGCCAAACGTGCAGGATTGCTTACCCGGGAGCATTGGGTGGCAAATATTGTGTCTGGTGTCATAGTCGGTGTAGTGGCGTTGCCACTGGCCATGGCCTTTGCCATTGCTTCCGGCGCCAAACCCGAGCAAGGCTTGTACACCGCGATCATCGCCGGAGCCTTGACCTCACTTTTTGGCGGAAGCCGCCTGCAGATAGCCGGGCCCACCGGTGCCTTTATTGTCATTCTGTCGGGGATTACCGCACAGTACGGTATCTCAGGTTTGCAGATTGCCACGCTGATGGCGGGATTCATGCTCATTGGCATGGGCCTGGCGCGTATGGGCGGTGTTATCCGTTATATCCCGGATCCCGTCATCATTGGCTTTACCAGCGGCATTGCTGTCATTATCTTCGTCGGGCAGTGGAAAGACTTTCTCGGCCTGCCTGTGCAACCGGGTGCGGAGCACTTTCACCAGAAGCTCTGGCATCTGCTGCAGTCCATTCCGCAGACCCATGTTCCCACGTTGCTCCTGGCTGCATTCACACTGATCGTCCTGCTGTATTCGCCGCGCGTGCTAAAGCGTATTCCGGCGCCCCTGGTCGCCATGCTGGCGGCAACTCTGCTGCATGCCGCTCTGGGGCTGGTTGGCGTAGCCACCATAGGCAGTGCCTTCGGCGGTATACCGCAACAATTGCCGCAATTTGCCTGGCCGGAGACCAGCCTGTCTGAAGTGCTTCATCTGATCGGGCCCGCCTTTACCATAGCTTTGCTGGGGGCGATTGAATCCCTGCTATCTGCCGTGGTGGCCGATGGCATGGCAGGAACCCGCCATAATTCGAATCAGGAGCTGGTGGGCCAGGGCATTGCCAATATCTTCTCCCCACTGTTTGGCGGCTTTGCTTCCACCGGGGCGATTGCCCGTACGGCGACCAATATCCGCAATGGGGCCACCAGTCCGCTCTCTGGGCTGGTGCATGCACTCACCTTGCTGTTGATTGTATTGATACTGGCGCCGCTGGCGGCGCATATTCCCTTGTGCGCGTTGTCGGCCATTCTGTTTGTGGTGGCGTGGAACATGAGTGAAATAGGGCGCTTCCGCCATATGCTGACGACGGCTCCCCGTGCGGATGTGGCAGTGCTGCTGATTACCTTCTTGCTGACGGTCTTTGGCGATCTGGTGATTGCGGTCAATATTGGCGTATTGCTGGCTGCTCTGCTGTTCATGAAGCGCATGTCCGATGCCGTGGTACTTACTCAGCAGACCGATGAGCAAGTGCAGCAGCATGCCGCTCACCATGGCTACACCTTGCCGCCACAAACCGTGGTGTTCGATATGGAAGGGCCTTTTTCTTTGCTGCTGCCGAGCGGCTGGAAACCACGCTTGAGCATGTGCATGCCCATGCACGCTTGCTGGTGTTGCGATTGGAGCATGTGCCGTTTGTGGATGCCACGGGTATGCAGGCTTTGTGGGATTTGCGCGATACCTGCAATAAACACGATACGCGCCTGGTGTTATGTGGAATGCGTACTAATGTGCGTTACAAACTGCAACGCGCTGGCTTGTTAGGCCAGCTGGGCGCAGCCAATGTCATTGATGATCTGACGCAACTGACATAAGTCCCGGCAACGCTTTTCAGAGCGGCATCTGACGGGTCTCCCGATAAATATCTCAACTTTTCAAGCCTGGCATGGTCGTACCTATGCTTGATTGATAATGTTGATATAAAAAGGAGAAGACGATGCAAGCTATGAAAACCCTGACTGCTGCCGCTATTCTGATGTTGGCTGGCAATGCCATGGCCGCCGAGGTGAGTGTTCCCCAACCACGTGCGGGCCAATGGAGCAGTATGGTCGCAATACTTGACCATCTGGATAATCACTACCTCATCAAAACAGGCGTTTACGATGATGTGAGTGCATGCTCCGAAGCTGTCCAATACATGGCAGGTAACGTGAACAAAGGCGGTGGCTTCATCTGGACCAACCGTGACCAGAGCGTGATTGAATTTGACGCGACCACAGATAAAGCCCCTAACAAGGCAAAAGTGCTGGAGCTGCGTTGCGTGCTGGAGCCATTCTCCCCCGAGCTGGTGAAGAAGTATTAAGCACTGACAGCCAAGGCCTGAATCGGCATCACTGGATTCAGGCTGCACGCCAATAAAAAACCCCGGAAAGGTAAAAATTTCCGGGGTTTTTTGATGCTGGGAGTCTCAGCGCATAATGCCTGGACTTCCTTCTTAAAGCTCAGCGAGGATGATTACTTCTGATCCCAGCTGTCTTCCCACATGCAGTGCTTGATCTTGTGACGATTGGCGATCAGTTCATCAATGGTCGGCTCATCGTTCAGTGCACGCTTGATGGCGAGCTTGGTGGCATCGTAGTTGTTCTTGTACATGTCTGCCTTGTCCAGCGTGCCTTCCTTGGCCAGGGCTGCACAGCCCGGATCAATCCATACCAGGCTGATGATGCACAGGTCGTTGACTTGGTCCTTGGGGATAATGCCTTCGATCACACAGTCCAGAATCGCATCAGCGGTCGCGGCTTGTACCAGGCCACCGAACAGTTCGATGTTGGTGGAATCCTTCAGCGTGACTTTAGGCACCATCATGGTGGCAGGGCGTACCAGCTGGTTGATGTCGCGTACGGCGAACATGGCAGTGTGACCCTTGCTCTGCGCCATCATGTTGGCAAATGCGGTACCTACTGGGCCGTCTACAGCGCCAATGACGATTTCTGGCATCGCTGCAGTAACGTCTTTACCTTCGCTGAATACGGTAGCTTCACCAGCTTTCATGATAATTTTTGACATGCGGAATTCCTTTTGTGGGATAAGAAAAAGAGGGGTTTGAAGAAAATCTTGACCCTGCATTTTACCCAAGCGGGCAGGGTGGGGCAAACAGTCGTTGCGGGGCTTACAGCGTAAGGATCATGTCGCAATGCGGGATGCCCGCATCCATGTAGACTGCGCTGCACACCACAAAACCGGCTTTCTGGTAAAACGCGATGGCATGGGTTTGCGCGGAAAGTTTTACTTCGCGCAGGCCCAGATGGCTGCAATGCATGACGGCTTTATCGAGCAGTGCCCGGCCAACCCCATGGCCGCGCCACCCAGGCATCACCGCCATGCGGCCAATATGTCCATCCGGCAGTATGCGCGCGCAACCGATCACCTCATGGCCAAAGGTGCAGGCCAGCAGATGGTGGGCCTCTTCATCCAGCCCGTCCCACTCCAGTGATTCTGGCACCTGTTGTTCCTGCATGAACACCGTGCGGCGCACATACATCAGGGATGCCCCTGCCTGCTGCCAGCACACTGGCTTGATAATGTAACCAGGGCAGGTATTACTCGGAGGCATGCTCAATCTGCTCGCGCTGTGCCTGCTCCGATTGCTGCAGGGTATTTTCCACCTGCTTGGCTTTATCCAGCGCCGCACGCGCTTCTTCCGCGACTTTGGGCGTGCTGTGATCCGGCTCGGGGCTGCATGCAACAAGCAGTAATGCGCCAAGGATAATGAGGATTTTCATGCTTGCTCCTTCGTGTTGCGGGCTTGCGGCCAGTCAGGCTTGCAGGCATCATGCCGTTTTGCCATGTTACCAACTCAGGAAAGTGTGTATGAACAAATTTTTCAGTCTGATCGGTCGTCTGCTGCTGGCGCAAATTTATCTGGTTTCCATCATTATCCAATTGATGCTGATTTTCAAGAATCCGGATGGTTATTCGGCATATCAGGACTTTCTGGCACAACACGGACTGGGCACCATATTCGCTCCCATCATGATACTGGTTCAACTGGTGGCAGGTAGCCTGTTATTCCTGGGCTTCAAAACCCGTGGCGCGGCGATTACCCTGGCCATTTATTCCGTATTTGTCGCGGTCATACTCAAGTTCAATGAACCTATCGTCTTTATGCAGTACATGGCGATTGCGGGTGGCATGATCATTCTCGCGGTTAATCCCAAAACGGCGTTCAGCCTGGACAACCTCAAAAAGTAACAGGCAAGTGAGTACTTCTGCATAAAAAAGCCCCGCAATGCGGGGCTTTTTTTATAGGTTTTTTTGGGTTTATTTCAGGCGGATTTGAGGTTTTTAGGCAGTTGGAATACCACATTCTCAACCACACCCTGCAACTCCGTGACCTGGGCCGCGCCCATTTCCTGCAGGCGCTGGATGACTTCTTTCACCAGAATCTCGGGTGCGGAGGCGCCAGCGGAAACACCGATTCGCTTTTTGCCTGCAAGCCACTCGGCGTTCAGGTAGCTGGCGTTATCGACCATGTAAGACTCGATGCCCTGGTTCTGCGCCACTTCACGCAAGCGGTTTGAGTTGGAGCTATTCGGTGAACCCACCACGATCACCAGATCGCAATCCTTGGCCATCGCCTTCACGGCATCTTGCCGGTTTTGCGTGGCATAGCAGATGGAGTCGCTTTTGGGCGCGCTGATGAGGGGGAATTTGTCCTTGAGGGCGGTGACGATAGATGCAGCGTCATCAATGGAGAGCGTCGTCTGCGTGACATAGGCGAGTTTGGCCGGGTCTTTGACCTGAAGGCTATCCACGTCTTCCGGTTTTTCCACCAGATACATGCCGCCGTCGGACTGGCCCATGGTGCCTTCTACTTCAGGGTGGCCCTTGTGACCGATCATGACTATCTCTTTGCCATCCTGACGCATTTTGGCGACTTCATTATGGACTTTGGTAACCAGCGGGCAGGTGGCATCAAATACGCGCAGACCGCGCGCCTCGGCGTCTGTTCGGACTTCGCGCGACACACCGTGTGCGCTGAAAATCACGGTATTGCCTGGCGGGACTTCTTCGAGTTCTTCGATAAACACGGCGCCCTTGCGCTTGAGTTCATCCACGACAAATTTGTTATGCACGACTTCGTGGCGCACGTAGATGGGCGCGCCAAATTTCTCCAGCGCCTGCTCCACAATGATGATGGCGCGATCGACGCCGGCACAGAAGCCGCGCGGGTTGGCAAGTACGATATCCATAGAGTGTCTTCGATTCAGCTTAACAATGATGGGCAGCCCATGGCTGCCCTAGTTGCCCAGCCAGTGGGCAAAGGTTAACAGCAACAGCAGGCCGACCAGCAAGACCAGCACGCGCCAGACCAGACCGACCGCGCTTTTCAGATAATCGGCATCGGCCTCATCACCCAGGCCGAGCTCCGGACGGAACTGCAATACGCCGCGATATGGCAGCGGCTCACCCAATCTTACGCCCAGGGCACCTGCGCCACTCGCCAGAATGATCCCCAGGGATTGCTCTGGCCAGCCAGCAGCCTGTGTGCGCCAGCAATAAACGGCATCTTCAAAGTCACCCACAATGGCAAAACAGGCGCCCGAAATACGAATAGGCAGCCAGTCCAGCCACTCGAATGCGCGATGGGCGAAACGATGGAAGTGGTTATCCAGATGGGGTTCCCAGCTTTGCATGAAAAGGTGCGAAAGCCGATAAAGCAGAGCGCCGCCGGGGCCCAGCAGCACAAACCAGAAAATAGGTCCAAACAGCCCCTGGTGGGCGCGGCGTAGTGTGGTTTCAATGCTGACACGGGCGACTTCAGCAGCATTGTAATGGCTGGTTTCCAGCGGGGGCTCCCACTGGCTGAGCAGTGTGCGGGCTTCATCTATGTTTTTGTCAGCAAGGGCGGTGGCAATGCGCTCGGCGCGCTGGCTGAACCGGCTGAAGCGCAGGATGAGGTAGAGCACGGCAATGCCGAACACCATGCCAATGATGACGTTAAGCTCCATCAGGCCGTAATAAAGAAAGCCGATGACGATGGAAGGCAGCAGGGCGCCCAGGGTCCAGGCTACAACGCCGTGCCGGTTTTTCCCGCCATTGAAGTTGCGTTCCAGCAATTGTGCATAAGGCGTGCAAATATGAAAAAGCCAGTCCAGGCTTTTATGCGGGCGGTAGTAACTGAGAGCGAGCGCGCTGACCAGAACAATGAAATTCATGGAGATGCATCCTGCGGTTCATGCGATAACGGCATTTCTACCCGTAATACGCTGTTTTCGAAAATTTCCAGCGTAGGTAATTGTAATGAAGAGTGGTGCTGATTCGTATAGTCCAATAGGGCACCGTAGGTTTTGCCATAGGCGAGCAGCGGGTGCGCCTTGATGCTGACAGCCACCACTTCACGTTTGGGAATGGTCGCGCTTTTAAGCGGAGATTGCAGCTTTGCATCTGCTGGAATCATATAGCCGGTGCGTGCCAGCAAGTCGGCGGGCTTGGTTTTGCGGGGGTCGGTCATGACCAGAGTAACTTCAGCGCCGTGGCTGATACCTTGTCTGTCCAGCTCCTGCTTGACCTCTGCCAGCGTTTCGCCGAGTTTGGAATAAACACCCTGCGCCTCCAGATACGCATAGTGATAATCACCGGCCTGTTCAATCTGCAGCTTGGGGGTGCTGAAAAGCCCCCACCACCACAGCATGGCAGTAATGGGCAGAATGAAGGCGATAAAAATAATGGGTAGCTGTTTTTTCACGGGTATAGGTGCTTGAGGCGGGTGGCGGCATGAGAAGCAATAATCAAGGTAAAAGATACCACAACCCTGCCTGCCTTGCACTGATTCAGCTTACGCCTATTCGTTTGTGCTGGCCTTAGTTGCTATAATCCTGTTTTTTCGAAAAAAGACGGCATCGCCGACCTGACCATGATGAAGAATACCGCCACATTGCTGGTGACCTGCCCGGACCAGAAAGGGATCGTTGCAGGTATTGCGGATTTTTTATACCGCCACAATGCCAATATCCTGCATGCTGACCAGCATCAGGACGCTGAAAACGGCCTGTTTTTGATGCGGGTTGAGTGGGATCTCAGCGATTCTGCCATCAATGCCGATAATTTTTCTGAGCATTTCACGCCAATCGCCGAGCGTTTCAGCATGACCTGGCAGCTCAAGCTGGGTCAGAAGCGCACTCGCATGGCCATCATGGTGTCGCAATACGATCATTGCCTGGTCGATTTGCTGCACCGTCACCAAAGTGGTGAACTGGCTTGCGAGATTCCGCTGATTGTCAGCAACCACCGCCATACCGAGCGACTGGCTGAGTACCATGGCATCCCTTTCCATTATGTGGAAGTTAACCGTGACAACAAGGCCGAAGCCGAAGCAAAGCAGTTCGCGTTGTTTGACCAATACGGCGTGGACCTCATCGTGCTGGCGCGTTACATGCAAATATTGTCGCCTGCTTTTGTGCAGCGGTATCCGCAGCGCATCATCAATATTCACCACTCCTTCCTGCCGGCGTTTATTGGCGCGCGTCCGTATCATCGGGCATTTGAGCGCGGCGTCAAACTGATCGGGGCGACCAGCCATTATGTGACCGAAGTGCTGGATGAAGGCCCGATTATCGAGCAGGACATTGCGCGTATTTCCCATCGCGACCAGGTGGAAGACCTGATTCAGAAGGGACGTGATCTGGAACGCGTGGTGCTGTCGCGCGCCGTGCGTTGGCACATTGAAAACCGTATCCTGCTTTACGCCAACAAGACGGTGATTTTTGATTAGGCGGCTGCATTTAAGCGGCTACCAGTCGTAAAGCCAAACAAAAAAGCGAACGTGCAACCGTTCGCTTTTTTTGTTGTTTGCAGATGGATGAGATCAGTCTTTTACGACATTTTCCAGCGCAAACAGCTCGGCAATGGTTTCCCGCTTGCGGATCAGCTGATAGCTTGCACCATCCACCATGACTTCCGCCGCCCGGGGGCGAGTATTGTAATTGGAGCTCATGCTCATGCCGTAAGCGCCTGCCGACAGGATCGCCAGCAGATCGCCTTGCTTCAGGCCGAGTTCACGGTCATGGCCCAGAAAGTCGCCGCTTTCACAGACCGGGCCCACAATCTCGTATATCTCTTTGGGCGTGGCATCGGGGCTGACTTCGGCAATCTGGTGATAGGCATCGTAAAGCGCAGGCCGCATGAGGTCATTCATGGCGGCATCCACAATCGCAAAGTTCTTGGCTTCGGTGTGCTTGAGGTATTCCACACGCGTCAGCAAGGCGCCAGCATTCCCTACCAGTGCACGGCCAGGCTCAAACACCAGCTTGACCTTGCGATCACCCAGCTTCTTTAACATCGCCGCGGCATAGGCGGCAAAATCCGGTGGTGTTTCTTCGTTGTAGCAAATGCCGATACCACCACCTGCATCGATGTGGCGGATAGCAATGCCAGCTGCTTCCAGCTGGTCAACCAGCGCCAATACACGGTCAAACGCATCCAGAAACGGCGACAGCTCAGTCAGCTGCGAGCCGATATGGCAATCCACGCCGTGCACGTCAATGTTGGGCATGGCCGCCGCCTGCTGATAAAGCGCCAGTGACTGCTCGTAGGCAACGCCGAACTTGTTGTTCTTAAGGCCAGTGGAAATATAAGGGTGGGTTTTGGCATCCACGTTAGGGTTGACCCGCAGCGATACCGGGGCGATTTTGCCCATGCTGCCTGCCACCTCATTCAATCGTTCCAGCTCGGCTGCGGACTCCACATTGAAGCAGAAAATCCCCGCAGTCAGAGCAGCCCGCATTTCATCGGCGGTTTTACCCACGCCGGAAAACACCACTTTGGAGGCATCACCGCCCGCTGCCAGTACGCGCGCCAGCTCACCACCGGAGACAATATCAAACCCGGCGCCCAGCTTGGCGAATACGCTCAGCACGCCCAGGCTGGGATTGGCTTTGACCGCAAAGCACACGAGGTGGTCTACCCCCGCAAAGCCTTGCTGAAAGTCGCGATAGGCCGTTTCCAGCGCCTGGCGCGAGTAGACGTAGCAAGGGGTGGAGAATTCCTCTGCCAACTGGTTCAGCGGCACTTGTTCGGCGTGCAGTTGGCCGTTCTTGAGTTGAAATGCGTTCACGTGAGTTGATCTATGCCGTGTAGGTATAAGGGATTACAAAGAATTTCAGCTGCCAAACTGCATCAGGGCGCCTGGTCGCTGCTTTGCTTGGCGGGTTTGGGTACCGCTTTTCGTTCCGCCGGATCGAGCGGATATTGCTTTTCAGGGATGTAAAGCGGCCCCTTGGTGCCGCAGGCAGCGAGGCTGATGGTAAATAAAAGGCCGAGGAGAACTGCGCGCATGGGGTGTGCCTGTACAAGTGAAAAGCCTGCGTATTTTAACACAAAGCCTCTATATCGCATGGCGGAGGCCTTGCGCGCCGCTTATCGCCCAAAATTGACCATACGTCGGGCGAGACTAGCGTTTGCACGCTAAGATAAGCATGATTCAGTTACCTAGAAAGGTTCCGCCATGCGCCAAGTATTCAGAGATTGCCAGCAAGCTGGCTTTACATTGATTGAGTTGATGATCACGGTTGCCATCATCGGCATCCTGGCTGCCGTTGCCTATCCCAGTTATACCGATTACGTGAAGCGCGCCCAGATTCCGCAGGCAACGGGCGAGTTGTCGCAAATGCGGAATCGCATGGAGCGCTACTATCAGGATAATCGCACCTATGCGAATGGAGGGGCTTGCGGCGCGGTGCCTTCCACTGTGGATCATTTTGTTGTGGCATGTGCTACCAACAATGGAGGGCAGTCTTATTTGATTACGGCGACCGGCAACGGCCCAATGGACAGCTTTGTTTACACCATAGACCAGAACAACGCCAAAACTTCACAGACCAAGTTCGGGAGTACGACTCAGACTTCGGCAACATGTTGGTTGACCAAGGCAGGGAGCAGTTGCTGATGCCAACCCGTCATGCGCCAGGCTTTACGCTGATTGAAATGCTGATCGTGATCAGCATTGTTGGCATTCTGGCAGCCGTGGCGATTCCCAGTTTTCGTATTTTCATGGCCAATGTACAAATCAAGTCAGCGTCCGAAGCCATTTTGAATGGCTTGCAACTGGCACGGGCCGAGGCAGTGCGTCGCAATGCCCAGGTGCGTTTTACCCTGATAGGCCAGACCGGATGGAGCGTAGGTTGCCTGACTGTGGTGGGCGATAACGATGGCGACGGCTTGCAGGATTGTCCCGCGGTGATTCAGAGCCGCGATGCTTCAGAAAGCGCCAGTGCGGTTAAGACAACGGTCACTCCCGGCGGTGCTGCGACTATTACATTTAATGGGATGGGACGTATACCTGATCCGGATGTTGGTGGTGTGTCATTGGCCAGCTCGATCAGCGACATCACGATTGATAACGACAACATCACTTCGGAGCAAAGCCGTGAATTGCGCATCCAGATCCGCGGCTCCACAGTGCGCAGCTGTGACCCGAATGTCACATTAACCGGAGATGGCAGAAGATGTTAATGCCCGCCCCCTCTCAACAACGTTCTTTCCAGCAAGGCTCGATTCTGCTGGAGGGCCTGATTGCCATTCTGATTTTTTCGATAGGGATACTCGCAATCGTAGGCCTGCATGCCTCGGCCATCAAAACCGTCGCCGACGCCCAGTATCGCCTTGAAGCCAGCCTTTATGCAGAGCGTATTGTTTCTTTGATGTGGGCAGATGTCCCCAATATTTCGACCTATACCTACCCGGGTGGCTCAGCAGCTGCCCTCACGCCCTGGCTGGCAAATATTGGTACCTTGCCCGGTGTCAACGTGCAGGGCAACCTCAATGCTCCTACTATCACTGTCGCTGGCAGCGCCGCTAATGGCTGGACGGTGACTGTCAATATTTTCTGGCAGGCCCCTGGTGCGACGGCCAATGAAGGGCGGCACAATTTCCGCTCAGTCTCCTACATCAGCGCACGGCAATAACCATGACAATCAAGCATTTTTCCCGTGGGTTCAGTCTGGTCGAGTTGATGGTGGGTATTGTCATCGCGTTGCTGGGCAGCCTTGTGATCACCCAGGTGTTTTCTATTACCGAGCAAAGCAAGCAGACCACCACTAGTGGCAGCGATGCGCAGCAGAATGGCGCGCTGGCCATGCTGCTGATGGACAAGGACCTCCGGCAGGCAGGCTATGGCATGAATGTGACGGCGTGTTCAGGGGTTTGTCCGTCATCTGGTTTCATGGGCGGCACCATTACCATTAACGATTCTGGTGCTCGTTCAGTTGCCGCCATGCCTTTTGTGTTTGCCCCTATCCTGATTGTGCAAGGCGCTGCAAACGCGCCTGATACCATCATCATCAGCTATGGCAATGCTTCGAATACCAGCGTGCCAGAATATTTGCGCACGCCGATGGCCGCTGGTTCTTATGACATTAATGTAAATAATATATATGGCTTCAGTATGGCAGACGTCATGGTGGTGGCGGATGCCACTACTGGTACTGGAGAGGTGATTCAGTTCAGCGGCTCTGACACAGTAGACAATCGCATCAAACATGAGAGCGGCTCCTACCAGTTGGGGCCCGTCACACAAAGCTTTCGCTATAACGATGGCAGTGTTGCCGCTTACCCGATCAACAGCCTTTTGTTCAATCTCGGCCAGACCCCTGTCAACAATATCTACAGCATTGTGCAGGACAGCTCTGGCCGCAGCAATCTGGTGCAGACCAATAACATGCTGGGCACGCAGAGCATTCTCGCCACGGATATCGTCGACTTGCAGGCCGAGTATGGCAAAGATATGGATAACGACGGCGTCATTGAAACCTGGGATACGGTGACCCCTACTGGTGCGAACGTCACCGCATTGAATGATGCCTGGATGCAGGTCAAGGCGATACGCTATGGTCTTGTGGCCCGTAGCATCAAGCGTGAAGCTGCCTGTAATGTCACCACTAGCTTGCCCGTCTGGCGGCCCGATGGGGTGACGACAAAATCCTTCAGCAATATCTCTACCAATAGCGACTGGCAATGCTATCGCTATCGCGTGTTTGAAACGACCAACGTTTTGCGTAACCTGGTATGGAATCCCGAATAATGTATACAACGCCTAACGCACAGCGCGGTGTGGTGATGTTCCTCGCCCTGATTTTTCTGGTGGCAATGACGCTTGCCGGTATCGCCTTGGTGCGGTCGGTGGATACCGGCAACATCATCGCCGGTAATGTGGCTTTCAAGAAGTCTGCCCTGATGTCCTCAGACCGTGGCATCCAGATTGCCTATCAATGGCTTTCCGCCAATCAGAGCTCACTGAATTCGGATAGTCCAGGGAATGGCTATTTCTCATCATTGCCTGCGAATGGAGGCTCTCCGGGCTCTACTGTCGATGCATGGAATGACCGCAACTGGGTCGCTGAGTCTGCATGGAGCAGAGCCATTACCTTGGCGGCTGATGGGGCAGGCAACACTACGCAATATGTTATTCAGCGCATGTGTAAGGTGGCAGGCGCGGCTTATAACGCGGAAGGACAGTCCTGTGTGAAACGCACGGTTGCCAGCGGTAACTCGCAAGGCAATGTGGGGATAGAAGGTGGGGGCAGCAATACCTTGAATGGTCAGTTTATGGTGTATTACCGGGTCACCACCCGGGTAAAAGGTCCCCGTAATGCGGTGAGCATTACCCAGAGTACCATTACAGTGAAGCCTTAGGAGCCAGGAAAATGCTTAACAGAAAATCTCACATTGTCTTTGCTGTTTTCCTGACCGTGCTTACTTTTCTTAGTGCAACGAATGTTAGCGCAGCATTGACTGATATTGCAGCGGCGCCTATCTCGAATAATTCGGGCACTGTAGTGAAGCCTAACGTTATGTTCGTGCTGGATGACTCTGGCAGTATGGACTTCAATTACCTGCCGGATAATGTGGGGAACAGTAACTCTGCGGGTACCATCTACAACTGCCGGCGCATGAGCAGTGGATCCACTGAGTGTGCAGGTGGTCGCGATGATGGTGCTGCCATGACCGAAGGCGGTGATCCGCCTTTTTACAGCTTCTACCATAACGCTACCTATTACAACCCTAATATTACTTATACGCCGCCGGTAAATCCCTGCGATCCGACTTCTAACCTGCCTAGTCAAACCACCTGGACAGCAGTGCGTACCAATGGGCATACGATGAATACCAGTTGTGGGCAAACATCGGGAACGGTGAATATTCAGACCGCATTTCCGGAACGGGTTTACTGCAACTCCAATGGCACGACCTGCAAGCGTAACGGTATCGATTATCGTAGCTCCGGCTCTTACGATGATTATGATTTTCCCGATAACGATAGAACAAATCCCTACACTTCGACCACCGGCACTTACCGTTATCCGACCACCATAAACTCGAATCCGCACTACTACACCATTACTCCGATCGAGTACTGCACACGTGCCGACTTGAAAACCTGCAATGTACAAACCGCTGCTAACAGCACCTATAGTTTTCCGGCCTATGTGCGCTATTGCAACAACAATACCAATGCCGGTGCTTCTGGAAATCCTGCAGCGAATAGCTGCCAGGCGGCTTTCAACCTTAGCGCTGGTTTCCGCTATGCGCGCTACGGCAAATTCCGGCGCGTGAATATCGTCTCGGGCGCCACTTTCCCCAAGGCTGACAGTCGCTCGGATTGCAGTGGCAGCACATGCAGCTATACCGAAGAAATGAACAATTTTGCCAACTGGTATGCCTATTACCGCACCCGCATGATGAACATGAAAAGCTCGGCAGGCCGTGCGTTCAGCTCGCTGGATGATGCTTATCGGGTGGGGTTTATTACGCTGAATACTGCTTCCAGCAAATTCCTCAAACTGGATACCTTTAACGCTAGCAACAAGAAAACCTGGTACCAACGCTTGTATGGCATGGATCCTAGCGGTGGTACTCCTCTGCGCGAGGCGCTTTCTCGAGTAGGGCGTTACTACGGTGGTAAAACGAATGGTATCAACTCCATGACGACGGACGATCCGGTACAGTACTCCTGCCAGCAGAATTTCACGATCCTCACTACAGATGGCTACTGGAACGGGAATGCAGGTGTGCAACTGGACGGCACAAGCGCCATAGGTAATCAGGACAATACCAACACTGGCTATGCCAAGCGTGAGGATGGTGTATATGATGGCGGCCTTGCAGGCTCTACCAACACTCTGGCGGATGTCGCCCTGTATTACTACCAGACAGACTTGCGGCCTTCCATGGCCGCTAGCGACCTATTGAAATCGCCCACGGATAGTAACAATCAGCAGCATATGGTCACGTTTACCCTGGGTTTGGGGCTGAATGGAGAGTTGGAGTACGACCCTTACTATCAGACTCCGGAAGGCGACTTCAAGGATATTATCGATGGCGTCAAGAACTGGCCTGTACCGGTGGCTGATACCCTCACTGCTGTGGATGATTTGTGGCATGCGGCAGTAAACGGTCGGGGCAGGTATTTCAGTGCTTCGGATCCATCTGCGGTGACCTCGGGATTGCAAACAGCTCTGGCCGCAGTCAACACCAAGTCTACCGACGCATCGGCAGCTACGACCAGCACACCCAATCTGACATCCGGCGACAATTATGCCTTCAATTCAACTTATCGCACGGTGAAATGGGATGGCGAGGTCGTCGCTAGTACCATAGATTTGACAACAGGCTTGGCCAACGCATCAAACCTGTGGTCTGCTCAAGCTCAACTGGACGCCAAGGGCGGTATTGATGCGGATACCCGTACCATTTTCAAAATGAACGCTAGCCGTACATTGGTACCTTTCAATGCGGCTAACCTGACCTCTACTGAGTTGCTGCTGTTTACGAATCAGTGTAGCAAGCTATCGCAATGTCCGGTCTTGAATTCGACGACACAAACGATCGCTAACAATGCGACTAACCTTATCAACTTTCTGCGCGGACAGAGTCAGCACGAAAATGTAGGCACCACTCCGCAGGCCAGCAAGGCTTTCCGCGATCGTGAGCATGTGCTGGGTGATCTGGCCAACTCGATCCCGGCTTATGTCAAAGCACCTCGCTATAACTTTGGTGACTATGTTTCCCCTAGTTATGGCACGTTCAAGACTGCCAATATCAATCGTCCCGCGACCTTGTATGTAGGGGGGAATGACGGCATGCTGCACGCGTTCAACGCCGATACAGGCGCCGAGCGCTGGGCGTTTGTGCCG
The DNA here is from genome assembly GCF_009858335.1 of Methylovorus glucosotrophus. NCBI lineage: Bacteria > Pseudomonadati > Pseudomonadota > Betaproteobacteria > Nitrosomonadales > Methylophilaceae > Methylovorus > Methylovorus glucosotrophus. Next base: position 352,716 of record NZ_VMSE01000001.1, read on the forward strand.
CGTACGGTCATGTCCAACATGTATGCCTTGGCAGATAAAAACTACTCATCCAAACACAAGTATTATGTCGATGGTTCGCCTATCGTCATGGATATTTTTGCGGGTGGTGGCTGGAAAACCATCCTGGTCGGTGGCCTGAATGGCGGCGGTCGTGGCTATTACGCGCTGGATGTCACAAACCCAGCTGACCCCAAAGGCTTATGGGAGTTCTGCAGTGACAGCAATGTGTGCGATGTCGCGGATGAAAATCTGGGCTATACCTTTGGCAATCCTGTGATAGGAAAATTGCCCAATGGTACTTGGGTGGTGATGGTGACTTCCGGTTACAACAATGTGACCCCAGGGGATGGCAAAGGCTATTTGTATGTGCTGAATGCCCTGACAGGCGCACTGATCAGGAAAGTATCGACCGGAGTGGGAGATACCACTACCCCTAGCGGCTTGTCCAGAATCAGTGGCTGGTCGGATAACGGCAACGCAGATGCTACCATTACGCAGGTCTATGGTGGCGACCTTCTCGGGAATGTCTGGCGCTTTAACATGAGCGATTACAATGTCACCACCTTGGCCCAGCTGAAGTACGGCAATACCGCCCAGCCGATTACCACCAAACCTGAGTTGGCCGCCATTTCCGGTAGCACTGCGCATATCGTATATGTGGCAACGGGCTCATATCTGGGGCTGACGGATCTGACCACGACGGGCGTGCAAACCATTTATGCCCTGCGTGATACAGGGACTGCCATTAGCAATGCGCGTACCAATCCCATCACCATCTCAAAATCCGGCAATACCGCCACCGTCAGTGGCACGGGCGTTAACGGCAGTTGGTATGCCGATCTTCCGACAACGGGGGAGCGCGTCTTTGTTAACCCACAGTTAGGTTTGGGGACGCTGGTGGTGGCGAGTGGTATTCCCAGTGGCGATGCATGTAGCCCGGGTGGGGATAGCTGGATATATTTCTTTGATTACAAAACCGGACGGTTTACCACATCGGGAACTAGTGCGCAGGGCACCTATAATTCTTCTGGTGGTTTGGTCACAGGCCTATCGCTATATACACTTCCCAATGGCACCTTGCGCTACAGCACCTCGACAGTGGGCGGCGATACAACGAAAACCATAACTACAGGTGGCTCGGTTGCGACATCGGGTAGCTCCTTGACGCCAACGCGCTCCAGCTGGCGCGAAATTACAACGGAGTAAGGCATCTTTAGGGGACTGCCTTTCAGCTCGAATGCTGAAAGGCAGCCGGCAGCATCAAAAAACTAGCTGGTCTGAAGTTTCTCCAGCGCATCCACCATCAATGCCGCCGGGTTGCAGTCAGTTTGTGCGGCAATCTCTACCATGCCGGTCGGGCTGGTGACATTCACTTCTGTGAGGCTGTCGCCAATTACATCAAGCCCAACCAGGAATAGCCCATTCGCTTTCAAGACTTTGCCGACGGTAGTGGCAATCTCGCGATCGCGTTCGGTTAACATTTGCGCTACACCTTTGCCGCCTGCTGCCAGGTTGCCGCGTGTTTCGCCATTTTGCGGGATGCGTGCCAGGGCGTAAGGTACCGGCTCCCCGTCAATGATCAGGATACGTTTGTCGCCTTTAACGATCTCTGGCAGATAGCGCTGGGCCATGACGGTACGCTTTTCGAAGTCGGTGATGGTTTCAAGAATCACGCCTATGTTCGGATCTTGCTGCGTCAAACGGAACACGCTGCTACCGCCCATGCCATCCAGCGGCTTGACTACGATATCGCCATGCATCGCCAGAAACTCGCGAATAAGCCCACGCTGGCGTGTCACCAGAAAGGGCGGTGCAAACTGCGGGAAGCGGGTGATGGAGAGTTTCTCGTTCCAGCCACGCACCGCTTGTGGCGCATTCAGAATGCGCGCTCCCTGCCGTTCGGCGATTTCCAGCAGGTAGGTGCTATAAAGAAATTCGTTATCAAAGGGCGGGTCTTTGCGCATCAGCACTGCGTCAAACTGCTCAGGCGCTTTCTCCTGCAAATCCCCCAGCACATAGCCATGCTCGCCAAAGGCAAAGTCGCGATATTGCACGGTGACCTTGTCATGTCGCAGCAGCACTTGCTGCTGTTCGCATACGGCCAGCGCGTGGCCGCGACGCGCAGCCTCGCGCATGATGGCGAGGCTGGTGTCCTTGTAAGTGACCAGCTTGTCCAGTGGATCCAGAATAAAGAGTAGCTGCATATTATTGGTCTGGATCGTGTTCTTGCAGCTCAATTGCCGCTGCCAGCAAGGCTAGTCGCGCGACAACGCCATAGGCATAGAAGCGATTGGGTGGCGCATCGGGCGCCCCTGCGCAGTCGGGCAGCGAGCAAGGTTTTTCAAAGGCCAGGGGTTCGAAGTGCATGCCAGGGGCATTGAGGTTTTCATCCACGCCACGTCCGGTATGCACACGATAGAAACCGCCCACCACAAAGTGATCCATCATGTAGACCACGGGCTCAGCCACCGCATCATGGATGCATTCAAACGTGTATACGCCCTCTTGAAGGATCACTTCGGATACTTGCAGGCCTTCTTTGACCACGGCCATTTTATTGCGCTGCTTGCGGTTGAGGTCTTTGACATCATCCGGGCTTTTCACCGTCATGATGCCCATGCCGTAAGTGCCAGCGTCGGCTTTCACGATGACAAACGGTTCTTGCTCAACGCCATATTCCGCATATTTGATGCGAATTTTGGCGAGCAGCTGTTCCACTTTTTCAGCCAGCTCGGCTTCGCCTACGCGCGCATGAAAATCCAAGCCGCTACAGGTATCGAAATACGGGTTTACCAACCACTCATCAATGCCAAGCAGATTGGCGAAGTCTTGGGCAACGCGGTTGTAGGCACTGAAGTGCTGCGATTTGCGGCGGGTAGCCCAGCCAGCATGCAAAGGGGGAATCAGGTTCTGTTCCAGCCCTTGCAGAATCTCCGGCACGCCACCGGATAAATCGTTATTGAGCAAAATCGCGCAACTGTCGAAATTATCGAGCACCAGACGATTGCCCTTGCGCTGCACAGGCTCGAGCAGAATGCTGCCACCATCATGCGTTTCCAGGTAGGTCGGCTCGGTAATTTCGGGCGAGATACTGCCAATGCGTACTTCCAGGCCAGCATGCCGCAGGATGTTGGTTAGCGCTGCTACATTGCGAAGGTAAAAGGTATTACGGGTATGGTTCTCGGGAATTACCAGCAGGCGCCGGGCATCCGGGCAGATCTTCTCAACTGCACTCATGGCGGCTTGCACGCAGAGCGAGAGAAATTCGGGATTCAGGTTATTGAATCCGCCGGGGAAGAGATTGGTATCTACCGGAGCCAGTTTGAAACCGGCATTGCGCAAATCAACGGAAGCATAAAAAGGAACGCTGTATTCGGCCCACTGGCTGCGAAACCAATGTTCGATTTGTGGCATGGCTGCCAGCATGCGTTGCTCAAGGGATAACAGGGGGCCGGTCAAGGCCGTTGTAAGATGAGGGACCATATTCAATCAAATTGTATGAGTCCGTAGGATTTTAGCTTAGTTGCATCCATCTGCCTAAAAAAAACGGGCGCAGATTGCGCCCGAAGAGGAGGAGATAATGCATGGAAACCGAGCAATAAAATGTTCGAAACACCGAGGTGTGGAGCAATTTATGCCTGATCATACATAAGCAAACGCTGTGCCAGCTCTTGAGGCGGCATTCTCTGCTATTTTCCTGGGGCAAACGGGGTGCCAAAGCTGAAAAATGTGCATTTGTGCACCATGAATGTGCAAACCCACGCAATGGCTTGATGACGTTATGCCAATCTACGGATGTGGCTGCGGTTTAGGTCGCCACATTGTGAAGAGTTTAATGAACAATAAAAAACGGGCGCATTGCTGCGCCCGTTTTGACTAACTGCTACTTAAGCGTCAAGGCTTAGTAGTGGTAAGCACGTTCACCATGTTCAGTGGTGTCCAGACCTTCGCGCTCGGACTCTTCGCTTGCACGCAGGCCGATGACGATGTCAACAATCTTGAACAGGATGTAGCTGATAACGCCAGTCCATACCACAGTAATACCTACTGCGATGGCTTGGGTCGTTACTTGCTGGCCCATGGTCACGCCTTCAGCATAACCAACACCGCCGAAGTCTGCAGACATCAGTGCGCCAGTTGCAATGGCACCCAGGATACCGGCGATACCGTGTACACCGAACACATCCAGAGAGTCATCATAACCCAGTGCATTCTTCAGCTTGGTAACGGCCCAGAGGCTGATGAAGCTGGCCAGGAAGCCGAGGATGATGGAACCCATAGGGCCGATGAAGCCGCAAGCAGGGGTGATGGCAACCAGACCAGCAATCGCGCCAGAAGCAGCACCCAGCATGCTTGGTTTGCCCTTGAACAGCCATTCAGCAAATACCCAGCCAACAACAGCGGCACCAGTAGCAAGTTGTGTGTTGATCAGAACCAGGCCAGCAACACCATCAACAGCCAGTTCGCTACCTACGTTGAAACCGAACCAACCCACCCACAGCAAGGAGGCGCCAATCAGCGTCATCACCAGGTTGTGTGGAGGCATGGCTTCTTTGCCGTAACCAATACGCTTGCCGATAACCAGGGCACCTACCAGCGCTGCAATACCAGCGTTGATGTGCACAACAGTACCACCAGCAAAGTCCTTGGCGCCGTGACCGTTAAACAGTGGGCCAGCATCGCTCAGCAGACCGCCGCCCCAAACCATGTGGGCGATTGGGATGTAAACGAAGGTCACCCACAGTGCCAGGAACAGCAGCACGGCTGGGAACTTGGTACGCTCGGAGAAACCACCGATGATCAGGGCTGGCGTAATGGCAGCAAAGGTCAGCTGGAAGGTGATGAAGACATACTCAGGGATAACACCGCTGAGGCTGTCAGGCGTCACACCTGCCAGGAAAGCTTTGCTCAGGCCGCCGACAATCGCGTTCCCTTCCGAGAAGGCCATACTGTAGCCATATACGGCCCACAACACGGAGATCAGGGAGAAGGCAACGAATACCTGCATGCCCACGGACAGCATGTTCTTGGTGCGAACCAGGCCGCCGTAGAACAGAGCCAGGCCAGGTACCGCCATCATCACGACCAGCACAGTGGCAGTGATCATCCAGGCAGCGCTGCCGGTATCCAGTTTTGGTTCTTCAGCAGCAGCGGCAGGTGCGGCTTCTGCAGGAGCGGCTGCCTCAGCGGCAGGCGCTGCTTCAGCTGGGGCAGCTGCAGGTGCTGCCTCGGTGGTGGTGGCTGCCGGAGCTTCATCTTCGGCAAAACCAATGGTGCTGGCGCCCAGTGTGCCCAGGCCCAACATACCAACTAATGTAATCAGAGATAAAAATCGTTTCATGGCTGTCCCCTATTAGAGCGCGTCAGGACCGGTTTCACCGGTACGGATGCGATAAACCTGCTCAAGATCAAAAATGAAAATTTTGCCATCGCCGATTTTGCCGGTGGTGGCGGACTTCTCAATCACTTCAATCACCTGATCGAGCATGTCGTCTTTAATGGCGACTTCGAGTTTTACTTTTGGCAGAAAATCGACGACATATTCGGCACCACGATACAGCTCGGTGTGGCCCTTTTGACGTCCAAAACCCTTGACTTCAGTAACGGTGATCCCCTGTACGCCGATGGCGGAAAGAGCCTCACGTACCTCGTCAAGCTTGAATGGCTTGATGATCGCGGATACGAATTTCATGCGTGTCTCCTGATGAGTGTTGAAAGTGATGAGGCGGGTTGCTCAGCCGCCTCATCCCAGTTTAACTAAACAATTTAACCTTGAGGGTTAAATGAATTTAGAAGGTTTTTTGAACGAAGAACGTGAATGCATCACGGCCCAGGTTGCGGTTGTTGGTGCCAGCGTTTTTCCAGCCGTCATCACCAGCATCGGTACCAGTGTAGTAACCACCTACGTTTACACCGTTAGCCCAGGTCTTAACTGCACCCAGTTTCCAATCGGTGTAGGTATACACCTTGTCATTGTCGATGCGAGTTGCACCGGCAGTGGAAGTGCCATCAAAGTACTGATAACCAACGTGAGCGATCAGCGAGTAGCCAGTGTCAGCGAATGGGTACAGAACGTTAGCTTCAACATAGTTGGAACCACGGCCATCTTCAACACCGAAAGCGCCCTTGGACACAACATAAGAGTTCTTTACAGTGATCCAATTCCAGCCCAAAGCACCGTAGATTTCAGTGGTGTTAGGATCGGTCAGGCCAGCAGCGCCCAGGCCACTTTCCTTGGAGCCTGGATAGAAATATTGCAGGGCACCGATGTCGTAAGTAATGCCAGTGTCGCCAATGGTATTCTTGTAACCACCGTAAACGTCAACTTCCAAGCTGGAATCTTGCTTGTAGCCGCCATCCTTTACCCAGCTAACGTTAGAACCCCAGGAGCCCAGGTAGAAACCGCTGGAGTGGGAGTAGTCAACGCCGCCTTGCAGAGCTGGCTCGCGACCAGTTTGGGTCAAGCCACGGAAAATGTATTGGCTGTAAAGGCCAATGTTGTAAGAGAAAGTGTGTGGCGAAGTAGCTTCTTCAGCGGCAGCGTCGGCGGCCAAAACGGCAGCAGGTGCTGCGAAGGTGCCAAGAACGGCTACCAGTAAAAGCGATTTACGCATTGAATTTCCTTTCAGAGTAAAAAAACAACATAAAACGAGCAACAAACATAAAGCAACACTCGTGCCAAAAAGACAAAGCACGGAAAAACATTGAGTTACAATGCTAAAGTAATGAGCTGGGTGAAACAATGAGAGTATTTCCTTGTTTACAATAATTTGCGGCACCCCGATGGTGCGTTTACATATGTATGCGCGCACTGAATAACAGCCGATATGGCGTAATGGATGGAGGTAAATGAAACATGAATACGGCTTTTTTGAATGATTTGTCATTGAAAATAAAGGAAATTTCCGAATCATCCCCATTGGGCGATCTGGAAAAGAATTTAAATGCACTATTACAGGGCGCGTTCACCAAGTTGGAGCTGGTTTCTCGAGAGGAATTTGACGTACAGGCCGATTTGTTGCGGGTTGCAAGGCAACAGCTGGATGAGGCGCAGATTAAATTGGAAAAAATGGAACAAAAACTGACAGAACTGGAAGTTTTGTTGCAAAAAACCAACAGTTAGATGTGAATCATGTCACTTGCGGTCATTAAAAGTCGTGCATTGTGTGGCATGGATGCACCACCAGTGGATGTGGAAGTGCACCTTGCCAATGGATTGCCCAGCTTTACGATAGTCGGCTTACCCGAAGCTGAGGTGAAGGAGAGCAAAGATAGAGTACGCGCTGCCTTGCAGACGGCGCAGTTCGAATTTCCTGCTCGCCGCATTACGGTCAACCTAGCGCCCGCCGATCTTCCCAAGGAAAGTGGGCGCTATGATTTGCCGATCGCGATCGGGATTCTGGCGGCGTCCGGCCAATTGCCGATAGAGGGTTTGGCGCAATATGAAATGGCTGGAGAGCTCGCTCTCACCGGGGAGCTGCGCCCCGTCAAAGGGGCCTTGGCCATGACCTATAAAGCCTGGCGCGATGGCCGGGCTTTTATTTTGCCCGAAGCCAGTGCAGCGGAAGCTGCGCTGGTGACGGATGCGCAGATACTGCCCGCCAGCAGCTTGCTTGCGGTATGCGCGCATTTGCTTGGTCAGTCGCCGTTGGCATTGCAGCAGCCGGAAGTGCCATCCACCACGCTAGCTTATGCTGACTTCGCCGACGTGAAAGGGCAGGCGCATGCCAAGCGTGCTTTGGAAGTGGCGGCGGCAGGCGGGCACAGTATCTTGATGCAAGGACCGCCGGGCACTGGGAAGTCCATGCTGGCCGCCAGATTGCCAGGTATTTTGCCCGCGATGACCGAAGAAGAAGCATTGGAATCCGCCGCCATTCAGTCGCTCAACGGCGCGTTTCGAGCAAGCGCTTGGCGGCAGCGGCCTTACCGAGCGCCACACCACACGGCATCGGCGGTGGCGCTGGTGGGAGGCGGCAGTGTGCCACGCCCGGGCGAAATATCCCTGGCGCACCACGGCATTCTGTTTCTGGATGAAGTGCCGGAGTTTGATCGCAAGGTGCTTGAGGTGCTGCGCGAGCCGCTGGAATCCGGACGCATCACCATCTCCCGAGCTGCCCGGCAGGCGGACTTCCCCGCGCGCTTCCAGCTGGTAGCCGCGATGAATCCCTGCCCTTGCGGGTATCTGGGGCATTACAACAATAAATGCCGCTGCACGCCTGACCAGGTGTCGCGCTATCGCCATCGTCTTTCCGGCCCGCTGATGGATCGTATCGACATGCATATAGAAGTACCTGCCTTGCGCGACGATGAATTGCTGGCGCGTGAGAGCAGTGAAAGCAGTGATGTGGTGCGTCGCCGTGTCGAGGCTGCGCGTGCGCTGCAAGTGCAACGCCAGGGGAAAGCCAATGCACTATTGGAAAGTCATGAGATCGATATCTGGTGCGAGCTGGATGCCCAGGGCCAAGCCTTGGTAAAGCAGGCCATCAATCGTCTCAACCTGTCCGCCCGGGCGTATCATCGGATATTGAAGCTGGCCCGCACGATTGCCGATCTGGCGCGTGCCAGGGATATCGCGACTGCGCATGTGGCCGAGGCGATTCAGTACCGCAAGCACGAAATATAAAGGCTTAAATCTCATGGAAAAATACCATTCCGCCTGGCTTGAAGAAATGCGATCCGCCTGCATTTACAGGCAAATGTCAGTGCAGGAGCCCGTCGAGGCCCATCGCGAACTGTTCAAACAGCTGGCCGCCGAGGCGGAGTCTCAAGCCGGCATATGGCATAAACAAGGCATAGCCAAGGGTGTGGCTATGCCCCAGTCCTATCAGCCCGAGTTGCGCACTCGTGTGGTGCTGTTGTTGCTGCGTAGCCTGGGAGGCCGGCGATTGAAGCCCTTGCTGGCTGCCATCAAGATACGCGGCCTATCCGTTTACCGTCAGCCGCGGCAGCAGAATGAACATCCGACGCCGCTTTCCATTAATGACGTCGAGCTTGGTCATCGTAATGCGGGTACCAGCGGCGGCCTGCGCGCTGCCGTGTTTGGGGTAAATGATGGTCTGGTCTCGATTGCATGCCTGGTCATGGGCGTCGCCGGAGCGGCGGCCAATGTGTCGACCATCCTCATGACCGGCGTGGCTGGTTTGCTGGCCGGGGCATTTTCCATGGCAGCGGGCGAGTATATTTCTATGCGTTCGCAGCGTGAAATGTTTGAGTATCAGATCGGGCTGGAACGCGATGAGCTGGCGCAATACCCCGAACAAGAGGCGCGTGAGCTGCAGCTGATTTATCAGGCCCGAGGCTTGAATGAAACCGAAGCGCGGGCCTTGGCCGAGCGCATGGTGGCCGACCCGGAAAAAGGCCTGGATGCCCTGGCGCGGGAAGAGCTGGGTTTGAATCCCGATGAGCTGGGCTCGCCGTGGACGGCGGCCCTGTCCTCCTTCCTGGCGTTTACTTTTGGCGGGGTGGTGCCACTGTTGCCCTATCTGCTGGGCGGCGGTGCCCATGCGCTGATGGGGGCGATTGCCCTGACGGCGCTGGCCCTGTTTGGCATAGGCGCTGCCTTGTCCCTGTTTACCGGGCGAAATGCCTGGCAGGGGGGGCTGCGTATGCTGTTGATTGGTAGCGCTGCAGGTGCCATGACCTACTGGATAGGCAGCTTGCTGGGCACGTCGGTGGTTTGAACCAGAACTGGTGTCAGGCAGTGACAGGCAAATGATGTCTCAAAATGCCTTGATCTGAACCCGTTATCGCAATTGCAGTCCTATGACCCTCGTTGTCTGCCATGAGCCAAGGAAAGCTGCGCATAAACAATCGCCTGTGCCTGAAAGCAGTGCCTGTTTTATAATGACGCCTTTGTCTTAACACCTGCTGACCGCAAGGTCTGCGCATGGCTGTCATGCCAGACTAGCCATCACTATATGAGCGCCCCATGAACCAGCCGTCTACGTTATCCACTGCCATTCCCATCTCTGCCACTGAGGTTCGCCTGCGCGAGCTGCTGGCAGAGCGCATCCTGATTCTGGATGGCGCCATGGGGACCATGATTCAGCGCTACAAGCTGACAGAGGAAGATTATCGCGGGGGCCCGCAGGGCCGGTTTGCCGATTTCAAGCCAGGCTTGGCATTTTGCCCCAATGGCGATGGCTGTGGGTGTGGTCAGCCGCATGCAGCGCCTGCAGAGGGCGAGGCGCGCGAACTGTTCGTCAAAGGCAATAATGAGCTGCTGACATTGACTCAGCCGCACATCATTCAGGAAATCCACGAGCAATATCTGGCGGCAGGTGCCGATATTATCGAGACCAATACCTTCGGCGCGACCACGGTTGCGCAGGAGGATTACCACATGGCGCATCTTGCGTTTGAGATGAACGTGGAAGCCGCCAAGCTGGCACGCGCTGCTTGCGACAAATACAGCACGCCGGACAAACCGCGCTTTGTGGCAGGCGCGCTCGGCCCTACGCCAAAAACCGCGTCCATTTCCCCCGACGTTAACGATCCGGCTGCCCGCAATATCACCTTCGATCAGCTGGTAAAGGCGTACCTGGAGCAGACCATTGCGCTGGTGGAAGGCGGTGCCGATATCCTGCTGGTGGAAACCATTTTTGATACGCTGAACTGCAAAGCCGCGCTATTTGCGATTGATGCCTACTTTGAGCAAAGCGGCAAGCGGCTGCCCATCATGATTTCCGGCACGGTAACAGATGCTTCCGGCCGCATACTCTCTGGTCAGACGGTACCTGCCTTCTGGCATTCCGTGCGCCATGCCCGGCCACTGACCATAGGCCTTAACTGTGCCTTGGGTGCCGCGCTGATGCGGCCTTATGCCGAAGAGTTGTCCAAGATCGCCGATACCTTTGTCTGCATCTACCCCAATGCCGGTTTGCCCAACCCGATGTCGGACACCGGCTTTGACGAGGAGCCGCAGGATACCTCCAGCCTGCTGAAAGAATTTGCCGAGAGCGGTTTTGTGAATGTGGCGGGCGGCTGCTGCGGCACCACCCCTGCCCATATCCAGGCCATTGCCGAGACGGTGAAAAACATCGCCCCACGCCAGGTGCCTGCGCCTCGCCATGCCACGCTGCTGGCCGGTCTTGAGCCTTTTATCATTGATGACAGCTCCCTGTTTGTGAATGTGGGTGAGCGTACCAATGTCACCGGTTCCAAAGCCTTTGCCCGCATGATCCTGAACGAGCAGTATGAGGATGCCCTGCAGGTGGCGCGTCAGCAGGTAGAAAACGGCGCGCAGGTGATCGATATCAACATGGATGAAGGCATGCTGGACGCCGTGAAGGCGATGACGCACTTCCTGAATCTGGTTGCCTCCGAGCCCGATATCGCCCGCGTGCCCATCATGATCGACTCTTCCAAGTGGGAAGTGATCGAGGCGGGCTTGAAATGTGTGCAAGGCAAGTCCATCGTCAATTCCATCTCCATGAAGGAAGGCGAAGCCGAGTTTCTGCGGCAGGCGCGCCTGTGCCGTCGCTATGGCGCCGCAGTCATCGTTATGGCCTTTGATGAAAAAGGCCAGGCGGATACCTATGAGCGCAAGATCGAGATCTGCAAACGCGCTTATGATTTGCTCGTAAAAGAGGCGTCTTTCCCACCCGAAGACATTATCTTCGACCCCAATATCTTTGCTGTTGCCACCGGTATTGAGGAGCACAACAACTATGCCGTGGATTTCATCAATGCCACCCGCTGGATCAAGGAAAACCTGCCTTATGCCAAGATTTCCGGCGGCGTTTCCAATGTGAGCTTCAGTTTCCGCGGCAATGACCCGGCACGCGAAGCCATCCACACCGTGTTCCTGTATCACGCCATCAAGGCGGGCATGACCATGGGTATCGTCAATGCCGGCATGGTCGGTGTGTACGATGATCTGCCTGCCGAGCTGCGTGAGCGTGTGGAAGATGTGGTGCTGAACCGTCGCGAAGATGCCACCGAGCGCATGATCGAGTTTGCGGCCACCCTCACGGCGGGCGGCAAGAAAGAAGCGCCCACGCTGGAGTGGCGCGGCACGCCCGAGCAGCCGGTATCGGTGGGCAAGCGGCTGGAACATGCCATGGTGCATGGCATTACCGAATTTATTGTGGAAGACACCGAGGAAGCGCGCCAGCAAGTGATGGCCGCCGGGGGCCGCCCGATCAATGTGATCGAAGGCCCGCTGATGGATGGCATGAATGTGGTGGGTGATCTGTTTGGTCAGGGCAAGATGTTCCTGCCGCAGGTCGTGAAATCTGCGCGCGTGATGAAGCAGGCCGTAGCCCACCTGATTCCCTTTATTGAGGAAGAAAAAGCCGCGGAAGAAAAGCGCACCGGCGTGGCCGCCAAGCCCAAGGGCAAGGTGGTGATTGCGACAGTAAAAGGCGATGTGCACGATATCGGCAAGAATATTGTGTCGGTGGTGCTGCAGTGCAACAACTTCGAGGTGGTGAACATGGGCGTGATGGTGCCGTGCTCGGAAATTCTGGCGACCGCCAAGGTTGAAAACGCCGACATCATCGGCTTGTCGGGCCTGATCACGCCGTCGCTGGAAGAAATGGCCTATGTCGCCAAGGAAATGCAGCGCGACCCGCACTTCCGTATGCTGAAGATACCGCTGTTGATTGGTGGCGCGACGACTTCGCGTGCGCATACTGCAGTCAAGATTGCACCGAATTATGATGGGCCAGTGATCTATGTGCCGGATGCCTCGCGCTCGGTATCTGTGATGCAGTCGCTGCTGACGCCCGAGCAGCGTGAGAGCTACATCAATGAAGTTGCCGCGGATTATGACCGCGCGCGTACTCAGCATGCCAATAAAAAAGGCCCGACCATGCTGACCCTGGCCGAAGCGCGGGCCAACAAGGTCAAAGCCAGGTTTGATGGGGCGAATGCTCCGGTGAAACCCAAGTTTATTGGTCGGCGCGTGTTCAAGAATATTGATCTGGCCACCATTGCCGAATACATAGACTGGGGTCCGTTTTTCCAGACATGGGATCTGGCTGGCTTTTATCCGGCCATCCTGACCGATAGCGTGGTTGGTGAAGCAGCCACCAAGCTGCTGGCAGAAGGCCAGGCCATGCTGAAAAAGATCATTGAAGGCCGCTGGCTGACCGCCAATGGCGTTGTTGCCTTATTGCCTGCCAATACCGTCAATGATGACGATATTGAAATCTACACCGACGATACCCGCAGCCAGGTGGCCTTTACCTGGTATGGCATGCGCCAGCAGACCGCCAAGCCGGTGATTGATGGCGTGGCGCGCCCCAATCAGTGTCTGGCCGATTACATTGCGCCCAAGGCATCCGGCGTGGCCGATTACATCGGCATGTTTGCGGTGACAGGTGGGTTGGGCATCGACAAATACCTGGAACGCTTCGAGAACGACCATGACGATTACAGCAGCATCATGCTGAAGTCGCTGGCTGATCGATTGGCGGAAGCCTTTGCCGAATACCTGCATGCCCGGGTACGGACCGACCTCTGGGGGTATGCCGCAGACGAGCAGCTGGATAATGACGCGCTGATCAAGGAGCAATACCGCGGCATTCGTCCGGCGCCAGGTTACCCGGCCTGCCCGGATCATACGGTCAAACCCGATATGTTCCAGGTCATGCAGTGCGATGAAATCGGCATGACGCTGACCGAGTCGCTGGCCATGATGCCTGCCGCTGCCGTCTCCGGGTTTTATCTGGCGCATGCTGATGCCAAGTATTTCAGCGTGGACAAGATAGGTCAGGATCAGCTCAAGGACATGGCGACAAGACGCGGGCTCTCGGAGGAGTATCTGGAGCGCTGGCTCGCGCCCAATTTATAGCAACGACTGGATGCCACCATGTGGGGAGCGCAATACTCTCCATATGGTGATGCCTTATTCTAGCTGGCTACTGCTGCTTTTTTCTATCTTCCTTTCTTATTTGTCCTTTCTCAACGGCCTTGTTCTCTATCGTCCTGCCTTGCTTTCGTTTTGCATTGTTCCCTGCCATCGTCCCTCAATATCTTGCTCTTTGATACATGCTTTACATGCCTGTCAGCTCTGGTTGCTGATCAGACACCAGCATAAAAATACTTATGTTGCAATTGAGAACAATTGTCATTTACAATAATTAACATCATTGGATAGGCAAGTCACCACCCACCGACGTAGTTCAGCGGTCCCCACCCAGCAGATCTCTTCTGCCCAATGCAATTCATCTCATCAGTTACTAAAAAACCAGAAAGGCTCAGGGGGCCATGTATCGCCATTCCAAATTGCATTTAGCATTAATGTTTGTATTCAGCAGTATTTCCACAGCTTCATTCGGCGCCACGCCAAATCCCGAAGACAGCCCCAGCGAACTGGAGGAAGTGAAGGTAAAGGCGCAAAAAGAAGTGTCTTCTCCTTATCAGGCTGTTGTCAGCACCACAGCAGCAAAAATCGATGTGCCTTTGCGTGATATTCCGCAGACGGTGAACGTGATCCCCAAGGCTTTGATGGAAGATCAGGGGGCCATATCGCTGCAGGATGCACTGCGCAATGTGCCCGGCATTGGCTTCAGCAATGGCGATGGTCAGCGTGACCAGGTAAATATTCGTGGATTCAGCGCGATTGCCGATCAGTTCGTGGATGGCATCCGCGATGATGCGCTTTACTTCCGTGATCTTGCCAATGTGGAGCAGATTGAGGTCTTGAAAGGCCCGGCAGCGGTGCTGTATGGCCGCGGCTCATCTGGGGGTCTGATTAATCGCATTACCAAGAAGCCGTTTGACAAGCCGATGATTAATCTCACCACGACCATTGGCAGCTATGATTTCCAGCGCTACGAAGCAGATATCAACCAGCCGCTAGGGGACAATGTGGCTTTGCGTATCACTGGTGCTCGCCAGAAGAGCGATGGTTTCCGCGATCAATCCTTTACTGATCGTGAATTTATTGCGCCATCCATCCAGTTTGATATTTCCGAAAAAACACGCCTTTTATTGCAGGCGGAATATCTGGATGATCGGCGTCTGAATGACTTTGGCGTGCCTGCCATCAATGGTCGTCCGGTCAAGGTCAATATAGATACGTATTATGGTTCGGCCAATGCGCGGCGCGATGACTATGTGCAAAGCCGCGTCAGCGCGGGCTCTTTTGTGCTGGAGCACAAATTCAGTGAGGATGTGAAACTGCGCAATGCTTTCCGCATGTATCACTATGATCTTGACCGCAACAACACCGTGGTTAGCAGCATTACCGGTACCATCAGCAACCCGATAGCTAATCGGCGCTACAGCACGGTGCAGCGTGAAGAAGATGGCTATTTCAATCAGACCGATCTCAGTATCAAAACGCGCGCATTCGGCCTTGAGCATGCCTTGCTGTTTGGCATGGAGTTTGGCGAACAGAAGAAAGATGCTCTGTCTGGAAACTACCAGAACCCTGCCTCGGTGAGCCTTTACAACCCGATACTGACGCCTTCTGCCCGCGTGGGCCTAAGCCCTTCGGATTCTACTGGCACCAGCACGACGGCGGCGTTTTACATGCAGGATCTGGTCACGTTGTCCGAGCGCTGGAAAGCGCTGGTAGGCGCCCGCTATGATCGCTTCAATCAGGAAACAAAAGACAATCTGAGCTCGGCCAAGCTTGATCGCGTGGACAAAGAGTGGAGCCCGCGGGCTGGGCTGGTTTATCAGCCGGCGGATGATGTCAGCTTGTATGGCTCTTATACCAAGTCGTTCCAGCCATCGCAGGAAACCTTCAATCTGGCGTTCACCAACAATGCCGCTCAGCTGGCACCTGAAGAAACCACCAATTATGAGGTGGGTGCCAAGCTGGACTGGCTGAATGGCAATCTGTCGACCATGGTTTCCCTGTTCCGGCTTGAGCGCACCAACATCAAGAGCGCAGATCCCGCCAACAATAATCGACTGATACCGGTGGGTGAGCAACGCACCGATGGACTGGAGTTATCCGCCATGGGACGCCTGGCGGAAGGCTGGGACGTCAATGCTGGTTATGCCTATATGGATGCCAAGATTACGGACTCGCCCTCGACCATGGCCGTCAATATCGTCGGCGAACCTGCGCGAGTGGCACTTGAAGGCAATCGCGCCAGCCTCACGCCGCGGCATAGTGCCAACCTTTGGGTATCGCACCGATTTGGCAATGGTTTTGGCCTGGCCGGGGGCGTGGTGTTAGTGGGCGATCAGTATGCCTCTGCCAGCAATGTCGTGAAATTGCCCGGCTATACCCGCTTTGACGCCAGCGCTTTTTATGAGACCAAACGCTACGACTTGCGCCTGACATTGATCAACTTGTTAGATAAGGAGTATTACATTTCTGCCCATGGCGGCGCTGATTTGTACAACACCCCAGGAGCGCCACGTAGTGCGTTGCTGAGTTTGCGGCTCAAGTTCTGATTTTGTATTTAGCCAATTAGCACCATCGAAAAGAAAAAGCCGGCAGATTGCCGGCTTTTTTGTGGCGCCTTACCGCAAGACTTTTATCCTCCAGATCAGGCCGCCTGTTTGTTAAGCTCGGCGGCCCATTGCATGGCTTGCAGCTGGATGGCGGTAAAGTCACCGACGCTGATCCCCAATGCATGAAGATCGGCACGCACGGCCTCAAAGTCGGTGCGTTCTATTTCCTGCGCCAGTTGCAAGAGCTGGCCCAGCGGGCCTTCGTGCGCAAGGATCGCCTGTTTCAGGTGCTCCATCAGGCCGATTTCATTCAGGATTTTCTCGATGGGTACTTGCAACACGGCATCAACCAGCGACAGCATGCCGACCATGAAGGCCTGATCACTGAAGCGCGGCTCGGGTGATTGCAGCTTGAGCGCGATGAGTTCCATCAGGCGGGCACGGCTGGCAACTTGCTGCATCAGGTTGCTGGCATTGCCAGCTTCGGGTGAAACATACAGCAAAAGCTGCACCCAGCGCAGCAGCTGGCGCTGGCCCAGCACGGCAATCGCCTGGCGTATGGAGCCGATTTCCTGTTGACGACCACCGCTGATACCGACCGAGTTGACCAGCCGCAGCAGGCTGACCGAGAGGTCGGGGCTTTGCTTGAAGGGTTCTTCTAGCGCTTGCAGGTTGGCGTCACTGATCAGCATGCCCATGATGCGCATCAGCGTCATCTGGTTAGGCTGGGGTTTTTTGCCCTGCAGGATCACCGGCTGTGCAAAGAAATAGCCCTGAAACAGCTCAAAGCCAAGCTTCTTGAAAGCTTCAAATTCTTCTTCGTTCTGGACTTTTTCCGCGAGGAGTTGAATGTGATTATGTTTGCGCAACACGGTCAGCGATGGTGCCATGTGCTTGAGCGGGGTGATGGTAAGGTCGACTTTCACAATATCGACCAGGGGCAGGATATGGTCGTATTCCGGGCGGTAGAGAAAGTCATCCAGTGCGATACGAAAGCCCATTTCCTTCAGGGCGGCGCAACGTTCCACGATTTGCGCATTGATGGGGACATCTTCCAGGATTTCGAGGATCACGCGGTCTGGTGGCAACAACTCCAGCGTCTCGCTCATCAGCAGGCTGGCGGAGACATTCAGAAAGGCATCTTCATTGCCAAGCACCAGCTCAAGGCCGAATTCACTCAGCATGTTGACGATGACGGTGGAGGTGGCAAGCACATCATCCACCACGTCTGCCGAGAGGCTGGCTTCCGATCGGAACAGCAGCTCGTAGGCTATGATTTTTCGGTTCGCAGTCAATATGGGCTGGCGTCCGAGAAAGACATCGGCCCCTCCTGAGCCTAATGGCTCGATTACTGCGCTACTCATCAACGGTGCTCCCCATATTCAAGTGATACTGACTGCCTTTTAGTCCTGCTATCGCTTATCATTATGCATAAAATGGTACAGGACACTATTTTTTAAATACTTTAAAAGCTAACGGGATCATTAAGCAATAGTTTTTACAACTCGGATACATTCCCTATTCCCGTCATCATTCGTTAAGAACACATCATGCATATTCACATCCTCGGCATTTGCGGAACATTCATGGGCGGCATTGCAGTGCTGGCCAAAGCCGCAGGCCATCGCGTGACCGGTTGCGATGCCAATGTCTACCCGCCGATGAGCACACAATTGGAGGCGCAGGGCATAGACCTGACCGAAGGTTTCTCCCCAGAGCAAACCGCACTCAATCCTGATATTTACGTCATTGGCAATGTGGTCTCGCGTGGCAACCCATTGATGGAGGAAATCCTCAATCGTGGCTTGCCCTATGTCTCGGGCCCGCAGTGGCTGGCCGAGAATGTATTGCGCGATAAATGGGTGCTGGCAGTCGCCGGCACGCATGGCAAAACCACCACCAGTTCCATGCTGGCCTGGATACTGGAATACGCCGGGCTGGCGCCTGGTTTTCTGATTGGTGGCGTGCCGCAGAATTTTGATATCTCTGCGCGCTTGCCCGGCGCTCCGCGGCAGGAGCCACAGGGGCGCTCGCCCTTTTTCGTGATTGAGGCCGATGAATACGACACGGCGTTTTTCGACAAGCGCTCCAAGTTTGTCCACTATCGCCCACGCACGGCCGTGCTAAACAATCTCGAGTTTGACCATGCCGATATTTTTGCCGACCTGGCCGCCATTGAAACCCAGTTTCACCATCTGGTGCGCACCGTGCCGCAGCAGGGCCTGGTGGTAGCCAATGGACGGGAAGAAAGCCTGCAGCGTGTGATCGCACGTGGCTGCTGGACCCCGGTGGAAACCTTTGGCGATGCTCAGGGCTGGCATGCCGGCGCCGCCGATGCCGAGGGCAGTTTTGATGTGATACAAGGCGAGCAGGTATTGGGCCGCGTGCAATGGAGCCTGCTGGGCGAGCATAACCGCATGAATGCATTGGCCGCGCTGGCGGCTGCGCGCCATGTGGGCGTGCCCGTTGAGGTCGGTATTGCGGCGCTTGCCGAATTCCAGAATGTGAAACGCCGCATGGAAGTGCGCGGCGAGGTGAAGGGGATTACGGTCTACGATGACTTCGCGCATCACCCGACTGCGATTACCACCACGCTGGAAGGCTTGCGCGCCAAGGTCGGGGCCTCGCGCATTCTGGCGGTGCTGGAGCCACGCTCCAACACCATGAAGCTGGGCGTCATGAAAGCCGCCTTGCCCGCCAGTCTCAAGTCAGCTGACCGTGTCTACTGTTATGGGGCCAACCTCGGCTGGGACGCGGCCGAGGCCCTGCACGACATGGGCGAGATTGCCCAGGTGGAAACCGACATGACGAAGCTGGTGGAAGCCATCGCCCGCGAAGCCCGCAGCGGTGACCATATTCTGGTCATGAGCAATGGTGGCTTTGGCGGTATCCATCAAAAACTGCTGGAAAGGCTGGCCGCTTGAATCTGCGCATGTTGAGTCGCCTTGATGCGCTGGGCGTCACCTTGCTGGTGTCGGCCGTGCTGCATATCGCGATCATTGCCAGTCTGGATTTCAAGGCGCCTGACTTGCAGGTGTTGAAGGACAAAATGTCGTCCATGGATGTTGTGCTGGTCAACACCAAAACCGAAAGCAAGCCAGAGAAAGCCGATGCACTGGCCCAGGCCAACCTGAATCGCGGCGGTAATACTGATGCTGATCGTCGCATGAAATCGGCATTGCCACCGCCTGACCAGCCACCCAAGCAAACCACTCCCAAGCCGGAAGCGCAGTCACGCCAGAGTGCCATGCAAGCGTCTTCTACTACCTCTGAAGCGGAGCGTCGCCAGCAAAAAGTGGCTGAACTGGAGAAGCAGGTGCAAGAGCTGATGCATCAGCTGCAATCGACCAACAAGGTGGAGACCCACCCCGCGCAGGAAGCCGCCGCAGTCAAGCCGGAAACCGGCGAGCAGTCGGCCAGCAGCAAGTCGCTCAAGGCCGCCGATTTGCTGGCCAGCAGTCTGGATATGGCGAGACTGGAAGCGCAGATTGCCAAGCAGCAGGATGAGTATCAGAAGCGCCCCAAGCGCAAGTTTATCGGTGCCCGTGCTCAGGAATACCGCTTTGCCGCTTACGTGGATAACTGGCGGCAGAAGGTTGAGAAGGTTGGTAGCCTCAATTATCCCGAAGCCGCCAAGGATAAAAAACTGTATGGCAAGCTGACCATGACCGTCTCCATCCGCGCCGATGGCAGTCTGGACAAGATCGAAATCAACCAGAGTTCAGGCTACAAGGAACTGGATGATGGTGCGCGTCGGATTGTAGAACTGGCGGCACCGTTTGCCCCGTTCCCGGAAAATGTGCGCGCCGATACCGATATCCTGAGTGTGACCCGCACCTGGAACTTTACCCGTCAGGACAGTCTGACCACGGAGTAGCCGCCTTATGCGGCCATGCCTTCATAACCTAGCCTCATGAAAATGAACGCCATGACACCCTATTTTCAGCATCACGTGTTTTTCTGCCTCAACAAGCGCGAGGATGGCTCAGATTGTTGCGCCAATCACGGTGCCGAGGCCGCCTTTGACTATATGAAATCGCGTATCAAGAAGCTCAAGCTGAGCGGCAAGGGCAATGTCCGTATCAACCGTGCTGGCTGCCTGGATCGCTGCAGCGAGGGCCCGCTGATGGTGATTTACCCAGAAGCGGTCTGGTACGGTTTTGTCGACAACGAAGACATTGATGAAATCATCGAGTCGCATCTCATCAATGGCAAGCCGGTTGAGCGGCTGATATTGCAGGGCTAGCCCGTTTCAGGTGGCCGGCCCTGCAACTGGCTAGCCAAGAATCTGCTGGATTTCCTGTTTCAGTGCGCTGGCCGTGGCGGCATCCAGTGGATGGCCCATGGTCTCGCGGCGGGCAGGCGCCCATATCGCAGCAGGGAAATGCCGGTCACGTTTATAGCGCGGGATAACGTGCCAGTGCACATGCGGCGTCATATTGCCCAGGCTGGCGAGATTGATCTTGTCTGGCCGCATGATCTTGCGCACTGCTCGTTCCACCTTGAGCACCACTTGCATCAGGCGCAGCTGATCTTCGCTGGCAAGATCCGTCATTTCTTTCACATGACGGTTAAGTATCACCCGGCAAAAGCCCGGGTAATCCTGGTCTTCTACCCGTACCACCCGGCAGAATTCATCCTGCCATTGCAACTCGCCCCCTGGCACTGCACATAATTCACAACTTGCCATTGTTATCCCTGTTATTTCTGGCACCTGACGCGCCTGATATGCCAGCTGGCATTATAACGCCCACCTGCCGCCGTTGCGCATAGGTGGGCGAGATGGGCGGTAAGACTGTCGCTTAACCTTCGCCTTTCATCACCAGCTCGGCATACTCTTCAAAACTGATCGTGCCGCCCAGCGATTCCGCTACATCCTTGTCGCGCGCTGGCAAGGCATCCTGCAGGCCGTCAATCCGCTTCCATTGTGGCAATGGCGTCGGGCAATGCGGCTGCGGTACATAGCGCGAGGTGGCAACGCGCTGATGAGGATGGATGTAGCGCGGACAGTTGATGAATATCTCTTCTATCGTCACGCGCACCACCAGCTCTGCTTCTTTATATTCCTGCAGCAAAGGGTCATTGGGCACAATTTGCGCCGTGCCATGCACGCGTACGCGGTGCGGGTGCTCAAAATCAATAAACAGCATGCCGATTTTCGGGTTGAGGGTCATGTTGCCCATGGAAAGGTACATGCCATTGCCGTCCAGACTGGGGAAGGCCAGGGTCTTGCTGTCCAGCACCTTCACAAAGCCAGTGCTGCCGCCTTTGTAAGAGCAGGTGGGGAAGCCTCTGTGATCAATGGTGGAGAGAAAAAACATGTCGCGACTTTCGATGAAGCCACGGTGCTCATCGCTGATCTCGGGAACGACAATAAACTCGCTTACCCGGTCAGCCATGCTGACGGTATCAAACTGTTGCTGCAACACGCGGTGTTGCGCGCCATAAAGATCACTCATGTTCACCCTCCAAAAAACCAACGGTTAAACGACTGGACAGGCATTCTAACCTCATTTGCCATGCCATGAGCAGCCTGCAAATGCAGGGCTTGCCATCTTTGCCGGTGCCTGCAGGGAACGCAAGCGCCAGGCAGGACTCACAGCTAAGGCGAGGCCACCGCTTATCTGCTTGAGACCAGAGCCCGCGCGCGCGACTAAAACGCCCCTTGTTCAATCAGTAGTATGATGTTTTATTCAGCTTGCAGTGCAGGCGCAGCGATCATTATTCATTTTATGGAGGTATGACATGACAGCCGAAAATTCAGTGCCCGCCGTATCCATACGCATTTTTTTCACTAGCGACACGCTGGATGAAGAAGGCATTCCCTCCATTTACCGCAGTTACCAGATCAGCGGTCGTGCAGCCCTGCCAAATGAAGCCCCCAGTGGCTATGGTGTGGCCAAGGTGGCCCCCCTGTCGGACGATGCCCCGGCGCTGGTGCCCGATGAAGTGCCGGCTCCCGGCGGCGCAGAGGGCGCGATTGCCGCCGCCATTGAGCAGCTTAAAATGCTGAACCCTGGCTTGGAGTGCAAGGGGGCTTGATCCTTGCCCCTCTCGCCAGACATTATTTAACGCCGGAAGCTGTAATTTCTGTTCTAAGCTGAGAGGGTTTGGTGGGATAATTTCGTTAGCTGTTGTGTCAGCAAGCAGTTGCTGGCGCTACGGTTTTTGCAGATGTAATGGCCGTATATCCGATGGATAACGGTTCTGCCCCTTGCGCATGTGAGGGGCTTTGCTTTATCGACAGGGCGTAAGCCCGCTTAATAACCCGTCTATCGCACATCATGGTGTGTGCCTGCACTACGAAAGACGCAAGGAGCATTGATGCAAACAGTCAGCCTGACCCTTCCGATTGATACACAGGATGGGCCCTATCTGGAAGAGTCACAAGCCATCGCCTGCGGGGAAACACTGGCCAGCCAGTACCAGTCAGGGGAGCCATTTCCGCATATCGTCATTGATAATTTTTTACCGGAAGCGCTGGCTCAATCCATCCTTGACCAGTTTCCGCGCGAGCAGACCAGCAATGAAAAAGTCTATGAGCGTGGTTACCGTGGCCTGCATAAGCGGCAGATCAGCCCGAATGCCTGCAACCGCGAGCTGCGTGAGGTGTTTGCCTTTGTAAACTCGGCGCCTGTGTTGCTGTTCCTGCAAAAAATGACAGGCATAGATGGCCTTATTCCTGACCCCTATTTCAACGGTGGCGGTTTTCATGAAACCAGTCGCGGTGGGCTGCTCGGCGTGCATTCGGATTTTCGTATCAACAAGTCCATGCATCTGGAGCGCAGGCTCAACATGATCATTTATCTCAACAAGGATTGGCAGCCGGAGTACGGTGGCGACCTGGAGTTGTGGGACACGAAAATGACCAAGTGCCTGAAAAAAGTCGCGCCCATTTTCAATCGCTGTGTGGTGTTCAATACCGACGAAGATAGCAATCACGGGCACCCTGAACCGCTCAATACCCCGGACGGCATTACCCGTAAATCCATGGCGCTTTATTACTACACGGCGTCCAAGCGCATTTACGAAGACATTGAAGTGCACAAGACCAACTACAAGCCACGCCCGCGCGATAAATTCAGCCTGCGTTATTTGTGGGAGCGGATACGCCCTAATCGTAGTTAGTCTGCGCTGACCAACGTGAAAAAAAGGGGGCAACACTGCCCCTTTTTCTTTTATAAACGACCAGCGCTCTCGTCAGGTAAACATCTCCAGCATGGCCGTGGTGATGTGTTGCCGCAGGCGTTCATAATCCTGCCAGGGATCCTGTTTCTGACGCGCAAGGCGCTCTGGCAGATTGGCGATAGTGAAAGCGTCCGAGCGTACCCCCATGTTCAGCTCCTCCCATGAAATAGGCACCGACACGGTAGCGCTTGGTTTGGCCCGGCTGGAGTAAGCGGCAATCGCTGTCGCCCCAGGCGCATTGCGCAGATAGTCGATGAACACTTTGCCGGTGCGCTTTTCCTTGGACATATTGGAAGTAAAGCGATCGGGTAATTGCTTTTCAAGATATTGCGCTGCCGATTTGCTGAATGCCTTGATTGTCTGCCAGCTGTGTTCGGGCACAATCGGGATCACGACGTGTACGCCTTTACCACCGGTGGTTTTGACGAAGCTCTCCAGGCCTAGCGCCTGCAGCAATGCATGCACCAGTTGTGCGCTCTCCACCACGGTCGTCCATGGGAGGGCTTCATCCGGGTCAAGGTCGAAAATAATGCGATCCGGTTGTTCCAGATGCTCCTCGCGCGAGCCCCAGGTGTGTATCTCCAGCACGCCCATTTGCACCAGGGAAATAAGCGCTGGCAGATCATCCACCACCATGTAGTCATCTGAAAATCCGCTTACCGGCACCTGTATGCGCCTGACATTGTCGGGGATGGTCATGGCGGCATGTTTCTGGAAAAAACACTGCTGACCAGCGCCTGTCGGGCAGCGCACCAGCGACAAGGGGCGACCTTGCAGCTGCGGCAATATCCATGGGGCGATTTCTTCGTAGTAATGCGCCAGATCCTGCTTGGTCAGTCCGGCCTGCGCGAACAGAATCTTGCCCGGATGGGTCAGCCGCACACTGGCGATTTCGCGGACGGAGCCACTGCGCTGTGGGCGTTGCTGGCCGGATTGCTCTGGGGAAGATGCCGCATCTTCGGTTGACGGCGGCGGGTTGGCCGGGGTTTCGTGCACGATTTCACGGGCCGGTTTGTCCTGGCGCAGGCCGACAAAAGCCGCGTGCCGCACGATCTGGCTGTCTGTCCACTGTGCGAAACGCACTTCGGCTACCAGCTTGGGCGTGAGCCAATGGACGCCTCGCATTTGCAAGCCGGTCAGCTTGCCGGTAAACGGCGAACTTGCGCGTTGCAGGCGGCTGAACTGCTTGCTCACCTGGGCTAGCGTGGTTTCGGTAAAGCCTGTTCCCACGCGCCCGGCATAATGCAGGGCACCTTCGGCGTCATACACTCCCAGCAGCAGGGCGCCAAATCCCTGGCGACTACCCGCTGGATCGGTATAGCCGCCGATGACAAACTCCTGCCGCAAGCCACATTTTATTTTCAGCCAGTCCTCCGTGCGTCGCGGCTGATAAGGGGATTCCGCGCGCTTGGCTATGATGCCCTCAAGATCATGCAGACAGGCATGGTCGAATACTTCAGGAGCATTGCCGACAATATGGTCGCTGAAGTGTAAGGGAGAGGGGGCCTGGCTATCGTCAGCTGCGCGTTGAAGCACTGTCTTCAGTAGCGCTTTGCGCTTGATCAGCGGCTGGGAGCGCAAGTCGTGACCGTTGAGGTACATGAGGTCAAATACAAAATACGCCAGTGTCGCGGCGCTATTGGCTTGCATGGCGTCTTGCAGCGCCTGAAAACTGATCTTGCCATTGGGTTGCAACGCCACCAGTTCGCCATCCAGCCAGGCTTGATCGATTGGCAATTGTTTGAGCGCATCGGCAATGCCTTTCCACTTTGCCGTCCAGTCGTGGCCATTGCGCGAGTAAAGCTTTACCTCCCCATCTTCACAGCGCGCCAGCATGCGGTAGCCGTCAAATTTTACTTCTGTAAGCCAGTGCTCACCTATGGGTGCTTTTTTCGCCAGCAGCGCCAGTTGAGGTTGCATGGTGGTGGGCATGGGCTGCGTTTTTCCGACTTCGCCATCAAGGTCAGGGGATGCCTGGTGCGCGCCAGCAGACCGGCGGCTACTCGATGTTGAGGCTACCGAGACGCGGCGGACCTTGTCCGAACTTTTCAATGGCCGGTGAGTATCGCCACTGAACAGTTTGCGTATGCTCTCCGGCCGATTTTCGGTGATGTTGGCCTGCTCACCGCTTTGCGCCACGTCATCCTTTTCCTTGATCAGCAGCCAGTTTTCCTTTTCGGAAGAACCCTCGGCAGGCTTTCCCCCCATCCGCACCAGTGCCCATTTGCCGGATAGCTTCTCACCATGCAGCATGAATTTGAGCGCACCTTTCTGGTAACCAACGTGGGGATCTTCCAATGGCTCCCAGGTACCACAATCCCACAAGATGACCTTGCCCGCGCCGTATTGGTGTTCGGGAATCTGCCCTTCAAAGTGCCCGTATTCCAGCGGATGATCTTCCACATGTACCGCCAGTCGCTTTTCCTTGGGGTCCAGAGTGGGACCTTTGGGTATTGCCCAGCTTTTCAGCACGCCATCCAGCTCCAGACGGAAGTCATAGTGCAAGCGCCGCGCATGATGGCGCTGGATATAAAAAGCCAGCGTGTCGCCAGTCTCGGCGACCTGGCCAGCCGGTTCCGGGGTGATATTGAAGTTACGCTTTTGCCAGTAATGATTCAGACCCATGATGCGCTCCTATCGGCGAGTGGCTTTACGGCGTGCGGGTGGTTCCTCAGCTTTTTCCGCCTTGTTGCCGGACGACTCTTTTGCCGGCTTGATGCGGCCGCCTATGCTTTCTTTCAGTAGCGCCATCAGGTCCACAATATTGCTGGTGGATGTATCGGCAGGTGTTTCATCCTCCGGCTCCATCAGCGCATGGGTTTGCTTGTTGCGGATTTTCTTTTTCACCAGCGCCATGATGTCTTCGCGGAAACGGTCGTGAAACTGCTCCGGGTCCCACGGTTCCGTCATGTCTTCAACCAGGGCATGAGCCATCTTGATTTCCTTGTCACTTACGCGCACCTTGGGCGCATCTTCACCGGGCATCCCCAGTTCTTCTGGCGGACGGATATCCTCTGCATATCGCAGCATATTGAGCACGATGACCTGATCCACCACCATGAGGGCGGCCAGATGCTGCTTGGTGCGCATGACGATCTGCGCAATGCCAATGCGGTCGGTGGTTCTGAGGGTTTCGCGGAGCAAGGCATACACTTTCTCGCCACCTTTGGCAGGCTTGAGGTAGTAGGGCTGCTCAAAATACAGGGGGGAAATTTCATCCACTTTCACGAAGGCCTGAATATCAATGGTCTGGGTGGCTTCCTTGTTTGCCTGGCGAATTTCGGCATCGGTCAGCACTACATACTCGCCTTTTTCATACTGATAACCTTTGACGATATCTTCGGTGTGAATCTCCTTGCCCGTGGTCTTGTTATAACGTTTGTACCCCACAGGCGAAAAGTCACGCCGGTCCAGCATGTCCAGATCTATGCCCGGCGCGTTGTGCGAGGGATAAAGCTCCACCGGGATGTGTACCAGGCCAAAACTGATGGCCCCTTTCCATAGAGCACGTGGCATATCGTTTCCTGAGCGTTAACAGACGGAGTAAATACGGTAGAGAAACCGGCAGCGCAAAGTGACTGCATGCTGCAATCCTATTCTTTGGTAGAGCGAGTCCCTAGTAGTCCTGGGCTGAAATCTCTGTCGGAATATCCCTAACAGGCCGAATGGCTTGAATAGGAAACCCCGAACTGGCGCAATACAAATCGCATGCGCAAAAGAACATTATCTTCAAGAATGTAAAGGTTAGGCTGGGTGGGCAGGACTTGCCAGCCTGATCGCTGAATAACTAAAATATTATGCAAGTTAGCCGCGCACCTTATTCAACAATCAGGAATGAGAAGGCATTCTGCATATCATGTTGAACGACGATCCCGAGCCAAACGAAAAACCTGCAAAGTGGTATCACATCTATTTCGTGGAGTTATGCATTGCCATATTTCTGCTGTTCATGGCACTGCTGAATCATTTTTTCGGATGAGCATCCGTATCTGCCACTGACGCTTTTTCGTATCAATCTCTACAGTATTTCCTACATGGCAATCAGCTTTATCTGCTGGTTGAGACTGACCGCTGGTGACACTCTGAAGGGGCATTAAAAACCCACCTTGAGGAGATGAAAATGACGTTACCACGACAAGCAGATGCGACCGTGAAATCCACCACCCGCCGCACAGCGCAGAAGAAAGACGTGATCGAGCAACTGGTTGATGATCACAAGAATGTGAAAAAGCTGTTCAAGCAATACTCCAAGCTGGCCGAGAAAGAAGACATCGAAGGCAAAACCCTGGTTGCCAACCAGATCTGTCTGGAGCTTACCGTGCACGCCCGTGTGGAAGAGGAAATTTTCTATCCGGCTGCGCGTGCGGCGATTCATGACGACGATCTGCTGAATGAGGCGGTGGTAGAACACAGCACCGCCAAAAGCCTGATTGGCCAGATTCAGTCCATGAATCCTTCTGATCCCATGTATGACGCCAAGATGACCGTGCTTAGCGAGTACATTGACCATCACGTGGAAGAGGAAGAAACAGAAATGTTTCCCAAGGTCAAAAAGGCCAAGGTTGATCTGGAAGAGCTGGAAGTCGAAGTAAGCAAGCGCCGTGGTCAACTCATGGCGGAAGTGGTCAATGCCGAAGGGGGCATTGATATCAAGAAGCTGAAAGCGGCGGTTCAGCAAGCCATGCCCAAGCACTAGGTGCGACGCAAATAAAAACAGGAGCCTTTGGGCTCCTGTTTTTTTGTCTGTCTCTCGGATTCTCCAGGCGGGCAGAAGTGGGTACTTTGTTTACTTGACTCGGCTTGCTATTTACTTGGCGTTTTCGCGGATCACAAAACCACCCGGTGGAGGTGCTATCTCGGGAATATCCTTGGCTGGGGTATCGGGTTTTTCATCAATGATCTCCGGTTGCGGCTCGGTGGGGGCCGGGTCAGTTGGCGGATACGCCTTGTGCGGATCGGGGGTCACGGTTTCTGGTGGATGCTGCCGATAATCAGGGTCCGCAGTGGGCGGATTGGGTTGATCCAGTACATCAGGATCCTGTGGCGGCGGCGTTTCAGGTTGTTTTTCACGCGGATGTTTTCCAGCATCCGGGAAAGCCTGCCCTCCGGATACGTTTTCATTTTCCAGATTATCGTCGTCATTGCGGGCATCGGCATCAGCCGGGCAAATGCCGAATTCCTTCAGGAAATGATCAGACGGGAATTGCCAGCGCGGAGGATGTTGAAAGCGGGAAGCAGGCGCGCCTGCTATGTAGGATGAATGCATGATGGTCTCCAGAAAGGGTGGAAGTCAGCATTCACCTTAAATGGGGACAGGGAGACGAGGCATCAGAGAGTGGCTGCTCTGTGCGTCAGATTTTATGTAGGCATAGACGCCTGTATCGTGTTTGGACTAAATCCTATACCTGCCATTGTGCCCGTAAGACAGGGTTGACATCGGCTGCTCAAAGCCCGGATTTCCAGTACCAGATCAGGCTGCCTGACAAGCCTGCTTCCCCCGCTCCCGGCATGGGCTCGCCCAGACGCAGGCGTACTTCCCGCATGTTGATGCGCGGGCACAGCCAGACGCCCTCACGTGGGCAAGCCTCGCCGGATAATGCGGAAAGCCAGGGTTCATCGCCCGCTGCGTTTTGCTGGGCCGCCGTGACGAGGCGGGTATCCACCAGACCACCGCCGGTATCGGCCACGCGCTCTACCAGCGTCCATACTGCAGGTTCGAGATGGTTGTAACGAATACCATCTGGAGTGCGGCCTATATTGGCCATGCTGGCTTCGGGCGCGTCTGGCAACGCCGGGATGAACTGGGCACAACTGTATGCGACATCCGGCAGATAAACCCCGGACTTTGGCACATCTTCTCCGGTGGCGCACTGGTAAAGCGGATTAAGCTGGTAGGTGGGCCACTCCTTGGGAAGTGTGATATCCCAACCCCGCAGGTTTTCTTTCAGGTCGCCCAGCAGGTCGCCGCGTTTCCAGCCATAACGAAACGTAGGCCCGATATTGGCCGCGTATTTTTGGGCAATGCCCTGTTGTCGATAAAACTCCTGCAAGGGGTTGAAGCCGAGGCGGGCAACCAGTGCAGGCTCTTCCATCCAGCCATGCCAGTAATCGCTGGCACCGCGGATATCGCTCTGAATCGCTGCAGGTGCCCACACACCTGGATCGCCTTTGCTGATGCGATGGTGGATTTCACGCATGTGCAGCAATGTGCGGATGAGATTGGGTAAGACCCGGTTACCCCATACGATATCCACCTGTGTGCCCGGTTCGCGCTGGCGATAGTTGGAAGGGATATGCCGCATGTAGTCGTCATAAGCGAGTTCGGCTACATCTACCATGCATTCCCAGGCGTTCAGCATCCTGGCGAAATAACGCGGACTGCTGTATTGCTCTTGCAGCCAGATTTCCTGCGGGATCAAAGGCGTTTTGAGGTCCATGCTGCTCATTTGGAGTCCTTGTCCGACGTGGTGGGCCATTTGTGTTGCAAGACAGGCACGCCGATGAGCCTGGGGTTGCCTGGGTTGTAAGGGTTGTAACCCCAGTGTGTGGGCCACCGCTTTTGCAAGTGTTCACTCTTGAGATCATAAGGATCGAGCAGTATCTGCAGGCCTCCGCCTTCCAGGGTATAGCCAGTGCCGTACATCTCCTGCGAGGCGCTGATACCTTGCCAGCCTTTGAGCGTGGTGCCTTCCGGCACCTGGTATGTCATGAACTCGCCATTACTTTTCCAGATGCGCCACACGCCAAACTTACGCCGCCATTCGTCTTTGCTGGTGATGGCGTCGAACTCGTCTTTGCTGGTCCACCACTGACCGCTGGCAAATGATTTTTCTGTCGGATCTACAATCCGGTACAGCACGGTGCCCGGAGGAAATTTGGCTGGCATCACATTGCCGTGAAAATTGGCAAACTCGTACTGGATATTGCGCGGGTATCCCTTCTGTATCATCTCGTCGGCATTCGCCGGCATTTCATCCAGCCCCGGGTATTGGGGGCGCACCAGGCCCTTGTCCACCCAGACCGGCTTGGCCTTGTCCATGGCTTCTTTTTCCATGTGCATGAGCCGGGGACCCTGGGCTGCAGGGGCGGCGGTTTTCAGCGCCCGTGCCTGTTCCTCATCCAGTCGCTTGGCCAGTTTCTCCAGCCATTCCAGCAAGGGCCTCACAATGCGCCCCATGATGCCATTGGCGCGTTCTCGTACGGCCTTGATCTCGCGCTGCAGTTGCACGACCTTGTGCTGGGTGGTGGTATTGCCATAGCGGCTGACGTAATCCAGCAGTTCGTTCAATGTCTGATGCAGGTTGTCGAATGCCGTCAGCAATTCGTTTGCGGTGATGGTTTTGGAGAGCGCCCTCACCTGGGTTGCCAGCCAGCCATAGGGGTTGGTGATTCGCATGGTTTTGAGCGTTTTTCTGACGATGCCGCTGCTCATGTGCACATTCAGCCGCTGAATGCTGCGCTCTACAAAGGGAGATAGTGCATCCCACACATGCGTATTGGCTCGCATGGCCTTGGGAACGCCATGCCTCGCATAGCCAAACAGGATTTTGAGGCAGCCCTTGAGCAGCGAACCCAGGGTGGGGAAGAGACCCAAAAGCGTGAGGCAGAGTGCAAACCAGTGCCAGCCGTTATTGGGGTCTTTATTGATCTGTTTGCAATTGGCGATCAGGTCGCGCACATCGCAGACCTGATCAATGAGCGGCACCATCGAAATGATGGTGCCGGTTGCGAGCTGGGCGTTCGATTGATCAGTCTCGCCGAAATCTCCCTGCAAGACTTCCCACAGCCACTGCACTGTCTGCTCGCTGCCCTCATTAATGCCATCCACCCAGCCGGCTGGAGCGGCTTTCAGGGTTGCCAGTGCCACCTTCAGCTGTTCCCACATCGTCACGGCCTCCTGCCAGGGAGGGCATGACGGCCGAGACCTGCCATCCATAAAGGCAGGCGCAGGTGAGTGACAAGGGGAGGCAGAGTTCTCAGGAAGGGCATGCATCGTCTCCGTCAATTGAGAGGCGAGTCAACGTGACTGGCCTACGCAAGACGATGATGCATAGGATTTTTAAACGGCGGCATTGCCCTAAAGGGCTAGCTGATGTCTGCCAGCCACCGGTTAAGGATTTTTATGACACGAATAAGCCCTTACTGCAATCCCGCGCGGCGCCAGGCAGGCAATGTCGATGCGTCGCGCGATGAACTGCCTGGCCAGTTATTCCGGTTCCAGCAGCAGAACGGCCAGCGGTAAAGTGGCAAACAGCTCTGCCAGGGGCAGGGTGTTGTCCTCCGCCAGGTGCACCTTGCCCGTCAGGATATCGCGATAACGGCCGGGCACGCGCAAGCCCTTTTCCAGCCGGGTGTCGTGCCAGTTGGCCAGAGTCAGGCTGCCATGGTCGGCGAGCAAGGCATGGCAAAAGCGCGGTACCACCACCAGCAGGCACTGCTCATCATGCTGGCGCTGAAATGCCACCACCTTGTCGGCATGCATGCCTTGCGCATACAGCGCCTGGTAATCGCCAGCTTCAAACAGCGCAGCATGCTGTTTGCGTAGGCCAAGCAGCCGGTGGATGATGGCTTGCTTGATTCCGCCCTGGCGCCAGTTGGCGAGCAAGACCGGGTTGGTCGGCGCATGGTTAGAAGTCGCATGATGCGTGGTTGCATGCAAGGTCTGGGCGCGCAGGGCGTAATCGACCGGGCGACGGTTATCCGGATCAACCAGGCTCAGATCCCAGAATTCGGTGCCCTGGTACAAGTCGGGGATGCCGGGTACCGTCATGCGCAATACCGTCTGCGCCAGGCTATTGATCGCCCCGGCGGGCGCAATCAGCTCCGTGAATTGAACCAGTGAATGCAAAAATTCACTGCTCTCCACCGGATCAAGCAGGTGGCGCAAAAAGTCGGCGCATGCTTCCTCATAGGGCTCATTGGCCTGCACCCAGCTAGACATCCATTTTGCCTCACGTATGCTTTTGATAAACCAGGCTTCCATGCGCTCGCCATATGCCTTCAAGCCTGCGGGATCGTTCACCTGCAAATCAAACGGCCATGCGCCTACCAGCATCTGGTACAGCATGTACTCATGCGTGACGCGCGGAGCGTCATACGCCACGAATTTCATTTCCTGGGGGAATACGCGGGTGTGAAAGCGCTGGTTCATTTCTATCCACCGCTTTACCTGCTGCTCCCATTGCATGGGTACCTGGCTGATGACCGCAATGCGAGCACGCACATCTTCGCCACGCTTGTGATCATGGGTCGCCGTGGCGAGCAAATTGGCCGGATACATCGCCAGCCGCCGTTGGCAGGCATCATGAAAGGCGGCCATATCCAGCGTGAACATATCGGGGTCGCTACCCACTTCATTGCGGGATACCAGCCGGCCGAAGCGGTAAAACGCCGTGTCTTCCATGGACTTGGCGCATAAAGGCGGCATCAGTTGCTGGAAGCGGGTAATCGCTCGCTGCGACAGGTCGGATATTTCCGGCGACGGCGCGTCATGGATCAGATCCCCACGCAACCAGCTGAAAATGATGTCCACCAGTGGCTTGTCGACATGGCCCAATGTGCGTCTGGCCTTGATGGCCGTGCTTTCAAACAGTTCCTCATCCTGGGCATCCATGCCACCCACCGTGACATAGCTGCGATACACCGGAAAGTGCACCAGTATCTCGGTAAACACGCGCCGGATCGAGGCCAGCGAATAATCGCGCGTATGCAGGTCAGCGCGGGCGATGGCATGCAGGGCATGTACTGCTGCCTCGAATTCGCTCACCAGATTTTCGGATAGCAACTGGCGACGCGCCTGCTCCACATGCTGATGAAAGGATTTTTCATTCTGGCTTAACTGATGCCACAGGGCGTTCAATGGCTGAACCCCTTGCGGGTCATGCAGCAACGCCGATACCTGATCCATGAACTCATAGCCGGTGGTACCGTCCAGCCCCCATCCCTCGCGCAGCCATTCGCCGGGCGCCAGGATTTTTTCGGCTATCATGTAGACCGGCGTACGCAGATGCGGCGGCCGGTTAGGCATCAGGCCTTCCAGTCGCGCCCGCAGCTTGCGGCAATAATCCTGCGGTTGGGCCAGCCCATCAATATGGTCCAGTCGCACCCCATCAATCAGGCCCTGCGCGTACAGCTCAAACAGCAGCGAATGCGTGGCTTCAAACACTTCATCCAGTTCTACCCGTACCCCCGCCAGCTCGCTCACTTCAAAAAAGCGGCGCCAGTTGATCTGGTCCGAGGCATTGCGCCACCAAGTAAGGCGGTAGTGCTGTTTTTCCAGCAAGGGATGCAGTTTTTCTATGCCCTGGTCCGAGTAGCTGGCCAGGGCCGTATTGATGGCCTCCTCGACTTCCGGATGCAGACTGAGGGTCGCCAGCGCGGCCAGCACCTGGTTGACCTGTGACTGTATGTCCAGAAAGGGCAGGCTGTAGTCTATGCGTCTAAACTGCGCGAGCAGTCCCGCAACGCCAGGGTGATCGGCCCCTTGCAAAATATCCGCATAGTCGGCCAGCGCAATGGGAAAGGCATTGTCAAAATAGCGCGCCTGTATGCGTTGGGTCTGGCGGTCATACTCCAGATGGATATCTCCCTGGTCGATCACCACGCCATAAGCATCACCTAAAAAAGGCGCGAGAATCTTGTTGTGCAGATAAGGGTCGGGCGAATGCCAGTCGATATCAAACCACATGGCATACGGGCTATGGCGCCCCCACTCGAAAACATGCTGCCACCACGGGTTATCGGCACCGCCTACTCCCATGTGATTGGGCACGATGTCCACAATCAGCCCCATGTGGGCATGGCGCAGCGCTTCGACCAGCCGGGCCAGGCCTTTGCGCCCGCCCAGCTCGGGGTTGATCTGCGTCGGGTCCACAATGTCGTAGCCATGGCTGGAATTGGGTCGCGCCGTAAAAATCGGCGACGCATAAATATGGCTGACACCCAGGGAGGAAAAATACCCCACATGTTCCAGGGCATCGGCAAAGGTAAAGCCCTTGTGAAACTGCAGGCGCAGCGTGGATAGCGGATGCTGGGGTGTCATGGTCGCGATTCTCCGGCGACTGGGCTGGCCTCGTTATCCCTGCCCAGCGGGCCTTCCAGCAATACCAGGCAGCTATAAGCACCCAGAGTGCCCTGCATTAATGCTTCATGGCGGTTGCCCACATTGAGCAGGGTTTGCGCCAGTTTGTCTTCGGGCCACTGCTCGCCGAAATGCACGGGGCTATCGCCCAGATTCAGCAGGATTTCCAGCGTGGCCCCATTGCCCAGACGCCAGCGTGCCTTTACCGCTGCCGGGCCGATGGCATAGGCCGACAAGGTTCTGGTGTGTTCCAGATAAGGGACGATATGCTGGTGGCGGAGGCTCAGCAGCTGCCGTATCCACGCTTGCCATTCCGACGCGCGATTGATGTCCGGGTCGTGGCTGCCGGCTGGCCGGGGAATGGAGGCGTTAAAACTTTCGATGTCATTCGGGTTGGGGATTTTTTCCGCAAAGCTCGCCTTGGTAAATTTCTCGAAGGTGGAGAATTCACGGCGCCGCCCTTCCCATACTGCCGCTGCCAGCTCGGGATTTTCATGATCCGTGAAGTACAGAAAGGGCTGGGTAGCACCGAACTCTTCGCCCATGAACAGCAGCGGAATCTGCGGGCTTAGCAGCACCAATCCCATGGCCGCCCGCAAGGCCGGTTCGGGAACCAGCGTGGTCAGGCGCTCGCCAAAAGGGCGGTTGCCGATCTGGTCATGGTTTTGCAGAAACAGCACGAAGGAGCTCAGTGGCAAATGCTGACTGTTTTCGCCCCGCACTTCGCCTTGCCGATGTTGCGAGACTTCGCCCTGATAGACAAACCCTTCCGCCAGGCAGCGCGCCAGTTTTTCCGCCGCATGCTCTGCGTAGTCCGAGTAATAGCCTTCGGTTTCACCGGTCAGCAGCACGTGCAGCACATGGTGGCCATCGTCATTCCATTGGGCGACAAAGCGGTCCCCCAACAGGCTGGCCGCATTGTCGTCGTTTTCTGCGACCAGATGCACATGGCGTTTGCCCTGATAGTGC
The DNA here is from genome assembly GCF_009858335.1 of Methylovorus glucosotrophus. Lineage (NCBI taxonomy): Bacteria > Pseudomonadati > Pseudomonadota > Betaproteobacteria > Nitrosomonadales > Methylophilaceae > Methylovorus > Methylovorus glucosotrophus. Next base: position 388,315 of record NZ_VMSE01000001.1, read on the forward strand.
TCGCGTACCTGCTTGATGGTATCGCCCAGCCAGGCTTTGTTCCAGATGGCGTGGCAGGCATCAAAGCGCAGGCCGTCAAAGCGATACTCTTCCAGCCAGTAGTAAATGTTGTCGACAAAAAACTGCTGGACATGCGGCTCGGCAAAATCAATGGCATCGCCCCAGGGCGTTTTGTAGGCATGATTGAAAAATTCGGGCGCATAGTGCCACAGGTAATTGCCATCGGGGCCGAAATGGTTGTAAACCACGTCCAGGAAGATCGACAGCCCCAGTGCGTGGGCTTCATCCACCAGTGCCTTGAGTTCATCCGGCGAGCCATAGCTCACATGCGGGGCAAATTGCAGCACGCCGTCATACCCCCAGTTATGTGCCCCGGGGAAACTTGCAATCGGCATCAGCTCAATCGCCGTAAAGCCCATGCCGGCCAGTTCAGCCAGTTTGGCACGCACCCCGACAAAGCCGCCCATCACGCCGGCATGGGCTTCATAAATCACGGTTTCATGCCATGGACGGCCCTTCCATTGCAGATGGCGCCAGCGATAGGCTTGTGGATCGACCACCACACTGCTGCCATGTACGCTGCCCGTTTGCCTGCGCGAGTAAGGGTCGGGCACCAGAAGTTCGTTGCCTTCCTTGTTGATGGCGCGATAACGGTACTCCGTGCCCGCACCACATTCGGCCTGTGTGCTGAACCAGCCTGTATTGGCCTCCTGCTGCATGGGGATGACGGTGCCCTTGTCGAGAATCAGGTCGACCTGGCGTGCATGGGGCGCCCACAGGCGGAACTCGGTTTCGGCCAGACTGAGCAGCTGGGCGCCACCGGCAAGCCGATAGCGGAAGGTATTGCGCGATGGCGGGTCAGATGCGTGATCGAGCCAGGGGTGGGCTGAGGTGGGCATTACGTTTTCCTTGGGGTTACTTTTCATCATGGTGAGGTTTGTCATGCGCCAACTCTTCCAGCAAAGACTTCAGTCCTTCCAGTGGCACCTCAGTCCAGGAGGGCCTGTGCATCAGTTCGTAGGCGATTTCATAGCCCACTTTTTCGAGCTTGTAGAGCTGTAGCAGCGCCATATCCGAGGCATGGGCATAAGCCCCTGCATTCAGGCTCTGCTCTGGCTGACTCAATGGGTGAGGCAGGGCGTGGTCAAAATAGCTTTGCAGGAAGGCCGTTTCGGAAATGTCCTTGTAGCGTTGCAGAATCTGCCGGCGGGGCAAGCTGCCACCACTGCTGGCGTAGAGTTCGCTTTTTTCGATAAAGGCCGCGACATAGGAAAACGAGCGGATCAACCCGGCGACATCGCGCAAGGGGTTGTCTTTCTGCCGCCGCTCGGGCAGCGGGCGGGCTGGTTCACCTTCAAAGTCAATGATCAGCACATCTTCGCCCACCACCAGAACCTGACCGAGGTGAAAGTCGCCATGAATGCGTGTCAGCGCTTGACCGCGGGCCTGGTCTATCAGCGCCTCCACGCGGGCAAACACTTCTTTTTGACGTCCTAGCATGTCGGGCAGCAATTGCGGATCTGCCAGATTGTCTGCCTTGAAATGCGCCAGCCCGGCAAATGCCTCGCGCCATTGCTGAACGATGCGCTGCTTGAGGGCGGTAATGTCGGTCTTGCCCATCTGCTGCGGCTTGAAGGCTTCGTGCACAGTGGGCAGTGAAAGCAGGTTGTGCAGCTCGGCCAGCCGTTTGCCAAGCGTGGCGGCAAAATTCTGCAGCTCTTTCATGGCATTGGTGTCTTCCGGTGCCAGGGCTTGCGCGGCGATATCCGCGGCATTCAGCTGCTGGATGGCAATGCCCAGGCGATCGATGGTCCATTGCCAGGCATCGCCCTGATTGTGCACATAGGCCTGCATGACAATCTGGGTGTAGCTTTCACCCTCGGCATTGGTAAACGCCATATGCCCTAGCAAGGCGGGCGTGTTGTGGTAACCCAGTTCATCCAGCCGCTGGGCCATTTCCAGCTCGGGGTGCGTGCCGGGCTGGAAATGCCGCACCATTTTGACGATGGCAAGATCATTGATAATCAGCGAGCTGTTGGATTGCTCTGCATGCGGGCGACGGATATCGAGCCCGGGTTTGCCCTCGCTGGTCTTGAAATCCAGCGCGTCAAAGCTGGCGGTGGATTCAAAGCGCAGCTCGCGGGCGCCTTCACGATACTGGCCGGAATGCCGGAACTGCTCCAGCAGGGTAAGCGCAAACTCATCCATGCAATAGGCATCGACCAGCAAGCCAACTTTGGCGCCCTGACGTACCCGGCAGATCACATGTTGCTGTATCACCGTGGAAGTGGACATCTCTTCCGGCACTATGCCCAGCGGCATGAAAAACCAGGCATCGCTATTGCTGGCGGCAACGCTCACCAGCAGAAAATCCGCGGCGCTGTTGTCTGGTCTTGGCAAATGGCTGAGGTATTGCAGATGCACGGTCATTGGCCCCTTGGCCTGACCGGCAGCTTTTTTGCCAGTGTCGGCGTGGCTGGCAAACCAGCGCTGACGTGCGAGGTAGGCCGGGAATATTTCGGTTTCCAGGCGTTGCTGCAAGCGGGGCTGCATGAGGTCATGTATGCCGGCGTTGAGCACCAGGGTGCGGTATTCGGGGGCGATGAAAGGCACGGCACTCAGACGCGATGGCGTGGCCAGCGGGCTTTGCTCGTTGCTGAGACGGAACCAGTAAAAGTCGTAGGGCGCCAGCGTCAGCACATATGGCGAGGGGCCGATCACGGGAAACTTCTCCCCCCCCATCAGCTCGGTGGGCGTATAGCCTGCATATTCCGAGAGGTCGAGCTCCACCGCCTGCGCGGTACTGCCGACATTGGCCACGCACAGCAAAATCTCGTCACTCAGGGCCTTGATGCTGGCTGGCTGGTCAGAGGGTGTCTCGCCCGGCTTGGCCTCTCCCTGGGTTTTCTCCGGTGGCGGGGCGCTATTCGCACGTGCATCCGCCGTCGGGTCAAACGCAGTATTGGGGCTGCCATGCTCCAGAATGTCCTGCGGCTTGTACTCGCGCAGATAAGCGAGAATCTTGCGGTTGGCCGGGTATAACAGCCGGAAACTGCCGCGGCCAAAGGCATAGAACTGCTTGCGCACGGCCAAGAGGCGGCGCATCCAGTTAAGCAGGGAATGCGGGTCCGCGCTTTGTGCTTCCACATTCACGGCCTGGTAGCCGTAAAGGGTATCCATATTCAGGGGCAGCACCAGCCGCGCCGGGTCGGTAAGGGAAAAGCCGCCATTGCGATCCGGTGTCCATTGCATGGGGGTGCGCACACCATCGCGATCCCCGAGATGGATGTTGTCGCCCATGCCAATTTCGTCACCGTAATAGATCACCGGGGTGCCAGGCATGGAAAGCAGCAGGCTGTTCAGTAGCTCCAGGCGGCGGCGATCACGCTGCAACAGCGGGGCGAGGCGGCGCCGTATGCCAACATTGAGCCGTGCCCGGTTATCCGCGGCGTAAAAGTTGAGCATATAGGCCCGCTCATTGTCGGTGACCATTTCCAGCGTCAGTTCATCGTGATTGCGCAGGAAAATCGCCCATTGGCAATCACTCGGAATATCCGGCGTCTGCTGCAGGATATCGGTAATGGGGAAACGGTCTTCCTGTGCCAGTGCCAGGTACATGCGCGGCATGAGCGGGAAGTGAAATGCCATGTGGCATTCATCGTTATTGCCGAAGTAATACTGCACATCTTCTGGCCACATATTGGCCTCAGCCAGCAGCATGCGATCGGGGTAGCGCTGATCTATGAACTGCCGGATTTTTTTCAGGATCTGGTGGGTTTCCGGCAGGTTTTCATTGGAGGTGCCTTCGCGCTCAATCAGGTAGGGCACGGCATCCAGTCGCAGGCCATCCACCCCCAGGTCCAGCCAGAATTCCATGATGCTCATGACCGTATTGAATACGCGGGGATTGTCGTAATTGAGATCGGGCTGATGCGAGAAAAAGCGGTGCCAGTAAAAGGCATTGGCCACCGGGTCCCAGGTCCAGTTGGATTTTTCGGTATCGGTAAAAATGATACGGGTCTGGCTGTAGGCGGTATCGGTATCGGACCACACATAAAAGTTGCGCGCAGCCGAGCCCCGCTTGGCCTGCCGTGCACGCTGAAACCAAGGGTGCTGATCCGAGGTATGGTTGATGATGAGCTCGGTGATGACGCGCAGCCCGTGCTTGTGGGCTTCGGCGATGAAGCGCTTGACGTCAAACAGGTTGCCGTAATCCGGATGCACACCGCGATAATCGGAAATATCGTAGCCATCATCGCGGCGCGGTGACGGGTAGAAGGGCAACAGCCACAGGGTATTCACGCCCAGGCTGACGATGTAATCCAGCTTCTGGATCAGGCCGGCAAAATCGCCTATGCCGTCATTGTTGCCGTCAAAAAAGGATTTGACGTGCACCTGGTAAATCACGGCATCCTTGTACCAAAGCGGGTCGCGCGTGAATTGCAGTGCGCTGCTCCGGCGGTCGGTCCGTTTCTTGTCGGTGGTCTTTTTGTCTGTATGTTTGGAGGTAGGCATTTATCGGTTCCCGGCGTCCAGACGCCAAATGGCAAAGGGGCGATCAGCAGGGTCCAGGGTGATGGTCTGGAATTTTCCCTGCCAGCGGGTGGGCTGGTTTTCCCACAGGTCCAGCACGTCCACATCGGCGTCGTCCACCAGGCCCAGCAGGTAAAGCGGTATCTGCAGCGTGGCGCTTTGGGTGGCGTGCGGGTCCAGATTGATGGCGACCAGTACTACCGTTGCGCTGGGGCGGGTGACGTCGCGCTGGCCGGTCTTGGAGAAAAACAGCACCTGATCATTGCTGCTGGGGTGAAAGCGCACCCCCAGATGCGTTTGCAGTTGCGGGTTTTCGCGGCGAATCTGGTTGAGTCGGCTGATCTCGGCCACGATATTGCCCGGGCGCTGCCAGTCCCAGGCGCGGATTTCATACTTTTCCGAATGGTTGAATTCCTCACTGTCGGGCACGGCATCGGCTTCGCATAGTTCAAAGCCGGACGAAATTCCCCACAAGCCTGACAGGGTGGCGGCGAGTGCAGCGCGGATCAGAAAGCCTGGCCGGCCGGATTCCTGCAGGAAGACCGGATTGATATCTGGAGTGTTGACAAAGAAATTGGGCCGGAAGAAATCGGCAATTTCGCCCTGCGCCATTTCCTGCAGGTAATCGGTCAAGCCCTGCTTGTCATTGCGCCAGGTGAAGTAGGTATAGGATTGGCTGAAGCCGGTTTTCGCCAGCCGGTACATCATTTTTGGCGTGGTGAAGGCTTCGGACAGAAACACCACATCCGGGTGTTGTTCACGCACGGTGCGCAGCAACCATTCCCAGAACGGCAGCGGCTTGGTGTGTGGATTGTCCACGCGGAATATCTTCACGCCCTTGGCAATCCAGTGCAGCAGGATATTGCGCAAGGCCAGCCACAAATGCGGAATCGCCTCTGGCGCATAAAACGCCACATTCACAATGTCTTCGTATTTCTTGGGCGGATTTTCGGCATGACGCAGCGAGCCATCCGGCCGCCAGTCAAACCATTCCGGGTGTTGCGATATCCACGGGTGGTCAGGCGAGCACTGGATGGCAAAATCCAGCGCGATTTCCATACCGTGCAGGCGCGTCTGTTCCAGCAGGTGATCCCAGTCTTCCCAGGTGCCAAGTTGCGGATGCAGGGCTTCATGCCCGCCTTCATGTGAACCGATGGCATACGGGCTTCCGGGGTCGCTGGGCTGGGCGATCAGCGCATTGTTGCGGCCTTTGCGATGGGTGAGGCCGATGGGATGTATGGGCGGGAAATACAGCACATCGAAGCCCATGTCGCGGATGGCCGGCAGACGGGCAACGACATCCTGCAGGGTGCCATGACGCTCGGTATCCCCGCTTTGTGAACGCGGGAACATCTCATACCAGCTGGCAAAGGCGGCGGCAGTGCGCTCCACCATAAGGGGAAATTTGATGCTGCGCGCCATGAAGTTTCTGGGGTCCAGCGTTTCCATCATGTGGGCGACATCGCCGGACAGCAGCAGGCTGAGCTTGACCTGATCGCGCCCCGAATAGCTGGAGAGATCGAGCCCGCTGCTATCCACCTGTTGCAACTCAGCCTGCATGGCGCAAGCAGCAGTGATTTCGGGCGATTCCAGGGCGCACACCAGCCGCGCAAGAAACTCCTTGGCGTTCAGCGCATTGCGGTGATCGGCAGGGCCGCCATTCGAATGGGCGAGGTATTTGGCAATGAGCAGGCGGCCTTCTTCAATTTCAAGTTCCACTTGCAGCCGTGCTTGCGCTTTTTTGCGCAGATTGGATACATAGGTACCAAATTCGTCGTGCCAGGCTTCAATGAAAAAATAGTGGCAGCCAATGTCTGGCGGTACAAAACTCGCCTGCCAGCGATCATTTCCCAGACTCTGCATGGCGATGTAGTGCGGCCGTCCGTCCTCTCCGCTATGCCAGGCCAGGCACACGCGCAACAGGTCATGGGTATCCATGAATACGTCGGCACTCACTACCACGGCTTCCTGCTGCTGGCGCTTGACGGCAAATCGCCCGCCATCCACGCAGGGGGTGACGTTTTCAATGGCAATGCGCGAGCGATGCAATATCGCAAAGCGATATTCCAGTACGGCCGCTTCCTTGCTCTGTTGCAAGGGGTCGGGGGTGTGATCTAGGTCTTCCGGTAACATCATCTTCAATGCTTTCCCAGGCTGAGATCCTGTTGAAAAAATGAGGGGTCATTCGCAAGCCGCCTTTTCCCCTGCCATGGCTCTGCGGACAGAGGCACATGACGGACACTGCATGCGAAGGGGCTGGAGTAATTCGGCCGGATGCGTCAGGTGGAATGCATCAACTTAAGCGTTGCATCACCTCAAGTTAAGTGCGGTATTCATTGCCTGACTCGGGCCGCAGGGCTTGCACTTGTAGCCTAAAGGCTGGGGATGGGAAGGGCTGTAGGAGAAAATTGGAAACGTATGTAAGGATAGTTTGAGGTAAAACCCATGGCGGATCTCACCCTTACGCCTGACAAAAAGTTCTGACAAAACATTGGCGCATTCCCTGACAGGGCTGCTTTGCTGTCTGGGGTAACAATACGGAATGTGTGTATGCCTCACACGCGACCTTGCCCTTGGGAGCCCATGTGTATATCGATACCACCACCCTCATTTTATTGAGCCTGATTACCGGCATTCCTTCGCTTTATTTTCTGGTGTGGGGAGTGAGGACCGGCCAGTTTGATCATACCGAGCGTGCCGCCTTGAGCATTTTTGATGAGAACGAACTGCAAAGTTACCGCCCATGGGAAAAACCTGCGCAACAGCAGGAGCGCATGCGGCTCGCAGGAAAAGATACCCTGCAGGTGGATCAGCGCTGGGAGCCGTGGCTATGAAAAATGAAGCCGGGCAGGCAGCGCGCCAGCCTGTTGCCGCTGAAGCCAATCCCATCTATGAAGATGCGCGACGCGACACGGTACAGGAGCATGACCACAACCGCATTACCCTCGCCCAGACCCAGGCATGGGATGCGTCATCACGCACGCCAGTGCTGTTCGGCTTTGTGATTGCCCTGTTATGGCTGATGGTGGGGACCTGGCTAGGCGATATCAGCAGCTTCAAGTTTGACTGGCCGGACCTGCTGGTTTCCGAGGCGTACCTGACGTTTGGCCGCCTGCGCCCCGCGCATCTCAATGTCATGGTGTATGGCTGGGCCAGCAATGCGATGTTCGCGGTGGCACTCTGGATCATGCCGCGTCTTTGTCATACCCGGCTGCACTGGCAGCGGGTGGCACTGGCAGGCATTGCGATCTGGAACATGGGGGTATTCATGGGCGTGCTGCTGCTATTGCTGGGAACCAGCGATGGCCTGGAGTGGCTGGAGTTTGACCGCTACAGCGCTGACCCCATGATGGTAGCCGGCGCGCTGCTGGTGGGCATGAGTGTCTGGAAAACCCTGCTCGCCCGCAAGGTACATCATCTGTATGTATCGGTATGGTATGTGGCGGCCTCGTTTCCGTGGTTTGTGATCATCTTTACCGCAGGCAACCTTCCGCTATACCAGGGAGTGGAGTCAGCCGCGGTGAACTGGTTTTATGCGCATAACGCGTTGGGCCTCTGGCTTACCACCATCAACCTGGGGCTGATCTATTACCTCATGCCCAAGATACTGGGGCGTCCGGTGTATTCCTACTGGTTGTCGCTAATCGGGTTCTGGGGGCTGGCTTTATTTTATGCCTTGAATGGCATGCATCATCTTATCGGCGGCCCCATGCCATCGTGGATGATCGCCACTTCCATTACCGCGAGCATTCTGATGGTGATTCCGGTCGTTGCGGTGGGTATTAATCAGCACATGACCGTGGTCGGCCGCTTTGGTGCCATGCGCTATTCCCCGGCGCTGACCCTGCTGGTGCTCGCTGCCATGGCTTACACCGCGGTGTCGTTGCAAGGCATCATGACGGCGCTGGTGAACATCAACCGGGTAACCCACTTCACGCACTGGACCATCGCGCATTCCCACCTGGGGCTGTACATGTTTGTCACCTTTTCACTGTTTGGCGGCATTTATTACATCCTGCCCAAAATCCTGCAGCGTGAATGGCCAAGTGCTGCGCTGATACGCGCACACATCCTGCTGATTGTGGCGGGCATGGTGCTGTATGTGGTGGCGCTGGGCATAGGCGGTGTGCTGCAAGGCCTGAGCCTGCTGGATGCCAGCCAATCATTCCAGGCATCGGTGGAGGCAGCCAAGCCTTGGTTGCTGACCCGTAGTGTTGCCGCCGTGATCATTACCTTGGGGCATATCGTGTTCTTCATGCATGTCATGTGGCTGCTATTGATGAAGACGGAGCCCGGCGCCAGGCCTGCGTCTCCTTTTCATGCCATCATCCCGGTGCTGGTGGAAGATCGTACCGGCGCCCATGAGGGCAAGCCATCATGACGCGGCTGACGGTCCTTATCCTTGGCGCGCTGGCCACGGTCATCTTTGCCCTCATTGTGCTGGTGATCCTGCCGCAGAGCATGCTGGGCAAGCTGCAAGCGCCGCCTGAACTCAAACCCTATACCCTGGAGGAAGCACGCGGGCGCGAAGTGTATATCGCCAATGGCTGCATTTATTGCCACTCGCAGCAAGTGCGTGATCCCAACATCACCACCGATATCGCCAAGGGCCTGGGTAACCGTGCCTCGGTGCCAGAGGATTATGTGCATGACAAACCTCACCTGCTGGGCACCATGCGCACCGGGCCAGACCTCTTCAATGTGGGCAGTCGCCTGCCTGCCAAAGAGTGGCATCTGGCACATCTTTATCAGCCACGGGCGCTGGTCAGCTGGTCCATCATGCCTGCTTTCCCTTTTTTGTTTCAGCACAAGGCGGTGGCCGAGTCGGGTGATACGGTGGTTAATCTGCCGCCGGCGTATGCCCCTGCACATGGCGTTATCGTGACGACGCCCGATGCCGATGCGCTGGTGGCGTATCTGCTCGCGCTCAAGCATGACTATGCGGTGCCGGTCGCCGGAGATAAAGCAGAAACAGAGAAAGACGCCTTGCCAATATCCGGATCGCAGGAGGGCAAGCCGTGAGCGAAACTCCCGATATGCAGAACAAGGGTATCCCTCAGGCCGCCCCGGAGGGTGAAATCTCCACGCTGGAGGTCAATGAGGAAGTCATGCGGGAAACCGCGGACCCGCATGAAGCATTTGATCCCGGCCCCAAGCTGTTTTATCTCTTCTGCCTGGTGGCGATCGTCGCGGCCAGCTTTTATCTGGGGCGCCACTATGGTGATTTCAGCACCATGCCCCACCTGGGTTACCAGCCGCCCCAACACGTGGGAGGCCCGGCCATGGCGAACAATGCGGCCAAGCCCCAGGTATCAGGGGCTGCCATTTTTACCAGCCGCTGCGCCAGTTGCCACCAGGCAGATGGCAAAGGCGTCCCGGGTGCCTTCCCACCGTTGGTGGAATCCCCTTATGTGCTGGGTGAGCCTGAGGTGCTGGTCAAGATATTGCTCTATGGCCTGACGGGGGAGGTGGAGGTCGAAGGCACGCGCTATAACGGCGTCATGCCAGCCTGGGCAAGCCAGCTCAACGACGATGAAATTGCGGCTGTTGCCACCCATGTGCGCACTAGCCTGGGCAGTAACAAAGCCGCTGTAGTTGCCCCGGATCTGGTGGCACGACTTCGGCAGGAAAACAGTCAGCGAACCACGCCATGGACCGCGCAGGAGCTTCAAGTGAAGAGCGGTGGTTCATGAGCAAGCTTGCCAATTTGCGTCATCTGCACAGGAGCTTACGATGAAAGCCCAGATCCAGACGTCCGAAACACCCCCGATCTCGCTCGCCGTTTCCGGGTTCTTTGATAACGAGCAGGCCATAGAACAAGCCATGCATGGCTGTCTGCAACGCGGGATTCCGCGCGATCTGATTGAAGTGGCGGTATCGCCACAAGCCGCTCCGCGCTTTTTTGGAGGCAAGACGGGCAAGCCCCGCGATAGCTGGTTCTCATGGGCCGGGCGTGGCGCATTGGCCGGCCTGCTGTTGACCGCGGCTGTCTCCTTGATACTGGTCATGCTGCCGGGTTACGCTACGTCGCGGAGCATGGCCGTAGTGCAATTGCTGGGACCGGATATCGGCGTGATTGCCGGAGCCGCGCTCGGTGCGCTTTACGGCATGCTGAAACCGGTGACGGTGAGCCCGCAATTGCAGCGCGTCAGCCAGCGTCGCGATAGTGCGCTCATGCTGGTGCATTTATTGTCCGTGCAGGAAGCCCGCATCATCGAGGGCGTGCTTAAAGCCCATGGGGCCAGTCAGGTAGAAGCCGAGCCTGACTCCCTTACCATGACGGCAACTGCGTAAGCATGGTGGTCGCCAGTAACAGCATGCAAGCGCAAAACACCTCATGGCTGAGGTAGTGGTCATAATCCGCATATTCCGGAGCGAGTTGCCCCAATATGCCGCGTAGCCTGGCAGCGGCCAATACCACGCCAGTGAGCGCCAACATCTTGATCAGCAATACCCCAAGATACGTCCATGCCAGGCCTTTATCCACGGCAAATTGCAGTGCCAGCCGCAAGGTGCCGGTGAACAAGATGCCGGTGAAAACAGGCAAGGCAAACCGGGAGTATGCCCGCAATGCAGGCAAGCCCACCCATGCCTGCCCGCCAAGGCGGTTCACCGCGAGCACCATCAGGCTTCCCAGCCAGCTTAGCGCTAGCGCCAGATGCGCAACATCCACCCAGAAGAGTACAGTCCACAGTCCCTGCTCGGCGGCATGTGCTGTCGCGCCGAGTGAGATCACCAGCCCCGCTAGCAGCATCAAAAAGGCGCGCGGTCCTGAGGAGTGGTAAAGGAGAAGGCAGGCCAGGGTAAGAATGAGCAGGTAAGCCATCCACCATTGGCCGATATGGGTATGCATCAGCAAGTCACTCGCCTGTTGCCAGGTAATCACGCTGTTACCCATGCGGGCAGGGCTTTGAAATGGATCGGCCTGATCAGCCAGTATGCCGTGCAGCACCATGAGAGCGCCGATGGCGCCCAGCCCCCAGGCGATGCCTGCCCAGACCTTGCGCGCTGCCAATGTGACGCCGAGCTGTTGCCAGATGCGAAGGCCCATCATTACTGCTACTGCGGTATAAGCAAGCGCCCGCCCCAGGGTTCCATCCAGCAGGTGTGCATGCGCCAGCAGTTCTTCCATGGATCAAGGCCGGATGGTAAAGCTCAGGGTGCCGGTCTGGTGATGTCCATCGGCGGACAGGATGCTCCAGCGCAAATGATGCTTGCCGGGGGGCAAGCGTGGCAATGCCGCCAGCATGCGTTTTCCCTGAACCGATGTCTCTTTCAATATGGACCATTTGTCGCCCTGCAGTATCTCAATACGGCTGAAGGCCGGCTCCACCGGTGCGCTGAAATCCAGAACAACCTGGGCAGGAGAATTAGCCAGTATTTCGCCGTGGCGCGGTTGCGCCGTGATCAGGCGGCTGTGGGCATGCGCAGTCGTAGCGCTCAGCAGGGCGCATAGCAGTAGGCACACGCTCATCCATCTATCGTGTGCGAATAGGCGGGGCTGTCTTGCTGATGAAATAATGCGTGCCAGTGTAAAGCGCATGGTTTACTCCCGCCACATAGGCTTCCGTGGATGACATCAAGCGATGAAGAGCAGCGTCAAAAAAAGCAAGGCATGCTGCCTTGCTTTGTATTCCGGAGCTTAATTCAGCCCCGTTTGCTGCATGTAAAGCCTCGTAGCGGCGAGACCGGCAGAGGTGTGATGCTGCCCCGGAGCCAGCCATTTCGCCATGTTGTGCATCTGGCGGCTCGGTTGGGTCAGCAGGGCAGGCTCTATCAGCGACTGCAAGGTGGCATAGGAGGTATCCGCCGGTCGTTGCCTGCTTTCCGTCATGCTTCTCTTGCGCCAGTGCTCGCCAAGTCTGGCCTGGCGTGGCAGCGTCTCCAGCACCTCGCCGGCCATCCAGTCATACATCAGCTGTTTTTCATAGGGAGTGAATACCCCGAACATGCTGGCATGTTCCCCTTCCATCAATTTCCAGAAGCGTGATTGCGCAGGGTCCTGGTGTCGCGTCATCCAGCCAGCATCCACCAGCGCAGGCAGCAGCTGAGGGATTTTTTGCGGATCAGATAGCCATTCATTGATGCTGTAAGCGCCGAGTTTGCACTGACTTGCATGCATGAATTTCCCCACCGAGGCTTTTTTGCGAAACACGGCAGTGATCTCGGTTTCGGCATCAAACTGCTGGATCAGCGCAGGCGTTGCCAGCCCCACCGAGTTAAGCGCCATGCCGCGCAATATGCGCATCATGAGTGCCTGGCGTTGCTGGCGTCTGGGCAAGGCTTCAAATACCGCCCAGGCGGCGCGCATGGCATGGCCGGTCATGGCGTTATCCACCGTGACATGCAGCATGAAGTAATAGGGGTCGATATTGAGCTCTTCCAGCTCGTGCGTGGTGATCAAAAGATGGAGCGGCAATTGCTCATAGGCCAGGTTGAAGCCGATGACTTCTGGCAGATAGCTTTCTGCATGATGGCCCAGCGCCAGCTGCGTGAGTCCTTGCACAAAATGGCTGTCATCCAGGGCATGCCACTCGGTATCGAGGTCATAACGGCGCAATAGCTGCTGATACAGCACGACATGGTTCTTGTCGCTGCGTCCTTCGCCCAGCTCTTCCAGATAAGTCTTGATGAGGGAGGCGTAGCGCGGATCATCCCACTGCCGTGTGAGGCCATAAAGCCAGGCACCGTCCACCATTTTGGTGGGGGCCACCTGCAACAGAAAATTCAGTGCATGCGATTTACATGAAAAATAGCGACGGGGCTCGCCGCGTTTGCGGCCTTCCAGGTATTCCTGATACTCCCGACCTGTGGCCTGTGCATTGCGCTGTATCCACGCCTGCAGGGCATGGGGCGAGTCTGCCAGCAGGGCATCGATTAATTCGGGATCTGACTCCATGGACGACGCATCTATGTGCGCCAGTTGCTGGGTCAGAAAGGCATTAGCCTGGTGTGAAGATTCCACATGGCGCTCTGCCGACAGGTCGGGATTAAGCAAATCAAAATACAGCGTTTTAATGGCGAGGGGAGCCTCGGCAGGCGCAGGTGGCGTGACAGCTTCCTCGTCAAATATTCTTGGGTCTCCGGGCATGTTGGTTCCTTCTCCTTAATGCGAAAAGTATGGGGGGAGTCGCCTCATCTGCTTATCCGCCCGGCTCCGAGATTGCTGTAAGACGGGGCTTACAGACGGTGCCAGTGGCTTTTGTTAAGCTGAGTCATGAATAGGTCGGCGCCTCAAGCTCCAGAAGGGTGCCAGGACGCTGTTTGATCACCCCATTGAAACCAGAGGCCAGCTTTGAACCCCGATGAACCCGCGAACCAGCCAGAGCCCGTCAATCCCGAACAGATCATGTCTTCCACGCAAGCCACCGCGTTGCGGGATTGGCTTGTTTATCTACGAGGCGTGAATTACCAGCATGTGGCGATTACTCCCTTGAGCCACTCGCGCATTTACAAGCGAGATGCCCAGGCCTGGGCTAAAACGGTACGCGACATCGTGGGCTGGGGGCGGCCCTTTCATGCGGACGTTGCTGGTGAGCCGTTGTTTGGCCTGATGGAAGCCGCTGATGTGTTGCAACCCGTGGAAATGGGCTGGCGTAGCAAGGTGCGGGTGGCTTCCCTGAACGGCCAGCTCTTCCTGCATTCGGCTTATCCAACGCTGGAGGCGTCGTCAGTATTTTTTGGTCCGGACACTTACCGCTTTGTCCGGGCTGTGCAGCAGTATGCGCAGACCCGGCAGCCGACGGTCAGGCGAGCAGTGGATATCGGGACAGGGAGCGGCGTCGGCGCGATTGCGCTGGCCGGTTTGTTCCCCGATGCCGAGGTGTTCGGTGTGGATATCAATCCGCATGCGCTGGCGCTGGCACGGGTGAATACTGCAGCCAATGGCTGCGAGCGGGTGCAGATGCTGCACAGTGATTTATTGCGGGATGTGGCGGGCGAGTTTGATCTCATTATTGCCAATCCGCCGTATCTGGTCGATGCCGCTCAGCGCAGTTACCGCCATGGCGGAGGGGCGCTAGGGGCCGAGCTTTCGCTAAGCATGGTCGATGCCGCCCTGACGCGCCTGGCGCCGGGTGGTGCGCTAGTGCTGTATACCGGAGTAGCCATGTTGGATGGGGCTGATCCTTTCCTTGCTGACGTGCAGGCGCGTCTGCAAAACCGGTCTGGATTTTCCTGGCATTACGAGGAAATTGACCCCGATATTTTTGGCGAGGAGCTGGACCTGCCACCCTATGACATCGCGGACCGTATCGCGGCCGTGGTGCTTACGCTGAAGCGCGAGGCATAGCCGCCATGCGCATATTGGGGATAGGCGAATATTGTGACCTTGCTGGCATGTACAGCCGTTTGGTGCAGGAAGGGCACGAGGTACGGGTATGGGTGGAAGATGAAGCCTATCGCGGCATACATCGCGGCCTCCTGCCGTTTACCGATGACTGGCACGATGAGTTGGACTGGGTGCGCGAAGCAGGCCAGGAGGGCTGCATCGTGTTTGAGTCTGCGACCAAAGGCGAGTGGCAGGATGCATTGCGGCGCGATGGATTTAATGTGATTGGCGGCAGCGCATACGGCGATCGCCTGGAAGGGGATAGGCTGTTTGGGCAGCAGGTCATGCAGGACATGGGGTTGGAGATAGCGCGTTGCGAGCGCTTTTACGATATGGAGGCGGCGATACGGTTTATCGAAACCCACCCCGCCCGCTATGTATACAAAAGCAATGGTGCGGATAGCGAGCGCACACGCAATTTTGTCGGAACGCTGGATGATGGCAGTGATGTCATCGCCCTGCTGGAGTTTTATCGTCAGCACTCACCTGCTACCGAGACTTCGCCGGTGGATTTCATGCTGATGGAGCATGTGCAGGGCATAGAGATGGGCATAGGCGCGTATTTCAATGGTACCCGCTTTTTGTCACCGGTCTGTCTTGATTGGGAGCACAAGCATTTCTTCCCGGGTGACCTCGGCGAATTGACCGGCGAGATGGGCACAGTGGTGACTTACACGGGTGGACAGTCGCTGTTCAAGCGCACCCTGGCGCATCTGGAAGAGGCACTCGCCGAGAGCGGCTATTGTGGCTATATCAATCTGAACATGATCGTGAATGAATCGCATATCTGGCCGCTGGAATTCACCAGCCGCTTTGGTTACCCCGGATTTGCCATCTGCAGTGCTTTGCATCGCCAGTCCTGGGCCACCATATTCAAAACCATGCTGGATATTGATTCCACCACCCTGGAGACTGCACCGGGCTTTGCGACTGGCGTGGTGCTGACCGTGCCGCCTTTCCCCTATGCCTATGGTTACGAGCAGCTGGCCAAGGGCATGCCTGTGCTTTTTCATCCAGACATCAGCGATGCAGAGCGCCAGCGCGTGTTTCTGGCGGAAGTGGAGAAGGTGGGGGACTATCTGGTGACCAGTGGCGTGAGCGGCTACATCTGCGTGGCGACCGGCACCGGTTTGACGGTGCAACAAGCCAACGCCAGTGCTTATGCGCTGGCGGGCAAGGTGATTGTGCCGAATGTGCGTTACCGCAACGATATAGGTCGGCGCCTGGCGAATGGCGAGCTGGAGCTGTTGCGCAAATGGGGATATATCGACGCCTGATCATGCGTTCTATATACCCCCTTTGCGCTGTTACTTTTCAACAGAACCCCAGGTGGCCTCAAATCGGAACTGACGCAGGTCCAGCTCTGGCCGTTCGGTTTGAAATTGCGCTTTGCCTACGCGATATGCTTCATCAATATCCTTGGCAGACAGCGAATGCTCCCAGATGGGGGTATCACGATGGGCGGATTTATCCCACGCGCTTATGTAGAACAAACCCATACGTATTCTCCTGAAATGAGATTGGCTGAATTGTTGACTGCCGCCTGCCAGAAACCCCGCAGGCGGCAAGTGCTTGCTTAATGCGAGCCCGAGCTGCTGCCTGAACCACTGGAACTGCCAGACGAGCTGCTGCCGGTGCCAGAACTGCTGCTTGTTCCTGTTCCGGCGCGGTTTGAATTCAATTCATCCGAACGCTTTGGGGTTTGTGTTTTTTCTGGCTGGTGGGTGCCCTTGCGCTGGCTGCCACTGCCGTCGGCCGGGGTCGATGTGGAGGTGCTGTTATCGCCCGGGGTGGCGTTGGTATTCGAGCCACTGTTGGTGCCTCCGGCAAAGGCCAATGGCGTTTGCAGGCATGCGAGCAGGATGCCAAGGACTAGGTGTTTTCCATGGATATTGGTTTTCATGATGCTCTCCTTGAAGTCTTGAGTTATGGAATGTATTGACTGTGCAAGGATGTATCGTGAAAGCTAAGCGCGACGGGCAACATCAAGGTATTTCTTATTGTGCTGTAGGAAAATCTAAATCGGGCGAAACGGGCTAACAAAGTCCTACAGCACTATAGGAGCTGACTCTCTCGCTGAGCATGCGTCTGATCTGTCATTGTGAATGCATGGTTTGCATGTCCGCATGCAACAGCACTGTTTACCAGATGATTTTTAGACGATATGGAGGTTTTGATATGTCAGTTTCTCATGCTATTTTGCCCGGCATGCCGGTGCTTTCCGCCCAGAACACCAAAGTGGGTACCGTCGATGGTCTCGAGGGTACCAATCTCATCAAACTCACCAAGGATGAGCAGGGCCAGCATCATTACATCCCCAAGGACTGGGTGGCTTCTACCGATAATGCTGAAGTGAAACTTTCGTGCGACGAAAAGCGCGCAGTGTCGGAATGGCTGACACAGCCCAACTGAAGCCACGGCTCGTGGCTGTATAGTTTCACGCCATAAAAAAACCCGCCTCAATGTGAGGCGGGTTTTTATTTATCAATGCCTGTTGCCAGGCGATTGAAACAGCCGCTTGATTACAGACTGAACACGTTCAGTGCACCGCCGCCAGGAGCAGCGTTGTACTTGGTCAGTTCCTTGTAACCACCCGCTGCACCCAGTGCGTCGGAGTCGTTATCCAGGCCCAGGTTCATCGCAACACCAGCCCAACCGCCGATACCGGACAGTACGCCAACGTATTGCTTGCCCTTGTTGCTGTAGGTGAAGGCATTGCCGATCACGCCAGAACCAACTTGGAACTTCCACAACAGCTTGCCGGTTTGTGCATCCACTGCCTTGAAGTCACGTTCCAGAGTGCCGTAGAACACGAGGTCAGAAGCTGTTGCCAGTACGCCGCCCCATGAGGAGAACTTCTCCTTGTTGTACCAGACGGCCTTGCCCTTCAATGGATCCCAGGCTTCGAAACCGCCCATTACGCCATCAGGACCAGCAAACATGGTCAGGCTTGCACCCACCCATGGCTGACCAGCCACATACTTGGATTCCACTGGCTCGTAAGTCATGCAAACGTGGTTCAGTGGGATGTACATCAGACCAGTCCGTGGCGAGTAAGCCATAGGCTGTTGGTCCTTGACACCCAGCGCGGCTGGGCAGATACCCTTGGCGTTGTAGTCTTCGTGTGTGGAGTAGCGCGCATCCTTTTGTGGCACGCCAGACTTCAGGTCAACCTTGGTTGCCCAGTTGATGAAGGGGTGAGCCTTCTCAGCCACCAGCAGGGTGCCGTTGGTGCGGTCCAGGGTGTAGTTGAAGCCGTTACGGTCAGTGTGGAAAGCGTACTTCTTGTCGCCCTTGTCGAACAGCACGATTTCGTTGATGCCGTCATAGTCCCACTCGTCGTGAGGGGTCATCTGATAGCCCCACTTGGCGATGCCGGTATTCAAGTCACGTGCGAACAGCGTCATGGACCACTTGTTGTCACCAGGACGTACGTCAGGGTTCCAGACGGATGGGTTACCAGTACCGTAGTACACGTAATTCAGTTTTGGATCATAGGAGAACCAGCCCCATACGGAACCGCCGCCGTGTTCCCAGCCATTCTTGGTGGCTTGTGGCTTCAGCCAGGTGCGGGTGCCCAGTTCTTTTTCAGGGTACTTCAGCTGGTCCTTGGTCAGTGCCTTGAACGAGCCACCTTCCTTGTTACCACCATTCACGTCCTGGTAAACAGACAGCGCGTTGTAGTGCGGGTTAGCCTTGTTGAAGTCTTCGCCGATCAGCACTTCGCTGTCAGGACCTGTGGAGTAAGCTTTCCAGGCTAGCGAACCATCTTTCAGGTTGTAAGCGGCCAGGAAGCAGCGCACGCCGAATTCGCCACCAGAGCAACCGGTCAGCACTTTATCCTTGAAGACGTGAGGTGCGTTGGTGTTGCTGGCGCCCAGCTTGGGGTCTGTGTTCTTTACGTCCCAGATCTTGGCGCCGGTCTTGGCATCCAGGGCAACCAGCATGCCGTCATTCTGTTGCAGGAAAATCTTGCCATCGCCAAATCCCAGGCCGCGGCTGACGTTATCGCAGCACAGAACAGCTTGTACGGATGGGTCTTGCTTGGGGAAGTAAGTCCAGAGAATCTTCTGGTTGTCGTTCAGGTCCAGCGCGTAAACGTTGTTCGGGAACGCAGTGTGCACATACATCACACCATTGATCACCAGTGGGGAACCTTCGTGACCACGGTTAACACCGGTGGAGAAAGTCCATGCGGATTTCAGGCTCTTAATGTTGGATTTGTTGATCTGGTTCAGCGTGCTGTAGCCTTGGCCATTGTACTGACCACGTGGGCCAGCCCAGTTGGCAGGGTTAGCCATTGCGGCTTCCTGGTCGGCTGCAGCAAATGCCATCATGGGCAGGGCAACGGTCATACCGACCACGGCGCCCAGTGCCAATTTCATCTTGCTCATCTTTAAAATCTCCATTGTTTAAGTCTTGCGCCACCATAGCTGGGGTAACGGGGTTGAGCCCCTTTTTCTGACCAAACCTTAATATGTAACGAGAATTAAGGTTTGAAGCGAAGGACTGTAACGAAACGTAAATTGGATGGCGTGAGCCAGATGAAATAACTTTTGGGGTCCACATGGTCCAGTGTGATATTAATCACATGGGCCAGGTGCAGTGAATAGGTGGCAGCATGCTGCATCTCACGAAGAGTGATTGCCTTGGCAGGGCGATCAGGCGGGCTTGAGCGCGGTTGACATGCCGAACTACATGCAAAAACGGCAGTCACAACAAGTACAAATTGTAACATTTGATATACAAATTGCTACATTTAAAACAGCGGCCAATGAGCGACAATTCATAAGCTGACTTCACAATGAAATGTTCCATGCTGGATGTTGTAAATCTGATCATTCCTGATCACCTCAAGGTGCAAAAGGCATGCCCCGCATGATGCCATCCGTTGCCCCGGAAATGCGGCGCACCTGGAACCTGAATATAGACTTCAGGCCCTTTGAGCCAGGTACCGCGCTGTATCTGCAGATTGCTGAGCAGATCATCGAAAAAATCCGCCAGGGCCGCTTGCCGCCCCGAACGGTCATGCCCGGTAGTCGCGAGCTGGCTGCCATGCTGAACGTCAATCGCAAAACCATTGTGCTTTCTTACGATGAACTGATTGCACAAGGCTGGCTCACCACCCAGCATCGCCGCGGCACCTTTGTTTCCGAGGCGCTTCCATACCCTGCCAAAACCCAGCTGCTGGAAGTGCCTGAGCAAGATCTGGCGTTTTCATCCCATGGCCAGGCCATGACCACCTTACCAACGCAAAAGTACATGCTGCTGTTGAGTGAGGGCTTGCCAGACAAACGCGTAATTCCCTATGACAAATATATCCGGGCCTCCAAACGGGCCATGGCAAAAGTCGCGCGCACTGCCACGATGGATACACCCGATTACAAAGGGCAGCCCATCTTCCGGGAGGCTGTCGCCTCCCTGTTGCATGAGGAATGTGGATTCAATGTTGGCATTGAGCATCTTTGCCTGACACGCGGTTTGCAACAGAGCATCTATATCAGTGCGCGCGCACTTATCTCGCCAGGTGATTACGTCATTTTTGAGCGATGGTGCCCATCCGAGGCACTCAGTGTCTTCGAGTCATTGGGTGCGCGTATTCTGTTCGCCGATATGGATGGCGCCGGTGTAAGGGATGACGATGTCGAAATGCTGTGCCGACACCATCCGGTCAAGGCCATTTTCGTGACGCATCAGGTGCAGTACCCCACCACAGTCTCTCTGCCGGTTTCGCGACGCAAGCGCCTACTCAGATTGGCTGAGGAACTCAATTTTCACATCCTCGCGGCGGATTACTCCCAGCAACTCTATTTCAATCGACCCGCCATGGCGCCAGTGGCGACGGGCAATATGCGCAAGCGCATCATCTACATAGGCGCATTGCCCAGCATCCTGCCTGCAGACAGGCAAGTCGGCTATATTGCCAATACTCCCCAGTTTATTGATAAATGTGCGCGCCAACGTCAGTTGATGGGCCAAGTGGATGATCCCGTCAGTCAATCCGCAATCACCGAGCTTATCCAGACCGGGGAGTTTCATCGTACTGCGCGTCGTGCCTCGCGCATCTACAACCTTCGCCGACTCAATACGGCAAATTTGCTGGCAGAGCAGCTGGATGATCTGGTGTCGTTTCATATGCCAGAGGCCGGCCTGTTTTTCTGGCTGACCCTGAAAACACCTGTCCCGGTTCAGGAGTTGATTGATAAAGCCGAGCAAGCGGGCATTCAGCTGATCCAGCATATCCACTATGCCGGTGATAGCGGCAGAGTGCCAGGTTTGCTGCTTGGATATTCACATCTGGATGATTTTCAAATGAAAGAACTTATCCAGAAAATCAAACAAATTCTGGTTCCCTTTGGTGAGTGATTTAGGTCACTAAAAAACAAGAAACTACCCCTCCTGAAAGATGGCTGAAAACAGCCACTTCCTTACGGCTGAAAAAACGCTCCTCAGCAAAAAAATATACATACAGTCGCCGTCAATTTTTTCACTGGCAAAAAAAGCCATTTTTTATTCCTTCGCCTCATTTTCAGCTTTTCTTCTTCCTGCGTTTTCTGATGAATGCCATTTGTGCATTGAATCTAATTAAATTAATTAAAATCATCATGTTGTAAGTTTATTCTCATTTCATTTTTGAGAGATTTTAACTAACTGATCAACCCGATGAGTAAAGTTGGGTTTCAGAATTGTGACAGTCTAAAAATGCTCGAACAGTGAGCACTCAGCCGTGTTTTCGGATGCGGAAAGTAAGCGAGTAATCACGGTGTATCACCCCCTCTGCCAAGCCCATTTTTCTTAAATTTCCATCCGCCACATTGCCCCTTGGGGCTATTTATCCTGTTTTTGTATCTGGGAATACTCCGCATCGTAAATAAATCCCTCCGGAGTGTTCATATGAAATCCAGATTATTAGTAGCAGTTCTATGCATGTTGGCAGTACAGGTGTCATTCGCTGAGGCGCCAGTCTCAGCTGCTACCGCATCTCAACAAGCCGTGACCGTTAATCTCATCCAGAACAAAGTCATCAAGGATGAAAAAGGCATCGAGAAGCGCATCGAGGCCTCCTCTGTAAAACCCAATGACGTTATTGAGTACCGCGTTACTTACAAGAACGTCACAGACAAGCCAGTTAAAGGTTTGATCGCCAATCTCCCCATTCCTGATGGCCTTGAATATCAGGCCAGCAGCGCAAAACCATCACGCAATGCAGTCGTGGCTGCAGAAGACGCAACATACAGCCGCGAGCCCCTGGCAAAAAAACAATCTGATGGGACCACCAAATTGGTCCCCTATAACGAATACCGTCACGTCCGCTGGGACCTTGGCACCCTGGCACCTGGCGCTTCGGTTGAAGTCGTCGCACGTGCCAAGGTCGAGGCATTTTCTGCCAAGACTCCGGCATTGGCGGCGGTGAAGTCCACTGCAAAGTGATGCTTGGAAGGGCATTCAAGCGATGGCAATTGTTCGTGTAATCCGTTCTGGCATCTCTTCAGTAGCCGAACTCATCTTTAACCACTTTGGGAGAAATTAAAGTGAAAACTGTAAGCCTACCAAGGATTTCTGGAAAAATTCCAGGCAAGGCCTCTTCCAGTTTTTTTGCATCCAGCGGTTTAATCAGGAAGTCAATCGCTCCTTTTCGAAATCCGCTGGCCACTTCGTGCACATCGCTGGCACCGCTGATTAAAATCAAAGGGAGATGAATGTTGGTGTCGTGCAGCGCGTCCTGCAGTTCTAGCCCCGTCATTCCGCTCATCTGGTTGTCGCAAATGATGCAAGAAGGAGAAGTGAAAAGCTCTTCTCTTTGTTTAATGAAATTGATTACCCCGATGGCAGAATCAAACACGTGACAGTTGTATCCCGTGAGTGTGAGAAAGCGCGAGATGGATGTGTTAAATGCTGGATCGTCATCAATGATGATGACATTTTTGCTATTAGTGTTAATAGATTCCATATTGATACATACTTTCCCGTTTAATTATTCTTAAAAATGGATGTATTGCTATACGCTAATCTGCTTATTGAATCGTATGGTGACTTTTGCTCCTCCTTCCTCATTGTTCGTAAATTGAATGTCACCGCCGTGCTCCAGGATGATGGATTTGGAAATAGCCAGCCCCAGGCCTAATCCATTTTCCTTGGTGGTGAGATACGCCGTCCCCGCCGCGCTTGGGTCTGAAAAGCCCGGCCCGGTATCTCGTATTTCTATGCATGGTTGTTGATCCTCTATCCCCGCGCTCACATACACCAACCTTGTGCTAGAGGTTTTGCAGGCATCAATACTATTGCGGTAAAGATTGATCAACACCTGGGTAAGGGGGACGGAATCGCCCAATACCATGATGCGCTTGGGCGAGATGCTGAACAGGAAATCCACATCCGACTTCTTTGCATAGGCGGAGATCAGCTCATAAGCAGACGCGATCAGTTCCACTAAATCCACCTGGGTGGGCGTGGTAGCCGTTGGTTTGATAAATGAACGGATATTGCTGAGGATGCGCGATGCAACTTGCGCCGAGAGGGTGATGCGTTTGGCGGCAGAGACAATATCCGGGTCTGGATGGGTTGATTGAAGCAGCAGGCGTTCTGTCAGCTGGGCTTCGAGCAGGATGGTGGACACTGGCTGGCTGATTTCATGGGCGAGGTAAGGTGTTAGCTCGGACAGGATCTTTTGCCGGTCTGAGCGCGCAATTTGGGAAAGCAGCATGTTTTTTTCCGGGGAGTTCCCGGTGGAGAGGTCATGGGGGAGGGCTTTGGCTGTCGCAGCATTGGCCGAGTGGAGCTCAAAAAACATGACCAGGTATACGAACTGGCTGATCACGGCTGATAACAGCAATCCGCACAAGACAATATGCTCATGTGTAAGTGTGTAAAACGCATTGGCATGCAGGCCCTCCAGGCTGGAAAGCTGCAACATGCCCAGCAAGGCCGGGATGTAGGTATAGGCTAGCCACTTTGCACTCTGGACGTTTTTTTGCTTGTAAATGCTGAAGGCAAGAAAGGATAGGTAGCAAAGCCAGCTTGCGTACACAAACTGAATAAAGGCAATAATGAGTGCACCCTCACCATATTGACGCGTCAATTCGAAGCATGGATAAACCGCGATGGAAAAAAACAGGGGAATTTTTATGTCCATTTTTTTGCCAAGCTCCATCTGCAGTGCCTGGGCGCAAAAAATAAAAGCCACATTGATCACAAGAAACCCGATTCTCGACTCCACTCCTCCAGCGGTATCGTGTATCCCTATTGCCAGCAGCAGCCCGGCAAGTATCCATTGCCCCAGGCACCAGCAGTGAGTGCCTGCGGTGCGTCTATTCCCCATCAATGCCCACATGACAATAGGGAGCAGGTAATTTGCAATCGACGTTAATAACAAATCAAAGTGTGCAGGATCGTGGTGCATGGTAGCCCAGGGATTTTTATTCTTGAGTTCTTGAACATTAGATGGGTCTGCCCTGCAGGGTAATATCCCCTTGGGGCAGTGTTGGTGTTAAAGCAAGAATTATTCTCCTTTAATTGTTTTTACTGAGTGATTTATTGTGTAAAGCTGATTAAATATTTCGCACATTGACTTCTCCCATTGTTAATTTTAAGTCGAGTAATAATGTAGATTATTTTGGTAATAATTCTACGGAAATTCTCCTTAATGACTTTCTTCAATATATCTATATCTTGACAATATCTTTTTGAAATTTAGTGAACAAATTTTGATGCATAAAATACCTATTCAACTATGGTGGGGAAGTTATTTGTGAAGTTTATATTTCAGGAAATCCGTGCTTCATCAATCTTGAGCAAAATGTGCTGGCGAGCTATTTAATAAAATTTAATTTTTAGTCATTTCCCGCTGCGAATATTGCTAACGATGGTGGGTTCAACGGTTTTTTTTTGCGAGTGATGCGTCAGGGGATATTTAGTGTGTGGCGTTGGCTTAAGCGAGAGCTCGTTAAGCGCAGTGGATGCGGGCGGTCAGGCTGGCGCAGTTTTGCAACTCCACCAGCCCTATGTTTGTTGTTATACGCCCGCTGCGTGAGCCTGCTGATCTGCGTGGTAAGAGGAGCGCACCATGGGGCCGCATGCCGCATGGGTAAAGCCCATGGCCAGCGCTTCTTGCTCAAATTGCGCAAAGCGTTGAGGGGTGACGAAGCGCAATACGGGAAGGTGGTGTGGGCTGGGTTGCAGGTATTGCCCCAGTGTCAGCATGGTTACGCCATGCTTTCTTAAGTCGCGCATAACTTCGAGGATTTCCTCGTCGGTTTCCCCCAGGCCCAGCATAAGGCCAGACTTGGTTGGGACATTGGGATGTTGTTCGCTGAAGGCTTTGAGCAGGTCGAGTGAGTTCTGATAGTCCGAGCCTGGGCGTGCCTGTTTGTAAAGCCGTGGCACGGTTTCAAGGTTGTGATTCATCACATCCGGTGGCGCCTGGGTAAGAATCTCCATGGCACGGTCAAGGCGCCCACGAAAATCCGGTACCAGAATTTCGATCTGGATTGCAGGGGAATAGCGACGTACCGCTTCTATGCAATCGACAAAATGCTGCGCGCCGCCATCCTTGAGGTCGTCGCGGTCTACACTGGTGATGACGACATAGCGCAAACGCATCTGCGCGATAGTACGCCCCAGGTTTTCTGGTTCGTTAACATCTGGCGCAAGTGGCTTGCCGTGTGCAACATCGCAGAACGGGCAGCGGCGCGTGCAGATGTCGCCCAGAATCATGAAGGTGGCAGTGCCGCCGCTGAAGCATTCCCCTATATTGGGGCAGGATGCCTCTTCGCACACCGTGTGCAGATTGTTCTCGCGCAATACCTGCTTGATCTCCTGAAAGCGCGCACTGTCCGGCACTTTCATGCGTATCCATTCCGGCTTGCGCATGGCGGGTTGCGGCACAATCTTGATGGGAATACGCGCTGTTTTGGCCGCGCCGGTTTCCTTGACGCCCGCTACCTTGCGCGGCGGCGTGGCGGGGGGCGGGGTGATTTCCAGGGTATCGCTCATAGGGCTTCGGTTCTCAAGAATTCGTTTTCAGTATACCCCAGCTTGCCCGCCAGCAATTCCAGCAGGCGCTCGCCAGCCTGCGTGGGGGTGAGGGGCAGGCCCAGGTCACGTGTTTGCGTAACGGGCATGCCTTTATAGCCGCAAGGGTCTATCGCGCTGAAGGGGGCCAGGTCCATGTCCACATTCAATGCCAGGCCGTGATAGCAGCGCTGCTGCTTGATGCGCAGGCCCAGTGAGGCGATCTTGGCATCGCCTACGTAAACGCCGGGGGCGTCAGCGCGGGCGTAGGCGGTGACCCCATGCTGTGCCAGCAAGTCGACGATGCTTTGTTCCATGGCATTGACCACATCGCGTATGGTCCAGCCTTGCCGCGCAAGGTCCAGCAGCAGGTACATCACCACTTGCCCGGGGCCGTGGTAGGTGATCTTGCCACCACGGTCGACCGGCAGCAGCGGAATGTCATTGCGCAGGGGCGGCGTCGCATCGCGACGGTTGAGTCCCAGCGTGTAGATCGGCGCATGCTCGGTAAGCCACAACTCGTCGGGCGTGTCGGCGTCGCGGCGGGCGGTAAAGTCCTGCATCGCATGCCAGGTATCTTCATACCCGCTCAGGCCGAGCCGGCGAATATGCAAGGGCATGCTTAGAGCACAACCTTGACGCTAGGATGTGAAGTCAATGCGCGATAAATATCGTCGAGCTGTGGTTTGGAGGTGACGTAAACATAGCAGGTAAGGCTGATGTAGCGTCCACCAGAACTCGCGCGCATCTCGACCCGTGTAGCGTCGAATTCAGGCGCATGCACCCGGATAACGTCCACCACGGTGTCGGAAAAGGTCTCATGCGTTTCTCCCATGACCTTGATGGGGAAGTCGCAAGGGAATTCAATCAGAGTGTCTTGATCAGCCATGAGGTGTCTCCGCGCTACGCATAATGTGGTTTTTATAAAGCTGATACGCTTTATACATGCGCTTGAATATGGGGCCGGGCAGGCCGTTTGCAATGGGGGTGTTGTCCAGCTGCACAATGGGCAGGATTTCCTTGGTCGAAGAGGTCATCCACAGCTCATCGGCGCTACGGATGCGCGCTTCAGGGAAATAGCCAATATCAACGGGGATACCTTCGCTCTCGGCCAGTTCCAGAATCACATCGTAGGTAATGCCAGGCAGCATGTGCTGGTCTTTGGGCGGCGCCAGTATCACGCCTTTATCCACGGCAAAAATATTGCTGGCAGCGCCTTCGGTCAGCATGCCATCGCGGAACAGAATGGTTTCCACCGCACCTTCGTCGACGGCCATCTGGCGCAGCAACACATTGGGCAGCAATGAGATGGCTTTGATGTCGCAATGATCCCAGCGGATATCCTGGCTGCTGATGGCAACGGCGCCGCTTTCCACCAGACTCGCAGGCGGCGTGATCAACGGATTGCTCATCATGAAAACGGTAGGCTCCACATGCGCAGGAAATGCATGGTCGCGTGGTGCAGGCCCGCGCGTGACCTGAATGTAGATGGACTGGTCTTCTGCTTCATTGCGCTTGACCAGCTCTTCCACATGGCGGCTCCAGGCGGCGCTGTCATACAGATTGGGTATGCGCAGACTGCTGAGGCTGGTGCTCAGCCTGCGCAGATGCTCTTGCAAACGGAAGGGGTGGCGCGAGTAAACCGGGATCAGTTCATACACGCCATCGCCGAAGATGAAGCCGCGATCGAGTACCGGAATGCGGGCTTCTTCTATCGGCATGAAGGCGCCGTTCAGGTACACGATCTGCGACATGAACTCAGGCAAACCAGAGTTTGATGGTATCCCACAGACGACCAAACAGGCCGGCAACTTCTACGTTCTTGGCAGCGACCAGCGTGCGCTTGTCGATCAGCTTGTCATCCAGGAAAAACTCAATGGTGCCGACGTCCTGCCCGGCGCTGATCGGCGCGATCAAAGGCTGACGGCTGGTCACCTTGGCTTTGACACGGGCATATTCGCCCTTGGGCAGGGTGATCGACAGGTCAGTGGGGACAGTGGCAGCCACCAGATTATCCTGGCCTTTCCAGACCTTGAGTTGGTTGATTGGCTGGCCGCGCTTGTATACCAGGTGTGATTCATAGAACTGGAAGCCATAGTTCAGCAGTTTCTGGCTTTCAGTCGCACGGGCGCTATCGGAAGGCGTGCCCAGCACAACGGAAATCAGGCGCGTTTCGCCGCGCTTGGCGGATGAGATCAGGCAGTAGCCAGCGGTCTTGGTGTGGCCGGTTTTCATGCCGTCAACGTAGGGGTCCAGCCATAACAGGCGGTTGCGGTTAGGCTGGGTAATGTTGTTGTAGCTGTACTGCTTTTGCGAATACAGGCGCTTGTAATCTTCAGGGAAGTCGCGGATCAGCGCCGATGCCAGCAGCGACAGGTCATACGCCGTGGTGTAGTGCTGTGGATCAGGCAGGCCCGTGGCATTCATGAAATGGGTATTTTTCATGCCCAGGCGTGCTGCTTCCTTGTTCATCAGGTCAGCAAAGGCTTCTTCGGTGATCGCAATGCCTTCCGCCAGCGCAATGGATGCATCATTGCCAGACTGAATGATCATGCCATGCAGCAGCTCATCCACGGTGACTGGGCGATTAGGCTCAACAAACATTTTGGAGCCTTCCACCTTCCAGGCCTTGATGCTGATTGGCAGCGTCTGGGTCAATTGCAGATGGCCATTTTTCACGGCCTTGAAGGAGAGATAAGCCGTCATCAGCTTGGTCAGTGAAGCTGGCTCTACGCGCTCATCGCCGGCTTGCTGGGCGATGGTGGACTGGCTGTTGAAGTCGCGCAGAACATAGGACTTAACTGCGAGTGAAGGCGGTGGTGGAATCTCGGCGGCCTGCACAGTGAGACTGCAAACAGTGGCAACCAGGGTGAAAATGCGTGAAATATAAGACATGGCTTCCTACTTTGAAAATTACTTGCGGATAACGATGGCGGTCGTGCCCAGCGTCTGCTTGATGTTGGCTGCAGCGCGGTCAGCTTCTGCCCGGCTGCTATATGGACCCAGCAGCACGCGATAGGTGCCATTATTATACCAGCTCTGGGTGGCGACATTGCCGGCCAAGCCTTGCTCCCTGATTCTGTTGCTCAATGCATCGGCATTGGATTGTAATTTGAATGCGCCAACCTGCACGTAATCGCCGCTGGCAATGCTGGCGGTATTGTCCACTTGTGGCAGTGCATTGGCCGTGGCCGGTTGTGGCAATGGCGTATCGCTGACTGGAGCACTCGGTGGCGGCATGGGGGTGGCTGGGGCAGGCGTTACGACGGAGGGTAATGGTTTTGCGCCGGGACGCGTGTCGATGGCTTCAACTTCCACCAGGCCGCTGCCTTTCTGGCTCAGACGCAGCTTGTAGGCCGCCGCATAGGAGAGGTCAATCAGGCGGTCACTATGGAACGGTCCGCGATCATTGATACGCACGATGACGGAGCGGCCATTCTCGGGATTGGTTACCCTTACATAGCTGGGCAGCGGCAAGGTGGTATGCGCGCCCGTCATGCCGTACATGTCGTAGATTTCACCGCTGGAGGTTTTCTGCCCGTGATAGCGTCGGCCATACCAGGAAGCAATGCCGCGCTGTTTGTATGGCTGATACTCGGTCATGGGTTTATACGACACGCCGAGCGCGATGTAAGGCCGGTTGGCGCGTGGCAAGAGCGCTTCTGCCCGTGGCACGGCGTCAGGGATCGCATCGATATCCGCCGGAGGATTGTCCCCCGGGCCATCATCCAGATAGTAGCCACCGCGCTTGGGGGCTGGCGTTGTGGGGGTGCCGGATGTGCTGGCTCCCGGAGTCGTGTTGTCAGGTTTGACGGTGGTACTGCCACCGCACGCGCTTAGCCAGAGGGGAATGGCCAGGGCAATCAGATAGCGAGGTAGTCTCATCAGGAAGTCACCAGTTTTTTATGGGTGTGTATGCTCATCAAAATACCAAAACCCAGCAACAGGGTCACCAGCGAGGTGCCGCCGTAGCTGATCAAAGGTAATGGAACGCCAACGACCGGTAAAATTCCGCTGACCATGCCGATATTGACGAAAACATAGGTAAAAAAGGTGAGCGTGATACTGCCTGCCAGCAATCGGCAGAACATGTTTTGTGCCTGGGCGGCGATCACCATGCCACGGCCAATGAGTAGCGTGAACAACAGCAATAGCAGCAGATTGCCCATCAGGCCGAACTCTTCCCCGAACACGGCGAAGATGAAGTCGGTGGTGCGTTCCGGCAGAAAATCCAGCTGCGACTGCGTGCCATGCAACCAGCCCTTGCCCGCCATGCCGCCCGAGCCCAGCGCAATAGTCGCCTGTATGGTGTGGTAGCCCGCGCCCAATGGATCCTGATACGGGTCAAACAGGATTTCAATACGCTTGCGTTGATAGTCATGCAGCATGGTCCAGAAGATGGGCGCCATGACACCGGCAAACACGGCCAGGCCAACCAGCAGGCGCCAGCTCAAACCCGCCAGAAACAAGACATAAAAGCCGGAAGAGGCAATCAGCAGCGAGGTGCCAAGGTCCGGCTGCTTCATGATGAACGCGACTGGAATTGCCAGCAGCAACGCACCAATGGCATGGTTGCTGAGACGCAGGGTGTTGTCGCGTCTGGAAAAATACCAGGCCAGCAGCATGGGCACCGCGATTTTCATCAGCTCGGATGGCTGAATGCGTGCGACTCCGATATGCAGCCAGCGTCTTGCACCGTGGCTGATCTCGCCGAAAAAGAACACCCCGACCAGCAATACCATGCCCAGGATGTAAAGCGGCAAGGCCAGCCGTTCCAGATGCTGGGGTGCAATATTGGCTGCGATCCACATAATGGCCAGCGCTGCCCCCATGTTGGCCGCTTGCGACAGCACGCGATCCACATTCTGCCCGGAGGCACTATAGAGCACAAACAGGCCTACCAGCATGGTGAACAGCAGGCTGCCCATGAGGAAGGAGTCGATATGCCTGACGATGTAGGAACCGAAGCGATTAATCATGCAATTCTTCCTCGTGTGCGGGTTCCGGTGCATTGACCGCCGCGGCATCAACTGCGGGAACCGGCGGTGGCGGTTCTTTGCCCAGCAGGTAGTAGTCCATGATCTTGCGGGCTATCGGGCCGGCCGTCGAGCCGCCGTGGCGACCATTTTCCACGATCACCGCTACCGCAATCGTCGGGTCATCGGCGGGAGCATAGGCTATGAACAAGGCATGGTCCAGATGCCGTTCGTTGATTTTGCTCTCGTTGTATTTTTCATTCTGCTTGATGCCGATCACCTGGGCTGTGCCGGTTTTGGCTGCAATGGCATACGGGCTGCCTGCGCCCACGCTCGCGGCTGTACCACCAGGCAAGGTCACATTGACCATGCCCTGAGTCACGATTTCCACATGGTGCGGATCCAGCGCAACGCGATCCACCACCACCGCCGGGTTGGGCGTGATGACGCCGTTGCGCGCCTCCTGAATGCTGCTCACCAGACGGGGTCGCATGGCGACGCCTTTATTCGCCAGAATGGCAGTGGCTTGGGCCAGCTGCAATGGCGTGACCAGCGTGTAGCCTTGCCCAATGCCGGTGATCACGGTTTCGCCGGGGAACCAGCGTTGCTTCCAGCGCTTCCATTTCCATTCTGGCGTAGGCAAGAGACCGCTCATTTCGCCCTTCATATCAATGTCAGTCTTGCGGCCAAAGCCGAAGTGGCTGACAAAGGAGGTCAGGCGGTCTATGCCCATATCCAGCGCCAAGCCGTAAAAAAACGTATCGCAGGAGACGGTAATCGCGCGTTGCACATCCACCAGGCCATGGCCACCGGGTTTCCAGTCGCGGTACCGATGTGAGCTGCCGGGGAGCATGAAATAGCCAGGATCGCTGATGGTGAAAGGGGGCTCGCGTTTGCCCGCTTCCAATCCGGCCAGGGCAACAAAGGGTTTGAATGTGGAGCCGGGGGGATAAATGCCGCGCATGGGGCGATTGATCAATGGCTTGTCGATGGACTCGTTCAGCGCTTTCCAGCTTTCGCTGTCGATGCCGTCTACAAAAAGATTGGGGTCAAAGGTGGGTTGGCTGACATACGCCAGCACTTCGCCATTCTTGGGATTGATGGCGACCAGGGCGCCGCGGTGATCGCCAAACGCTTCTTCGCCTATGCGTTGCAGCTTGCTGTCTATGCTCAGGATCAGGTTGTCGCCGGGTACCGGTGGCGTGCTCGACAATACGCGCACAGCGTGGCCATCCGCATCAATTTCCACTTGCTGGAAGCCCGTCGTGCCGTGCAACTGGCGTTCGTAATATTGCTCCAGGCCACTTTTGCCGATGTGATCCGAGCCTTTGTAATTGGATAGCTCGTTGGACTCGGACAGGGAGGCGAGGTCGCGATCATTAATGCGGCCAATGTAGCCCAGCATATGGGCACCCAGATTGTTTTCCGGATAGTGACGGAACAGGCGCGAGCGTATCTCCACCCCGGGGAAACGGTAACGGTTGACGGCAAAGCGCGCCGCTTCAACTTCGTTCAGGTGCGTGCGTATCGGCACGCTTTCAAAACTGTGGCTCTGCGTACGCAGCTTCTTGAAGCGCTTGCGATCCGCCGCGCTGACTTCAATGAATTCGCTGATTTCATTGATAGTGTCTTCAACATTCTTGACCTTGGATGGCGTGATTTCCAGCGTGTACGCAAAGAAGTTATGCGCCAGTATCACGCCATTGCGATCCAGGATCAGCCCGCGATTAGGCACGATAGGCACTAGCGAGATGCGGTTGTTTTCTGCCAGCGTCTGGAAGTAGTCGTACTTCATCATCTGCAGGAAGAAAAAGCGGCTACCCAGAATGCTAAAGCAGACCAGCACCAGCACGGCCATAAACGCCAGGCGCAGGCGGAAATTATGCTGTTCCAGCTGGTAGTTGCGGAGCTCGGAGCGGTAGTTCAATCGGGCTTAGTCCTGGTCCGTGTGGCCTTGAATGCCAAGGCGGGTCAAGATCACCGCGAGCCATAGCATGATGCCGCTGATACAAGGGTAAAAATAGCCCCAGCCCGGGCTCTCGCCACCGGCAAACATCTTGAGGATGAGTAATGTCAGCTGATTGAACACCAGCAGGGCAAATACATAAGCAGCCTGTTGCCAGATATTGAACAGGGTAAGGCGGCGCTGATAACTCAAGGCAAAGAACGCAGTTAAGGCATAGGCCAGCGCGGCCTGACCAAACAGGCCACCCGTCGCCAGATCAATCACCAGTCCGGCGAACCAGGCCGTGCCAATGTTGCATAGATGAGGCGCCCGCAACAGCCAGTACAGTAGGACCAGCAACACAAAGTCAGGGCGTATGGTCAATGCCACGCCCGACCAGGGCAGAAGCTGGCAGAGCAGGGCCGCGAGCAGAGTCAGGTAGATGGTGCTGAGATTGGGGCGCATGTCAGATTATTCGGGTACTGTAGGATTTTTGACGGCAGGCGCTTTTTTTGCGGGCAGGGTTGCGGCAGGCGCTGTATTTTTCTTCTGCACGACCACGGGCTCGGGTTTGGGCATATCCAGCAACAGCACCTGTTTGTGATTTTCGATGCCGGCCAGCGGCTTGCATACGATATGGGCAAAAGGTGAGTTGGGATTGCGCTCGACCGTGACTACCTCAGCGACCGCCAGTCCCATGGGATAAACGCCATCAATTCCGGAAGTGACCAGTCTGTCGCCCCGGCGGATATCGACGTTGGCGGGCAGATAGGGCAGGTCGAGCATGGTGTCGCGGCCATGACCAAAGGCAATGGCGCGCAGGCTGTTGCGCTCCACTTGAATCGGTACCGAAAGTTCGCGGTCGGTAATCAGCGTGACTTCGCTGGTAAACGGGTAGACGCGTGTGACCTGTCCGATCACACCATCCCCATCAATCACGGCTTGTCCTGCCACCACCTCATGGCGACTGCCGAGGTTGATGACCACCCGGTGGGTGAAGGGGTCGCGCCCGATATGCAAAATCTCGCCCAGGCGCGCATTTTGGGGTGAATTGCGGGCGGCGCCCAGCAGGTTGCGCAGGTGCTCGTTTTCCTGCTCCAGCGCGCGGAAGCGTTGCAGTTCTGCGCTTTGCAGCAGGGCCTGCTCGGTCAATCGGCCGTTTTGCTTGAGCAGGCTGCTGTGCGTGGTGAGGTATTCATTGGCATCGTGCATCAGGTCGGATGGCGCATTGGCCAGTACTTGCAAAGGATGCATCAAGGCGCTGAAGCCCTGACGCACCTCGACCAGATAATGCAGGCGCGAGTCGGTCGCCATCAGGGTGAGCGAGACGGCGGCGAAGAAAATGAGGCGGGCAAACGGACTGGGGCCGCGGACAAAGAAGGCCGGTGAGTGTTGAGGTTCAAGCGGACGCGGCATCGATAGGTTCAGCCCTGAGTCTATCCTGTAGTGAAGGGCCCATCAGACTGGGCGCCAAACAAACTACGCTTATCAATTAAAACAGGCCGTTGCCGGCCTGTTACGGTTATGCAGATGCGTGTATCTGCTTACTCGCTGGCAAACACATTGCCGAGCTTGTCCATTTCTTCCAGCGCACGACCGCTACCGCGGGCAACACAGGTCAATGGATCTTCTGCCACGATCACGGGCAAGCCGGTTTCTTCCACCAGCAGACGATCCAGATCGCGCAGCAAGGCGCCACCGCCGGTCAGCACCATGCCTTTTTCGGCAATGTCGGCGCCGAGTTCAGGCGGGGTTTGTTCCAGTGCCGATTTCACTGCACCCACGATGGAGTTCAATGGCTCGGTCAGCGCTTCCAGGATTTCATTGCTGGAAATGGTGAACTTGCGTGGCAGGCCTTCTGCCAGATTACGGCCGGTCACTTCCATTTCCAGCACTTCGGAGCCAGGGAAGGCGGAACCGATTTTCTTCTTGATCAGTTCGGCCGTTGGCTCGGAAATTTGCATGCCGTAGTTGCGGCGGATGTAATCGATGATGGCTTGGTCAAACTTGTCACCGCCTACCCGTTCGGATTTGGCGTAAACAATACCACCCAGCGAGATCACGCCCACTTCGGTAGTGCCACCGCCGATATCGACCACCATGGAGCCGGTGGCTTCTGCTACCGGCATGTCGGCGCCAATCGCGGCGGCCATCGGTTCTTCAATCAGGTAAACCTGACGGGCACCAGCGCCAATCGCGGATTCGCGGATCGCGCGGCGCTCTACCTGGGTTGAGCCTACTGGCACACAGATGATGATGCGCGGGTTGGGGCTGAACAGGCGGGATTCGTGAATCTTGCGGATGAAATACTTGAGCATTTGCTCGGTAATGGTGAAGTCGGCAATCACGCCGTCTTTCATCGGGCGGATCGCGGTGATGTTGGCTGGGGCGCGACCCAGCATGCGCTTGGCTTCCAGGCCAACTGCCAGCATGGTTTTCTTGCCTGCCGGGCCGCCTTCCTGACGGATGGCTACAACGGAAGGTTCGTCGAGGACGATGCCGCGGCCGCGGACGTAAATCAGGGTGTTGGCGGTGCCGAGGTCGATCGCAAGATCGTTGGAGAAGTAACTATTTAAAAGACCGAACATGGTTGTCTGTATCCTGAACGAACGGCCGCGACTTGGCTGAGGCAAGTCGCGGCTGAAGATGTGCATAAAATCAAGTTATAATACCCGATATAGTCGCGAATTTTAAGACTAGTTTTAAATTTGGGCTGGCGGGCACTGTTGCTCCCCGTTCACACTGGCCGCCAAGGCGGTTTAATTTTTCAAGCGTTCTGGAATAAACCCATGTCACTGAGCAGTTCAGATGTAAAGCGCATCGCGCATCTCGCGCGAATTGAGGTGAGCGATCAGGAAGCCGAAGCCACCTTGCAGAAATTATCCGGCATTCTTGGGCTGATCGAGCAGATGCAGGCGGTGGATACCACCGGCATCGTTCCCATGTCGCATTCGCAGGATGTGGTGCAGCGCTTGCGTCCCGATGTGGTCACCGAAACCGATCATCGCGCCGCTTTCCAGGCGATCGCGCCTGCCGTTGAAAACGGGCTGTACCTCGTTCCCAAAGTCATCGAATAACCCTAACGTTCGCGAATCAACTCCATGATAAACAGCAGCCTCAAACAGCTGGGTGCCATGCTTCAGGCGAAGCAGATATCCAGTACCGAACTGACGCAGGCATTCCTGCAGCGCATTGATCAGCATAACCCCGAGATCAATGCCTATATCACCATAGACGCTGAGCGCAGCCTCGCGCAGGCCAAAGCCGCCGATGCCCGCATCGCCGCTGGCACTGCGCAGCCGCTCACTGGTATTCCCATTGCCCAGAAAGACATTTTTGTTGCCAATGGCTGGAAAACCACCTGTGGCTCCAAAATGCTGGACAACTTTATCGGCCCTTACGACGCCACCGTGATCAAGCTGTTTGATGAAGCGGGCGCAGTGAACCTGGGCAAGACCAATATGGATGAGTTCGCCATGGGTTCTTCCAACGAAACCAGTTACTACGGCAAGGTGCAAAACCCATGGGATCGCACGCGCGTACCTGGCGGCAGCTCAGGCGGCAGTGCGGCTGCCGTGGCCGCGCGTCTGTGTGCGGCGGCGACCGGTACCGATACTGGTGGCTCGATTCGCCAGCCAGCCTCGCTGTGCGGTTTGTCCGGCCTGAAACCGACCTACGGCCTGGTGTCGCGTTACGGCATGATCGCCTTTGCTTCAAGCCTGGACCAGGCGGGCCCCATGGCCAAGTCCTGTGAAGACATGGCGCTGATGATGAATGTCATGACCGGCTTTGATGAGCGTGACTCCACCAGCCTGCAACGTGACAAGGAAGATTACGAGCGTGAGCTGGGCAAGCCGCTGCAAGGCCTGCGCGTAGGTCTGCCCAAGGAGTTTTTTGCCGACGGCCTCAGCAGTGAAGTTGCGGCCGTGGTGGAATCCGCCATTGCCGAATATCGCAAGCTGGGTGCCGAGATTGTCGAGATCAGCCTGCCCAATACCCAGTTATCCATCCCGGTGTACTACGTGCTGGCGCCGGCGGAAGCCTCCAGCAACCTGTCGCGCTTTGATGGTGTGCGCTACGGGCACCGCGCTGCAGAGTATGACGATCTGCTGGACATGTATTGCAAGAGCCGCGCCGAAGGCTTTGGCGCCGAGGTCAAGCGCCGCATCCTGATCGGCACCTATGTGCTGTCGGCAGGTTATTACGATGCTTATTACCTCAAGGCGCAGCAGATTCGCCGCCTGATTGCCGAAGACTTTGCCAAGGCATTCACCCAGTGCGATGTGATCATGGGCCCAACCGCGCCTGGTACTGCCTTCCGCAGCGGTGAAAAAGCCAATGATCCTGTCGCCATGTACCTCGAAGACTTATACACGATTGCCGTCAATCTGGCCGGTCTGCCTGGCATGAGTATTCCTGCCGGGTTCGCCAGTGTGGATGGCAAGCAACTGCCAGTCGGTCTGCAGGTGATCGGTAACTATTTTGACGAGGCGCGCATGCTGAATGTAGGCCACGCCTATCAGCAAGTGACGGATTGGCATAGCCGTATGCCGGAGGGGCTTTAATCATGCAGTGGGAAGTTGTTATCGGGCTGGAAACGCATACCCAGCTTCAAACCAAATCCAAGATTTTTTCTGGCAGCAGCATTGCCTTCGGTGCTGAGCCCAACACGCAGGCCAGCGCGGTGGATATCGCCCTGCCTGGCGTGTTGCCGGTGCTGAACCAGGAAGCCGTGCAATGCGCCATCAAGTTTGGCCTTGCAGTGAATGCCGAGATCGCGCCGCGTTCGGTCTTCGCCCGCAAGAATTACTTTTACCCTGACTTGCCCAAGGGCTACCAGATCAGCCAGTACGAGCTGCCGGTGGTAGGCAAGGGCTCGCTCACCGTGCAAGTGGGCGATCAGGAGAAGACTATCCGCATTACCCGCGCGCATCTGGAAGAAGATGCAGGCAAGTCGGTACACGGCGCGTCGGCTGGCATGTCCGGCATAGACCTTAATCGTGCCGGTACGCCGCTGCTGGAAATTGTGACCGAGCCGGACATGCGCTCAGCCGCTGAAGCCGTGGCCTATGCCAAAAAGCTGCACGAGCTGGTGCAGTGGATAGGCATTTGCGATGGCAATATGCAGGAAGGCAGTTTCCGTTGTGACGTGAACGTCTCGGTACGCCCCAAGGGTTCCGACAAGCTCGGCACGCGCCGCGAGATCAAAAACCTCAACTCCTTCCGCTTCATGCAGCAGGCAATCGAATACGAGACCCGCTGGCAGATCGAGACCCTGGAAGACGGCGGCACCATCCAGCAGGCCACCGTGCTGTTCAACCCGGATACCGGCGAAACCCGCGCCATGCGCAGCAAGGAAGAAGCCAACGACTATCGTTACTTCCCTGATCCTGATTTGCTGCCTTTGCAGATCACAGTGGAAGATATCGCCAAGGTGAAGGCCGTGATGCCAGAACTTCCCGGCGACATGAAGGCACGCTTCGAACGTGAGTATTCGCTCTCGGCTTATGACGCATCTGGCCTGACATCCTCGCGTGGTATTGCCGATTACTTTACGGCCGTGGTAGCGCAGGCTGCCGAGCCTAAAATGGCCGCCAACTGGGTCATGGGCAGTGTCGCAGCCAAGCTCAACGAGCAGGATCAGGATATCAGCGCATCGCCGGTGAGCCCGCTGCAACTGGCTGGTTTGCTCAAGCGTATTGCCGACAACACCATCTCCAACAAGATCGCCAAGGAAGTATTCGAGGCAATGTGGGCTGGCGAAGGCGATGCCGACAGCATCATCGAGAAAAAAGGCCTGAAGCAGGTGACGGATAGTGGTGCCATCGAAGCCATCATTGATGAAGTGCTGGCTGCCAACGCTGCCATGGTGGAAGAGTTCCGCGCTGGCAAGGAAAAAGCCTTCAACGCGCTGGTGGGCCAGGCCATGAAAGCTTCCAAGGGAAAGGCCAACCCGGCACAGGTAAATGAGGCGTTGCGCCGCAAACTGGGCGCCTGATTAACTGGCAATAGTTTGCGCGCATGAAAAAAGCCGGGATGTCCCGGCTTTTTTCATTTTTGCATCGCGCTGTCTGCTAGTGCCTGCAGGATGCTTTGCCATTGCTGCCGTTTTGTCGTTTGCGGAATGCTGGCATTTGCCGGGCTGGTGGATGGCAAGGTGCTAAAACTCAGGCTCGTCAGTGCTTCCTTGCTTAATTTTTCTGCTTTGATCACATGGCGCTGAAATGCCTGCGCCGCCTTTTGCCCATTGAAAAACACATGGCGGATCTGCGCATGTGTGGCAAAAAAACCGGCGAAGTCGTTGGCGACAATGCTGCCTTCATCAATCGCGCTATCCAGGCTGCCGGGGCGGAAGCATTGATGCATGACATCCCACAGCGCAATGTGGTGGCGGCATAGCTGGGCCAGGCGCTCGGCATAGGGCAGATGGGGGTGGGCCCCGACCAGCTCGCCCATGATGGGCCAGAACAGATTGTGCGGGTGACCGTAATATTGCTGTTGTGTGAGGGAGGCAATGCCAGGCATGGATCCCAGAATCAGGACGCGGGCATCCGACTGGGCAACGGCGGGGAAGCCTTCAATGCTGGCCATGGTGCAAGGATGCCCGCCGTGTCGGAGATTAAGCGCAGCTGACGCCGTATTCGTTGCGGTAGGCCTCAATCGCGGGCTGGAATGTGGCAAGTTCCGGCGCATGTTTGAGGTAATCAATCAGGCTGCTCAAGCTCGCGATGCTGATGACGGGCATGCCGGATTGCTGCTCAACTTCCTGCACAGCCGACAAACTGCCCAGGCCCCGTTCCTGCCGGTCAATGGCAATGGCAACCGCCGCGGGCGTGGCACCTGCCGCACGTATCATCTCCACGGACTCCCGCACCGAGGTGCCAGCCGAGATCACATCATCCACAATCAGTACGCGGCCCTTGAGCGGGGCGCCGACAATGGTGCCGCCTTCGCCATGGTCTTTGGCTTCCTTGCGGTTGTAGGCGTAGGGCACATTTACGCCACGGCGCGCCAGGGCAATCGAGATGCTGGCGGCGAGGGTGATGCCTTTGTAGGCGGGGCCAAACAGCATGTCGAAGGGGATGCCGGACTGCACAATGGCGGCGGCATAATATTCGCCCAGCTTCATCAGGCTTTCGCCATCGTTGAACAGACCCGCATTGAAAAAGTAGGGACTGAGGCGGCCGGCCTTGGTTTTGAATTCGCCAAAGCGCAATACTTGCTTATCAATGGCAAAGGCGATGAATTGTTGCGTAAAATCGAGGGCTTGATCAGACATGAGAGTATGGAAAAGGGGTTGAGCTTGTACCGAATTATATCTGCAAATCTGAATGGCATCCGGTCCGCGGCCAATAAAGGGTTCTACCCATGGCTGCAACAGCAGAATGCTGACATCGTCTGCATGCAGGAGCTGAAGGCGCAGCTGGCGGACATGACGCCGGAAATGCTGAACCCCGAAGGGTACTTTGGCTATTTTCACTACGCCGAAAAGAAAGGCTACAGCGGCGTCGGCATCTATACCCGCGTGCAGCCGGATGCCGTGATTGTGGGCCTGGGGATAGCCGATATTGATGCCGAAGGGCGCTATCTGGAGTTGCAGTTCGGCAATCTCAGCGTGGTGTCGCTGTATCTGCCCTCAGGTTCCAGTGGCGAAGAGCGTCAGGCCTTCAAGTTCAGTGTGATGACGCGCTTTCTGGTGCATCTCGAGACCTTGCGTGCCAACGGTCGCGATGTGGTGATCTGTGGTGACTGGAATATCGCGCACAAAGAGGCTGACCTTAAAAACTGGAAGGGCAACAAAAAGAACTCAGGTTTCTTGCCAGAGGAACGCGCCTGGCTGACCGATCTGTTTGATCGCGTGGGCTGGGTGGATGTTTACCGGGTGCTGCATCCCGATACCACCGACGAATGCTATACCTGGTGGAGCAACCGCGGGCAGGCCTGGGCCAAGAATGTGGGTTGGCGTATTGATTACCAGATTGCGACGCCGGATTTCGCTGCCAAGGCGATAGCAGCCAGCATCTACAAGCTGGAGCGCTTTAGCGATCACGCGCCGCTGATTATTGATTACCAGCGCTAAGCTGCCTTGGGTATGCGTTACTTGGGGTCGCTGATGGTGGGCGTGGCAAGCGGCTTGCCATGCCAGGGCGCGATCTTCAGCAGCAACAGCATGCCGGGGATTGCCGCCACAAAACACAGCAGGAAGAAATTCACCCAGCCCAGTATATCCACCAGATAACCGGTAGTGGCGTTGGCAAAGGTGCGCGGCACGGCCGCCAGACTGGTGAACAGCGCAAACTGGGTGGCGGTGTAGAGCGGGTGGGTGGTCTGGGCGATATAGGCGACAAAGGCGGCGGTGCCCAGGCCTACGCCAAAGGCTTCCACGCCAATCACAACCCCCAGCCACAGCAGGTCGTGCCCCACGACGGCCAGCCAGGCAAAGCCCAGAATCGCCAGCATTTGTACTGCGCCAAACAGCCACAGCGAGCGGTGTATGCCGAGCTTGACCATCCAGATGCCGCCCAGCAGGCCGCCTATCACGCTCGGCCACAGCCCGGCATTTTTAGCGATGAGGCCGATTTCCGTTTTGCTGAATCCCATGTCCAGATAAAACGGCGTAGCGAGCGCCACCGCCATGCTGTCGCCCAGCTTGTACAAAAAGATAAACGCCAGAATCAGCAGGGCGGAGCGCCAGCCATTGCGGTGGATGAATTCATTGAAAGGCTCGACGACGGCAGCGGCGAGCGTTCTTGGCCGTCCGGGCTTGAGCTCGGGCTCTTTGACCAGCAGCGTCATCACCATGCCGGGCAGCATGAAAAGCGCGGTAATCAGAAATACGCTATCCCACGCCATATGGTCGGCGAGAATCAGCGACAGCGAGCCGGGGATCAGGCCGGCAATCTTGTAGGCATTTACGTGAATCACATTGCCCAGGCCCAGCTCGGCATCAGGCAGGATTTCACGGCGATAGGCATCAATCACCACATCCTGGCTGGCGCTGAAAAAAGCCACCACGGCCGCCAGGTAAGCGATGGTCCAGATATCCAGCACGGGATGCAGCTTGCCGAACAGGGGAATGCTGACCAGCAGAGCAACTTGCGTCACCAGTAGCCAGCCGCGCCGCCTGCCCATGGGCGGAATATAGCGATCAAACAGCGGAGCCCAGATGAACTTCCAGGTGAAGGGCAGCTGGATCAGGGCAAACAGGCCGATGGCCTTGAGGTCGACCCCTTCAGAACGCAGCCATGCCGGTAGCAGGCTGATCAGTATGAATAAGGGGAGTCCGGAGCTGAAGCCGGTGAAAATGCAAATCAGCATGCGCCGATTGAGCAGCGCCTTAAGCCAGGTGGGTTGTGCGTTCATGGGCGACACATTACCCGAAATCGGGTGCCGCATGCCACAATATCAGGATGTTGGAATTCACTTTATTTGGCGTGTTCATGGTGGGCTTGCTCGGTGGCGGCCACTGCGCCGGGATGTGCGGTGGCATTGTCGGCGCGGTCAGCATGAGCTTGCCGGGCGCGCGACCACGCCTGCCGTTTCTGCTTGCCTACAATGGCGGGCGTATTTTGAGTTACACCCTGGCCGGGGTCTTGGCGGGGGCGCTTGGCGCCAGCAGCTTTTTTCTGGGGCATATTCTTCCCATTCAGAAAATACTCTACGGACTCAGCAGCGTGATGCTGGTGTTGCTGGGCTTGTACCTGGCAGGTGTATGGCATGGCGTGACCTATGTTGAGCGGCTGGGCAGCGTGCTTTGGCGGCAATTGCAGCCTTTGTCCAGACGCTTGTTGCCGGTGCAATCGCCCTGGCAGGCCATATTGCTGGGGGCAGTGTGGGGCTGGTTGCCCTGTGGTTTGGTTTATAGCGTGCTGGTGGCTGCGTTGGCGGCTGGCAATGCCGTGCAAGGGGGGTTGCTGATGCTGGCGTTTGGTCTGGGCACCTTGCCTACCTTGCTGGCGATGGGTATGGCGGCGGTTAAGCTGAAAAAAGTGTTGCAGCAGGGCTGGCTCAGAAAGCTGAGCGGGTTGGCGGTAATACTGTTTGGCTTGTTCGGGCTTTACCGCGTGCTGCTGTGAGCGCGCGCAGGGCAAGCATCAAAGGCGATGCTTACTCTGCGGGCTTGAGGTGGTACATGGCCAGGCTGCCACGCAGATTGGGCATCATGTTGATGGGCTCCTGCTCTGTCAGCACCAGCCGCTCCATCACTTCAATATGGTGGTTGATGCAGAACTCGTCAAAATCCTTGATGGTGCACAGGTGTACGTTAGGTGTGTCATACCACTGGTAGGGCAGATTCTTGGAAACCGGCATCTGCCCGGCAATCAGCTGAAAGCGGTGGCGCCAGTAACCAAAATTGGGGAAAGTGACGATGGCCTCATGGCCTACGCGCAGCATTTCCTGCACGATGCCTTCGGTATTCAGCACCGCCTGCAAGGTCTGCGACAAGATCACCACATCAAATGACTTGGCTTCAAAGCCGGACAGGCCTGCTTCCAGGTCCATCTGAATCACATCGACGCCATTGCTCATGCTGGCCAGCCAGTTGGCGTCATCTTTCTCAACGCCATAACCGCGTACCTGCAGGGTGTCGCGCAGATAGCCCAGCAGGGTGCCGTCGCCGCATCCCAGATCCAGTACCTTGGCACCAGGTTTAATCCATTTTGCGATCAGCGCAAAGTCGTGTCTTGATTTTGCAGCATCGGCAAACTTGATGGAGGTGTTGCTCATGCCTGGCCTCCGACTTTAATTTTCTTGAGATAGTTGCGCAGAATGGCGTGGTAGTGGGCATCCTGCATCAAAAAGGCATCATGGCCGTGCGCTGCAGTCACTTCGGCATAGCTTACCGACAGCTCGTTATCCAGCAGTGCTTTTACGATCTCGCGAGAACGTGCTGGCGAGAAGCGCCAGTCACTGGTGAATGAAATTACCAGAAAGTCGGCCTGAGCCGGCGCCAAAGCCTGCGAGAGATCGCCATCGTGCGCCAGGGCGGGATCAAAATAATCCAGCGCGCGCGTCATGCGCAGATAGGTGTTGGCATCAAATTCACCGGCGAATTTATCGCCCTGATAGCGCAGGTAGGACTCCATCTCGAACTCGACGTCAAAGCTGTACTTGATCTCGCCTTCGCGCAGTTTGCGGCCAAACTTGGCACCCATGGCATCGTCAGACAGATAGGTAATATGCCCCAGCATGCGGGCAATGCGCAGGCCGCGACGCGGCACGACCTTGTGCGCATAGTAATCGCCGCCGTGGAATTCAGGGTCGGTGATGATGGCCTGGCGAGCCACTTCATTGAAGGCGATATTCTGCGCAGTAAGATTGGGCGCCGCGGCAATCACCAGTGCATGGCGCACGCGTTCGGGGTAGCTGATGGTCCACTGCAAGGCCTGCATGCCACCCAGGCTGCCACCGACGATGGCGGCCAGTTGCTTGATGCCGAGGTAATCGGCCAGGCGGGCTTGCGAAGTGACCCAGTCTTCCACTGTGAGCAGCGGGAATGCCGAGCCCCATGGCTTGCCGGTTTGC
Organism: Methylovorus glucosotrophus; assembly: GCF_009858335.1. Taxonomy (NCBI): domain Bacteria; kingdom Pseudomonadati; phylum Pseudomonadota; class Betaproteobacteria; order Nitrosomonadales; family Methylophilaceae; genus Methylovorus; species Methylovorus glucosotrophus. Next base: position 432,635 of record NZ_VMSE01000001.1, read on the forward strand.
GGATGTATGCTCGATGGGCCGGTGCTGCCATGACAGCCGCCCAGATTGTTGAGGCCAATGACGAAAAAGCGGTTGGTATCCAGGGGCTTGCCGGGGCCGATCAGGTTATCCCACCAGCCGGCATGTTTGTCGGTCTCGGCGTATTTGCCCGCCACGTGGTGGTGACCGGACAGCGCGTGACAGATCATCACCGCGTTGGATTTGTCGGCGTTCAGCGTGCCATAGGTTTCATAAACGAGGTCGTATTGCGGAAGGACTTCGCCGCTTTTCAGGGGCAGCGGGTCAGTGAAGTGCGCAATCTGTGGGGCTACAATGCCGATGGAGGAGGATTCTGACATTTCGCGATTATACTATGGCTAAAGCCCTATGCCCTATCTGGATAACAACATGTCTATCAGTGCTTTTCAGAGCCATTTTCCCGAGTTCGGTTCCCGCGTGTTTGTGCATGATGCTGCCACCATTATTGGTCAGGTCAGCCTGGGCGATGACGCCTCCGTCTGGCCGGGCGTGGTGATACGCGGTGACGTGAATTTCATCCGCATCGGCCATGGCACCAATATCCAGGATCTCAGCATGCTGCATGTCAGCCATCAATCGAGCTGGGATCCACCCGGCGCCCCGCTCATTATCGGCAACCATGTCACTGTCGGCCATAGCGTGATCCTGCATGGCTGCACGCTGGAAGATGAGTGCCTGATCGGCATGGGCAGTATTGTCATGGACAAAGTCGTGGTGCAAAAGCATGTATTGCTGGGCGCGGGCAGTCTGGTGCCGGAGGGTAAGATTCTGGAAAGCGGCTATTTGTATATCGGCCGCCCCGCCAAGAAAGTACGTGCCCTCACCGAGGCCGAAATCGCCCATTTCAGTTATTCCGCCCAGCACTACATGCGGCTCAAGGATCGCTATCTGCATCCGGATGCCACGGCCTGATCGGGTATAATCATCCCCTTGATTTTAATGAAGGAGTGGGCATGCCTACCGAAGTCCATGTGCATGGCTATCTTGAGCTGGTTGAGGGCGTGAGCGCGCGCCAGGTGGAGGATGCTTGCCGTCCTCTGCTGCAGGAAATGGAAGTGGCGCACCTGAGTGAGTTGAAAAGCATGGAGCCTGAGCAGCCCGGCTTTTTCTACAATGCAGGCAATTGGGCGCTGGAGATGTGCTGCACGCTGGAAGTGGAAGAGACTTTCTTCAAGGCACTGGAAGCGGCCATGGTAGCGCTGGGGCCTTTGTGCGACAAAGCGGCACCGGTGGAAGTCAGTACTTACCATGAAGATGGGCGCGATGAGCTGCAACTGATTTTTGTCGGCCCGACCGCAGCCGCGATTCTGGATGCGCAGCGCCGCGAAATGCTGGCGGATGTAGGTGGTCTGCTGGCGCGGCATTTTGGTCAGGGTGAAATCGATGAGGTGCTGGGGCTGGTCGATCAGCTGTTCCGGCGTCAGGGCCATGCCCTGCAAGCCAATGATTTCAGTGTAGGCCTGACACCTGGCGGCAGTGATCGCCGTCGCTTGCACTAATTCTCTTTTTCCTGCACGCCGGGGGTGTTTCGGTGTGTGGGTATCTGAATTTCTCGATCCCTGTTTACTGTTGAATGCTGGTGGCTTCGGCTGCCGGCATATTGCTATGCCAGCAGGATCTAGCCAGTCCATTGCCCGAGCGTCACGCGGGCGATGCCTGCCAGGTCGTGCGCATGTTGAACATCGCTAAAGCCAGTATTTCGCATCAACGTGGCGACGGCGTCGGCTTGGTCGTAGCCATGCTCCAGCAGCAGCCAGCCTGATGGCTGGAGGTGCGCCGGAGCGTGCTGAACGATGATGCGAATGTCATCCAGCCCATCCGCTCCGGAAGCCAGTGCGCTGAGGGGTTCGTGGCGAAGATCACCCTGCTGCAAATGCGGGTCGTCCATGCGGATGTAGGGTGGGTTGCTGACGATAACATCAAACTTCAAATCGGCGAGCGGGGTAAACCAGCTGCCCAGTCTGAATTCCACATTCCCTTTTGTTATGCCATGGGTGTCGGGTTCGGTGATGGCTAACCCCAGTGCTTCCGCATTCTGCCTGGCAACCTGCAAGGCCGCCGCGGAGGCGTCGACCGCTATCACCCTGGATTGCGGGCGGTGCGCAGCTATGGCTAGTGCGATGGCACCAGTGCCGGTGCCGAGATCCAGCACCTGACGAGGTTCTTCACGGGGGATGCGCGCCAGGGCGGCTTCTACTAGCGTTTCGGTATCCGGTCGTGGAATCAGCGTGGCTGGCGATACCGCGAGACGTAATCCAAAAAATTCGCGGTTGCCGAGAATGTAGGCGACCGGTTCGCCCGCCAGACGCCTGTGCAGTAAATCGTGAAATGCGGATGCGACCGCCGAGGGCAGGGCGTCGCTCTCATGGGCGATCAGCCAGGCATGCTCCACATTGCCTAATGCCTGACTCATCAGCATGCGAGCTTCATTGCGGGCTTCGCGGCTTTCAAGATTCAGCCTGGAGCCGAGTTGCTGCTGGGCTTCCCGCAGGGCTTGCTGAATGGTGGACATGACTTACTTGCGCAGGTGACGCCAGAGGATGATGACAATGCCGAGATTGATCAGAAGCAGGGCATAGCTCAGCACCGATGGTTGCCGCAGGATTTCCACCGCTTCAAACGGCAGGTAGACGCCCGCGCTGATCAGCCCCAGCCATTTGGCCCATGGCCGGTCGTACCATAGTCCATAGGCTTCTGCCCAGCGCAGTCCCACATACGCGAGTGCCCCGGCGGTGATGGCCAGCAGGCGCGGCTGGCTCACATCGGCGGCCAGTTGCAATAAAAAGCGCGGGGTTTGTCGGGCGGGATTTAAATGGAAATGCGCCACCAGTTGCTCCGCAGCGGCCTGCCAGTCGGTATGCAGATGCGTCAGCACGGCAAGGGCGGTGAGCAGGATCAGGGCGCCTTTGGCGGCTTCCAGCAGGGCGATGCTGCGCAGGCTGGCGGCAGATTTCATGGTCGCTTAGTTGTCTTCGCCCAGCGTGGCCAGCAGGTCGGCCTGATGCTCATTGGCAAGGGCGTTGATCAGCTCGTCCATATCGCCTTCGGTAATCGCATCAATCTTGTACAGCGTGAGGTTGATGCGGTGGTCGGTGATGCGGCCTTGCGGGTAATTATAGGTGCGGATGCGTTCGGAGCGATCCCCGCTACCGATCAGGCTGCGGCGTTCGCTGGCAATCTTGCTCTGCTGCTCGTTGACCTGCTTGGCCTTGATGCGGGCAGCCAGCACCTGCATGGCCTGTGCCTTGTTGGAGTGCTGGCTGCGGCCATCCTGACATTCCACCACAATGCCAGTGGGAAAGTGCGTAATGCGCACGGCGGAGTCGGTTTTGTTGATGTGCTGACCACCGGCGCCGGAGGCGCGGAAGGTATCAATGCGGATATCAGCGGGGTTGATCGTGACATCGCTGACTTCGTCCACTTCAGGCAATACCGCCACGGTGCAGGCCGAGGTGTGGATGCGGCCCTGGGTTTCGGTTTCCGGCACGCGCTGCACGCGATGCCCGCCCGACTCGAACTTGAGTTTGGAGTAAGCGCCGAAGCCTTCAATCTTGGCGATGATTTCCTTGTAGCCGCCGACTTCGGATTCACTGGCGGATACTACCTCCACTTTCCAGCGCTGGCGTTCGGCATAACGCGAATACATGCGGAACAGGTCACCGGCAAACAGCGCCGACTCATCGCCGCCAGTACCGGCACGTATTTCGAGGAAGATGTTGCGTTCATCGTTGGGGTCCTTGGGCAGCAGCAGTTTCTGCAGCGCCATGGCAATCTCTTCCAGCCGTGCTTTGCCTGCCTCGATTTCTTCCTGCGCAAAGGCTTTCATCTCAGGGTCTGCCAGCATGGCATGGGCTTCCTTGAGGTCGTTCTCGCACTGCTCGTAAGCACGGTATTGCTCGACGATGGGCGTGATTTCGGCGTGCTCGCGCGAAATCTTGCGGTAGTTGTCCATATCCGACGTGGCGTCTTCACTGGATAGCAGGCGGTTCAATTCATCAAGGCGCTCGCTCAGGGTGGCGAGCTTTTTCAGCATGGAGGGTTTCATTACGGATTCTTAATCGTGGTGGAGCTGGTAGAGTTGGCGCAACAGGCTTTCCAGTTGTTCGCGGTTGTCGCCATGGGCTTGATTCAGTGCGTGGCTGGGGCCATGCAGAAGTTTGTTGGTGAGCGCGGTGCTTAGCGCTTCCAGGGCAGCAATCGGGTCTTCGCCGCGGGCGATCAGTTTCTGGGCTTTTTCAAGCTCGCTGCGGCGGAAATGCTCGGCCTGATCACGCAGCGCCCGTATGGTGGGGACGGCATCGCGGGTTTTCAGCCAGTGCATGAAATTGTCCACGCGCAGGGCAATAATCTTCTCGGCTTCGCGCGCGGCCTCCTGGCGATTCACCAGGCCCTCCTGCACCACTTGCGCCAGGTCATCCACGGTATAGAGGAAGACGTCATCCAGCTCGGCTGCTTCGGCTTCAATGTCGCGCGGTACGGCGAGGTCGACCATGAACATGGGGCGGTGTTTGCGGGTCTTGATGGCACGCTCCACCATGCCGAGGCCGACAATGGGCAGCTGGCTGGCAGTGGAGGTGACGACAATATCAAAATCGGCCAGGCGGTCCGGAATATCGCCCAGCAGCATGGCGTGGCCGCCGATGCGGGCAGCCAGTTCGCTGCCGCGCTCCATGGTGCGGTTCGCGACGGTGATGGAGGCGGGCTTGTGCGTGGCGAAGTGCTCCGCACATAACTCGATCATTTCACCCGCGCCGATGAACAGCACATGCAGGCCATGCAGATTACCAAAAATGCGCTGCGCCAGCTTGACCGAGGCGGCAGCCATGGAAATGGAGCTGGCGCCAATATCAGTGGTGGTGCGGACTTCCTTGGCGACGGCAAAGGTGCGCTGGAACAGCTTGTGCAGCAGGGTGCCGAGGGTGCCTGCGTGTTCGGCGATTTTTACCGCCTGCTTCATCTGCCCCAGAATCTGCGCTTCGCCCAGTACCATGGAATCCAGCCCTGCGGCCACGCGGAAGGCGTGCTTTACGGCATCTTCGCTGGGCAGGGTATACATGTAAGGCTGGATATTGTGGGTTTGCAGCTGGTGGTATTTTGCCAGCCAGTCCAGGGCTTTTTGCGGATCGTCGGTATTACAGTAAAGCTCTGTCCGGTTGCAGGTGGACAAGATGGCCGCCTCGCGCACGCCATGCGTGCTGAGATCGCGCAGGGCTTCTTCCAGGGTTTCGCTCTGAAAGGCTACGTGCTCGCGGATCGCAATGGGGGCGGTGGTGTGGTTCACACCGACGGTGAATAGATGCATTTCGTAATTTTCCAGTATCGCGCCAGCATAAGCAACAATTTCAGTCAGATAGATATCTTCCCTAGTAACGGCCAGTTGGGCGAAATGTTGACCTCTGGCGGGGCTAAAGGGCTGTCTAGACGTCACAAATCCGGGTAAAATGCGGGTTTTTCAACTGATTGATTCGTAGCCATGGCCAAACCATTCAGAATTGCCCCAAGTATTCTTTCCGCCAACTTTGCCAAGCTGGGCCAGGAAATCAGCGATGTCATCACTTCCGGTGCTGATATCGTTCACTTCGACGTAATGGACAACCACTACGTTCCCAACCTGACCATTGGTCCATTGGTCTGTGAGGCCATCCGCCCAGTGACCGATGCCATTATTGATGTGCATTTGATGGTCAAGCCTGTTGATCGCATCATCCCTGATTTTGCCAAGGCTGGCGCCAACATCATTACCTTCCACCCTGAAGCTTCCGACCACATTGACCGCAGCCTGTCGCTGGTGCGCGAATTGGGTTGCAAGTCCGGCCTGGTGTTCAACCCTGCTACTCCGCTGGATTACCTCGACTACGTCATGGACAAGGTCGACATGATTCTGCTGATGTCGGTTAACCCTGGTTTTGGCGGTCAGAAGTTTATTCCTGGCACGCTGGACAAGCTGCGTCAGGCCCGCGCCCGCATTGATGCCTACACCGAAAAGACTGGCCGTGAAATCTGGCTGGAAATTGACGGTGGTGTGAATACGGCCAATATCGCCGAGATCGCGCGTGCTGGTGCTGATACTTTCGTGGCTGGTTCCGCCGTGTTCGGTGCTGGCAAGGATACCGATCCTAACCGTTACGACACCATTATCGGCAACCTGCGCGCCGAGCTGGCCAAGGTGTAATCCTGCTGCCATCGCGCAAGCGGTGGCACATGGAGTGCCCTGCGGAATCCCCGTGGTGAATTTCCCGATCCCGGTGCGCGCCGTGGCGCTCGATCTGGATGGTACGCTTCTGCATACCGCTCCAGATCTGGCGGATGCGGCGAATCGCATGCTGCTCGCCCTGGGGCGGCCAGCCCTGCCAGAAGCGCTGGTCATGACCTATGTGGGCAATGGCGCGGCGCGGCTGGTCAAGCGTCTGCTGACGGGGGAGATGGAAGCGGAGCCTGATGCCGCGGCGTTTGAGCAGGCACAGGCCCTGTTTTTTGAGCACTATGCCGAGGTGTTGACGCGGCGCAGTGCGCCTTACCCCGGCGCGATGGATGGGGTAAAGCAATTGCATGCGGCCGGCTACAAGCTGGCCTGTATTACCAATAAACCGGAACGCTTTACGTTGCCACTGCTCCAAGCGATGGGCATGTTGCCGTATTTTTCGCTGGTGCTGTCAGGAGACAGCCTGCCGCGCAAAAAGCCGGACCCGTTGCCCTTGCTGCATATGGCCGAAATGTTTGGCGTCAGCCCCGCGCAGATGGTGATGATAGGCGACTCCTCTGCCGATGTGGGTGCAGCGCGTGCCGCGGGATGTGCGGCGATTGCGGTTTCGTATGGGTATAATCGCGGGCAGCCTGCCGATATGCTGGGGGCGGACGCGGTGATCGACAGTCTGCAAGAAGCGGCTTTTTTATTAACGTATGATCAACACGTGTGATCCAAGGTAAATTGATGAATTTCCAGGACTTTAAATGCCAGCTCAGCTGGCGATGGTGGCGCTGAACTCTGACGAACGTCCTGCGGGACGCATCTAGAGGGCGCATGCCTGCGCCTGACGCACATACAAGACTTGGGAATTACTATGTTACAAACCATCACTAAGCACGAGTTCAAGGCCCTGGCGGACCAGGGTTATAACCGCATTCCGCTGGTCGTCGAAACCTTCGCCGACCTCGATACCCCGCTTTCTCTCTATCTCAAACTGGCGAATCGTCCTTTCTCCTACCTGCTGGAATCTGTGCAGGGCGGTGAGCGATTTGGCCGCTACTCCATCATAGGCTTGCCTGCCCGTACCCGTATCGTGGCGCATGATCGCGATATCAAGGTGTTGCAGGACGATGTCGTGATTGAGTCCGCCGCTGATATTAATCCGCTGGATTTCGTCAAACAGTATCAGGCACGTTTCAAAACACCGCCTTACCAGGGTTTGCCTCGCTTTACCGGCGGTCTGGCCGGTTATTTCGGCTACGAAACCGTGCGCTACATCGAGCCACGGCTCACGCGCAACGCGCATGCCAAGACCGATGCGCTGGGCGTGCCCGATATTTTGCTCATGGTGTCCGAAGAGCTGGCTGTGGTGGATAACCTGTCAGGCAAGCTTTATTTCATCGTGTATGCGGACCCCGCGACGGATAACGCCTATGAAGCAGCGCATCAGCGCCTGCAGCAATTGCTGACGCAGCTGCGCCAGCCGGTCGCCATTCCTCAAGCGCCTGCGATGGCGCCGAGCGAAGCGGTGTCGGAGTTTGGCGAAGCCAATTTCAAGGCAGCCGTCGACCAGGCCAAGCGCTATATTTTTGATGGCGACATCATGCAGGTGGTGCTGGCGCAACGCTTGTCGCAACCGTTTGCTGCATCCCCCATGTCGCTTTACCGCGCATTGCGCAGCCTTAACCCATCGCCTTACATGTTTTATTACGATATGGGCGATCACCATGTGGTGGGTGCTTCACCTGAAATTCTGGTGCGGCTGGAAAACGATATGGTCACTGCCCGCCCGATTGCCGGCACCCGTCCTCGCGGCAAGACGCGCGAGCATGACATTGCGCTGGCCGAAGAGCTGCTGGCTGACCCCAAGGAGCGTGCCGAGCATGTGCAGCTGATGGACCTCGGCCGTAACGATGTGGGCCGCGTCGCGGTGACGGGTTCGGTCAAGGTCACAGACAGCATGGTGATTGAGCGCTATTCGCATGTGATGCATATCGTGTCCAACGTGGAAGGCAAGCTCAAGCCAGGCATGGAGGCGATTGATGTGCTGAAAGCCACTTTCCCTGCCGGTACGGTGAGCGGTGCGCCCAAGGTGCGCGCCATGGAAATCATAGATGAACTGGAGCCTTCCAAGCGCGGGATTTATGCGGGTGCTGTTGGTTATCTTGGCTTCAATGGCGATATGGACCTGGCGATTGCCATTCGGACCGCCGTGATCAAGGACAAGACGCTTTATGTGCAGGCCGGTGCCGGTATTGTGGCCGACTCGGTGCCCGAGAGCGAATGGATGGAAACGCAGAACAAGGCAAGAGCCGTGATTCGCGCCGCCGAGATTGTGCTCGCCGGTCTGGACAGCAATGCCGGTCAACTGGCTCAAGGGAAGGAATAATCATGCTGCTGATGATCGATAACTACGATTCGTTCACCTATAACCTGGTGCAATATCTGGGTGAGCTGGGCCAGGATGTGCAAGTCTATCGCAACGATGAAATTGACCTGGCCAAGGTGGCTGAACTGAAGCCGGATCACATTGTGATTTCGCCCGGCCCCTGTACGCCCAATGAGGCAGGTATTTCAGTGCCGCTGATCCATGAGTTTGCTGGCAAGATTCCCCTGCTGGGGGTATGTCTCGGCCACCAGAGCATAGGGCAGGCGTTTGGCGGACGCATCATTCACGCCAAGCAACTGATGCATGGCAAGACCTCGCAGGTATCCCATAACAATGTCGGGGTGTTCAGCGGTTTGCCCAATCCGTTTACGGCGACTCGTTACCATTCGCTGGTGATTGAGCGCGAGACGATCCCCGATTGCCTGGAAATCACGGCATGGACTGATGACGGCGAGATCATGGGCGTGCGGCATAAAACCCTGCCGGTGGAAGGCGTGCAGTTTCATCCGGAATCCATCCTGACCGAGCACGGGCACGATCTCCTGAATAATTTCCTGAAAGCCTACTGATGGACATGACCGTCAAGGCCGCGCTGCAAAAGCTGATCCAGCATCAGAATTTCACCCACGGTGAAATGCTCTCCATCATGCGGCAGGTGATGGGCGGCGAACTCACGCCTGCGCAGATTGCCGGTCTGCTGATTGGTTTGCGCGTCAAGGGCGAAACGGTGGATGAAATTGCCGCGGCTGCCGAAGTCATGCGCGAGCTGTCCACCAAGGTGGTGGTGGCAGATGATGCTTATCTGATCGATACCTGTGGCACGGGCGGGGCGGTGAACAAGGCCTTCAATGTGTCGACCTGCTCGGCGTTTGTTGCCGCCGGTGCGCAGGCTCGCATTGCCAAGCACGGCAATCGGGCAGCTTCATCCAAGACCGGCAGCGCCGATGTGCTGGAGGCACTGGGCGTCAATATCAACCTGCAGCCGGAGCAGGTCGCCCGCTGCGTGAATGAGGTCGGCATCGGCTTCATGTTTGCCCCTAATCATCATAGCGCCATGAAGCATGCGGGTCCGGTGCGGCGTGAACTCGGCGTGCGCACGCTGTTCAATCTCCTGGGTCCGCTGACCAATCCGGCAGGGGCCAAACGCCAGGTGATGGGCGTATTCCACAAAGACCTGGTGCCCTTGCTGGCGCATGCGTTGCAGCGACTGGGCAGCGAGCATGTCATGGTGGTATTCAGCGCCGATGAGATGGATGAAATTTCTTTCTCTGGCGATACCTATGTGGCGGAACTGAAAGACGGGGTGGTCACGGAGTACACCTTGAACCCGCGTGATTTCGGGATGCCTTTGCATGATGTGGATAGCATACGCGTGGAAAATGCGGCGGAATCTGCCGAGTTGATCAAGGCTGTACTGCGTGGTGAACAAGGCCCTGCGCGCGATATCGTGCTGCTGAATGCGGGTGCGGCGATTTATGTGGCCGGTCAGGCCGCTACCTTGCAGGCGGGGATTCAGCGTGCTGCCGAGGCGATCGACAGCGGTGCCGCCATGCAGAAACTGGAAGCCCTGCGTAGCCTGGCTGCATCGGCATGAAGCGTTTGATACTGGCAGCGGCGATTGCCGCTGGGTATACCATTTGGCATTTTTCCTCCGTCGCGACTGAAGTAGCGCCTGTTGCCCAGCCCATCGAGCTGGCACGCCCAGCGACCTGGCAGGATGGCGATGCGGTTATACAGCAGGCGTTTGACCACAGGCTCAGCCATGTGCAGGTCAAGGCGCGTGGCCGCGTAGTGAAGGTGCTCAAGGATGACAACGACGGTACGCGGCATCAGCGCATACTGGTTCGCCTTGAAAACGGCATCACGGTGCTGATTGCCCATAATATTGACCTCGCCCCGCGTATTCCCGCACTGGGCGTTGGCGACGAGCTGGCGTTTTATGGCGAATATGTCTGGAATGCCAAGGGCGGCGTGGTGCACTGGACGCACCATGACCCGCAGCAGCGCCATACGCCAGGCTGGCTCGAATACCAGGGCAAAACGTACCAGTAGCAAGCGTATATCCATTAGCGTATTTTTCAATTGGAACCAGCATGTCCGATATCTTGAATAAAATCCTCCGCGTGAAGCAGGCGGAAGTGCAGGCCGCCATGGCCGCCTATCCGCTCGTCATGGTGCAGCGCGACGCGCAGGCCATGCCAGCGCCGCGTGACTTTGTGGGCGCTATTCGCCAGAAGATGAATGCAGGCCAGGCCGCGGTGATTGCCGAAATCAAAAAGGCCAGCCCCTCCAAAGGGGTGATTCGCGAAGACTTCCAGCCAGCCCAGATTGCGGCAAGCTATGAAAAGGGCGGTGCAGCCTGTCTTTCCGTGCTGACCGATCGCGATTTCTTTCAGGGCTCGCCAGAATATTTGCAGCAGGCGCGGGCCGCATGTGCCTTACCTGTGTTGCGCAAGGATTTCATGATCGAGGCCTATCAGGTTTACGAAGCCCGTGCCATGGGTGCCGATTGCATACTGCTGATCGCTGCAGCGTTGGACTTGCCTCGTATGCGCCAGCTGGAAACCATTGCCCATGATCTGGGCATGGCGGTGCTGGTGGAAGTGCATAACGGGGAAGAGCTTGATCTGGCGCTGCAGCTGGAGACGCCTTTGCTCGGGATCAATAACCGCAATCTGCGCACGTTTGAAGTGACACTGGATACCACGCTGGGATTATTGCCGCGCATTCCGGCGGGCAAAATCGTCGTCACCGAATCCGGTATTTTCACGCCGGAAGATGTAGCCCTGATGCGCCAGCATGAGGTGCATACCTTCCTGGTGGGCGAGGCGTTCATGCGCCAGCCTGAGCCAGGTGCCGAACTCGCCCGTGTATTTGCCTGAGGAGTATCACCCCATGTCCGCATCCAGCAAACAATTCCTTATGAGCCGTCCGCGCCGCATGCGCCGTGATGCCTTTTCACGTCGCTTGATGCGCGAAAACGTCATCACGACCAATGACCTGATTTATCCGGTGTTTGTGCTGGATGGTGAGCAGCGCCAGGAGGAAGTAGCCTCCATGCCGGGTGTGGTGCGGCAGAGCATAGATCATCTGCTGCAAACAGCGGCTGAATGCGTGCGTCTGGGGATTCCTGCACTGGCCTTGTTCCCGGTGGTGGATCAGGCAGGCAAGTGCCTGGATGCCAATGAAGCCTATAACCCGCAAGGGTTGGTGCCGCGCGCCGTGCGTGCACTCAAAGAGGCGCACCCTGAGCTCGGCATCATTACCGATGTGGCGCTGGACCCCTACACCACGCATGGTCAGGATGGCCTGATTGATGACAGCGGCTATGTGCTGAACGATGAAACCGTGGAAGTGCTGATCCGCCAGGCGCTATGCCATGCTGAGGCAGGTGCTGACGTAGTGGCACCATCGGACATGATGGACGGCCGCATAGGCGCCATTCGCGAGGCCTTGGAGCAACACGGGCATATACATACCCGCATCCTGGCCTACTCGGCTAAGTATGCATCAGCGTTTTATGGGCCGTTTCGGGATGCGGTTGGCTCGTCGTCAAATCTGGGACGGGGCAACAAGTACAGTTATCAGATGGACCCTGCCAATTCAAATGAAGCATTGGTTGAAGTTGCGCTAGATCTAGAGCAAGGGGCGGATATGGTGATGGTGAAACCCGGTATGCCATATTTGGATATTGTGCGTCGTGTCAAAGATGAATTTGGGGTGCCGACCTATGCCTATCAGGTCAGCGGCGAATATGCCATGCTGAAAGCGGCCTCGCAAAATGGCTGGCTCGATGAGCAGGCCTGCGTCATGGAAGCCATGCTGGCTTTCAAGCGTGCAGGTGCTGACGGAATCCTGACTTACTTTGCGATGGATGTAGCGCGCTGGTTGCGTGGCTAGCGCATTTCTTCAAAAACGCGCCAATTCAACAACTACATTTCAAGTTCCGGATTTAACCGGGACAAAGCGATCAACGCTTTCAGGCCATCCAGGTTGACACGAGTAGATGCTTGTCCGTTTGCCGGGCTGCGGGTGGGGGTGCGAAGGTCGTCTATTTCAAATACGCTGAGCCGGATCAGGCCATGCGGCCCTTCCAGTGTAAATACCGGGACCTTCTTGCGGTCCCCGCCTTTACGGTCACTGCTGCGCCTTTCGCTGACGCGGTAGGATTTTTCGTTGGTTTCATACGGGATCTGCTGATTCAGCAGGAACATCTCGACATCCTTGAGGCTGTCGGCGAAGAGATGGATATGGGTTTCCGCAAATTTGCCGGCGGTGCCGTCCAGTACCGGGCCGGTCAAGTGCGGATTGAAGCGCTCCAGCAGCCGCATCACAATCACGGCGTCGGCCCTTAGCTGGCGCAGGTTTTCCGGCTGATCTTCGCTGTTGTAGATCTCGTGATAGAGCCGGATTTCTTCCTCGATCTCGCTATTGGTCGGCAGGCAATTGATGTCAGTGGCCCCCAGCTGCTTGCCCGCCTTGCGCTTGGCATGGCTGAAGTCGGTGATGCCCTCTTCGGCCATCATGCGGGCCGCCTGCTGTGCAATCAGCTGTCTCAGATGCTGCTGTCGGCCTGAACTGTCTTTTGCCATGATGCCTGCTCTACCTCGCCCGTGAGGGCATTGCTAACGCTTTATAAAATCTCTGTAAACCGCTCGCCAGAACAACGAATCTTCCCTAACCCCAGACTTTCGTCACGCTAGAACAACTGATCAGCCCGGGTGGGGTCCGTCGCCGTGGATTCTGGCGGTTTGCTGGTCGGGAAGCCTGGAATCGGACTGAAGGTATTGTCTTCCGCTTCTGGTGGCATGAATTCCTGATAGAAGTATTCATATATGCCGCTTTCATCATCGCTCACCCGCATGCCGGTGTGGGGGTTGATCTTCACCGATGTGATGCCCTGAGGCACAGAGTACGGCTCATCCGGCATATTGCGCAAGGCGCTGGTCATGTAGTCTATCCAGATCGGCAATGCGGCACGACCGCCGGTTTCATTGCTGCCGAGCGAGCGTGGCTGGTCATAACCGATCCAGGTGATGGCGACTTGTTTCGGATTAAAGCCTGCAAACCAGGCATCGACCTGGCTATTGGTGGTGCCGGTCTTGCCCGCAAGGTCATAACGGCCAATCTGGCGGGCCTTGGCGGCGGTGCCGATGCGTGCCACGTCCTGCATCATGGAGGTCATGAGGAAGGCGTTGCGGCCATCAATTACCCGCACGGCATTTTTGCCAACTTCATCAAACTTGGTTTCTTCGATTACCTTGCCGCGTGGGTCCACAATCTTGCTGATGATGTAAGGGCGTACGCGGTAGCCGCCATTGGCAAACACGGCATACGCACCTGCCATCTGCCAGGGCGTCACTGAGCCGGAACCTAGCGCCATGGCCAGATAGGGAGGGTGATCCTTGGGCGAGAAGCCAAAGCGGGTAATGTAATCCTGCGCGTAACGCACGCCTATGCTTTGCAAAATGCGGATGGAGACCATGTTCTTGGACTTGGTCAGCGCGGTACGCATGCGCATCGGGCCTTCGTAGGTGTTGTCGAAGTTTTTGGGTTCCCATGCCGAGCCACTACCGGTTTCGGCCGCCGAGAGCGTGAGCGGTTCATCCTCAATCATGCTGGCTGGGGTGTAGCCTTTTTCCAGCGCGGCTGAATAGATGAATGGCTTGAAGCTGGAACCCGGCTGGCGCCAGGCCTGTGTCACGTGATTGAACTTGTTGCGGTTGAAGTCAAAACCGCCGACCAGCGCACGTACCGCCCCGTTGGAAGGGTCCAGCGCAATAAAGCCCGACTGCACTTGGGGCAGTTGCGTAATCTGCCAGCCATCCGTGGTCTTGACGATGCGAACAATGGCCCCCGGTTGCAGCTTGCGCTTGGTCGGGTCTTTTTCATTCAAGGTTTTTTGCACCAGTGACAGGCCGTTGCCGGTGATCTGGATATCTTCGCCGCTCTGCGAATGCACGGTCACCAGTTTGGGGCTCAGGTTGATGACCATGGCGGGGATCAGGCCATTCGATACTTCTATCTCATCCAGGGCCTTGTCCACCCAGTTGGCTTCCTCTTCGGTGCCGTGTGCCGGAGGATGAATCACTTTTTCCGGGCCGCGATAGCCATGGCGGCTATCGTAATCCAGTATGCCTTGCAGCACGGCCTTGTTCGCGGCCTCCTGGTTGGATTTGCGGATGGTGGTGTAGACCTTGAGGCCGCTGGTGTAGATGTCATCCTTGTAGCGCTGATACATCATTTGCCGGGCGATTTCGGCCACATAATCGGCAGACAGGTCGCGCACTTGCTTGGTCTGACGGAATTTTTGCGGCTCTTTTAAAGCATTGTTGTAAGTAATTTCATCGATGTAGCGCAATTCCTGCATGCGCCGCAAAACGTAGTGCTGGCGCGCTGTGGCGCGTTTTGGATTGGCAAAAGGGTTGTAGCGGGAAGGTGCTTTTGGCAATCCGGCCAGCATGGCGGCTTCCGCCACACTCAATTTATTTAAAGGCTTGCCGTAATAGACTTGTGAAGCTGCGGCAAAACCATACGAACGCTGCCCCAGGTAGATCTGGTTGATATAAAGCTCAAGGATCTGATCCTTGGTCAGGTTGTGTTCAATCTTGATGGCCAGCAGGGCTTCACTGAGTTTGCGCGAAGCGGTTTTTTCGCTGGAGAGAAAGAAGTTGCGGGCGACCTGCATGGTAATGGTGCTGGCGCCTTCCTTGAAGCTGCCGGAGGTGACGTTGGCAATGGCGGCGCGCAGGATGCCCATGGTGTCTACCCCGCCGTGCTTGTAAAAGCGTTCATCTTCAGCGGCAAGAATGGCGTGTTTGAGTGAAGCGGGTACATCCTCGATTTTGATGAAGGCGCGGCGCTCTTCACCAAATTCACCGATGAGGTAATTGTCCTCGGAATATACCCGTAATGGCACCTTGGGTTTGTAGTCCGTCAGTGCATCAAGCGAGGGTAGTTCCGGGTAGATAAGGGTGGCCGCGAGGCCGATGAGCGCAGTGAAAACCAATCCGAGTACCAGGGCAATCAGAATCAGAAACTGCCACCATTTTTTGGGAAGCATGGAGAGATTTAATCAGTAAACGATGTGGGGACATTATATGAGTCTGATCGGCCAAATGGAAAAATATAATTCGCTTTACACTATTTAAACTTGTTGCTAGCATTTAATGTAAATTATTAGTGTTGCGCGTAACTACTCAATATAGAAAGGGAATTTCATTTTGAAATTCGACTTTTTCAAAGAAAAGACGCAGCCGTTGGTGGGGGTGGACATAAGCGCTAGCTCCGTCAAAATGGTCGAGCTGTCGACGGGAAGCAAGGGTGGTTACCACCTGGAGGGGTACGCTATCGCCTCGCTGGCCAAAGATGCTGTCGTCGATGGCAACATTGCCGGTCTTGAGCAGGTGGCAGATGCCGTCAAGCGCGCCTGGAAGCTGCTCGGTTCCCGCGAAAAACGCACAGCACTGGCATTGCCAGCTGCGGCTGTCATCAGTAAAAAAGTCATCATGCCTGGCGGCTTGCGCGAAGAAGAGATGGAGCTGCAAGTCGAGGGCGAAGCCAATCAATACATCCCGTTCTCGCTGGATGAAGTCAATATCGATTTTCAAGTGCTGGGCCCCGCTCCCAGCAGTGCCGAAGAAGTTGAAGTCCTGATTGCCGCTTCCCGCAAGGAAAAAATCGAAGATCGCGTTGCCGCGGTGGAAGGCGCTGGACTCAAGGCGCTGGTGGTGGATGTGGAAACCTACGCTACCGAGGCAGCCTATACGCTGATCGCCAATCAATTGCCCAATCAGGGGCGTGAGCAGACTGTGATGATTGTGGATATTGGCGCGGTGATGACCCACATCAATGTGCTGCACAACAATCAATCGGTTTACATCCGCGAACAGACGTTCGGTGGCGGCCAGCTTACCCAGGAAATCCAGCGTCGCTTTGGCCTGACGCCAGAAGAGGCCGAAATCTCCAAACGCAAGGGTGGCCTGCCAGAAAGCTACGAGGCCGAAGTCATGCAGCCCTTCATGCAGACCCTGGCGCTTGAAGTGGCGCGCGCCCTGCAATTCTTCACGAGTTCAACCCAGTACAACCGCGTCGACCATATCGTTCTGGCGGGCGGGTGTGCGGCGATTCCCGGCATTGATGCCCTGGTGCAGGAGCGCACCCAGGTAAATGCGATGATCGCCAACCCGTTTGCGGGCATGACGATCAACCCCAAGATCAAGCTGCAGCAATTAATGGCCGATGCGCCATCCATGCTGATTGCTTGTGGGCTGGCGATGCGCGGGGTGCATGCATGATCAGAATCAACCTGCTGCCACACCGGCAGATCAAACGCGCCGAGCGTCAGCGTGAATTCAACCTCATGCTGGTGGGTACGTTGATTCTGGGCGTCGTCATTGTGTTTATGGTGCAGACCTTTATCGGTGCCAATATTGACTCCCAGGTTAATCGCAATACCCGGCTTGAGCAGGCGAACACGCAGCTTGACCAGCAGATTGCCGAAATCAAGGAGCTGAAGAACGAGATCGGTGCGGTGCTTGAGCGCAAGCAGGTGGTGGAAAACCTGCAAACCAACCGTAGCCAGACAGTGATGGTGCTGGATGAATTGTCACGTGAGCTGCCAGAGGGCATGTTCCTCAAGTCGATCAAGCAGCAAGGCAGCGTCATTACCATTGAAGGCATCGCGGATACCAATGCGCGTGTGGCTGCCCTGGTGCGTAACCTTTCCAGCTCGCCTGCCATGGAGTCGCCCAGCCTGGTCGAAATCAAATCCGCTACCGTCAATGGCATGAAGCAGAACGACTTCATCATGAACGTCAATATCAAGATCCGGCAGCCTGACAGCGCTGATGAGCCCAAGGGCAAAATCTCATGAATTTACAGGATTTCAACCAGATTGATCTGAAGACCGCTGGCAACCTGCCTTTGCCGGTGAAAGCGGTATTGCTGGGCGTGATGTTGCTGCTGATTGTGGCGGCTGGCTACTGGTTTGTCTGGAGCCCGTCGCTGGAAGAACTGGATCAGGCCAAAGCGAAAGAAGGGCAATTGCGCGAAGTGTTTGTCACCAAAAAGCGCCAGGCCATCAATCTGGAGGCGTACAAAAAGCAGATGGTGGAAATCGAGCGAACATTTGGCGCACTGCTGAAGCAGTTGCCGGATAAATCGCAGATGGATGGCTTGCTCACCGATATCAACCAGGTGGGCCTGGAGCGTGGCCTGGAGTTTGAGCTGTTCAAACCCGGTCAGGAAGTGGTGGCGGATTTTTATGCCGAGATGCCCATTTCCATCAAGGTGATAGGCAATTACCACGATCTTGGCCTGTTTGCGGCGGATGTATCTCGCCTTTCCCGCATCGTGACTTTGAACGACATTGCGATCAGCAGCGCCAACAAGGATAGCAAGGATTCGAAGCTGGTCATGGAAGCCGTCGCCAAGACCTACCGCTATCTGGATGCCAATGAAGTGGCCGCCAAAAAAGCCGCTGACAAAGCGATCAAGAAATAAGGATGCGGCCAATCATGATGAATAATTCCCCAACCTCCACCCTGGCATCGCTGCGCGTGTTTTGCGCCATGTGTCTGGCATTGGTGCTCAGTGCCTGCAGCGGTGATCAGGGCGATGACCTTGACCAGTTCATGCAGAACGCGGCCAAGGACATGAAAGTCAAGATCGAACCTATCCCCGAAGTGAAGCCTTACAGCCCGTTTGAATACAACGCGGATGGCACCTTGCATGATCCATTCAAGGCACGCAAGGCCCAGTCCGGAAGAGGTTTGCAGCCCAATCTCAGTCGTGCACGTGAGCCGCTTGAGGGTTATCCGCTGGAAAGCCTCAAGTATGTGGGTTCGCTCAGCAAAGCCAATTTGAAGTATGCCTTGATAAAAACGCCAGATGAAAATATCCAGCAAGTAAAAATAGGCAATTACGTGGGTCAAAATTTCGGGATCGTGACCGATATAAATGATGACGCAGTGGTATTAAAAGAAATCGTACAGGACGAGCTCAGCGGCGACTGGACGGAAAGAACTTCAAGTATGGGATTGCAGGAATAGGGTGGTGAAATGACATACAGCAAATTTTTTAGCGGCCTGGCGGGCATCTTCGTGATGTTGACGCTAGTTTCACCGGCAGCGGCTGCGGATGAGCAGAACGCATTCCTCAACAAAATTGAAAAGGTCGAGTTTTCAGCCATGCCCGGTGGGCGTGTCGCCGTACGTATTCAGACTACGCAGCCGCTTTCGAATGTGCCTGCCGGTTTTACCCTGACCAATCCCTCCCGTATCGCGCTGGATTTCCCCGGTGTGGGCAATGGCCTGCAGCGCAACAGCTTGCCTGCCGAGCAGGGTGTGCTGAAAAGTGTGAGCCTGGCACAGGCAAAAGACAGAACCCGGATGGTGCTGAATCTCAGCAAGTCTGTGGGCTATAGCACCAGTACCGATGGCAATGCCACGATTATTCTGTTGCAAACCACCGAAGTTGCTGCCAACCAGACCACGGTGACCCGCTTTGCCGAGCCCAAGGCGGGCGACAAATCGCATAGTGTGACCAATGTGGATTTCATGCGCGGCAAGAATGGCGAAGGCCGCGTGATGGTGGATTTGTCTGATCCTGCCGCCGGGATTGATATCCGCCAGCAAGGCAAAACCATCGTGGTGGATTTTGTGAATACCGATATTGCCGCTTCCTTGCAACGTCGGCTTAACGTCATCAACTTCAATACGCCTGTGCTGTATGTCGATGCCATGCAGCAGGGCAAGAATACCCGCCTGGTGATTGAGCCCAAAGGCAACTGGGAGCAGTCTGCCTATCAGGCTGACAGGAAATTCATTATTGATGTACGTCCGGTGGTGGAAGATCCCAACAAGCTGGTACAAGGCAGCAAGCCTGGCTATGCCGGTGAAAAGCTTTCCCTGAACTTCCAGAATATTGACGTGCGCTCTGTGCTGCAGGTGATTGCCGACTTCACCGGCTTGAACATCATCACCAGCGATACGGTATCTGGCAATCTGACTTTGCGCTTGAAAGATGTGCCTTGGGATCAGGCGCTGGATATCATCATGTCCAGCAAGGGCCTTACCCAGCGTAAATCCGGCAATGTGATCATGGTGGCGCCGATGGAAGAAGTCGCCGCCAAGGAGAAGCTGAGTCTGGAAGCCAGCCAGCAGATTGAGGATCTGGAGCCTGTGCGTACGGAAGTCTTCACCTTGAAGTACATGAAGGCCGAATCGCTGAAGAATATCCTCACCGATGAAAAGCAGAAGATATTGTCCAAGCGAGGCAGTGCCGTGCTGGACCCCAGAACCAATACCGTGTTTGTGCAGGATACCGCCAAGCATCTGGAAGAAATCCAGCAGATCATCAACAAGACCGATATTCCTGTGAAGCAGGTGATGATCGAATCGCGCCTGGTGATTGCGGATGAAAAGTTTGGCAAGAGCCTGGGGGCACGTTTTGGCATGACCCAGCAAAGTGCCGATGGCAGAAACGTGATTGGCGGCACCCTGGGTAACCGTATTACTGAAGTGTCCAGCGATGGCACCATCACTCAAGGTACACATAACGGAACCATCCAGACCGCGACCACAGGCAGCACGGCGACCAGTTCTGATGGCGAGCCCGATTTGATGTCGAACCTGCCGGTTTCCAATGCCTACGGTAATCTGGCGTTTACCCTGCTGCGCCTGCCAGCCGGTTTGCTGCTCAACCTTGAGTTGTCTGCACTGGAAACAGACAAGCGTGGCAAGGTGGTGTCCAGTCCGCGTGTGACCACGGCCAACCAGAAAAAAGCCCAGATCCAGCAAGGTACCAAGATTCCGTATTTGCGTGCCAGCAGCAGTGGTGCAACCAGCGTGCAGTTTGTGGATGCGACGCTGAGTCTGGAAGTGACCCCGCAAGTCACGCCGGATGACAAGATCATCATGGATCTCACCATCAAGAAAGACCGTGTCGGCCAGATTTTCTCCGGTGTGCCATCGATTGAAACGCAGAGTGTAGATACCCAGGTCCTGGTATCCAACGGTGAAACCGCCGTCCTGGGTGGCATTTACGAGCAGACCGAGCGTAATGACGTGGACAAGGTGCCCTTCTTTGGCGATATTCCTTTCCTGGGTAACGCGTTCAAGCGCCGAGTGAAGCAGAATGACAAAACCGAACTGCTGATTTTCATCACGCCCAAGATCATGGATGACAATCTGTCTATCCGCTAGACAATATCTGACAGTCCGAACGTAATCCCTTAAAATGCCTGTTATGAAAATAACAGGCATTTTTTATGGCGGGGAACATCTTTTTTGTCGGGCTGATGGGTGCAGGCAAAACCACCGTGGGCCGTGTGCTGGCCAAGCATCTGCATAAAGCGTTCTACGATAGCGACCACGAGATTGAGCGCCGCACTGGCGTCAGCATTCCCTACATTTTTGAAGTGGAAGGCGAGGCGGGATTTCGTCGCCGTGAAAGCGCCATGATAGATGAGCTGGTGCGCATGCCCGATGTGGTGGTTGCCACCGGCGGCGGCGCTGTACTGCTGGATGAAAATCGCAAGAACCTTAAGCAGCATGGCACCGTCATTTACCTGAGAGCGCATGTGAACGAGCTGTGGATCCGGACGCGCAACGATAAAAATCGCCCATTGCTGCAAACGGCAGACCCGCGCAAGCGACTGGAGCAATTATTCGAGCAGCGCGACCCTTTGTATCGCGAAGTGGCGCATCATGTGGTGGATACAGGCGGCCAGTCGGTTAACACCATTGTTCACCAGATTGAATCATTGATTGGTTAAGGAATATGCAGACATTACAGGTTGAGTTGGGCGAGCGCGCCTATCCTATCCACATAGGCAGTCATTTGCTGGCGCGGGCGGATTTGATCCTGCCGCATCTCAAGCGCAAGCAGGTGGCTATTGTGACCAATACCACGGTCGCGCCGCTGTATCTGGAACAGCTGTCGCAAACATTGCAGGCCGCGGGTGTTGCTGTTATCCCCATCATCCTGCCCGATGGTGAGCAGTACAAAAACAGCGATACCCTGAACCTGATCTACGATGCCTTGCTGCAGCACCGTTGCGAGCGCAGCACTACGCTGATCGCGCTGGGCGGCGGAGTGATTGGCGACCTGACGGGCTATGCTGCGGCCACCTATCTGCGTGGTGTGCCTTTCATTCAGATTCCCACCACCTTGTTATCGCAGGTGGATTCCTCTGTAGGTGGCAAAACCGGGATCAACCATCCCCTGGGCAAAAACATGATAGGCGCGTTTTATCAGCCGCAGCTGGTGCTGGCGGATATTGCTACCTTGCATACCCTGCCAGCGCGTGAGTTATCTGCGGGCCTTGCCGAGGTTATCAAATACGGCCTGATTCGCGACTTGCCATTTTTTGAATGGCTAGAGGTTCACATGGGCGAGCTGGTGGCCTTGGATGAAGATGCCTTGCGTTACGCGATCTATCGCTCATGCGAAAACAAGGCCGAAGTGGTTGCCAAAGATGAGCGCGAGTCTGGTGAGCGTGCCCTGCTGAATCTTGGCCATACCTTCGGGCATGCCGTGGAGAATGCCATGGGTTATGGCGTATGGCTGCATGGTGAGGCAGTGGCGGCTGGCACCATGCTGGCGGCTGATTTGTCGCGGCGCATGGGCTGGTTGTCCGATGCGGATATTGCCCGCATGCGTGCTATTTTTGTAGCGGCTGGATTGCCGGTGGAAGCGCCGGCTCTGGGTGTGGAGCGTTATTTGGACCTCATGGGGCTGGATAAAAAGGTAGTAGACGGCAAGATTCGTTTTGTCCTGCAACAAGGCATAGGCAAATCCCTGGTCACCAGCGATTACGATAAAGCCGCCTTGCAAGCAACGCTGGCGTTGGCAGCATGAGCCGCCTGGCGGACTACGCAGCCCATCCCGAGCGCAGCCTGGGGCGGCGTCATGCCGAGCCAGACCCGCAGGGTCGCAACCAGTTTCAACGCGACCGCGACCGCATCATTCACTCCAGCGCCTTCCGTCGGCTGGAATATAAAACCCAGGTCTTCGTGAATCACGAAGGTGATTTGTTTCGTACCCGCCTGACGCACAGCCTGGAAGTGGCGCAGATTGGTCGGGCCATTGCGCGTAATTTAAATCTGCATGAAGACCTGATCGAAGGGATCGCCCTGGCCCACGATCTGGGGCATACACCATTTGGCCATGCCGGGCAGGATGCCTTGAATGAATGCATGCGCGACTACGGTGGGTTTGAACATAACCTGCAATCCCTGCGCGTGGTTGATCACCTTGAGCAGCGCTACGCCGAGTTTGATGGCCTGAACCTGACCTTTGAAATGCGCGAAGGCATACTCAAGCATTGCTCGCTGAAAAACGCCAGAAAGCTGGGCGATGTGGGCGAACGCTTCATCAACAAGACGCAACCCTCACTCGAGGCGCAAGTAGCGAATCTGGCCGATGAGATTGCCTACAATAATCACGATGTGGATGACGGCTTGCGCTCCGGCCTGATATCGCTAGACCAGCTGGCTGAAGTCGCCATTTTTGCCGAGCACCTGCAACAGGTCAAAGATAAATACCCCAATCTGGCGGAT
Source organism: Methylovorus glucosotrophus (assembly GCF_009858335.1). NCBI lineage: Bacteria > Pseudomonadati > Pseudomonadota > Betaproteobacteria > Nitrosomonadales > Methylophilaceae > Methylovorus > Methylovorus glucosotrophus. The sequence goes on from NZ_VMSE01000001.1 coordinate 455,793, forward strand.
CGCCGTCTGATCCATGAAACCATACGTCGGATGATCAATACCCAGATCGTCGATTTGTGCAGTGAAAGTAGCCGTCATATTGCCGAACATGCACCTTCTTCCATTGAAGAAGTACGTCAAACGCCAGCGCTGATCAGTTTCAGTGCAGGCATGGCCAAACAGCAGGCCGAGCTCAAAAAGTTTCTGCGCACCAAGCTTTACCGCCATTACCGCGTTAATCGCATGAGCAATAAGGCGCATCGCATCATTACCGAGCTGTTTCGCGAGTTCATGCTGGACAGCACCATCATGCCTGACGAATTTCAACAACGTGCTGAACAAGACAAGCCTCGCGCGGTGGCTGACTATATAGCAGGCATGACCGATCGATATGCCATGCGTGAATACCAGCGCATGTTTTCGATCTCAGAGCGCGAGCTTTAAATAGCGGGTTGAGGGCCTCATGCCAGTGGGGTTGGGGTTCTTTGCTGAATTCTGCATTGTCATCTCGATGGTGCGCGCCATCTCTTTTAATCTCTTAAAAGAATCTCCTAAGGCGCTGATGACATTATTAATTTCTTCCAACACTCAGCCCTTATTTTCAGTGCAAATTTACACAAAGCTACAGCATGTTGCATGAAAACAACATTTGTTAATAAATTGTAACGAAATCGTATATTTGTCTTGCGGCGCAACTTTAGACTTTGGCATACTGCATCTACCTTCTCGCAAGGGGAGTTCGCGAACTCTTTCGATGCACATGCAAAAAGTGTACGAAAGTTAATATAAAACGCATTAGGAGATTTATATGAACAAGAAACTGGGCCTGGCAGTAGCTGGTGCTGTAATGGCATTCGGCGCATCTGCTGCTAACGCTGCGATCACCATCCCTGCTGGTGATTGGACAATCGACATCGGTGGTAACGTTAACGCTTACTACACTCACACCAAGTTCTCTGGCGACCTGAAGACTGCAGGTACCGAAGACGTAGCTAACACCGTGCAAACCGGTCTGCTGCCTTCCGCTCTGGGTATCGGTGGTAAGACTCGTCAAAACGATCTGGACATCGCGTTCCAGTTCACATTCTTTACTGGTGTTGATTCCGGTAACGGTCAATCCGGTGGCAACAACAGCCTGAACATTCGTCAAGCTTACTTGACTTTCGGTGACAAGAGCTGGGGTACTATCAAGGCTGGTCGTGACCTGGGCATTTTCGGTTCTGACGCTATCCTGTCTGACATGACTCTGCTGGGCGTTGGTATTGGCGCTGGTAGCGGTGGTTCCTCAACTCTGGGCCGTATTGGTTCTGGTTACATGTACGCTGACTGGGTAGGTCAAATTTCCTACATCTCTCCAAACTGGAACGGTTTCAGCTTTGCTGTTGGCGCTCGTGAGCCATGGTCTAATGGTTCCAGCAACACCGACATCCGTAACGACATGGGCTACGAAGGTAAAGTTAGCTATGAGTGGACTGGCGACTACGCTGGTAAGGTTTGGTTGGGTGCTATCACTCAAAAGCACAGCACTGACACCGGTTCTGTAGACAGCTACACTTCCCGCGGTTGGGATCTGGGTGGTAAGGTTAACCTGGCTGGTGTAGGCCTGGTTGGTTACTACTACGATGGCAAGGGCTTGTCCGGTTCTACCGCTGCTAGCCTGAGCACTGCTGCTAACGGTCTGCTGTTCTTGGCTGGTCAAAAGTCTGACGACAAGGGTGGCTATGTACAAGCTACTTACGCTCTGCCAGGCGTTGGCACCAAGCTGGGTCTGTCTTACGGTGTAAGCAAGTCTGAAGCTGCCGCTTCTAACGTTGAGTTCGAGAACAAGTCTTGGATCGTTGGTGCTTACCACCCTCTGACCAAGAGCCTGAACCTGGTTGCTGAATACACCGACAACAAGCTTGAAAACATCGGTTACAGCGCTGGTCAAGACGGCAAGGCTAAGACCGTGTCTCTGGGCGCGATCCTGTTCTTCTAAGATTTATTCTTAGTTGAATTGAAGCTTAAACGGCACCTTCGGGTGCCGTTTTTATTTAGGAAGATAAAATGAAATTAGTGTTTATTGGTTTGTTTGCATTAGGTTTATCTGGCTGTGCGCAGTTGATGCATGGCGAACAACAGCCTGTGGTGGCCCAGGGGAATGGCGAGTATTACACTTCATGCAGTGGGGCGGTCGAGGACTGGAATTCCTGTCACGTGAAAGCCCGCAAGGCTTGTGCTGGCGAATATGCAACGATCAAGAAGAATGAAAGTGCCGTAGGCGGCCGTCGTGAATTGACGTTCCAGTGCGTACGCTGAGATCAGTCTTCATATTTTGCTGTCGGTAGTAATCGCGCCATGGCGACGGACAAGCGTGTCGTCATGGCGGACATCACTTGAGTGGATTTAAGCAGGTATGGTATTTCATCAACAACAGGCTTTCACGATAACCTCCTCAAATTTGCAACAGGCATTGCGCACTGCGCATCAGTGGCAAGCGTCAGGTAATGCAAAAGATGCATCAATTTTGTGCCAGCAGATACTTTCCGTGAAGCCCCGGCAGGCAGATGCTATTCATTTGCTTGGAGTGATAGAGCTGCAGGATGGCAATATGGAAAAGGCGACACAGCATTTTCAAAAAGCCATCAAGATCAATAGCAAAAATCCGCAATTCCATAGCAATTTAGGCTTGGCCTGGCACGAGCAGGGTAAGCTCAAAGAGGCTGAGCAGTGCTATAAGCAGGCGATTACACTGGATGCCCGTTATCTGGACGCCTGGTATAACCTGCATGCTTTGTTGATCCGGCCCGGCGATTACCTTTCGGCTTGTGAGGCGTTGAACAAGGTGTTGGCCTTGAATCCACATGACCAGGAGGCGCGCTTGATGCTGGCGATTCTGCTGGAGTATGCAGGCAAGCCGGATCAAAGCCTGCAGGTGGAACAGATGCTGGATGTTACGAGCCAGCTGATGAAAGCGCGTCTGGATGCCTGGCATTATTTCCGTGCGTTGCCAGAGAAGCCGCTGATTACGGGGAGTAACCTTGCGACGTTCAAACGTGCCGTTGCTCAAGCCAATATCAAGGGCCTGGTAATGGAGTTTGGGGTGCGACATGGCAATAGTATTCGGCAACTTGTACAGCTGGCCGGGCAAGAAGCGCATGGTTTTGACAGCTTTCAGGGCTTGCCTGAGGATTGGCATGCCGAATCGCGTGGAAGTTACTCGACCAAGGGCGTGATACCCAAAGTGCCGCCTATGGTTAAACTGCATGCAGGGTGGTTTGATGAAACCTTGCCTGTATTCGTGGCAAAACACGAAGGCCCTGTTCGCCTCATCAACATCGACTGCGATATCTACAGCTCAACCAAGACTGTGCTGGATACGCTGGCAGAGCGTATTGTCCCGGGTACGGTGATCGTGTTCGATGAATACATCGGTAACGAGCATTGGCGCGAGGATGAGTACAAGGCTTTCCAGGAGGCGGTCGTTGCTTATGGTTGGCGCTACGAATATCTGGCGGTGAGTTTCTTTACCAAGCAGGTGGTGGTGAAGATTACCGAGGTGGGCCAGCACTGATCACTGGCCCGGTGTCCCCGTATCCTTATCGTTTCGTTTTGTTATTCCTCTATTCCTAACTCCTGAATCTTGCGGGTCAGGGTGTTGCGGCCCATGCCGAGTTGTGTCGCTGCTTCGATGCGACGGCCTCCGGTATGGCTCAGCGCACGGCTGATCAGGATTTTCTCGAATTCCTTGGTGCGTGTTTCCAGAATCTCCTGCTCCCCGCGATTGAGCGCATCCATTACTTCCGCTGCCAGCGCTTCTTGCCAGGAGGTGGCGGTGGTTGGCTTGCTGCTGTCTTCCTTCAGTTCTGGAGGCAAATCGGCGACATCGATATTTTGGCCCGGTGCCATCACGGTTAGCCAATGACACACATTCTCAAGCTGCCGCACATTGCCACTCCAGCTCATGGTGGCAAGGTAACGTAGCGCACTTGCAGACGGTTGTTTGGCTTCTACGCCGAGCTCTTGCGCGCTTTGTTGCAGGAAGTGCTTGACCAGCAGAGGCACATCCTCACGACGCTCGCGCAAAGGCGGCAGACGTAGGCGTATCACATTCAGCCGGTGGAACAAGTCTTCACGGAACAGGCCTAGCTTCACGCGCTCCTCCAGATCCTGGTGCGTGGCGGCAATGATGCGCACATTGACCTTGACGGGTTGATGCCCGCCGACGCGATAAAACTGGCCATCGCACAACACGCGCAGCAAGCGCGTTTGCAGATCAGAAGGCATGTCGCCAATTTCATCCAGAAACAGGGTGCCGCCATCGGCTTGTTCAAAGCGGCCGCGTCGTGCTGCCTGCGCGCCGGTGAAAGCGCCGCGTTCATGGCCGAACAGCTCGGACTCCAGCAGATCCTTGGGGATGGCTGCCGTGTTGATCGCGATAAACGGTTTATCTGCGCGTGGACTATGCCGATGCAGTGCGCTGGCAACCAGCTCTTTGCCGGTGCCTGATTCGCCATTAATGAGTACGGTGGCATGCGAACGGCTCAAGCGGCCAATCGCGCGAAATACCTCCTGCATGGCCGGGGCCTGGCCAATGATTTCGGGTGTCGCTTCTGGTGTAACGGCTTCCGTGGCCTGACGCATGCTTTCTTCAACGGCGCGCCGGATGATCTCAATCGCCTGATCTACATCAAAAGGCTTGGCCAGATATTCAAAAGCGCCACCCTGAAATGCCGCAACGGCACTTTCGAGATCGGAGTATGCCGTCATGATGATGACAGGAATCTCAGGCAGGCGTTTTTTCACCTCATCAAGGAAGTCGAGGCCAGAACCGTTGGGCATGCGAATGTCGCTGACAATCACTTGTGGTTCTTCCCGGGTAAGCGCATTGAGTGCCTCGGGCACGGAGGCAAAGGTCTTGAAATCCATGTCGGTGCGCGCCAGCGCTTTTTCAAAGACCCAGCGTATCGATTTGTCGTCGTCAATAATCCAGATAGGTTTCATAGCTTGCCTGTGTGTTTAAAATCGTTCATGTGTTCTACGTGAGTTTACTGCTTGGCAATAAAGCCTTTCATGGCGGTCGTTTCGATGGGTAGCAGAATGGTGAAACAGGTTTTGCCTGGTTCGCTCTCGCATTCAATCATGCCGTGATGCTGGGTGATGAATGTCTGTGCCAGCGTCAGCCCGAGGCCGGAGCCACCTTCGCGGCCGGAGACCAGTGGGTAAAAAATGCGGTCGCGGATATCAGGAGGAATCCCAGGGCCGTTGTCGATAATCTGCAGGCGTATCGCCACCCGGTAGCGTTTCTTGGCTAACGTTACCTGCCGTTCGGCGCGGGTGCGTAGTGTGATCTGCCCCGTCCCCTGCATGGCCTGTGCAGCGTTGCGGGCGATATTAAGTACGGCTTGTATCAGTTTCTCACGATCGCCAATCAGCTCGGGCAGGCTGGTATCGTAGTCGCGCTTTACCATAATGGCTTTGGGTGACTCCGCCAGCAACAGGCTGCGCACGCGCTCGAGCACTTCATGGATGTTGGTTGGCTCGTATTTGGGAACCCGGTGCGGCACCAACAAGCGATCCATCAGCGACTGCAGGCGATCCGCTTCTTTGATGATGACTTGGGTGTATTCGCGCAAATTGACCTGTGGCAGTTCATGCTCCAGCAATTGTGCCGCCCCGCGCAGTCCGCCCAGCGGATTACGGATCTCGTGGGCAAGATTGCGTAGCAGCTCAGCGTTCGCTTGCTGCTGGATGAGCATGCGTTCCTCGCGCGCAATGCGCAATTGTTGATCCATCTGCTGGAACTCAAGTACCAGGCAGGCCGGATTCACATCCACCGGGGTCACCGTGCAAGTGACAGCGACAGAACTTTGGCGCATGGTGGTGATGAGAAACTCATGTTCGCGAAATGGACTGCGATTGCTGATCGCATTTTCCACCGCTGAATGCAGGATTTCGCATTCTGGAAATACCTGAAAAATATCCAGCCCGGTAATCTGTTTGGCGCTTAATGCAAACAGGATTTCAGCCCCCGGATTGGCATATATGACCTTGCGGGAATCATCCAGCAGGATGACGGCAGTGGCGAGATGTTCGAGACCAGCGAATGTGGGAGGAATAATATGTACCATGGCAGTGGTTAAGCAAAAGCCAGGCCAGAGCATGGCGTCAAGGCGGTGAAAAAGCGTTGCATAAGATTGACCTTAAGGATGTTGAATCTGCATCTTTAACACGCAACACCATGAAAATTCAGCTTATTTCATGCCATTGAGCTCTTTTTGCAGCAGCTTTACATTGTTTTCGTGCGTGTCGACATCGGCTTTCAGCCGGCGCATTTTTTCTTCAAATTTTGTGACGTTTCTCCAGGTCTTGCCATCGGCAGTGCGATACACCTCTGGGTTCGCGCTGCCTTCGTTATAAGCTTGCCTTGCTTCTTCCAGCGCTTTTTTCTCAGTGGCGAGTTCATCCTGCAAAATCTGCCGGCGGGTATCATCCCGGCGGGTTTGCGTGCTCCTGTCTACCTTGGGAAAGTCCGAAGGCGTAGGCGTTCTTGCCCGCTCTTTTTTGCCTGAGGGCACGGGCAAGGCATTGTCGCCTTTCAGGAAAAGCTGGCAATTCTTGTAGAGGGTCCGCGTTTTGGCGTCCGTGAATGTCGGTTGGCCCGACTCATCAACGCATTTATAGATATCGGCCGCTTGCACCGTCAATCCAGCTAGCAAGCCGCAACACAGCAATAGAAATTTCATGCATTGAGTTTAGATGAGAAGCCACGAGGTGGCAACGCACGCCAGTTAACAGGTGCGCAAGAGTGGCAGGCAATAAAAAAGGCGGGTTGCCCCGCCTTTTTTAACATGCTGTGATTAGCAGCTGTAGTACATGGCGAACTCGATAGGATGCGGTGTCATGCGCATTCTGGTGACTTCTTCCATCTTCAATGCGATGTAGCTGTCGATCCAGTCATCGGAGAACACACCACCACGGGTGAGGAACTCGCGATCCTTGTCCAGATATTCCAGTGCTTGTTCCAGCGAGGAGCAAACGGTTGGGATCGCTGCATCTTCCTCAGGAGGCAGATGGTAGAGATCCTTGGTTGCTGGCTCACCTGGGTGAATCTTGTTCTGTACGCCGTCCAGACCAGCCATCAGCAGGGCGCTGAATGCCAGGTATGGGTTGGCAGTAGGATCAGGGAAGCGAGCTTCAACGCGGCGAGCCTTGTCGGAGTGCACGAAAGGAATACGGATCGAAGCTGAACGGTTCTTGGCAGAGTAGGCCAGCTTAACTGGAGCTTCAAAGCCTGGAACCAGACGCTTGTAGGAGTTGGTGCCTGGATTGGTGATCGCATTCAGCGCGCGAGCGTGCTTGATGATACCGCCGATGTAGTAAAGGGCGAACTCGGACAGGCCAGCGTAGCCGTTGCCTGCGAACAGGTTCTTGCCATCTTTCCATACGGATTGGTGCACGTGCATGCCGGAACCGTTGTCGCCAACGATAGGCTTAGGCATGAAGGTGGCGGTTTTGCCGTAAGCGTGAGCGGTGTTCAGCACCACGTACTTCAGCAATTGGGTCCAGTCGGCACGTTGTACCAGAGTGCTGAACTTGGTGCCGATTTCACATTGACCAGCCGTTGCCACTTCGTGGTGGTGCACTTCAACAGGCACGCCCATGTTTTCAAGGGCGATGACCATGGCTGAGCGCAGATCCTGGAAGGAATCGACTGGAGGTACTGGGAAGTAGCCGCCCTTTACGCCAGGACGGTGACCAGTGTTGCCGCTTTCGAACTTCTCGCCAGATGCCCATGCACCTTCTTCGGAGTTGATCTTGACGGAACAGCCTTCCATGCCGGCATTCCACTGGATGGAGTCGAAAATGAAGAATTCGGGTTCTGGGCCGAAGTAGGCGGTGTCGCCCAGGCCGCTGGACTTCAGGTAAGCCTCAGCGCGTTTTGCCAAGCTGCGTGGGCAACGGTCGTAGCCCTTGCCGTCGGTAGGATCTACCACGTCACAGCTCAGAATCAGTGTAGGTTCGTCCATGAACGGATCGATATTGGCAGTCTCAGGATCAGGCATCAGTTGCATGTCGGAAGCTTGAATACCTTTCCAGCCGGCGATAGATGAACCGTCGAATGCGTGGCCTTCGGTAAATTTGCTTTCATCGAACGCTGAGATGGGTACAGTTACGTGCTGTTCTTTACCTCTGGTATCGGTGAAACGGAAATCAACAAACTTGATGTCATTTTCCTTCACCATTTTCATTACGTCGGCTACCGCCATTTCATTCTCCTAAAACGTAAAAGCGTAAATTAAGTAATCAAACCCCATGGTTTGATAGAAAAACTGCTGAATGTATCTAGCAGGAAACGTGCCATCGGAAACCCCGAGATTCTCATTTTCACATAATCACTTAGAAAAGAGAATAAAAAAGCGGGGCACCGAATTCGGGCGATCATTGGGGCAAATGCACCAAATTGGTGCTTTTGGCTCAGGCCGCAAAATTCTCGCTATACTTCGGGGTAAATCTACAAAATAATCGAGTGCACCATGGAAACTATCAATCAAATATTACAAAAAGCCAAGCAGCGCGCTCAGGTAAACAATTTGCCTTATGCAGGCGCTCTCACCCCAGAGGAAGCCCAGCAGCTGATGGCATCCGCTCCGGGCGCCTGTCTGGTAGATGTAAGAAGCCGCGCCGAGCTTGAGCTGGTGGGGCGCGTTCCTCAGGCATTGAGCATTGAGTGGGCATTTTATCCCGGCATGGTAGCCAACCCTGATTTTGCTGCGCATCTGGACAAGCAGGTGGATCGCGAAGCGCTGGTGATGTTTTTGTGCCGCACGGGTGGCCGTTCGCACAATGCCGCAGTGCTGGCTAACTCCATGGGATACACCGAGGCTTACAACGTATTGGAAGGTTTCGAAGGCGCGACCGATCCGCAAACGGGTCAGCGTGGCAAGATTAATGGCTGGAAAGCGGCTGGCCTGCCCTGGACAAATAGCTAAATTACAGACAGGGTCGTGATGATGGATCGTTATGCCGTGATCGGCAACCCGGTCGAGCACAGCAAGTCGCCGCTGATACACCACATGTTTGCCGAGCAAACCTCGCAGCAACTCGAATACGGCCGTGTGCTGGCTCCCCTTGATGCGTTTGTTGAGACCGTGCAGGCCATGCGGGCCCAAGGTTATAAAGGTGCCAACGTTACGGTGCCATTCAAGCTGCAGGCATATGCTCTGGCAACGCAGCTGACCGAGCGTGCCCACGATGCCGGTGCCGTTAATACTCTGATGTTTCAGGGCGAGCACATCATTGGCGATAACACCGATGGCGCTGGCCTGGTACGGGATATTCAGCACAACCTGGCGATTCCCTTGCACGGCAAGCGCGTGCTTCTGATCGGGGCTGGCGGTGCTGCCGAAGGCGTGTTGCATCCCATTCTGGCCCAGCAGCCTGCTCTGCTGGTCGTGGCCAATCGTACGCTGGACAAGGCGCTTGCCATGGTGCGCAAAGTGGAAGCGCAGGGCGAGCTGCTGTATGTCTCGGTACAGGCGCTGGCCTTTGAAGATCTGCCGGGCCAGGCGTTTGATGTGGTCGTGAATGCCACTTCTGCCGGATTGACCGACTCTCAGTTACCCTTGCCGCCCAGCATGTTTGCGGCAGGATCCCTGGCCTACGACATGATGTATGGTCGGGAGACCCCCTTCATGGCCTTTGCCCGCGCGCATGGCGCTGAGCATGTGGTCGATGGTCTTGGCATGCTGATTGAGCAGGCCGCCGAATCGTTTTATCTGTGGCGCCAGGTGCGGCCTGATACCACCCCCGTGATTGCACATTTCAAATCATGACATGGCGCCAATGGATATGGCGCGGCCTCTTGGCCTTGCTGCTGCTGATCGTGTTGTATCAGCTCTGGATATTCCTGCATATCTGCTGGTGGGTGCAGCACAATCCGGATAGCAGTGCTTTCATGCGCGATCGCCTGGAATTGCTGCAGGAAGATAAACCCGGTGCCGAGTTGCGGCATCAGTGGGTGCCTTACAGCCAGATATCCATCCATCTGAAACGGGCGGTAATCGCCGCCGAGGATTCCCGGTTTGTCGAGCATGAAGGCTTTGATTGGGATGGTATCCAGAAGGCTTATGAGAAAAACCTGAAAAAAGGCCGTATCGTGGCGGGTGGCTCTACCATCAGCCAGCAGCTTTCCAAAAATCTGTTTCTGTCGACGCGCCGCACACCCTGGCGCAAACTGGAAGAAGCCATGATCACGCTCATGCTGGAAAAAATGATGAGCAAGCGGCGTATCTATGAGATTTACCTGAATGTGATTGAGTGGGGGAATGGCGTATTTGGTGCCGAAGCCGCTGCAAGGTATTACTTTCATAATTCTGCAAAAGGCCTGACAGCAGCGCAAGCCGCCAAACTCGCTGCCATGGTGCCAAATCCGCGCTATTATGACAGCCATCGAAATGCGCGCGGCTTGCTTAAAAAAACGGGCATCATCCAGGCGCGGATGAATGCTGTTAGTGTTCCTTGAGCGCCAGCCGTAATCAGAAGACCGGAAGCAATCCCGGCAACAACAATTAGTGGGGGTGATCTCAACATGGACGTGGTAGACAAGTTTTTCCATTCAATACTCAACCTGCCAACCTTGCCCAAGGTCGTGCAGGAAGTCATTCTGATGCTGGACAATGAAGATGTGGACTTAGGCGAGCTGGGCGCACGCATTGCCCATGATCAGGTGCTCTCGGCCAAAGTGCTGCGCATGGCCAACTCTTCCTATTACGGTGTCAGCCGCACCATCAAGACGATCCCCGATGCCATTTCGGTGATTGGGGTCAGCAAGCTGCGCACGCTGGTGATTGCCTCTGGCGTGACCGGTACCTTTACCACCTTGCCCGGGCTCGATATCAATCGCTTCTGGCGTCACAGTCTGGTGACCGCAGCCGTTGCCGGCAAAATCAGTCAGGAGCTGAAAAAGCCCACCGAGACGGCCTACCTTGCGGCCCTCATGCACAGCATCGGCCAATTGCTCATTCATATCGTGTTCCCCATCCAGGCAGCCGAGATTGATGAAGAGTGCAAAGGCCTGAGCGTCATTGAACGCAAAGCCCTGGAAAATGCCACGCTGGGGCTGGATCATTGCCAGGTTGGTGCCGAGCTGGCACGTCGCTGGAATTTCCCTGAGGATATTCAGCGCGTGATTCGCTACTACGCTGACCCGCTGGATAAAATGGCGTGCGATATGGCGCCGGTGGTGTTTATGGCAGCGCACATCGCGTTTGGTCTGGAAAATCTGGAAGAATCAGCCCACATTGCCGAAACGCTGAAGCCGGAAGTGGCAAAAGCGCTGGGCGTGGACCGTATTGAATGGATAGAGCGCATCGACAGTTATCGTCCGCTGATCCCGGAAGCAGAAAGCTTTCTTTAAAAGCTGACGTTACCGTTTTAAAAAAAGCCCCATGCAGCGCGAGCCGCATGGGGCTTTTTTGTTGATGGCTAGAGGTAATCCTTGAGGTATTTACCGGTATAGCTCTTGGCAATGGTCGCCACATGCTCGGGTGTGCCCTCTGCCACGACCATGCCGCCGCCATCCCCACCTTCAGGGCCCATGTCGATCAGCCAGTCCGCGGTTTTAATCACATCCAGGTTGTGCTCGATAATGACGATGGTGTTACCCGCATCGCGCAGGCGATGAATCACGTCCAGCAGCAACTGAATATCAGCAAAGTGCAGCCCCGTGGTCGGCTCATCCAGAATGTACAGCGTGCGGCCGGTATCGCGTTTGGATAACTCCAGCGCCAGCTTGACGCGCTGGGCTTCACCACCGGAAAGTGTGGTGGCCGATTGGCCCAGTGTAATGTAGCCCAGGCCCACATCCAGCAGGGTTTGCAGCTTGCGCGCCACGACGGGAACGGCGTCAAAGAAGGCGCGTGCCTGCTCTACCGTCATGCCCAGCACTTCGTGGATGTTCTTGCTCTTGTACTGGATTTCCAGGGTTTCGCGGTTATAGCGCTGGCCCTTGCAGACATCACAAGGCACATACACATCCGGCAGGAAGTGCATTTCCACGCGCAGCACGCCATCGCCCTGGCAAGCTTCGCAGCGGCCGCCTTTGACGTTGAACGAATAACGGCCAGGGCCATACCCACGCGCACGGCTTTCCGGCACGCCGGCAAACAGATCGCGTATGGGCGTAAACAGGCCGGTGTAGGTCGCCGGGTTGGAGCGTGGTGTACGGCCAATCGGGCTTTGGTCTACATCGACTACTTTGTCAAAAAATGCCAGTCCATCAATCTCGGCAAATTCAGCCGGCTCGGTGGAGCTGCCATACAGATGCTTGGCCACCACACGATACAGAGTGTCATTCACCAGCGTGGATTTGCCTGAACCCGAGACGCCGGTGACGCAGGTCAGCAGGCCGACTGGGATCGCCAGATCGACGTCTTTAAGGTTGTTGCCGGTGGCATGGGTCAGTTTGAGCCAGCGCTCGGGGTCAGGCTGGTGGCGCTTCTTGGGAATGGCGATGGCTTTTTTGCCGCTGAGGTATTGGCCAGTCAGCGAGTTGGCATTGTCCTGGATTTCTTTCGGCGTGCCCGCCGCCACAATATGGCCGCCGTGCTCACCGGCGCCCGGACCGATATCGACCACATAATCCGCCGCCATGATCGCATCTTCATCATGCTCTACCACGATCACGCTATTGCCGATGTCGCGCAGGCGCATCAGGGTTTCCAGCAGGCGATCATTGTCACGCTGATGCAGGCCGATGGAAGGTTCATCCAGTACATACATCACGCCGGTGAGGCCGGAGCCTATCTGCGACGCCAGGCGAATACGCTGCGCCTCGCCACCGGACAGGGTTTCTGCCGAGCGGGATAGCGAAAGGTACTCCAGCCCGACGTTGGTCAGGAACTTGAGGCGGCTGCTGATCTCTTTGACGATCTTGTCGGCAATCGCCAGTTTCTGGCCGGTGAGCTCCAATGAGTCAAAGAACACCAGCGCATGCTTGAGCGCGATTTCGCAAACTTCGTGAATATTGCGACCACCGACTTTGACATGGCGGGCCTCGCGGCGCAGGCGGGTGCCGCCGCATTCCGGGCAAGCCTGCGAGTTGAGGTATTTCGCCAACTCTTCACGCACGGTCACCGAGTCGGTCTCGTGATAACGACGCTGCAGATTATTCAGGATGCCTTCGAAGGTATGGGTTTTCTGATAGAAATTACCGCGCTCGTTCAGGTATCTGAAGCTGATTTCTTCCTTGCCGCTACCATGCAGCAAAATATGCTGCACATGGGCGGGCAGCTCTTCAAAGGCGGTTTCCAGGTCAAAGCCATAATGCTGGCTCAGGGAAGACAGCAACTGGAAGTAAAACTGGTTGCGTCTGTCCCAACCCTTGATGGCACCACTCGCCAGCGAAAGATGCGGGAAGGCGACCACGCGCTTGGGGTCAAAAAAGCTGATCTGGCCCAGGCCATCGCACTTGGGGCAGGCGCCCATGGGGTTGTTGAACGAAAACAGGCGTGGCTCCAGCTCGGCCAGCGAGTAATCGCACACCGGGCAGGAGAATTTGGCCGAGAACAGATGTTCCTTGGCGGTATCCATTTCCACCGCAATCGCCTTGCCTTCTGCCAGCCGCAACGCGGTTTCGAAGGATTCGGCAATGCGTTGCTTCATATCGGCGCGCACCTTCAGGCGGTCCACCACCACATCCACATTATGCTTGGTGGTTTTGGCCAGCTTGGGCACGGCGTCAAGCTCATAGGTCTCGCCATCTACCCGCACGCGCACAAAGCCTTGTGCCTTCAGCTCTTCAAACAGGTCCACCTGTTCGCCCTTGCGGTTGCTGACCACGGGCGCCAGGATCATCAGCTTGGTTTCTTCCGGCAAGGCCAGCACGCTATCCACCATTTGCGAGACGGTTTGTGCTTCCAGCTTGATACCATGATCCGGGCATTCCGGGTCGCCCGCGCGTGCATACAGCAGCCGCAGGTAATCATGAATTTCCGTCACCGTGCCCACGGTGGAGCGCGGGTTGTGCGAAGTGGATTTCTGTTCAATCGAAATCGCGGGTGACAAGCCTTCAATCAGGTCAACATCCGGTTTATCCATACGGGCCAGAAACTGGCGGGCGTAGGCGGAGAGTGACTCCACATACCGGCGTTGCCCTTCGGCATACAGCGTGTCGAATGCCAGCGAGGATTTGCCGGAACCGGAAAGCCCGGTGATGACGATCATCTTGTTGCGTGGCAGGTCGAGTGAAACGTTTTTCAGGTTATGCGTGCGAGCGCCGCGTATCCGTATGTATTCCATGCAAATCCAATCACCTAATCAAATCCGTGAAAATCCGCAGCCGAAGAGGCTTCCCTAATTGTGGACTAATGTTTGTGCAGGCCATGACTGTTGATGTATTCGGCCTGGCTGGTCTGCCCCCAGGCGCTTATATTCGGCGGCAACCAAAATAGCCCGAGTGAATCTAGGGCTGAGTGGAGGCAACCTGTTAATATACGCAATTTTCGGTCCCAACCCAATCTATTTCCATGTCATCTAATGAACGTATGTCCGCCCAGGAGTTGCGCGCCAGCATGAGCCTGGCATCCATCTATGGATTGCGCATGCTGGGCATGTTTTTGATCCTGCCGATTTTTGCCATTTATGCCGAAACCCTGCCCGGGGGCGATAGCCATCTGATGATAGGCTTGGCGCTGGGCGCCTATGGTTTGACGCAAGCGATCTTCCAGCTGCCGTTCGGCATGGCCTCTGACCACTTCGGCCGCAAAAAAGTCATTTATGCAGGCTTGGTTCTGTTCGTCATTGGCAGTCTGGTGGCAGGCTTTGCCCATGACCTCACCACCGTGATTATCGGCCGGGCCATTCAGGGCGCCGGGGCGGTGTCTGCCGCGGTGACGGCGCTGGTCGCCGATCTCACGCGTGAAGAACACCGCACCAAGGCTATGGCGATGATAGGCGGCACCATAGGCGTGACATTTGCCGCCTCGCTGGTGCTGGGGCCCGCGCTGAATCAATGGATAGGCGTGCCAGGCATATTCCTGCTCACCGGTGCACTTGCCGCGCTGGCGATTCTGGATGTGAAATTCATGGTGCCTGACCCCATTGTCAGCCGCTTTCACTCCGATGCCGAAGCCTCGACTTCCAAGCTGCGCGATGTACTCAAGAACACCCAGCTCCTGCGCCTCAATTACGGCATTTTTGCCCTGCATGCCGCGCAGATGGCCATGTTTGTCGTCGTCCCCTTTGCCATCAAGCAAAGCAGCGGCATGGGCGAAAACGACCATTGGCAGATTTACCTGCCGGTGGTGCTGGTGGGCTTTATCCTCATGGTGCCCGCCATTATTTATGGCGAGAAACGCGCCAAGCTCAAGCAGGTATTTGTTTCTGCGATTGGCCTCATGCTGCTTGCCCAGCTCATGCTGGCAAACTCCATCAGCCACTTCTGGGGCATCGTCGCTTCACTGGCGCTTTATTTCATTGCCTTCAATGTGCTTGAAGCCACATTGCCATCGATTATTTCCAAGATTGCGCCTGCCGCCTCCAAAGGTACGGCCATCGGTGTTTACAACACCTCGCAATCCTTCGGGGTGTTTCTCGGCGGCGTGATGGGCGGTTATTTATCGCACTACCATGGCTTTGCCGCGGTCTTCATTTTCTGTAGTGTGCTGATGGGCCTTTGGTTAATTTTTGCCTTGAGTATGACAAGCCCGCCCGCAGTTAAGAGTAAAATGTATCATTTACGCGATATGAGTTCAGCGGATGCGCAGCAGCTTTCCACCCGCCTGGCCGCCGTCAGTGGCGTGCGCGAAGTGGTAGTGCTGCCGGACGAAAGCATGCTCATGCTCAAGGTCGATCTGCAACACGCATTCGATGAAGCTGAAGTTTTGAGATTAATAGAGGATTAACCATGGCATCTGTGAACAAAGTTATTCTGGTCGGCAATCTGGGGCGTGACCCCGAAATGCGCTACATGCCATCCGGCGACGCGCTGGCATCCTTCAGCATCGCCACCACCGACACCTGGAAAGACAAAAACGGCCAGAAACAGGAGCGCACCGAGTGGCACCGCATCTCCATGTTTGGCAAGCAAGCCGAAATCGCCGGGGAGTACCTGAAAAAAGGCTCCAGCGTCTACATCGAAGGCCGCCTGCAAACCCGCAAATGGCAAGATAAAGAAGGCAACGAACGCCAGACCACCGAAGTGGTTGCCGACCGCATGCAAATGCTCGGCGCCCGCAGCGGCGGCGGCAATGCCTACGAAGTCATGGACGAAGACCAGTCCGCTTCCTACCAACCACGTCAATCCGCCGCCCCAGCCCAAGCCCGTCCGGCCCCAGCTGCGGCTACATCCAAGCCAGCAGGTGGTTCCGGCTTTGATGACTTTGATGACGATATTCCGTTCTAACTTTGTACTACTCAGCTTCTTGAAAGCTGCATATCAAGTTGCCCTCAACGTTATCCGGCGTTGAGGGCAATTTTTTTGAGGGTGTTCTTGATTTGCCTTCAATCAATCCTTCTGCGAGCACATGCTCATGACTTCTGTAACTCGCGATTAAATCCAAATTAGCAATTTCGGTCAGGTTTTCGCCCAACATCTTAGGCATAGTTCGGTTTGTGGAGAACGGAGCCAACATGAGTCAATGCAGGGCAGAAGTGTATGCAATGAGATTTCAAAAGGTGCTTGATCACATTGAGCAGCACCTGGATCAATCTTTGAGCATGGATGCTTTATGCGATATCGCGGGGTTTTCCAGATTCCATTTCCACCGGCAATTTGCCGATTACATCGGCATTACGGTTGCTCGGTATATTTTGCTGCTTCGTCTGCGACACGCGTCTTATCAGCTCGCCTTCGATTCCAAAGTGAAAGTTATCGACATCGCCTTGAATGCCGGGTTTGAAACTCCGGAATCGTTTACCCGTGCCTTCGGGAATATTTTTGGGCAATCCCCGTCCGCGTTCAGGAAAAATCCTGATTGGGAGGCTTGGCATGTGGTGTATGGGTTCCGATTACCAGAAGGAAATAAAATAATGCAGGTCGAGATTGTGAATGTTGAAACGACGATGATTGCCGTAAAGGAGCATCGCGGCGCACCCGATAAATTGAATCATTCTGTTGGGGATTTCATTGCGTGGCGCAAACAGACGGGGTCTTCCCCTAAAAACAGCTCCAGGACATTTGGTATTGCATATGACAACCCCGATACGACGGAGCCTTCAGCATTTCGCTTTGATATTGCCGGGGAAATCAAAACCGATATCGCAGTGAATGAGCAAGGTATTGTGGTGAAGTCTATTCCGGGCGGACGTTGTGCAAGAGTGCGTCACCATGGCTCGCATACGCGGATTGGGGAAAGTATTTATCCCTTGTACCGGGAGTGGTTGCCGGATAGTGGTGAGGAGCTGCGTGATTTTCCGCTTTATTTTCATTACGTGAATCTGTTGCCGGAGACGCCTGAAGCCGAGTTGATAACAGACATCTACTTACCACTGAAATAAGGGTTGTCTGTAAAAGAACAAAGGTGCAAGAGATGAGAGTCTCTTGCACCTTTGTTTTTGCATCAGTCCGTTTTAGATCATGAGGACTTTTCTGTCGTTTCCGACCATCCCCCACCCAGTGCCCGTATCAAGCCCACGGAGGTCAGCATCCTGAGCCCGGCGGTTTGCACTTCGGCGCGCTGCACGGAGAGGCTGGTGCGTTGCGCGTCGATGACTTCAAAGTAGCTGGCAGAGCCGTTTTTGTAGCGGGTGTTGGCGAGGCGCTCGGCGACACTAGCGGAGGCGATGGCCTGGCGCTGGTAGTCGATCTGCCGGTCCAGCGTGCGCAGGCCGCTCAGGTTGTTTTCCACTTCCTGAAAGCCGACCAGCACTTGTTGCCTGTAGTTGGCGACTTCGCGTTCATAGACGGCATCGGCGCGCGACAGGTTGGCTTTGTTGCGGCCGCCATCGAGGATCGGCAGCGTGAGCGCGGTGCCGACCAGCGGGCCGAGCAGCCAGCTGCGGCTGGACCATTTGAACAGCTCATGCAGTTCGTTCGACTCGTAACCGCCAGTACCGGTGAGCACCAGCCGTGGGAAGAACGCGGCCTTGGCCGCACCCACACGGGCACTGGCGGCGGCGAGTGCACGTTGTGCCTGGGCAATGTCCGGGCGACGCTCCAGCAGTTGCGATGGCAGGCCAACCGGCACCTGCACTACGTTGAGTTGCAGTGGCGCTGCGGCCAAGGTGAATTCGGCCGGGGTTTTGCCCAACAGAATGGCGAGCGCGTGGTCTTGCTGGGCGCGGTTGCGTACAACCGACTCCTGCTCGGCCTGCACGGTGGCCAGCTCGGTTTTGGCCTTGGCGAGGTCAAGCTCGCCGATATCGCCCAGATCATACCGCCGCTGCACCATGCGCAGCTCTTCCTGACGCAGGTCTATGGTCTTGCGCAGAATCTCCAGCTCCGAATCCAGTGCGCGCAGCGTGAAATATTGCTGGGCGATGTCGGCCTGCAGCGCCAGCAATACTGAGCGGTAGGCGGCTTCCTGGCCTTGCGCATCCAGACGGGCGGCGCGGCTCTGGTCAGACAGGCGGCCAATCAGGTCGACCTCATACGAGGCATTTACCTGCGCGCGCCACTCGGTATTGGCGGGCGTATCCGGATCGCGCTGGCGGGTAGGGCCCACGCCGCCATTCAGCTGGAACTTGCGATCAGCATCCACCACGCCGGCATTGGCGCGGGCTTCTTTCACCCGGGCCAGGGCAATCGCCAGCGTTGGGCTGGTTTCAGTGGCGGCTTCAATCAGGTTATTCAGCTCGGTATCGTTAAACACCGTCCACCAGGCGCCACGGTCAATGTGGTCGGCCGGGTTGCCCGCTTGCCAGGCACCATCCAGCTGCGCAGTTTCGCGATACTGGTTTGGCAGTTGCAGGTTGATCTGCTCCGGCGGCTTGGCGGTGGAGCATCCGGCCAGCACCAGCGCTGTTGCCAGCAAGCTGAGTTTCAGGCTGTGCTTGTTCATTCTTGGGTTCCTTTCTCTAAGGCAGGTGCTGGTTCAATGGCAGGTGCGGCAGCGTGATGCGCATGGCCGAAGTCCTGGCATTTGGTCACCATGGTACGAATCAGTACGTAGAACACAGGGGTGAGGAAGAGGCCGAATACCGTCACGCCTATCATCCCGGCAAACACCGCTATCCCCATGGCATGGCGCATTTCCGAGCCCGCGCCAGTGGATACCACCAGGGGCACCACGCCTGCAATAAAGGCAATCGACGTCATCAGGATGGGGCGCAAGCGCAGACGGGCGGCTTCAATGGCGGCTGCATAAATCTTGCGGCCTTCCAGCTCCAGCTCACGGGCAAACTCCACAATCAGGATGGCGTTCTTGCACGCAAGGCCGACCAGCACCACCAGACTTACCTGGGTGAAGATATTGTTATCACCATTGGTCAGCCACACGCCAAAGATGGCAGACAGCAGACCCATGGGCACAATCAGCAGCACCGCCAGCGGCAAGGTCAGGCTTTCATACTGGGCAGACAGCACCAGGAACACCAGCAGGATGGACAGCGGCAGGATCACGAACAGCGTGTTGCCGGCAATCTTTTCCTGATAGGTCAGTTCCGTCCACTCAAAGCCGATGCCACGTGGCAGGGTTTCAGCGGCAATGCGTTCCACCGCGGCCTGTGCTTCGCCTGTGCTGTAGCCCGGCGCAGCACCGCCATTGACGTCAGCCGACGGGAAGCCGTTGTAACGCATGGCGCGGTCTGGGCCGTAGCTTTGCGTCATCTTCAGCACCGAAGCCAGTGGCACCATGTCGCCCTGCGCATTGCGGGTCTTGAGCAGGCCTATGTCTTCCGCATGCGCCCGGAAAGGCGCATCTGCTTGCACACGCACCTGATAGGTACGGCCAAACTTGTTGAAGTCATTGACGTACAGCGAGCCCAGGTAAATCTGCAGCGTGTCGAACACTTCCGGGATGGAAACGCCGAGTTGTTGCGCATGCGTGCGGTCTACATCGGCATACAGTTGCGGCACATTGATCTGGAAGCTGGAGAACATGCCGGCCAGTTCAGGCGCCTTGCGGGCTTTTTCCATAAAGGCCTGCAGGGCATCGTTGAGCGCTACGTTACCCAGCGCACCACGGTCCTGAATCTGGAACTTGAAGCCGCCTATGGTGCCCAGACCTTGTACCGGAGGTGGCGGGAACACGGCAATAAATGCGCCCTGAATGCTGGCATATTGCTGGTTCAGCTGCTGGGCAATCGCAAAGCCGGACTGGTCCGCGCCCTTGCGCTCATCAAACGGTTTCAGCGTGGCAAACACAATGCCGGAGTTGGGGCTGTTGGTGAAGCCGTTGATCGACAAGCCAGGGAAGGCCACGGCCGATTCCACGCCAGGATGCTTAAGCGCAATCTCGCTCATCTGGCGGATCACGTCTTCGGTGCGATCCAGCGAGGCGGCATCCGGCAATTGCGCAAAGCTCACCAGGTATTGCTTGTCCTGCGCCGGAATAAAGCCGGTAGGCACCAGGTGAATCAGCAGCATGGTGGAGCCGATCAGCGCGCCATACAGCACCAGCATGACGCTCTTGTGGCGCAACACGCCAGTGACGCCATTGCCGTACTTTTCCGAGCCACGATGGAACACGCGGTTGAAGCGCACAAAGAACCAGCCGAACAGACGGTCAATCGTGCGCTGGAACGCGTCTTTCTTTTCGTCATGGCGCTTCAGCAGCAAGGAGGCCAAGGCAGGCGACAGCGTCAGCGAGTTGAATGCCGAAATCACGGTAGAGATGGCGATGGTCAGCGCAAACTGCTTGAAGAACTGGCCAGTCAGGCCGCTCACAAACGCCAGCGGTACAAACACGGCCGACAGGGTCAGCGCAATGGCGACAATCGGGCCAGACACTTCACGCATGGCGCGATAGGTGGCCTCCTTGGCCGAGAGGCCGCGCTCGATGTTGCGCTCCACGTTTTCCACTACCACGATGGCATCATCCACCACGATACCAATCGCCAGTACCAACCCGAACAGGCTGAGGGTATTGATGGAGAAGCCCAGGCCCATCATCACGGCAAAGGTACCGATGACCGACACCGGCACCGCGAGCAGCGGGATGATGGAAGCGCGCCAGGTTTGCAGGAAGATGATCACCACCAGCACCACCAGACCCACGGCGATCAATAGCGTTTCGGTCACGGCATGAATGGATGCGCGGACGAACTGCGTCGGGTCATACACGATGTGGTATTCCAGACCCTCCGGCATGTCTTCCTGCAGCTCGGCCATGGTCTTGCGCACGTTTTCCGAAATCTGCAGGGCGTTGGAACCCGGTGCCTGGAAGATCGGAATCGCAACGGCGGATTTGTTATCCAGCAGCGAGCGCAGGGCATACTCACTGGCGCCCAGCTCAACACGCGCCACATCGCTCAGGCGCGTGACCACGCCATCGGGCGAGGTGCGGATGACGATATTCTCAAACTCTTCTTCGGTATTGAGGCGGCCGCGTGCATTCACCGAAATCTGGTAATCGGTGCCAGGCAGAGACGGCGATGCGCCGATCACACCGGCAGCCACGTCCACATTCTGCTGGCGGATGGCGGTGACCACATCATTGGCGGTGAGCTTGCGCTCGGCCACCTTGCGCGGGTCCAGCCAGATACGCATGGAGTAATCGCCTGCGCCAAACAGCTGCACCTGGCCTACGCCTTCAATCCGCGCCAGCCGGTCTTTCACATTCAGCAGGGCGTAATTGCGCAGGTAGGTCATGTCGTAGCGACCATTGGGCGACAGCAAATGCACGACCATGGTGAGGTCCGGCGAGCTTTTCACCGTGGTCACACCCAGCCGTTGCACTTCTTCCGGCAAACGGGGCAAGGCCTGGTTGACGCGGTTTTGCACCAGTTGCTGGGCCAAGTCGGGCGAGGTGCCGAGCTTGAAGGTGATGGTCAGCGTCATCAGGCCATCGGAGGTGGCTTGCGATGCCATGTACAGCATGCCCTCCACCCCATTGATCTGCTCTTCAATCGGCGCTGCCACGGTTTCCGCGATGGTTTGCGGATTGGCACCGGGGAATTGCGCCTTGACGATGACGGATGGCGGCACGACTTCGGGGTATTCCGAAATCGGCAGGTTGAACATGGAGATCAAGCCGCCGATAAAAATAAGAACGGACAGCACGCCGGCAAAGATAGGCCTGTCCACAAAAAATCTGGATATATTCACGTTACATTCTCCCTGTACTGGTCAGTGGTGCCGACTCAGATGCGGATTTTCTTGGCGGCGGTGCTGGTGGGCACCGGTACGAGGCTGGCCGACTTGGCTGCTGGCGCAGCAGGCGATTCGGCGACAGGTGTGGGCGCCACAACATCGTTCGGGCGTACGCGCTGCAAGCCGTTGACGATGATGCGTTCGCCAGCGTTCAGGCCTTCACGCACGATGCGCATGCCGTCCACCATGGGGCCGATCTTGATCGGGCGATAGTTGGCCTTGTTGTCGGCATCCACCACCATCACGAATTTCTTGTCCTGATCGGTGCCTATGGCTTTGTCGTCAATCAGCAGCGCGGGCTTCTCGCCACCGCCACCGGTGCGCACGCGGGCATACATGCCGGGTGTCAGCGCCCCATCCTGGTTATCCAGCACGGCACGCACGCGGATGGTGCCCGAGGCAGTATCCAGGCGGTTATCGAACGAGCGGATCTGGCCTTGGTGCGGATAGCCGGTTTCGCTGGCGAGACCAATGGCGACGGGAATGCGATCGCTATGCGAATTGTTGCCAGCCCCATGAGCCAGGTAACGACCGTAGGTTTGCTCATCCACTTCAAAATTCACATACATGGGCGATACAGACACCAGTGTGGTCAACGCCGGGGAATTGCCATTCGGCCCGACCAGATTGCCCACGGTGATTTCAGCGCGCGATACGCGACCACTCACCGGCGCGGTAATGGCGGTGTATTGCAGGTTGAGGCGGGCGGTCATCACGGCGGCTTCGGCCGCTTTCAGACGCGCATTGGCCACCAGATAGGTGTTGTTGCGTTCATCCAGCTCGCGTTGAGCCACGGCGCGGTCTTCGATCAGGCGGCGGGTACGCTCCTGCTCGGTGCGCGCCAGTTCAAGGGCGGCTTCAGCGCTGGCCTTGTCGGCTTCGGCGCGGGCGAGTTCAGCCTGGAATGGCCGAGGGTCTATGGTGAACAGCAGGTCGCCCTTTTTCACCAGTTGGCCATCGCGGAAGTGAATGACATCAATAGTGCCGGTCACGCGCGGCCGTATCTCCACATATTCCACGGCCTCTACACGGCCAGAGAATTCATCCCATTCGATGACGGATTTTTCAATGACAGTGGCAACCGTCACCGGGGCGGGGGCAGCAGCGGTGGCTGCAGGTCGGGCGGCCTGGCTGTTGTGCGAGACGATGCCTGCCGTGCCGATCAGCGCCACGCCCAGGGCGAGCCATATCAGTTTGCGGTTAAAGCGGGGGGATGCTGCGTTCATGTGTAACTCCCTATTTTTAAAAATGGTGAATGCGTGAAACTTGAGGTGGCGCCTGGCTGGCGTGCGCTGGCTATGCCATCTCGGTAATAAACTGGGTCAGCAGTTGCGTTACCTCGTGAAACCCCTGACAGCGAGGGCTGGCGAGGCTGTCTTTCTCTTTGTTGCATGACATGCGGCGCACCCTGACTGAGACACCTGCCGCGATCAGGCGCGAGGCATAAAGCTCGGCCTCATCGCGCAAGGGGTCGTTGTCGGAAGTCAGGATCAAGGCGGGTGCCAGCTCGGCCAGGCGTTTGGAATGCAAAGGCGCGGCATACGGATGCAAGGCATCGCTCGCCACCGGCAGGTAATCGGCCCAGGCCTTGCGGCAAGGGCAGTCTTCAGCGGCACGCATGGAGAGGGTGGACTGCCCCGGATCCAGCATGGGGTTAATCAGTATTTGTCCCTTGAGGTGGCTGCCGCGGCCAAGGCCACGGTCGCGTGCCATCATGGCCACCACAGCTGCCAGATTGCCACCGGCCTGATCCCCCGCGACAAACAGCTGTTTGGGGTCTGCGCCCAGTTTCTTTGCCTGCTTGTGTACCCATTGCGTGGCATCAAATACCACTTCCACGGTATCGGGGAAATGCAGCTGCGGCGCCAGCGGATAATCCACGCACACCACAACGCAGTCGTCGGCCAGCATGCGCGCGAGTCCGGCGGCATCTTCCACCGAACCGCAGTTGAACAGCCCGCCGTGAAAGTACACGATCACCGGTTTGGCGATTTCATGCTTGCCATGGCCAAAGACCTGGATACCGACCAGGCGGTCGGTATGCGCAGAGATAAAACTGGTGCTCCACGGCTGGCTTGGTTGATGATCGGCTACGGGTTTCATTTACGGCTGTTCCTGAATGTTGGCGATAGGGGCTTTCCGGCGGGTTTAACGCAAGCCACCGGAGATAAACAGCGGTTCGCCAGTGATCCAGGCAGCATCGTCGGATGCCAGGAACAGGGCAGCAGGCGCGATATCCTGCACCTGACCAATGCGGCCCAGCGGTGTCTGGCTTTCGATGTGGCTGCGGAATTCGCCTTCTGCAAAGCCCACGCTATGCAGGCCTTCGGTTTCCACCATGCCAGGGTTGATGGCATTGACACGGATCTTGCGAGGGCCCAGTTCCTTGGAGAGCGAACGCGTCACGGCATCCACCGCGCCCTTGGTGGCGCTGTAAACCGAACCTTGTGCCGGTGCAAAGGTGCTGGATACCACGGAGCTGATGTTGATAATGCTGCCGCCTGCTTCGGGGAAGTGCTTCACGGCTTCCTGGGTGGTGAGGATGAGGCCCAGCACATTCAGGTTGAACTGCTTGTGGAAGTGTTCTTCGGTGATGGCTTCCAGCGGGGAGAATTCGTAAACGCCGGCATTGTTGACCAGAATGTCGATCTTGCCATAAGCCTTGATCGCTTCAGCAAACAGGCGCTGGATATCGGCCTGTTTTGCCACATCGGCTTGCACGGCAATCGCCTTGCCACCTGCGGCGGTGATGTCTGCCACTACCTGTTCGGCACCAGCCTTGCTGGAGGCGTAGTTAACAACCACAGCGGCGCCTTCTGCAGCATAGAGCTTGGCAATGCCAGCGCCTATGCCTTTGGATGCACCTGTAATCACTGCCACCTTGTTGATCAGTTTGTTTGCCATGATGAAGCTCCTTGAAGTTTTAAAAATGAAGACTGCAAAAGTGTTAGTCGCACTTTATATTGAGCATAAATCCAGATAAATAGGCTAAAATCAGAATCACTGTGCAATAAAACAGGACAATAGGGGGTGTAAACATGGCAATGGACAGGTTTGAGGCAATGCAGGCCTTTACCCGCGTGGTGGAGCTGGCGAGTTTTACCAAGGCGGCTTTGTCGCTGAATCTCCCCAAAACCACGATTTCTGCCCAGGTGCAGGCACTTGAAAACCGGCTGGGGGTGAAATTGCTCAACCGCACCACACGGCATGTGAGTGTGACGACGGACGGCGCCGCCTATTACGAGCGGGCTGTGGCGCTATTAAATGAACTGGAAGAAACCGAGGCCGCTCTGCGACAGGCCACATCGCGGCCCAGTGGGCGGCTGCGGGTAGATGTGCCGGGCTCTATCGGGCGGCGCATCCTGATCCCGGCACTGGCGGACTTTACGGAAAAATACCCCGACATCATCCTTGAAATGGGCTGCAATGACCGCCCGGTGGATCTGCTGGAAGAAGGGGTGGATTGCGTGATTCGCGGTGGCGATCCGCTGGATCAATCGCTGGTAGCGCGGCGCGTTGCCTCATTGCGCTTTGTTACCTGTGCTACGCCGGGCTATCTGCGCAAACATGGCATCCCCATGCAGCCTCGCGATCTGGAGCGCCACACCGGCATCCATTATTTTTCATCCAAAACTGGCAAGGTGTACGAATTTGATTTTGAGCGCGACGGCGAGCGCTATGAAGTGTCCAGCCATCGGAAAATGATCTTCAACGATGGCGATGCCTGCCTGGCCGCCTGTCTGGCCGGGTTGGGCGTTTTTCAGGCGGCGACCTTCATGGTGCAGGAGCACATTGCCAGTGGCGAACTGCAAGTCGTGCTGGGGACTCATTTATCGGAAAATTTGCCCCTGTATGTGCTCTATCCGCAAAACCGCCACCTCTCATCCAAGGTGCGCGCGTTTATTGATTGGACCGCCGCCTTGTTCGAAACCAGCGACCTGGTGCAAACGCGCACCACCCTGCCCAGCGGAGCTTCCAGATAAAGCTTGCACGTTGTACTTGGCAAACGGCCCGGCCTTGTGTAATATGCGGGCCTTCGTGAGGAAACGGGTGCTTAGCTCAGTTGGTAGAGCGTCGCCCTTACAAGGCGAATGTCGGCGGTTCGACCCCGTCAGCACCCACCAAATCCTTAACGAATGGAGTGGTAGTTCAGTTGGTTAGAATACCGGCCTGTCACGCCGGGGGTCGCGGGTTCGAGCCCCGTCCACTCCGCCAATACCAAAAAGCCCGTTGATTCAGTTCAACGGGCTTTTTTCATGTCTGTCAGACGCTCACGCCGTATGGGCCAACATCACTTTTCCCGAACAATCTTGCCCGAGAGAACATAACGTTCTTTGCCATCAATAATGGTGGAGTACACCTTCATGTTTTTCAGGTCGATCACCTGAGTGACGTTGATGCCTGTCTTCTCGCGCCATGTGGCAAAGTAGATATTTTCATCCACCTTGATGCGCTCAGGTGTTTCCATTCCATGCGCGCCTTTTTCCGAGCCAGCGATGCATGTCCACGCCATGGACTTGGCATCGTTCACCGTCACCCGGTAAACATTGCCGCCTTCATATTGATAAAGGAACTGGCCCATATATGCTTCTGATGCCTGTACGTACAAAGGTGAGGATGCAAGTAACAAGCCGATGACAAATAATCGTATGTGTTTCATGTAAAGGGCCTTATGCCGGACGGAATATTGCGTATTATCCGCGAGTTGGTCTTGCTGGCTATCCCGGAATATCAGGCTCTACCAGCGTAGCGAGTTGCGCCAGCGATTGCTGCCAACCCAGATAGCAACTCTCGACTGGGATCGCCGCGGGAATGCCCGTTTGCTGGATGGCGATGTCGGTACCACAGGAGACTTCGGTCAGGGTGACGGTGACTTCCAGCGCGCCAGGCAGGTTGGGATCATCAAAGCGGTCGGTGTAGCGCAGTTTTGTATCAGGAATCAGCTCCAGGTATTCGCCACTGAAGGCATGTTGGTCTCCTGAGCTGAAGTTGGTGAAGGACATGCGGAAGGTGCCGCCGGTTTTGGCTTCCAGATGATGAACATTGCAAGTGAAGCCGTAAGGAGGCAGCCACTTCGCCAGGGCGTCTGCATTGAGAAAGGCTTGATATACCCGCTGCGGTGGCGCCTGAAATACACGATGCAAATTCACGGTACCGGTTGTCATGAGACATACTCCTTTCATTGCATGGATATAAAAGAACAGGCAGTTTAGCGCAGGCTGCACATGCGAGGAAATGCAGGTTTTTGCCGCGCTGCTGAGGCTGTGTTCATAAGGCCGGGTGTTAAGATAGGTTAATGTAAGCCGACTGTAAGTCGGCGGAAATACGCTTTTGGTTTATTTTGGCAAGGGGATCGTCATGCGGGTTTTGCTAGTGGAAGACGACGCCGTACTCGGTGATGCCATTCATCGCTCGCTGATCAAATCCGGCTATGCGGTGGACTGGACGCAGGACGGGCAGCAGGCGGATGTCGCGCTGCATGAGCAAGTCTACGATGCGGTGGTGCTGGATCTGGGTCTGCCGCGCATGGATGGCCTCGAGGTGTTGCGGCGCCTGCGTCAGCGCAAACAGCTGGTGCCGGTAGTGATACTCTCGGCGCGCGAGGGCCTGGATGACCGGGTGCACGGACTGGATCTGGGCGCGGATGATTACCTGATCAAGCCTTTCAAGCTGCCCGAGCTGGAAGCGCGGTTGCGGGCGCAGATACGTCGCAGTCATCAGGTGGTGACGTCGTATATAGATTTTGGCCCCATGCGCTTCGATAGTACTGACCGCACAGTTACGGTCAATGGTGCGCTGGTGGAGTTTTCGCAGCGGGAGTTGAGCGTGCTGGAAGCGCTGATCTTGCGCAGCGGGCGCGTGGTGAGCAAGGAGTCGCTGGTGGAAAATCTGTGCAACTGGGATGTCGACGTCGGCAACAATGCCATCGAGGTGTATGTCCACCGCCTGCGTAAAAAGCTGGAGCCCTACGGCATCCTGATCCGCACCGTGCGTGGTCTGGGTTATCTCCTGGAAAAGCAGTCGGCATGAAGTCGCGCTTTTCGGTACGCCGTCAGCTGCTCAAATGGTTGTTGGTGCCATTGCTGATATTGATTGCGGTGGATTCCACCATTCTTTATCGCATTTCGCTGCACTTCCTGCGCAAGGCGTTCGACCATGCGCTGTACGACACTGCCTATGATGTTTCGCAGATTATTACCCAGAATCGCCTGAATAACGCCCAGCTGGAGCTGAAGCCGGAAGTCCGCAGCATGCTGCTCTCCAGCCAGGATGACGAGATGTATTACAGCGTGTATGACCCGCAGGGCCGCTTTCTGGGCGGCGACAAGGCGCTGGCGTATCAGGCGCCGCAGAGCTGGCAGCGCAAAGTCATGTATTTTGTTGGCGGACATGTGGCTGGGCACGATGTGCGCGTGGTCTCGATGCCGGCGGTGATTCCGGGCGATCAGGGTGATGAGTCCGTACGCATACAGGTCGCCGAAACCCGTAACCGGCGCCAGCACCTGGCCAGCCAGATTCTGCTGGGCATCCTGATCCCGCAATTGCTGCTGTTACTGGTTGCCGTGGTGCTGATGTGGTTTGGCATTGGCCGCGGCTTGCGCCCGCTTTGGGATCTGCATGCGGCCCTCGCCCAGCGCACCCCGCGCGACCTCAGCCCGGTGCAGCTTACGCAGGTGCCAGAAGAAGTCAGCATGCTGGTCGAGTCCATCAATCAGCTCATGCAACAGGTACAACGCTTGCTGGAATCGCAAAACCGCTTTATTGCCGATGCCGCCCATCAGCTTCGCACACCGCTGGCGGGCGTGATGGCGCAGACGGAGCTCGCGCAATATGAAACCAATCCGGAGGCTTTGCAAAAAAGTCTGGCCAATATCGCCATGAGCACCGAGCGGCTGGTGCATATGGTCAATCAGCTGCTGATTCTGGCGCGTGCCGAGCCCGAGGTGATGCGTGCCATCCAGATGCATGTACTGGATCTGCGCGCCCTGGCACAGCATGTGACGGGCGACCTGATATCACTGGCCTTGCCCCGGAATATTGATCTGGGCTTTGAAAGCGAACTGACCCATGCCTGGGTGCTGGGGGATGCGACCAGCCTGGAAGAAATGCTCTCCAACCTGGTGGACAATGCCATCCGGTACAGCGATGAAGGTGGACGGGTCACGGTGAGTCTGACGCGGGATGACCAGGGTTTTGTGCTCAGCGTGGAAGACGATGGGCCGGGGATTCCGGAGGATGAGCGCGAAAAGGTATTCGAACGCTTTCACCGGGTGATAGGCACCGAGCAGCCAGGCAGTGGCCTGGGCTTGGCGATTGTGCTGGAAATTGCCCAGGTGCATGGGGCCACGATTCAGATGCAGGATGCGACGCCGGAAGGCGGCTTGCGTATCTCATTGCGCTTTGCGGATCGCAGCGCAGAGGCGCCGGTAGCGGCAAGCTGATACAGG
The DNA here is from genome assembly GCF_009858335.1 of Methylovorus glucosotrophus. NCBI lineage: Bacteria > Pseudomonadati > Pseudomonadota > Betaproteobacteria > Nitrosomonadales > Methylophilaceae > Methylovorus > Methylovorus glucosotrophus. The sequence goes on from NZ_VMSE01000001.1 coordinate 485,451, forward strand.
CATCAGGTTAGCCCGGCAAGGCTGGTGCCGGGCATTGGCCTAGGGCAAGCAGGCGCTGGCTAAAAGTGCTCGAAGGTTTGCACCACATCCCGCTCAAACTCATCGGCGGGAACAGGCTTGCTGAACAGATACCCCTGATAGGCATCGCAGCCGTAATTATCCAGAAACTCGCGCTGGCTCAGCGTTTCCACGCCTTCCGCAATCACCTGCAGATTCAGGCTCTTGCCCAGCGCAATAATCGTGCGCGCAATTACGGCATCGTTGGGGTCAGTCAGCACATCGCGTACAAAAGACTGGTCAATCTTCAGCTGATCCAGTGGCAGCAGCTTGAGGTAGGACAGCGATGAGTAGCCGATGCCGAAGTCGTCAATCGAGAAGCCGACGCCGATGTTTTTAAGCTCGGTCATCTTGGCGATCACGTCTTCAATATTGTTCACCATCAGGCTTTCGGTCAGTTCCAGCTTGAGGCGTTTGGGGTTGGCGCCGGTGACATTCAGCACTTCCACAATCTGATCGACAAAATCCATCTGGCGCAGCTGTTTGGCGCTGACATTCACTGCAAGGGTCAGGCTGGAGGTGAGCGGTTGTTGTGCCCACAGTACCAGCTGCTTGCACGCGGCATACATGACCCAGTTGCCCACGCTCACAATCAGCCCGCTATCTTCTGCCAGCGGAATAAAGGTGCTGGGCGGGATCATGCCGCGCTTGGGATTGCGCCAGCGCAGTAGCGCTTCAGCGCCCAGCAGGCGGCCCTGGTTATCCACCTGGGGTTGATAGCACAAGAAGAACTCGTCATTGCGCAGGCCATTGCGCAAGTCTTCTTCCATCTCGACGCGGTCGGCAATCAGCGCCTGCATTTCCGGATCAAAAAAGCGGATGACATTGCGACCCGCCGCCTTGGACTGATACATCGCCAGATCAGCGCGCTTGAGGATTTCATCCACCGTGGTCGGCTGCTGGTCAAACAGGGTGACGCCTATGCTGGCGCTGGTGTGATGCTCATAGCCGCTGAACTGGAATGGGTGGGCAAAGCTGATCAGTATTTTTTCGCTGACTAGGCGCGCCTGGGCGGCGGCTTCCTGATGATTGCCGCTCAGCTCATGCAGCAGCACGACAAACTCGTCACCGCCAAAGCGCGCCACGGTATCGCTTTCGCGCAGGCAACCGGCAATGCGCATGGCTACCTGTTGCAGCAGCATGTCACCCAGGTCATGGCCCATGGTGTCGTTCAGGGTTTTGAAGTTGTCCAGGTCAATGAACAATACGGCGCCGGATTTGCTGGTACGTGCCGAATAGGCGAGGGTATGTTCCAGCCGGTCTATGAACAGCTGGCGATTGGGCAGGCTGGTCAGGGAATCATAAAACGCCAGATGCTGAATGCGGCTTTCTGCCACCTTCTGGGCACTGATGTCCTGAATCGCGCCCTCGAGGCGGGTGATGTTGCCATGCAGGTCATACACGGCCTGGCCAATGATGCGTATCCACAGCAGCTTGTCCTTGCAGGTGAGAATGGGCAGCTCTTCATCAAAACTGTCGCCCTTTTGCAGGCATTCTTCCAGCGCCTGCACAATCCGGCTGCGCCATTCTTCGGGATAAAACGCTAGCGCGCTATCCAGCGTCGGGGCAAACTCGGGTGGACACTCGTGTATGTCGAGCACCTCTTCAGACCAGTACAGGGTTTTTTCTGGCAGGCTCAGCACCCAGCTGCCCACGCGCGCCATGCGGCTGGATATTTTGAGATAGGCTTCAGTTTGCTCGCGTCTGGCAATTTCGGCATGCAAGGCCTCGGTGCGCATGCGTACCTGGCGCCGCATCTGCACGTTCCACAAAATCACCAGCATCACGCAGAGCAAGGTGGCGGCTACGCCAAAGGCAATCCACCGCGTATTGAGCGTATTGGGGGTGGTGGCGTAGTGATAGATGAACTTGCGAGGCTCGTAGCTATCCGGAGCCAGTTTCAATCGCACCAGCAATTGGGCGATATGGCTCCAGCGATCGGTATTCATGTGGCCCATGTCCACGATATCCGGCATCACCAGCGGGCGCATGCTCTTGGCCTCGGCCAGCAGCGATTCCTGGGTGGCACCACTTTGTTTGACGCCCGGCAGTTGCAGGATGAGGTTGGCGATTTCTTCCGGGTTGTCGAAGGCATAACGCCAACCCCTGAGCGTGGCTTTCAGGAACGCATCTGCACGCTCCGGGTGCGTCTCGATTTCCCTGCGTGAGGTGAAGAGGGTATCGCCGTAAAAATCCACGTCGTAATCAATGGTGCTGATGATGGCCGGCTCGACGCCACGAGCGCGCAAACGGTAGGGCTCATTGGTGGCATATGCCGCCATGGCATCCACCTTGCGATTGATCAGGTCATCCAGCTGCCCGGTGTGGGTGACGAAGCGCACGCTGGTGGGGTCCAGCCCGGCTTTCAGCATCATGGCATCAAACTGCACGGCACTGAGGTCATGTTTCATCATGACCGATTTGCCCATGAGGTCGGCCAGGCGGTGAATATTGCTGTCTTCACGGCTGATGATGATAAACGGCGAATGCTGGAAGATGGCGGCCATGGCGACCACGGGCTTGCCATGCATGTGGGCCATTAGCACATCGGCATCGCTGATGCCGTATTGCACGGAGCCGTTCAGTACGGCATCAAGGGCTGGTTTGCCGGGGCCGCCTTCGATGATATTCACATCCAGCCCGGCGTCTTTGTAAAACCCCTTGGCCTGGGCGGCGTAATAGCCTGCGAACTGGAACTGATGATGCCATTTGAGCTGCAGGTTGACTTTGGAGGCCTCTGCAAAGGCAGGCGGCGTAAAAAGGCAGATTAGCACTACCAGTTTTGTGCACCAGAAGAGCCTTGTAGTTATATCCAACGCTGACGTTCGGAATTTCATTGGCGCGGCAAAACCCATCGATTTGTCATGATTACTCTGGACGCGAACAGGGCAACTAAGCCAGACCGATATTCGCGCATACTAATCGCGAATATATAGAATTAATGCGAAGAATTAAAGTGTTTTCATTGGCTTGTTTAAGGTTTTACATCTAAAAGCTTAGATTTCTTATTCGTACTTCTTTGGTAGTACGCCTTCAAGAGAATTTTGGTCCCCAGGTGATTTGGCTATCGTGATGCCAAGTTCAACACCGCATCAAATTTAAAAGGGGACATCCACATGGCAAGAAATTCCATCCTGAATGAACGGCATCGCGCACTCGGCTCCAAGCTCGATGGCGACACCTGGAACGACATGCCGATTCCGTGGAGCTATAACACCAGCGTGCATGACGAAGTGGTGGCGGTGCGCAGCAAGGCAGGTTTGTATGATGTATCGGCACTGAATATCGTCAAGGTCAGCGGTCCGGATGCCGAAGCCGTGATCGACCAGCTGGTGGCCCGCGATATCACCAAACTGGAGCCCGGCTGTTCCTTGCTGGCCGCCGAGGTCGATGAAACTGGCGCCTTGTGCGATGACATCATGGTCATCCGCGATTCCGCTACGGATTTCCGTCTCTCGCATGGCAGTGGCAAAACGCCGGAACAACTGAAGCTGTTATCCGCAGGTAAAAACGTCAAGGTGGAGCCTGATCTGGATGTGCATATTCTCTCCCTGCAGGGCCCGTTGTCGCTGGACATCCTGGCACCGCATCTGAGCTTTGATCTGGCAGGGCTGCCTTACTTCCGCCATGTGCCAACCGTGCTGTTTGGCAAAAATATCGTGATTGCCCGCGGTGGCTACTCTGGGGAGCGTGGCTACGAGGTTTACTGTACCGCCGCCGATGCCGTTTTCCTGTGGGACAAGATTCTGGAAGTCGGCGCGCCTTTCGGTGCCATTCCCACCTCATGGAATTCGCTGGAGCTGACCCGTATTGAAGCTGCCCTGCTGTTCTTCCCGTTTGAAATGCCCGAAGGCGATACCACGCCATGGGAGGTCAATATGGGCTGGGGCGTGGACCTCGACAAGAAGGGCGATTACATCGGCAAGGCGGCCGTCCTCAAGCTCAAGGGCCGCGAGCGCGTGCGCCATGTTGGCCTCATCTGCCGCAGCGCATCGGCGATGGAAGCCGGCGCCAAGCTGTTCAAGGATGGCAAGGAAATCGGCGTCATCACCAGCGCCAGTTACAGCCGCTACCTCATGCTCTCGCTGGCGATGGCACATGTGAAGCCCGAGCTCTCGGCCATCGGCACTACGCTGGAAGTGCACAACAGCAGCGGCGTCAGCAAGGCCTATATCGCGCCTACGCCGTTTTACGACCCCTTGCGTTTGCGCACGCATCCCGAAGGCGTCTGAGTCAGCAGCTAACTCAGCAGGATCAGGTTCAGCAGTTTAAGAGGACATTCAAGATGGAACGCGGTTACTGGATACGCAGCAAGCCGGTCTACACGGCGCTGCTCTGGAACGATAAAGCCACGGCGCACGCCGTGCTGGCAGCGGGCGACGGCGGGCTGGCTGTGCTCAAGCTCTTTCAACAGGCTTTGCCTGAGCAGCCGATCACGGTGTTTTACAGCCCGGCGGGTGCCGACAAGGATTACCTGCCTGCCTTGCAGGCCGCAGTGGATGCGGATCTGCGGGTGTTTGAGACGACAGCCGAGCTGCTGGCTGCCTGGGCAGATTATCTTGCCACCGCCCGCATGGGCCTGCGCATTTACACCGCAGGCACTGAGAAATTCATGTGGGATGTGACGGATGCCGCCGCCGACTTCGGCATTCTCAATCAGGACGTCATGAAAGAGCTGACCGGCTCACTGGCGCGCTCGGTGTATTGCGTGCATTGCAAGTCGCTCACGCATGAGGTCACCAGCAACATCGCCACCTGCTCCGGCTGCGGCCGCAAGCTGTTTGTGCGCGACCACTTTTCGCGGCGCATGGGCGCCTATATGGGGCTGATGGTGGATGCCGAAAACCCCGGCGAAGTGCCCCAGATCGAGGAGATTTATCCATGAGTCAGTTACAGGTCAAAGTGGCGTCCATTCAGGACGTCAGCGCTGGCGTGCGTCACTTCACGCTGGTGGATGCCCATGGCGGCGAACTGCCAGCCTTTTCTGGCGGCAGCCATATTGTGGTCACCATGCCGGCGCCCGGCCGCACCTATCGCAATGCCTATTCGCTGCTGAGTTCGCCGGAAGACCGCGCGCATTACGAAATTGCCGTGCATCGCCAGCCACAGTCGCGTGGTGGCTCCATCTATATGCACGAAGAAGTGAAGGTCGGCAGCGTGCTCGACATCAGCTATCCGGTCAATCTGTTTGCCTTGTCGCGCGTAGCCAAGCATCACCTGCTGATAGCCGGGGGCATTGGCATCACGCCCTTCATGGCGCAGATTCATGATCTGGAGCGTCTGGGCGGCGATTACAGCCTGCACTATGGTTTTCGCTCGCGCGAGCATGCCGCGTTTGCCGATGCTCTCAAGGGGCGCGTCAGCCAGCGCGCGGTGTGCTATGACGAAAGCCTGGGCCAGCGCATGGATTTTGACGCCCTGTTGCGCGCCCAGCCGCTGGGTACCCATGTGTATGCCTGCGGCCCGCAAGGCATGGTCGAAGCGCTGGTGTCGACTGCCCGTGCACTCGGCTGGCCCGAGCACCACATTCATAGCGAACAGTTCCTCGCTCCGCCGGTGGGCGAGCCCTTCACGCTCAAACTCAGCAAGTCCGAGCTGGAAATTACCGTGCAGGGCGACATGAGCATGCTGGAGGCCCTGGAGGCCGCTGGTGTGGATGCACCTTCGCTATGCCGCGGTGGCGCCTGTGGCCGCTGCGAGCTGGAAGTGCTGGGCACCGACGGTGAACTGCAACATCACGATCACTACCTGAGCGACGCCGACAAGGCTAGCGGCCGCAAGATCATGCCCTGTGTGTCACGGGCCAAATGCGGTTATCTGGAACTCAACCTTTGAGGAATGCTCCCATGAGCCTCGCTTTCAAGCAGGAAACCTTTCGCGACGACTATACCTTCCGCAATTCGCCGGAAGCCATACGCCGTTTTCCCTTCCCGTTTCCCGAAGACCAGTATATGTATTCGGTCAACATCGAGCCGCACACGCCCGGCCCCAAGGGCGCGGTGACCGAATTCACGCTGGATGTGGACGAGCACTACGTGGCCGAGTGCCGCGACAAGGCGATTACCCTGGAGCAGGATCCCGGCCGCTGTGCCTCCCTGCCACACATGATGGATGCCGAGTGGGATTTTCTGGAATTCACCATGGAAAGCCTGGCGCGCGATTATCCCGAGCAATTCAGCCTGAGCAAAAACGGCAAGGCCTGGACCTGGGTCAATCGTCCGCTGGGGCTGGAACAATCCTTTGTATTTGGCGATGTCGCCACTCTGCCCATGGGCCCGTTTGAATACATGGGCCGCCAGGTGCAGGGCGACTTTGTGCTGCTGGATCAGCGTGAAGACACGCTGTTTGCCGATGCGGGCATTGTCACCAGCCAGGCGGACTGGTCGCTGGCATTCAATGTCGGCATGTCGTGGCATGAGTGGCATGGCCCGGTGCCGCAAGTCACCAAGCTGGGCGTGATGGACCGTGCGCTGAAATTCCTGATGAGCCTGCAGCAGGCCAATCCGGTACGCCGCCTCAACTGGACCATGACCATCAATCCGCGCCTGGATACTTCGCCGGAAAACTACCCGCTGTGGGGCGGCGACCGCAACAAGGTCACCGAACAGAATGCAGGCGAACTCGCACATTTGCGTGTGGAGCTGCAAACCCTGTTCCGCATGCCACGTAGCAATGCGATTGTCTTCAGCATCCGCTGTTACCTGATCAGCATGCAGGAAATGGCGACCTACCCACGCTGGGCCAAGCGCTTTCACCGTGTGCTGCGCGATCTTCACCCCGACCTGGTGGAGTACAAGGGCATCACCAAATACCAGCAGGCCGTGGTGGCCTGGCTTTCCAGATTCGACGACGGCGCCGATATCGGCACTGGCACCCAGCCTGAATAAGGCTTAAGCCATGGCACCGTGGTTACCGGGCAATTCCATTTGCATCTATCTTTATCATAAGGGGAACGTAATGAACCATGTAAAGCGTCTGAGTGTGGCCGGTCTTGTGGCCTGCAGTCTTTTCAACCTGCCGGCGTTTGCTGCGGATGAAGCCGCCGCCGAAGCCTCACCCCACACCCTGACCACCAATATCGGTTTCTTCGGTCAGTATGTGTTTCGTGGCATCACCTACACCAACGAGCGCCCTGCCGTGCAAGGCGGTTTTGACTATGCCCATTCCAGCGGTCTTTACCTGGGCGTATGGGGCACCAATGTCGACAAGAATGCGCTCTACGGCAATACGCTCGAAGTCGATATCTACGGCGGCTATCTGCACCAGTTCACGCCTGACCTCAGCCTGAATGTCGGTTTCCTGCAGTTCTACTATCCTGACAATGAAAAGATTGCAGGGCAGTCTGCCAACACCACCGAGCTGAACGGCGCGCTGGGCTACAAGTGGTTCACCCTCAAGTACTCGCGTGCCGTGACCGATTTCTTTGGCTACAACACCAAGTCCATCGGCGGCACGCTGGGCCATGGCGATACCAAGGGTACGGATTACATTGAGCTGAATTTCAACTACAAGCTGCCCGTGCAGGATATTAATCTGGTGGCGCACGCCGGTCATCAGCGCGTGGAAAACTACGGTGACCTGAGCTACAGCGATTACCTGATTGGCCTCAACAAGGACTTCTCAGTTGGCAAGAGTGAAGGCTGGAATGCCGGCTTCAACTACACCGGTACCAATGCCGATGGCGATCTGTGGGTAGATGCCAAAGGCCGTAAGACGGGTGATGATCACCTGGTGCTGTTTATCAAGCGCACGTTCTAATCTGTTTGGACTGAGATTGGATGGCTAGAAAGAGGGCGTTGCAAAACGCCCTCTTTTATTGGCCGCCGGGAATAGGCTGGGACTGGATCAGCTGCTGAATATCGGCAATCAGGCCTGTGGGTGCATCGTCATCGCTGATGTGGGCAATAAAGCCTTCCAGCGCCAGCAACTCGCCCGCACTGGAGTAGACGCCCTTGCCCTGTTCCCACACCCATTTGATGTGGCCTGCGCGGGTGATGATGCGATACACCAGCTGGAATTTATCCTGCATGGCGATTTTTTCCTGCACATGCTGCCAGGCTGTTTCGCGGTCTTCCGGGTGAATGATTTCCACATAGGAGAAGCTGAGGTTGTTGATCATCTCGTGCGCTTCGTAACCCGTGACTTCGGCGCAGCCATCGCTGACGAATTCAAAGCTCCAGTTTCTGTCGTTCTTGCAGCGATAGATCATGCAGGGCGCATTGTTGATCAGCATGCTGAGCGAGCGGCGGTTGGTGCGCAGGCTGGCTTCGGCCTGCTTGCTATGGCTGATGTCGGTGAGCGTGCCGACGACACTGGAACGCTCGCCCTTGACCGAGGAAGTGTTGCGCGCGCGCAGCTCTACCCAGTGCGAATCGCCGTTTTTGCTGATGACGCGCGCTTCCAGCAGGCAGCGGCTGCGCTTGCCCTGAATCAGCGAATGCAGTCGGGCTTCCACCAGCGGTTTGTCTTCGGGGTGGATAAAGCTCAGCAGCGGTTTTTGCAGGCAATCCTCCACGTTGAAATCGAGCAGGCCCTGCCATGAGGGATTGAGGAAAAGAATGTTCTGCGCAGTGTCGACCTGGAACACGACTTGCTCGATCTGGTTGACCAGCAGATGATAAGGAAACTGCTCGCGAAAGCTGGCGCCCGGGGTGTCATGTGCGGACACGGCTGAAAACTGCAGCAACAGCTGCTCGTTATCCGGTGCTTCGCTGATGGGCGAGGCCGAGATGTGTACCGGCAGTATCGAGCCATCAAGGCATAACAGGCGTAGCCGTTGCGTGGATTTTTTATCATGCTCGGGCGATGCCAGCAGGGCCGCCAGGGTCTGGTGATCGCCGGGGTGGATGACATTGGTCAGCGGCATGCCCAGAATCTGGTCCGAGATGCCCTGCATGCCCAGCTCGGCAAGAAAGGCATTGTTGGCAAAGATGACGGTGTAACCTTCAATCACGGCAGCCGGTGTGGCCAGCAATGAAGAGACATTGATGCCCCAGGCACGGCGGTCAAAGCCCGGGGTGGTATTGCGCAGGAGCGGGCGGTGGCGTAACAGCGGGTATACCGCCAGCATCAGGAGCGCCGAAAAGGCGGTGGTGGCAATGATCACCATGCCCGCCAGGTGCATTTTGAAGGGTGCGGTGCCCGCCCACCAGGTGTTGAACACGAAGAGAAAGATGATACTGAGGATCAGGGTGCTGAATACGTATATGCTCATGCTTGTGTCCTGTGATCTTTGGGGGTTAGGGGAGCCCTTGTCCTGATATGCGCTGGTTGAAAAATCTTTACCAGTTGGCCGGTATCAAGGCCTTGCTGCGTCATACGCTTTACCTGCGACTGGTGGTGCTGCTGTTTTGCGTGCTGCTGCTCATCATCATGATGCAGGTGGGCTCCCTTTTTCTGCTGGATTACATTCCCGGCAATCAGTCTGCCATGCGCCAGCTCTACGCGCAAAAATTCCATTGGCAGGCACTGCGGGCGGAGGTGACGGCGCGTCCGACAGGCAGCCGGCTGCCCGCGCATGGGCTGAATCCGGATGCCGGTGTCATTGAATTTTCGTGGTTCAGGCAGCAACTGGGCTCGCGCCTGCCACCCGTCATTTCGCGGCTGGAAGCCGACACCGCCAATCTCGTCGCCCACTACCCGCAACCGGAACATAGCGCGGGCTGGCTGCAGGCGGTCGACCAGGTGTTGCGCGATTACGATAGCGTGGCCGAGGAGTTGCAGCGCGATGTGGAGGTCAAGCAATCCGTCATCGGGCTGTTGCAGCTGGTGAGTGGTTTGCTGCTGGTGAGCTGCCTGTTTGCGCTGGCGCTTAAAGCCAAGCATCTGTTGATTGACCGTATCGGCCACCTGACGCGATTGCTGCCCGAGGAATTTCAGCTGGAAGATGACCAGCCTTATGCCGATGAATTTGCCCGGCTGGAGCAGACCATTTACCGCATCGCAGCCCGTCTGGAAGGCTTCCGCGCCGAGAGCGAGTGGTTCAACCAGACCCGCAGTGAGCGCTTGCGGCGCGTGTTGCGTGCGCAGGGGTTTTTGCACCAGCTGGTGGGCATGATCAACACGCCCGACCTCAGCGAGGCACTGTTGCGCAAGGTGCTGTACATGCTGGAAAGCGCACTGGATGTGCAGAATGTTGCCCTGCTGTTTGCTGAAAAATCGGGCGGGGAGACAGTAGAGCGCACACTGTTTTCGCAGCATCTGCCACGCGCCATACCTCCCGGCCTGCTTGCCGAGCTGAGTACCAGCCAGGCTGCCAGTTATCAGCTGCCAGCCAGCGACGGGCAGGAAGGCGCGAGTGGCGTGGTGGCCGCCTTTACCAGCCCATGGGAAACGCTGGGCATGCTGACGGTAGAAGCCGAGGCTACCCATGTGTTTGATGAAACCGACATCGAGCTGGTGGAAATGACCGCGCAATTGCTGTCCATGGTGATGGGCACGCAGAACCGCGAGCAGGAAGGCCGTCGTGCTGCGCTGCTGGATGAACGCGCCGCCATTGCCCGCGAGCTGCATGATTCGCTGGCACAGTCGCTGTCGTTCATGAAAATCCAGATTTTCCGTCTGCAAAGTCATCCGCAGACCCAGCATGCCGACTTGCGCGGCATCGTGAACGAGTTGCGCCAGGGGCTGGATAATGCCTACCGCGAGTTGCGCGAGTTGCTGTCGACTTTCCGCGTGCACATGGATGTGCGCGGGCTGCGCTTCGCCATTCAGTCGGCGATTGATGAATTCATGCAGCGCTCCAATCTCTCGATTGCGCTGGATAACCGGCTGGTGAATTGCCGCCTGACGGTGAATGAGGAATTCCATATCCTGCATGTGATCCGCGAGGCGCTGTCGAATATCGTGCGTCACTCCGGCGCCAGCACGGTGACGGTGGCGCTGGTGTATCAGAGCAATGGCTCGGTCATCGTCACCATTGATGATGACGGCATCGGTTATGCCAGCAAGCCCGGCGAGCCTGGGCATTACGGCCACAGCATCATGCAGGAGCGTGCTTACAGCCTGGGAGGCGAGCTGGCAGTTTTGCGTCGCCGCACTGGCGGCACGCGGGTAAGATTGGTATTTACGCCGCAATTGGCACAATGACAGGAGAGTACGACCTTGAGCATCCCCAGTAACCCGACCTCCAGTAACCCGACTTCTGAGCTGACATCCGGCGGCGCCACTCCGACCAAGGTGTTCCTGATTGATGACCATGCGCTGTTTCGCAAGGGCGTCGGCCAGATGATAGAAGCCGACCCGGCATTCCGGGTGGTGGGCGAGGCCGCTTCCGGGAGCGAAGGCTTGTTGCTGGCTCCACCTCTGCAGCCCGATGTGGTGCTGATCGACCTCAACATGAAGGGCCTGAATGGCATTGAAACCCTGCGCCGCTTCAAAACCGAAAGCAGTTTGCAGGCGCGCTTTGTGGTGCTGACGGTGTCGGATGCGGAGGATGATCTGCTGGAAGCCCTGCGCGCCGGGGCGGATGGCTATCTGCTGAAGGACATGGAGCCGGAAGACCTCTGTGCCAGCCTGAAAAAAGTGATTTCCGGCATGACGGTGATACAGGATAGCCTGACCGAAGTGCTGAAGCAGGCTTTGCTGGAACCGCGCACGCGCAAGGCGGATGATGACGTGGCGCTGACCGACCGCGAGCAGGAAATCCTGCAGTGTCTGGCCGATGGCCTCAACAACAAGACCATCGCGCGCAAGCTGGGCATTTCCGATACCACGGTCAAAGTGCATATCAAGCATCTGCTGAGCAAGCTCAAGCTCACCAGCCGGCTCGAAGCTGCCGTATGGGCCCATCGTAAAAAGTAAGCACCTGCTCTGCTGGCTGGCCTTGCCTGGCCTAGCGGCGGCTGACAAACAGCCGGGCAGAAATCAGGCAGATGAGACTAGCCAGACCGATGATGATGACGGCCAGCACATCGGCCCCGGCATATCCCCAGAAACTGTTCATGCGCAGTACTCCTCCATGGCAGTGCCATCCTTGCTTAACAAACCAGTGTCTTCCATGCGGGTGAGTCCAAACGGTGTCAGCTGGTAATAAAACGACAAGGCCTCGCGCGGCAGAATATCCCCTACGGTTTCGGTGATGAGTTGCGGTTCATTGCGCACCACCAGGCCAGCGGCGGATAACTCATCCAGCGCCACATGCAAGCTGTTGATCGCATAACGTCCCCGCAGACTGTAGGCGTTCAGGGTCAGTTCGATCAGCGCCTGATCGCGCATGCCACCCAGCTGATGCAGCCGTGTCAGCAAAAATCCTTTTATGTGCAGTTTCATGCGTGTTCTCCCGCTGGGTTGTCGCGTAACTGGGCCACGTCTTCAGCCGATTCGCCAAACATGACAAAGCTGCCCGCCACGGTGAGGATGAGCCCGACCAGGAAATACCACGGTGGCATCTGCAGGGTAAAGGCCGCAATAAACAGCAGGGCAAATACCGCGTAGAGGTTGCCTATGGCTTCGCCGCGGCCCACGCCGATCAGACTGAAGCTCTTGTAAAACGCGGTGTAGCAATAAGCATGGCAGGCCGAGGCCAACACTATCCACACCATGGCCTTGGGGTTTTGCACGGTAGTGAGCAGTAGCTCACCTATCGGCAGGCTGGTGAACAGCGCCAGTGCCGGCAGGATCAATATGCCCCAGAAAAGGATCTCGAAACTGAAGCGGCAATGAATGCCCACGTCCGGGTCGGTCACATCCATGGCGCGCGCTGCCACGGCACCTTCCATGCCCCATCCCAGTGCAGACATGATGCCGCCTAGATAGCCCAGCCAGGCGTGGCTGTTATCGCCACCCACCTCGCCAAACAGGCCAGGGCCATAAATCACCAGGCCACCCATCATGATGATCAGCATGCCCAGCGCGGCACGCGTGGAGATTTTTTCGCGGTACCACAGGCGCGCCACCACGGCGCCTATCACTGGGTAAAACAGCGAAGTAACCGCGGCAAATACCGGCCCCACATAGCCCATGGCCATATAGGAGCCGAAGATCGCCATCGGCCCGCCACAGAGCGACGCCAGCGCATACCATTTCGAGATACGCCGAAAGCGCACCATGGTGCGGGCGTAATCCCCCACCTTGCCCAGCACACCATTCCACAGCAGCAAAAACACAAACACCGCCAGCGCGTGCACCCAGGTCATCACTGCGGTGGCGGCCAGCCGCAATGATTGCTGATCCTGCGGGATATCGACATACGGCGCTTCATACCACAGCGCCGTGCCTGGCACATACCACGCGCCCCAAAGTATCGCCGTCCACAAGGCCCACATGAATCCCCAGCGCTGGTTGCGGCTGTAATGGCGTTGCAGCGTGGCTTGCAGTCTGGCGGCATAGGGCGGGGCGTGCATGAGGCGGATTCCTTAATAAGCAGTATTTGCAGGAGATGGTAATGGCCGGGCAGGGCGTCTTTCCATACTCCTGAGGGAGTAGGCCGCCGCCAGTTGAGACGCATGCTGCGCAGATGCCCCAAGTTGGACCGGAACCTGCTTCAGATCCCGCGTACCGCACCATTTTCTTGCTACTTCTTAGGTAGTAATCCGTAGTGAGAATTGTGAGGCGGGGGCGGCGGGTATTCAATGGTGCCCAATGCAGGACATGCCAGCATCGTGCGTGCTGCCCGTGGGCCTGCTGACTGCATGACTTTTCGATAAGGGGAATTAAATTGAACAGTAATCCGCCCGTAGACGCGATAGGCGCCGATTTATCCGGCGATGTCGTCGCCCAGAACTCTACCCTGCACCGCAAGATCGGCTGGCAGGGTGCGTTCTGGGTTGCCAGCGGTGTACCCGCACTGGTGCTTTTTTCCATAGGCGCCATTGCCGCCACCGTTGGCAAACCTTCCTGGATGGTATGGATGATCTCCATTGCCTTCGGTTTTATCCAGGCCTTTACCTATGCCGAAATTGCCGGCCTGTTTCCACACAAATCCGGCGGCGCTTCCGTTTATGGCGCCGTGGCCTGGGTGCGTTACAGCAAATTCATCGCCCCCGTGTCAGTCTGGTGTAACTGGTTTGCCTGGTCACCCGTGCTGGCGATTGGCTCCGGCCTCGCGGCGGGCTATATCCTGAGTGCGCTGTTTGCGCCGGATGCGGTGATCAATACCTGGCAGATTACGCTGCTTGATCTGAGCTTCATCAAGACAGACCTCGCCTTGCGCATCAACGCCACCTTCATCCTCGGCGCTGCCGTGCTGATGTCGGTATTTGCCGTGCAGCATGGCGGCATTCTGCGTTCCGCCCGCGTCACCATGATCCTGGGCATTACCGCGCTGATCCCCCTGATGCTGATTGGCCTCATCCCTATCCTCACTGGCGATGTACCTCAGGTGAATTTCTTCCCCATGGCACCACTGAGCTATGACGCTGCAGGTAATGTGGTCGATGGCGTGTGGGGCATCGAGGGCTGGAAACTGATGGCCGGTGGTCTCTTTATTGCCGCCTGGTCCACCTATGGTTTCGAAACCTCTGTCTGCTATACCCGGGAGTTCAAGAACCCCAAGACCGATACCTTCAAGGCTATTTTCTACTCCGGCTTGCTGTGTATTGCCGTGTTTACCCTGGTACCGATTGCCTTCCAGGCGCACCTGGGCCTGGGTCAACTGGTGACGCCTGCCGTGGTTGACGCTGCAGGCACTACCGTCACCCCTGCGGTTTACAGCGGCATGCTGGCCCCAGAAATCTACAGCGGCATGGGCGTTGCCAGTGCCTTGTCCGACATGGCTGGCGGCGGCAAGATCATCGGTAATGTCATGGTCATCATGCTGGTGCTGGCACTGCTGCTTTCCATCATGACCTCCATGGCCGGTTCTTCCCGCACGCTGTATCAGGCATCGGTGGATGGCTGGTTGCCCAAGTACCTGTCCAAGGTGAATGAGCACGGCGCGCCTACCCCTGCCATGTGGACCGACCTCTGCTTCAACCTGCTGCTGCTCCTGCTGTCCGACTATGTGTTCGTGCTGGCCGCATCGAATGTCGGCTACATCATCTTCAACTTCCTCAACCTTAACTCTGGCTGGATACATCGCCTGGACCGCCCCAACTGGATGCGCCCTTACAAGGCGCCGACCATTCTGCTGGCAGCCGGTGGCGTGCTGAGCTTCGTCAACCTGGCACTGATGGGCTTTGGTGCCGATATCTGGGGCGAAGGTACCCTGATGACAGGCCTGATCTTCGGCGCGCTGATCATCCCGGTCTTCATCTACCGTCACTATGTGCAAGACAAAGGCCAGTTCCCCAAGGCCATGCTTGAAGACATGCATATTGCCGATGAAGCCGGTGTCTCCAGCCGTGCCGGTATCCTGCCCTACGTCGCGCTGGTGGCGGGTGTGGTGGTGGTCTATGTGTTCCATCATCTCGGTTAGTATTCCGCGCTAGCCGGGCATGAGACGGGTCGCCGCAAGGCGGCCCGTTTTTTATTTAAACAGTTGATTATTAATGAAAGTTTATGCGGGTGATACTCCCTAGGTGGTAAGCCCTAAGGAGAATTGTGAGACCGCGCCTGCCCCTCGAAAATAGCTTCACAACAACGATTCACTTCGCCTATTTCGAGAGGACACTTCATGGCACGCGATCCCAAGCACGACATTCTGTTTGAGCCCATTCAGATTGGGCCGAAAATCCTGCGCAACCGCTTTTACCAGGTGCCGCACTGTATCGGCGCCGGTTCGGACAAGCCTGGCTTTCAGGCGGCGCACCGCTCCATGAAGGCCGAAGGCGGCTGGGGCGCGATGAATACCGAATACTGCTCCATCCACCCCGAGTCTGACGATACCCACCGCCTGTCCGCGCGTATATGGGATGAAGGCGATGTGCGCAACCTGCGCGCCATGACCGATGAAGTGCATAAATACGGCGCCCTGGCCGGTATCGAGATGTGGTACGGCGGCGCGCATGCGCCTTGCATGGAGTCCCGCGCCACGCCACGCGGCCCCAGCCAGTACGCTTCCGAGTTCGAGACCCTGACCTATTGCAAGGAAATGGACCTGAACGACATCGCCATGGTGCAGCAATACTATGTGGACGCTGCCTACCGCGCCCGCGATGCCGGGTTTGACATTGTGTATGTCTACGGCGCGCACTCCTACCTGCCGCTGCAGTTCCTGAATCCTTACTACAACAAGCGTACCGATGGCTATGGCGGCTCGCTGGAAAATCGCGCCCGCTTCTGGCTGGAAACGCTGGAAAAGGTACGCCGCGCCGTGGGCGATGACTGCGCGATTGCCACGCGCTTTGCTGTGGACACCGTGTATGGCCCTGGCCAGATCGAAGTTGAAGTGGATGGCATGAAGTTCATTGAGCTGGCCGATCCGCTGGTGGATTTGTGGGACGTGGATGTCGGTGACATTGCCGAGTGGGGCGAAGATGCAGGCCCGTCGCGCTTTTACCAGCAGGGGCATCAGGTGCCCTGGACCAAGTTTGTGAAGCAGGTTTCCAAGAAGCCGGTGCTGGGCGTGGGCCGTTATACCGATCCGGAAAAAATGACCGAGATCGTGACCAAGGGCTATGCCGACATCATTGGCGCCGCCCGTCCATCGATTGCCGACCCTTACCTGCCGAAGAAAATTGAAGAAGGCCGCTATGACGACATTCGCGTCTGCATCGGCTGCAACGTGTGTATCTCGCGCTGGGAAATCGGTGGCCCACCGATGATCTGCACCCAGAACGCAACGGCAGGTGAAGAATACCGCCGTGGCTGGCATCCGGAAAAATTCCGCAAGACCACCTCCAGCGATGCCGTTCTCGTGGTTGGGGCTGGCCCTTCCGGCTCGGAGTGCGCACGGGTGCTGATGGAAAGTGGCTACACCGTGCACCTGTACGACAGCGCTGAAAAAGTCGGCGGCCACCTGAATAGTGTCGCGACCTTGCCTGGCCTGGGTGAATGGAGCTACCACCGCGATTACCGCGAAACCCAGCTCAACAAGCTGGTGAAGAAAAACAAGGATTCCGTGATCGCCCTGGGCCAGAAACGCCTGAGCGCCGACGATATCCTGCAATACGGCGCCGACAAGGTGGTGATTGCCACTGGCTCCAGCTGGAATACCGATGGTACCAATTGCCTGACGCACGATGCCATCCCCGGCGCCGATGCTTCACGTGCTGATCAACTCACGCCTGAGCAGGTGATGGAAGGCAAAAAGGCCATCGGCAAGCGCGTGGTGATTCTGAATGCCGATACCTATTTCATGGCACCCAGCCTGGCCGAGAAGCTGGCCGTGGCAGGGCACGAGGTCACTATCGTATCGGGTGTGCATCTGGCGAATTACATGCACTTCACGCTGGAGTACCCAAACATGATGCGTCGCCTGCATGAGCTGGGTGTGGAAGAACTGGGCGACCACTTCTGCTCACGCATTGAGCCGGGTCGTCTCGAGATCTACAACATCTGGGGCGATGGTTCCAAGCGCACCTATCGCGGTCCGGGCGTGGCTCCGCGTGATGCCAACAAGACCCACCGCTGGCTGGAGTTTGATTCGCTGATTCTGGTCACCGGCCGTCATTCCGAGAATGCCCTGTTCAACGACCTGAAAGCCCGCGAAAGCGAGTGGGAGGCCAATGGCATCAAGGGTGTGTACCTGATTGGCGATGCCGAGGCTCCCCGCCTGATTGCCGACGCGACCTTTACCGGCCACCGCGTGGCACGCGAGATCGAAGAAGCCAATCCGCAATACCCCTTGCCTTACAAGCGCGAGGTGGCGGTGTGGGGCGCGCCGCACATGCCGGGCGGTCAGTTCAAGATCGAGTACAAGGTTTAGTCAAGGGATCACTTCACAGCCCAGTGCAGCAGCGGGAGGCAGGGCTTCCCGCTGGCTTGCAGGTCAGCCGCCCGGGCCTTGAAGAACCGAAAAGCAAAAGAGACAGTTCATGAGCGATACCACCCTGGTCACCCGCATTCTTTTTCAGGATTTTTCTTCCTGGAGCATCACCCTGTTTTACCTCCTGGGCTACACCGCCATCGGCATCTTTGCACACGGTGTGTACACCCAGGTGCGTAAATACCGGCGCGGCCGTCCGCTGGACATCGGCGCCTGGCGCCAGCGTGCCGTCAACATGGTGCAGGATATGCTCACGCACCGTACCCTGGTGCGGCGGGATCGCAAGGCAGGGCGCGCCCATGCGCTAATTTTCTTCGGCTTTGCCCTGCTGTTCATTGGCACGGCAACCATCACGCTTGAATATGACATTTTGCAGCCGCTGTTTGGCTGGCGCTTCTGGCATGGCGAGTTCTACCTGTGGTTTTCGCTGGTGCTGGATATTGCCGGCGCCGGCCTGATCGCCGGCGTGCTGTACATGATGTATCGCCGCCAGTGGCTGAAGCTGCCCAAGCTGGATTACGCGCGGCCGGATCGCAGCCCGCAAGATCCGGATTACGATCGCAGTGGCTATCGCCGTGAGGACTGGGCCTTTCTGTGGGCGCTGATCCTGATCGGCGTCACCGGCTTTGTGCTGGAAGCCACCCGTCTGGTCTGGCTGAGCGGTCAGCCCACGGTGTGGGACCTGCGCTTCTGGTCACCGGTCGGTGCTGTCATGGCGCATGCCATGCAATGGATGGGCTTGTCACCGGAAGGTGCCGGGCTGTTCCGCAGCGGCCTGTGGTGGTTTCACGGTCTGCTGGCGCTGACCTTTATTGCGCTCATTCCCTACAGCAAGATTAAGCATATTGTCACCGCGCCCACCTCGCTGATGCTGCGCGATCCTCTGGCGGGCCGCCGCCTGCCCAAGGTGCCGGAAGAGCAAGCCAGCGCGGGCTATCAGTACATCACCGATTTCAAGTGGAAAGAGCTGCTGCATCTGGATGCCTGCACCAAGTGCGGCCGCTGCCACGAGGCTTGCCCGGCCAATGCCGTGGGGGCGCCGCTATCCCCGCGTGATGTGATTCTGTCGCTGCGCGAGTTTGCCAACCAGAGCCTCAATGCCGCCACCCTGCCGGAAAAAGCCGAGCTGGATGTGCATGGCAAAGGCCCGGGGCAGGTGTTCATGGAGACTCTGTGGTCGTGCCGTACCTGCCTGGCCTGCGTGGAAATCTGCCCGGTGGCTGTGGAGCATGTGCCGATTATTGTGCAGATGCGCCGCAAGCTGGTGGAAGACGGCAACATGGAACCGCTGCTGGAGAAAACCCTGCAGACCATCCACAAGACCGGCAATTCGTTTGGCGAATCCAAACGCAAGCGCGCCGCCTGGACCAAGGAGCTGCCATTCACCATCAAGGATGCGCGCAAGGAAGCGGTGGACATGCTGTGGTTTGTCGGCGATTACGCCTCGTTTGATCCGCGCAACCAGAAAGTCACCCGTGCCTTTGCCCGGCTGATGCATCAGGCCGGTGTGGATTTTGGCCTGCTGTTTGAAGGTGAAATGAACGCGGGCAACGATGTGCGCCGCGTGGGCGAGGAGGGGCTGTATGAGTACCTCGCCACTGCCAACATCACCTCGATACGGGATTGCGAGTTCAAGTCCGTGGTCACCACCGACCCGCACTCCTACAACACCATTCGTAACGAATACCCGGACTTTGGTGGCGAATTCGAGATTCAGCATTACACCACCGTGGTGCGCGAGCTGTTGCTGCAAGGCCGATTGCGCCTTCGTAAACCCTTGGGCTACCGCGTGACCTTTCATGACCCTTGCCATCTGGGCCGCTACAACAAGGGCTTTGATGCACCGCGCGACATCCTGCAGATGCTGGGTTGCGAGCTGGTGGAGATGGGGCGCAATCGCGACAACTCCTTCTGCTGTGGGGCGGGTGGCGGCCGTATCTGGATACCGGATGCGCCGGGCACGGAAAAGCCCTCGCAGAACCGCATGCACGAAGCGGGCGCCATCGAAGGCCTGCAAGTGTTCGTGGTGTCCTGCCCCAAGGATCTCACCATGTTTGAAGATGCCCTGAAGACCTCGGGCTACGAGGGCAAGTTTGTGGTGCGTGAGCTGATTGAACTGATAGAAGAATGTGTGGAATACGATGAGTCCCCAGCGCTTTCTGTCGAAGTCTGAGTCACAGGTCCCCATGACCGCACAGGCGCTGGTGGCGCATGTGCTGGAGAGTGGTGATTTTTATGCGGCGGTGGCCGTGCATGGTATCGCCGATGCCAGGCAAAGGCAGCGGCTGGAGGAACGCTTGTTTGGCAGTCGCCGCGATGTGCTGATGCTGGCGCGCTGGGAGCATACGCCCGCCAATGTGCTGGATGCCCTGTCGCGGCTGGAGCATATGCCGCTGGCACGGCGCGTGGTCAAGCACCGCAATACCGGTGGCAGCACGCTCAAGCATCAGTTCAGCCAGTCGGACGACCCTGCGCTGACAGGTCTCCTCGCCCTGCATGCCAATACGCCTGCGCCCTTGCTGCTGCAGATTGCCATGGGCGATCACGATCAGGTGGTGTTGAAAGGGCTGGCGCGCAATCCCAGTGCGCAGCCTGAGGTATTGCGCCTGCTGGCGCAGCGTTTCCCCAGGCGTTTTGACAAGGAAATCGCCAGCCATGCGGCAGTGCCGGTGGACCTCCTGGCCACGCTCTACCACCGTGGTGACAAGTTTGTGCGGGCCGCTGTGCTGGCGCACAAGCATGTGCCGGAAGCCCTGCTGCTGCAAGCGGCCAAATCCACCGAAACCCTGATCTTGCGTGCCCTGGTCAAGCATCCGCAGTTGCCCGCTGCCCTGGTGGATACCCTGAGCCAGCACAAAGACAACGCCATACGTGCGGCCCTGGCGACGCGGGCAGATTTGCCTGTGCACCTGACTGCGCGCCTGGCGCTGGACGAAAGCGATAGCGTGCGCCGCGCGGTGGCCTGCCGCGCCGACCTTGCACCTACGCTCATGCAGATGCTGGCGGAAGACCACGACCCCTGGGTGCGGCAATGGCTGGGCCGTAACCCCATGGCGGGCAAGCATGTGTTGCAAAAGCTCGCGCTGGATATTCATGAAGATGTGCGCCGTGCCGTGGCGCGTAACCCGAATTGCCCCATCACCCTGCTGGAAAAACTGGCTTCTGACCATAGAAGCTGGGTGCGTGCAGCGGTGGCGTATCAGCCCAATGTCACTTCCTGCCTGATGGCGAGCCTGGCGCGCGATAGCGCGGTGGATGTGCTGTCCGGCGTGGCGGCTAATCCACACACGGCGCCCGCGCTGCTGAAGCGCCTGGTGTTCTCCGAGGAGCTGGACGTGCGGCGCGGTGTGATCCTGAATCCGGCAGCGGGCCCTGAGATTTTGCTGCCGCTGCTGCAAGACCCGTATTACCTGCATCGCGTGATGCTGGCGAGCAGCCCAAAGCTCAGCGACCAGGACAAATGGCAACTGCGGGACGACCCCGATGCACGGGTGCGTTTTGCCTTATTTCAATGGCTGGCCGCGCGCGCCTTGCGCCCGGTGGCCGACCGGTATTTCTACAGGAGGAAGGCATGAAAATAGTAGTGGCAGTAAAACAGGTGGCCGCGCTCGATGATGATTTCGAGATACGCGCCGATGGCCTGGATGTGGATGAGGATTTTCTGATGTATGACCTCAATGAGTGGGATGACTACTCGCTGGAAGAGGCCATGAAGATCAAGGAAGCCGCTGCCGAGGGCGCGGTGGAAGTGATTGCCGTCTCGGTGGGCCCGGAGCGTGTGGATGAAAGCCTGCGCAAGTGCCTGGCCAAGGGCGCTGATCGCGCCATCCGTGTGTGGGATGACGCCATGGAAGGCTCGGATGCCGTGACCATAGGCCGCATTCTGGCGGGCGTGGTGAAAAAGGAAGCGCCTGCCATGGTGTTTGCCGGGGTGCAGTCCTCAGACCAGGCCAATGCTGCCACTGGCATGGCGATCGCCGCCAGCCTCGATTGGCCGCATGCCGCGGTGGTGGCCGAGCTGGATTATCAGCCCGGTGCTGCCACGGCCCGCATCAAGCGCGAGCTGGAAGGCGGCATGCTGCAGGCGGTGGAGATTGATTGCCCGGCCGTGCTGACCTTGCAACTTGGCATCAACAAGCCACGCTATGCCTCGCTGCGGGGCATCAAGCAGGCCGCCGCCAAGCCGATTGAACACTGGAGCCTGGGTGACCTGGGGCTGGATGCTACGCAAGTAGGCGCCACCGCTGCGCTATCCCGCGTGCGCCGCATGGAAATTCCGGTCAAGGGTCGCGCCCAGATGATAGAAGGCACGATCGCCGAACAAGCTGCCAAGCTGATTGAAATCATCAAGGAATACAAGGGAGAAGCTGCATGAACACTATTCTTGTAGTAGCCGAACACCGGCGTGGCGAAGTGCGCCCGGTGACGCTGGAGCTGATCACCGCTGCCCAGCAACTGAAAACCGCGGCAGATGACCGTGTGCTGCTGGCGATTATTGGTCAAGAGGCGGAGTCGCTCGCCAGCCAGCTGCAATGGGCAGGTGTAGACGAAATCATTGCCTGCAAGACCAATAGTGCTGAGTTTGAACCTGAGCTGGCCGAACAGGCAGTGTCTGCGCTGATTGTCTCGCGCAAACCCATTGCCGTGCTGTTGCCGCACAGTGTGGATTCATTGGGCTACGCCACAGCGGTGGCGGTGAAGGGCGGTTATGGTTATGCCACCGATGTCTTCAAGCTCGCCTACGATGGCGGCGCGCTGGTTGCCACCCGTGGCGGCTATAACCAGAAGGTGAATGTCGAGGTGGATTTCCCCGGTCATGCCTGTGCGGTGATGACCATACGCGGCGGCGCCTTCAAGCCTGTAGAAACGGTAGCGGCTCCGCTGCTGACGGTGGATGACCGCAGTGAACTGAGCGCCCGCAGCCGTCCGCTGGAGTTCATTGAGCAGGGCGGTGGTGGCGATATCGACATCACCACGGTCGAGTTCATCATGTCCATCGGCCGTGGCATCGGCGAAGAAGCCAATGTGGAAGACTTCCGCGAGCTGGCGGATAACATCGACGCCACCCTGTGCTGCTCGCGGCCGATTGCCGATGCTGGCTGGCTGCCCAAGTCGCGCCAGGTCGGGCAGTCTGGCAAGGTGGTGAGTGCGTGCAAGCTGTATGTGGCGATGGGGATTTCCGGTTCCATCCAGCACATGGCAGGCATGAAGCATGTGAGCACCATTGTGGCGGTCAATACCGATCCCGGCGCGTCGATTTTCACCATTGCCAAGTACGGCATTGTGGCGGATATCTTCGAGATACAGGAGGAGCTGCAAGCCCAGCTTGCCTGAGTCCGCGTGTTTCCGCTTTCATCCTGATGTAAAGCGGCCGCCATACCAAACCGCCAGCCCTGGGGCTGGCGGTTTTTTTATTGTGGCATGCCTGAGCCAAGCACTTGATAATTCGCCCTAATCGCCCTATGTATGGGCTTGTGTTCGGGTATAATTACGTTTTTTATCATTTACGTTTATATATAGGATTCGTCATGCCTATTTACGATTATCAATGCACCAGTTGCGGATTCAAAAAAGAAGTCATGCGCAAGGTCAGTGAAGCGACCATGACCACTGCTTGCCCCGAGTGTGGCAAGGAAACCTTTGCCAAGCAGGTGTCGGCCCCCAGCTTTCAGTTGAATGGCACGGGCTGGTATGCCACTGACTTCAAGGGTGGGAGCAGCAAATCCGAAAAAAAGACTGAGGCGGCCGCTGCCGCCTGCAACCCCGGCTGTGCTTGCCACTAACCCCTAAATCAAGAATCCCTACATGAAGCGTTATTTTATTACCGGCCTTCTGGTGCTGGTGCCGCTGTTCATTACTGCCTGGGTGCTGGCGACCCTGATTGGCCTGATGGACCAGAGCCTGCTGCTGCTGCCGCTGGCCTGGCGCCCTGAAGCCCAGTTTGGCCGCAGCGTTCCAGGCATTGGCGCCATCCTGACCCTGCTGATTATTTTCGTCACGGGGCTGGTGGCGACCAACTTTTTCGGCAAGCAGCTGATCGCCCTCTGGGAAAACCTGCTGGGTCGTGTGCCGGTGGTAAAAAGCATCTACAACAGCGTCAAGCAGGTGTCTGACACGCTGTTTTCCGATTCCGGCAATGCCTTTCGCAAGGCACTGCTGGTGCAATACCCGCGTGAAGGCAGCTGGACCGTGGCTTTCCTCACTGGTCAGCCCGGCGGCGATGTCTCGAATCATCTCAAGGGCGATTACGTCAGCGTCTATGTGCCGACCACGCCCAACCCGACGTCCGGCTTCTTTCTGATGATGCCGCGCGAAGATGTGGTCGAGCTCGACATGAGTGTGGACGAAGCGCTCAAGTACATTATTTCCATGGGGGTGGTGGCACCTGCCGACAAATCCCCTATCATCACCAACCCGACAAAATAAGATATTCACTATGCGTACTCATTACTGCGGTCACCTGAACCGCGAACACATTGGCCAGACTGTTACCCTGTGCGGCTGGGCGCATCGCCGCCGTGACCATGGTGGCGTGATCTTCATCGACCTGCGCGACCGCGAAGGCATGGCCCAGATCGTGATCGACCCTGATACGCCGGAAGCTTTCAAGCTGGCCGAAACCGTACGCAGCGAGTTTGTGCTGAAGGTGGTGTGCAAGGTGCGCGCCCGTCCTGAAGGCACGGTGAATGCCAATATTCCTACTGGCGAAGTTGAAATGCTGGCGACCGAGATTGAAATTCTCAACCCATCGCTGACGCCACCGTTTATGCTGGACGACGACAACCTGAGCGAAATGGTGCGCCTGGAGCATCGCTATATCGACCTGCGTCGCCCCGCCATGCAGAAAAACATGATGCTGCGCTACCGCGTTGCCAAGACCCTGCGTGACCATCTGGACAGCAACGGCTTTATTGAAGTCGAAACGCCCATGCTGACGCGCTCCACCCCGGAAGGTGCCCGCGATTACCTGGTGCCATCCCGCGTGCATCACGGCCAGTTCTTCGCGCTGCCGCAATCGCCTCAGCTGTTCAAGCAATTGCTGATGGTGTCGGGCTTTGACCGCTACTTCCAGATCACCAAGTGTTTCCGCGACGAAGACTTGCGTGCGGACCGTCAGCCTGAATTCACCCAGGTCGATATCGAGACCTCCTTTCTTGGCGAAGAAGAGATCATGAACATCGTGGAAGACATGATCCGCAAGATGTTCAAGAGCGTGCAGGATATTGACCTGCCTGCGCAGTTCCCGCGCATGCCATTCTCCGAAGCCATGAACAAATACGGCTCCGACAAGCCCGACATGCGCGTGACGCTGGAAATCACCGAGCTGACAGACATCATGAAGGATGTGGACTTCAAGGTGTTCGCCGGTGCCGCCAATATGGTGGGTGGTCGCGTGGCCGCCATGCGCGTGCCAAACGGCGCCGCTATCAGCCGTTCCGAGATCGATGCCTACACCGAGTTCGTCAAGATCTACGGTGCCAAGGGTCTGGCTTACATCAAGATCAACGACATCACCAAGCTCAACGAAGAAGGCCTGCAAAGCCCCATCGTCAAGAACATCCACGTTAACGCGCTGCAAGCCATTATCGACCGCACCGGTGCGCAAAATGGCGACATCGTGTTCTTCGGTGCCGATAAGGCCAAGGTGGTGAACGAAGCCCTGGGCGCCCTGCGTACCAAGGTCGGCCACGAAAAAGGCCATGTCGATGGCCGTGCCTGGGCACCGCTGTGGGTGGTGGATTTCCCCATGTTCGAACACGACGAAGAAGCTGACCGCTGGGTCGCACTGCACCACCCATTCACCAGCCCCAAAGATGGTCACGAAGACCTGCTCACCACCAACCCCGGTGCCGCCTTGTCCAAAGCCTACGACATGGTGCTCAACGGCTGGGAAGTCGGTGGCGGTTCCGTGCGTATTCACAAGCAGGAAGTGCAGTCCAAGGTATTCGACGCCCTCAAGATCAGCAAAGAAGAAGCCCAGGAGAAATTCGGCTTCCTGCTCGACGCTCTGCAATACGGTGCACCTCCGCATGGCGGCCTGGCTTTCGGTCTCGACCGCCTGGTCACCCTGATGGCCGGTGCTGAATCCATCCGCGACGTGATTGCCTTCCCCAAGACCCAGCGCGCGCAATGTCTGATGACCAATGCGCCCAACGAAGTCGACGAGAAGCAGTTGCGCGAGTTGCATATCCGCGTGCGGCAACAGAACGCTGCAGCCTGATGTTGCGATTAGCAAAGGCCTGAGCGAGATTGATGTCAGCAGCAAAACCGGGCCGCAACGATCCTTGCGTTTGCGGCAGCGGTAAAAAATACAAACACTGCTAGGCTCAATCCATGGTGAACGAGAACCAGCTGCTGGATCAGGCCTTGCTCTTGCAACAGCGAGGGCAGTTCAAGGAGGCGGAAGCCGTTTTTCGCCAGCTGGTCGGCATGCGTTCGCGCAACCCGGCGGTGTATCTCAACTATGCCAATCTACATTATGTCTGCGGGCGCTTGCAGCAGGCGATTGCGATGTGCAAGCAGGCGCTGGCCATCCATCCTGATATTGCCGATGCGTATTACAACCTTGCGGTCTTCTATGTAGAGCAGAAGAAAATCAAAGAGGCGGTTGCCAGTCTGCAGGCGGCGATCAAGGCCAATCCGCAATATGCAGAGGCCTATTTTCTGCTGGGAGTGCAGCAAAAAGCATTGGATCAGTTAACCGAGGCTATCGCCAGTTTTCGCTATGTGATTGCGAGCAATCCGCAGGTATGGGAGGCGCATTTCAATCTCGCCAATACCCTGGCGCAAGCCGGGCAGTATGCGGCGGCGATTGAATCGTATGAGCGGGTGCTGGCGATGCAGGGTGATCACCTGGAGGCCAGGTTCAATCTCTCGAATGCCTTGCTGAATGCCGGCAAGACGGATGAAGCCATCCAGCGCTTGCAGGCGATTATTGCTGGGCATCCGGATTTTCATACAGCGTATATCAATCTGGGCAACGCCTATCTGGCAAAGCGTCAATATGCCGACGCTATCACAAGCTACCGTACGGCCTTGCAACACATCGCTGATAAACCGGAAATCCTGCTCAACCTGGGCACAGCCCTCAAGGGTAGCGGTGATATTGCGGGTGCCATTGAAACCTATGAGCGTCTGATCAAGGCGCACAAGAATTTCAAGGAAGCTTTTGATAACCTGGGCAACCTCTATTTATCGCAAGGCATGCATGCCAAGGGGCTGGAAACCATACGCAAGGGTTCCGGGTTTATACGATTCAGGCTGGGGAAGGGGTACGCCACGGTATAGGCGTGAATGACATGGAACAACTCAATATTAGCTGTGAGACCAGCCCACATTTTATCGGTGCCTGGAAGCTGGATGACGTATCCTTGTGTGATGAGCTCATCCGTTTTTTTGAGGAGCACCAGGACAGGCAGCGCCAGGGTGTCACGCTGGAAGGTTTTGATCCGAATATCAAAAACTCGCTGGATATGTCCATTGCTCCGGCGGATATCAATACACCCAGCCATCGCTGCATCAAGGCGTATATTGCTCAGCTCTATGCGTGCTATACCGCTTACGCCAAGCAGTGGCCTTTTCTGGAGAAGACCTTTCCCGTGCTGGATATTGGCCGATTCAATATCCAGAAATACAATCCGGGCGGCCATTTTGCCCATGTGCACAGCGAGCGCACGGACATTGCCTCTTTGCACAGGCTGTTTGCCTTCATGACGTATCTCAACGATGATTTTGAGGATGGCCACACCCACTTTGTGCATCAGCAACTCAGAATCAAACCTGAAAAAGGCAAAACCCTGATCTGGCCAGCCGAGTGGACGCATGCGCATGCTGGCGAAGTGGTTTCCCAGGGTTCGAAATACATCGTCACAGGCTGGTTGCTATTGCCTCATTGAGCTGATTTTTCGCAAAAATATTCATGACCATCAAATCTCTTATCCGTACTATCCCCGACTACCCCAAGCCGGGCATCCAGTTTCGTGATATCACCACGCTGCTGAAAGATGCCGAGGGCTTGCGGCTGACCATAGACCAGTTGTCGGCGCGCTATCGTGACCAGGCCATAGCCAAGGTGGTGGGCATTGAGTCGCGTGGCTTTATTGTCGGCGCAGCGCTGGCGTATCAGCTGGGCGTGGGCTTTGTGCCGGTGCGCAAGCGCGGCAAGCTGCCGGGCGAGGTGCTGGGGCATGACTATGCGCTGGAATATGGCACCGACCGCGTGGAAATTCATACCGATGCGATTGCGCCGGGTGAACGGGTTCTGCTGGTGGATGATCTGATTGCCACGGGTGGCACCGCCGAGGCGGCGGTGATGCTGATACGGCAGCTGGGCGGCGAAGTGACCGAATGTGCGTTTATTGTCGACCTGCCGGATCTGGGTGGGATGAAACGATTGGCCGCGCTGGGCCTCAAAGCTTATGCACTGTGCGAATTTGAGGGCGACTGATTTTGGGGAGAGCCAAGCTGTTGCCATTCACCCGCTGGTATAGTTCGATTCCACTTAACTTTTAGCCTGTCACTAGCCCATGTCTTCTTTTAAAATTCCGGTATCGGCCCTGATCGTGATTCATACGCCGGATTTGCAGGTGCTGCTGATGGAGCGCGCCGACAAGGTGGGTTATTGGCAATCGGTGACGGGCAGTGTGGAACGTCTGCCCGATGGCACGCTGGAAGCGCCGTTTGATGCGGCCATACGCGAGGTGGCGGAAGAAACCGGACTGGATGCCCGGCAGTATGCATTCAGCGACTGGCAGGCATCGAATGTGTACGAAATCTACCCGCACTGGCGTTATCGCTATGCGCCGGGGGTAACGGAGAATACCGAGCATGTGTTCGGCCTTGAGTTGCCTGCCCCATTGCCGGTGCAGCTGGCGCCGGATGAGCACGTCCGCTATGAGTGGGTGGACTGGCGCGAGGCCGCCAAAAAAGTATTTTCATGGACCAATGTCGAAGCCCTGCGCATGCTGGGCTTGCGCTACAACCAGCAGCTGTAAAACATGACAGTGATTAAATGGATGCTGATTCTTGTTTTTACGATGGTTGCCGCAATGTTTATTGCAATAGCAGCTTCGGGTAGTTTTCCATCACTCACAGTAATGGCGGTGGTTGGACTGCTATATCTTGGATTTATTTTTTTGATAGTACCGCTCGGGCGTCCGGATAATACTGCGTCACTGATCATGCGCTTTCATTGTTTATTGGCCTTGGCGATTGCTATGTTTGCTACCTTTGTTGCCATGGGGGGCACATGCCTTGCCTCTATGGATTACCCATTCTTCAGCGGCCAGGGGCTTTATCAACTGGTGATGGGTTTATGCAATAGCGGTTACCGTTATGCTGCGGCCGTTATACTTTATGGATTATGTTTTTATTTGTTATTGGCCGGTTATAAAAAAACACGTCGTGTTGTAACTCAGCCAACAGCTACCTAATCATCGGAATAATTTTATGCAAGTTGCATCCATCAAATTTGAACGCTACCAACATGCCGCCGAGGATGATTGCCAGGAACGCATTCTGGCGGCCAAGGCCAAGCTGGGCAAACGCCTGGTGATCCTGGGTCACCATTACCAGCAGGAAAGCGTTTACCGCCATGCCGATTACACCGGTGACTCGCTCAAGCTGTCGCGGTTTGCCGCGCAGACGGATGCGGAGTACATCGTGTTCCTGGGCGTGCATTTCATGGCCGAGGTGGCGGATATTCTGTCGCGTCCTGAGCAGATCGCGATTCTGCCTGACCTGGCGGCTGGCTGCTCCATGGCCGATATGGCCAACCTCGCCAAGGTTGAGCGTTCGCGCCGCGAGCTGGCCAAGGTGCTGGATTTTGATGCCACCATTACGCCAGTCACCTACATCAACTCCGCAGCTGACCTCAAAGCTTTTTGCGGCGAGCACGGCGGCATCGTCTGCACCTCGACCAATGCGCCCAAGATTCTGGAATGGGCGTTTGCCCAGCGCGAAAAGGTCCTGTTCTTCCCGGATCAGAACCTGGGTCGCTGGAGCGGGTACAAGATGGGCATCCCCCTGGAGCAAATGCCAGTGTGGGATCCGGACCAGCCCATGGGCGGCCTCACCGAAGAGCAGATCAAGAATGCCAAGATTCTTCTGTGGAAAGGCCACTGCGCCGTGCACCAGATGTTCCGCGAACAGAACATCACCCGTTTCCGCGCCGAGCATCCGGATGGCTTTGTCATCTCGCACCCCGAGTCGCCGTTTGAGGTGTGCCTGAATTCTGACTATGTCGGCTCTACCGAATATATCCTCAAGACCGTCTCCGAAGCGCCTGCGGGCACCAAGTGGCTGGTGGGTACCGAGCTGAATCTGGTGAACCGCCTGGCCGAGCAGATGAAGCCTGAAGGCAAGCTGGTGCAATTCATGTCGCACGTGATCTGCGAGTGCTCGACCATGGCGCGCATAGACCCGCAACATCTGGCCTGGACGCTGGAAAACCTGGCGGATGGCACTGTGGTCAACCGCATCAGCGTGCCGCCACACGAGGCTGAGCTGGCCAAGCTCACGCTGCAACGCATGCTGGATGCCTCATAAGCGAGGAACCTTGATGCCGATTCAGCGTCGCACCTTGCGTGTTCACTTAATCGGGATTCCATGCTGCCCACGCTGCGCGTAGCCACATTCAATATTCACAAAGGGCTGACGAGCTTCAACGCGCGTCTGGCCCTGCACGATCAGCGCGAGATGATCCGCAACCTGCAGGCCGACGTGGTGTTTTTGCAGGAAGTGCAGGATGAGCACCATGGCAACGGCCTGCGCTTCAAGCACTGGCCCGCTGCCGGGCAAACGCATTTTCTGGCGGATGCCTGCGGCCCCAACTACGCCTATGGCAAAAACGCGGTTTACCCCGGCGGCCATCATGGCAATGCGGTGCTGTCGCGGTTTCCCATCCTGCAATCCACCACCCATGATATTTCTGCGCATGAAATCGAGCAGCGCGGCCTGCTGCATTGTGAAATCGCGATAGAAGGCTGGCCGCAAACCCTGCATTGCATCTGCGTGCATCTTGGCCTGCTGGCGCGCTGGCGTTTCAAGCAGTTTGGCGCCCTGCGTGATTACATCCACGCGGTGATTCCGGAAGATGCCCCGCTGGTGATCGCGGGTGATTTTAACGACTGGCGGCTCTCGGCCGGGCATCAGGTGATGGATGGGCTGAACATGCGCGAAGTGTTTGAGCATGCCCATGGCAAACCCGCGCGCAGCTTTCCTTCCATGTTTCCGCTATTCCGGCTGGACCGCATCTATGTACGCGGCTTCAATATTCATAGCGCGCATGTGCACGGTGGCCCCCGCACTGCACTCACCTCCGACCACGCCGCTCTTTCTGCCGTGCTGGAAAAGCGATGAGACCGCGCTACAGCCGGGGTAACGATATACGCCTGCTGCGCAATGGCACGGAATATTTCCCCGCGCTGTTGCAAGCGCTGGATAGCGCGCGTTACGAGATTTTCCTCGAAACCTATATTTACGAGATGGACGACATCGGCCAGCAGGTGACCGCATCGCTGATGCATGCGGCCGCCCGCGGCGTGCAGGTGCATCTGCTGCTGGATGGGTATGGCTCGCGATCTTTCCCGGAAAACACCCGCGAGCAACTGGAGCAGGCAGGCGTGCAGGTGCTGTTTTACCGCCCCAGGATTTCACCGTGGACCTTCAAGCGCAACCGCCTTCGACGCCTGCACCGCAAGCTGGTCACGGTAGATGCGCAAGTGGCTTTTGTCGGCGGCATCAACATCATTGACGACATGGACGTGCCGGGCAACATGGGTCCGCGCATTGATTATGCCGTGCGGGTGCAAGGCCCGCTGCTGCCCGAAATACAGCTGCGCGTAGAGCGCCTGTGGCGGCGCATCGCCTGGATGCACCTGCAAGTGCGCTATGCTTCCACGGTGGATGGCGATACCAAACCCGGCATCACCGGCAACGTACGCGCCGCCTTTGTCATTCGCGATAACGTGTTGCACCGGCGCGATATCGAGCGCATGTACCTGCAAGCCATCGGCCGCGCGCGCGATGACATCATCATCGCCAATGCCTACTTTTTGCCCGGCCGCCGCTTTCGCCGCGCCCTCATCGCCGCCGCCCAGCGCGGCGTGCGTGTGCGGCTGCTGCTGCAAGGGCGGCTCGAATACGTCTTCATGACCGCCACCCACGCCATCTATCACCAGTTGCTGGATAGCGGCATCGAGATTTACGAATACCGCAAAAGCTTCATGCACAGCAAAGTCGCTGTGGTCGATAGCAAATGGGCCACCGTCGGCTCCTCCAACATCGACCCATTCAGCCTTCTGCTCGCGCGCGAGGCCAATGTCGCCGTCATGGACAACGGCTTTGCCCTCACCCTCAAGCACGATCTGGAGCTGGCGATTCAAGAAGGCGCCGTGCAAGTACGCCCACAAGAATGGCAGCGCGGCCACTTCATCCGCCGCGGCTTCTCCTGGCTGGTCTTCGGCGCTGTCCGTTTCATCCTCGGCCTCATCGGCTACGGCAATCAGCACTAGGTTTTAGCGTGGGCAATGTCACGCCGCGGTTTGCCCTCGCCGCCGCAAGCCCTTATAATTCAAGCCCTGCATTCCTCATGCAGTTCTTTCAAGTGCCGGTGTAGCTCAGTTGGTAGAGCAGCTCATTCGTAATGAGAAGGTCGTAGGTTCGACTCCTATCTCCGGCACCATTTCCCCCAAACGATCTAAAGCTGCGCACGAAGGGTGAGCCGGTAGTTCCCTACGGCGGTAGACGTGATTCCTTATCCCTCGGATGAGGAATCAGAGCGTAGCCCGGCGAATCGAGTGCGTGAGTCGCAGTCTCAAAACCGCTTCCCAAACCAGCCACAACCTTACGCCGGAAGTTGATACAGCCAGGAGAAGAAAAAAGCGCCCATGAGGCGCTTTTTTTATAGGGGCTAAGGCGGTGCTTGGTGCCGGGAGCGTAGCCCGGCGCGAAGCGCCGCCTAAATTTATATTACGGACACAATACAACCAAGACACGCTTCATAGAATACAAATCACGCGGCCAAAATTTGGAATTGGCTGATTGGCCTTATTGGTCAATCATTGGGCCCTGGATGGTATGCTGGCACATACAAACCATAACTGAGGCGAAAGCACTATGAAAGTTTGGTCTTCTAGGCTGCTTGCGATTTATACGTTCGCGGCGTTGCTTCCTGCTACAGTGTTCCTTGCTGCAGGCTTAATCTTCTTTGTAGGAGCTATTGCAGCCATTTTCGATAACAAATTTATCTTGCTAAATGGCGGCATAGATTACGAATTCCTCTATCTCACACTAAGCTATCCCACTGGCCTTTTTGCAATTTGGCAATTTTGGGCGTTCGCCATTGCGACCATCCGAGAAGAGCAAGTGTTGTTCTCTTGGCGGCTACGATTGGCAATTCTCTTTGGATGTATATCGGCTATAGGTGTGATTTTGATTGCTGGTTTGAATGCATTCGTATTTATTGTGCTGCCAGTCTGTGTTCTGTTAGGCTTGCTTATGCGTATCCAATATCGTCGCATCGAACCAGCAATGTCGGTTAACGCATAATATGCAATTCGAGTCCCAAGTATATAGGATATTGTTTGTATTTTTAGTTTTCTCTTTTATTATCATATCGTTGGCTTTTACCTTCCAGCCTGATTGGGCTTAGAAACTTCTTAAAAAGACACCTAAACATATTGACGGTATGTTTGGCGGTACTGCTCAGTTTCATTTCGGCTTTACCCTCGTAAACAGTGGCTTGTAGCCGTTTGTTTCATAGCTATCTCCACAGTTATTCAATGTTATTCCACTCCTGTTTTCTCCGGGTTTTCAAAGTCGTTTTTTTATCCTATACAAGATAACGTGCGGTGCGGATTTATATTGCAAAAACAATACAACGCCGCCTTATATTACTTGTCGAACAGACAGATGGATCGAAACCATGCTGACGATGCATCGAATGTAAATTTTTTGACCTGTCCGCTACGTAAGAACAGACTTTATTCACATCATTATAAATTTAATAAAACACATGATGGACACGAGGAGTGCTTGAATATGGACAAGAGAAACGAGAGCTTGCCTGCACGCCATGGGTGGCGGTGGCATATGGTGGTTGCGATTGTATTACTGCTTGTTCTGGTTTTTATCGTGCTGGGATTCGTATTGGTGATAGACCCGAACTGGGCATATGAACATGCCTAGGGTATTAAATGAAAAAAGCAAAAAGCCCCTTTCGGAGCTTTATTGTTAGAACCACCACAACTTTAGTGTAAACATAATTCCCAACACCACGATCACCAAGGTAATGAGTGCTGAGCCTAACCAGTCTGGATTTTTCTGATTCAAGGCGGTACTTCCTTTTTATAAAGTTAAAAGGAACAGTACGCATGCAATTGAATACTACAAATTTCCTCTAGATCGTAAAGTACGGGATTTAAAAGCCGGTATTTAATGGAGCACTGCAGAGGACAGTAAACTATTTAAAATTTATCAAAACATGAGTAGCGTATCTTCAACAAGATGAAGACATTTCAAGATAAACCTTTTTGGCTGAATAAGATAGGTTTATTTTTCTTAATATTCATCCCCCCAATCCTTGTATCGTGAATCGCTCATCAGGTGATATGGAAAAATTTCTTTTATTTTCTAAGGAAGTATTTCTATGGGGGTGCCCGCTTCAACAAAAGACCAGACAATATCCATGTCTTCGTTTGTTAACGCGATGCAGCCGTTGGTCCAGTTGAATTTTTGGCTAACAGCGGATAGCCAGCTCAGCCCATTTTTCTGACCATGAATCATGATCTGGCCGCCAGTTTTTTTGTTGAGGCTGGCGGCGTTTTTTATATCTTGAGTATTTGGATATGAGATATGAATGGCTTTGTAAAAAGCGCTGTCTTCTTTCTTGTAATCCAGGATATATAGCCCCTCTGGAGTTTTCTTGTCTCCCTCCTCTATCTTGTGGCCCTTTGGGTTTCTTCCAAGCGCCACATGAAATTCTTTAACCACCTCTTCATCATTGAGCAACTGCAAGGTCTGTTTGCTTTTAAAAACTCTTACCAGGGTTACATGGCGAGTGGGGCCCATGGCTAAATCAGATGTTATCGATTGCGATGCTGTTTCAGGATAAAAAGACAGTATGCTCAAAATGATAATGATCATTCCTGCAAGCATGCAGATTAGTTTTTTGGTTGGGGAGGTCATTATGAAATCTTACTTGAATACCCCCGGAATTTATCTGAACCTTAATCTTTCAGCCAGGATCATGGTATGTAGCTGTACGCAGCTCATGATCAAAAATTATAAGTCAGCGTCAGCCTGGCGGTGCGCGGCTCCACCGGGTGAAAGTGCACATCATCCACTCCCGTCAGCGCTTCGCCTTGCAGTCGTGACGCGTAGTAGTAGTCGATATCGCTGTTTTTGCGGTTGAAGAGGTTGAATATATCCAGGGTCAGCCGGGTTTTTGCATCCACTTTATAGCCCACGCGCAGGTAGGCGATGGTGGTGGCGTTGGAGCGCACGCTGTTGTCTTCGAGCAAGGGTCTGGGGCCAAAGTAGCGCAGCTGAAAGGCGCCTGACCAGTTACCCAGCCGCGTGACCGTGGCGCCGAGCGAGGCGACCTGATTGATGGCGCCGGGGATGTAGTCACCTGCTGCATCATGCTCGGTGAAGCGGGCGTGGGTGGCGGCGAGGTCCATATCCAGCAGCAACCAATCGTTGGCGATGTAGTGGTTGTTCCATTCCACGCCCACCCGTTTGCTGGCGCGGCTGGCTTCGGTTTCCCCGGCATCGCCGACAAACACCAGCTCGGAGGCGTTATCCAGCCGCCATACTGCGAGTGAGCTTTGCAGGCCGCGGATGACTTCGGTGCGCAGCCCCAGCTCCATGCCGCGCGTGTTGACCAGCGGTGTGACGGCGCTGGTGGCGCCGCCGCCATTGGGCAGCTGGGTTTGGGTGGTGCCGCGGGCGTCGTTGCTGTGAAAGCCTTTGCCGATATTCACGAAGTATTCGGTATTGGCCCATGGCCCGAAGATCAGCGAGAGTTTGGGCGAGACCACGTCGTCATGCGCGGTGCCGGAGTTGCCCTGAATGCTGCTTTCCACATCAAAGGCATAGCTGTCATAGCGCACGCCGGTCACGCTGCGGAATTTGGGCAGCCATTGCGTGGTGTTTTCGGCGAAAAGGCCGATGCTGGCTTCTTTCACCTGATCTTCGCGGATGGTGGCAAGCCGTTGCCGTGCCACGGTGCTGTAGAGCCCTACCGGGGAGAGGCGGTCGTAACGCGTCTGCATGCCCAGCTTGTTTTGCACATCCAGCCCCGCCCATGTGCTGAACCAGGTCTGGCTGACATTAAGCCCCGCCATGCGCCGCTGCTCGCGCTGGTTGAATTGGTCGCCATTCACCGGGTCATTCAAAAAGTAAGAGAAGTTGCTGTAGAGGTCGAGCTTCGATTGCACCATATAGGCATTCACCTCAAACGCGCTTTGCTGGTTGCGCCGGTGCAAGCCGTAAGACAGGCTGTAGCGGGAAGACTCGCCGCCATCGGTGGTGTCTATTGCACCATAGCGGCTAATCAGGCCGGACGAGACGGCGCGCGCGGGTATCTGGTCGGTGGCGTTCCAGTGATTGTGGTAAGCCATCGCCGTGACGTTGAATCCATTGGCGGCATCGCCTTCGCTGTAGCGCAGCACGCCATTCACCTTGCGCAGGTTTTCCGGGCTATCCCACGGGCCATCGTTGCGGTTGATTTCCAGACCATACAGCAGCTGCCCCTGGCCTGCGGAGATGGAGTTCGCCAGCAGATAACGCCGGTATGCATTTTCCCCAATCGAAATCGAGGCCACGCCCTGCGGCAAGGTATTAGCCAGCTGCAAATGCGCCGCTCCGGCAGATGAAAAATCCCCTTCTTCAGCGTAATACGGGCCCTTGCGGTAGTGAATGCGCTCGACCAGTTCGGGAATCAGAAAATTGAGATCGGTATAGCCCTGACCATGCGCGTGCGAGCGCATGTTGACCGGCATCTCGTCTACATAGGTGGCAAAGTCGGTGCCATGGTCCAGATTGAATCCGCGCAGATAATACTGGTTGGCCTTGCCATCGCCGCAGTGCTGGCTGACGATCATGCCCGGCACAAACTCCAGTATTTCGCCGGTGCGCAGGGTAGGGCGGTTGGCGATCAATGTCGACGTCACGCTACCTTCACTGGCGGCATCCGAGGTGCCGATGGCGTTGTCGTAATGGCTGGTAATGCTGACCGGGCTTAGCGTCAGAGCTTCACTGCCATACGCCGACATAGCGCATGCCAGTGTCAGGCCGATGGTCCATATGCGACCCCATGAGGAGGCCACATATTCAGGGGGAAATGACATGCGTGGATTATTTAGATAGACACAGGCAGATTCAACCACAAACCGGCCACTTTTTTTATAAGCACGATGACGTATACCTGCATGCCGCCCTGGCAAATATGAGGAGCACCAAGCAGGTGACTAGTACCAAGCAGGTGACTAGTACCAAGCAGGTGACTAGTACCAAGGTACTATTGTGCTAACCCTGCCGATCTCTACAATGGCGCAGCATCAAGCAATACTACAAAAACAGATTAGCCAACTATGGGGAAGCCAAATGTTCAATAATTTTTTCAAGGGCCTGATTGCCAGCCTGGCCCTGCTGGCAAGTGTGGCAGCCAATGCGGCAACTGACACTTACGGTACGCTGCTGTCGGGTTCATTCACACCTTCAAGTTCGTTCGCCACCTTGACTTACAGCAATGTTGGTAACGTCTATACCTTCACTTTGACTGCAAATGACCTCAATACCCTGTTCACTACCGATGCGTTTATTGGTGCCGTGGCTGTAGATTCTGCGGTAACGCCAACCGTATCAAATGTATCAGGCGATGCGCCAGTATCGATTGCTGCTGGCGGTGGTGCTGGTGGTGGTTTTGATTTCCGCTTTGATCTGACAGGCCCCAAGAAGGCACGTTTGACTGATGGTGAAAGCGTTACCTGGACAGCCACCTTTGCTAGCGCCGTTGAGCTGAGCGCATCCTCGTTTGCGCTGCATGTGCAAGGCTTGACCAATGCACAAGGTGGTAGCGCCTGGTACACCGCCAGCCCCCCCACTGTTTCCGCCGTGCCGGAGGCTGACACCTACGCCATGATGGCACTGGGTCTGGGCCTGATGGGCTTTGTTGCCCGTCGCCGTCGCGCCTGAGATTGCTGGTAATATGAAAAAGCCCCGCTCGCGGGGCTTTTTTTATGGGCTCACATACGCGGAGTCAGGTTAGCGGTAGGCGCTGAAGCTGGCGCGGTCATGCAGAGATGCGTATCTGGTTCTTGCCGCTGCGTTTGGCCTCGTACATGGCATTGTCGGCCTCTTTCAACAGCATGTCCGGTTGCACATGACTGTTCGGCGCATAGTAGGCAAGGCCCAGGCTACAGCTGATCTGACGTGGCTCGCCGCCCAACATCACAGGGTCGCGCAGCAGGGTCAGGATTTTCTGGGCCACGCCTTCTGCGTGCTGCTTTTCCGGCATGTTTTCCAGCAGCACCACAAACTCATCTCCCGCAAAGCGGGCGACGGTATCCGTTTGCCGCGTGGCGCTGTTCAGGCGATTGGCGATTTCGCGCAGCAGCATATCGCCAGCGTCGTGGCCCAGCTCGTCGTTGATCTGCTTGAAACCATCCAGATCAATAAACATCAAGGCCATCCACTGCTGCGTGCGGTCGGCGCGGGCCAGGGCCAGCGGCAGGGCTTCGGTAAAGGCGCGGCGGTTGGGCAAGCCGGTCAGCACATCGTGCTTGGCTTCTTTTTCCAGCAGGCTTTGCAGGTGTTTGCGTTCGCTGATATCGGTGAGAAAGGCGCTGAAGATGTGCTTGCCATGCACCTCGATTTTGCTGATGCGCACCTCGACGGGAACGATATGCCCATCCTTGTGTTTGGCTTCCAGCTCCAGCCGCTTGCCAAGCACCACGGCCTCGCCGGTGTCCATATGGCGCTGCATGCCATTGAGGTGGGCTTGCTGCATATGGGGCGGGATGATGACCTGATCCAGGCGCTGGCCGATGGCTTCATGCGCCGACCAGCCAAAGGTAATTTCGGCCTGGCGGTTCCAGGCGGTGATGATGCCGGATTGATTGATGCTGACATAGGCGTCGTTGGCATTCTCGATCACCATGCTGATTTCCAGCTCGCGTTCCTTCAGCTCCTGCGCGGCCAGCGTTTGCTTGGCCATGGCAAATGACAGCATTTCATTGCTCTTGTTGAGTTCAAAGGTGCGCTGGGCCACCCGGTTTTCCAGTTCATGCTGCAACTCGTTGAGCGCCTGCTCGGCGACTTTTTTGTCGTGTATGTCTTTGACAATCGAAACAAAATACTCGAGCTCGCCACGTGTATTGATCTGTTTGGTGACGCTGAGGCTGGCCCAGCGTAGCTCGCCATCCTTGCGGATATACCGCTTTTCGATCTGGTAACGGTCTATCTTGTCTTCGGCCAATTGCTTAAGCAAATCCAGGTCGGCTGGCAGGTCATCGGGGTAGGTGATGTCCCTGAAGCTCAGCAAATGCAGTTCATCCTGGCGATAGCCCAGAAACCGGCAAAGCTCCTCATTCACACTGAGCCAGCCGCCATCGGGGGCGACCAGCGCAATGCCAATCGCCGCTTTTTCAAAGATGGTGCGGAAGCGCGCCTCGCTGGCATGCAGCACGGTTTGCGAGAGCTTGAGGTGCGACTCTGTCAGTGCCAGCGCTTCGCGCAGGCGGATTTCCTTGCTGACCAGGTCGGCAAGGCAGGTCAATATTTCCAGCTCGTGTTTGCTCAGCTCTCTGGGCTGGGCATCAATGGCGCACAGGGTACCAAGGGCATAGCCCGCCGTGGTGCGTATGGGGATGCCTGCATAGAAGCGGATATTCGGAAATTGCAGCACCATGGGATTGTCGGCAAACCGCTCATCCAGCAGGGCATCATTCACCACCATGGGCTTGGTCTGCAAGATGGCATGGGCGCAAAAAGCGACGTCACGGGGCGACTCTTCCGCCTCGACTCCAATGCGGGATTTGAACCATTGCCTGTCCGTATCCACCAGCGAAATCAGGGCGATGGGAACGTTCAGGGTCAGGGCAACCAGTTGCGTGATTCTGTCGAACACGGGCTCGGGGTCGGTATCCAGCAGCCCGAGCGCATGCAGCATGGCGATGCGTTCTGCTTCATCTGGTGGCAAGGTGGCTGATTTCATATGGCTTTCTTACTCATCAATAACCGCAGCATAGGGGGATTGATGCGTGCATTCAACCCTTATCCGGAGAGGGTTGATGCGGTGACGGGTGAGATCGGGCGTATTCCATCACTGCAATACAGAAGGTGAGCCAGAGCAAACCCGACATCAAGCCTGCCAGCACATCGCTGGCATAGTGGTAATGCAGGAACACCCGGCTGGTGGCGATTGTGAAGGCAATCGAACTGCCCAGCAGCAGCGCGGGCAGGTGATAGCGCGGCGGCAGCAGGCGCAGCACCAGGTAAGCGAGCAATCCATAGGCCACCAGCGACCCCGAGCTGTGCCCACTGGGGAAGCTCCAGCTATCGAGAGGTTCACTATAGGGGTTGATCGGCCGCAACCGTTCGAAGATATCTTTCAGGCTCACATTCAGTATGCTGTTGCCGCCTATGGCCAGCAGGCTGCCGAACGCCAGCTTGTATTGCCGCAACAAGAGCATGAGGAGCACCGTGAGTACGCAGATGATGGTAAGCGTGGAGGTATTGCCCAAATGGGTCACCACGTGGAAATACAGCATGACGTAAGGGTTGGCGTATTGCCGCACCGTCGCGCTGAATTCGGCGTCCAATTGCTCCAGATTGCCGGTTTGCAGCAGATAGGCAATCCAGCTAAACATGGAGCCCGCCAGCGCCATGACGATCAGGCTGGTGGTGAACCAGCGACTTTCGCCATCGGCGCTCGCCAAATGTGTCCGATACGCCATGGTCACGATTATCCATATTGCCACCAGCGCCACTGCATAATACTCAGCGGCGTGGGTGGCAACGTGTATCCACCACGGTGTGCTCATGCCGCCTCCAGTGTCAGTGCCTCAGCAGAGACTTGCACAAACTGCTGCTGCGCTGCCGTGTAATCCCAGCGCTCCACCATGCAGGGCGTTTGTCGCGCCTGGTAGCGAATAAGATTGATGGAATTGCCCGCATTGCGGCGGATGCGGGTGGATACCGCCGTGCCAGCCTGCACCGCCCAGATGCGGTGGCGGATGTCTGGCCGTTTTTCGTGCAGGGCCATCACGAATGGCAGGTGGATATGCCCGCCCAAGATGAGGTCGGCGCCGGCTTCTGCCCAGGCGCGGACGGCGGCCTGATAGCCATGCAGCAGGTTGCTTTCATCGCGTACTTCGGTCACGTATACCGGCTGATGCGTAATCACCAGCCGAAGTTGCTGCGGGCTGGCTTGCTGCAACTGCTCGCATACCCGCTTGATCTGCGCAGGGGAGACCTCGCCGTCTTCATGCCGATAGGCCCGGGTAGTGTTGACGGTAATGGCCAGCGTTTTGTCATCGCGATACACCGGCTCAAGCTCCTGACCAAAGGCATGGCGATGGCGGCGATAGGGCGTCAGCACGCGTGCCAGCAGATTGAACAGCGGGATGTCATGGTTGCCGGGAAT
Source organism: Methylovorus glucosotrophus (assembly GCF_009858335.1). Classification (NCBI taxonomy): domain Bacteria; kingdom Pseudomonadati; phylum Pseudomonadota; class Betaproteobacteria; order Nitrosomonadales; family Methylophilaceae; genus Methylovorus; species Methylovorus glucosotrophus. The sequence continues at coordinate 526,964 of NZ_VMSE01000001.1, forward strand.
CACCAGCCGGTGCGGAATGTTCAGGCTGTCGACAAAGGCGCGGGCATGCTTGAACTGGCTGCGCCTCGCGCGCTGCGTGATATCCCCGGAAAGGATGAGCAGATGCGGCGCCTGCTGCCACAACAAGGTTTGCAGTGCCTGCATCACGGCGGGCTGCTCGGTGCCGAAGTGCGGGTCAGAAAGATGGGCGATCAAGGTCATGGTTCCAGGGGCTCAGACAGGCTCGTCGAGTTTGATCAATTGCAGCGGACGCGGCGCCACCTGAAACTGCAAGGGCGATTTGAGCCGCACGATTTCGCCATCGGTCGCTACCTTGATGCGGCGGCGCGGAAACGAAAACTGGCGTATGCCCATGCTGGAAAAACTGAAGCTGACAATATTCTCGGCTTCGCCCAGGCGTCCCAGCGCCCCTTTCAGCATCAGGCCCAGCATCGCCAGCTTGCTGGTGGGTTTCAGCATGATGGCGGCCAGCTCACCCGACGCCAGCGCATCGGTCAATGGAATGCCAATTTGCTCAAGTTGTAGCTGATTGTTGCCGACAAAGAGAGTAGGCGTACGCAATTTGCGCGAGACGCCTTTGGTGTTCATCTCGATCTTGAGTACGCGGTGCTGGCGCAGCAGGGTGAAAAAGCCCGCGATCAGGGCCACCACGCGGCTACGGCCATATTGGCGCTTGAATTGTTCGCGTGCTTGCAACAGCTGGGGGTAAAGCCCCACGCTGGCATTCACCAGAAATACCTTGTCATTCACCAGGCCGATCTGCACCGGTTGCAGGCGGCCAGCGAGCAATACCTGCGTGGCTTCGGCCGTGTCTTCGGGAATATGGTGGGTGCGCCCAAAGTAATTGAAGGTGCCCTGCGGCAGGATGCCCATGGGGCAATCGCGTTGCCAGGCCTCCTGCACGATGGCATTGATGGCGCCATCGCCCCCGGCGGCCACGACAATGCCGCCCTGCTGCATGGCGGTAGCGACCGTTTCGCGGGCAATGCGGCTCAGGTCTTGCGGCTGGGCCACCTCGATGATGGTGCACTGGCGGCCTGCTTCATCCATGATGCGCTGGATGGTGTTCCGGACTTCGTTGCAGTCGTGCCGGCCGGAGCCGGCATTGAGGATCACAAAGAACGGGGCGTGCTGTGGTGTGCTTGTCGACATGGTATCCAGTGAGGCGATTGTTCTAGTTGAAAACTGGCGTACGAAGGTAAGGTTGCTAATTATATTTGATGTGATGGAAAAGCTTGCCCATAGTTCCTGATGTTTATGTTCATCAGAGCCGCGTGCATAAGAAAACGTGTATAACGCCTTTACGGCAATCTAACAACAGGGAACCGCGATGGACGTCATAACCATTTTTTTCAGTACCGATGGCTTTATGCCGCATGGCCATTGTTATCTGTGGCAGCCGCCTTTGCTGTGGACCTACATCATCTCCGATCTCATGATCGCCGTCGCCTATTATTCCATCCCCATGGCGCTGGTGTATTTCGTTCGCAAGCGTCCTGATCTCCAGTTCAACTGGATTTTTGTGATGTTCTCCATCTTTATCTTTGCCTGCGGCACTACCCATCTACTCTCGCTCTGGACCATCTGGAATCCGGATTACTGGGCCGATGCCTCGATGAAAGCCGTGACCGGGGTTGCCTCGCTGGTGACAGCCATCATGCTGTGGCGGCTCATGCCTCAAGCCTTGCGTATTCCCAGCACTCGCCAGCTGGAGGAGACGGTAGAGCGGCTGGAACACGAAGTGGAAGAACGTGAGCTGGCCGAGCGCTCGCTGGCAGCTTTCAATGACACCCTGGAAACTCTGGTGCAGCAACGTACCGCCGAGCTGGAGGAAATCAACCGCCTGCTCAAGCTGGAAATTGACCTGCGGCGCGAAGCCGAGCAAACCCTGTATGCCGAGAAGCAGCGCGCCGTGGTTACCTTGCAATCCATCGGCGATGGTGTGATCACCACCGACAAGCAGTCGCGGGTGAATTATCTCAACCCTGTGGCGGAGCGCATGACTGGCTGGAGCAATGCCGAAGCGCAGGGCAAGCCCTTGCTGGAAGTGTTCCGCATTGTGAATGAAAGCTCGCGCAAGCTGGTACCCAACCCGGTGGATGTGGTGCTGCAGCATGGTGAAATTTACGGGCTGGCCAACCACACGGCGTTGATAGGCCGCCACGGCAACGAATATGCCATTGAAGATTCCGCTGCCCCCATTCGCGATCAGGATGGCAATGTGCTGGGCGTGGTGCTGGTGTTCCACGATGTGAGCGAAGCCCGCAACATGGCCAACAAGATGACCTATCTGGCCGAGCATGATTACCTCACCGGCCTGCCCAATCGCCTGCTGCTGAATGACCGCCTGAATCAGGCGCTGACCATCGCCCGGCGTGACCAGGAATTCATCGCCCTCATGTTCCTGGATCTGGATCACTTCAAGAATATCAACGACAGCCTGGGCCACGAAGTAGGCGACCAGCTGCTGAAAATGGTGGCACGCCGCCTGGAAAGCTGCCTGCGTGCCAGCGATACCATCAGCCGCCAGGGCGGCGATGAGTTCATGATACTGCTGCCTGAGCTGACCAATTATTTCTCACCCGCCGAGGTCGCCGAAAAACTGCTAGCCGCGGCCACTGTGCCTTATGAAATTGGCGCGCACGAAATCACCGTCTCCGCCAGTATCGGCATTGCCGTATTCCCCGACGATGGTGAAAACGGCGAGCTCCTGACCAAAAATGCCGATGCCGCCATGTACCACGCCAAATCGCTGGGGCGCAACAATTACCAGTTCTTCACCCGTGCCATGAACGAGCGCGTGATGGAGATTGCCGAGCTGGAAAGCAAGCTGCGCCGTGCCGTGGAGCGTAACGAGTTTGTGCTGTATTACCAGCCCAAGATCGATATACGCACCGGGCAGGTGGTGGGGGCCGAAGCCCTGATCCGCTGGCAACACCCCAGCTGGGGCCTGGTGGCACCGGATCGCTTTATCCCGATTGCCGAAGACAGCGGCCTGATCCGGCCGATAGGCCTGTGGGTCATGCGCGAAGCCTGCCGCCAGAATCAGGAATGGCAAGCGGCTGGTCTCGCTCGCATTCCGGTGGCGGTAAATCTTTCCACCGTGCAACTGCGCCAGCACAACTTCCTGCAAGAGGTCAGCGAGATTCTGCTCATGAGTGGGCTGGAGCCGGATTATCTGGAGCTGGAAGTTACCGAAAGCGTGGCCATCCATGCCGAAACCGAAGTCATCAACTGGCTGCACAAGCTAAGAAGCATGGGCGTGAAACTGGCGCTGGATGATTTTGGCACCGGCTACTCCAGTCTTTCCTACCTCAAGCGCCTGCCGATCAACAACGTCAAAATCGACAAAAGCTTCATCCGCGATATCGAGACCGATCCCGACGATGCCACCATCATTACCGCCATCATCCGCATGTCCCACGGCCTGCGCCTGAACGTGATCGCGGAAGGTGTGGAGAATATCAACCAGCTCGAATTCCTCAAGAAAGAAGGCTGCGACCAGATGCAAGGCTTTATCGCCAGCCGTCCGGTACCCGCTGACGAATTTGCCTTGTTGCTGCAGAACTGGCCAACGCCTTCCTGAGCGGGCTGTTTTTGTCTTGGCCCTCAGTGTCGGGGTTAAGCGGCAGGCATCAAGGCTGGCAGGCAGTGCTGGCCTGGCTTTCGGCCCAGGTCAGGGTTTCCGTCAGCAGCTGATCACTGGCCTTGCTCAGGGCTGCAACTCCGCCAGCGGCGTCGGCCGTGGGGGCGGTGCTGCTAGCCTGAAATGTGCGGCTTGCCACGATCTGGCGCGATTTCTTTTGCTGCAGGCTGGCGCTGATCTGTACCAGCCCGTGGCTTGCGGTTGGGCTGTCAAATACCTGATCAAAACTATCCAGTGAGAGTGTCAGCAGGCAGCCGTTGCTGGTCGCGGCGGGCGCTTGCCGGGTGCGTAGTTTTTGCGTCAGCAGTTCGGCGGGCGGGGCGGTCCAGCGGCTGTCGGCGTAGTAGGCCACCTGCTGGGCATTCTGGTAGGCCAGCCGGTAGCGTATGCGCTTATTGTTGAGGGCGTCGCCGCTGCGTATGTTTTCAATGCTGGTCTGGGTGGCGATGCGGTCGCCGGGTTCGCCCAGGCCAAAGTCAAAGGTCTGTGGGCCGCTTTGTGGCTTGTTGCCATTGAGGCTGAGGCAGGCGCTGAGGCTGCCCGCCAGTATCAGTAATGTGATCCATCGTTTCATGTCAGTTCCTCATTTGTTCTTATCGGGGTTAAGGCTTGAAGCCAGCTTCGCCGGGGCCGGGCTGGGCTTTGGGTTTGCCCAGCAGCAGGCTTTGCGGGTGGTCTTCCAGCGTTTCCATCAATTGCTCAAACTGCTGGGAGTCACGCTGCAGGCTGTCGGTTAGCGCATTCAGGCGCGGCAGGGTGTCTTGCTGCAGACTGTCGCTGAGTTGCTGGCTGCTTTGCGTGAGTGTGCCCGTCATGCTGCTGAAATCACGCGCACTTTGGCCCAGGGTATCCATCAGCGGGCGTACGGCGTCCGAGGTTTGCTGCAGGCTTTGCAGCGTGCTTTCCAGTTGCTGGCGATTGCGTTCGGAAGCAAAGCTGCCCAGCCGGTTCATGGTGGCGGTACTGGTGCGCAGCAGCGGCTCCAGTTGGGCCGAGGCTTTTTCCAGATTGGCAATGGTGCGGTTGAGTTGGTCGGTGTCTATTTTCTGGACTATCTCATGCGCGGTGGCGGCGAGCTGGCTGCTGCTTTTTACCAGGGTTTCCACCTGCTCGATGATCTCTGGCGCATGTTCGGTAAAGCGATCCACGAACGAGGGGCGTAGCGGAATGGTGTCATCCGGCCCCAGTCGCTGCTGGCTGCTGCCGTCATCGTTGAGGTCGATATACGCGAGGCCGGTCACGCCTTGCAGGCGCAGCTCGGCATAGGCGGCCTTGCTCAGTTGCAGGGTTTTGGTGACTTCGATGTCGACATGGATGTCATTCTGCGTGTTGTCATCCAGCGAGATATGCAACACCTTGCCGACTTCCACGCCGCGAAATTTCACCGAGGCTTCCGGATTGAGCCCGCTGACCGGGCGATTGGAGTTGATGGTGTAATGCGTTTTTTCTTCGCGCGACCCGGAAAGCCACCAGAAGGCGAAGATGGCCGCGAGCCCCAGAATAAGGGTAAACAGGCCGACGGCAATGGCGTGCGAGCGATTTTCCATGGTTGATTAAGACCTTTCCATGCGGGCATGTATGCCCTGAAAGAAGTTGGTAACGAAGGGGTGGTCGACTTCACCCAATGCCTGCAGCGAGCAGGCGGTGATGATGTGCTTGTCCGCCAGCACCGCCACGCGGTCACTCATGGCGATCAGGGTGTCGATATCATGGGTGACGAAAAGCACGGTGAGCCCCAGTGTTTGCTTGATCTGTTTGATCAGGGCGACGAATTTGCTGCTGCGGTCGGGGTCCAGCCCGGCGGTGGGTTCATCCAGCACCAGCAGCTCAGGCTCCAGCGCCAAGGCGCGTGCCAAGCCCACGCGCTTGATCATGCCGCCGGAAAGCTGGGCGGGCAGCAGGCTGGCATGCTGCGGCTCCAGCTCCACCAGAGTCAGCTTGTGCATGACCAGGGTGTGGATGGTGTCTTCGTCAAACTGCTTCAGCTCGCGCAGGGGAAAGGCGATATTGTCGAATACCGACAATGCCGAAAACAGCGCGCCCTGCTGAAACAGCATGCCCAGGCGCGTCATCAGGCGTTGCCGCCGCTCACGCTCCAGCGCGTGCAGGTTTTCGCCAAACAGCAAAATATCGCCGCGTGACGGTTCGGTCAGCCCGACGATGTGCCGCAGCAGGGTGGTCTTGCCACTGCCGGAGCCACCGACCAGGGCCATGATTTCGCCGCGCTCCATCACCAGATTGAGGTCGCGATGTATCACCACATCGCCAAATTCGGTCCAGACATTGCGCGCTTCGCATACTGGCGGTGCGGGTGGCGGGCTGGGGATGTTATTCGGGGTCTCGCTCATACTCCAATTCCACTCGTCAAAATGGCAAATGCCGCATCCAGCAGGATGACGGACGTAATGGCAGTGACCACCGAGCTGGTGGTGCTGGCGCTCAGGCTTTCGGTATTGGGCATGATGCGCAGGCCGAAGTGGCAAGCCACCAGCGTGACCACAAAGCCAAACAGCAGGCCTTTGAACAGGCTAAGCGTCAGGTTGACCGGCTCCACCACCATGGGCAGATAGTCAAAAAAGAAACGAAAGCTCAGGCCCAGCTCGGTATTGGCCGACAGCGCTCCGCCCGCCAGCCCCCAGAAGGAAGTCCACAACACCAGAAAAGGCGCGACAAAGGTCAGCCCGAGTACCTTGGGCAGCACGATGCGCAAGATGCGCGAGACACCCATGGTGGTCAGCGCGTCGATTTCCTCGGTCACTCGCATCACGCCTATCTGCGCCGTCATGGCGGAGCCTGATCGGCCTGCCACCAGAATCGCCATCAGGATGGGCCCCAGCTCGCGGATCATGCTCAGGCCGAGAATATTGACGATGAAAATGTCCGCGCCAAAGGTGCGCAGTTGTGACGACATCAGGTAACTCATGGCAACACCGATCATGAAGCCCAACAGGCCGGTGACCGGCAATGCCGTGACGCCGCTCTTGTAGATATTGGCCATGAATTCGCGCCACGGAAACGCCGATGGACGACGCACCAGATAGAGCATTTCCAGCAGCAACAGGCCGATCAGCTGCACGAAATCGGTCAAATGCTGGGCAAATTTCATGACCAGCTCGCCCGTCGCTACCAGTGGAAACGCCCAGTCGATGTGGGAGCCGGTGCGTGCTGGCACGCGCAATCCCTGCAGTGTGGTGAACAGGGCGCGCTGCTCTTCCGTTACCTGCATGCGGGCATCCAGCTTGCCCTCCCAGCCGTTCAGCAGGATGGTCGCGCCCGCCGTGTCCAGTTGCTCGGTGGCCAGCAGATCCCACTGCGTAAAGGGGTCAGAGAAGAAAGGCTGCAAGGCCTGTTTGAGTTCGGCAAAGTCGTTGTCCAGCGCGCGCAAGGACCATTGCCCCAGCAGGCGCACGCGACGACGGCCTTTTGCATCCTGATCAATTTCGAAACTGGCAGCTGCCATGTTTACCCCTTGCGAACGCCCCGAAAGCGGGGTGCCGCATTGCAAAACGTATACAGGTGGAGATGTGTCTTGTTGTTGTCTGGCATCCGGCGGGTGAAGTAATTGCCTCACTCAAGGGACAGGCCGCAAGCGACACTGGTTCAACAGTGACACTGATTCATATCATGAGCTCAACAATGCCCGACTTGGCAGAGGGCGACAAGTCGGGATTGTCCTACATGGCGGGGCAGGGGCGGGATGGAACCCGGACGGCTGAAAACAGGGCGCTTACAGAAACATGCGGCGCGCCTGCAGCTGGGTGGGTTGCCAGCCAAGGTGCTGGTAATAGCCCACGGCGGGCGTGTTTTCAGTATCGACCAGGATTTGCGCGCGGGTGACGCCCTGATCCTTGCACCATTGCAATACGGCATCGAGCAGGGTGCGGCCGATGCCGGCATGGCGATAGTCCTTGTCCACGATCATGTCTTCCAGCCAGGCGGCAGGCGTGCCCTGGGCGGTGGAGATGATGAGCTGCGCACTGACCATGCCGATCACCTTGCCTTCGGCGGTGCGGGCCACTTTGATAATGCCGCGATCCGGCGCTGCAATCAGCATGGCAAGCCCGCGCCGCTGGGCTTCGGTGTCCGCTTCAAAATCAGCTTCTATGCCGAACAGGTCTTCCAGCAGCAGGCACAGCGTGGGGATGTCAGCGGCGACGGCGTTATCAATAGAAATGCTGGTTGCTTGCAGCTGCATGCCTATTCCTCCGGCGTGTCAGGAAAGTCGTGATGGATGATGGAGAGGAACTTCACCGGCGCGCTCACCAGCCGCTCGGGCCGATGTGGCTGCTCACCGCGAAAGGTCAGTGAATCACCTGGCTGCAGCAGAAAGGTCTCATTGCCCACTTTATATTCAACCTCACCTTCCAGCATGTGGATGAACTCGGTGCCGCTGTGCTCAAAGGGCGGGAATTCCTCGCCCGGATCTTCCAGGGTAATCAGGAAGGGCTCGAAGGTTTTTTTCGGGCCCTGATCATAGGCCAGCAGGTGGTAGGTGTGCCCACGTTTGGTGCCACGGCGCACCACTTCCATGCCCTGTCCGTGCTTCACCAGCTGTGCGCTGCTGGTCTGGATGTTGTAGTCGCGAAATAGCCGCGACAGCGTCACGCCCAGCGCATTGGCAATCTGTTCCAGTGTTTCCAGGCTGGTGGACACCAGACCGTTTTCTATCTTGCTCAACATGCCGCGACTGATGCTGGCACGCTCGGAAATATCCGCAATGGTCAGGCCATGCTGCAGGCGAATCTGGCGTATGACGTTGCCCAGATGGCGACCCAGCGACCGGGCGTCGCTGTCGCTCATCACCGGCGCAATGTCGGCGGAAGCAGTATTGGATGGGGTTGCCATGGGCTCTCCGGGGTTGCAAATCAGGGTTCAGTGTACAAGAAAAACAGGGGGCTAGCCACGATAAGTTTCCTGTGAAGAAAAAAAGTTGCAAAAAACTGTTGACGGCGAAATTCCGGGAATGCTTAAATAGCAACAAATGTTTCACCACAGTAAACAAAGTTATTAAACAGGAATATTTATTGCTTATGTACGGCATGAGCAATGGAGACAATCGATGCCCTTAAGACTGCTGAAATACGCCCTGAGCCGAAAGCACCCGGCCCCCCGCTTTTTCCGGGACTGTACCGAGCCCAAGAAAAGCTATGACGCCGTGATTATTGGTGGCGGCGGCCACGGCCTGGCAGCGGCCTATTACCTGGCCAAGGACCATGGCATTACCAATGTGGCGGTGCTGGAAAAAGGCTATATCGGCGGCGGCAATACCGGCCGCAATACCACTATCGTGCGTTCCAATTACCTGACACCGGAAGGCGTCAATTTTTACGACGCCAGCGTCAAGATATATGAAGGTTTGTCCGAAGAGCTGGACATCAACCTGTTCTACTCCACCCGCGGCCACTTCACCCTGGCGCACACCGAATCTGCCCTGCGCACCATGCGCTGGCGTGCCGAGGTCAATAAGCATGTGGGCGTTGATAGCTATGTGGTGGGGCCGGATGATATTTCCCGTGCCTGCCCGCAGCTGGATATCAGCTGTAGCGGCAAGGCGCCTATCCTGGGTGCGCTGTACCACGGACCAGGCTCGATTGCCCGTCACGATGCCGTGGCCTGGGGCTATGCCCGCGGTGCAGACAGCATGGGCGTGGAAATTTTCCAGAATACCGAAGTGACCGGCCTCGACATCCAGTCTGGCAAGATCAAGGGCGTGCACACCAGCCGTGGCTATATCGCCACCAACAAGGTGCTGTCGGCCGTGGCCGGGTTTACCCCGCGCATCACCAATATGGCGGGCGTCGATACGCCTATCGTCATTCATCCGCTGCAGGCCTGTGTCAGCGAGCCGATGAAACCCTGGCTGGACACGATTCTGGTCTCCGGCAGCCTGCATGTATATGTCAGCCAGTCCTCGCGCGGCGAGCTGGTCATGGGCTCTTCGCTGGATCCTTACGAAGTGCATTCCACGCGCTCTTCGCTGGATTTCGTCGAAGGCCTCACCTCGCACATGCTCGATATGTTCCCTTTCCTTTCCAACGTGAAGATCGTGCGCCAGTGGGCAGGCATGGCGGATATGACGCCTGACTTCTCACCCATCATGGGCACGACGCCGGTGGAGGGTTTTTACCTGGATGCTGGCTGGGGTACCTGGGGCTTCAAGGCCACGCCGATCAGCGGCAAGACCATGGCCGCCACCATGGCCAACGACCAGGCTCCCGAACTGATCAAGCCATTCCGCTTGAGCCGGTTTGAAGATTACGACCTGACAGGCGAAAAGGGCGCTGCTTCCGTCGGCCACTAGGCACGGGGCAGATTGTTTGGCGAATTGTTAAGTTAAGGATGCTGTTTTGAAATTACTGACTTGTCCCGTGAATGGAACCCGTCCCCTGAGTGAGTTTGTCTTCGGTGGCGAGATTCGCAATATGCCTGACCCCGCGCAGGCAAGCGATAGCGCCTGGGCTGCCTATGTGTACAACCGCAGTGGCGCCCCCGGCCTGAAAAAAGAGTGGTGGTATCACAGCCCAAGCGGCACCTGGTTTGTCGCCGAGCGCAACACCCTGACCGATCAGGTGGCGCGCACCTATCTTTACGGCCAGGAGGACAAGGCATGAGCAAGCGTTTACCTCAGCGTGCCAGTGAATGGCTGAAGCGCGACAAGCCCATCAGCTTTTATTTCGAAGGCCAGAAATACCAGGCCTATGAAGGCGACACCATCAGCAGTGCCCTGTGGGCCGCCGGTGAAACCGTGCTGGGTCGCAGTTTCAAATACCACCGTCCGCGTGGCGTGTTGAGCCTGGCCAATCATGATGTCAACGTCATGCTGGCCGATGGCACCGATACCAATATGCGCGGCGATGTATTGCCGGTGCAGGATGGCATGCAGCTGACCGTGGTGAATACCGATGGCGGCGTGAAGAACGACAAGAAGCGCTTTATTGATGCGATTTCATCGATATTGCCTGTGGGCTTTTATTATAAGGCGTTCCATACGCCACGCAGCCTGTTCCCGTTCTGGGAAAACATCATCCGCAAGTCGGCAGGCCTGGGCGTGGTCAACTTCAACTACCCACGTGAACTCAAGCGCAAGCTGCATACGCATTGCGATCTGCTGATCATCGGCGCTGGCCCCACCGGCCTCACCGCTGCGCTGATGGCGGCTCCGCATGGCCTCAATATCATCGTCGTGGATGAAAATGCGCAAGCGGGCGGCAGCCTGAGCTATGACCTGGGCGGCTCCGACGAGTCGGCCAAGCGTCTTGCTGATCTGCTGGCCGAGCTGGCCAAGTATCCAAATGTCACGCTGCGCACCGGCGCTTATGCCGCTGGCTATTACACCGATCACCTGATTCCAATCGTGGAAACCACCGGCATTACCAAGGTGCGTGCCAAAGCCGTGATCGTGGCGAGTGGCGCGTTTGAACAGCCTCCCGTGTTCCGCAATAACGATTTGCCCGGCGTGATGCTGGCGACTGCCGCCCAACGCCTGCTGGCTCGCTACGCCACCAAGCCATGCGAAAGCGCCGTGGTGTTTGCCGCCAACAAGCAAGGCTACCGTGCCGCCATGGATCTGCTGGATGCCGGTGTCACCGTCAAGGCGATTGTCGACCTGCGGGCTGAGGGTGAACCCTGCAGCCTGGTGGATGCCATCAAGAGTCGTGGCGTAGCCATCTACAACGGCGCCTGTGTCTATGAAGTGCTGCCTGCGGCCAACAAGTTTGGCGTCAAGGGTGCGGTGATCTGCAGTTACGACGAAGCCAGCGCCAAGCCGCTGCTGCATGATCGTTTCACCATAGATTGCGACGGCATCATCATGAGCGCAGGCTGGGCACCGGCCGCTGCCTTGCTGTATCAGGCAGGCACTGGCATGCGCTATGAAAAATCCGCCGAGCAGTTCGTGCCTGCCAAGTTGCCTGCTGGCATGTTTGCAGCGGGCAAGGTGAATGGGATTTTTGATCTGGCGCAACGTTTGCAGGATGGGGCGCGTGCGGCATCTGAAGCGCTGACCTACCTGGGCAAGCAAGTGCCCAGCGTCACCGTGGACCGCGAGTACATCGCCAGCCCCAGCCATCCTTACCCCATGGTGGAGCATCCCAAGGGCAAGAATTTTGTCGACTTCGACGAAGACATCAGCATCAAGGATTTTGTGCATGCCGCGCAGGAAGGCTTTGACAATATCGAGCTGATGAAGCGCTTTACCACGGTCGGCATGGGCCCCAGCCAGGGCAAGCATTCCAATATGAATGCCATCCGCATTCTGGCGCGTATCCGTCAATTGCCGGTGGAACGCATTGGCACCACGACCGCGCGTCCGTTCTTCCACCCCACGCCGATTGGTCACCTGGCCGGACGTGGCTTGCACCCGCATCGCCTGACCACGCTGCATGGCTGGCACGAAGCGCATGGCGCCGAGTTTACCGATGTCGGCGTGTGGAAACGGCCGGCCTGGTATCGCCGCGCCGGTCTGGAAAAACAGCAGGCCATTTACGAAGAAGCCCTGGCCGTGCGCAAAGCCGCTGGCATGATCGATGTCGGCACGCTGGGCAAGCTGGAAGTGCGTGGCCCCGATGCGGCTGAGTTCCTGGAGCGCTTTTACACCGGGTCTTTCAAGACGCAGAAGATTGGTCGCACCCGCTATGCCCTGTTGCTGGACGAAGCCGGTGTGATGGTCGACGACGGCATTGCCTGCCGCATCGCCGAGGATTACTTCTACATCACGGCCAGCACCACCAATGCTGCTGCCGTCTACCGTGAAATGCAGCGCTGGCTGCAGATCTGGCAACTGGATGTCGGTCTGGTGAATGTCACTGGTGCCTATGGTGGCATCAACCTGGCTGGTCCGGCTGCGCGTGGTATTTTGTCCAAACTCACCTTGCGTCCGCTGGACGATGCCAGCCTGCCATTTGGCGCGGTATGCGATACCGAGATTGCCGGGGTTCCGGCCCGCCTGATCCGCGTGGGCTTTGTATCTGACCTCGCGTTTGAAATGCACGTACCGGCTGGCAGCGCCCAGCATGTATGGAATGCCCTGCTGGAAAACGGCGTGGCTGAGGGCTTGCGTCCGTTTGGTACCGATACCCAGCGCCTGTTGCGCCTGGAGATGGGCAATCACCTGATTGGTCAGGACACCGATGGCCTGACCCAGCCGTTTGAAGCGGGTAGCGACGGTGCGATCCAGTTTGCCAAGCCCTTCTTCATCGGCCAGCGTAGTTTGCAGATTATCGCCCGCAAGCCGCTCAACAAGCGTCTGGTGCCCTTCACCCTGTCCGAAGGCTATCAGGGCGAAACCATCAACGAATGCAATCTGGTGATAGGTGCTGACGGCAACATCAAGGGCCGCGTTACCAGCATCGCCTTCAGCCCCACGGTCGGCCGCTTTATCGGTTTTGCCTATGTGGACCCGGCCAATGTCGCCGAGGGCGCTGCCTTCAATATCCGCACAGATAGCGACAGTCTGGTCATGGCCCGTGTTGCGGCCACGCCATTCGTTCAACTGCAATCGGAAGCCTGATCATGACTTTTATCCAGACCTCTCCTGTCAGCCACGCCCAGCACCATGCACATCCGGTCATGGGCAGCCTGAATTGCATGGAAATCGCCTTGGAATTTGGTACCCCGCAAATCCAGCAAGCCCAGGCAGCGCTGGCCGGTGTCGCCGAGTTCAGCGCCTTTGCCCGCTTCGCCGTCAAGGGCGCAGGCGCTGCCGAATGGCTGAGTGCGCAGGGCATCACACTGCCACCGGCAGCCAACAGCTGGCTCATGCAGGATTCCACGCTGGTACTGCGTTTGGGCAATAGCGAGTACTTGCTGGAGGACCAGTTTGTGGCGGGTCACGCCAGCCGTCTGGCGCAAGGCCCTGCCCCGGTGGGCGCCAAGCTTTATCCGGTGGCGCGCAGCGATGCCGCTCTGGTGCTGAGTGGTCAGCATGCGCTGTCGATACTGGCCGAAGTCTGCGCGCTGGATGTGGCCGCCGAGCTGGCCAATAACCAGCGCCTGCTGATGACGCAAGTCGCCAATATTTCGGTCACCCTGCTCAGCCAGACACTGAATGGCGAAACGGTTTACCGCCTGTGGTGCGATGGCACCTACGGCCCCTATCTGTGGCATGAACTGACCGCCATGGCCCAAGAATTCGGAGGCGGTCCGGTGGGCCTCTCCTTTTATTTCAAGTAAGCATATTCAAGTTACCAAACATTGCAGCATCTACAAGGGGATCACACGATGAAGTCACTGGAAGAAGCACAGAAGTTTCTGGAAGACCACCACGTTAAATACGTGCTGGCGCAGTTTGTCGATATACATGGCGTGGCCAAGGTGAAGTCTGTGCCTGCTTCGCATCTGAACGATATCCTGACTACCGGCGCCGGCTTTGCCGGTGGCGCCATCTGGGGTACGGGTATTGCGCCTAACGGCCCTGACTACATGGCGATTGGTGAGTTGAGCACCTTGAGCCTGATCCCCTGGCAGCCGGGTTATGCCCGCTTGGTGTGCGATGGCCATGTGAATGGCAAGCCTTACGAATTTGATACCCGCGTTGTGCTGAAACAGCAGATTGCCCGCCTGGCGGAAAAAGGCTGGACGCTCTACACCGGCCTTGAGCCTGAATTCTCCCTGCTGAAAAAAGACGAGCATGGTGCGGTGCATCCGTTTGATGACAGCGACACGCTGCAAAAGCCCTGTTATGACTACAAGGGCATTACCCGCCACTCGCCCTTTCTGGAAAAGCTGACCGAATCACTGGTGGAAGTGGGCCTGGATATTTACCAGATCGACCACGAAGATGCCAACGGCCAGTTTGAAATCAACTACACCTATGCCGACTGCCTGAAGAGCGCTGACGACTACATCATGTTCAAGATGGCGGCGAGCGAGATTGCCAACGAGCTGGGCATTATCTGTTCCTTCATGCCCAAGCCGTTCAGCAATCGTCCGGGCAATGGCATGCACATGCACATGTCCATCGGTGACGGCAAAAAGAGCCTGTTCCAGGACGACAGTGACCCTAGCGGCCTGGGCCTTTCCAAGCTGGCCTACCACTTCCTCGGCGGCATCCTGGCCCACGCTCCGGCGCTGGCGGCAGTGTGCGCACCGACCGTCAACTCTTACAAACGCCTGGTGGTGGGCCGCTCGCTGTCTGGCGCCACCTGGGCACCGGCGTACATCGCCTATGGCAACAACAACCGTTCAACGCTGGTGCGTATTCCCTACGGCCGCCTGGAACTGCGTCTGCCCGATGGCAGCTGCAACCCTTACCTGGCCACCGCAGCCGTGATCGCCGCCGGTCTGGATGGCGTGGCCCGCGAGCTTGACCCCGGCACCGGCCGTGATGACAACCTCTACGACTACAGCCTGGAACAGCTGGCCGAATTCGGCATTAACATCCTGCCGCAAAACCTCGGCGAGGCGCTGGATGCGCTGGAGGCCGACCAGGTGATCATGGATGCCATGGGCCCCGGCCTTAGCAAGGAATTCGTCGAGCTGAAGCGCATGGAGTGGGTGGATTACATGCGCCATGTGTCGGATTGGGAAATCAATCGCTACGTACAGTTTTACTAGGTTGGACTTTGAGCGCGCTGCCCGGCAGCGCATGGCGGAGTAGGGCATATCCGCCACCTGATGAATGAATTTGAAAGGAGCAACATCATGTGTGGAATTGTAGGTTTGCTGGTTAAAAACCCCAGCATGCGCGCCAACATTGGCGAGCTGATGATGCCGATGCTGATCGGCATGACAGAACGTGGCCCTGACTCTGCCGGTATGGCAGTGTTTACGGCGCCTGTGGCAGGCAACGAGCTGAAGTACAGCCTGTATGCCCCGACCATGGACTTCAACTGGCAAGGCCTGGCGCATGATTTTGATGCGCACCTGGGCAGCAAGGTCAGCCTCAGCACCAAGGGCAACCACGCCATCCTGATCTCGCATCTGGAAACCCCGACCATCAAGACCTGGATCAAGGAACACTATCCACAGATTCACATGCTGTCCGTCGGCCAGTCGATTGATGTGTACAAGGATACCGGCCTGCCAGCTGATGTCGCCGCCCGTTATGACTTGCCGCAACTAAGCGGTACCCATCTGGTGGGCCATACCCGCATGGCCACAGAGTCTGCCATTACCCCGGCCCACGCCCACCCATTCACCGCTGGCCGTGACTGGTGCCTGGTGCACAACGGTTCACTGTCCAACGCCAACAGCCTGCGCCGCAAGCTGCAGCACGAAGGCATCGACTTTGAAACCGATAACGATACCGAAGCGGCTTGTCGTTTCCTGGAATGGCGCATGCGTGAAGGCGACGATCTCAAGACCGCGCTGGAGCATGGTTTTGATGAGCTGGATGGTTTCTACACCCTGTTGATGGGCACCAAGGACCAGCTGGCCCTGATCCGCGATCCGTTTGCCTGCAAACCAGCCGTGGTGGCCGAGCATGATGATTACGTGGCGATTGCCTCCGAGTTCCGCTCGCTGGCCCACCTGCCCGATGTGAAGAATGCGCACGTGTTTGAACCTTCGCCCAAGGAGATGTATGTATGGAAAGTCTAAAATTTGATCTGGCGGCAACGCCTTTGCGCGAGGTTAACCAGTACCTGCACAGCCCGGCTTCCGAATTGAACGGCAAGCATGTGGTGATTGATAACCCGAATGGCGCCCACAATATCGCCGTCGGCCTCAAGTCCGATGTGAAGGTGACAATTGATGGTCACGCTGGTTATTACGCCGCAGGCATGAACCAGCTGGCCAGCGTGGTGGTAACCGGCAGCGCCGGCACCGGTGTGGCCGAGAACATGATGTCCGGCGTGGTGCACGTCAAAGGCTTTGCCTCCAACGCAGCCGGTGCCACGGCACAAGGTGGCCTGCTGATTATTGATGGCGATGCTGGCCTGCGCTGCGGTATCTCGCTCAAGGGCGCCGATATCGTGGTCGGCGGTTCGGTCGGCAGCTTCTCCGCCTTCATGGCGCAAGCCGGTAACCTGGTGGTGCTGGGCGATGCTGGCGAAGCCCTGGGTGACTCCCTGTACGAAGCCCGTCTGTTTGTGCGCGGCGAGGTCAAGAGCCTGGGTGCCGATTGCGAAGAAAAACCGATGGATGACGAAGCCCGCCAGATTCTGGTGGACCTGCTGGCCAAGTCCGGCCATGCCGATGTCAGCCCGGACAGCTTCAAGCTCTTCGGCTCCGCCCGCACGCTGTATAACTTCCATGTCGATAACGCAGGAGCTTACTAATATGAGCGATACCCCAAAAACCCCTCAGACGCAGCCACGGTTCTCCGCGACGTTCGACCCTTACACCCTGTCTGAAATCCGCCGCGCTGCCGCGACCGGCATCTACGACATCCGTGGTGCCGGTGCCAAGCGCAAGCTGCCGCACTTTGATGATCTGCTGTTCCTGGGCGCTTCGGTCAGCCGTTACCCGCTGGAAGGCTACCGTGAAAAATGCGGTACCGATGTTGTACTCGGCACCCGTTTCGCCAAGAAGCCGATACACCTGAAAACGCCGGTGACGATTGCGGGCATGAGCTTCGGTGCCTTGTCCGGCCCCGCCAAAGAGGCCCTGGGCCGTGGCGCCAGCGCCGTTGGCACCAGCACCACTACCGGTGACGGTGGCATGACACCGGAAGAGCGTGGTCAGTCCTCCATTCTGGTGTATCAATACCTGCCATCGCGCTACGGCATGAACCCGGACGACCTGCGCAAGGCCGATGCGATTGAAGTCGTGATCGGGCAGGGGGCCAAGCCGGGCGGCGGCGGCATGCTGCTGGGCCAGAAGATCAGTGACCGTGTTGCCAAGATGCGCTGCCTGCCGAAGGGCGTGGACCAGCGTTCTGCCTGCCGTCACCCTGACTGGACCGGCCCCGACGATCTGGAAATCAAGATTGCCGAGCTGCGTGAAATTACCGATTGGGAAAAACCCATCTACGTGAAGGTCGGCGCGACTCGTCCATACTTCGACGTTACTCTGGCAGTGAAAGCCGGTGCCGATGTCGTGGTGCTGGATGGCATGCAAGGCGGTACTGCCGCCACGCAGGAAGTGTTCATCGAACACGTCGGCATTCCTACGCTCGCCGCCATTCGTCCCGCTGTGCAAGCCCTGCAGGATATGGGCATGCACCGCAAGGTGCAGCTGATTGTGTCCGGTGGTATCCGTAACGGTGCCGACGTGGCCAAGGCACTGGCCCTGGGTGCCGATGCCGTGGCGATTGGTACCGCCGCGCTGGTGGCGCTGGGTGACAACGACCCACGCCTTGAAAGCGAATACCAGGCCCTGGGCACCACCGCTGGCGCCTACGACGACTGGCATGAAGGCAAGGACCCTGCAGGCATCACCACGCAAGACCCCGAGCTGATGAAGCGTCTCGACCCGGTAAAAGCAGGCCGTCGCCTTGCCAACTACCTGGCCGTGATGACCATGGAAGCCCAGGTAATCGCCCGTGCCTGCGGTAAATCCCATCTGCACAATCTGGAGCCGGAAGACCTGGTCGCATTGACCGTCGAATCCGCCGCCATGGCCAAGGTGCCGCTTGCTGGCACCAGCTGGATTCCAGGCCAGGTGCAGTACTAGTTCATCTCATCCCGGCAGCTACCGCTTGCTGCCGGGGTGGCGTGAAATCAAAAGCCCGCGCAAGCGGGCTTTTGTCATTGGGGCATTGTGAGGTCTGGCCTAGTCAAAAAAGCCGCTACCCTCGTCTTTGCGTATGGTTTTGGGCTTACCCAGCGCCAGCGTGGCGAAGTTATGCTCCTGAAACTCGGTGACCCCTTGGGCCAGGCATTTGCCAAAAGCTTCCTTGGCTTTTTCTGGCTGGTTGGTCATCTGGTAATACTTGCCGAGGTAGAAGTAGGCTTCGGAATACTGATCTTCCCTGACACCGATATCGGTAGAGGCGGCTTTTGCAATCAGCTCGTCGGGGCTGATCTTGCCAGTCAGCATCTCGGCCACGGCGCGCGGCCAGTCATCGTCGGGCATGGTATCCAGCACGGATGTCAGCGCGGCTTTGCCTGCTGCGGGTGATCCACTGGCAATGAATTGCCAGATGGCGCTTTGCAGTTTTGCTGCGCTGTTGTCTGCCAGGCCGATGGCGATAGAGAATTTTTCGCTGGCTTCCTGCGGTTTGCCGCTCATGAGCAGGCTTTGGGCATATTGCTGGTTCAGCATCCACTGGTCGCTGATGGACATGGTCGGCTCGCTGGGTGCCAGTGCCGCAAAGCGGGTGATGGCAGCCTGATATTCGCCATTGCCGAGCAGGGTCGCGGCTTCAAACAGGCGATATTCAGGATTCTCAGGATCCAGTTGCTGCGCCATGCGAATATCCTTGAGTGCCTGAGCACTATCGCCTTTGTCATCGTACGCATTGGCACGCAGCTTGTAGGCCTTGGCAAGATTGCCGTTGGTGAGTTTGCCTGAGGCAATGTCGCGGCTGACGACAATCAGGTTGATCTGGTCCTTTTTGCGCACGGCAGCACGGCCTGAGTTGCTGTTGCCGTATTTCTGGTCAAACCGCGCAATCACCCGTTGCAGTGCCTTTAAATCGTCCATGTCATAGGTGTTGATGGGGATGCTGTAGGTCATGCCCATTTGATCCCGCAGCTTGCGGGTTTCGGCGGTGTAGTCGTTGATCCTTTGCGCGGGTACGGCTTCCTTGTTCGCTTTCAGTGAGAGCGAGAGGGAATATTTTTGTGGCGTGGTGTTCGAGCTTGCGGTCATGCTCAGAAACTCGCCAGGCTTGTTATTACTGGTTTTGGCTGGCTGGATTTGAGGCGAGAGCGGAAACTCCAGCTCAAATGTCTGCACAACACGCATATTCTTGGCAAGGCCGAAGGGTGCGCTACGCTGCGTGTTTTGTGGCAGCTCGGCCCAGCTGGCGACTTCGGTGGCATAAAAGGCACCGACCAGGCGGCCTGGTTCATAGCTCAGCAGGTCGGCAATATTGAGCCTGGTCGTGATGGTGACCTGGTTATTGGTCTGGTCATCGGCGTATTCCACATTGCCATCTGTGCGGGCATGGGGGTAGAGGCGCAACAGGGTATCCTGAAATGCGTGATTGAATTGCTCGGCAGGCAGCTGCTCATGCATTTGTCGCAGGCTATCCGCGGCGTTGCGTGTTGCCTTGTAGACTGACACCAGCGTGGCTTCCCCTTTGAAGCTTGGCAATTTGATGGTGTCATTGCGCTGGTAGAGCGATTCGTAGGTGTCCGGCAGACGCGTGTCTTGCAGCAATTGCGGGCTGTTAAGCACCAGCACATAACCATAATCGGCAAAGCTCAGATTCGATAGCTTGCCATATTGCGGGGGGCGGGTGGCATCCAGCCAGTAGGTTTTCCCCTCGATCACGGCCTGCACAATCGCGTGGTCGAACACCGCATGCGAGGGCAGCATTTTTTCCACATTGCGGTTCATGGACAAGGAGGCCAGGGTGGGGTGTGCCTCAATGCCCAGGGCGCGCAGCATGGTGGCAAGCAGCAGGCTCTTGTCCTTGCAGTCACCATACTTTCTGCTGAAAGTGACATCCGGCGTGGCGGGCAGATGCGAGTTTTCGCCCATTTCAATGCCGAAATAGCGTATGTCCTGCTGCACCCAGCGCAGCACTTCAACCGCAAGTTCGGCCTGCGACAGCTTGCGGTTCTGCCATTCCTGCACTTTCTGCTGCAGTTCGCCGCTCAACGGAGCGTTATAGGCAAATAAGCCGCTTGCCCATTGATTCACCTCATCCCAGCTTTTGTATTCACTGATCTCGATCAGCTGTTGTGGGAGATACCAGCCTGGGGTTTTGTCTTCCTGAACGTAAGGTTTGATGTTCGACTGGCTGATGTCGATCTGCTTGATGCCGGCCTGGCTGCTTTCCTTGGCGGTCACGCCGGGCGGAAGCCTCCATGCTATCTGGCGGGTGTCGGGATATAGCATGCGGAAACGGTATTCCCTGACAGGCTTCATCTGCATCATGTAGAACAGGTCGGCGTAGTGGTTGCCAAATACCGGATTGCTGCCAGAGACGGTGTACTCAAGCTCCACAATATCCTGCACGCGAATATCCGGCAGAATGCCGATCGCGGTGACATCGCCCTCATACATGCTTTTTTCCAGATTGCTTTCCCGGCGCAGCAGATCCAGCTTGACCTTTTTCGTCAGATCAATGGCTTTGCCATCGCGCCACACACGAATGGCATGCAAGGCCAATTGTTCAAAGGCCGGGTTGAACTGAATATAAACCTGGGAAACCGACTCAAGCGCATTGCTGGAATAAGCCGTGGTTTGTGTGTGCACATAGCGCTGCGGCGTTTTGTTGAGCAGGGATATTTGCCGCTCCTGCAGCAAAAATTCCTGGTCGCTATCGCTAGACGCTGATTTCTGGACTGGCCGGTTTATCGGTTGAACAAAGCTGGGAACGGGCGTGATGTCGTAGCGAAAGCCTTCCGAGACTATGGCGTTGGCGTTTGTCGCCGCTTTGTTTGCTTTGTCGTTTTTGGTGGCGGCAAGTAGCTCGGTGCCGTGAAAACTCAGGGCGCTGATCAGAAGCGCGCAGGCGAGTCGGGTGATGCTCATTATGGTGATTTCCCCAGTTTCAGTCAGTAAGAGGGCACAGCCGCATGGCCATGCCCATGATGTTGTTTTCTATTTTTATTTTTCCAGGATGCCAAGCGCGGTGGAGCCGTGCTTTTCAACCTTGTTGCCCATTATATTACCGGTGCCTTGCTCCTCCAGCCAGATGGCAGAGTAGTCCTCTCCCAGCACCCCTTTTACTACGTAAACCTTGTTGGCTTGCGGTGTGAATTCTACATCGCCCTTGATCTCGTACACCGTATTGGTGAGTGCCAGAATCGGCGCCGCGTAATGCGTTCTGCCCAGTAGCTGTACGCTGACTTTTTGCGTGGGCACTTCCTGATCCACCAGGTAAGGCGTCATTGTCAGCCCTCGGCCCTGATTCAGCTGCAGGGTTTTCTGCAGACTGTTATTGGTTGCGGCCTGTTGAATTCTGGAGACGACAAAGAAGTCCGCTTTACTGCTGCTGTAGGTTTGTACGGAGTCTTTGATCACCGCCGTGGAAAAATCATAGTCGGCTGGAAAAGGCTTGCTCAGGGTAAGGCTGACGCTGCCTGAAGGCGCATGCGGCAGCGCATGCTCAATGCCATTGTCCGTCATCGTGCCAAGCACAGGTTCGGGGTTTTCATCGGTATACATCACGACGAAGGATGTAGACGCGGGAATCGCGACGCTGGCATGGAAATAGCCGCCTTTCCAGAAGTCGCTCTCCCGGGTCAGCCGGTATTTCCCAAGCTCGCCGACAATCTGTTTCTGCGCATCCAGGAACAGAAAACGCGGGACAAACACACTCGCAGATGGAATGTAACTGCTGGTGAGATAGGTGCTGATTTCCAGCTTGTGCGGGTTTTTTACATCTGGCACGGCCAGCCCGGCGGCAAAGCTTTTACCACTGGGGAAGAGATAGGCTTGCTGCTCGTTCATCTTGATACTCAACGGCACTTCCGATGCCAGGGGCCGGTAGTCGAGTTGATCGAGCGAGGTCGCCACCGATTGGCGATTGTTGAGCTCCTGCTTGAGTTCGCCAACAGAAACGCAACCGGCCAAGGCCAGTAAAAGCAGGCCGAAAAGTAAACGGAAGAATGTGTGCATGTTTTTTCAGCACCGGCCCAAGCGGGTGCTGTCCCCTTTGTTTAATTGAGTGACTCGTGATGGATGAATTGATTTTATGTGCTGCGACAACCGGAAGCGCCTATGTATACCACGCGGCAATATTCAGAATATGACCGGCCCATTAAAAGCTTAAAAATCATGTGAACCTGGCAGCTTTTCACGTTTCTAATGCTATGCAGTTTGTACGGTACTTACAAGGAGGGATAAACATGAAAATCGATATCTACCAGAGCGCCAGCAGCAGTCAGAAGTATCTTTCCGTATTGTCGGGCGCAGATGTATCAAAAATTGCCGTGGATGACCCGGATTACGCCAAGCTGATCCGGCAGAAGACGGGTGTGGAGATCGGTGAGGATTCCCTGGCGGCCGATGCCATCCGGGATATAGACCAGCAGGGCTACCATCTTCACAAGGTACGGTTCGCCATCAACTAAGCCTTCGCTACTCTCAGGATAAAAAATGCATCTCCCCCGGATGCATTTTTTATCGATAAATATTCCGATGTGGCCTTATTCAAGCCTGCTGCGGCACGATTCGTGCATGCTTTCGGTGTATCATTCACCTACTGTTTTTGAAATCGAAATTCGTCATGAAGCCCGTTGCCGTTGTCCAGTTTACCGCCAATGATACGCCCGCCTTTTTTGCGCATTACCTGAATCGCATGGGGATCCCATGGCGCCGCATTTCCGTGCATGCAGGCGATGCCTTGCCCCAGCCCATCACCGAATACAGTGGGCTGGTGATGATGGGCGGCCCCATGAGCGTGAATGATCCCTTGCCGTGGATACCGACCTTGCTGGAGATTATTCAGGATGCCGTGGCGCAGGATATCCCTGTGCTGGGGCATTGTCTGGGCGGACAGTTGCTGTCGCGCGCCATGGGCGGGCAGATCACCGATAACCATTGCGCAGAGATCGGCTGGCACACGGTGCAGGCGGCAGATGCGCAACTGGCGGAGGAATGGCTGGGCGGCGTGCGCGAATTCACGACCTTTGAATGGCATTACCAGACCTTCAGCATGCCACCCAATGCCAAGCCCTTGCTCGGCAATGCCCAATGCTGCAACCAGGCGTTTGTCATGGGCAAGCACATTGGTTTTCAGTGCCATATTGAAATGACGGTGGACCTGGTCAATACCTGGTGCACCACCAGCGCGCACGAGATCGAAGCCGCCTTGCACCAGCCCAGCGTGCAACCGCCGCAAGCCATCATGGAGGCCGCGCCCGATCAGGTGGCGGCGCTCAATCAGGTGGCGAGTGCGGTATACAGTCGCTGGATCACCGGGCTCAAGCACTAACTCGCGCAAGAGCGCTGCAACTTCGCGCCGCAACCTGCGTCGTATCCAACATCATGCGTCACATATCGGCGGGCCTGCTTGAAGGCGGGCCCGCTTTCTTTTTTTAATCCATCTCAAGGAGCAGGGTATGAGTGATCCGATTGTTATGCGGGTAGGTGAAGCGTTGGTAGCAGGTGGCCCTCCAGGCACGGCAGCCGAACCGGAAGTCGCCATTGGCGAAATGAGCGGGCCTATGGGCGTGGCGTTTGCCAATCTGCTGGGAGACCAGGTCAAGGGGCATACCCGTGTGCTGGCGATTCTGAATACCGATGTGATGGTACGCCCGGCGACATTGATGGTGAGCAAGGTGACGGTGGATAACTCCCGTTACACCAATATTCTGATGGGCACCGTGCAGGCGGCGATTGCCAATGGCGTGCTGGATGCCGTGCGCAATGGCGATATCCCCAAAGACAAGGTGAATGACATCGGCATTATTGTCTCGGTGTGGCTGCACCCCAGCGTGGCGGACAAGGATGACCTTGATCACAAGGTGCTGTTTGAGTTGCACCGCAAGGCCACGGCCCAGGCCATCCATAAAGCCATGAGCAACGAGCCCAGCATCGACTGGCTGCTGGAAAACCAGGAAAAGATCGTGCACAAGTACTACCAGATGGGCCTGGACGGCAAAATCTAGCGTTCGGTTTCCCCTCATTGGACACATGCAGGAGGCCGCGCTGGCCTCTTGTGCGTGTTTACTCGCCAGAAGCGCTGGCTATAATGCAGCTTGAATAATCCTCCATTGCAGAAAGGCGCTTCCATGAAAAGCTACCGCAAAGAACTCTGGTTCAATCCTCCCACCCGCGTTGCCTTTATCAATATCACCCCGCAAATCCGCGAGTGCCTGCGCGAGAGCGGCGTGCGCGAAGGCTTTGCCCTGGTGAATGCCATGCATATCACCGCCAGTGTGTTTATCAATGACGATGAATCCGGCCTGCACCACGATTACAAAGAGTGGCTGGAGCGTTTGGCACCGCACGAGCCTATCCGCAATTACCGCCATAACGATACCGGCGAAGACAATGCCGATGCCCACATGAAGCGTCAGGTGATGGGGCGCGAAGTGGTGGTGGCGATTACCGAAGGCCAACTGGATTTTGGCCCGTGGGAGCAGATTTTCTACGGCGAGTTTGATGGCCGCCGCAAAAAACGCGTGCTGGTCAAGATCATCGGCGAGTAAAGGCTATGTTACGTATCCTCTGCCTGCTGCTCATTGCGCTACTGGCTGGTTGTACCGGACGCCAGCTATACGATAGCGCGCAAGCCACCCGCCAGGCAGAGTGCCGCCTGTTCACCGATCCGATTCAATGGCAGAACTGCATGGATGCGGCCAATCGCAGCTATGACAGCTATCGCATGGAAATGCCCAAGAAGGAAGCTCCCTGATGGCGCAACGTGTCCTCATCCTGTTTTCGCATCCCTACGCCGAAGCCTCGCGTGTAAACCGCGCCTTGCTGAATGCCGTGCTCGACTTGCCGGATGTCACCGTGCATGACCTGTATCAGCATTACCCGGAGCAAATGATTGATGTCGAGCATGAGCAGGCGCTGGTGGCGGAGCATGATGTGCTGGTGTTTCAGCATCCGCTGTTCTGGTATTCATGCCCGGCGCTGATGAAGAGCTGGCTGGATACGGTGCTGACCTTTGGCTGGGCCTATGGCGATGATGGCGATGCCCTGCGCGGCAAGCCCTGGGTGCATGCCATCACCAGCGGTGGCGCTGCCAATGTGTATCAGCGCATGGCGTACAACCAGTTTTCCATTGCCGAATTGCTGCGTCCTTTTGAGCAGACCGCCACCTTGTGTGGCATGCCATATTTGCAGCCTTTTTTAACGCAGGACGTGAATCAGCTCGATGAAATTGCGCTGCAAAAACGTGCCGCGCAATATGCAGCCTGGGTGCAGGCGCTGGTCGATGGTGACTTGCCGCCGGTAGTGCATACCGCGCATGCGCCACAAGTTGATTTCCTGGAAGGAGCATAAGCATGGCGGAAGCACATACCCCGGCCTTGCTCCTTCAGGGCGCTGTCTATCTGGGGGCCGCCGTGCTGGCCGTGCCCTTGTCCAAACGCCTGGGGCTGGGCTCCGTGCTGGGCTATCTCATCGCCGGTATTCTCATTGGCCCATGGGGGCTGGGGCTGATTGCCGAGACTGAAACTGTGCTGCATTTTTCCGAATTCGGCGTGGTGATGATGCTGTTTCTCATCGGGCTGGAAATCGAGCTGGATAAGCTGCTGGAGTTACGCATGCCGATTTTTGGCATGGGCGGCTTGCAGGTGTTGCTGACTATAGGCCTAGTGGTGGCGCTTGGACTCTTTCTGCATCTGGATTGGCGCCTGGCGCTGGTGGCGGGCATGGGCGTGGCGATGTCATCCACCGCGATCGCCATGCAGGTGCTGGCGGAACAGGGCGTGCTGGCCCAGCCCTCTGGCCGGTCGGCGTTTGCGGTGTTGTTATTCCAGGATCTGGCGGTGATTCCGCTGATGATTCTGCTGCTGGTGATTGCGCCTGGCACCGAAACCGCTAGCGGTTTTCATATGGATTGGTTCGCCATTACCAAGGCGATTGCGCTGGTGGTGGTGCTCATTGTCGGCGGCAAATACCTGCTGCGGCCTATCCTGCGCTATATCGCCAATACCGGCTTGCGCGAGATTTTTATCGCCTTTGCCCTGTTCCTGATCATCGGCGTCTCCATCCTCATGACCTCGGTTGGCTTGTCCATGGGCTTGGGGGCTTTTATCGCTGGCGTGCTGCTGGCGGATTCTGAATATCGGCAGGAGCTTGAGCTGGATATCGAGCCATTCAAGGGCTTGCTGCTGGGGCTGTTTTTTATCGCGGTCGGCATGTCGGTCAACCTGCCCTTGATCATGCAGCAACCCTGGCTGGTGCTCGGCCTAGGCCTGGGGTTTGTCATGCTCAAGCTGGTGTTGTTGTTTGGCCTGGCGCGCGCATTTGGCCACAAGTCGCAAGATGCGCTGCTGTTTGCGCTGACCTTGTCGCAGGTGGGCGAGTTTGCCTTTGTGATTTTCAATGCCGCCGCCGATGCGCGGATTTTTACCGACAATACGGCCAGCCTGCTGAATTCCGTGGTGGCGATTTCCATGCTGACCACGCCGCTATTCATGCTGGCGCATGGCGTTTACCTGCGCAAGCGGCTTAACCGCAAATCCTCCAGCCACGATGCATTTGAAGAGCAGCGCGCCGTCATCGTGGCCGGCTTCGGGCGCGTGGGGCAGGTGGTCACGCGTTTGCTGAGCAGCGTGGGCCAGCCGCCCACCGTGATTGATTTTGACCCGAACCAGATAGACCTGATGAGGCAGTTTGGACACAAGGCGTATTACGGCGATATCACCCGGCCCGATGTCTTGCGAGCGGCGGGTATTGCCAAGGCCAAACTCCTGATATTGGCGATTGATAATGCCGAGGATGCGCTGGAGACCGCACGCTATGTGCGCAAACACTATCCGCAGGTGACGATACTGGCGCGTGCCCGTAACCGCAGCTACGCCTTTGAGTACATGGACCTGGAAGTGGATTTTGTGCGGGAGACGTTTGCCGGAGCCCTGCAGCTGGGCGAAAAGGTGCTGACCGAGCTAGGCTACAGCCGCTTTCATGCCTACCGCACCGCCTGGCGTTTCCGTCAGCACGATGAAAAGCTGATGTGGGCCAGCCACCCGATACGCAATGACATGCAGCAAGTGGTGGTCAACAGCCTGCGCATGCGCAATGACCTCACCCGCATCCTCACCGAAGAACAGCAGGGCGATGACAAACGCGAACGCATCAACCAGGGCTGGGAGCAGGTGGGGCGTACCGAGGCAGACCGCAGCTGAACTTGATGCCAGCGGCTTAGCCCGGGTGGTGTTGTGCCCGGGCGCTGGCTTAGCTCTGGATGTAGCTTTCCAGCTGCTGAATCAGGAATTGCTGATATTCGATGGTCGCCTTGACCAGATCGCCAATCGACAACACGCCCACCACCTGGCCATGTTCAATCACCGGCAAGTGGCGTATGCGTTTGCCTGACATCAGGTTCATGCATTCATCCACGGTCTGGTCTGGCGATACCGTAATCACCTGGTGCGACATGATGTCGGAGACCGGCGTGGTTTTGGAGGTCTTGCCCTTGAGCACCACTTCCCGCGCATAATCCCGCTCGGAAAAAATACCAACCAGTGCCTGTCCGCGCATCACGAGCAGAGCACCTACGCGATACTCGGCCATGATCTTGAGGGCGTCGTAAACCAGGCTATCGGGGCCGACGGATAAGATGGTATTACCTTTTTCTTCCAGCAACTGCCGTACTGTTTTCATACATCCTCCTCGAACGTTTTTAAGGCTTATTAAACTGCCTGTTCTTTTTTTCGGCCCGCGCTTGGTGCACGCAAGGGCTTGTTTCGAAATTTGAATATACACCTATCAGCTGCGTAGTTGAACCTAAAATCCCATCATGGGCTTGACATAGTTAGCCAGCTAACTATAATGATCCTAATCATGTTGCAACTACGCGATCTCCCTACCCCTGAAGTGCTGGAGAAATTTGCCCAGCGCTATCCCGAGGCTGATGTCTCGGCGATTTCGTCTTTCCTGCATTTGTTGCGGGTCGCCACCGACCTGTCCATTGCGCTTGATACCTGCCTCAGTCGGCATGGTTTGCTGCAAGGGCGCTGGTGGGTACTGATTCTGCTGATGCGCGAAGAAACCCTGACATCAACGCCCTCGGTACTGGCGCAAAAAGCGGGCGTTTCACGCGCCACCATGACCGGCCTGATTGACGGTCTGGAGCGCGATGGCCTGGTGGAGCGCATCTACGCCGGTGAAGACCGCCGCAACATCAGCGTGCGGCTCACCCCTGCAGGCCAAGCCAAGCTGGACCAGGTGATGCCGGATTACTACAGCCGACTCAAGCAATGCATGGCAGGCCTCGATGAGGCGGGGCGCAAGCATCTGCATGAGATGCTGCACCTGATCGTCGCGGGCGTTCCCGCCATGGTCCAGGCCTGATTCCTCACTTTATCCAATTCGATTCGTTACTAACCCAAGGAGCAATACCATGCAAACCAATGACGCATTAAAGGCGCAATTCAGCACATCGAACCAGGCGTGGGATTCGGCTTTCAACAGCCAGCAGCCCGCTCTGGTAGCCTCTTTTTACGACGATGAGGCCAGTCTTTTGCCATCCGGCGCTGCCCAGGTGACGGGCGGCAAGGCCATTCTGGAGTTCTGGCGTGACCTGATCGGCCAAGGCGTGGTCGATCACAAGCTGGAACTGCTGGAAGTGGGCGCGGATGAAACGCTGGCTTTTCAACGTGGTCGCTGGAGCGCTGCTGCCGTGAATGCCGCGGGTGAACGCCAGGAGTTCAGCGGCAATGTGCATCTGCTGTATCGTCGTCAGGCCGATGGCAGCTGGAAGCTGTATACCCACACCTGGAATTGATACTGCCAAGATGAATACCTCCGCCAGCGCCACGGTGCGCGCCTTCCTGGCTCTGCTTCTGCTCGCTGTACTGTGGGGGTATAACTGGGTGGTCATGAAACATGCCTTGCAATATGCGGGCGCCTTCCAGTTTGGCGCGCTCCGCACATTTCTGGGCGCGCTCTGTCTGCTGATCCTGTTGCCGATCTTGCGGCGGCCGATCCGTCCACGGCAAATCCCCACCTTGCTGTTGCTGGGCGTGTTGCAAACCTGCGGATTTACCGGCCTTATCATCTGGGCACTGGTGGAAGGCGGCGCGGGCAAGACGGCCGTGCTGACGTACACCATGCCATTCTGGGTGATGATCCTTGCCTGGCCTTTGCTCGGTGAGAAAATCCGCGGTACTCAGTGGCTGGCGGTGGCCTGTTCCATCATGGGGCTGCTCTTCATTCTGGACCCGTTGCATCTGGGCGCTGACCTTTTCAGCATGGCGCTGGCGGTGCTCGGTGGTGTGTTCTGGGCCCTGTCGGTAATCATCGCCAAGAAGCTGCATCAGCGTTCGCCCGAGCTTGATTTACTCTCGCTCACTGCCTGGCAGATGTTTTTTGGCTCGCTGCCATTGGTAGCGGTGGCCTTGATTGTGCCCGCTGGTCCTATTCAATGGACGCCCCAGTTCATCGGTGCTGTCGCCTTCAATGCCATACTCTGTAATGCCCTGGCCTGGATGCTGTGGCTGTATGCCTTGCAGCGTCTGCCTGCCGGTATTGCCAGCATGACTTCGATGCTGGCGCCGGTGATCGGCGTATTGGCTGCCTGGTGGCAATTGGGCGAGCGCCCCACGCCGGGGGAATCGATCGGCATGCTGCTGATTGGCGCTGCGCTCGTCATTATCTCGCTGCGCAGCATGCGCAGTCGCGAAGCCATAGACCCCGCCATGGGGCAGGATTAGCCTCACCTTTCTTCGCGTTTTATCGTGGATTGCTTGCTCGAGCGACTGCCAGCAGCAGGCCCGGCTATGGTAAAATCCGGCGAATTTAAAGGGTTAGAGGATTTAGTCATGGCAGGTCATTCCAAATGGGCCAATATTCAGCATCGCAAGGGCCGTCAGGATGCCAAGCGCGGCAAGATTTTTACCAAGCTGATCAAGGAAATTACTGTGTCGGCCCGTCTGGGCGGCGGTGATGTCAATTTCAACCCGCGCCTGCGTGCCGCGGTGGCGGAAGCCAAAGAAGAAAACATGCCAGCAGAAAACATCACCCGCGCCATCAAGCGTGGTACGGGTGAGCTGGAAGGCGTGAATTACGAAGAAATTCGCTATGAAGGCTACGGCATTGGCGGCGCCGCCATCATCATCGACTGCATGACGGATAACAAGCAGCGTGCGGTGGCCGATGTGCGGCATGCCCTGTCCAAAAATGGTGGCAACCTGGGTACTGACGGCTGTGTGGCCTTCATGTTCAAGCATTGCGGCACCCTTGTGTTTGAGCCTGGCACCAGTGAAGAGCAGGTAATGGAAGCAGCGCTGGAAGCCGGCGCAGAAGACGTGATTACCGATGACGATGGCAGTATTGAAGTGATTACACCGCCAGCCGATTTCACCGCGGTGAAGGAAGCGCTGGAGGCAGCAGGCCTCAAGGCGGTGCTGGCCGAAGTCACCATGAAGCCGCTCAATGAAACCGTATTTACCGGCGACGATGCCGCCAAAATGCAGAAGCTGCTCGATGCGCTGGAAGATCTGGACGATGTGCAGGACGTGTACACCACGGCGGTAATCGAAGAGTGACGCCGTTATTGGCGACAGGACGCCGCTGATGCGCATCCTTGGCATTGATCCAGGCTTGCGCTTGACCGGTTTTGGCGTCATTGAAAAAACCGGTGAAAAGCTGAGTTATGTCGCCAGCGGTACGATCAAGACCACGCAGGGCAAGGGTGCCGAGATTGAAGATCTGCCCTCGCGCCTGAAAATCATACTCGATGGCCTGGCCGAGGTGATTGCCACCTATGCCCCGGAGCAGGTGGCGATTGAAAAAGTATTCGTCAACGTGAACCCGCAATCCACGTTGTTGCTGGGGCAGGCACGAGGTGCTGCCATTTGCGCGGCGGTGATCCAGAATCTGCCGGTGGCGGAATATACCGCGCTGCAGGTCAAGCAGTCGGTGGTGGGCAATGGCCATGCCGCCAAGGAGCAGGTGCAGGAAATGGTGAAACGTCTGCTAAAGCTGCCTGGTGTGCCCAAGCCGGATTCGGCCGACGCCCTGGCCTGTGCCATCTGCCACGCACATGGTGGTCAGGGATTGGGGTTGCTGGCAACTGCCGGGTTCCGCGTACGGGGCGGACGGTTGGTGTGAGTCATGTTTTATTTCTGGCACGGCATTTAAAATTTAATCGTGTTGCAGTAGCAGCACCTGTGGGAGTTTGTTCATGATTAGCCGAATCAGCGGAGTCCTGATTGAAAAGGCACCGCCGCAAGTGGTGATTGATTGCCATGGTGTCGGCTATGAATGCGAGGTGCCCATGAGCACCTTTTACAATCTGCCTGCCCTGGGCGAAAAAGTAGTGCTGCTGACGCAATTCAT
This sequence comes from Methylovorus glucosotrophus, assembly GCF_009858335.1. Lineage (NCBI taxonomy): Bacteria > Pseudomonadati > Pseudomonadota > Betaproteobacteria > Nitrosomonadales > Methylophilaceae > Methylovorus > Methylovorus glucosotrophus. Next base: position 558,573 of record NZ_VMSE01000001.1, read on the forward strand.
CGTGCGTGAGGATGCGCAGCTGCTGTATGGTTTTGGCACTGACCGCGAGCGGCAGACATTCCGCCAGCTGCTGAAGGTGAATGGCATAGGCGCCAAGTCGGCGTTGTCGATATTGAGCGGCTTGTCGGTGGATGATCTGGCGCAAGCGGTGGCCTTGCAGGAAACCGCGCTGCTGACCCGCGTGCCTGGCATAGGCAAGAAAACAGCCGAGCGCTTGCTGTTGGAGCTGAAAGACAAGTTCAGCGTCGATGGTCTTACCGCGCCCGCAGGCCAGGCAAAATCGGCCAGTGGTGATGTGCTCAACGCCTTGCTCGCCTTGGGGTACAATGAGCGGGAAGCTATGGCAGCCGTCAAGCAATTGCCAGCCGATGTCGTGGTGGCCGACGGTATCCGTCTGGCACTCAAATCCCTTTCCAAATCCTGATAAAGACCGCCTGACAGGCCCATGATAGAAACCGACAGACTGATCGCCGCCGAGCCGCTGGGCCGGGAGGAAGAAGCGCTGGAGCGTGCCCTGCGCCCCAAGGTGCTGGACGAGTATGTCGGTCAGGAAAAAGCCCGCGGTCAACTCGAAATCTTCATCAATGCTGCGCGTGGCCGCAGCGAAGCCCTGGATCACGTTCTTCTGTTTGGTCCGCCCGGCTTGGGCAAGACCACGCTGGCGCACATCATTGCCCGCGAAATGGGCGTGAACATGCGTCAGACTTCCGGTCCGGTGCTCGAGCGCGCAGGCGATCTGGCAGCCTTGCTGACCAATCTTGAGCCCAACGATGTGCTGTTCATCGATGAGATTCATCGCTTGTCGCCGGTGGTGGAAGAGATTCTTTACCCCGCCATGGAAGACTATCGCCTGGACATCATGATAGGCGAAGGCCCGGCCGCGCGTTCAGTGCGGCTTGATCTGCCGCCGTTTACGCTGGTGGGCGCCACCACGCGCGCCGGCATGCTCACCAATCCGCTGCGCGATCGCTTCGGCATTGTGTCGCGGCTGGAGTTTTATACCTCGGAAGAGTTGGCGCGCATCGTGCATCGCTCTGCCACCTTGCTGGATGTCAGCATGCAGGAGGCGGGTGCGCTGGAAATTGCCAAACGCTCCCGCGGCACGCCGCGTATTGCCAACCGCTTGCTGCGCCGCGTGCGCGATTACGCGCAGGTCAAGGCCGATGGCATCGTGACATCGGCGATTGCCGATGCAGCATTGCAAATGCTGGATGTCGATAAACTGGGCTTTGATGTCATGGACCGCAAGCTGTTGCTTGCCGTGCTGGAGAAATTCGGCGGTGGTCCGGTTGGTCTGGATAATCTGGCGGCGGCCATAGGCGAGGAGCGCGACACGATAGAAGATGTGCTGGAGCCGTATTTGATACAGCAGGGTTACCTGATGCGCACGCCGCGTGGCCGTATTGCTACCCAGCAGGCGTACCAGCATTTTGGATTGCCTGCCCCGGCCAGCATGCAAAATGGAAGCTTATGGCAGGAATGAGTGAGAACATGCCCACGGATCAGTTTGCATGGCCGATCCGGGTTTATTATGAAGATAGCGATGCTGGTGGCATTGTCTATCACAGCCAGTATCTCAACTTCATGGAGCGCGCCCGCACCGAGTGGTTGCGCAGTCTCGGCTTTGAGCAGACGGAACTAACCGCGCAGTTTGGCATCATCTTTGTTGTGCGTAACATTCAGATCAAATTTAAAAAGCCCGCCCGTTTCAATGACGCCATCGTGGTGCATAGCCAGATTGCCAGCATGGGCCGCAGCCGCATGGTGTTTGAACAAAAAATTTTCCGTGACGGGCAAGTTCTTACCGAAGCCGATGTCGAAGTGGTCTGCATCGATGCAGTCAACTACACGCCGGTGACGATTCCAGTCCCCATCCAACAGTCAATGAAAAAAATGGAGCAGTAATGAACCTCAGCGAGGATATGTCCCTATATACCCTGATTGCCGGCGCCAGCGTGCCGGTGCAGATTGTCATGGCCATCTTGCTTCTCACTTCCCTGGTGTCATGGTGGTACATCTTCATCAAGGTGTTCAGTATTCGCAGTGCCGAGCGTGATGCGCTGGCATTTGAAGAAGAATTCTGGCGCGGTGGTGATCTCAACAAGCTGTATGACAGTGTGAACGCTGGCCGTCGACGTGCGCAGGGCATGGCCAGCATCTTTGAGGCCGGGTTCAAGGAATATGCCAAGTTGAAACGCCAGGGCGGCCTGGAAATCAGCGATGTGACGCAAAGTGCACAGCGTGCCATGCGTGCGTCCTACAACCGCGAGATGGATGATCTGGACTCGCATTTGCCCTTTCTGGCATCCGTTGGTTCAGTCAGCCCTTATATCGGTCTGTTTGGTACGGTGTGGGGCATCATGAATGCATTTCGTGGCCTATCCAATATGGCGCAGGCGACCTTGTCCCATGTAGCACCGGGGATTGCCGAAGCGCTGGTGGCAACGGCAATTGGCCTGTTTGCCGCCATTCCTGCCGTCATCGCCTATAACCGGTTTGCTTCTGCGGTTGACCGGCTGGCCGTGCGCTATGAAAGCTTCATGGAAGAGTTCACCAACATCCTGCAGCGCAACAAGTAAGGGGGCATCATGGCGAGAACCCGTAAACGGCGGATGATGAACCAGATCAACGTCGTTCCCTATATCGACGTGACGCTGGTGCTGCTGGTGATCTTCATGGTCACCGCACCGATGACCAATCCTGGGGTGGTGGAACTGCCGCAAGTTGGTCAGACGCTGAAGCAAACCGCGGCGCCACTCGTGATTACCGTCAAGGCCAATGATCAGGTCGAAATTGAAGGCAAGGCGCTGGAGCGCGATCAGCTGCTGTTTGAAGTGCGCACCATGCTGGAAAAAACGCCAGAGCGTGCCATCGTGATCGCCGCTGATAAAAATGTGAAATACGACCAGGTGGTCAGCCTGATGGATGGCCTCAAGCAATACAAGGTTGGGCTGCTGCTCAAACCCGCAAAATAGGTTGGCATGATACGCAAGCGTGAAAATTCATTTGCCATACGTGCTGGTGCCCTGTCGGTGCTGGTGCATGGCCTGTTGTTGATGTTGCTGCTGTTTTCCTTTCACTGGAAAACCGTGCAACCCATGAGCGTGGCTCAGGTGGAGCTATGGGAAGCGATCCCCGCTGAAAAAGCGGTGCAGCCACCCAAGCCGGAACCGACGCCAGAGCCACCCAAGCCCGAGCCAAAGCCTGAACCCAAGCCAGAGCCTAAACCCGATCCCGCACCTGAGCCACAGCCCAAGGCCGAGATTCAGGTGAAAAAGGAACCGGTCAAACCCAAGGAAGAAAAGCCGGTAAAACCGAAAGAAGAGCCCAAGCCTGAGCCTAAAAAGAAGGACGAAAAGCCTAAAGTGGACATGCTGAAAAAACTGCAGCAAGCCATGCTGGAAGAGGACGCGAAGGCGACACAGGCCGCCGCTCCCAAGACGGGTCCGGCAGCGTCTGCTTCGCCCAAGGTGGATCCTAGCGAGGTGGCCAAATATATCGGCCTGATCACGAACAAGATCCGCCGCAATGTGAATTCGCAATTGTGCGGTAGTGGCAAGCCTGAGTTGACGTTTAACCTGAATCTCATGCCGACGGGTGAGCTGATTGGTGCGCCACGGCTGGTAAAGGGCAGCGGTATTCCTGCCTGCGACGATGCGGTAGAACGGGCGATTTTGCAGTCTCAGCCCTTGCCATTGCCGACGCAGCCCGACCTGCTTGCACAGTTTCGTAACCTGGAACTCAAGTTCAGGCCGAACGAATAGCATAAGTTTGCTAGAATGACAGAGTTTGCATAAGGGAACTTTGCAAAACATATTTACCCTAATTACCCATGAACAAACTACGCCTACTACTTAGCTTTTTCCTCTTGGCCTTGCCGCTTGCCGGTAAAGCCGCATTGACAATCGAAATCGTTGGCGGCGCTGCACAGCAAATCCCGATTGCTGTCGTGCCTTTTGCCAAGACGCCGGGAGCGCAGGACGATATTGCCACGGTGGTGGGCGCTGACCTGCGCCGTAGCGGCCTGTTCCGTGTGCTGGAAACGCGTGGTGTGGTGAATCAGCCGCACGATCTGCCCGAGGTGAAATATCCGGAATGGGCGGCGATTCAAGCGCAGGCGCTGACCATCGGCTCTGTGGAAACCTTGCCTGGCGGTCGCCTGAAAGTGTCTTTCCGCCTGCTGGATGTGTTGAAACAGAATCAGCTCGCCGGTCTTGAATTCAACATTGCGGCTTCGCAGCAGCGTGCAACCGCGCACAAGATTGCCGACATCATCTATGAAAAACTGACTGGTGAACCGGGTGTCTTCTCCACGCGCATTGCCTACATTACCAAGACCGCAGGGCGCTACGCCTTGCAGGTGGCCGATGCCGATGGTTTCAATCCGCAAACCGTCATGTCTTCGAATGAGCCTGTGATTTCGCCACGCTGGTCTCCCGATGGCACGAAACTGGCTTACGTTTCGTACGAGAAAAAGAAACCCATCGTGTTTGTGCAGTCATTGGTGACAGGTCAACGTAATGTGGTTGCAAACTTCAAGGGCAACAATAGCGCCCCGGCATGGTCGCCTGATGGCAATCGCCTGGCGATTGTGCTGACGCACAGCGCCAACTCGCAGGTGTATGTGATCAATGCCGATGGCACCGGATTGAAGCAGCTGACCTACACAACATCCATTGATACGGAACCCGTGTGGACACCTGATGGCTCGGCGATTTACTTTACCTCCAACCGTGGTGGTGGCCCGCAGATCTACCGCATGGCCAGTACCGGTGGCGACGCCAAGCGTGTGACATTCGATGGCAATTACAACGTAAGCCCGCGCATCTCGCCTGATGGCAAGACGCTGGCATACATCAAGCAGGATAACGGCAAGTTCCGCGTAGCGGTGCAGGATGTTGCCAGCGGACAAGTGCAGGTGTTGAGCGATACTGCGCAGGATGAATCGCCCAGCTTTGCGCCCAATGGCCGCATGATTTTGTATGCGACCAGCATTAGTGGACGTGGTGCATTGGCTGCCGTGTCTGCAGATGGTCGCGTCAAGCAGCGTCTGAGCGAAACCGGCGGCGATGTGCGTGAGCCCGCCTGGGGACCCGCAGCGAATTAGCCGTTTTGTGACGGAGTAGATTTTTTAGTAGTGAATTTTGGTTGTATTTTATTGATTTTAAAGGAGAGAAAAACATGAATAAAAGTTTAGTAACAAGCGTACTGCTGGCCATGATGCTGGCTGCTTGCTCAAGCAAGCCTGTAAAGAATGCCCCTGTTGTTGAAGACAAGAGCCCAGCACAAACCACCACCAGCCAAAGCTCTGACTCTGCTTCTACCAGCGGCGTACAGAACAGCAACCTGGCGGTTAACCCATTGACTGACCCAAACAACATCCTGTCCAAGCGCAGTGTTTACTTCGATTTCGACAAGGATGAAGTGAAGCCTGAATACCGTGATCTGGTAAATGCCCATGCCAAGTACCTGGTTGAGCACCCAGATGCCAAGGTTATCCTGCAAGGCAATACCGACGAACGTGGTACCCGCGAGTACAACCTGGCCCTGGGTCAACGTCGTGCTGTTGCTGTCAAGCAAGTGCTGAACCTGCAAGGTGTTTCTGACAAGCAAATCGAAACTATCAGCTACGGCGAAGAAAAGCCACAAGCTGCTGGTTCCGACGAAGCTGCTTACAGCAAGAACCGTCGTGCTGACATCGTTTACCAAGGCGAGTAATTGACAATGCGTGGTTTGATAGTAGGTTTGGGACTGTTGATGGGTGTTTCTCAAGTGGCGCATGCTGCGCTGTTTGGGGATGATGAGGCACGCAGGAAAATTGCTGACCTTCAGCAACAGGTGCAAACCCAGAATCAGGCCACGCAAGCTGCGATAGATGAGTTGAAGAAAAATCAGCAGGCTCTGGAGCAACGTTATACCCAGAGCCTGACTGACATGCTGGGCAAGATTGATGCACTCAATCAGCAGATCAGTCGTCTGCAAGGCCAACTGGAAGTGGCCAACCACAATATTGACATGACGCAACAGCGTCAAAAGGATTTATACGCAGACACCGATGGTCGTCTGCGCAAACTGGAGAGTGGGGCGCCAGCGGCGACTGCCGATGCAGCACAGCCTGCCTCAGGTGCTGTCGCAGATGCGCCTGCCAGCTCTTCGGAAGCCAAGGATCTGGATGCGGCCAATGCCTTGCTGCAGGCCAGCAAGTTCAAAGAGTCATTTGATGCCTATCAGAAGTTTCTGCAGGCATATCCTGCCAGCACTCACGCCGCAGACGCGATGTATGGCCTGGGATTCTCACAATTCTCTCTCAAGAATTACAAGGCTGCGATTGCTACGCAGCAGAAGCTGTTGAAGCAGTATCCGGACAGTGCCAAAGCGCCAGAAGCCAGCTTTAACATTGCCAATAGCCAGATTCAACTGGCGGATATTGATGGCGCCAAGAAGACCTTGCGCGACCTGATCAGCAAGTATCCCAAGAGCGATGTTATTCCTCGCGCACAAAGTCGTCTGAAGGTGCTGGAGTCCATCAAGCGCTAAACGCGCAGGCAATTCGCCAGAACTTGCCTAACTTCAAGTAAAATAACGTCTATTGATGGCCGACAACATTTCGTTGTCGGCTATTGTCCATTTATACGGCCATGAAACTTAGAATCCACGAAATCTTCCATTCGCTGCAAGGCGAGTCATCGCGCGTTGGCCTGCCCACGGTATTCGTGCGGCTGACTGGCTGCCCCATGCGCTGCGTTTATTGTGATACGGCCTATGCCTTTCATGGCGGCGGCAGTATGGAGATCGACGACATCATGCAGAAGGTGGCCGAGTACGGTGCGCATTATGTGACGGTGACGGGGGGCGAGCCTCTGGCGCAACGCGATTGCCATGTGCTGCTGACCCGGCTGTGCGATGCGGGTTACAGCGTGTCGCTTGAGACAGGTGGTGCGATGGATATCGCAAATGTTGATCCACGCGTTTCTGTCATCCTGGATATCAAAACTCCTGGTTCCGGCGAGCTGGAAAAGAATTTGTGGGGCAATCTTGCGCATCTCAAGGCGCAGGATGAGGTGAAGTTCGTGCTTTGCGATCATGCGGATTATCTCTGGGCCAAAGAGCTGCTGGATAAACAACCGCTACATCGTACCTGCAGTGTGCTGTTTTCGCCGGTATACAGCCAGGTGAACCCGACAGAGCTGGCTGAGTGGATACTGGCTGACAAGTTGCCCGTGCGCATGCAGGTGCAGTTGCACAAGATATTGTGGGGCGAAAGGCCCGGAGTTTGATATGAGTAAAAAAGCGGTTGTGCTGTTATCCGGTGGGCTGGATTCCGCCACTGTGCTGGCGATTGCACGTAGCCAGGGCTATGAGTGTTATTGCCTGAGCCTGGATTACCATCAGCGCCATTCTGCTGAGCTGCTGGCGGCACAGCGTGTAGCCGAATGCCTGGGGGCAGCGGAGCACAAGACCGTACAGCTGGATCTTTCTCTGTTTGGGGGGTCGGCGCTTACCGATAATCGCATTGATGTGCCGCAGTCCCCCACGGAAGGCATACCGGTGACCTATGTGCCAGCGCGCAATACCATCATGTTGTCATTGGCGCTTGCCTGGGCCGAGGTGTTGAAATCACGCGATATTTTTATCGGTGTCAATGCGCTGGACTACTCCGGTTATCCTGATTGCCGAGCCGAATATGTGCGGGCTTTTCAGTCTATGGCCAATCTGGCGACCAAGGCTGCCGTCGAGGGCGATACCATTACCGTGCATGCACCGCTGATTGATTTGTCCAAAGCGGACATTGTGAAGCGCGGCAGTGCGTTAGGCTTTGATTACGGGATGACGGTTTCGTGCTATCAGGCCGATGAAGAGGGCAGGGCTTGCGGCAAGTGTGATTCATGCCGCTTCCGCCGCGAAGGTTTTCTCGCGGCGGGCCTCGCGGACCCTACACGCTACCAGCCCGCATAGCAGGGGCTGACAGCGCAAGAATGCAGATAATCTGATATTCCCCTTGCCAAGCCCCTCATAAATAACGTAAAATCCGCGCCTTTCTGTGTCAATTAAAAGAGAACAACTATTATGGTGATCATTCGTCTCGCACGCGGTGGCGCGAAGAAATCCCCCTTTTACAGCGTAGTGGTAGCTGATTCGCGCAATCGTCGCGATGGTCGCTTCATTGAGCGTGTAGGTTTTTACAATCCTTTGGCTAAAGAAGGCCAAGAAGGCCTGCGCCTGAACGGTGAGCGTATTGCTCACTGGCAAAGCAATGGCGCACAGTTGTCTGATTGCGTTGCACGTCTGGTAAAGCAATCTGCCAAAGCAGCTGCCTAAGCGGGGTATCGCCTTTTAGCGGGCGATAATAACTGTGAAGGATATGGTCGTCATGGGGCGCGTTGTCGCCCCTTATGGCATTTATGGCTGGCTGAAAATTCAGCCAGATACCGAGACCATAGATAGCCTGTTCGATTACGATAACTGGTGGTTGGGGCGTGACCCCAAGTGGCAGGAATATCCGGTCGAAGCAGCGAAAGTGCATGGCAAGACCTTGCTGGTCAAGCTGGTCGGCATTGACGATCGTGATGCGGCATTTGCAGCCAAAGGCAAGCAGGTGTCAGTGCCGCGCGAGCAATTGCCGGAAGCGGAAGAGGGCGAGTATTACTGGTCCGATCTGATTGGTTTGCGCGTCAGCAATTTGCAGCAGGTGGATTTTGGCACCGTGGTGGATGTATTCGAAACCGGGGCCAATGATGTGGTCGTGGTGAAAGATGATGCCGGACGTGAGCGTCTGGTGCCGTTTACCGCAGAAGCCGTGCCTGAGGTGAATGTTGAGGCAGGCACCATGCTGGTGGATTGGGATCCGGAGTTTTAATGTCGGTGCAGGAGCCTGCAGCCACACAATCCGCCACCAGGCAGTTTGACGTGGTCAGCCTTTTCCCGGAGATGTTTCAAGCTGTCAGTCAGTTTGGCATTACGGCAAGAGCGCTGGAGAAAGCCATTTATGCCCTGCATGTATGGAATCCGCGCGACTTCACCAGCGACAATTACCGGACAGTGGATGACCGGCCATACGGTGGTGGCCCTGGCATGGTGATGCTGGCCGAGCCTCTGGAAAAAGCCATAAGTGCTGCCAAGGCCAGGCAAGAGCAAGCCGGAGTGGCAGTGCCCAAGGTGATACACCTGTCACCGCAAGGCAAGCCGCTTACCCATGCCGCAGTGATGCAGCTGGTGCAGGAGCCTGGCTTGATATTGCTGGCCAGTCGCTATGAAGGTGTAGACCAGCGCTTGCTTGACCGTGTGGTCGACGAAGAATATTCGATAGGCGATTATGTGCTATCGGGCGGTGAATTACCCGCCATGGTGTTGATAGATGCGATTGTGCGCCAATTGCCCGGCAGTCTGGGCGATATGGATTCCGCACTGGAAGATTCATTTGTGGATGGCTTGCTGGATTGCCCCCATTACACCCGCCCGGAAGTATACGAAGGCGTGGCGGTGCCCGAGATTCTGATGTCCGGGCATCATGCAAAGATCAAGCGTTGGCGGCTCAAGCAGTCGCTGGCGCAAACAAGGGCTAAACGCCCGGATTTACTGGCCGAAAGGTCGTTGACGAAAGAGGAATCTCGGCTGCTGGCGGAGCTTGATGTTGAGCAAACGCTGAAGCAGGAACAAGAATCCTCATAATTAAAAGGAACTGAAAAATGGCAGACATTATCAAGTTGTTGGAACAGGAAGAAATTGCCCGTCTCGGCAAGAACATTCCTGAATTTGCACCTGGTGACACCGTCATCGTTGGTGTGAACGTGGTTGAAGGTACACGTAAGCGTGTACAGGCTTACGAAGGTGTTGTGATTGCCAAGCGCAATCGTGGCCTGAACTCTTCTTTCATCGTTCGCAAGATTTCTTCTGGTGAAGGCGTTGAGCGTACATTCCAGACTTACTCCCCACTGATCGCTTCTATCGAAGTGAAGCGCCGTGGTGACGTACGTCGCAGCAAGCTGTACTACTTGCGTGAGCGTTCAGGCAAGTCTGCACGTATCAAGGAAAAGCTCAAGCTGCGTGACAAGCCAGTTAGCGCTGAATAAATTTCAGCCTGAGCTGTCTGCAAAAAGCCCCGCAAGGGGCTTTTTGCTTTTTTGCGTAGCCCATAGTGAGCGAACTGGATGCGCCCTCAAGGATTGCGTTACCATAGCCTGATGAATTCCCAATCAAGCTCACGCGATTACGATGCCCTGATTGCCGCGCCGTTTGGCGCCATTGGCCTGCGCGTTCAGGATGACTTTGTGGTTGCCATCGAATTGTTGAGTGAGACCAGCTCGACATATGCCGCGCCCACACCGTTTGTGCAGCATGCCGTGCATCAGCTACAGCGGTATCTGCGAGATGCGAGGTTCGCGATCGATCTCCCCTATGTCACCGGTGGCACCTTGTTTCAGCAGCGCGTCTGGAAGGCCATTGCCGATATCCCCGCGGGAGCAGCCTTAAGCTACAGCCAGCTTGCCCAACGCGTCAGCTCTGGCCCCAGGGCCGTCGCTAACGTATGCGGGGCGAACAGGGTACCCTTGCTGGTTCCTTGCCATCGCGTGGTCGCCAAGAGCGGTCTGGGTGGCTTCATGCAGGGCAATCCGCATGGTCTTGCCATCAAGCAATGGCTGTTGGCGCATGAGGGCTTGGCATGAGTGCAGCGAATACTGCATTGCTTGATAGTTTTGTGGATCATCTCTGGCTGGAGGATGGTCTGGCGAGAAATACCCTGGAAAGTTACCGGCGTGATCTTGCCCTGTTTGCTGACTGGCTATGGTCTGAACATGCGAAGTTGCTTAATCAGGCGGATCAGGGCGATCTTCAGCAGTATCTTGCCTTCCGCTTTCCAACCAGCAAGCCGCGCAGTGTCAGCCGCCTGATTGCGAGCTTGCGGCGCTTTTATCGTTATGGCTTGCGGGAGGGGCAGATTAGTGTAGATCCCACGCTGCTGATTGATACCCCCAAGCTGCCGCGATCACTTCCAAAAAGCCTGAATGAGGACGAGGTGGTTGCCTTGTTGAACGCACCGGATATTGCACAGCCCATCGGGTTGCGTGACCGGGCCATGCTTGAAACCCTATATGCGTGTGGCCTGCGTGTCTCTGAACTGGTGGGCTTGCGCTATACCGAGGTCAGCCTTAATGAGGGCGTGGTGCGCGTGACCGGTAAAGGCAGCAAGACCCGTCTTGTCCCATTGGGGGAGGAGTCCGTCGACTGGTTGTTGCGATATGCGCGCGAAGGCCGGCCGCAGATTCTGCAGCAGCGCGTGTCGGATAGTCTGTTTGTGACGCAGCGTGGCGAGGCGATGACGCGCCAGGCATTCTGGTACCTGATCAAGCGCTATGCTTTGCAGGCGGGCATACACAAACCTCTGTCGCCCCACGTGTTGCGCCATGCCTTTGCCACCCATTTATTGAATCACGGGGCAGATTTGCGGGTGGTGCAGATGCTGCTGGGGCATTCGGATATTTCAACCACGCAAATTTATACGCATGTCGCGCGTGAGCGCCTGAAGCAGTTGCATGCCATGCATCACCCGCGTGGCTAGGGTGTGGTGATGTACTTCAGGTTCTACTCGCCGCTTGCATCCAGATAGTACCAATCGCCATTCAGTTTGATGAATCGGCTGATTTCATGCAGCTTTTCCGCTTTGCCGTTGATCTTGTAGCGCGCTTCAAACTCCACGATCGCGTTATCGCCTTGCACTTCATTGCGCAAGATGCGCAGGCCTGTCCATTTGGTGGGTGCGTCGTCGCTTAAGCCAAGCTGTGCCGGACGGGTGTCGGGATGCCAGGTCGCCAGCAGGTAATCTTCAAGCAAAAGCGCATAAGCCGCATAACGGGAGCGCATCAGCTCGACAGGAGATTGTTGCTCACGGCTGCCGGTATGCCAGCGCTGGCAGCAAGCGGTGTAATTCGCGCCACTGTGGCAAGGGCATGGCGCTGGTTTCATGGGCCCGGTGCACCCTGTGTTCTGGCATAGGGGGCAGCCAGAGGCTCACCGATGAAAAGCCCTTGCGCTGGCCATGCTACGCTTTTCCAGTAGCTTTCAATCAGGGTTTCGCCCTCGAGGTAATGTTTCATCACAATGCTGGGTGCCGGGAATTTCTGCCAGTAATTGCAGGGTTCGGACACTGTGCCATAGCTGCCCGTGGCACCCGCATCCAGCCAACGCAGGCTGGACATCTGGGCTTTGCCCAACAGGTCGCCGCCACTGGATGTCAGATGGTCGGCAATGGCGCCCGGCCTGAATGCCAGCGTATCCAGATGCGGCACGGAAATTTTGCCGGTGAAGTAAAACATCACATCTTTGCGGTCCTGAATGCTGTCGGCCTCTATGCGCTGAATGCTCAGCTGGCTGGCGGCAATCTGCATGGGTTTGGGAAACATGGGCGCACGTGCATTGCGTGCCTGGTCCGAGGTCGTCAGTAGATAAGCGCTGCTGGGTAGCAGGCGGAAACTGCTGAACACGCCCCTGTCAATCAGGGCTTTTGCCTGCTCCACAGACTCGACTGGCAGCAACATGGTGGGGCGTATGCCAAGAGCAGTGTAAGGCTGGCTGATGGAGCTATTGAAATACGGACTCGGCTTGCCGGGGTCGCAGGTTTTTTTGCACTGCTCGGCGTCGTAGCCCAAGGTCATGGCAGAGGTAATGCTGTTGCATTCGACTGCATAAGGGGTGGTCCAGATCAGCACCATGGCTTGTATCTCCGGGCCAAGCCGCGGCAGGATGCTGCTGCGCAAACCGGCGAATTCCCAGGCGCTTAACTTGACCTTGCCGGTAGGCAGTTTCACCTTGACCAGGTTTTGCTGGGGAATCTGGCGCGCCTGCAGATAATACTCGCCCACCTCCACGCTGTTTGGGTCCGCTTCATTGACGATGACGGCAAGGTTGGCAGGTCCCAGTCGTGTGGGCGTGGACGCTGCGAGTGCGTTGAATGATAGCAGGCAGCTGAGGCTGAACAGGGTGGCTGTCTTGGCAAAGCGGGTGGATATCAACATGATGAAATATAAGGTTGAGCTTGAGCGTTGGGCTGGGTTAATACTATTTCGTTCGCTCGATGACTACACCCAGTGCTTTCAGCCCGGGCAAAATGCCTGGCTTGGCTACTTTGATCTTGACCCAAGGGGCGCCGAATTCATTCAGCACAATCTGACAGATATGTTCAGCCAGCGCCTCAACCAGTCTGAATGACTTCTCGCTCAGGGTTTCGCGTATGCGAGCGACTACCATGCCGTAGTCTATGGTGTCGTCGATTTCATCCGTCTGGCACGAGCGGCTGTGTGGCATGGCGATTTCCAGATCCAGCACGATGGTCTGTGGCACCATACGCTCCCACTCCGGTACGCCGAGGCGGGTTTGCACTTTGACTTCGCTCAAGAAAATCATGTCCATGCGGGGATATCCTTCATTGATCCAGGCTTGTTTCTGGTGATGCATGCTTTGCCACAGGCTATTGCATCAAGGTTTGCGTTCACGGCGGTGCGGTAATCCAGTATATTCCTGCTTTTGTGCGTGGTTCATGCGACTGGCACCGTAAAAATTTCAGGAATTTTAAAGTATTTATGATGATTGATAGCGCTTTTATTCTGGCAGCCTATTTGCTGGGTTCCATTTCCTTTGGCATTGTCATCAGCAAGCTGTTTGGTTTGCCTGATCCGCGCACTGTTGGCTCCGGTAATCCGGGGGCGACCAATGTATTGCGCAGTGGCAAAAAGCTGGCAGCCCTGCTTACCCTGCTGGGCGATGCAGCCAAAGGCTGGCTGGCGGTGTTCATTGCGCAGCGTTGGGGATTCGACGCGGGTATGATTTGCCTTGTTGCGCTGGCCGTATTCATCGGCCATCTTTACCCCGTGTATTACGGCTTCAAGGGCGGCAAGGGCGTAGCAACTGCACTGGGAGTGCTGCTGGCATTTTCAGGTTGGCTAGGGTTGGCGGTGCTGCTGACCTGGGCGCTGGTGTTTGCCATCTGGCGATATTCTTCCCTGGCAGCTTTGGTGGCAGCTTCGATGGCACCGCTGTATGCATGGTATTTGTTGCCCAGCGAGAGTTATGTGTGGACAGCGCTGGTGCTGGCACTGCTGCTGATCTGGCGCCATCGCAGCAATATCAGCAAGCTGCTGGCAGGTACCGAAGCGGGCTTCGGCAAAAAATAGCCTTTAAGCGGAGGCTGCTGGTCGCTGCAGGCTGGCCAGATCCCAGCGGGGGCGTACGCTGAAACCATGGTCGCCCGCAGTCTCGTGCTGCATGCGCATGGCACCCGCGAAGGCAATCATGGCCCCGTTGTCAGTGCAGAACTCCAGGCGTGGGTAGTGCACATGGCATAACCGTCGTTTGGTAGCGCGGTTGAGTTTTTCGCGCAGTTGCCTGTTGGCGCCTACACCGCCAGAAACCACCAGTTGATCCAGCCCGGTCTCGCGCAAAGCGGCCATGCATTTTGCGGTCAATACTTCCGTGACGGCTTCCTGAAATTCCAGTGCAATATCTGCCTTGGTCTGTTCATCCAATATACCGTCTGCATCGCTGTGGTCATTCACCAGCGTCAATACCGCAGTTTTAAGTCCGCTGAAGCTGAAGTTAAGATCGCCACTGTTCAGCATGGGGCGTGGCAGTTTGAAACGTCCGGGCGTGCCAAGGTCGGCCAGGCGCGATACTGCCGGGCCACCGGGGTAACTCAAGCCCAGCAGTTTGGCGGTTTTGTCGAAAGCTTCGCCGGCGGCATCATCCAGCGTATCGCCCAGCAATGTGTAATCGCCTATGCCGCCCACGCGCATCAATTGGGTATGCCCGCCAGAAACCAGCAGAGCTACAAACGGAAATGCAGGTGGATTGGCTTCCAGCAATGGAGCGAGCAAATGGCCCTCAAGGTGATGCACGCCTACGGTGGGCACATTGAGGGTGAACGCCAGTGATTCGGCAATGCTGGTGCCGACCAGAAGCGCGCCAGCCAGGCCTGGGCCTTGCGTGTAAGCAATGCCGCCAATATCTGCCAGCGTCAGTTTGGCCTCATCCAGCACGCGCTGTATGAGGGGCAGGGTGCGACGCACATGGTCGCGCGATGCCAGCTCTGGCACCACGCCGCCGTATTCGGCATGCATATCTATCTGCGAGTGCAGCGCATGAGCCAATAGGCCTTGTTCCTGGTCATACAGGGCAATGCCGGTTTCGTCGCAGGAGGATTCAATGCCGAGAATAATCATAGTGGGCTGGGCTTGCAGTGCGCTGGGATAAGGGGCTGAGTGAGGCAAAAGTACAATATAACGATTGATAAAACCGTAATGTGCCGCTAGAATAGCAGACTTTTTCGCCCTTTCTCAAGGAAAGTGATCTAATGTCCAGCGTACGTGTTAAAGAAAACGAGCCGTTTGACGTGGCTCTCCGCCGCTTCAAGCGCATGATTGAAAAAACTGGTCTGTTGACCGACTTGCGTGCCCGCGAGTTCTATGAGAAGCCTACCTGGGAGCGCAAGCGTAAGGCTGCTGCTGCTGTTAAGCGTCACTATCGTCGTATTCGCAACCAGACTCTGGCACCTAAGCTCTACTAAGATTCGTTAGCCGTATATTCGGCTGTGAGTTTTGTAGTGTGCTGTGAAACGTTGCTTGTACTGGTTTTATAGGGAGTGCCTGTTGTGTCGTTGAAGGTTCGCATTAGCGAGGATATGAAGTCGGCTATGCGTGCCAAAGACAGCGCGCGACTGGGTGCCATTCGTCTGTTGCAGGCTGCTATCAAGCAGCGCGAAGTGGATGAACGCATCGAGCTTGATGACATGCAAGTCATCGAGGCGATTGAAAAGATGCTGAAGCAGCGTCGCGACTCCATTTCCCAGTACGAGGCAGCCAATCGGCATGACCTGGCAGATGTCGAGAAGTTTGAAGTAAGCGTGTTGCAGGAGTATCTGCCACAAGCGCTGACCGAAGACGAGATCAAGGCGATACTTGAGCAGGTGGTGGCGGAAACATCCGCATCTGGCATCAAGGATATGGGCAAGGTCATGGCCGCGGTTAAACCGCTGGTTGTAGGCCGCGCCGACATGGGCAAGATATCCGGGTTGATCAAATCCAGATTAAGCGCCTGACCCTGACAGCTTGGTAATTTAAAAAAGGAGCTTTGGCTCCTTTTTTGCTTTTAATGGAATGGGTTTAGGCTATGATTTCTGCATTACGGTTTTTGGGTGCTAATTGTCTTTAAATGATTCCTGAGTCGTTTATCCAAGAGTTGCTCAATCGCGTTGATATCGTCGATGTCATTGACCGTAGTGTCCCGCTGAAAAAAGCCGGGGCCAACTATTCTGCCTGCTGCCCCTTTCATAACGAAAAATCACCCTCATTTACGGTAAGTCCCACCAAACAGTTTTATCACTGTTTTGGTTGTGGAGCGCACGGCTCCGCCATCGGTTTTGTGATGGAATATCAAGGTCTCAGCTTTGTTGAAGCGATTAACGAGCTGGCCAAGCAAGTGGGGATGATCGTGCCGCAAGAGACGCGCGAGCGCGATGCGGATGCTCCCCAGAAAAAAGCCGTGCCCGGCATGGTGGAAGCCATGCAGCAGGCCGTGTTGTATTACCGGGGCGAGCTCAAGAAATCCCAGCGCGCCATTGAGTATTTGAAAGGGCGCGGCTTGAGCGGTCAGATTGCCGCCCGTTTTCAGATGGGGTATGCCCCCTCTGGTTGGCAAAACCTGCAGGAGGTATTCAGCGATTATCAGGACGATGTGCTGAAGTCCATCGGCCTGGTGATTGAAAACGAACAGGGGCGGCGCTATGACCGTTTTCGGGATCGCGTCATGTTCCCCATTCACGATCAAAAAGGCCAGGTGATTGGCTTTGGCGGTCGCGTGCTGGGCACGGAAGGTAATGATGATGGGCCCAAATACCTGAATTCTCCCGAAACTCCTTTGTTTCAGAAGGGTCAGGAGTTATATGGCCTGTTTCTGGCCCGCCGTGCGATTCGCGATGCTGGGCGTGTGCTGGTGGTGGAAGGCTATATGGACGTGGTTGCGCTGGCGCAATACGGCATTGAATATGCCGTTGCCGCGCTGGGCACCGCCACTACGCCGGTGCACATCACCAAGCTCATGCGGCAGACCGATGAAATCGTGTTTTGTTTTGATGGCGATGCCGCCGGCCGCAAAGCTGCCTGGCGTGCGGCCATGAATGCCTTGCCAGCGCTGACGGATGGCTTGCGATTAAGCTTCCTGTTTTTGCCAGCCGAGCATGACCCGGACAGCTATGTGCGTGAACACGGCAAGGAAGCGTTTGAGGCGGCCATGCAAACCGCATTGCCCTTGTCGCAATATCTCATACAACATTTGAGTGAAGACAACGGACTGCAGTCGCAGGAAGACAAGGTGCGCTTTTTGAATGAGGCAGAACCCATTCTGGCACAGATACAGGCACCGCGGCTTGCACTGTTATTGCGCAAACGCGTGGCCGAGTTGGCCGGGCTTTCGGATGAAGAAATGCGCAGCATGATCCGCTTGCCCGAGGTGCAGCGCCCTCGCCGCAGCCAGCCACGGCAGACGCGCAGCACGCTCTCATTGCAGCGTCGTTTTGTATTGATGGTGCTGATGCAACCCGCGCTGGTCAGTCCCGATGACTTGGCATGGGTTCTGCATGAGAGTGAGGAAGATGCCCTGGTAAAACACGCGCTGGAAGCCGCGGTAGCCTACCCAAGCGCCAAGCCTGCGGGCTTGTTGCTGCAATTGCAAAATCGGGTGGATGCCAGGCTGATGCGCGAGCTGGAGCGCGAGATTCATTTACTGGATGAGCAAGTCGATTACTCTCTTGAATTTGAGGGCGCGCGCAAGCAATTAAGGGATATGTACGCCGAGCGGCAAGGAAAAACTCTACTGGCACGCATGCAGGAAAAGAAAATCAGCGATATGACCGAGCAGGAAAAGGCATTGCTGAAAGCGATGGTAGGCGCGACTAAAAATAGGTCGTGATTTAAGGTATAATGCCGGGTTTTTCCGTAACCGCATTTAACAGGTTTAATGGATTTGAGGTCAAGCATGGCTAATGAGCAAAACGATAAGGTCAACGATAAAGTAGAAACGCAGATCAGCGATGCTGATATACGTCGTACACGGCTTAAGTCGCTGATCGTTCTGGGTAAAGAACGCGGCTACCTGACTTACGCTGAAATCAATGACCACTTGCCGGACGACGTTCAGGACTCTGAACAGATCGACGGCATTATCGGCATGATTAACGATATGGGTATTCAGGTGTACGAAGAGACACCCGATGCCGAAGCACTGCTGATGTCGGATGCTCCACCGCCAGTGGCCGATGAAGATGCCGTGGAAGAAGCCGAACAGGCCCTTTCTACTGTGGATTCCGAGTTTGGCCGCACCACGGACCCTGTGCGTATGTACATGCGCGAAATGGGTACGGTAGACCTGCTCACGCGTGAAGGCGAAATCGAGATCGCCAAGCGCATTGAAGATGGCCTCAAGCACATGGTGCAGGCGATTGCCGCCTGTCCTACCACCATTGCCGAATTGCTCGCCATGGTGGAAAAAGTTGAAAAAGACGAACTCAGTGTTGATGATCTGGTAGATGGCCTGATTGACTCTGACGTCGGCCTGGAAGAAGACATCCCGGTAGAAGCCGCTGAAGCCGAAGAAGAAGAGCCTGAGGACGATGAAGAAGACGACGGCGACGAAGACGGCGCCAAGGCCGCTGCCATCTCCGCTGAGGCGCTGGCCAAGCTGAAGGAAGAAGTGCTCACCCGCTTCGCCGTTATCCGTCAGTCACACCAGAAAATGACGGTCATCCTGCAAGAGCGCGGCTCTCAGGATAAAGAATATCAAGCCCTGCAAAACGCCATTCTGGAAGAGCTGACCGCATTCCGCTTCTCAGCCAAACAAGTTGAAGCCCTGTGTGACCAGGTGCGCAACATGGTGGAAGAAATCCGCGGCCACGAGCGCAAGATCATGGAATTCTGCGTCGACAAATCCGGCATGCCACGTGCGCACTTCATCAAGGTGTTCCCTGGCAATGAAGGCAATCTGGACTGGCTCGCTGGCGAGCTGACTGTCAACAAGCCATACGTTGAGCGGCTGGAGCGCTTCAAGCACTCCATCGTGGATCAGCAGCAACGCCTGCTGGACCTGCAAGACCGCGTGGGTATCCCTATCAAGGAACTCAAGGAAATCAACAAGCAGATGTCCACCGGCGAAGCCCGTGCACGTCGTGCCAAGCGCGAGATGATCGAGGCCAACCTGCGTCTCGTGATCTCTATCGCCAAGAAATACACCAACCGTGGTTTGCAATTCCTTGATCTGATTCAGGAAGGCAACATCGGCCTCATGAAGGCCGTGGACAAATTTGAATATCGCCGTGGCTACAAGTTCTCTACGTACGCTACCTGGTGGATTCGTCAGGCCATTACGCGCTCGATCGCCGACCAGGCCCGCACCATCCGTATCCCGGTGCACATGATCGAAACCATCAACAAGATGAACCGCATCAGCCGTCAGATTCTGCAGGAAACCGGTCTGGAACCAGACCCAGCCACCCTGGCAGAAAAGATGGAAATGCCGGAAGACAAGATTCGCAAGATCCTCAAGATTTCCAAGGAGCCCATCTCCATGGAAACCCCGATCGGCGACGACGACGACTCCCATCTTGGCGACTTTATCGAAGACATGACCACGCTCGCCCCGGTAGACGCTGCTGTCTACGCCAGCCTGCGTGAAGCCACCAAGGAAGTGCTGGAATCCCTCACCGCGAGAGAAGCCAAGGTACTGCGCATGCGCTTCGGTATTGAAATGAACACCGACCACACGCTGGAAGAAGTCGGCAAGCAATTCGACGTCACCCGCGAACGTATCCGCCAGATCGAAGCCAAAGCCCTGCGCAAGCTGCGCCACCCAACGCGCTCCGAGCGCCTGCGCAGCTTCCTCGAAACCGGCAACGACTAAACGCCTAAGTTACAGGGCCTCTAGCTCATGCCTGGTTAGAGCAGCGGACTCATAATCCGTTGGTGCTCGGTTCGACTCCGAGGAGGCCCACCATAATAAACAAGGGGTTACGTGAAAACGTAACCCCTTTTATTTTGTACTTTGCGCTCAAGGTGCAAATTCAGTACAGTAAGTAATCTTCGACTGCATTGAAAATTCATGGCTACCATCGTAAAAACTGATTCTGGCACTTGGAAAGCATTGGTTCGTAAAACTGGCTGGCCTTCTGCCTCAAAAACATTTCGTGTTAAGCGTGATGCGCAAGACTGGGCTAGGCAAATCGAGGACCAGATGATCCGATCCGTTTACATTCGACGTACTCCTTCTGAGAAGATGTCGATCAAAGAGGCATTTGAACGGTATGAGCGGGAGGTGTCGCCGACAAAGAAAGCATCTACTCAAAAACGTGAAGAGCTGCGGGTAAAACTTCTCAAGGAAAAGTTTGGCCAATATTCCCTGGCTGCATTGACCTCGGATATTGTGGCT
Source organism: Methylovorus glucosotrophus (assembly GCF_009858335.1). Lineage (NCBI taxonomy): Bacteria > Pseudomonadati > Pseudomonadota > Betaproteobacteria > Nitrosomonadales > Methylophilaceae > Methylovorus > Methylovorus glucosotrophus. The sequence goes on from NZ_VMSE01000001.1 coordinate 579,033, forward strand.
GATTACAGGGATCAGCGTTTGGCAACTGGCAAGTCAAACAACACTGTCAGGCTAGAGCTAGCCTTACTGGGCCATCTCTATTCCACCGCCATTAAGGAATGGCATATCGCATTACCTGCCAACCCTGTAGCCAACATTAGAAAACCTAGCCCTGGTGCAGGTCGGAACGTCAGGCTAAATCGCACGGAACAGCAACGCTTGCTGATAGCGTTGCAAACTCATTCAAATCCGATGCTTGCTTGGATATTTCAGGTTGCAATAGAGACTGGTATGAGGCAGGGGGAAATTCTCAATCTCAAGATTCAGCACGTTGATACTGAGCGCCGTATCGTGTCGCTCTTTGACACCAAAAATGGTATGTCTCGAACAGTACCTTTAACTAAGTTGGCTGTGGAGGTCTTCAAAGAGGCGCTAGAAAATCCCGCGAGGCCGAATGACTGCGAACTAATCTTTTTTGGTGAACCTGGTAGAGACAAAAAACGATCACCCTACCAATTTAATAAGGTCTGGATGGATGTTAAGAAGAGCATCGGTCTTGGGAATTTGCATTTCCACGATCTTCGTCACGAGGCTACGAGCCGCTTAGTTGAGGCTGGGTTGAGTGATCAGGAAGTGGCATCGATAAGCGGGCACAAATCCATGCAGATGCTGCGTAGGTACACCCACCTTAGAGCCGAGGATTTGGTGGCCAAGCTCGATAAAATCGAAGATATCGTAGGTTAGCGAAATTTATTGAAAATGAGGCGTCAATTGTGTTAATTTAATTGCCATGAATACACGTCAAGCAAATAGGTATGCTAAGGCAGCTTTGGGGCACCAAGTCCCATTGATGCAAGTGCTATACGCTATGTCGACCGTGTTGTTTTTTTGTTTGTTATTCTTTGGCTTGGTATCGCCAGAATCGGCTGTGGCTATTTATGGTGTGGTAATTGGGCTCTGTGGTGCCTTTAGTCAGGCCAACCATGAGGCAGCCCATGCTTATACCTCCATAGCAAAGGCTATAACTGAGGCGAAGTCATTCGCTTCATATCTATTCAAGCTCTGCCTCCAAATTTTCTCGCAAATTTCAGCTCTGTTAAATTCGCTTCCAGAAGTGAATTTGAATCTGATTTTCTCTGTGGCACAGCCTGTACCAGCTGCTCCACTCGCATTCCGCTCTTAAAAATCCTTAATTAATCGACATTTCGCACCCCTCAAGGGGAACGTATTCACGTGCGCGCTAGCGCTATAGATTAAGTAAGGATTTCATATGCAATCTCAGACAACTACTGAGTCGTTACTCATCAGCACCTATGGGCCATTGATGACCCTTCCTGATTTGGCTGAGTGTTTTAATCGGTCCATTAATGGCCTTCGTGTGAGCCTCTCACGAGATAACGAGACTTCAAGGCTATTGCGGAAAGCCAGATTCAAGATGGGCCGCCGTTGTTACTTTCGCACGGAAGCAATCGCTCAAGTTATTAATCAGCTTTCTCAAGAGGGGGCTTGAACATGACTGTGATAACGATTTTTCCAGTTAATCGAGCCGTTAAAAAAGAGAAATTGCACACAAGCTTAAGGGGCCAATCATGAGTATCGTGAAGTTGGCCAAATTTGACTCAGGGTTTGAGTTATTGGCTCGCGAGACATTGCAAGACTCCAGGCTGTCTCTTAGCGCTCTAGGCGGGTTGGTAAGAATGTTATCTCTGCCCAATGATTGGGAAATTCGGATCGGGCCGCTTGAAAGAGAAATTCTTCACGTAGGGCCTGATTTAAGAAAGCGCCTTTTCAAAGAGCTAATAGACGCTGGATATATCAAGCGCAGCCAATCTCGAAACTTGAACGGGACATGGGATTGGAATTTCACGGTATTTCCGACTTCCGCTTTAAAAGCTAATGAACCGAATGAGGGTGAAAGCTTCCAGGAAGATCATAAATCCACCGGGGGGGAGGCCATGGATGGAAAAGCCATCGATGGCTCATCCATCGATGAAAAAAGCCCCGATATAGATATAACAAATCCACTCAATACAGAGTTTATTAAACTACCACTACAACAAGCTACCAAACCCACCTCCCTTTCTGAGCTCGAATTTTTTTATAGTTTTCCAGAGGCTATCCGATCGCAAGCTCTACTCATGCTGAATGGTCTTGATTTAGAGCTTGCTCAGCTGTTGCTGGATGAGCTGTCTGGCATAGCGCTTAGAAAACGTATTAAGGTAACGCCGATTTCGGTCTTAAAAGGACTGCTGAATAGTTATCATCAAGGAAAATTTACTCCAAACCTCGCTTTAGAAGTGCAATCAAAGCGTGAGCAGCGGATAGCCGAGCAGGCACAATCAAAACAAAACCTCAAGAAGAAACCTTCTACCGAAGCGCGGTATGAGCCGAGGCGTGAGGAGCGGGAAGCCATGAGGGCCGCGCTAAGGAGGGACGCAAAATGACCTCTCCAGTGCTATCGGTTTATTTGGGAAACGCCTTACGCTCGCAGTGGGATGCCCACTGCAAATCTCAAAATGTACGATCCTCAACAGCAGTGAAAGATGTCGTTGTTTATCTTCTCAGTAAAAATATCCGCCCACAAAATTTTCAAGAAATCGTGAATACTCCAGATACCTTTAGAGTCCGGCTGGAACTGAGGTTGAGTGCCAGCGAATATGAAGCGACCAAGGTATTGGCTGACGTAACGGGTGCCAACGTTAATCGGTACGTGGCTAACTTATTGAGGAGCCACCTGACGCAAGCCCCACAGTTTCACCAATATGAGCTAGATGCAGTAACGGAATCAACTGCCCAGCTAATGAAAATTGGTTCTAACCTCAATCAAATTGCTCGGGCAATAAATCGCAATCCCTTGGAGACTGACCTTGCTAGGGTTGACCTGATGAGTGATATCAGCAGCCATATCAAGGACCATACACGTTCTGTTGCCATGCTTATCCAGGCTAATTTGCAACGCTGGAAGGTTAAATAACATGGCCAGTATTGATCATCCAGTAGTGATTGATGGCGTGCTTAAAGAAATTGGTGACCGTCTCTTCTATGAGACTGTGAGGCCGATAAAACAAATGCCACGGAGGACCATGACAGGCGTTTTTCGGTTGCCCAAGCATCAGCCCGTCAAGAGGGACGTCCATTACATCCAGAGAAAGCTTAGCTTCACAGCCAGGAGATTCCCCGAGGTAATGGTGAAGATAAGTGGAGGGCCGAAAGGTATGGCACATATCAAAGCGCATCTTGAGTATATCTCGCGTAATGGGCAACTCAAGCTTGAATCGGAAGACGGCGCTATTTGGGGCGGCAAGGATGAGTTAAAAGACCTGCAGGACCAGTGGCGCTATGGCGGCTATCCGATCGTCGAAGATACTTCCAAGCAGGCTTTCAACGTTATTCTCTCCATGCCACCTGGTACGGATCGAGCAGCCGTAACTGTAGCTGCACGAGAGTTTGCTCATCAGGAATTTAGGTTAAATTACAGTTATGTATTTGCTACGCATGATGATGAAAAGCACCCTCACGTGCATTTATGCGTTAAAGCAATGGGTAAAGATGGTGTAAGGCTTAATCCACGCAAAGCTGATCTTCAGCGATGGAGAGAGATATTCGCTGATAGACTTCGCGCAAATGGCATTGAGGCGAACGCAACCAGGCGTCCTGTGAGAGGTGTAACCAAACGCCCCAGAAAACAGGCGGTGGTGCATCTCGAAAAAAGAGGTTTCAAGTCTCACCATCGCGAAGCTTTGACACAGGCTGCCACTGCATTCATCCGGAATGGGAATGGCAGCCCTTTCTCTAATCCGCTTCGGCCTCAAATTCTACGCGCACGGCAATTCGTGGTGGCTAGCTGGAACGCTATTGGCCATGCCCTGCAGGGCCAAGGAGAAGGCCAGCTGTCTTCAGACGTAAAGGCATTTGTCGAGGCCCTGCCTCCAGCCGAGAGCATAGGCGAGCGCTTGGAGCAGCAATTACGAGCGCAGATCAACCAGAAGAAAAAAGATAAGGGAGTGGACAGATGAGAGTAATAACTATCAATGATTTGATGAAGCGTGGCGTGCCATGCGGAATGGAATTGATTGGCCGACAAACCCGTGAGGGAGTGATGCTTGTCGCAAAAAATAAAAAACGGTCCGTTTATGTGATGGATGGTGATTCATCCGGACCTGCTTTATTCAAAGATGAATCCTTTGTTGAGTTTCTGAAGATGGTTCCAGGGGTAGATCAGCTGACCGTGATGTTGCATCCCAAAATTCGAGCTGGGAGTACGAAATGAAAGTGAATTTATACATTGTCACCGTGGCTGTGCTGATGTTGGGCGCCTGCGGTAAGGAGCCCCTAGTCGATCAGGTGGATGTGGATAAGATCGCTGAATGTGCATTTGGCAAGGATGGAAATAAACAGATGGCCGCTTGTAGTCAGCTGAATGTCACTGAGAAAAGAATCATGGCATGTGCCTCACCCAAAGGCGTGTCTCGGCGAGTTGCTTGCAAGGTTCTGTCTGCTGAAGAGTTGCACTTCATTCCCCAGCTAGACGCGATGAGACCTGTGGGAACGCACTTTGACTTCACCATTCGGCAACCAGGCAAGTAAATACCTTTTTGGTATAGGAGCGATTATGACTAATATTTTTGAAGTGCTTGGGGCAACACTTGAAAGTGCAACCCAGCATTATGCAAGTCAGCATTCGGCCGCATTAGCGCTGGCCATTTTTCCATATGTTTCAAGTGGCATTCTGGTCTGGCTCACCATCATGGGCTTTCAGACCATCTCGGGAAGGCTGCAGGCGCCATTTATCAATGTTGTCGAGCGATGTGGCGCAATCACTTTTCTTGCAGCCATTGCTTTTGGCTCATCGATATACCAGGTCGAAATCCTGAACGATTTTGACGCGCTTCAAAATGCACTTTTAAGTGCGGTCTCCGGGCTTGAAACCACCCCATATAAAGCGGCTGATGCGGCATTGCAAAGAGGGTTGGATTTGGCAACGGAGTTTTCCCATGAAACCTCGATCACCGGGTTCGAATCCTTCTATGGATGGGCCGTAGGTTCTTTGATCATCTATGGCGGAACAGTTGTCCTGACCACCATGGCGGCCGGATCAATCATGATTGCAAAAGCAAGTCTTGCTATTGCACTAGCCTTTGGACAGATCGCCATTGCTTGCGCCATGTTTCCAGCTACGCGCAAAATTTTCGATGCATTTATAACGACGGTCCTTAATAGAATTGTCTACATCCTCGTTATTTCCATGGTCCTGGGCTTTGCTTTAGATATCTTCAGCGGGGTCGCGGCAGGTTACACGGACGCAGCGCAACCTTTAGCCTTTGCCTGGGAATTGCTCATTGCTGTGATTGTATGTGGCTTATTAATTTGGAGCGCAGGGTCACTTGCATCCGAGTTGGCGGGAGGTGTGGCGCTAGCCGTAAGCAATCCCATCATGGCTGCAGCTCGAATGGCAGGTTATCCCGCTACTTCTGCAATGAGATACCTCAACGGGCAGTCTTCTCGAACAAATGCCGTCACTGGTCAGCAAGAGTATGCGAGTCGTGCATCTCATATTGCGAGGGGTAATACAGCGCTCAATCCAGCATATAGGCAGAAGGCAGCCATGAATATGCAAAATGGGTGGGGGCCATCCTCTGGAGGAGAAGCCAAACCTATGACGTCGAGCCAATCCAATGTTGAACGCATTAAAGCGATGGCTAAACGACGTGATGACATCATGAAAAAGTGAGGAGTGCGACATGTTGCAAGCGATACAAGAATTTGGAATTTTTCTCGATTACTGCCTGAACTGGGTGACGACCGCTTTGGTTTTGTCATGTGCCTTATGGATCCTCGTGACTCATTTTTGGGTATATCGGAGAGGCGGTCTTGCTGGAGTATTGCGCTGGCATAGAAACACTAAAAGAATATGCGGATTTAACGATACGGCCTATTCTTCGGCTATTTTAGGCTTGTCTGTGGTTGTATTAGCCGTAAACATGAATACCCCATCATTCTTCGGGGTAACAACGGGCCTTTTGCTGAACGGCATGCTTTTTCTGGTAATAGCAATACTATTCGGTGAAAGGCGTAAGCATTGGCAATTCTTGAAATCCAGTGCATGCGAGGTCATCCTGCGGCCTTACCAATAACCTCTCTCAAGGCGTTGATAATATCAACGCTTTTCACAAAGCATTTTTTAAGGATGGGTGTATGACCGAAAAAATCGATGTAGCATCTCTTAGAGATGTTAACCCTGCAGAATATATCACTGACAAAGAGGACTTTAAGGCATACCTTGATGTATTAGAGGAGGAAGGGGAGCTCGGAGCGCTTACCGAAGGGTTACTGATATTATTCCAAGCTAAAGGCGCTCTAACGGTTGCAGAAGCTTTAGGCGTAGATGTCCGTGAAGTCTGGAATGCTCAGCAAGAGCCCGTAGAGCATCAGAAATTATTGCTTCGCATTATAGAAATACTGAAGAAGGGGTGACTATCAATGGCCGGCTCAAATAACCCCCATCGGGGCAGCAGTTTTGATGCTTTCCTGAAAAAGGAAGGTATATATGAAGAGGTTACTAAACGAGCTTTAACTAGAGTTGCAATTATGCAGCGAGCTATTATTGCCCAATCGGCGCAGATCCATCATGTCAAAGAAAACAAGAATTCAAAAACTTGAAGTTAAGAAATTGATCAACGCTTTGCCGGCAGCATTAATCCACCAATTGGATACTGAGGTGGGTGCACCTGGCCAAATTTTCCAGGCAGAAGACAAGCTTGTTATTACGCAGGCGCAGCTCAAAAAGCGTCCTACGCTGGGAGATTTGCTGGCACGCTGTGATCGCCAGTTTCCCGAGCCCGATTTATCTGGCTGGGATGAGCTCGATAGCCCACTGGTGGGAGTTGAGCTGATTTGAGTAATTTAAAAAGCAGCAATATCGTCATTACGCCGACACACAGCAAGCATTCAAGCTTGCTGATTTGCTTTCTGGTGTGATGAAATCACTCATCTAAACCCATATCAAAAATTTTCATTTCAGAAGGGCTGTTTAATCGATGTTCATTCGGCTCAGGTTCTATTGCTAAAGGAAATATATGAGAAAAATATTCTTGTCATTGGTGTTGTTCTTTTTGAGTTTTTCGTCTTTAGCAGGAGAGGATAGAACATTCGAAAGTCAGAGACTCTTATTGAGTGATAATATTTATTCAATATTAATTAAAGATAAATTATGTTCCTCAAAGAATGAATGTGCGAGTCGACAGTATTTTTTTTGCAGTCCGGCTACTAATGGAATAGATGTCAAGTTGTATGGGGTAACAAATAATAGGACGTTAGAGAAAATATTAAATTTGATAACAAAGAACTATTTAGAGGGTAAGGTTGGGCGATACACTTTTTCAGTATTTGAGATATCAAAGCAAGAAGATTTAAAGTTGTTTTTCTGGCAAAGCCCAAAACCAATTTACAAAGTAACATTTGAAAGGGAATAGTCAACGAGGTTTGCTGCCCCTTTATGGACCCGGGATCGGCTCAGTCGCTTTGATTATGGGAGCCAGAGAATCAGAATTGGCTCCTTACTTCAGGAGGCGGAGGCTAAGCAGTCGGTTCAAGAGCTCCTGAAATGGATACAAGCGAAGAATTGACCTCTTTATTGAGATCCAGCATCAAGTCCATAACTCGACGCGATTCGTCTGCATTAAGAACGGATTCATTGCATGCTGGGCAGAATCCCCCCGTAACATTCTGGATGGTATTCTTTTGCCCCTTATAGATATAAGGGGTATCTCTAGTATCACTAGCAAGCTCTGCTTGACCACAAATAGGACATTTCATATTAACCTCTCCAACTGAGATGGCACCTAGGCGCGATGTATAGGTATTGTGATCGTTAAGTACTTATTAGCAAAAGTGGCGCTGGTTCCTGAGTCATTGCAGGGCAATGCAGGATATTCTTGCTGCTTGCAAATATCTGCGCCAGAGGCTGGCGCAGGACTTCAAAAGTGTTGATATTATCAACGCATTTAAAGCATTCCTTCCTAGTGCAGGATAGGCTATCGCCGGTATTTATGATATGTCATCATGAAAGTGCAATCTTGCGGTTATGAGTGAGGGTGTAGCTATGACTGCAGATGAGAGAAGATAATGTCAAAAATCGTATGAAAGAAGCTCACGGGGAACCAATTCCGTATTTCGGGAAATTTTAAGTATTAACTCACTTTCTTGCATAATGAAGATTCTATGAATAGCGAAATTAATGAGTCAGACAATCTCAAAGAGAGGCAAGCGGCATTAATTAAGGCTATTAAAGATGGCACCGTTTCTCTACTTGATGGCGTAATGTCACCTGTTTCAAGATCTATAGCTAATCGACTAGGAACTGCACAATTTGATATGAATTCATGGTGGGTAGAAACGCCCACCAAATGGGAATGCCCTGCGTGCGGTCGATCTAAATTAGAAATTGCAAGATTGAATGCCAATGGAGAGATTATGTGCCACTTGGTAGAGCATCACGATCATATGAGGGATGTGTTAAAGCGTAGATTTCGAGAAATTTCAATCAATCGAGAAGACGTGATTGCTGACGAGCAAGCCGAGGGGTTCGCAAAACGTTCATCAATGATGATTGCTTCTTTTGAGAACACAATTGTGTGTGTTGATTGTAATAATGCTGACACTATCGCGAAAAAAGTGGCGAAGGCCCATAGTGACTTTTCATTTTCCCCGCAAGAGCTTCGCCAAATTATCAAACCGGTATCTAACCGATCACATAACATCGACAGGGAAGCTGCGAAAGCATTATGGAGAGAACGTGAGCGTACATTTGAGCTTAGATTAAGAATAGCTGATCGTATAGCGCAAATCGCTGCAAATAATGAGCATTGGTTTCAACCTGGGGGATGGGGGAGCACCTCAGAAAGCGTTTCTCGGACAGCTTCGGATATCATTTTCAGGTGGGGGGCTTATGGAGTTCAGCAAGAATTGAAAGGGCCGCGCAAAATCATACCTAGTAGATCAATCTCAGCTTGGAGGCATACTCAATACCCTGCTATTAAAGAAACTCCCCATAAGAATGAGATTGAGCATGCAGGAGTTGTCGGGAATCCTCGTTTCTGGGCTGAACTTAATGAGGAATGGAAATGTCCGGGATGCCAAAGAAAAAAACGAGAATTGGTGCGAAAAAACAAAGATGGGGAATGGTCGTTTCCTGTGGGGAAAAGATTTTTGTTTAATACTGCGGCGCCGCGGTGCCGAGTTGATACACTTGCTTGTGGCGATTGTATAAAGGTCGCAGAGGATATGGGCAAAGAAGCTGCATTTATCGCAGGAAAGAAAATTCAAGGATTCGCTTCCAAGGTTAGTATTGATGAAGTACAACGATGTGTAATTCCTCGCGCGCACTCACGCCACAATATAAAAAATGAAGTTATTGAGGAAATTTTAGAAATCATCGCTCGCAGAATTATTTCGACTACAGATTGAGACTAATCATATCTTCATGATTGGGATCGTAAAGAGGAGTCAGCATTGGTATAAGGCCGGTCGAGTTTAACTAAGCTATAACTTTGATCTGGCGCACTTTAGTTTTACTATGGTTTATCTTAAAGGCTACAAACGCTGTACAGTGCTTAGTTTTTTTAGTGTAATAAAAATTACGCTAAATTTCTGATATTAAATTAATATTGGCAACGGTTGATAGTGTTAATTATTAATAATAATCAATTGTTTAATTGGTTATCAATCTACTCGCGAACAGTGCGGCTGGGGCCACTGCCGCAGACACGGAGCTAGAAAAAGCGCTGGGCCAGCGCAGGGCGAGCCAACAGAGCGGCAGGAAAAAAAAGCGGGGAGACGACGGTGTACATTTCCGAAATTTATGCGAGCGGCTTCCGTTGTTTCGATACGGCCGCACCTTTGCAGCTTAAGCTCTCGCCTGGTCTCAATATTCTCGTGGGACCGAACGACGCCGGAAAGAGTGCGATTATCGATGCGGCTCGCTACGTACTGTGGACCCGTGGCGACGACTATATCCGCCCGGACGAGCAAGATTTTCACGTCGACGCCGATGGCGCACGGGGGTGCGACTTCATCGTTCGCTGCACCTTCGACGATCTCAGCGCAGATGAAGAGGCTCGGTTCCTTGAATGGTGCGCCAACGAAAAGGGAAAGCTCCGTCTCCACGTCTGTATGCGGGGTGCTCGGCGCGTTTCTCCTGGCGGTGGCAGCATCATATCCAGCCAGCACCGCGCCGGCGCCGAAGGCGAAGGCTTGCCGCTCGATGGAGAACTGCGCGAGTATCTGAAGGCCACCTATCTCAAGCCTCTGCGAGACGCCGAGCGCGAGATGCGAGCAGGGCGCCGTTCTCGGCTGTCGCGGATTCTCGGTGCGATGCCTACGATGGGACTGCAAAGCAAACCCGCCGCGCAAGGCGGGGATGCAACGCTCCATGACACGCTCACTGCGGCTGATGTGGCGGTCCGAAACAACGCTGCGGTTGGCGGCATCGCCAGCAGCGTCAACACCGATTTCCTCGACAAGCTGTCATTCGTGGACGATCGTCTCGTTGCAACGCTGGACCTGGGCGCTGGCGGTTCGTTCGATCAGATTCTTGAACGGTTCGAACTCTACCTGAATGCCAAGGCGGGCACCGAGCGTGTCCAGCGCGGTCTGGGCTACAACAACCTGCTATTCATGGCCGCGGAGCTGTTGTTACTCCAATCCCATCCCGATCAGGTGCCATTTTTGCTGATCGAGGAGCCCGAGGCGCATCTGCATCCGCAGCACCAGACGCTCTTCATGGAAGTGCTCGCGGCCCGTGCCGCCAAGCCCGACCCCGACAAGGGCGAGGTCCATCAGCAGGTCCAGGTGCTACTGACCACCCATAGCCCTCAGCTTGCGGCCGGCGCTGAGCTTGAGACCATGACGATGATCGTCGGTCACCGCGCCTTCCCGCTGGGAGCTGCCCATACCCGACTCGAGGTGGACGACTATGAGTTCCTTCGTCGATTCCTCGATGCCACTAAGGCCAACCTGTTCTTCGCCCGTGCACTGATTGTCGTTGAAGGTGACGGCGAGCATCTGTTATTGCCGGCAATCGCCGAGAAGCTTGGCCGTCCGCTCAGCCGCCACGGTGTGTCGATCATCAATGTCGGTCACCGCGGCTTATTCCGCTATAGCCGGATTCTGCAGCGTATGGCCGGGGACGTGATCCCGGTGCCAGTGGCGTTGATCCCCGACAGGGACATCCCTCCGTCTGAGGCGAAAGGCCTTGTCGGGGAGCGCAAGACCGAGAACGAGTTGACGCCAGACGAGATTGCAGCGAAGCTGAAGACGCTGCGGCGCGACGTCGGAGATCCCGTCGACGCTTTTATCGCCGATAGCTGGACACTTGAGTTCGATCTCGCGCTCCGACCTGAGCTTGCCGAGAGCGTTCACCAGGCCGTCCAACTTGCCAAGACCAGCAGTCGCAAGCCTGAGTGGCTGGCGAAAATCGGGAAGATGGCCAGCGAAACCTACGCGGGCTGGAAAGCGGCTGGGCTCTCAGCGACCGATATCGCAGTCAAAATCTACCAGCCTATATACGACAAAGAGGCCTCCAAGGCAGAGGTCGCCGAGCAACTCGCTGCAATATTGCGTAAGCGCGACGATACGGCGGAGCAGATGGGCAATCGGCTCCCGCCCTACCTTGTACGCGCGATCCACTACGTCACGGGGGGCTATGTCCCCGGGACACCGGCCATCGCTCCCGAGCCGGATGTCGAAGGCGAAGAAATCGTTGCCAAGATAGACGGCGCGGCGGAGGGGGAGGTGTAGCTTCATGTTCGAGATCCTGCCGCTAACGCCCGAACTGCTTGCCGAACTTGGCGATGAGCTGGGCGGTTGCGATTTCACCGATCCGAGCCAGACCGACTTCTTGGCAAAAGCCATCTCATGCGATGTTCAGGCGGCGCCCGGCAATGGTAAGACGACGCTGTTGGCGGCGAAGCTCGCGTTGCTTTCGCGCAACTGGTTGACCCGCAGGCGAGGCGTCTGCGTGATCTCGCATACCAATGCCGCACGGACGGAGGTCCAAGACCTAATCGCCCGCCACCCGACCGCGGCACGGCTGATCACCTATCCCCATTTTACCGGCACGGTCACGGCTTTTATAAACCAGTACCTTGCATTGCCTTACCTCCGTGGCATGGGCTGGAGCGTGCGTCAGATTGATGACGACGCCTTCGCGGCGGAGGCGTTGCGCCGATATCCGGGTTGGGGCGTCCTCGACAACCTTGCCAAGAACAAGAAGCTCAAACTGAAGCGGAGGCTCGAAGAGTGGATTGCGTTCCTCGATTTGGATCCGGAGTTTACTGACATACGTGCAGAGCCCAAGGCCCTCGCAGTGCGGTGTCGCAAAGGACAATGGGGCTCCCACACCGATTGCGGGAAGGCCCTCGAGTCCCTAAAAGCCTCGATGGTCCGGAGCGGACTCTATCGCTACCCCGATATGACCGCGCTCGCGTGGCGTGCGATCCTTGAAAACCCGGCTCTTGCTGAGCGGCTGCGTGATCGATTCCCGCTCGTCATTCTTGATGAGGCGCAGGATACTCATGGCGAGCAGCTCCGACTGCTGGAGCATGTCTTCAAGCAGGACGGGACAGCGTTCCAACGCCTCGGGGACAGCAATCAAACGCTCTACGAGGACTATGGAGCATCCCCGGCCTATTGGATGCCAGGCCCCGGCTGCATCCCTCTGGATACCAGCCGTAGGTTCGGTGGGGAGATCGCCGGTTTTGCAAGCCGACTCACCGCGCGCCAGGCTCAGACGATTGTGGGCTTGGGCATACGGCCGGCGTCGCGAGTGATATTCCTGTTCGACGAGGATACAATCGGTGGGGTTCTCGGAGCCTTCGCAGATGAAGCGCGCGCGCTGTGGGGCGACGATTGCAGCAGGCGCGACGTCTGGGCGGTCGCATCGCGTCACAATCTTCCCGGCAAGAAGGGGGCGTGGAAGCCTAAGAGTCTCGTCGACTATCATCCGGCGTATCGCAGCGAAGCTGGTTCTCGCGAGAAGGCCAACCTCCTTTGCCGGCAGCTTCAGAAGGCTGCGGTACACCATGCCTCATCGCGCCCTCCTGCTGAGGTCAGCGAGATGCTCGCAGTCGGCATTTCCGGTTTGGCGCGCGCCTATGGGTGGAGGGCGGCGAATGATCGTCCGATTACTGCGCACAATGTGTGGGCGGCGCTATCGCATCGCGACCTCGCGTTGCCGCGCGCTGTTCGCCGACTTTTGCGGGACCATGTACTTGCCGGCGATGCCGTCTGGGATCAGGGAGCATGGCAGGTGTTTATGGAACAGTTGCTGCCCCTCTTCGCCCCGCATCCTGATGGCGCCGAGGGTGATGTCGCCGGATTTTGCGGATTCGTCTCCGAGCAAAAGGCCGACCTTACCGACCCTGAACGCCGCTCCACGAAACAGGTGCGGTTCGACGAACTCACACTGCGGCTGGGATCGATCCACTCGGTCAAGGGAAAGAGCGTGGACGGGATTCTCGTTGTCGAGAGCGAGATATGGAAAGGCAGCAGCGCAGACGAGCAGTGCATCGATCTTACCACGGTGCTTCCCCGCGCATTCGGCGTTACTGACCAGCCATTTACGGGGGTGGGGCTCACCGCCGCGACAAATGTTTTCGTGGGTGTAACTCGACCGCGGGAATTGCTTGGCCTGGCGTTGCGCAAATCCGAAGCAGCGGCGCTGATAGGGCCTGCCATGGCTCAAGGGTGGAAAATCGTTGACCTTGTGGCCCAGGCTGCGGTGTTGAAGAAATGAGTGCTCGTGTCCAGAGGAGGGTGCAGCAGACTACAAACAGTGTCCAAAAGATTTTTTCGCCGTGACCAACCGATATCCAAGAGGAACAACTGTAGTGCGTCTTGGTTATTCTTCAGCGAAATAATTATCGATGCTCAAAGGCATTCCATAGCTGCCTATTTCAGTTAATAATTTCGGAGATAGAGTAGGACCGCCGTTAAAGCTGGCTTGGAAATGACCGCACCACCATAGCCCATCAAACTCATGGGCAAGAGTAATAACTTCAGTTTTTCTGGATCTCAAACTTTTAAGAAGGAAATCCAAGCCATCTTCCAAAGACTCCCACTCCGGCTTGAATCCACCCTCTCCTTGTCCGTTGTATCCCCAATATGGGAGGCGTTTGCTTATAGTTGACTGGTTTTGCAATTGGCTAAATGCCTTACTCGGCCGTAAATTCAATCGAGCTGAGATTTCAGATGGCTCCAATTGATCACCTGAGAATCTCAGTTCTACTGTGTAGAGATGACCTTGTACTTTTTTATCTTGACTCATGGTGTCACCACATTGGCAGGAATCGTTGGCCAAAGAGGTGGAGCCAATGAAGGTAGCATCCGGAGGCATCGGTAAACCAAGTAGGCGGTCCCTTATAATATTTAAAGTCCAGCCATTCTTTTCCACCATTCATCACTGTTATATTCATCTGGAATATCATCTTCTGGCTCAATCCCCAATTCATCTAATTGCTCAAACCATAACTCCCTCAATGTCGAAGGTAATTTGGTCCCGCACCATGGACAGAAACTTATTTGCTGAATACTGTTTTCATTTTTGTAAAGAATTCCATACTCACGGAACTTAGGGGTATATCGAATCGATAATTCTCCTCTAGCTAAATGAACGCTCATATTCTGACAGCAATGCTTATCTTTTTTATAGTCCATCAAGTACTCTCGTTGCAGCGCCTTGAGACCTCATTCTCAACTACCACCATTCTTCAGCCTGATATAACAGCTTTCTGAGACTGGCTTGCTTAATACTTTGAAGATCATAAATGCCTTCTCGACTTGCTTCTTACTGCGGCTGTATGTTTACAGCTCCATCTGCACAATGCAAAAAACCAAGCTCTTCGGTTTTAATCATTACTCCGGTTAAATAGCCACCCCCAACCAGCTCATCTTTAATAAGCCAATAGTCATATCCCTCAAGGCACTTCCACGAATCAAAGTCGCAAACAACAATACCAACAGTATCGAAATCTATTCTGACAAAATCACCCAATTGGATTTTTTTCAAACTTTGAGAGTAGTTCATAGTTGACTCATTTTGCAAAGGGAGCGGTAAGAATGGCACCTCCTATGACTAGGGCGCTGGGGCATATATATTCCATAATAAAAAAGTCGTTATTTTTTCCTAGAACCACCATTGTCCCAAAGCCAAATTAATAAAAACAAACCATATTATAGTGGAACGCGACCCAGGTATAAATAAAATATGTATCCCAACTATTATAGAAATAATTAATAAACAAATAAGCACTTCAAAATATGACGAAATCATCCATCAATAATAATAAAAGGCGAAGGTGAATACGTTGATTAATATAAAAGTTACATACAAAAATAATTTAAAATAAATTGTCATTGTTGCCACTTTAAGTAATCGATAGCAATGTTGCCTAAAGTTACTCGAATCTCTTGCAGTCCCATCATGGAGGAAGATGCATGGAAGTTGAAGTGCTAAAAAACTGTTAAATTAATGATAAACAAGTGTTAAGTGAGTGCTAATTGTTCACGCTATTGGCTTTATTGGATGGAAATAGGGGTTGCTCAACGAAGAGTGGCAGGTTAGAAGCACCTACAATATTCAGGTTTTATTTGCTTATTTCTAAACCCTAGTTCTGGCGGAGTATATTCATAGAACTTACCTTTTTTGGTGCAAGTTTCCACACAATTTTCCAAACCGCTGCTAGCGTGAACACCATTAATAAGTTTAGCAATCACACTTAAGGTAACCAAAACTACTCCACTAAAAATTAAAATTTTTCTAACATTCATCCTTATAAAAGCATCCTTAAGTCATTTATCAAATTGAATTTACAATGGAGTTATAAATATTATTGTAAGAATTACACCGTCAATTGTCATTAGAATTGTTCCAATAAACTCATCTGATGGCAACGAGACTCTAATTCCAAATAGTAATGAAGAAAACCCTCCGCTTGAACATAGCGAAGCAAGCGAAACCAGGAGTGTAAGGACGGCTAAGATTTTGTTTTCATTTCTTTGGCTATATGAGCATTTCGATTGTTAAAAAATCGCTGTCATAAATCTTCAATTTCGACTTGGCCGAATTCCCCAGTAATCACTTCAATGAATATGCCTAAAAACTCAAAGTAGCTTCCAGACCTGTCGCATTTAAGGCCTTCAGGAACTAACTCACAATCAAAAGTAAATTCCGGTTTACCTGCTAATTGCGAGAATACAAAGAAATCAATGTTTTCAGTAACAATTGCGCTGTGCGAAAAGGAGCGCAGAACGGAGAGGAGTTCATCTTTGGATTGAAACTGGAATCGAAAAGACTGGCGTAGTCCCATTAGTTCTTACCTTTAACGTGAGCGCAGAGTTTAGTCATGAAAGAGAGCGAGATCGAACGCCAAATTAAAACTAAAAACATGATTTAAAGCTCCAAGCTTCTATATACATGCCTACAAACCATAGAAAAATCAGTACGAGTATTGCAAATCCTGCGCCATGTGCAATGCGATAGATGGATTGCGACCCAAAACAGATAGCTGTACCACTCGCGGCTGCACTGATCAGCAGTGGAAAGAGAGCTAATTCCTCAAGCTCTACTGCACGAGCCGGGTTGCCCAGCGAGCCTCCTTTCGTGTCCCCGGCGCACCCCGCTTTGAACATAATGAAGAGAGTTGCTGCTGCACTTACGGCGAATAGCAGCCCAAGGCCGCGTGCTAAGTATATAGAAGTGTTCGCGGTCATGAACGGTAATCCCCGGATAACATAAAAACAATGAGTTTGCGCACCACGCCCCGGTGAAGTGAGTTATTAGAGTAGCTCACTGATTCGCTTTCTTGAGTTGTCTCTCACATTAGGACAAAAAACCGATGGATTACCATTGAAATTTGAATCGCCACTATTTTTGGACAGTCTAAAGCCTCTCCAAACAATGCTTTTCATGCGCTACGGTAGGCTATGATAGCAAAATGCGAATGTGTCTCCGTCTTTAAACGACGAAATGCTGGGTGCTGACTGGATGCCTTTTGGTCCATTTCTGCCGGTACACTGTATCGTTTCATTAAAGGATGCCAGTGCAAATTCAGTACACCACTCAGTTTTTTTAGGTTAATAACAATTACGCTAAATTACTGATATTAAATTAATGTTGGTTACCCTTAGATAATATTGATTTCATATTATAATCAATGGTTTAATGTGTTATCTTCTGACTCATAATCCGTTGGTGCTCGGTTCGACTCCGAGGAGGCCCACCAAAATAAACAAGGGGTTACGTGAAAGCGTAACCCCTTTTTCTTTTGTACTTTGCTTTTTTTTAATAGAGCCAGCGTATGCAGCTAGTCACCGTAAAGCATAGATAGTGATCAGGTGAGAATTTTAAAAAAGAAAGCACTGGTAGCGGCACATGCAAGATGGGCTTCCCTTCTTGCACAATCAACTGTGAAGGGGCTTCAAGGTGCTGCAAAGGATGTTAAAACGCCCCCTTCAATACGCCACCTTCCACCCGCAAGGCTGCGCCTGTTGTTGCAGATGCTAGCGGGCTAGCGACATAGGCCACGAGAGAGGCGACTTCCTCAGGGCTGGCAAAGCGCTTGATTAATGAGGTGGGTCTCGCTTTTTCAAAGAACTCTTTTTCGAATTCTTCAAACGTCTGTCCGTCTTGTCCCAGAGCATCCACAAAATCTACCACGCCTCGCGTTTTTGTTGGCCCCGGTAACACGCTATTGACGGTAATGCCTGTGCCTGCCACGGTTTCAGCCACGCCTCTTGCTACGGCAATCTGGGCGGTCTTGGTCATGCCGTAATGCACCATTTCGGCGGGTATCTGGATCGCACTTTCACTGGAGATAAAAATAATGCGGCCCCAGTCTGCTTGTTTCATGGAGGGTAGGTACATGCGTGATAACCGTATTCCGCTCAATACATTTACATCAAAAAATCGTATCCAGTCGGCATCGGGGATTTCTTCAAACGGCTTAGGTTCGAAGATACCTAGATTATTCACCAGGATTTCTACATTGGGATATTGTTTGAATAGTGCGTCGGCTCCATCTGCTGTGCTTAAGTCGCCTGCGAAACCAAGGACTTCAGTATTGGTGCTGGTTTTGATTTCAGCTATTGCTTTGTTAACAGCTGACTGTGTCCTGCCATTAATGATGACTTTGGCCCCCTCGCGTGCCAGAGTGGCAGCGATGGCATATCCGATGCCGGCTGTACTGCCAGTTACTAATGCCAGTTTTCCATTTAATTTAAGATCCACGATGATGTCCTTTTGAAAATATGTAACAGGTGGGAATGCGCGAAATCGACTATTTATATTGATGGGTCAGATAAGTTGCGGATTTACAATTGGCTCATGCCGCCATCTACAATCAGCTCGGTCCCTACAATAAATGCTGCATCCGTAGAGGCAAGATAAGTCACTGCACTTGCTACTTCTTCTGGTGTACCAAACCGCTTGAGCGGCACTTGAGCTTCTATGCTTGAAGCTACCGCATCCAGCTGTTCTGCAGGAATACCCAACTTACCATATAGTGGCGTTACCACTGGCCCTGGACTCACTACATTGATGCGGATGCCACGTCCAACAAGTTCAGCGGATAAGGTCTTAGCCAAAGAAATCAATGCGGCCTTGCTGGCAGCATAGATGCTGGAATTAGGCATGCCAATATGGGCATTGATGGATCCATTCAGAATGATGGCCGCGCCTTTATTGAGATAGGGGAGTAGTGCCTGGATGGTGAAATAGGCACCTTTGATATTGGTATTGAATGTCATATCCCACAGGCCTTCATCCGCGTCTTCCAGGGATGCGAATTTGGCCACGCCGGCATTGATAAAAATGGCATCAAGTTTGATATTCGCATTAGAAATGACTTCTGCCAATGCTTTAGCTGCGGCGAGATCGCCTGCATCATTTTGCAATGCAATGGCGGATTCTCCCAGCGACTTCTTAGCTTCATCCAATGTTTTCTGATCTCTTCCTGTAATCACAACGCGGGCGCCTTCTTTACTGAAAGCCTGAGCCGTTGCAAGGCCGATGCCGCTATTGCCGCCTGTCACTAATACTGCCTTATGTTGAAAACGATTCATGATGAGAACTCCCTTGTGATGAATGATGAGTTCAGTATGGGCATGTTATTGCTTGCGTACTAGTCATGTATAAGTAGAATGACTTTATACCAAAAGTAGAAGGTCATTATGGAAACCCTACGTGGCATTGAATCATTTGTACGAAGTGCAGAACTGGGTAGCTTTTCAGCGGCCGCCCGAAGGTTAAGTATGACGGCGGGTGGCGTTAGCAAAAACGTGGGGAAACTTGAGGCGGATATGGGAGTCCGATTGTTTCAGCGTAGCACCCGAAAATTGACACTGACGGAGGCCGGCGAGCAGTTCTTGCAACAAGTGGCTGGAGGGTTGGATACGATCCAGGCCGCGATAGCCAATACTAGCAATGCAGGAGGCAAGCCAGCGGGCACGCTTAAAGTAGGAATGGCGATGGCATTTGGTCGTGATCAGATACTTCCTTTACTTGGGGAATTCTTAAGGTTGTATCCGGATATAAAACCAGACTGGCGTTTTGATAATCGACAGGTAGACCTGATTGCAGAAGGGTTTGATGTGGCTATAGGCGGCGGCATTCAGATTTCGCCGGGTATTGTGATGCGACAGTTGGCGAAAGTGCATCTCATCCTCGTGGCATCGCCGGGATATCTCAAGAATAAAATCTTGCCCAAGACCCCTGAGGATTTATATACATTTGATACCTTGATGCGCTTTTCTCAGACTACTAATCGTGTAACGCCTTGGCACCTCCGAACGAAGACGGGTGAGCAAGTGACTGTAGAGCCATTGCCACGCGCGATCTTGAATGATCCAGAAGCACTTTGCCGCGCGGCGTTAATGGATTTGGGCATAGTTCATGTACCAATGCCGCACGCTACGCCCTATTTGCGAGATGGTAGCCTGGTGAGGGTGTTGCCGGGCTGGTATAGCGAAGGAGGTGAGATATCCATTTACTTTACCGCGAAAAAACTGATGCCCGCCAAAACGAGAGTGTTCATTGACTTTGTCATTGAACATTTCAGGAAGCAAGATTTAGCAAAACGGTGGTCAGCCATTTAAATCGCAAATGGCTTCTTTGCGTCGACAGTACAAATTAAAACCATCCTCTTTAATTTGGAAAAGTTTTATCTGGATGACAGAACATCCAATTGAGCTGGGAGCTCATAATATCTATCCATGATATGGAGGTCGCAATGTTCGATCACATCGGTATTGGTGTTACAAATCTGGCCGAGAGCACGGCATTCTATCTAAAAGCGCTTAAGCCGTTAGGGGGTGAAATCGCGATGGAAGGGCCATCCAGCGTAGGGATTGGCCGAAATAATAAGCCTTCGCTGTGGCTTTCCGAGACAAAGGTGCAACCCTCTCACATGCACCTTGCTTTTACGGCGGAAAATCGCAGTCAGGTAGACGCATTCCATGTTGCTGCAATGGCAGCAGGCGGAAAAGACAATGGGCCGCCGGGTTTGCGCCCGCATTATCACGAGAATTATTACGCTGCCTTTGTCTTTGGTCCGGATGGCCACAACATTGAGGTGGTGTGCCACCAACCCAATATTGGGAATTCTGAAAGCAATTAAGAGGAGTGCAGTTCCACAGCGATACTTTCACGTGAATAGACCTTTCTAACATAATCATTGTCCAAACATTCACTTACGACGCACATGAAGCCGAATGTCTCATTTTTCTGTACTGGATCTATCTCCCATTGCACAAGGCCGTACTGCGGCCGAATCTTTTCAAGCCACATTGGATCTTGCGCAGCATGCGGAGCGCTGGGGATTTCGTCGTTTTTGGCTGGCTGAACATCATGGAATGCCAGGTATCGCCAGCGCAGCTACCTCTATCTTGATTGCCCACGTAGCAGCGGGGACTTTCTCGATTCGCGTGGGGGCGGGTGGCATTATGCTACCTAACCACTCACCATTAGTCATCGCGGAACAGTTTGGCACATTGGAGTCTTTATTCCCGGGACGGATTGATCTTGGGCTCGGACGGGCACCAGGATCGGATCAAATGACGGCACGTGCGCTGAGGCGCAATCTATCCTCTGACGCAGACGATTTTCCTGAAGATGTCATGGAGCTGATAGATTATTTCTCAGATGAACCGCGAGGGCCTGTTCGGGCTGTGCCAGGAACGGGGCTTAACATTCCCATATGGATTCTTGGATCAAGTCTCTATGGTGCCCAACTCGCCGCAGCGATTGGTTTGCCGTACGCATTTGCATCTCATTTTGCTCCAGCACAAATGATGCAGGCCATTGAGGTTTACAGAGCTACATTTAAGCCTTCAAAATTCTTAAGCAAACCCTATGTCATGCTCGGCTTTAATGTCATCGCAGCGGATACTGACCAAAACGCAAATTTGCTAGCTTCGTCAATGCAACAAGCATTCATTAACTTGCGCACAGGAAATCCCTCAAAGCTTCCTCCGCCGATTAATAACTACCTGGAGAAAATTGGCGGGGCTGAACGTGCACTCCTCAGCCAAATACTCTCATGCTCAGCGATAGGTGGCCCAGATAAGGTCAAAGAGGAAGTCGATGCATTTATTGCCAGAACTCAGGCGGATGAATTAATGATTACATCGCAAATTTTCGATCATGCTACCCGTCTTCGGTCTTATGAAATTGTTGCGAATCTTCACGAAAATTTCGTCATTGCATAATCTCAACTAACAAGACATCTTGAATTAATAAGAGGTTGAAGATGCTGGGGGAATTTTTCTCCACCAACGGTGTTGCTCGAATTTTATTGAAGAGCTAACACTTTCTGACAGCCACTTCAGCGTTTAGCTTATGGCTCCCTGCCTCTTCAAGGTTTAGTTTTTACGAAACGAAACCTTAAGGAGCACGCCGTGAAGTTGATTCGCTTATGGTCTATTGGAATGATATTGATATGGAGCGCCAGCCTGCAGGCGGGTGGCGTGGCGGCGGGCGGTGGTGCGGCAGGGGCGCCAGCCGGCGGTGGTGGCACAGGGGCGACGACTTCTCCCGCGCCAACGACATCTCCTTCGCCTAATACTGTGGCCCCTGCAGGGACTGGCACGCGTCAGGGTACTGAGCCTTCTTCACCCGATACTTTTGCGCCTGCTGGCTCACAGCGTTCGCCCGGGACAGACTCTACCTCGCCGGATACTTTTTCACCTGCAAATCCAACGGCCACTCCTTCCAACCAGGCCCCAGCAAGTGCGCCTCCCGTGACCGGGACCAGCGCGCCACCTGTGTCCGGTAAAACGGCGCCGGCGACGTCGACTATTCGTAGTGCTCCGCCGGTCAGTTCGCCTGATGGCAGTGCGCCACCCGTGACGAGTGATCCCAGTGCGCCTCCAGTCACCACGCCTTAGATCAATTTTTTGAAAGTGCAGTACATCCCAATAAAAAAGCGCTGACTATGCAGCGCTTTTTTATTGGTGAAGCTTGTGAGGCTATTCTTCGTGATGCTTGGTGGCTTTGATTTGCTCCAGCTTGGTTTTGGCCGCGTCGCCGATATGGGCTTCGCCGCGTTTTTTTGCCAGCTCTATCTGCTTTTGCCGCTCCAGGATGCGGGCTTTTTTCTCGTCTGAGATTTTGTCGTAGCAGTGTGGGCAAGACACGCCGGCCATGTAGTGCGGGGATGCTTTTTCTTCGGGCGAGATGGGGTGGCGGCAGGCGTAGCACTGGTCGTACTCGCTTAATGCCAAGCCATGGCCGACGGCCACGCGCTGATCAAACACAAAACATTCGCCTTCCCACAGGCTTTCTTCCTTGGGCACGTTTTCCAGGTATTTGAGAATGCCGCCTTGCAGGTGGTAGACGTTCTCAAAGCCTTGCTCCAGCATGAAGGCGCTGGCTTTTTCACAGCGTATGCCGCCGGTGCAGAACATGGCGACCTTTTTGTGTTTGTTGGGGTCGAGGTTCTTGCTCACATACTCGGGGAATTGTCGGAAAGTGGTGGTGTGCGGATCCAGCGCGTTTTTAAAGGTGCCGATGTCGTATTCGTAATCGTTGCGGGTGTCGATGACGATGACATCCGGGTCGCTGATCAGCGCATTCCAGTCTTCGGGCTTCACATAGGTGCCGACTTTTTTATTGGGGTCTATGCCAGGCACGCCGAGGGTGACGATCTCTTTTTTCAGGCGCACTTTCATGCGGTAAAACGGCATTTCTTCGGCGAAGGATTCTTTGTGCTCCAGGTCAGCCAGGCGCGGGTCTGATTTCAGATAGGCGAGCATGGCATCGATGCCTTCACGGCTACCGGCCACAGTGCCGTTAATGCCTTCAGCGGCCAGCAGCAATGTGCCTTTCAGGCCTTGGGCGTTACATAGATCGAGCAAGCCGGGCTGCATGGTTTGGTAGTCATCCAGCGGGGCAAATTTATATAGGGCGGCAACAATAATATCGGGCACTGCAAAGGTCTCCTGCGTAATCCCGCTATGATAATCCATGTTTGAAACAAGGTTAAATGGTTTGGCGGGTTAAGGTCGGCATTTTACCGGAATTTATACTGAAAAATCGCAGGCTTACAGCGTGTGGTTGCTATGCTGCAGGCGGCGCGCCATGTGCTTGAGAAAGCGCATGGCGACCTTGGGCTCACCCATGAGCAGGGTTTCGATGTTGTCGGCGCTGATAATCACAACATCGGCATGGTCGGTGATTACCTTGGCATCGGCCACGCGTGGGCTATCGGTAAGCAGGGCCATTTCACCAAAGTAGTCTCCAGGCCCAATCTCGCGAATGGTGCCGCCAGGGAAGATCAGCTGCACCTTGCCCATGACGATGTAATAAAGATCCAGTCCATGCTCGCCCTGGCGGAAGACATATTCATCGCGCTGGTAGATTTTGCCGTAGCGGTTCATCAGCTCCTGCAGGTAGTGTTCTTTGTCCTTGGGCAATTCGCCGAATAAACCACGCAGCAATAACACGTCTTTTTTGTGCAGGGTGGAGATCAGCTCGGTGCCGAGCAGAAATACAGCAAACGTGTAGTACAGCCAGCCGATGGAAATGAACATGTTTTTCATGCCGCCAAACACCGTGTCATAAGACTGATTCAGCGAAAGAAAAAGGCCGAAGGCTGGGCGCATGGCAATCCACATGATGCCGGTAATGGCTGAGCCGATCAGGATGTTTTTAAGTGAAATGCGTGCCGGGAAAAAGATGCGATAAAAAATGGCGATCAGCACGGTGCAGATGACAATGGAGCTGACGTTATCAATCAGCTTGGTGTGCGTGGCGGATGGATTGAAAAAATCAATCACCTTTTCCAGCCCCAGCCCCATGAGGGTAAAGATAAAGAACAGCAGCAGAATGCCAAGTACGCCAATCACATCCTTGAATTTGCGCTTGATGAAGGAGGGCTCTTCCACCATGGAGGCTATGGTGTGAAAGGCCGAGCGCAATGCGCCTGCCAGCGGCGTCACAATCCAGAATAGCGCGAACATGCCAAACGCCCCCCACACTGCCTGGTGTTTGGATACGTTATAGACCTCGATCATGATGCGGTGGCTGAACTTGGGCACCAGGTTGCTGGTAAGGATGGCCAGCTTGACGATGGCGTAGTTGGATGACACCACCAGATGGCTCAGCATGAAAAAAATCAGCAGCGCCATGGGGATCAGCGCAAACATGGCATAAAAGGATAACGATGCCGAAATGCTGAAGCCGTTATGCAGCTGGAAGGCGCTCAGGGTCTCGCGAAAGATGAAAAAGGGCGTGCGATACCGCCGCCTGGCGTAGGCGTTGAGCGGCATGGCAAGTGCCGGGTGATTGCCTATGTCTTTTACCTGATTGAGCTTGATAGCCAAAGTAACCTTGCGCCAGTTGCGTGGATGGAAATGCTGGCTGCATTAAACCTTAGATAACGAGCCAGCCGCAAGTGTATAAGCTGGCTCGTCATGCTTACAGCTTTTTAAACTCTTCGGTGGCCGCCACCAATGCCGAGAGCGTGCCTGCTTCCATGCCAGAGTGCCCGGCATCCGGCACCATATGCAGCGCTGCATGAGGCATGGCTGCATGCAGTTCATAGGCGCTAATCGGCGGGCACACCATGTCGTAGCGGCCTTGCACAATCACAGTGGGAATGTGTGCCAGGACTTTGGCCTCTTGCAGCAAATCCCGCTGGCCGACAAAGCACAGATTCTTTATATAGTGGATCTGCACTCTGGCACGTGCAATTTGCACTTCATTGCTGGCCGAGCCTTCATTCTTGCCGGGCAACAGCGTCATGATGCTGCCTTCAAACGCATTCCAGCGCGTGGCGGCTGGGGCGCTGATGGCGGGATCATCATTAAAGACAAGTTTGCCGTAAGCCTGCAGCACATCGCCACGATCCTCTTCTGGCAGATAGGCCAGCAGCTTTTGCCACGCCTCCGGGTAAAAGTGTTTCACATCGCCCAGAAACCAATCGAGCTCTGATGGTCGGCTGAGAAAGATGCCGCGCAATATCAGACCGCGTACTTTGTCAGGATGTGCAATCGCATAACACAGTGCCAACGTGCTACCCCAGGAGCCGCCAAACACCAGCCAGCGATCAATGCCCAAGTGTTCGCGCAGCTGCTCGATATCGCTGACGAGCAGATCCGTTGTGTTCTCTTCCGTGCCGCCATGAGGGTGGCTGCGCCCGCATCCCCGCTGGTCCAGCAGAATAATGCGGTAATGCGCCGGGTCGAAATATCGGCGCTGCGCCGGATTGCAGCCGCTGCCTGGACCCCCATGCAGAAATATCACCGCAGGGCCGGCAGGGTTGCCGCACTCCTCAAAATAGATCTGGTGCCTGGCTGATACATTTAGCCAGTCACTGCGGTACGGGAGAATTTCTGGAAACAAATTGTAAGTATGCGAATTATTCATGTGGGTATAAGGTAACTCTTTGTTTTATTTGGTGATGATTATTTGGGAATTTAGGGAAAAACTCATTCTGCACAAGGGAAAAACTTAATTGTAAATAAAATGTAAATAGAGTATTGCAAAACATTTTGGAGTGATCTAATATTCGGATCAACTCACTTATAAGGTGAGTGAGAGCAACAACTAAATATGCCGTAAAAACCTATAACAATAAATAGGTGGCTGTTATCTAGTTAGCGCTTTGATTAAACCCTTAGTAGTAACAACTATGGAGATTTAAAATGGAGATGAGCAAGATTAAATTGGCTCTGGGCGTGGCAATCGGTATGAGCATGGCTCTTCCTATGGTTGCTTCTGCTGCTGCAGACCAAGAGGCTGCGATGGCCAACCCAAACAACTGGGCACACCCACGCGGTCAGCACAACAACAATGCATACAGCACCCTGAATCAAATCAACAAGGGTAACGTTAAGAACCTGAAGGCTGCCTGGACATTCGCTACCGGTGTTAACCGTGGTCACGAAGGCTCCCCACTGGTGATTAACGGTGTGATGTACGTTCACACTGCATTCCCAAACAACGTTTACGCTCTGGACCTGAACGACAACCAAAAGATCATCTGGTCGTACTTCCCTAAGCAAGACCCATCCGTACAAGCTGTTCTGTGCTGCGATAACGTAAGCCGCGGTCTGGGCTTCGGCGACGGCAAGATCTTCTTGCAACAAAATGACGGCATGCTGGTTGCTCTTGACGCTAAGACTGGCGCCAAGGTTTGGGATGTTAAGAACACTGATCCTAAGGTCGGTGCTACTAACACCAACGCTCCTCACGTTATCAAGGACAAGGTTCTGACCGGTTGCTCCGGTGCTGAATTCGGTGTTCGCTGCTTTATCGCTGCTTACAACCTGAAAGACGGCTCCCTGGCATGGAAGGCCTACTCCACTGGTCCTGACAGCGAAGTGCTGATTGGTGCTGATTTCAACAGCGCTAACCCACACTACAGCGCTCTGTCTGTATACCAAGACGTGAACGGTGGTAACAAAGAAGGCGGTTCTTTCAAGGCTCTGTCCAAAGACCAACTGAAGTTCCCTGAAAAAGACCTGGGCGTTAAGACCTGGTTGAAGCCACAAGCTGTTAAAAACGGCTGGGAACACGGCGGCGGTTCCGTATGGGGCTGGTGGCCATATGATCCTAAGTTGAACCTGGTGTACTACGGTACTGGTAACCCATCTGTTTGGAACCCAGACGTACGTCCTGGTGACAACAAGTGGTCCATGACTATTTTCGCTCGCGATCTGGACACCGGTATCGCTAAGTGGGGTTATCAAATGACTCCTCACGATGAGTGGGATTATGACGGCATCAACGAAGTTGTTCTGTTCGAAAAGGGTGGCAAGAAGTACGCATTCCACACTGACCGTAACGGTTTCAACTACACATTTGACGCTGTTGACGGCACCCTGCTGGTTGCTGAAAAAGCTCACCCCTTCATCAACTGGGCTACCCACGTTGACTTGAAGTCCGGCGTTCCTCATAAGGATGCTAAGGCTTCTACTCACCAAGATTACAATGCCAAGGGCATCTGCCCAGCAGCTCTGGGTGTTAAGGACCAACAGCCAATGGCTTACTCGCCACGCACTGGTCTGATGTACATCCCATTGAACCACGTATGTATGACTTACGAGCCAGTTGAGTCCAAGTACGTTGCTGGTCAACCATGGGTTGGCGCTACTCTGACCATGTTTGCTGGTCCAGATGGCGTAATGGGCGGTTTCGAAGCCTGGGATCCATTGAAGGGTAAAGCAGTTTGGTACAACAAAGAGAAGTTCTCGTCATGGGGTGGTGTTCTGACTACTGCTTCTGACCTGGTGTTCTACGGTACACTGGAACGTGACTTCAAGGCAGTTGATGCACAAACTGGTAAGCTGTTGTGGAAGTTCCAAGTTGGTTCTGGTGTGATCGGCAATGCCTTCACATACAGCCACAAGGGTAAGCAATACGTTGGCGTACTGTCCGGTATCGGCGGTTGGGCTGGCGTAGCGATGAACCTTGGTATGACCAATGACACCGACGCACTGGGTGCTGCTGGTGGCTACAAGGAACTGACCAAGTACAACGCTGCTCCTGGCGGCGGTGCACTGAACGTGTTCAGCCTGTAATAGTTGAAGAAATTCAAATATTTACAGAACTAACCGTTAGTTAGTGTGTCATATAAGCACCCCGCTCCGGCGGGGTGCTTTTTATTATTATAAGAAGATAAAATAGGCCGCTAACAGACACGAGGACAAAGGTAATGCTGATTAATTTCAAAAAAGTATCACTGGTTTTACTTTTCACTGCTCTGGCAAATAGTGCATTTGCTGCAGATGAAAATACGCTGGAAGTCGATCCGAACGTTGGTCGTGGTGGTGAACCTTCCCGTATTGATGATCCAACCGAATTCAAAGTTTGTGCAGACCAGGATAACCTGCCTTATTCAAACTCAAGACAAGAAGGTTTTGAGAATAAAATTGCCCAGTTGATTGCGCAGGATCTGGGCAAAAAATTATCGTATCAATTCTGGTATGACCGTATGGGCTACATCAGAAACACATTGAATGCGCGCCGATGTGATGTGATTATGGGGACCGTGGCCGGCAACGATATGGTGCTGACTTCGAAGCCATACTACCGTTCGGGCTATGTCTTTGTTACACGTAAGGAGAGCAATCTGAACATCACGGATTGGGACTCCCCTGATCTGCGTAAAGGCATCATTGGTGTGGTTGGTCAAACCCCGCCATCTCGCCCAATTTACGATAAAGGTCTGATGGAAAACGCCCGTCCTTATCGTATTCAACGTGACTTGAATCTGCCGCCCAGTTTCATGATTGACGATCTGGTCAAAGGCGATATTGATATCGCCATTGTCTGGGGACCAATTGGTGGGTATTATGCCAAACAGTCCAAAGTTCCATTGGTCGTTGTGCCAGTACCTGAGTATGAAGATACGAATGTGCATGGCAAGGAGTACTGGAATATTTCAGTGGCTGTGCGCAAGAAAGACAAGGAACGTCTGGCCATGATTCAGGAAGTGCTGGATCGTCGGCATGCGGACATCATGAAGATTCTGGATGATTTTGGTATTCCACATCTGGATGTCGTTCCCGGTGATAGCGTTGAAAAGAAACGCGAAACGCGCGGTGATGTAATTCCGAAATTCGAATAATGAATTGGCGTTATCAGGTTGCTTGGGTCAACCGTACATAACGCCTGTTCGTTATACGTATTACAAGTTGGTCATGGTTTGGCATGATCAAACTGTAGCTCTATTTTCAAACGAGGAGATGACATGTTAGGCAATAAGGTAGTTAAGGCGACGTTATTTGTTTCTATGCTTGCTCTGGTTGGATTGACTCTTCCACTGCAAGCTAGCGCCGAATGTAAATTGGTTGCGACTCAGGACGGCTCGCCGCTGGACATCAAGGCTGATGCCTTTGATACTCCAGAAGCAAAGCAATTCCTGGATACCTGTAAGAACCCCTACATTGGCAATGAAGCTGCAACAAAACGCGGTCAGAAGTTGTTCCAATTGTATTCATGTACTGCATGTCACGGCGGTCAGGCTGAAGGCGCTGTAGGCCCAAGCTTGCATGGTCCTAACTTCAAATATGCCAAGAACGCCACTAACAAGGGTATGTTTGAAACGATCTGGCACGGTACTAACGGCGGTATGGGTGCCAAGGGTAAAGGCTTGATGGATCCTTCCGATCCAGAAAACGGCCTGACACCAGATGAAGTGTTGAAGATTGTTGCCTGGGTGAGAACTCACAGCAAGACATTCACTGGTAACGAATAAGCGCTTATCGCTAAAATTCGGCACTAATTAAAATAAAAGCGGTCATTGTTAAAAGCGGTGACCGCTTTTTTTATGTGTAGCAATACCTGTTGGAGTAAAATCAATAACGTTAGAGGAGAGTATCAATGCGAAAAACGACACTAAGCACTCTGGGTATTATCTTGCTGGCTAGTTTGGCTGGCTGTGGTAAATCAGGCGATAGCGCAGGCGGTGGTGATAAGGCAGCCGCAGCCTCATCTGGTGAAATGATCAAGTTTGTTACTACTCAAGATGGTTCTCCACTCACCATCAAAGCCGAGTTGTTTGATACGGCTGAAGCCAAAGAATTTATGACGACAGGCAAAAACCCCTACATCGGTAATCAAGACGCGATCGCCAAGGGTAAAAAACTCTTCCAACTGTATTCATGCACACAATGTCACGGTGCTGACGCGCAAGGTCAGGTTGGCCCCAATCTGACAGGTCCCAACTATAATTACGCCAAGGATGCCACTAATAAGGGTATGTTTGAAACCGTGTGGCATGGTACCAACGGTGGTATGGGAGCAAAAGGTAAGGGCTTGATGGATCCTACCGATCCATCAAATGGTTTGTCCCCGGACGAACTGCTAAAAATAATAGCCTGGATACGTAGCCACGGCACGGCGACAGGTAACGAGTCATAGCAAATAAGAAAGGCATCATTTATGCAATCGCAAGTAGAGTCAGGTTCGGGTTTGCACCACGTCGTCATTGTCGGCGGTGGTGCAGGTGGATTGGAGCTTGCTACTCGCCTGGGAGATAAGCTGGGGCGCAAGGGTAAGGCGGAAATCACGCTGATTGACCGTACCCGTACGCACGTCTGGAAGCCTCTGCTGCATGAGATCGCAGCAGGCAGTATGAACCCGGACAAGCATGAGCTGGAATATCTCGCTCAGGCGCACTGGCATCATTTCCGTTTTCGCCTGGGGAGCATGGACGGTCTGGATCGTGCTAAAAAGGAAGTGTATATCGCGCCTTTTTACGATGAAGATGGCGTGGAAATCATCCCGCGCCGCACCTTCAAGTACGATACGCTGATCATTGCCATCGGGAGTACGACGAATGACTTTGGTATCGCTGGCGCAAGAGAGCATTCCATTGCGCTGGATACCCAGGATCAGGCGGAGCGTTTCCACCGGCGATTGCATAATGCCTTGGTGCGTGCCCATACGCAAAATGTCCCATTGCAAGCGGGGCAGCTTGAAGTCGCCATCGTCGGCGCTGGTGCTACCGGCGTTGAGCTTGCTGCGGAGTTGCATAACACCACACGCGAACTGGCGGCCTATGGCCTGGACAAGATCAACGCAGATCGCGATGTGAAAATCTCGCTGATTGAAGCCAGTGATCGCGTGCTGCCTGCCTTGCCTCCCCGTCTCTCCCAGTCGGTAGAGCTCGAGTTGCGCAAGCTGCGCGTGCATGTGTACACGGGTGAGCGCGTCACCGAAGTGACCGATAAGG
The DNA here is from genome assembly GCF_009858335.1 of Methylovorus glucosotrophus. Lineage (NCBI taxonomy): Bacteria > Pseudomonadati > Pseudomonadota > Betaproteobacteria > Nitrosomonadales > Methylophilaceae > Methylovorus > Methylovorus glucosotrophus. Next base: position 610,244 of record NZ_VMSE01000001.1, read on the forward strand.
GCATTTACACCCATAGCGGGCGTTTTATCCCGTCTTCTTTGGTGGTCTGGGCGGCAGGTATCAAGGCGCCGGATTTCCTGAGCCAGCTGGATGGGCTCGAGGCCAACCGTATCAACCAGCTCGTGGTGCGTCGCACCTTGCAAACCACGCTGGATGATGATGTGTTTGCCTTTGGCGATTGCGCCGCCTGTCCTTGGCCTGGGCATGATGAGAATGTGCCACCGCGTGCGCAGTCTGCTCACCAGCAGGCTTCCATGCTGGTCAAGACAGTCAAGAAGCGTGTGGCAGGCAAGGCTACGGCCCTGCCTGAGTACACCTACCGCGACTATGGCTCACTGGTTAACCTGGGCAAATACACGACCGTTGGTAACCTGATGGGCTCCGTAGGCGGTTCCAGCCTGTTCATTGAAGGCATGTTTGCGCGCTTTATGTATCAGTCGCTCTACAAGATGCATTTGATGGCACTGCATGGCTTCTTCACCGTGTTCTTACAGACATTGGCACGTATGATTACCCGTCGTACCGAGCCGCACGTCAAACTGCATTAATGCACGATTGCGGTTAGCAATAAAAAAGCCTCAGGAAACTGAGGCTTTTTTATTGGGCTTTTGATGGTGTGTTAGCTGGTTATTGGCTAAGCATCAAAATGTTTTCAGCTTATAGAGGCGATAGATCCCACTCATGCTGAGGCTGACAAATAAGCCGAAGGCAATCACGATCAGGTTAATGGAAAGCTCAGCCTTGACCATGAGGGCATACACGCCGATCAGTACAAGTATTCCCAGGTTTTCATTGAAATTCTGCACTGCGATGGAGTGACCTGCGCCGATGAGCAAGTGTCCCCGATGCTGAAGCAAGGCGTTGAGCGGCACCACGAAGAATCCACTCAATGCCCCAATCAAGAACAGCAGGCCGCTGGCGACACGCCAGTCATGAATCAGCACCATCGCCATCACCAGCAAGCCCATCAGAATGCCGGCTGGCAATACTTTGATAGAGTCTTCAAGCTTGATGTACTTGGCAGCAAATACCGACCCCACAGCAATCCCCACCGCCACCATAGCCGTAAGCTGGGTGGCGTGCTCCAGGCCGAAGTCCAGTGCTACAGCGGCCCAGGCCAGTACAACCAGCCGTAGCGTGGCACCAGCGCCCCAGAAAAGCGTCGTGACGGCCAATGATACTTGCCCCATGGGGTCTTTCCACAACACTTTGAATGAGTGCCAGAAATCCTTGAAGATATACAGTGGATTACGTTTGGGCAGCTTGTGGTCAATAGGTAGCTTGGGGATATACATATTGAATGTGGCGGCGGCCAGATACAGGCCCGTAATAATCCACATCGTCATCTGTACATCAATACTCGCCAGTTTACCGCCGATGATCGCCCCCAGAATGATGGCAAGCACGGTAGAGCCCTCCATCCAGCCGTTGGCTTTCACCAGCATGTTGGGGGGGAGAAATTCAGTGAGAATGCCATATTTGGCCGGCGAATAAGCCGCTGCGCCTATGCCGACGATGCCGTAGGCATAAAGCGGTGGCAAACCGAAAATCATGGCAATGGTGCCTATGAATTTGATGCCATTGGAAATAAACATCACTCGCCCTTTGGGGAAAGCATCGGCAATGGAACCGACGAAGGGGGCGAGCACAATATAGGAGATAACAAAGAACTCCTGCAGCAGTGGCGTATGCCAGTCAGGGGATTGCATTTGCTGCAACAGGGCAATAGCGGCAAACAGCAAAGCATTGTCTGCCAATGCAGACAAAAACTGCGCCAGCAGTATGATATAAAAACCTAGATTCATCGCAGGGTGTCGCCCGGCCGAAGCGCGGGCGATTTTAATTCCATTTCAGCTTAGAGCTGGCTAAAGAGCCTCGGCAGCAAAATCTGCCAAGCGTGAACGTTCACCGCGTACCAGGGTAACGTGGCCATTATGCTGCCAACCCTTGAAGCGGTCGACAACATAGGTCAGGCCAGAGCTGCCCTCTGTCAGGTAAGGCGTATCAATCTGGGCAATATTGCCCAGACAAACCACCTTGGTCCCGGGGCCGGCACGGGTAATCAGTGTTTTCATTTGTTTCGGGGTCAGGTTCTGCGCTTCATCAATGATGAGGAATTTGTGCAGGAAGGTACGTCCGCGCATAAAGTTGAGCGACTTGATCTTGATACGGGTGCGTATCAGATCCTGTGTCGCCGCGCGGCCCCACTCCCCGGCATCTTCGTCGGATTTGTTGAGTACATCCAGATTATCCTCCAGAGCGCCCATCCATGGTGCCATCTTTTCCTCTTCCGTACCTGGCAGGAAGCCAATGTCTTCCCCCACTGGTACGGTTACGCGAGTCATGATGATTTCGCTATAGATTTTCTTGTCCAGCGTTTGCGTCAAGGCAGAAGCCAGGGTGAGCAGTGTTTTGCCAGTACCCGCCTGGCCCAGCAGCGTGATGAAATCCACATCCGGATCCATCAGCAGATTAAGCGCGAAATTCTGTTCACGGTTGCGGGCGGTAATGCCCCAGATGCTGTTTTTGTGCTGGGTGTAATCCTTGACCACTTCCAGCACCGCGGTATTGCCTTGCTGGCTGCGGACGATGGCATGAAAAGGTTTCTCGTATTCGTAATAGACAAACTCATTCACCAGCAGGCTTTTGCAGATCGGTCCGGTGATGCGGTAAAACATGCGGCCGGCATCCTGCCACGATTCCATTTCCTTGCTGTGCTTTTCCCAGAAATTGGCTGGCAGTTCGCGCATGCCGGTGTACAGCAGGTCGGTGTCTTCGAGTACTTTGTCGTTGAAATAGTCTTCTGCAGCCACGCCGATAGCGCGGGCCTTAATGCGGATGTTGATGTCCTTGCTGACCAGGATAACCTGGCGTTCAGGTTGCTTTTTCTGCAGGTCGAGCGCAACGCCCAGAATCTGGTTATCAGCCTTGCTACCGGCCAGCATAGGCAGGTCGATGCTCACTGCCGAAGTCTGCATGAACAAGCGGCCGCTCAGGTGTTTGTTGCCATTGATCGCCAGCGGACAGCCATCATCCAGATTGTTGAGGCTGGTGCCCACGATCTCTTCCAGGTTACGGCTCGCCTGGCGGGCATTGCGGGCAACCTCGGTCATGCCCTTTTTGTTGTTGTCCAGCTCTTCCAGCGTGACCATGGGCAGGTAAATGTCATGCTCTTCAAAGCGAAACAGGCTGGAAGGGTCATGCATTAGTACGTTCGTATCAAGGACAAACAGTTTGGTACTTGTGACACTTTTTTTAGCCATGAGCTTATATTCCCCAGGTTGAGATTGAGTGTGCGTTAAAGCGATTTAATGAAATCAAGTACTTCAGCCGCATGGCCTTCCACTTTGACGCCGCGCCACTCGTGCACCAGCTTGCCCGAGCTGTCGATGACAAAGGTACTGCGCTCAATGCCGCGTACTTCCTTGCCGTACATCTTTTTCATCTTGATTACATTGAACAGAGAACACGCCAATTCATCCGTGTCGGCCAGAAGATCGAAGGGGAACTCGAACTTGGCTTTGAATTTTTCGTGGGATTTAAGGGTGTCGCGCGAGATACCCACAATCACTGCGTTCAGAGCTTGAAACTCCGGGTAGCGATCGCGGAATTGCATACCTTGCGTAGTACAACCTGGCGTTGCATCCTTGGGGTAAAAATAAACAATGAGGGTTTTGCCGAGGAACTCAGAAAGCTTGAACTGCCCACTGGTCGAAGGTAATTCAAAATCAGGAACGGGTTGGTTCAACATAAGTATGGGGTGGCATATACACGTCTCCATTGTTGTTAAAAACGCGCTATAAGGCAAGCCCGATATGGGTGAATCGAAAAGATTTTTTACAGGCGTTAAGAAACAGCGGGTTGGTGGAAGCGGGGCAGCTCGATCTCGATCAAGGTGCCTCCCCCTTTGCGCGGGCTGAAGGTGATGCGCCCCAGCAAGGAATCACATACCTTGAACGCGAAGGGAATGCCTAGCCCGGTCCCAAAGCGCTTGGTCGAAGGGCCAGGGCTGATGGCATGGGGGTCTGGTGTGAACGGCATGCCCGGGCCGCGGTCCGCAATCATCAGGCGCACGGTTTCGCGGCTTAGATCGGCATGTATTTCCAGCTTGGAGTGGTTAGGCACGGCTTCGATGGCATTCAGCAACAAGTTGTAAAGCGCCTGTTCAAGCAGGTGTTCATCGGTGTAAATGCTGTCATCCTGTTTTTCCCATGCCGGTAATTCCAGTTCGATGGATTTTTCTGCCAGCTTTTGTTGCAAGGGCGAGAGCGAACCCTGAATGATCTGGCTGAGCTTGCTCAGTGTGGGTTGCGGCTGCATGGGGTGCAGGTAGGACAGCAGCGAGCCAGTCCAGCGTTCCAGCCGGTCAACGGTGCTGATGATATCGCGCAGCGATTCACGGGTATCCTGATCCAGCTCGGCACTGTCTGCGACCTGCGCCGAGGCACGAATGCTGGCGAGCGGGTTGCGAATGTTATGCGCCAGCATGGGCACCAGCAAGCCCAGTGTAGCCTGCTTCTCGGTGCGAATCAGCGCATCCTGGCTTTGTGTCAGCTTGTCGGCCATGTCATTGATCGCGCCGGAGAGTGTGGCTAACTCCTCCGCACCTCTGCGGGGCGCTTTATGCTCCAGCCTGCCTGCACTGATTTCGGTGGTCGCGTGCAGCAAGGCCTTGATGGGCAGAACAATAGCGCGCTTCAAAAATACCCGTGAAAACAGCAGCAGCAATGTTGCCAGCAGGATAGGGATGGTCAGCAGGGTAAGGGAGGTGCGCTTGGATTCATCCAGCCGTTGCTGCAATTCCTGCTGCTTCAGGGATAGCAGGCGTTCAGCCCGTGCTGACACAATCTCGTAGCGCTGGAAAATGCCGGATTCCAGGTTGGAGTTCAGCGTTTTTTCAATCAGCTCGTCAGAAACTTCATTCTGGTGATTGAAGATGGTGCTGGTTTCCGTGATAAAGGTCGCATAGCTTTTTCTCAGTTCGTCGATAGCAGCGCGTTCCTCGTCGCCTACGGCGAGGCTGTTCAGTTTGACGAAGTGGGCGCCCACCGAGACGGTATACGCGTCGTACTCATCTTTGGCTTGTGGGTCTTTGAGAAAGTAAGCATCGAACAGCTCTTTCATCTGGCGATACAGGTCCCCCCGCGTCTGCTGGATTTCCTGAATCAGCAGATTGATACGTTGCGATTCATGGGAGGATTTATCCCACAGATGAATGCCCACACCGCCGGCCGCCCCAGCCAGGCAAACCAGCATGATGAAAGCAAGCTCGTGTATCAGCAGCAGGTCTTTCAGCGATTTTGGTTTTGCCATGACTAACGTTCTTCCAGGCGGAACGAAATGGGAATGCTCAGTGTGGTGATCTTGCCCTGCAAGGTAGAGGGAGCAATCGGCAGCGAGGAAAGGGCCTGACGATACATATCCAGGACCTGGCGATCCAGCACCTCATAGCCCCCAGACTGCTTGATGCGGCCATTGATGATGTGCCCCTGGGCGTCCAGCTCCAGCTCCAATACAGGGGTGCCTTGCATATTGTTGCGCCGTGCGATGTTGGGATACTTCTTGTATTTGGCCAGCACGTTAAACACGCTGTTTCCGAATTCATTTTTGGCTGCATCCAGATCTTGCTGACTGGGCGCGGCTACTTTCGGTGGTTCAGCCGGGGCCGCTGGAGCGGGCTGGGCTGCTGCAACTGGGGCTGGAGCAGGTGCCGTTTCGGCTTTCGGGGCCTCGGGCTGCGGCGTCGCGGTCATCACCGGTGGGCTGGGGTCAGGCTTGCGCTCCACAGGGGGAGGGGCAACCTCGGGTGAGGGCTTGATCACCGGTTTGGGCTGGGGTTTTACTTCCGGCTTGACCACGGGCTCTGGCTTTGGCGGCTCAGGCGCAGGGGCTGGCGCTTCTACTGGCGATTCCAGTTGCTTTTTGACTGGTGGGGCGAGTTCAATCTGTAACACCTGCGGTTCAGGCGGGCTGTCAAATTTGAGATTGGGCAACTGCCAGATCAGGATGGCATGAACGGCAATGGAAATAATCAGCGCCCATTGAAGCCGGTAAGAGGGCACCGAGATGCTGGGTGAGTAAGTTGCCAAGTTCACACGCTCAAAAATAGTCAGATAGGGGCCGGGAGGCCATCGTTATTATGATTTATTGTATTGGTTTGCCTGGGGCAAGGCCTTGATTCTGCCATAGAAACTGGAGTTCTGCAGCCTGCCTGCCATGGCTTCTCTTGTCTTCCTGAGTTCTACGATCATTCCCACTCCAGTGCCGGGTAAAGAATATTCACATTTCGTCGATTGACGATATCAAACAGCGCCCATTTGCCTTTTTCTCTGCTGGCGGCGGTATCCATGGCTTTTTCCATGACCTCGCCTTTTTTGATACTGGCACGCACATCGTTCAGCAGGGTTTGCAGGTAACGTTGTTCATCATTCAGCGCCTCTTTCCAATGGGTACTTACCGGGCCGTGGCCGGGGACGGCACGCGCTGCCGGAACTTCCTTAAGCTGGTTGATGGCATTGATCCAGCCCTTGATATCCCCATCGAGGGAGGGCGTGCGTTCAATGAACAGCAAGTCGCCCGTCCACAGGGTTTGGCTGAGGGTGTCGTAAACAGTGAGGTCGGTACTGGTATGGGCGGGAGGGTAGGCCTTGAGTGCCAGCTGGCGTCCACCAAGATCGATTTCAAGCGCGTCGGATACCGGTAGCGTTGGCTTGATGATTTCGCTGCCGGCAAAATCCTGGCCTTGCCACTGCTGGTTGCTGCGGAGATAGCTGTCGCGGCGCCGCTCAAGCGCGTCGGCCAGTTTGGCATGGCCTATGAATTGCGGATGATCGGCAATAAATGCAGCGTTGCCGAAAACATGGTCAGGATGCACATGGGTGTTGATCACATATAGAATAGGCAACGGAGTCAGCTGACGTATGGCCTCATGCAAGGCCTGCCCCACCTTGAGGTTGCCGCCGGTATCAATGACGGCGACACCGTTCTTGCCTATCACGACACTGATATTGCAGATGTCACCGTGATAGCCTTCCGATAGGTCCTCATGTACACCCTGATGCACATACACGCCTGGACTGATTTCGGTCAATGTCAGTGCGGTTGCCTGTGCATACGGCATTACCGCGAGTAAAATCAAGCCCTGAAGAAATCGCCACATCCTGAAAGTCTCCTCGTTATGATGACCGGTGTCGTGCGGCGACATGAGATGTCACCAAGGCATGGCAGGCAGGCATCTTGGCATTAAGCCTGACGATGGTCAATTGGCGCCGGGAAGATAGGGAACTTTTCCCGATAATCCCGGGTTTAACACATAATGCCAGTGCGGCTGTTATGCTGGCGTATGCGCACCCACCTTTAATTGCATGGTCAGGATGCAATGGTTTTTTGTGCGAGAACCCCAACCTACAAAAGAAAGAATGGAAATGAGTGCTGCCCGCTATACCACGACTGCCAAAATACTCCACTGGCTGATTGCGCTGACAATTTTTGGAATGTTCGCGCTCGGCTGGTTCATGACGGATCTGCCGCGTGAAACCCCAGACCGTGCCTTTTACTTCAATCTGCATAAATCGATAGGCGTTACGCTGTTTGCCCTGGTGCTGTTCCGCCTCTTCTGGCGTATCGGCCACAAACCTCCCGCTTTGGTGAGCACCCTGAAGGCATGGGAGCGCAAGCTGGCACAAGCTGGGCACCATTCGCTGTATTTGCTGATGGTGCTGGTACCAGTGAGCGGCTTGATCATGAGTGCGTTCAGCAAGTTCGGCGTCAAGTGGTTCGGTCTGCCCCTGATCCCTGGCCTGGATGACAAAGCGCTGCGGGATGTGTTTACCGAAGTGCATGAGGTCATCGGTTTGATCTTGCTGGTAGTCATTATCGTGCATGTATTGGGGGCTCTTAAGCATCATTTCCTGGATAAGGATGAAACCCTGAAGCGCATGCTGTAAAAGGGGATCCCATTAAAAAAGGCGTCTTGAGGACGCCTTTTTTATTTGCCCTTTGCCATGGCCTGATGGTTAATTGCGATGATCAGGAGGCGTTTTTGACATCAAGCTGCTGCGAAAATTTGGCACCCTCGTTATCTTCAGCCTGGACTTCCAGTGTGCCGGGTGCCGCAGGTGTGAAATCAAAGCGCAAATAGGGGTCTTCGCTGGTGCCCACGCCAAAATCCACGCTCATCACCGGCTGATCGTTATATGTGAATGCTGCTTTCTGGATATAGAAGGCAGGGCGGAAGCCTTGCGAAACCAGGTCGCGTTGCAAGCCGGTATACATGGGATGTTTGATGATAAAGGTCGCGGGCGTGGCCTGACCAAACTTCACGGGCGATTCCACATTCAGCTTGATCTTGCCAGAAGCCGCACGTATGGCAGCCTCATCGCCATCGACCGAGCCACCACAGCCGCCCGCCGCGCGAATCTGGATGGTGGACATATACAGCTTGCCGTCCGCTGTTTCGCCAATGGCGCGCACAAAAGAGTCGGTTTCCATGCGGATGCGGGTGGAGAGCTGCAGATTGCCAAGCAATTCCGTCAGGTGATAGGTCGCCGCCAGCTGAATCGGGTTGGCGTCCACGATGATGTACACATTCTTGATGGCGGCCGGGCTTTGTGACTGGTTCACCGTCAGGGTGACGGGTACTTGGGCGCCACTTTCCGCACGACGCGGGCCGGTGAGTTGTATGAAGGGCACTTCTTCGATGGTGCGGTTGGCAAAAAACGCCTCCTTCACCACAGGCCACAACTTGTCCGAGGCCTCGGCCCAAGCCCCTGTGCTACATGCCAGCAGCATGCCTGCCATTACCCATTTGCCCAACATCATGTTGGAATTACCTGCACTATGCTTGACCACGGCCTCTTCTCCTTAGAACACTGTTTTTATAATAGATAGCGCTTAGACATAAGAATGGCGATGACATTCGGCAGTCGCGCTTGCATCGTTTTTGCGTGTAGCAGCCTTAAAAAAACACAAGGCATCACTATACGATGATAGAGATGCCTTGTAGCTTAGCCGACTTTGGCAGATGGCGTCTGTGACTGAAGTTACTTAAGCCAGCCCAGTCGTTTTACCGTCTATTAAAAACGATAATTGGCGTTCAGACCCAACAGCCAGTTACGGCCAGCTGCCGGTTCAAAGAAGCGGCTGTTGCCATCATTTACCCGTACAGAACCAATGTAATCCTTGTCGAAAATGTTTTCAACACGGACAAACTCGCTGAAGCGCCAGCTCTTGAGCTGTTGCTCAAAGCCTGCGCGTACATTGAAGATGGTGTACGACGGTGCGCTATCGGTATTGGTATCGTTGACATACGCCTTGCTGTTGTGACGCGCTTCGAATGCGGTGCGGAAACCGGACTCGATATGCTTCCAGGCGGCTTCGGCGTAAATCTGCGTGTGGTAAGTGCCAGGAATGACGTTGCCCGATGCAATAAGGCCATTGGCTACGGTGGTGTAATCCGAATCAAATTTTGCGTTTAGCAGAGTGTACGCACCATATAAGGTGAAGTTATGTGGCAGTTTTGATTCAACTGACAACTCCGCACCGTTACGTGATGTCTTGTTTGCGTTCGTATATACAGAAATGCCATTAACTGTATTTGCAAGCACGATTTCATCGTCAGTCATGATCTTGAACAGGCTAAGATTGGCGCGTGTGTTATCTCCAAGAAATGCTTTTGCACCAACTTCAAAATTACGGCTTTCGCTGGGCTTGAGATTTAAATTTGGGGTGCTGCTGATAACAGTGCTGGCATAAGCCACCTCAACGAATGTAGGTGTTTCGAATCCTTTTCCATAGTTGGCGTAGAGATTCAGGGTCGGGGTTACTTTCCAAATGGCGCCGATGACGGGGGTTGTTTTTCGGTAGGATACATTCCCGCTACTGTCGCCATTGGTTAGTAATTGGTCATCGACTTCAAGGCTGACTTTTGTGCGACGTATCCCCGCATGCAAGTCCAAGCTTTCGAGAACAGACCAGCGTGCCTGAATATATTGATCGAAATTGCTCGCAATGTTTTTTTCGGTTCTGTTCAGAATGCCGGTACTCACGCCATTAGCGGTGTTGGTGTCTACCCGATCATCGTTCATTTTGCCGTAAGTGGTACCTACGCTTAAAGCATACGGTTTTCCCAACAGATGACCTTGATTGTCCCATCGGGCGTCCGTCCCCCAGAATTCACGAGATATCTCGCTTATGCGGCCCAGTGTCCCAAGCGGATTTCTTGGCAGATACTGCTGGTTTTCACGTGAGCCAACATAGCTAGTTAAAACGAGAGCATTGTCTGCATTAAGTTGATGTTCAAGTTTGAAACCAACTTGCGTGTGACTTCGGCTGACTTTCGTGTTTGCATTGTTTGCGGCGTTGACCACACTTTTCCTGTTGCTGAAGGCTTGCTCTCTGGTTAAGCCGAGAGGGTCCTGAGCATCCTGATCAAACCAATTGACTAGAGTAGTTAGCTTGGTGTCCTCATTCAGATTGAACTTGAATTTGGCAGTGCCTTGCTTTTTGTCATTGGCACTATGGTCGCGGTACCCATCAGATGAATATTGAGAATAGTTAATCAGATATTCCATGCCGTCAGCATTACCTGCGGCCCGAACATTCTCCTGCTTGGTATCATAACTGCCAAACATGACGCCTGCGGAGACTTCTGGCGTTTTTGGAGCATCTTCAGTGAGCATCTGAATAACACCGCCAGAGGAGTTTCCATAAAGAGCAGAAAAAGGGCCGCGCATGACTTCGATATTGTTTACAACGCCAAGATCCATTATCCCTGGCTGGCCCTGGCCATCGGGCATGGTCAGCGGAATGCCATCAACGTACACACGCACGCCACGCACACCAAACGATGAGCGGGCGCCAAAGCCACGGGTGGAGATTTGCGGGTCTTGCGCCATCTGCGTGCGGTTTTGTGCGGTGATGCCGGGGACGCGGATCAGGCTTTCTGACAGCGTCATGCGGGCCTGACCGTCCTGTATGTTTTCTTTTTCAACAACATCAATCGCCACCGGCAGGTCGAAACTATCCTGCGCTTGACGGGTAGCGGTGACCACGATGGGGGCCAGGATGGAAATGCGCTCTTCGTGACCGGTATCGGTGGTTTCAGCGGCCATGCCGGGTTGGGCAAAGGCGCATGCGCTCAAAACGGCGTATGGCAGTGTTTTTCGGATGAACATGATGCTCCCTTGAAAAGTTAATTTTTGTAATGGGCGGAGCATAGTACATTCGGTGGCTTGAGCGCATCAGGATAATCATGAATCTTCATTATGATTCGAAGCTGTAGTGGATAGTGTTGGGTCAAGCAGGCGGTGCCCCTGGAGGTGTAGAATATTCAGCCTGACCTACCAAAAAGGACATCTTGTGGCCGTTACCGGATTTAATCATTACAACTTGCGGGCGACGCGCGAGCAGATGGCAGTGTTGCTCGACTTTTACACCAGGGTGGTGGGCTTGACCTTGGGCGAGCGTCCTGGGCTCAGCAGCTTTGGCTACTGGTTATATGCCGGTGCCAAAGACGTGCTGCATTTGTCGGAAGTGAAAGAGGGGGTGGAACCCGCGTTGAATGTGCAAACCACGTTTGATCATGTGGCTTTTACCTGCACGGATTATGCCGCCATGGAGCAACATCTTCAGGCCCATGGCGTTCAGTTTGGCAGCCGTGTCGTCAAGGCGACCAATGTCAGGCAGATTTTTTTCAAGGATCCGTTTGGCAACGGCGTTGAGTTTAACTTCGACGAGAGTTAAGGCCGGGCTGGCCTTTGGATAGGCCAGCCTGATAGTGAATTTTAAATAATGCCTTCCAGCAACTGCACTCTGACCAGTTGATTCGCGGGCAGGCTGCCCGTGTCTTCATCCAGCACAATAAAGCAATTGGCGCGCGACATGGAACTCAGCATGCCTGAGCCTTGCGCGCCTGTGGTTTTGACTTTCCAGGTACCATCTGCATCGGCAAATAAAATGCCGCGCTGAAACTCGGTGCGGCCTTTGGCTTTGCGTATCTCTTCCACACAAATGGCCTGCAGCATTGGCAATGGCGGCGGCGATGCTTGTCCCATCAGCACCAGCATGGCTTCGCGCACAAACTGGTAAAAGGTCACCATGACAGCGACCGGATTGCCAGGCAAGCCGAAATAATGCGCGCTACCAATTTTGCCGTACGCCAGCGGGCGGCCGGGTTTCATGGCGATTTTCCAGAACAGCACCGAGCCCAGCTTTTGCAGCAATTGTTTCATGTAGTCGGCCTCGCCCACGGAAACCCCACCGCTGGTAATGACCACATCGGCTTCCGTCGCCGCCTTGGTCAGCACCTGCTCCAGCAGCTGCGGATCATCCTTGATGGCGCCCAGATCGATGATCTCGACCCCCATGCGGGTTAACATGCCGTGCAGGGTGTAGCGATTGCTGTCGTATATTTGTCCTGCCTGCAAGGCTTGGCCGACACTGACCAGCTCATCGCCGGTGGAGAAAAAAGCGACTTTGAGACGGCGATAGACACTGACTTCGCCAATCCCCAGCGAGGCTATCAAACCCAGGTCGGCACTGTGCATGAGATGCCCCTGCGGTAGTACTACTTCACCTGCACGCAGATCTTCCCCGGCAAGACGGATATTGCTGCCGGGTTTGGGCTGCTCAGCATGTCGCATGGTGTCACCCTCCTGCACCACGCGCTCTTGCATGATGACGGCATCGGCACCTGCCGGTATCACTGCGCCAGTCATGATGCGGACGCATTCCCCCGCTTGCAGGCTACCTGCCCAGGGCTGGCCGGCATAGGCCGTGCCGACAATCTTGAGGCGGGTTTCGCCGTCGCTTTGACCGTCCGCCGTGCGCACGGCATAGCCATCCATGGCGGAGTTGTCATGGTTGGGGACATTCACGGGCGAGCTAATGCTGGCAGCCAGAATGCGGCCCAGGCTTTCCCGTACGGGCAGGGTTTCTGTTTCACTTACCGGGCTGAGGTAGCGCCTGATATAGTCGCGCGCCTTTTCAACGGACATGGAGTTGGGGTCGTAGTCATCGGCACAGCTGGGGCTACGGGCAAGGTCTGCGAGGGGTTTTTCGGACATCTTGGATGGGCGCTAAAGTGAAATTAATGAGGGGTGGTCGATAGCCACAGACGTATGTAGTCGGCGATCTCGGCGGGCTGATTGAGGTCAAGCACGCGCAGGGTATGTTCAAAAGGCACGTCGCTGGCAATGGCAATAATGCTGTGATCCTGATCTGCCAGCAGTGGGTGCCCGAGAGAAGGGCGGTGAATTTCGATCTTGGGGATATTCGCCAGCTTGAAGCCTTCGACAAGTACCAGATCGCACATGGTAGGGTCGATATGATCGACCAGCTCAAACAGTTCAGGCTCAGGCTTGCCCGCCCGCTCCAACTCGGTGATCAGCGCCCAGCGACGGCTGGACCCAACCAGCGTTTGCACGGCGCCAGCTTCGCGCAAGCGATAGCTGTCTTTGCCCGGGTGATCAATATCAAACTGATGGTGGGCATGCTTGATGACGGAAATACGCAAGCCACGGGCGATCAGCACCGGTATCAGGGCGGTGAGCAGGGTGGTTTTGCCGCTACCGCTCGCCTGCGCGCAAAAGCCCAGAAGTCTGGGGCGCTGGTGATGGGCGGCAACATTGGGCATGGCTCAGGCTGCCTGTTCCAGGGTCAGCAACTCATCGCTGGTGTTGATGTTGCTGAATGCCAGCGGATGCTGGCTGAATTGGACTTCCACGACTTCATGCCCTTGCTGCCAGGTATCGACCTTGCGACCGCCTTCTTGCAGGTATTTTGTCAGGCTGGGCAACAGGGCGCGACGACAGAGGCTGATGACCGGATGTGCCTGCATGCCGGTTTTGGCGATGGCAATATCGGCATCATGCGCCATCATGCTATCCATCAGCTTGGCCAGCAGGTTGCGGGGCAGCAATGGCGCATCGCAGGGCACGGTGAGGATGTAGGCGGATTCGGTGGTGGTCATGGCCTTGTGCAAGCCTGCCAGCGGGCCGGCATAGTCTGGAATGTCATCCTGAATCACGGGGAAACCGAACGCCGCATAGCGTTCAATTTCGCGGTTGGCATTGATCAGAATTTCCGGCGTTTGCGAACGCAGGCGCTCGATGACATGCGCCACCATCGGCTTGCCGAGAAATTCGACCATGCCTTTGTCGACACCACCCATGCGACGACCTTTGCCCCCGGCCAGTACAACTGCGGTAATGGACATAATTAAGTTTCCCTGTTTAGTTATTCGTCAGATAAAAGCCGGTTGGCGCTTAGCCGCCGGTGACCGACATGAAGCGCACAACGGCAGGTTGTGCGCGTGCCAGATCAAAGTCGTGACCCTTAGGTTTGATCTGCATGCTGTTCACAATCGCATCCACCACCGGTTGGTCATCGTGGGGATGCTCGCGTAGCAAGGGCATCAGTTCCACCATATGGTCTTGCCCGAGGCACAGGTAAAGTTCGCCCTTGCAGGTAATGCGCACCCGGTTACAGGACTCACAGAAATTATGGCTGTGGGGCGAAATGAACCCCACGCGCGTTGCCGTGCCTGGAATCCGCCAGTAGCGGGCCGGGCCGCCGGTGCTTTCGGTGCTGCTGATCATGGAGTAATGCTGCTGCAGCCGTTTCAAGGTTTCGGCATTGCTTACATAGGTGTCGCCGCGCGCATGATCCACCGCGCCCAAAGGCATCTCTTCGATATAGGAAATATCAATCTGCTGATCAATGGCAAAATGCAACAGATCCAGCGCTTCGTCATCATTGACGCCGCGCATGATCACGCTGTTGAGTTTGATATTGTCGAAGCCGGCTTCTTTCGCTGCCTGAATGCCACGCAGCACTTTACTCAAATCGCCGACGCGAGTGATGTTGCGGAAACGCTCGGCGTTGAGGCTATCCACGCTGATGTTGATGCGTTTCACCCCCGCTTTGCGCAATGCGGCAGCCTGATGTTCGAGTTGTGAACCATTGGTCGTGACCACCAGTTCTTTCAAGCCGGGCAGATGGCCGATTTCTTCAAACAGCCATTGGGCATTTTTACGCACTAGCGGCTCACCGCCGGTAATACGCACTTTGCTAACCCCCATCTGCACGAAAATTTTGACCAGGCGGGCACATTCTTCCAGACTCAGCACTTCATCGCGAGGCAGGAAGGTCATGTCTTCTGCCATGCAGTAGACGCAACGAAAATCACAGCGATCCGTGATCGACAGGCGTATATAGTCCACCTTGCGACCAAACTGGTCTATCAATGCGTCCGGAATGTGCAGCTGTTTACCCATAAAATGCCAGTGCCTTGCAGCGAGACCTTGAATTTTAAGACTTTACCCCCGTCAGCACAATGCAAAACGACGCAATGCGGCACCGGGAGTTATGATGTTGGACCACGAATTTGGCATTATGCTCATAATGATTAAACGCAAAAAACGGAGATCACGCCTATGCCCAAGTTAAAAATCCGGATTTCCCACGGCAATGTCACTGCCATGGGCCCAGGCAAGGCCGATCTGCTGCGTGCGATTGAATCTACCGGATCCATTTCAGGCGCAGCAAAAGCCATGAAAATGTCCTATCGCCGTGCCTGGCAGCTGGTGGATGCGATGAATGCATGTTATCGATTGCCGCTGGTGGAAACCGCGATGGGTGGGGCAAATGGCGGCGGCGCCAAAGTGACGGAATTCGGTTTTCATATTCTTCGATGCTATGAAGAGCTGGTGCGCAAAAGTGAGCTGGCAGCGGCTGCCGAGTTACAGCAACTCATGGATTTTGCCGTTTAAGTATAGGGGTAACAAGATAGTCTGCGGTAGTTGATGTGCTGTTCCAATACGAATCGCTATTCCCGAATGGAAATAGCGGTAGTATGATGCTGTACCTAATTTCTTAATAAATACATTCAGGGAGAGTCAATATGCAAACGTACAAACGACGCACGATTTCTTTCATGGTAGCCAGTCTTTTCTCCACACTTGCCCCTGCGCTAATGGCGGCTGAGGCGGATCCGGAAACCCGCATTCGCCAGCTTGAACAGATGATGCAGCAAATGCAGCAGCAACGCGCTGAGCAAGACAAGCAAATTGAGATGCTCACCAAAGAGCTGGTCGGCATTGAAAATCAGATCAGCCAATCCAAAATCGCCAAAACCGAAGAAAAGGGCAAGAGCGAGGGAAGCCCCGTCTATGCAGCATTCAAAGATGGTCTGGTGTTTGATGATGCCAGTGGCAACTGGAAGTTGCAGATCAATGGGCGGGTCCAAATGGATTACCGCGACTATGAGGAAAATGACTGGAGAAAAGATACGTTCAGTATTCGGCGTGCGCGTTTTGGCGGCACATTTACCTTCCTGAAAGACTATGCCGTGCGCATCGAAGGCGAGTATGCCAACGCCACGGATGGCTCACGCGGAACTACAGCGCTTACCTACGGGTATCTGGATATCAACTGGTGGAAACAGGCCCGTATTCGTATTGGTCAATTCAAGCCGTTTTTTGGGCTCGAGCGTGCCTATGGCACCAATTTCACTGACTTTACCGAGCTTTCGCTCGCCACCAATAATGGATCCTCTTTTAACTCGACCTATGACCGCGGCGTCATGGTGTTTGGTGATCCTTTACCATGGCTTAATTACAACGCCTATGTCGTGAATGGTACCGGGCAGAACGACGACGAAATTAACAGTACGGGAAATACGCCAGCGACCAAGGTCGATAATACAAAGGATGTCGGGGGGCGCGTCAATGCCAACCTGGCCAAGCTCTGGAATATAGACAACGCCGTCATTCACATTGGCGCCTCTTTCAGTGACGGTAGTTTGTCACCGGCCACCACGCCAGCCTCTACGGCATTTACCCAAGCCATTAATCAGTCCACCGAAGCTAACGGGGTTCAGTTTTTCAGTGTGTCCGGCATTCAGTTGGGGCATGCAGATCGCAGGCGTGCGGGGCTGGAAACCGCGCTTACTTATGGCCCCATCAAATTGCAGTCTGAATATATCCGTACCAATTTTGAGGGCACCAAACTCACAGCGCCTCTCGGCAATTTCGATAATGACATCAAGGCCTGGTATATCAATGCCACCTGGATGCTGACAGGAGAGTCGTATGCCGACAGCTACAAAGGCGGCGTTTTTGGGCGTATCAAACCCAAAAACAACATGGCCATGGGCAAAGATGGTTGGGGGGCCTGGGAAGTTGGCGTTCGCTACAGCAAATTTGACGCTTCGGATTTCAAAAACATGCTGGCCAACACTTCTACCAACATTTATACCGCGGAGGCCGATTCATGGACGGCAGGCCTGAAGTGGATCATGACGCCCAATGCCCGCATGATGCTGAATTACATCCATACGGATTTTGATACACCAGTGCTGGTGAATGGCACGCGCAGTGATCATGAAAACGCCATGGTCATGCGCGCGCAATACGATTTCTAATTTCAACCCCAGGAATATCTTATGAAAAAGATGACGTTTGCATGGAGCCTGTTGGCCATGCTCATCACCTCCTCGGCACTTGCAGAGGACAAGGTGACGGTATTTGCCGCAGCCAGCCTCACCAATGCCTTGGCCGAGATAAGTGCGGCCTATGAAAAGGAGAAGGAGGCCAAAGTGACTCAGTCTTATGCCGCCTCCTCCGCCTTGGCCAAGCAGATTGAAAATGGTGCTCCGGCCGATATTTTTATTTCGGCGGATACCAAGTGGATGGATTATCTGCAGGACAAGAAACGCATTGAGGCCGCCTCACGCAGCAATCTGCTCGGCAATAAAGTGGTATTGATTGCGCCCAAGGGGCGTGGATTCAAGGTCGACTTTAATGCAGGCTTTGACTTTGCCAAGGCGTTTGATGGGCGGCTGTGCACGGGGGATGTGGAGGCGGTGCCTATCGGTATTTATGCCAAGCAGGCGCTGGGCAATCTCAATTGGTGGAATAGCGTGAAAACGCGTATTGTCGGCGCGCAGGATGTGCGCGCGGCACTGGCGTTTGTCGCACGTGGCGAGTGTGCGGCCGGGATTGTGTATGAGACCGATGCCAAGGTGAGTGACAAGGTGGAGATTGTCGGCGTGTTTCCGCAAGAGACCCATGCGCCAGTGGTGTATCCTGTTGCGCGGGTGGCGGGGGCAAAAAATGCCGACAGCGCTTTTCTCACGTATTTGAAAAGCCCGTTTGCTGCCGATATCTTCCGCAAATATGGATTTACCCCCTTATTTTAAAGGCGTGTTCTGGTGTCGATATTGCAGTTAACTCCTGAGGAAATGGCGGCCTTATGGCTATCCGCCAAGGTTGCTTTCTTTTGTACCATGCTGATTCTCATCCCCGGCGTCTTGCTGGGATGGCTGCTGGCCCGCAAGCGCTTTTTCGGCAAGGCCTTGCTGGATAGTGTGGTGCATTTGCCATTAGTGCTACCACCGGTGGTGCCGGGCTTTCTGCTTCTGCTGCTGTTTGGCAGTCAGGGCTTCCTGGGCAAATGGCTGCAGGAGACATTTGGCATCAGTATCGCGTTTACCTGGATCGGGGCGGTGGTCGCCTCGGCTATCATGGCCTTGCCCTTGATGGTGCGATCGGCGCGTCTGGCCGTCAGCCAGGTTGATCGCGGTCTGGAGTTGGCTGCGCAATCATTGGGCGCACATCCGGTGCGTGTATTTTTCAGTATCACCCTGCCATTGGCTTTACCCGGTATTCTCACGGGCATGGTGCTGGCGTTCAGCCGCAGCCTGGGCGAGTTTGGCGCCACGATTACCTTTGTGGGCAATATTGAAGGGGAAACGCGGACATTGCCGCTGGCGATCTACACCTATACGCAAATACCGGGAGGCGATATACCTGCGCTGCGCCTAGTCTTGTTGAGTTTGTTATTGGCATTTGCGGCGCTTTATTTCAGTAATGTCATGGAACAGCGCGCCTTGCGTCGCATCGGGAGTGGCGATGATAGAGCTTGATTATGCGATGTGCCGCGGGGAGTTTGCCACGCGCGTCAACGTCACGCTCGATGATAGCGTCACCGGCGTGTTTGGCCCGTCCGGCGCAGGCAAAACGACCTTGCTGGGGACATTGGCAGGCTTGGTCAAGCCGGATGCCGGGCGGCTGGTGCTGGATGGTGAATGCCTGATGGATACCGAACGCGGCATTGACCTGCCTTTGCACAAACGCAGGATAGGCATGGTGTTTCAGGATAGCCGGCTGTTCCCGCATCTCACTGTCAGCCGCAATCTGGAATATGGCTACCATCGATTGCCTCGTGAGCAGCGTCGCTTCAGCCTAGGGCAGATTGTTGAGCTGCTTGAGCTAGGCGCTTTGCTGCGGCAAAAGCCGCATCAACTTTCGGGTGGTCAGCGGCAGCGGGTGGCACTTGGGCGAGCGTTGCTGAGCTCACCGCGTCTCTTGTTGCTGGATGAGCCCATGGCCTCACTGGATGTCAGGCTCAAGATGCAGATTCTGCCGTTCATGCAGCGCGTGCGCGACGAGATTGATATCCCCATGCTGTATGTCAGCCATGCCATTGATGAGGTGCTGCAACTGACCTCGCGCATGCTGGTGCTGGAGCAGGGGCACGTGATTGGCTATGGTGATTTTGTCGATGTGATGCGGGATACCCAGGTGCTTGCTCTGGCGCGCTCACTGGGCATGGAAAATGTGCTGCAGGTGGAATTGCTTTCGCATCATCCGGCAGAAGGCTACTCAGTCGCCAGGCTCGGCGCCCAATCGCTGTTTATCCCGCTTTCCGCAGGGGCGGTGGGCGATCGCATCACCATTTCCACGGCGGCGTCCAATGTCGCTCTGGCGAGCGAGCCGGTTTCAGGCATCAGCATACAGAATCAGCTGCCTGGCACGCTGGGCCAGATGCGGCAGGTGGATCACCGCATGCTGGTCGATGTGGCGCTGGATGCACATACGCTGGTGGCTGAGGTAAGTGCAAAGGCCATTCAGGATCTGGCCCTAAGCCCGGGAATGAAGGTGCATGCGCTGATTAAAACCCAGGCCTTGCACCTATACGGTCAGGCCTTGTGAGGGGCAGGAGCGTTGTCGCGGATGTGAAAACCGGGCATTTGAGGCCCGGTTAATATTAATTGCGCTGATATAGCCTGAAGCTTTCGCGGCGGTCTGTCGCGCGTTTGCCGTGCCAGATCATGTTCCATTCCGGGCCAGGCTGGAACTTGGCACGGCCACGTTCATCCTGAATCAGATAAAGATCGCAGCGGCGACCTGCATGCGATTCCGCGGCGTGAGGGCGAATGCCCAGGTAATAATCCAGCAAGGCGTATTGGGAGCTACCCAGATTCCGCTCCACCATGCAGTGGTAATTGGCCGGCAGGGTTTTTTGCATGCTGCTCATCACCGGGCCATAGCTCTTGGCAGTATCAATCCACGGTAACCATAATGCCATCAGCAGGCTCCAGGCCATGGTGATGCCGACGGCCCAGTCCGTCACCGCAGCGCGTATTGAGCGTTTGGCGTTAATGACAACGGCCAGCCAGATCAGCGTGATGAGGAACGCGGCGGCAAAGCCAATCCAGTTGAATACCGGATGGTGAATCGAGGAAAGAAACTGCATGCGCTCGGCCAGCTTTTCCGGCCAGCCCGTCATCATGGCAAACCACCCCAGCCAGATGAGGAAGCCGATCATGCCGAACAGAATGAGACCAAACCAGTTCAATGCGCTGGCGGCACCGCGCTTCAGCGTTTCAACGCTGCCGCCGGCCAATACGGCTAATGGCAACAATAAGGGCAGGGCGTAAATCTCGCGCGTATTGGCACCAAAACCAATCACGATAAAACTGATGGCAAAGAATGTAATCAGTAACTGAAAACGGGGTTTTAGCAGCAGTACCGTGCGATAGCGCCATAAGCCCCAAAGCGCAATGGGCAGTGCTGGCCACGAAAACCATGCCAGCGTATTCAGGAAGTACACATGGCTGGATTGCGTGAAAAGCTCGCTATTGGAATGTTGCCATGCGGCAAACAGGTCAGGCGATGTGTGCCAGAGCAGTAGCGGCCATATGGCCAGCCAGGGGGCCGCCACCAGTATGCTCAGGCCGAGAACAATGGCATAGCTTCGGGTACGCCAGGTGCTGAAGAGAATGGGCAGCAGCAGGGCGGTGAACAGAATCGGAATGGCATACAGCAAGCCGGTCGTCAGGAAACAGATGCCTATGCCTGAGCCCAGCAAGGCACTGGCGCGATACGGACGACGCTTGGCCAGTGCCAGCGCATACAGGCCCATGGCGGAGCCCGTGAGGGCTGCCACCTCTGGCATCAGCAAGTGGGCGGAAACAACCAGCCCCAGCGATCCCAGGAAGATAAACGTGGTTTGGCGCCCGGCACCGCGACCCCATAATTCGCGGCCCAGCATGCCAACCAGCAACAGGGTGAGTGCCATCCACAAGCCGCTTACCAGGCGTGCGCCATCGTGCATAGGTAGCCAGGGTTGTAGCAGTTTTGCCATGCCAGCGGCGCTGAGGTAGTACAGCGGTGGATTTTCTATCGTGCTGTCACCCGCGACTACGGGGGCAATCAGGGCATGGCCGTGCAACATGGATTTGACGATATTGATGGCTTGGGATTCGTCAGGCTTCCAGGGGGCGTGGCTGATCAGGCCCAGGCATACCCACACTGCGCACAGGAGGATAAGCAAACGCGTTTTTGCGCTCTCGCCTATGCGGGCGCGTGGTGTGGCCAGATTGCCTTGCCAGTCATGTTCCAGCTCAAAAGCCATGTGCTATCTCAAGAGGTTACTGCTGCAGTGTATACGATGTCATGCGCCCAGTCTGCCGATAGGCCGGGCTTGGTGCGACACAAATGAAAAAGGCAGCCCAGGCTGCCTTTTTGCGTGCATGTGCACAAGAAATTACATGCCGTACTTTTGGCGGAATTTCTCAACGCGACCAGCGGTATCCAGAATCTTTTGCTTGCCGGTGTAGAACGGGTGCGATTGCGAAGAAACTTCAATCTTCACCAGTGGATATTCTTTACCGTCAGTCCACTTGATGGTTTCACGTGTGGAGATGGTAGAACGTGTAATAAAGCTAAAATCGGCGCCGATGTCCTGGAAAACAACTTCGCGATATTCAGGATGAATGCCTGATTTCATAATCATTTACCTCAAATTGGCCGGTATGTGCGGCGGGTAGTGGTTCACATGCGACAACTGCGAAAGGTGAGCATTATATTGATTCAATAGTTCTTTTGCAATACTCGCCTGCAAGTTGCCTGTTGTGACAGAAAAAGGGGATTTTCCGCTGATCGAGCAGCAAGCTGCCCTGATTTTTAGCCTCGACGCATGGAGTCGAAGAAATCGGCGTTGTTCTTGGTGGCCTTGAGCTTGTCCAGCAGGAACTCCATCGCTTCGAGATCATCCATGGGGTAGAGCAGTTTGCGCAGTACCCAGATTTTTTGCAGGATGTCTTTTTCAATCAGCAACTCTTCGCGGCGGGTGCCGGATTTGTTGACGTTGATGGCGGGGTATTGGCGCTTTTCGGCCATACGGCGATCCAGGTGGATTTCCATATTGCCAGTACCCTTGAATTCTTCGTAAATCACATCATCCATGCGGGAGCCGGTATCGACCAGCGCGGTGGCAATGATAGTTAGCGAGCCGCCTTCTTCAATATTGCGGGCAGCGCCAAAGAAGCGCTTGGGACGCTGCAATGCATTGGCATCCACACCGCCAGTCAGTACCTTGCCAGAGGCTGGTACTACCGTGTTGTAGGCACGCGCCAGACGTGTTATCGAATCCAGCAGGATCACCACGTCTTTTTTGTGCTCGACCAGACGCTTGGCTTTTTCCAGCACCATTTCGGCAACCTGAACGTGGCGGGTAGCGGGTTCGTCGAAGGTGGAGGCAACCACTTCGCCCTTCACCGAGCGGGTCATTTCTGTCACTTCTTCCGGACGTTCGTCAATCAGCAGCACGATCAGGCTGACGTCCGGGTGATTGGCGGTAATGGCATGGGCAATGTGTTGCATCATGACCGTTTTGCCGGATTTCGGCGGGGCTACGAGCAAGGCGCGCTGGCCTTTGCCGATAGGCGCGATCATGTCAATGACGCGGCCGGTCACATTCTCTTCACCGCGAATATCGCGTTCGAGTACGAGAGGCTTGGTGGGGAAGAGGGGGGTGAGGTTTTCAAACAGGATTTTGTGCTTGGTGTTTTCTGGGGCTTCGCCGTTGACGCTGTCGACTTTTACCAGGGCAAAGTAGCGTTCGCCGTCTTTGGGGGTGCGAATCTCCCCCATGATGGAGTCGCCGGTGTGCAGGTTGAAGCGTCGAATTTGCGAAGGGGAAACATAGATGTCGTCCGGACCTGCCAGGTAGGAAGTGTCGGGTGAACGTAAAAACCCAAATCCATCCTGCAATACTTCCAGCGTGCCATCCCCAAAAATGCTGTCTCCCTTTTTGGCTTTGTTTTTCAGCAGAGCGAAGATGAGGTCCTGCTTGCGCATGCGGCTCGCGCCTTCAATCTCGTTGGCGATCGCCATTTCGACCAGTTCGGTCACGGGAAGATGTTTTAGATCGGATAAATGCATAAGAGGAGGGCTCGCTGAAAATCGAAACTGCAGGGAGTGCAGTGAACTGCTAGGGAATTAGCGCCTGATTTCTAATTGGATGAATGACGCGTGGAGTTAAGAATCACGGTAACACAAAATCAGGCGCAAGCGTAGCGGTATTAAATATTGCTGTCAATAAAAGCAGTCAGTTGGGATTTGGACAGGGCGCCCACTTTGGTGGCTTCTACATTGCCATTCTTGAACAGCATCAGGGTAGGGATGCCGCGAATGCCATATTTGGGAGGTGTTTGCTGATTTTCGTCAATGTTCAGTTTGGCGACTTTCAGGCGACCTTCATATTCTTTTGCGACTTCATCCAGGATAGGGGCAATCATCTTGCATGGGCCGCACCACTCAGCCCAGTAGTCAACCAGCACGGGCACTTGGGATTGCAGCACTTCCTGCTCGAAAGCGCTGTCGCTAATATGGGTAATATGGTCGCTCATGTGTGAACCTCTATAGAAAATGGGACTTGTAATTAAGATAGTGAAAACGAAGTATTGCGCTATCCTAGCGAAAAAAGACGCGTAAGTGAAGTATTCATGTCGGCATGATAATTGCTGATGATTGCCGGGTTACAGGGAAGGTTCAATACTAAAATCATGTGTTGTCGAAATGAATAGAATTCTGATGGATATTCTCGAACTGATCGAGGATGCCACTATCCCCAACATGGGGCATTCACAAGCAAATTACAAGGGAATGCGCTTAAGTAGTGCATTCCAGCCTATTTTCAGTCTTTCGCATTGCCGGGTGGTGGGTTATGAAGGCCTGATCCGCGCGTTTGATGAGCAACAGCAGGCGCTGCCGGTCTGGCGGATTTTTGAGCAGGCGATAACCGAGGCGGAGATTGTCGAGCTGGATCGTTTGTCGCGTGCCTTGCACATGCATAATTTCATGCAGCAGGGCCAAGCCGGGCAATGGCTGTTCCTGAATATCAATCCGCAGGTGATTGTGAACGGCAGGCACTATGGGCAGTTCTTTCAGGATCTGCTGGAACATTATGGTGTGTCGCCCTCCATGGTGGTGGTGGAGATCATTGAGGGAGCGATAGAAGATGAATCGCAACTCTCCGAGTCCGTGCAGTTTTACAAGAATCTCGGTTGTCTGGTGGCGATTGATGATTTCGGCGCTGGCCATTCCAATTTTGAGCGTATATGGCGGCTTTCTCCTGATATCGTCAAGCTGGATCGCTCCATGATTACGCAGGCGGCGAGCACGGCCGTGGCACGTCGCGTATTGCCTGGCGTGGTGTCTTTGATACACGAGGCAGGTAGCCTGGTGTTAATCGAAGGCGTGGAAACGGAGCAGGAAGCCATTATCGCCATGGATACCGATGTAGACCTGGTACAAGGCTATTATTTCGGTCGGCCTGCGCCCTATCTGCTGCAGGAAACCCGCTCCGAATCTATTGCCAAATTATTCCAGGGTTATCGGCAATCCACCGTGCCTGAGATTCGCCATCAGAAAATGCAGGATGCCGTGGCTGCATTTCTCAAAGCGTCTGAGCAATTAGAGGCTGGCGCGCCACTATCCGGCGCCGTGCAAACCTTGCTGGCTATTCCTGGCGTTGATCGTTGCTATTTGCTTAACCAGCAAGGCGTGCAGATAGGCACCAGTGAAGTAGCACCAAGTCGCCGCTCCATCATGAGCGTGCGCTATCAGCCCCTGGCCGATGGCTCAGGAGCCAACTGGATCCGGCGGCCTTACCTGCGTCGCGCCTTGGGCAATCCCGGTGAGGTGCAGATGACGCGGCCATATCTGTCCATTGCGACTGGCGAGCTTTGCCTGACGATATCCATCGCCATCAAGCCCATGGGCGTTGTGCAAGTACTGTGTTGTGATCTGGATTGGGATGTCAGCGCTTAATCCAGCGCGGTAAACTGAAAGCGCTCGAAGCCATGCGTACGCTCCACCAGTCTGGTGAGTACAATACGCCGGGTGCGGCCATCATAATCCAGCTCCATGATACGGTCCGGTGAATAACTGCCTACCGCCCCGACAATGCTGGCCTGCTGCTTCAAGGCATGGATGGCGGGTAGCAATAGCGCAAACTCGAAAGACGGCTGGGACGGACGGCGCAAGCCGATGGCCCTGGCGGTCGGCGCAATGAGCTGGATGCCAATATCCAGATTGTCCTTTTCATCATGCATGGCCCAGCGGATGACGCCCGTCGCCCAGCCCTGCATATGGTCTTCTTTTACTGCAATCACTTCTCCCACATGCAACTGGCTGGTGAGCTTGGCTGGTTTGCGCAAGGCCATGCCTGCCGCGCTGACGTTGACTACCGCCCAGCGGGCCGCCTGCAGTTGCTCTGTCAGCAGACCGGTACGGCCGACACTGGCAGGTTTGCTGCCCTGCCACGCGCGATTCGCCAGGGCATGCGCGGCAGGCATGCCGATAACCATGGATACACTGCTGCTCTTGCGCGAGCGCTTGAACACGCGCTTGGGCACTTTTCCCCAATGCTGCAGCAAGTAGCGCAAGAGATCGATATAACGCCCATCGGTGGCATCATCCGGCAATTCATGCGTGCTGATGATGGCGTTTTTCTTCTGCAATAACTGGATATGCTGATGCACCATGCGCGCCAGGCGGATGGTCAGCAGCAGAAGGTCGCTGCCGGTGGGTGGCAGGCTCTCATGCTTGCTGTAGGCAATGGGTGGCATATCGGTGTTGAGCTTGACCAGAAATACCGCCGCCGGATTTTCAATGCGCCCGGTGGCATGCAGTTCTGCCAGGGCGGCGTGGCGCTCGATATAGTCAGCGACGCGACGAATCTCAGACGGTGTCAGGTTCTGTGGCTCAGCCAGTGCCATCAGCAATATCTGCTTGAACTGCGTGCTGATGCTGGTGGTTTTGCGTTCACCCTGTTCAATGGGCAGGTCTTGCAGTTCGGCCTGGACAGCATAGCGATACAACTGATGAATATCGCTCCATACACTGCCCGGCGCCGGAAAGTAAGTTTGAAAATAGATATGGATCAGGCCATTGAGGGCTTCAAAGGCGCGCAGCAATAGCAGTGCCATGTGCTTGGGGTTGCTGTTGATCTTGAACAGTTTCTGCTGTTCGTCGATCAGCGCAATTTTGTAGCCATACGCCATTTCCAGCCACAAGGATTCCGCGATTTTGACATAAGCACGTGCTTCCACAGGCAAGGGCAGGCTGGCTTTGCCATAAATGCCTGCCAGGCGTCGATTCATACTGATAACCAGCGGGCGATAGGTTTCCAGCGCCCGAAAACGGGCATCCGCAGGCACGACCTGCCGATTGAGGTTTTCCAACTCGTCGGCCATGGCAGATGAGGCCTCCAGCATGGGCAACTTCAGCCACTGGCCCATCAGCGTTTGCAGCTTTTGCGGCTGTGTCTCGGCAGGGATCAGGGGCTTGTCGGTAAGTGCTGGAATAGTGAGTGTTAATGCCATATTGCCTTCCACGAGTATGTAAACCAATGTTAAGACCTATGATGCCTTTTGTCACGGTGAACCCGGCAAGCTCTGTCAGTCATGAGTTAGAATAGCCCGCAACAAGGGATCACATAGGAACATCAGCAATGAAATGGTTGGAACAGGTATTTGAGGGCATCTTATGGAAGAGTCGTTTTGTCGTGATGCTGGCGGTGGTTGCCAGTTTGCTCGCGGGCTTTGCCATTTTCTACATCGCCACCGTCGATGTGTTTTTCCTGATCAAGCATGTCGCGCATTACGCTGACCCGGACCTGACCAATGAAATACGCAAAACCCTGCACGATGACACCGTCTCGCATGTGGTGGAAGTGGTGGATGGCTATCTGCTCGCTACCATCATGCTGATTTTTTCGCTGGGTCTTTATGAGCTCTTCATCAGCGATATTGATGCGGCCCAAGGTAGCAAGGCATCCAGCCGTGTGCTGGTGATTCACGATCTGGATGATCTCAAGAACCGTCTGGCCAAGGTCATCGTCATGATCATGATTGTTTCGCTGTTTGAACATGCGCTCAAAATGAAAATGACCGACCCGCAGGATCTTCTCACTTTCGGCGGTAGCATCGCCCTCATCGGGCTGGCTTTATTCCTGATGCATCGCGGCGAGCATCATCCCGCCTCTGCCCAGCATGCTGAACCTCACCATGGTGAACCGCACCCTGTTCAGCATAGTGCCGAGCATCAGCCACATACCACAGAGAAATCCTGACCATGTACGCCCGCCTTCTGCTTGCCTTTATGTTGCTCATGCTGAGTGGCATCAGCATGGCGGAAGACGGGTTCAAACTGCGCGATACCTCTGGCAAGGTGCAGCGTTTATCGGATTACAAGGGAAAATGGGTGCTGGTGAATTACTGGGCGACCTGGTGCCCGCCATGTCTGGAAGAGGTCCCGGATCTGGTTAACCTGCATGATCAGCGGCACAAGCGGGACCTGGCCGTGATCGGCGTTGCCTGGGAATACAAAAACCCCGCCGAAGTGGCCCATTTTGTGGATGACATGCTGATGTCTTACCCGATAGTGCTGGGAGACGCGGAGGTTGCTGCCCAGATTGGCCCCAATACCGTACTGCCCACTACCTACTTTTATAACCCGCAGGGACAACTGGTGAAGGTGAAGCGCGGTCTGGTCACGCGTGCCTTTATTGAAAGCGTGCTTTCGGGGAAATAAGTTTTTGCTGCCGGACGGCGTCTATACATAGCACCCATAAAGCATACACCCATAAAAAAACGCCACGCGCAGCAGGCTGCGACGTGGCGTTTTTTATGGTGTTTACCGCTTAGTTTGGCGTTGGAATGCTGTTGCCTGCGGAATCCAGAACATTGAGCTGGTTCTCTTCAGCAAAATGCATGAGCTGGGTATAGCCTTCCGGATTCACCACCTTGAGCTTGAGATCCACCGCCAGGCAACGCACGCCATTGACGACGCGTGGCTTGAGGTAAGGTGAATAGCGCAGCTTGCGATCTGGCCCGAAGGTGGCGTAGGTGCTGCACATACGGTCCACCCAGTCGCTGGGCCGGAACGGTTTGCCTGCGCGGGTCAGGCCTTCAATGATGATTTCGTCAGGTAAGCTCATGGTCGTTTTGCCAAAAATTTCAATAATATCCGGATTATAGCAGTGCGCTCTTAGTCCATGTATTCAAAAACTTTGACCACTTTTTCCACGCCTGAGGTGCCGCTGGCGATATCCACAGCATCGGCAGCTTCCTGCTTGGTCACCAGACCCATCAGGAATACGGTGGATTTCTCAGTCACCACTTTCACGTAATTGGCGGGGAAGCGGTTTTCGGTCACCAGGCGGCCTTTGACCTTGGACGTGATGTAAGTGTCATTGCTGCGTGAGCTCAATGAGCTCTTGGGCGCAACCACCAGTTCATTGGTCACGCTGCGGACATTTTCCACTTCCTTCACAATCGACTCGGCTTTGGCTTTGGTTTCTGCATTGAATGCTTCGCCGGTGATCAGCACATTGCGGTTGAAGCTGGTGACGTTGGCATGAATGTTTTCGCCAAGCTCAGAGGAGATGCGTTGTGAAGCTTTCAGCTCAATGCCTTCGTCCTCAATGTAAATGCCAGAGGTACGGCGGTCTGCCGCCATGACACCGGTGGCAGCGGCGCCACCGACAATCGCAGGGAAGCAGCCCGCCAGTTGAGTGGCGAGGGCGGTAGCGATAAACGCTTTGGTGATGAAACGCATGGTTAGTTGACTCCTAGTAAAGTGCAATCAATTGCATCGCAAAGGCAATGCAATATCAGAATATAGGCTTCCTGTACGCGCGATGCATTGTCGTGCGGGACGCCTATGTGGATATCCTCATCCGTCAGAAGTTCAACCAGCTCTCCCCCATCGCCACCGCTGAGTGCTATCACGGTCATGTTGCGGTCCTTGGCCGCCTCGATGGCGCGCAGGATATTGCGGGAGTTGCCGCTGGTGCTGATGGCGAGCAATACGTCGCCGGTGTGGCCGAGTGCCGTCACCTGCTTGGAAAAGATATGGTCAAAATGCCCATGGTTGGCAATGGCCGTCAGCGTCGAATTGTCTGCACTGATAGCCACAGCGGCCAGGCCTGGGCGCTCCATTTCAAACTGGTTCAACATGCGCGAAGCGAAATACTGCGCGCTGGCCGCCGAACCGCCGTTGCCGCAGGCGAGCACTTTTTTCTCGTTGAGCTGGGCCTGCACAATCATCTCGGCCGCCGCCACAATAGGGCGCGCCAGCAGGTCGCCCAGTTGCAGTTTGAGATTGGCGCTCTCGGTAAAGTGGCCGACTATGCGTTCTGTGATGTCCATGACTTGTGGGTTTTCATTCAAGCTTCAAAAGCGTTGCGTATCCATACGATGTTGTATGCCTGATCCAGCAGAACGGCGTCAAAGCGGCAAGCGCTGGCGCCATGTTGCTGCAAATAGTGTTCAGCCGTGAGAACCAGCTTTTTCTGCTTGGCCGGCGTTATGCTGGCAGCAGCACCACCAAAGCGCTCGCTTTTGCGCATCCTGACTTCAATAAACACCAGGCTCACACCATCGCGCATGATCAGGTCTATTTCCCCAAAACGCGAGCGGTAATTGCGTGCCAGCAGTTTGAGCCCATGCTGTTGCAAATAGATGGCAGCGCGCTCTTCCGCTTCGGTGCCCTGGGTGTTCACGTGGATTAAGGCAGGCGCTCTACGGTGATGCCATTACGGCCGAATCGGGCTACCGCCAGCTCGCGGCTGACACTGCCATCGGCATTCAGGCGCAAGGTGCCGCTCAGACCCTTGATGGTGGCGGGCGAGCCAGGGTGCTGTACCACGGCTTGCAACAGGCTGAAAGCATCCGCGCCCAGGGCAAACCAGCGCTGCATTTCACCGCTGGGTAAATCCTGTGCGGCCGGTTTGTAAGCGGCAAAGGTGTCCGGGCTCAGCAGCCATGGCATGTCGACAAAGCGCACAGCCAGCAGCGGCGCATCATCCGCATTATCCAGCACACCGGCGTAGATGTGCGACAGGCCAAAGGTCGGCGTCGCGGCATCCAGTGCCGGGCGGATCTGGCGGGCATTATCGGCCGTGGTGGCAAGGAAGATCATGTCGGTGGGATGAGCCTGAATATCGTTTTTCAGGGCTTTCATATCGGTGTCTTCATTGACGCCAAATTGCTGGCTAACTTGGCCGCCATCGGCTATCCAGGCATCACTAAAAGTCTTGATCATGCGGTTCGAAAGACTGCTTTCGGTACCGACGATAGTGGCGGTCTGCATGCCAAGGTCACGCGCGATGCGCACCACCTGCTGGGCTTCGCTGTCGACAGCCAACCCGTAAAAATGGATATTGCGGTTGCTGGTGGCAAGGTCACTCTGATTGAGCGCCACCGTGGGCAGGCTAACGGGCAGTTCGCTCAGCGCTGTCACCTCATCCCGCGTCAGCGGGCCGACAATATAGTTGGCGCCTTCGCTGACGGCTTGCTGGTAGACGGCAGCGAAATCATCACGCCCGCCTGTGGAGGCGTAAATCTTGACTTCGGCATTGCTGTTGGCAATGGTCTGTGCGGCAACGAAACCACGTTCGATAGCATCGGATGCCGGGTAATAGGCTTCGGAAGAAAACGGCAGGATCAGCGCAATCTGACCGCTCAAAGCCTTGGTGTTGGCGGCGGGAGCGGCTGTATTGGCAGCGGAGCTGGTCGCGCTGCTGACGATGAGCGCCGCCAGCAATTCATCCATGGCAACATGGTCTGGATAGGCGTTGCGCCATTGGTTGACGTCATCCTGACTCAAGCCATCCTGTCCAGCCAGCGCCAGGTCTATCCAGCCCTGCAGGGTGGTGTCGGTGATATTGCCACGCATGGCAATCAGATCGACCTTGTTGGTTTTGCTCAAAAACTGCCACAGTTGCTTTTGTGCAGTGAGCAGTGCATCGCCCGCCAGGCCTGATTGCGCCTGGACATACTGCTCCAGCGCACGCAATGGATCGTCCTGGTTTTCGTAGGCGAGAGCCAAGCTTGTGTGTAAACTTGCGCTTGCCTCAGCGGATATCGATTTGTCCGCTTGCAAGGGAAGCAGAATCAGCAAGGCCTGATCGTAATCCTGCTGGCTGGCGGCGATGTTGCCTGACAACACCTTGGCATACGGCGACATGGCCGGAATGCTCGCCAGCGCCAGCTGCGCACATGGAATATCCTGTTTCTTCAGGCAGCCCATGCCGAGACGGAATTGCGTCTCGGGCGTTTTCTTGAGGGGAGAGCCAGTAGCGACGGTATCGGCGGCTGCCGGGCCCGCATTCAGCCACAAGCACATGAACAGCAGAGTGAGTAAGCGTTGAATCATATCGGCACATTATATGTTGTAGCCACGCCAATTGGAAACTTGCAGGACATTACTTTACGCGCTTTGGAAACCCTGAAAACGGTAGACCTGATTGCAGCGGAAGATACCCGGCACAGTGGCGGCCTGCTTGCCCACTATGCCATCCAGAAAAAGCTGCTGGCCGTGCATGAGCACAATGAGCACCGCTCGGCGGAAATCCTGCTGGAACGCTTGCAGGCCGGACAGTCCGTCGCCCTGATTACCGATGCCGGCACGCCTGGTATCAGTGACCCGGGTGCCGTGGTGGTGGATATTCTGCGTGAAGCCGGGGTGACCGTGGTGCCCGTGCCGGGCGCCAGTGCGGTGATTGCCGCTTTATCCGCCTCGGGCATTACTGAAAACGGATTCCGGTTTGTCGGCTTTTTGCCCGCCAGCGGCAGCCAGCGCAAAAAACAGCTGCAGGCCCTGGAACATGAACCGACCACGCTGGTGTTTTATGAAGCCCCGCACCGTGTGCTGGAAAGCGTGCAGGACATGGCCGCCGTGCTGGGCCCACTCAGACGCATCACCATTGCCCGCGAGCTGACCAAAACCTTTGAAAGCTTTCACCGTTGCCCGCTCGGCGAGGCGCATGACTGGCTGCTGGCCGATGCCAATCGCCAGCGCGGGGAGTTTGTGCTGCTGGTGGAAGCAGCACCGCCAGCCGAAGACGATGCCGATGCGCGCGAGGCTGAGCGCATACTCCGCCTGCTGCTGGCTGACCTGCCGCTGAAACAGGCGGTAAAATTGGCAGTGGATATTACCGGTGGTAAAAAGAACGCCTTGTACCAACTCGCCTTGCAGCTGAATGACGCGCAAGACTGAGTGAATTGAAGTTGAATTATTTTGTTGAATTTGAAAGATAGTGGAAGCCTGACATGACCTCCTCCCTCACCATTACCCGCCCGGATGACTGGCACTTGCATTTGCGCGATGGCGCTGCCCTGCAGGCGGTTTTGCCCGACACGGCGCGTCGCTTTGGCCGTGCCATCGTCATGCCCAACCTGCGTCCGCCGGTGACGACCACCGACCTGGCACAAGCCTATCGCCAGCGCATTCTGGCCGCCTTGCAACCTGGGGATCGCTTTGAACCCCTGATGACCTTGTATCTCACCGACAAAACCTCCGCCGAAGAAATCCGCCTCGCCAAGGCCAGTGGCATCGTGCATGGCGTCAAACTGTATCCTGCTGGCGCGACCACCAATTCTGACTCCGGCGTGACCAACCTCGGCCACTGTGTGCCGGCGCTGGAAGCCATGCAGGAGCTGGGCCTGCCGCTGCTGGTGCACGCCGAGGTGACCGATGCCGATGTGGATGTGTTTGACCGCGAGAAGGTATTCATCGAGCGCAATATGCGGCCGCTGTTGCAGCGCTTCCCCGCACTGCGTGTGGTGTTTGAACATATCACCACGCGGGAAGCCGCGCAGTTTGTGGCGGAGTCGCCGGACAATATTGCGGCCACCATCACTGCCCACCATTTGCTGATGAACCGCAATGCCATGTTCAGCGGCGGCATGCGACCGCATCATTATTGCCTGCCCGTCCTCAAGCGCGAGGATCACCGGCTGGCGCTGGTCGCGGCGGCAACCTCGGGTTCGCCCAATTTTTTCCTGGGAACGGATAGCGCGCCGCATCCACAATCTGCCAAGGAATCTGCCTGTGGTTGCGCGGGCATGTACACCTCGCATGCAGGCATTGAGCTGTATGCCGAAGCCTTTGAGGAAGCGGGTGCGCTGAATCGTCTGGAAGGGTTTGCCAGTTTCTACGGGGCAGATTTTTATGGCCTGCCACGCAATACCGACACGGTGACGCTGGTGAAAGAAAGCTGGCAGGTGCCCGACGACTTGCCCCTGGGCGAGGAGCGACTGGTGCCATTACGCGCAGGTCAAAGCATAGGCTGGCGTTTGCTTTAGCCAGATTGGCAGCTACCAAGGGCTGCCAAAGTCAGGCCGGATCAGGCGGTTTGTAGCTCCTGTGCCTGCCAGCGTTGCAGCCATGCCGGAAAATCCGCCGCTGGCATGGGCTTGCTGATGTGATAACCCTGACCAAAGTCGCAGCCCATGCTGGCTAGCAGGTCCCACGCGGCGCGACTTTCAATCCCTTCCGCTACCACCTTGAGATTGAGGTTATGGCCAAGGTCTATGGTCGAGCGGACTATCTTGCGATCGCTTTCGTCCTCTTCCATTTTCAGCACAAACGATTTGTCGATCTTGAGCTCACTCACCGGCAGGCGCTTGAGATAGGCCAGCGATGAATAGCCGGTGCCGAAATCGTCAATCGACAGTTGCAGACCCATGTCCGACAGGCGCTCCAGTGTTTGCTGCGCACGTTGCGGGTCATCCATCATGCTGCTCTCGGTGATTTCCAGCGTAATGCCTCCGAGTACCAGCCCCGCATCCTGATGCAAGGTCAGAATCTTGTGTGGCAAGTCCTGGTCAATCAGGTCGCGGGTTGAGAGATTGACTGCAATCGGCGCATCAATACCCAGCTTGCGCCACGCTACTTCTACCCGGGCTGCTTCGGCCAGCACCCACAGGCTTACAAGTGAAATCAGACCAGACTGTTCGGCAAACGGAATGAACTGATCCGGGAACATCAGGCCTTTTTGCGGGTGGCGCCAGCGGATCAGGGCTTCTACCGCGCTGATCTTGCCATTCTGCAGGTCAATCTTGGGTTGCACATACAAGGCCAGCTCATTCGTGGCAATGGCCTGCCGCAACTCCGAGGCAAGCGATAAATTGCCCTGGCTGCTGATATCAAATGCCGGATCAAACAGCACCGCGCCAGATTGCTTGGCCTTGGCGACATGCATGGCCATCTCGGCATTGCCCAGCAGTTTTTCCTGGGCACTGGCATGTTCGGGGTAACAGGCAATGCCTATGCCCATACTGATATCTACCGACTGGTTCGCGATGTTGATAGGGGCTTCCAGTTTTTGCAGCAGCATGTTCGCCACATGGGTGGCATTCGCTATGCCGGTGCGCGGCAGCAGCAGAGCAAATTCATCACCGCCCAGGCGCGCCACCAGGTCCGACTCCTGCCGGATGGAGCTTTGCAGGCGTTGCGCAACGCCTCTCAGCAAATCATCTGCCGCGGCGTGGCCCAGCACTTTGTTAATCTGCTTGAAGTGGTTCAGGTTCATCACCAGCACCGCCAGATGCTCTTGCTGATCCTGCGCCTGTTGCAACGCCAGCCCCAATTCGCGCAGGAACGAGGCGCGGTTGGGCAAGCCGGTCAGCTCATCCCAGTAAGCCAGTCGGGTAATGCTTTGCTCGCGGCTGGCAATGGCATCCACCATGCTGCCAAAGGCGCGGCTGAGCTTGCCCAGCTCATCTTCCCGGCTGCTGTTGAGGCGGATGGCAAAATTGCCTTCTTCCAGCTTTCTGGCGGTAGCGGCCAGTTCGGTAATCGGCTGGGTGATGCGCCGGGAAACATAAAAAATGACCAAAGCGAACACCAGCGCGCCCAGCATGGTGAGCAGCAGCAGATTGCGCTGCAGGACGAGATAAGGCGCCGTGGCTTCATCAATCGAGCGCTGCAGGATGGCGACCAGTGACTCATCGCCATGCTCCATGATGGGGACATAGCGCGTGCCATAGTCAGCATTGCCCATGCTCAATTCGGTGAGGCGGCCGGCCGAGGCTTTTTCCAGCAGTTTTTCGGTGAGAGACGCCCCGAGTGTGGAGGCCATGGAGTTCCAGTCGCTGCCATTGGAGCGGCTGATGAAGGTAACATCCAGATTGCTCAGTTTGTGCAGGTTCTGGGCCAGGGTATCGTCGATCTGAAAGCCCATGATAATCCAGCCTATGGTCAGCGGTGCCTTGACTGGTACGGCCACCAGTTGATAGGGCTGATGATTGAAGATGGCATAGCTTTGCGCATAGCCTTGCTGGCGCCCATCCTGGATCAGCTTGTCGACAATCGGGCCCGCTTCCACATGCGACACCTTGCCGGAAATCGTGAGGTTGCCGGTGGATGAGGATTCGAACATGGCAATGTCGGCGCCTATGCGCGACTGGTGATTGCTGAGTGCGGAGAGGATGGTCTCGTAATCCACGCTGGCAATGGCCTGCCGGAAGCCATAATCACTCGCCAGTATCTTGGCGCCCTGGCTCAGGCTGTCGCCATTTTGCTTGAGCAGGTTCAGGAATACCCGTTCGCCAATTTCCAGCTGCTCATTGACCGCGGCGCGCGAGTTTTTGTTGATGCTGTATTTGATCGCCAGAAACCCCGCAACCTGAATGGCGAGGATGAGCGTGAGGAAGATCACCGCCATGCGGCTTTGTAGGCTTTTGAACTGCATGGTGATCGCGTTTCTTTACCGTTTCTGGAGGGCGCTCGTATTGATATCCAGTTTAACGGCAGTTTGTTCGTCGGCTTTAACTACCATCGCTTTTTCAAAGAGGGCATTTTCGTTGCTTTGCGCGTAATGCCAGACAGCCAGGGTGTAAGGGCCGTTGGGCACATTGCTGAGGGTGGCTTTGCCGGTGCTGTCGCTCAAGGCGAAATAAGGCGTATCCACCACGCGAATGAAGGCCAGCATCTGGTCGTGGATATTGCAACCCAGCACCACCGTCCCCGCCTTGTCGAACACTACCGGTGTGCTGGGGACGCCAGAATACAGCTTCAGCTCAAAGGTTTTGGCGGGCGAGAAGGAATAAACATGATGTTTCACCTTGTCCCGATTGGGGAAGCTTACGCTGGTGCCGGTTTGCACTACGCTGACCAGCGGCAGAAACTGGCGGTTTTTCTGTTCGACGGCTGCGGTGCCTGGAACGGGCAAGGCGAGTTTGGTATTGGGTTCTGCCCATACCACGGCATCTGGCAGCGGGGTACCACTGGCATCGGTGACGGTGATGGTCAGCTCCGCTGCCCATGTGCTGTATGCAACAAGCAGGAATGCTACTGTCAGCAGCCTGAGGGAACGACGGAGAAGGGAAGGCTGCATAGGGGATTCCTGACAGGGTTAATGCGCGACGATATCGCGTTTCATGGGCGCCAGTATTTTCAGCAGCTCGTTCTTTTCGCGTGTGCCCACGTGCTGGTGATCCAGCGCAGTGCGCATAGCATCCACCATCAGCTCAAATTCCGCATTGGTAATTCTGGCATCGGCATGCGCATTTTCCATGGTTTCACCTTCGTACTGACAGCCGCCGCCGGTGAGTGAGCAAAGCTGTCTGACGATGCTCTCTTTCAGCACTGGCAGCTTGACGCCATCAAACGAGCGGCTGGTTTTGGGGTCCTGGCTGACCTTGTCTATGGTTTCATCGACCACCGCCGTCAACACCGCATTTCCGCCGATACGATCATACAGACTGCGCTCGGGCTTGACCGGGCTGCAGGCACATACAAAGGCGACTAAAAAGATGAGGCTGGCGATAGAGAATGGCTTCATGTTTTGCATTTTATGCCGTAACTGAAATGATGGATTTCGACGGGAATGCTGCCAATTCTGGCGCAGCACCAAGCCTGAAATGATGGATTTCCCGTGTGTGATGCCTTGGCATCATAACGAATAATTAATTGTGTCGGATATTGAATAAGTATGGTGCGTGAAAAAATGATGGCAAGACGATGGAAAAAATGGGGGATGTGCCTGTTGCTCAATCTGGCAATGGCTGGGCAAGCACAGGCGGGTGATCGTCTGCTGGCAACCGGTGGTGTCAGTCAGGTGGAGGGTTCTGGTGGCGGCGGGTTGGTGCCCTGGGCACTGATTTCAGGCTACAGCACCGACCAGCAGGTCAGCGCGACCGGCTTTTATACCGAGGCCCGCACGCGCGGCGGTTTTGATCTGAATGTGGTCGGGGTCAGCGTGGGCATTGCCAACCGGCTTGAGCTGTCGCTGTCTCAGCAGCATTTTGGCCTGGGCAGTACGGTGCACGGCGAGACCATACGCATGAATACGGCGGGCATCAAGCTGCGCCTGTTTGGCGATGCGGTGTATGACCAGGATCGCTGGTGGCCGCAGGTGGCGGTGGGCATGCATCTCAAGCACAACGAGGATTTTGATCGCATTCCCACCGCGCTCGGCGCCAAGCATGCCAGCGGGACAGATTTTTATGTCGCCGCCACCAAGCTGTATCTGGACGCTGTGGGGGGACATAACCTGCTGCTGGGGGCGACCTTGCAGGCGACCAAGGCCAATCAGTTTGGCCTGCTGGGTTTTGGCGGCGACCGCCATGATGATTACCGTGCGCAGCTGGGGGTGTCAGCCGCGGTGATGCTCACCGACCGCACGCTGCTGGGGGCCGAGTATCGCAGCAAGCCCAATAATCTCAGCGTGTATCGCGAAGACGACGCCAAGGATATCTTCCTCACCTGGTTTGCCCACCGCAACTTCTCGATTACCGCAGCCTATTTGGATCTGGGCCGCATCGCCGACAAGGATAACCAGACCGGCTGGTACCTGTCGGGTCAGCTCGGGTTCTAAGTCCCAGCCATGAAAAAGCTCAAGGCGCCGGATTCATGTAGGTAAGATGCAGCGCCTCGATTTCCTGCAGGATCTCCTGGCTTAAGCGGGTTTGCCAGGCGGCAATATTTTCCTGCAGCTGGGTCATGCTGGTGGCGCCAATGATGGTGCTGCTGACAAACCAGCGCTGATAGACAAACGCCAGCGCCAGCTGCGTGGGGGTCAGGCCATGGCGGCGTGCCAGTGCGGCGTAAGCGGCGCTAGCCGGGCCGACATTCGGTTTTTTGTAGCGCTGGGCGTAGCCCAGAAACATGGTGACCCGGCCCACGGCTTGCGGGTCATCAATATATTTGCCGGTGAGGTGACCAAACGCCAGGGGCGAGTAGGCCAGCAGGCCGACGTTTTCGCGATACAGCACTTCGGTCATGCCGAATTCCATGCCGCGGTTGATCAGGTTGTAGCAGTTTTGCACCGTCGCCACGCGCGGCAGATCGTATTCCTTGGCAATACGCAGAAACTCCATCAACCCCCAGGGCTGCTCGTTAGACAGCCCGATGTAGCGGATTTTGCCTTCTTTCACCAGCTCGGCCAGCGTTTCCAGCTGGTTGCGTATGCTTACCCATTCCTTTTGCTGGCCGTTTTCAAACTCCTGGGCGGGGTCGAATTGATACTGACCAAACATCGGCACATTGCGCTCAGGCCAGTGCAGCTGGTAAAGATCAATATAGTCGGTTTGCATGCGCTGCAAAGAGCCCTCAATGGCGGCGCGGATGTTGGCGCGATCCAGCGATGGCGGGCCGCCGCGTATCCAGCCCAGGCCGCGCCGGGGGCCTGCCACCTTGCCACTCAGAATAATCTTGTCGCGCGGCTGGTGTTTCAGCCAGTTGCCCACCATGGTTTCGGTGCGCGTGTAGGTTTCGGCCTTGGGCGGCACCGGATACATCTCGGCGGTATCAATGAAATTGATGCCCTGGGCGATGGCGTAATCCAGCTGCTGATGCGCCTCGGCCTCGGTGTTCTGGTCGCCATAGGTCATGGTGCCCAGGCAGATGGGCGAAACGTGCAGGTCGGTGTGGGCGAGTGGGCGTAATTGCATGGGATATGGGCGCGTTGCGTAAAAACCAAAGTGTACGTCAATTTGCGTAGAAAGCTGAAACCGGGCCGGTCACGGGTTGTTGCCCGCAGGGTGGGTGAGTATGATGCTAGTTCTGTTCAAATCTGCTGATCAATCTCATGACTTATTGTGTTGCCCTGCTGCTGGATGAAGGTCTGGTGTTTGCCTCGGATACCCGCACCAATGCTGGTGTGGATCAGGTTGCCATCTTCCCCAAGATGAATATTTTTGAAGTGCCGGGCGAGCGGGTGATCACCTTGCTGACGGCGGGCAATCTGGCGATCACGCAAGCCGTGGTCAATCGCCTGCGCGAAGCCATCAAGGCCGAAGACGGTGCACACCTCAATAATGTCAGCAGCATGTTTGAGGCCGCCCAGCTGGTGGGCGATGTCATGCGCGAAGTGTTTGAGCGCGATGCCGAGCATCTCAAGAACCACAATACCGATTTCAATGCCAGCATCCTGCTGGGCGGCCAGATCCAGGGTGAAAAGCCCAGACTCTTCAATATCTACGCCGCCGGCAACTTTATTGAAAGCTGTCGCGAAACCCCGTATTTCCAGATTGGCGAAACCAAGTACGGCAAACCCATCATTGACCGCGTAGTGAAGTACAACAGCGACATGATGGATGCAGTGAAGTGCGTGCTGATCTCGTTCGATTCCACCATCCGCAGCAATATCTCGGTGGCGGCGCCTATCGACCTCATGCTGTATCGCGTCGATAGCCTTAACGCCAACTGTCGCCAGCGCATAGAAGAAAAAGACCCGTACTACGCCACCATCCGTCAGGGCTGGTCGGAAGGCCTGAAATCCGTCTTCAGCGGCTTGCCCAGTCCAGACTGGTGCTAGTGCTCGCTTACGCGGTATCCGGCATGTGCCAGGGCAGGTAGCCTGACTTCACCATCTGCAGCTTGTTCTCGTGCAGATGATATCGACACACGGGAAACAGGCCTCCTGCAATCTCGGCGCTGGCATATACGGCCAGCGTGATCGTGTTTATTTCCAGTGATATTTCCGGCAATGCCAATCCGGCAAGTTTCTGCTGCACGTCGTTCATGGGGAGGCGCCGACGGTAAAACCCCGCCGTGATATGCGGCACGTAAGACTGTGTTTCGGCCGCGCGCAGTCTGGCGCGCATCGCGTGCAAGGGTTCGATGTCGCCTTTCAATCCCAGGTAAGCCGCGGTGGTAAAGCTGTCAGCCGCCCCCGTGCTCAGCTGCAGCGAGGCGGGCGATGAAGTCTGCAAACCGGCGATGTCGCGATGAAAGTCAGCCTCGGTGTAGCTGTGCGCGTCCGTGGCATAGGCTTGCGGAAAACCGCACACCGCCAGCGTGATATGCGGCTGGCGCCGATAGTCCGGCAGCAGCCAGTCGCCCAGATGGCGGCGCATCGCGCTGATGTGGGCGCGCATCTCTGCCGTATCCGCCTCCACTATCCATACCGCATAAAACGGTCGGCCCAGATGCCAGCGTACAAAGTTATCAGCGCGGCAGGCGGTGGTGTGCGAGGCCATCTCCTCAATGCTCGTTGTACTGATGATGTCTGCGGCAGTTGAACTCAAGATAATGGCGCTGTCTGATGGCATGCGAAGGCGGATGTGTGGATATCGCAAGGCCTCACGCAGCGTGTGCTTCGAGCAGGCTTTTCAGGTTGGCAAGGTCGCGCAGCACCCAGGCCTCGTCTTCGGCAAATTGTTCATCACTGATGCCGGGCTGGCGAAACAGGGTGAACATCAGCTCGGCGGCATTGCCGTTGGCGATCACCCGCATGGGGATGTAGATCTCGTTATCGTCATCCGGGTAAACCCAGTGGTCGAGCACGCCATGGTCATTCGCTTCGCAAAAACATATACGGATAGGACCTTCCGGTCCGTCCGCCACCCAGTCATCCTGCACCCGGCGGATGCCACGGCCCAGCCCGGTGGCCCATGCAGAAAGATTCTCCGGTTGTGCCGCAAAGCGGTAGACCTCTTGCCATGGCCGCTGGATCACGATGCTGATAATGCAGGAAAGCGTGGCTGTGCTCATGAGAAAACCCTTGGGGTTGATGAGGACGGATCAATATAATACTACCTTGGGTCAGCCGCCCGCCTGGGCGATTGCACCTGATTTTATGAGCACCTCTTTTTTCTGAAAGTTCGGCTTGAGCGATCTGGATTCTGTTTTTTCCCTTGAAGGTCCGCTGGCTGCCAGCATTCCCGGCTACCGCACCCGCGTGCAGCAGCTGGAAATGGCCAAGGCCATTGAAGAAGCCATCAAGCTGGGTCGCCAGCTGGTGGCCGAAGCGGGCACGGGGACCGGCAAAACCTTTGCCTATCTGGTGCCCGCTCTGCTCTCCGGTGGCAAGGTCATTGTGTCGACTGGCACCAAAACCCTGCAGGATCAGCTGTTCAATCGCGATCTGCCCGCCGTGCGCGATGCGCTCAAGGTGCCCGTGACCGTCGCCATGCTCAAGGGCCGCGCCAATTATGTCTGCCACTTTCACCTTGAACGCGCCATGAACGAGGGGCGATTTATCTCGCGTGAAGATGCCAATTATGTGCACAAGATTCGCGCCTTTGCCGACAACAGCTCCACCGGCGACAAAAGCGAGCTGACCGATGTGCCGGAAAACGCCACCATCTGGCCCGCGGTGACTTCCACCCGCGATAACTGCATGGGGCAGGAGTGCGCTTTTTACAAGGAATGTTTTGTCATGGAAGCGCGCAAGCGCGCGCTGGCTGCCGATGTGGTGGTGGTCAACCATCACCTGTTTTTTGCCGATGTGATGCTGCGCGATGAAGGCGTAGCCGAACTGTTGCCCAGCGCCAATACCGTGATTTTTGACGAGGCACACCAGCTGCCGGAAGTCGCCGGGCTGTTTTTTGGTGAAGATGTTTCCACCAGTCAGCTGATGGAGCTGGCACGCGATGCCCATGCCGAATACATCACCACCGCCAAGGATTGCACCGCCTTGCCCGAAGCCACCGCTGCGCTGGAAAAAGCCGTGCGCGATTTTCGGCTGGTGTTCAGTTTTGAAGGCAGCCGCATGCCGGTGCAAAAAGCCCAGGCGCTTAAAAACTTTGATTCGGCCTACGCCACCATGCAGGAAAAGCTCAATGTGCTGGCGCAAGTGCTGGAAAGCCAGGCCGAGCGCGACCCTGCCATTGAAAACTGCTGGCAGCGTGGTCTGGCCCTGCAGCAAAAACTGCAAGCCTGGCAAAAAGCCGACAACGCCAACCTTGTGCGCTGGGTGGAAGTCTTCAGCCAATCCGTGCAGTTGCATGCCACACCGCTTTCCGTGGCGGAAGGCTTTGGCAAGCAGCTGAACGCCCAGCCGCGCGCCTGGATATTCACCTCGGCCACGCTCGCCGTCAAAAGCGATTTCAGCCACTACCTTGGCCAGATGGGCCTGCAAGAAGCTACCACCGGCTACTGGAACAGCCCGTTTGATTATGGCCAGCAAGCCCTGCTCTATGTGCCGAATGGCATGCCGGAGCCCAACAGCCCCGGCTACAGCGCCGCCGTTGCGGCCGCCGCCTTGCCGGTGATCCGCGCCAGCCGTGGCCGCGCCTTTGTGCTGAGCACCAGCCTGCGTGCCATGCGCGAAATCCATGCCCTGCTCAAGGATGCTTTCTCAAGCGAAGGCATGGAATATCCGTTGCTCATGCAGGGCGAAAGCGCCCGTACCGAACTGCTGGACCGCTTTCGCGCCCTGGGCAACGCCGTGCTGGTGGGCTCGCAAAGCTTCTGGGAAGGCGTGGATGTCCGCGGCGAAGCCTTGAGCGCCGTCATTATCGACAAGCTGCCCTTCGCTCCGCCCGATGACCCGGTGCTCGCTGCGCGCATCGACAAAATGAACGCCGAAGGCCGCAATGCCTTTATGGAATACCAGCTGCCGTATTCCGTGATCACCCTCAAGCAAGGCGCCGGCCGCCTGATCCGCGACGAAGCCGACCGCGGCGTGCTGATGATCTGCGACCCCAGGCTGATCGCCAAACACTACGGCCGCCGTATCTGGCAAAGCCTGCCCCCTTTCAAGCGCACGCGGGATATTGCCGAGGTGGAGGCGTTTTTTGAGCAGGCTGCAGACGATGCGCTCGCAGAGGCTGGCAAAGCCTGACTTCAGGGTTAGGCCATCTTCCACTCCTCCGGCATCACCTCTACCAGATAATCCACAAACACCCGCAGCTTGTGGGTCATGGCGTGCTTGTCCTGATAGCTCACATAAAAATCCAGCGGTTCAATATCGGCGGTCACGGCGCCTTCGCTGGTTGCATGCCCGGTAAACAAGGCTTCCAGCTGGCCGCTGTCGATCAGCGGTTGGGCGACGAAAGCGCCCAGGCGGGCAATGCCTGCACCACCCACCGCGAGGCGGGCGAGGGCGTCGATGTCATTGCTGTTGACGGTGGGGGTGATGTCTGGCTCGAAGCGCAAGCCATCGCGCAGAAAGCCCCAGCCCAGCATGCGGCCACTGGCGGGCACGCGAAACGTCAGGCAGGCGTGGTGCGATAGCTCTTCAGGCTGGGTAGGGCGTCCGGCACGGGCGAGGTAGTCGGGCGATGCGCAAAACAGGATGGGCACGCGGGCAATATGGCGCGCGATCATGCCGGGCTCCAGTTGCTGCTTGAAGCGGATGC
Organism: Methylovorus glucosotrophus; assembly: GCF_009858335.1. Lineage (NCBI taxonomy): Bacteria > Pseudomonadati > Pseudomonadota > Betaproteobacteria > Nitrosomonadales > Methylophilaceae > Methylovorus > Methylovorus glucosotrophus. The sequence goes on from NZ_VMSE01000001.1 coordinate 654,195, forward strand.
TGATGTCGATGTTTTCGGTGATGTGGTCGATGGGGTTATCGGTCGTGATGAGTTCGACCGAGATGCGCGGATAGCGGCGCATGAAGGGCGGAATCATGTCGGCAATGACATTGCGACCAAATGCGGCCGAGCAGGCGATGCGCAGGCGACCTTGCGGTTCGCCCTGAAATTCGGTGATGCTGGATTTGGCGAGCTCCAGATCGCGCAGAATATCTTTCACGGCGTTGTAGTAAAGCTGTCCGGCGTCCGTCAGCGCCATGCTGCGGGTGGAGCGGCTGAGCAGGCGTATGCCCAGCGTGGTTTCCAGCCGCTGAATATTCTGGCTGGCGGCCGCCGCCGTAATGCCGATCTGGCGGGCGCCAGCGGCAATGCTGCCGTGCTCCACGGCGCGGACAAAGGTCTCGATGCTGCGCAGGGTATCCATAATCTATTGGCTGCCAATATTGATATGATTCGATAGTTTATCTTGCGAATGTAACAAGCTCCAGCTATCTATTGCGCGGGCAGGCTTTGCGATAAAGTGGCATCAACAGTGCAGCATTAATGGAAAGGAAAGATCATGCAAGATATTCAAATCAAGGCGCAGCGCCTGCCTAAAATTCCAGCGCGTTATACCCCCGTGGCTTTTGCCTTTTACATGGCGGGCATCATGGCCTTGCTGATGTCGTTCGTCATTGTGGCCATCAATGGCGGCATAGGGCATCACTATATCGCCAGCGTATTCCACGCTTACTCGATGGCGATGCCGGTGGCTTTCTGCTGTGTACTGATGGTACGTCCGGTCGTGGTGAAGCTGGTGGCGCTGACGGTGGCCCCGCCTGCCTGAGAATTTCGGGTGTGACGTTTGCACAGAACCATGGTCAGACACGCCATGGGATTAACATGAAGGAATGATGAGATGAATGTAACAAGCAATAATCTGGTGATCGGTTTCATAGGCCTGGGAGCCATGGGCGAGGGCATGGTGGCCAATCTGCTGGCCGCAGGGCATGCGGTGCGCGTGTATAACCGCAGCGCTGAAAAAGCCGCCGCCTCGGTCGCCAAAGGGGCCGTGCTGAGCGATACGCCTTTTGCCGCCGCGCAGGATGCCGATGTCGTGATTACCATGCTATCGAATGATGCGGTGCTGGAATCGGTCACCCTGGCTGAAAACGGCGTGCTGGCGGCGCTGAAGCCAGGTGCGGTGCATTTGTCCATGAGTACGGTTTCGCCTGACACCTCGCGCAAGCTGGCCGAACTGCATGCGGACAAAGGGGCGCAGTTGCTGGCCGCCCCGGTGTTTGGCCGACCAGACATGGCGGCCGCCAAAAAGTTGTGGATCTGCGTGTCGGGCCATGCGCCGTCGATTACCATTGCCCGCCCGGTGCTGGAGGCCATGAGCCAGGGCATTTTTGAATTTGGTGATGACCCCGGTGCCGCCAACGTGGTGAAGCTCAGCGGCAATTTCATGATTGCCTCCTGTGTGGAAACTATGGCCGAAGTCGCCACGCTGGCCGAGAAAAATGGCATCAAGCCCGAAGCAGTCCTGGGCATGCTCACCAGCACCATCTTTGCCTGCCCCATGTACCAGCGCTATGGTGAACTGATACTGAAGCAGCAGTATGAGCCCGGCTTCAAGCTTTCGCTGGGTTTCAAGGACATGAACCTGATTCAGAAGGTGGCGCTGGAGAGCGCGACGCCGATGCCGTTTCTTGGTATTGTGCAGCAACGCTACCTGAGTGCCATGGCCGAGGGGCGTGAAGGCCAGGATTGGAGCGCGATTGCGCTGAATGCCCGGCATGATGCAGGCCTGCCGGTGCAGCGCCAGTTCTGAATTCAAGAGGTGAGTATGTCTGATCCACGTGTGTTTTTTGCCGCTGAGCGTACCTTGCTGGCCTGGGTGCGCTCCGGCGTGACCATCATGGCACTGGGCTTTGTGGTGGCCAAGTTTGGTTTGTTTCTCACCCTGATGAGTGCAGCTTCTGGCGCCACGCACCTGGTACATCATCATGCCTGGACAGATACCCTGGGCGTGATGCTGGTGGCAGCGGGAGCGCTGGTGATTCTTGGGGCACAGTACAACCATCATCTGTATGTACGCACCTTGCCGGAACATGATGTGCCCACCATGGCACTGCCCTGGATGACGGTGGCCCTTTCACTGTCGGTGGTGCTGTGTGGCGTGCTGCTGGCGATCTATCTGGCGCTGGGGTAAGTAAGGCCTGCGCGTGCTTGCGGCAGTAGGCATGCGCATTTTTCTGTCATGTCAGACTGACATTTTATGACGCTGGCCGCTTGCGGCTGGTATCCAATTTGCTAGATTGTTTATCGTGAAGCGCTTGTACTATGGAGGTTGCGACGATGGATATCCTGCAAGTGGTAAATGCACAAATGAACGCCCTTGGCATGCCCTTATATGCCGTCACCCTGACCGCTGTTCCCCGAGCGGATACTCCCCTGTTACTCATGCTGCACTGGCATGGCTTTCGCCGTGAAGAAGTGGAGGGCCTGCCTTCACGCTTTGCGCCGCTCTATGCCGTGCCGGGCTCAGCGCTGCAACTTAATGAACGCTGGAACCGCATGGAAATGCTGGACGAAGCCATGCTGGAAGCCGGCTGGAAACTCGGCGCCTGGGATGTGGTGCGCGATGCACGGCGTGGCTGCAACTGGATAGGCGCCAGCGAGCAGGAGGCGCTGGAGTGCCGGCAGGCGTTTGGCGATTATTCACCACTGGGCGATCAGGAAGACCACCTGCTGGTAGAGGCCCCCGACCGCCTGGAGATGATGCATCTGGCCGCTGCCGTCGGCTATGTGCGCTGGATGTTCCGCCCGGTGAAAGACAGCATCTGGCGCCAGACCGCCGAGGACGACACGCTGGATGAGGTTGGCGGCCGCAATACGCCATGCCCGGTCAACCCGATTACCTACACCTCCAAAAACCTGCATGTGGCCTATCGCCTTGGCCGCGTAGAGCGCATCATCCTGCCCTGAAACCCTTGCCGTGACTGGCTTGGCGAGGTTGCTGATAATTTTTTTCAGCAACCTCTTGAAATCCTTTTCCCCCACCCATATCAAAAAAACTGTCAGCGTCGGCGGCGGTTGTTCTCATGTCAGGCACCGCCCTGGGCTGAACCTAATGTTGACTAACGTTGATATCGCTAAGGAGATTAGAAATGAGCATTCGTCCCCTTTATGACAGGGTCGTCGTCAAGCGAATTGAAGCGCAACGTACGACCGCTTCCGGCATCGTCATTCCGGATACGGCATCCGAAAAACCCGAGCAGGGCGAGGTGATTGCCACCGGCAACGGCCGCCGTCTGCAAGATGGCACGCAAGTGCCGCTGGAAGTGAAGATCGGTGACCAGGTGCTGTTTGGCAAGTATGCCGGGCAGACCGTCAAGCTGAATGGCGAGGAACTGCTGGTGCTGCGCGAGGAAGATATTCTCGGCGTGGTCGAGTCCAGTGATGCCAGGCTCAAGAAAGTCGCTTGATCCTCATTGTTAACCGTTTAATTCTGGATATATCAGGAGAACATCAACATGGCTGCAAAAGAAGTCAAATTTCATGACCACGCACGTACGCGCATCGTCCAGGGCGTCAATGTACTGGCCGATGCCGTGAAAGTGACTTTGGGCCCCAAGGGCCGCAACGTGCTGATCGAGCGCAGTTTTGGCGCTCCGGTCATTACCAAGGATGGCGTATCGGTCGCCAAGGAAATCGAACTGCAGGACAAGTTTGAAAACATGGGTGCCCAGATGGTAAAGCAGGTGGCCTCCAAGACGGCGGACATCGCTGGCGATGGCACTACCACCGCCACCGTGCTGGCCCAGGCCATTGTGCAGGAAGGCATGAAGCACGTGGTCGCCGGTGTGAACCCCATGGACTTGAAGCGCGGCATTGATAAAGCCGTGAATGCTGTGGTGGATGAGCTGCACAAGCTGTCCAAGCCGATTACCACCAACAAGGAAATCGCCCAGGTAGGTTCCATTTCCGCCAACTCCGACCATGCCATTGGCAAGATCATCGCCGATGCCATGGAAAAAGTCGGCAAGGAAGGGGTGATCACCGTTGAAGATGGCAAGTCGCTGGAAAATGAGCTGGATGTGGTGGAAGGCATGCAGTTCGACCGTGGCTATCTCAGCCCTTACTTCATCAATAATCCGGAAAAGCAGACCGTCGAGTTTGATGATCCGCTGATCCTGCTTTACGACAAGAAGATCAGCAGCATCCGCGATCTTCTGCCCACCCTGGAAAATGTGGCGAAAGCCGGCAAGCCTTTGCTGATCATCGCCGAAGACCTTGAAGGTGAAGCCCTGGCAACGCTGGTGGTGAACAGCATGCGTGGCATTCTCAAGGTCGCGGCGGTCAAGGCACCAGGATTCGGCGATCGCCGCAAGGCCATGCTGGAAGACATTGCCATCCTTACCGGTGCCACCGTGATCTCGGAAGAAACCGGCAAGCAGCTGGAAAAAGCCACACTGGAAGACCTGGGCCGCGCCAAGCGCGTGGAAGTGCAAAAGGAAAACACCATCATCATTGATGGCGCTGGCGAGCAAAAAGCCATCGAAGCCCGCGTCAAGGCGATCCAGGCCCAGATTGAGGAAAGCAGCTCCGACTATGACCGCGAAAAACTGCAGGAACGTGTGGCCAAGCTGTCTGGCGGTGTTGCCGTGATCAAGGTCGGCGCTGCCACCGAAGTGGAGATGAAGGAGAAGAAAGACCGCGTAGACGATGCCCTGCATGCCACCCGCGCTGCGGTGGAAGAGGGCATCGTGCCTGGCGGTGGTGTGGCGCTGTTGCGTGCCCGCAGCCGCATTGCGGACCTCAAGGGCGACAACGCCGATCAGGATGCCGGTATCCGCATTGTGCTGCGTGCGATTGAAGCGCCGCTGCGCGCGATTGCCGCCAATGCCGGTGATGAGCCTTCGGTGGTCATCAACAAGGTGCTGGCTGGCTCTGGTAACTTTGGCTACAACGCCGCCACCGGCGAGTATGCCGATCTGGTGGAAACCGGCGTGGTAGACCCCACCAAGGTTACCCGCACCGCGCTGCAAAATGCGGCCTCGGTGGCCAGCCTGATCCTCACCACGGATGCCTCGATTGCCGAGCTGCCAAAAGAGGAAAAGGCCGCTGCTCCGGCCATGCCGGACATGGGCTACTAAGCCTGGCCTGAGACGACATCCTGTCACGGTGATCACGCCGGCAGGATGAAAAAAGCCCTTCCAGTATCCGCTGGAAGGGCTTTTTTTATGGGCTGATCAACTCAGGTGGTGGCGCTTGGGCTGGCTGTCGGCTGCTGACGCGGCCAGCTGGCAAAACTGACAGCGCCAATCACCAGGGCGGCCCCGGTCAGTTGTATCGTCGTGGGCGGCACGCCTTCCATCGCCGCGATCACCATGGAGGTGACCGGTACCAGATTCAGGAAGATGGCGGCCCGGCCTGCGCCCAGGCGGCGAATCCCCGCGTTCCAGCACAAGTAAGCCAGCACGCCACCGCCTATGGTCATGATCAGCAGCGCTATGGCGGCATGCTGGCCCGGCATAACGAACTGCTCGCCCGAGAGCAGCGCCACTAACGTTAGCGCCAGGGCGCCCACGGTCATGATGGCGGCGGTGCTGGCGATGCCGCTGGTGTCGGTCGGCATCATTTTTTTGACGCAGACGTTATAAGCCGCCCAGCTCAGGCTGGCGAGGAAAATCAGGATGTCGCCGTGCGATATTTCCAGATGCGCGCCTGCGCCGAGCACTACAATCGCCACGCCCAGCAAGCCGATGGGAAACGCCAGCCACTGGCGCATGTGCAGGCGCTCGCCTATGGTGACCCAGGCAATGAGCGCGGTCAGCAATGGATTCAGCGCCATGATCAGGGCGCCATTGACCGCCGAAGTGCTTTGCATGCCGAGGAAAAACAGGAGGTTGAAGCCGAATACGCCTACCAGTCCCAGCACAATATAGGCACGGGCATGGCGTAGGGGAACATGTTCGCCACGGATGTAGGTCAGCGTTAGCATGATCAGTGCGGCCAGCAGGTAACGCGTGGCACCTGCCACTACCGGCGGCATTTCGGCCACGACGGGAATGGCCAGATTGAAGTTGGCGCCCCATTGGATGGCGGCGAACAAGACACAGAAATAAGTAAAAGCGAGACTCAAGGGCAAGGTTCCTGATGAGGTGGCGGCAGCTCAGGCCGGAAGGTCAAGGTCGATGGCGAGCGATTTGGCAATGATCACTCGCCCGCCATGGTATTGGCTGAATAACGCCAGGGCTGGAGCGAGCCAGGGTGCCAGCTGGGCTTTCCACTCGGGGCTGGCTTCGGCAGATTCCAGGCTGAACAGCGGGGTTTCTTCTGGCGAGTTGGCAGAGCGCAGAGTGCGGAAATGCAGGCGGATTATAACCTGTCCAGCCCAGGCAAAAACAAGGGCATGTGACTCCACGCACAAGGCAAGCTGGCGCCCATTCTCCAGATGTAGGATGGCGGCCTGCCGGCTTTGTGGCTCGATGCGCATATCAGGCGGGCAGCCAGCCTTCTTCCTGCATCACCTGGGTAATGGCCGGCACCAACGCATCCGGCAGGCGGATGATGGTGAGTGCGGCCTCGCGGCCTTGTGGCGATGTCTTGCGCAAGGTCTTGCGCAGAATATCCAGCAGTTTTGGCGTGTCGTAATCCGGGTGCTGCTCGACAAAGGCTTGCAGGTAGTCCTCCACAAACACCAGCACGATCACGTCCTCCAGCGTTTGCATATCCGGATCGCTAAGCGGAGCGGCCTTGCCCACCAACTGGGCCACGCGCTGGATAGTGATGTCGTCATAGCCAACGTCACGCAGGATGTTGGAGGCAAGCTGGGCATGCATGGCTTTCAGGGCGTTGCGCCATTGATGATAGCCAGGCTTGGTCATGGGGTAGCTGTCGCGCGCAATGCTCCAGCGGCAGATGTGCTGGCAGCGGGCGGCCAGCTGCAGCACCTCGCTGGCATCGGGCCGGTAGCGCTGCAGCATGGCGCTCATGCGCTGGGCATACAGCAGCTCATTGGGGATGGCATTGCCATCCACCACCGTGTGCTTGGGGTCCTGGGCGTTGCGGGCATCAAAGGCATCCAGTGCCTGTTGCAGCTGAGGGCTGATCATATAGTTTCCTGGGTATAGTCTGTATATATTGCAGTGCGCCTAGCGCTGGCCGGGGACACGCAACGGGTCCAGCAGGGGTTTCAGGCCATTGTGGTCCAGCTCCTGCATCAGGGCCAGCAGGCGGCCGATCTCTCCGGGCGGAAAGCCTTCGCGGGCAAACCAGTTGAGGTAATTACCCGGCAGGTCTGCCAGCAGTCTGCCCTTGTATTTGCCATAGGGCATTTGCATGGTCACCAGGCGGTGCAGGTCTTCGGGCTTCATGGCGCAGTGTGCTCGTCATCATTCGCCATGGCGATGGCGGCTGCGATGGAAGGCGCATAGAGCTTGGCGATGCAGGCCTGGCCTTCGCGTGCCAGATGTGCGCGTACCAGTTCCAGCACCTGATCCAGCGACAGATACTGCCCGGTGGCCTGGGGGCTGACCCGCTGCTGCGCCCGTGGCAGCAGCGTATAAATGGCGCCATCGGCATCAATCAGACGATCGCGTGCATGATAAATATGGTGCTGCAGGTCGGCCGCAGCTTGCCACTGCGCCAGACTGCCAATGTAGGCCAGCTCGGGCTGGCCATCAAAATGCACAATCGCGGGCCAATGTGGGTGGGCAGGAGCGGGGCTAGGGGACATGCCCGCATGGTAACCATGCCCTTGCCTGCTGGCAACCCGTTTGCTGCTGTCAGGGTGACACGCCAACGGTGCGGCAGCCCTGCGTTACAATGCCTGGTACCCCAGAATGCCGAGCACATTTTCATGCAGCCCATCGTGATTCCTGACAGCGAATTTGAACTGACCGCCATGCGGGCGCAGGGCGCGGGCGGGCAGAACGTCAACAAGGTCTCCAGCGCGGTGCATTTGCGCTTTGATATCCGCGCCTCTTCGCTGGATGAGGCGCACAAGGCCAGACTGCTGGCGCTGCGGGATGCCCGGGTGAGCAGCGAAGGTGTGCTCATCATCAAGGCGCAGCGCCATCGCAGCCAGCTGCTTAATCGGCAGGATGCCATCGAGCGTCTGCATGCCTGGGTAAACCAGGTGGCGCGGCCGCCCGCCGTGCGCCATGCCACACGGCCCACACTGGCTTCGCGCAAAAGAAGGCTGGAGGGCAAGACGCGGCGCGGGCATATCAAGGCAATGCGTGGCAAAATAGCGGCTGAATAACAGACTGAAGTTTTTATGCGGCTGCTCGCACTCGATACCTCTACCGAATACCTTTCCCTGGCGCTCTATCTGGATGGCCGCGTGTTGACGCGCGAGCTGCATGCCGGACAGACGCATTCCCAGCGCATCCTGCCTTTGCTGCGCGAGTTGCTGGACGAAGCCGGACTCGCCATGACCGATCTGGATGGCATTGCCTTTGGCGCCGGGCCCGGTTCGTTCACCGGCTTGCGCATAGGCTGTGGCGTGGCGCAGGGCCTTGCGTTTGGCGCGGGTCTGCCGGTGGTGGGTGTCTGCACTCTGCTCGCTCTGGCCCAGGCCAGCGACGCTGACCAGGTGATTGCCTGCCTGGATGCGCGCATGGGCGAGGTGTACCACGCCGTGTATCGTCGGCAAGGCGATGCCTGGCATGAAGCCATCGCCCCAGGCTTATACAAGCCGGAAGACGTGCCCGCCGTCGAGGGTGCTGGCTGGGTCGGGATTGGCAGCGGTTGGGCCAGTTATGCCGATGCGCTCCATGCCGCTTATTCGGAACAAGTGGCGAGCACGCAGCCAGACCGCTATCCACGTGCGCAGGAAATTGTGGCTTTGGCCTTGCCGGTGTTTGCCGCGGGTGAAGGGCGCCCGGCAGCTGAAGCAGCGCCTTTGTATATTCGTAACAAGGTCGCGCTCAAAACCAGCGAGCGCGCCAAGATGGCAGGGCTGAAATGAACGCCGTGCTCAAGCCCCGTGTGGCATTCCGCCCCATGCAGAAAGGCGATCTGGATACCATCGTCGCCATCGAACAGGTGATTTTTCCTTACCCATGGACCCGCGGCAATTTCATGGATTCGCTGAATGCGGGCCACAGCTGCTGGGTTATGCAACAGGATGAGACTATCGTCGGCTATGCCATCGTCATGATGGTGCTGGATGAAGCGCATCTCCTGAATATCAGTGTGGCGCAGGCCATGCAGGGCAGGGGGCTGGGCCGCCTGCTGCTGGAGCATGTCATGCAGATCGGCCGTCAGTATGGTGGCCTCAATATGTTTCTGGAAGTGCGGCCATCCAACACCTCGGCATTGCGTTTGTATGAAAGCATGGGCTTTAATGAAATGGCCATCCGCCGCAATTACTACCCGGCCAAGCACGGCCGCGAAGATGCCGTGCTGATGGGAGCAGCGCTATGAGCCTGACGCGCGAAGACATGCTGCGCGAACTGGAGCTGCTGCCGGCCTGGCATCTGCGGCAGCCGCTTCCGATGCCTGCGGCACCCCTTGAAGCGGCGCCTGCAGCCTCCGTTGAAATCCCGGCATCAACTCCCTTGCCGTCACCTGAAGCGCAGCATGCCGCGGAGCCAGTAACCGCAACTCTGCCCACGCCAGCAAGTGAGGAAGTACTCACGGATGAGCCTGTAAGCGCTGCTGCCATCACGCCTTTAAGCGCAATGGATAACGGCGCCGCTTCTCCTTTGAACGCGGATGCAACAAGCCATGCTGCCTATGCCCTGCCCGATGCAGACACTGTTGTTGCCGCTGGCGTGGCGGCGGATACCACTACTGCAGACACAAATACAGCGGACGATGCATTGAGCACGTCGCCGCCCTGGGATGATGACATTCCTCCTCCGGATGAGATGCTGCTGCCTATCTTCGATGACGATGATCACTTGCCTGATATGGCAACATCACTGGGCCAGGGCCGTCGCGACAGCATTGCCCAGCTGGACTGGCAAGGCCTGCAGTCTTGCGTGGCGAATTGCCAGGCTTGCAGTCTTTCGCGCACCCGCACGCAGACCGTGTTTGGCGTGGGCGATCCTGCCGCCGAATGGCTGATTGTGGGCGAAGCGCCGGGCGCCGAAGAGGACAAGCGTGGCGAGCCCTTTGTCGGCCAGGCCGGGCAGCTGCTGGATAACATGCTGGGGGCGATACAGCTCAAGCGCGGGCAGAATGTGTACATTGCCAATGTGCTCAAGTGCCGCCCGCCGCAAAATCGCGATCCGCAGGGCGAGGAAGTCCAGCAGTGCGATCCTTTTCTCAAGCGTCAGGTGGAACTGATCAAGCCCAAACTGATCCTAGCGTTGGGCAAGTTTGCCGCGCAGTCTCTGCTGAACTCGGAAGCGACCATCGGCAGCATGCGCGGTCGTCTGCATGCATATAACGGTGTGCCGGTCATCGTGACTTATCACCCGGCCTATCTGCTGCGCAACCTGATGGATAAGGCCAAGGCATGGGAAGACTTGTGTCTGGCGCGCGCGACCATGCGCAAACTGCAGGAAGATGCCTTGCAATCGGCAGTGGCACCCTCATCTAAAGACTGAATTCATTTAACACTAACGAGGACACAACATGCGATCCCTGATGCTTAAACTGGCGACACTGCTGCTGGTGCTGAACCTGACCGGCTGCGGCTACAACACTTTCCAGCAACTGGATGAAGAAGTGAACGCCAACTGGTCCGAAGTGCTGAACCAGTATCAGCGCCGTGCCGATCTGGTGCCCAATCTGGTGAGCACCGTCAAAGGCTATGCCAGCCATGAAGAAAAAGTGCTGACCGAAGTGACCGAAGCGCGTGCCAAGGTCAGCAGCATTCAGGCAACCCCTGAGCTGATCAACGACGAAGCCGCATTTGCCAAGTTCCAGCAGGCACAAAGCCAGATGACATCGGCATTGTCCCGCCTTCTGGTGGTGGCAGAAAACTATCCGCAACTGAAGGCGGATGCCAGCTTCCGTGATCTGCAAGCCCAACTCGAAGGCACCGAAAACCGTGTGACCGTGGCACGTAATCGCTACATTCAGGCCGTGAAGGAATACAACGTGGCGATTCGTACCTTCCCGAATAACCTGACCGCCAGCATGTTTGGCTACAAACCCAAGCCTAACTTCAGCGTGGAAAACGAGAAGGAAATCTCCAAGGCCCCTGCTGTTAACTTCGACAAGTAAGCTACGTGAAGAAGTTGAGCGCTTTGCTGCGCTGGTGCCTGCCCCTGCTGTTGCTTGCCTCTCTATGGCAGGCGGGGGCGGCGCAGGCGCTGGAAGCCATTCCACCGCTGACCCAGCGCGTGACCGACCTGACGTCGACCTTGACGGCCGAGCAGCAGGCCGGGCTGGAAGCGCGCCTGCAGGCATTTGAGCAGCAAAAAGGCAGCCAGATTGCCATCCTGATCGTACCGACGACCCAGCCTGAAGATATCGCCCAGTATTCCATCCGCGTGGTGGAAGCCTGGAAACTGGGGCGCGAGAAGCAGGACGATGGCGTGCTGATTTTGCTGGCGAAGAATGATCGCAAGATGCGCATTGAAGTCGGCTATGGCCTCGAAGGGGCGATTCCCGATGTCACCACCAAACGCATTATCAGCGATGTCATGGCGCCATACTTCCGGCAGGGCGATTTTTACGGCGGCTTGAATGCGGCCGTGGAGCGTATCGCTGCGCTAATCGATGGTGAAGCCCTGCCTGCGCCGCCGCAACAAGCGCGTGGTGGCGAGCATGACTGGGGCGATATGCTGCCGATTCTGCTTTTTGGCGGCCTGATTGCCGGTGCCATGTTGCGCGCCGTGCTGGGCAGCTTTTTTGGTGGTGTGGCCACCGGTGGCCTGATAGGCGCCGCGGTCTGGATCCTGGGTGGCGGCCTCATCATGGCGCTGGTGCTGGCCTTCATTGCCTTTGTCGTCACGCTGGCCGGTATTGGCAGTCTGGGTGGATTTGGTGGCTATGGCGGCGGCGGATTTGGCGGCGGTAGCGGTGGTGGCGGTTTTTCTGGTGGAGGCGGCGGCTTCGGCGGCGGCGGGGCTTCGGGAGACTGGTAAATCATGCTGAAAAAATCCGGATTTTCACGTTTCATTTCCCACTTGCTGGCAACGCCATGGCAGTTCAAGCGCCACTTCAGCCAGCAGGCACTTATCAATATTGAGAAGGCCACGGCCGCGAGCGAACGCTCACATAATGGCGAAATTCGTGTGGTGGTGGAGGGTAGTCTTTCGCCCATGCATATCCTGCAAGGGGTCACGCCGCGTCATCGCGCCATTGAGCTGTTTTCGCAACTGCGGGTCTGGGATACCGCGGCCAATAATGGCGTGCTGATCTACCTGTTGCTGGCGGATCGCGATGTGGAAATCATCGCTGATCGCGGCATCCACCAGCATGTGGGCGAAGCGGGCTGGGAAGCAATCTGCCGCGAAATGGAAGCCATGTTTCGCCAGGGGCATTTCGAAACCGGCGTACTGCATGGGATTAGCCGCATAGGCGCCGCCTTGGAGCAGCACTTTCCCCCCACTTCTGATGATCAAAACGAGTTGCCCGATGCGCCGCTGGTTCTCTGATTCTGGCGCCTCAGTTGCCAGATTTGCCAGTGCGCTTGCCGCGTTCTGCCTGCTGTTATCGTCCCCTGTCTGGGCCGATAGCGCAGCACTGACGCAGGTATTGCAACAGAAACCCACGCTGGAAGGCTTTGACATGTGCTACGGCGGCGGCTGTGCCGCCATGGCGCGCATTACGCTGAGCGCCGAAGAATGGCAGCGCGTGGTGCAGGTCTTTACCCCCACCCCGGAAAATGCAGCCGCCGAACGTGTGGCCATCAGCCACGCGCTGGGGGAAATGGAAAAGATGGTGGGAGCCAAAACCGGTACATCGGTCGACAAGGCGGGGACCTTTGGTGTCTGGGGCAAGCCCGGCCAGCTGGATTGCAATGACGAGGCAGCCAACAGCACCGCCTACATGAAGCTGATGCTGAAAGAGGGCCTGATCCGTTTTCACGATATTCTGGATACCAAGCGTCGCGGCTTCTTTCTCAATGGCTGGCCGCATACCACCGCCGTCATACTTGATCGCGCCTCGGGCGAGCGCTTCGCCGTGGATTCCTGGTTTTACGATAACGGCCAGCCGGCGGTGATTGTTCCGCTGGAGCAATGGAAGTCGGGCTGGAAGCCAGAAAACAGCCCCGCCCGCTGAGCATCGCGCGCGGGCTTTCAGCGTGTTTTTCGTTGTATTTGATTTAATCCCGCACGCAATCCGGGCCGTTTTTGCCTCGTGAAACGCCTCTCGGCTGACTTCGCGGGCATTTCTCTATAAAATCCACACCTTAAGTTTTCTTCCATTCCCCATTTTTTTTAAGAGTTACTCATGCGCGCCTCTCAGTTTTTTATTGCCACCCAAAAAGAAGCCCCACAGGAAGCCGAGCTGCCCAGCCATAGACTGATGCTGCGAGCCGGCCTGATCAAGCGCCTGGGCTCTGGCCTCTATACCTGGATGCCGCTGGGGTTGCGCGTATTGCGCAAGGTGGAAACCGTGGTGCGTGACGAAATGAATAAGGCCGGTGCGCTGGAACTGCTGATGCCTGCTGTGCAGCCTGCCGAACTGTGGCAGGAAACCGGGCGCTGGGATGTGTTTGGTCCCCAGATGCTGAAGATTACTGACCGCCACGAGCGTTCCTTCTGTTTCGGCCCTACGCACGAAGAAGTGATCACCGATCTGGCGCGGCGCGAAATCAAGAGCTACAAGCAATTGCCGCTCAACTTTTACCAGATCCAGACCAAGTTCCGCGATGAAATCCGCCCCCGCTTTGGCGTGATGCGTGCGCGTGAATTTATCATGAAAGATGCCTATTCCTTCCATACCAGCCTGGAATCGCTGGAGGCAACCTATGCCACCATGTATCAGGCCTATAGCAATGTGTTCAATCGTCTGGGCCTGAAATTCCGCGCGGTGCGTGCCGATACTGGCGCCATCGGTGGTGATGGCTCGCATGAGTTTCATGTGCTGGCGGATTCAGGTGAAGATGCGCTGGCTTACTGCCCTGCCTCTGACTACGCCGCCAACGTGGAGCTGGCAGAAGCATTGCCACCCAGCGCACCACGGGCCGCCGCGCAGGAAACCCTGCGTGAAGTGGATACCCCCAAGCAGACCGCCTGCGAAGATGTCGCCGCCTTGCTGGGTATCAGCGTCACCCGCACGGTGAAGGCAATTGCCCTGATGGTGGCCCATGGTGAAGGCCAATCCCGCTTTGTGCTGGCGTTGCTGCGCGGCGACCATAGCCTGAATGAGATCAAGCTGGCCAAGCAGCCTGGCTTTGCCGATTTCCGTTTTGCTACTGAAGAAGAAATCCGCGCGCATCTGAGTTGCCCTCCTGGCTTTATCGGCCCGGTAGGCGTGAGCGCCGAAGTGAGCGTTATTGCCGACCACACCGTGGCTGCCATGAGTGATTTTGTCTGTGGTGCCAACAAACCCAAGTTCCATCTGGCGGGCGTCAACTTTGGTCGCGATTTGCCTGAGCCTTCGCTGGTGGCGGATATCCGCAATGTGATCAATGGCGACCCCAGTCCGGATGGTAAGGGTGTGCTGGAACTGTGCCGTGGCATTGAAGTCGGCCATATTTTCCAGTTGCGTACCAAATATGCTGAAGCCATGAACGCGACCTACCAGGCCGAAAATGGCGAGCTCAAGATCATGGAAATGGGCTGCTACGGTGTTGGTGTATCCCGCATCGTGGGCGCGGCAATTGAGCAGGGCAACGATGCCCGCGGCATTATTTTCCCCGCCGCCATGGCGCCTTTCAGTGTGGCGATTGCGCCTATCGGCATGGATAGAAGCGATGCCGTCAAAGACGCTGCGCTGGCGCTGTATGCAGAACTGCAGCAGGCCGGCATTGATGTGTTGCTGGATGACCGTGGCGAACGGCCTGGCGTCATGTTTGCTGATCTGGAACTGATCGGTATCCCGCACCGTGTGGTGATTGGTGACCGCGGCCTGAAGGAAGGCCAGGTCGAGTATCAGGCACGTAGTGACGAACAGGCGCAGTCTGTTGCGCTGAGCGAAATTGTCAGCAAGCTGAAGCAGGCACTGGCCTGAGGTTTGGCTTTTATGTGGGCTGCGGGCTAAACCTGCAGCGTGTTGCGCCGTAACAGACTGATGATGAGGATGCGCGCATTGAATAAACTCTGTATATCCGGCTGGCTGGCCTGGGCACTCTTAATTGCGTTGCCTGCCCACGCCGGTGCGCAGAAAGAAGAGCCGCTCTCGAATAGTGTACGGGCGCTGATGCAGAAGTCCGTCAGCGATCTGGCCGCGCCCAGGCTGGTGTTTGCCAGTGAGGTGGAAGGCCAGCGCTGGATGCAGGACATGTCGGAACGTCTGAAAAAGCGCATGCCGGACCAGACCATGCGCGAGGATTTTTTACGGTCTGTGCATTACGAGGCATCGCGTGCGGGGCTGGATCCGCAAATGGTGCTGGGCTTGATTCAGGTGGAAAGCGGCTTCAAGAAATATGCGGTGTCGGAAGTCGGCGCGCGCGGCTTCATGCAGGTCATGCCGTTCTGGGTTCGCAGCATAGGCTCGCCGGAGCATAACCTGTTTCACCTGCGCCTCAATCTGCGCTATGGCTGTACCATCCTGCGGCATTATCTGGATATCGAAAATGGGGATTTGTACCGGGCGCTTGGCCGCTACAACGGCAGCCTGGGGCAGCCGGAATATCCCAACATGGTATTAAGCGCCTGGCGCAACAACTGGAGCTATCGCCCCGGTTACTAGCACCAGGCATCTGGATCAGGGGGCGACCTGGTCCGAGACCTTGAAGCCCAGATACGTCCCGAACTCTCCTTCGCGTTCCGCGTACACAAACACCATGCCATTGCTGTAGCCAACGCCGTTGTAATGGTTTTGCGATAACAGCTTGAGCGTGGGTGGCAGCGCGCTCTTGCCCACCAGTTTGCCATTCAGATCAAATACCAGCACGGCCTTGTGGTCGACATCCAGCACGGCCAGTTCTTCGCCTGCAATGCCTGTGTAGGCAATGAAGTGATCGCTGATGTCATCATATCTGGCGCCCGCGGCATCCAGATCCAGCACGATTTCGCTCACTTTTTCGCGTTGCTTGGGGTCTACGACCCACACCCGGTTACTGCGCTCTTGCTTGGCATAGTAGCGCTGGGTTTTTGCATCGTAGCTTGGCATGGTGGCCGCATCGCCAAACGCCGGGTTGAAGCTGATAATGTCGCGCGTATTTTCCGTCAGCTCCCCCTTGTCATTGATTTCCAGCGAGTAAATGCCAGTACCCGGGGTAAAGCCTGCATTGCTTGAAACATTGTAGGTAATGGTTTCGATGAGCTGGGTGTTGGGATTGAAATAGATGGCGCGGTTATCCAGGCCGGGCAGGGCGGATTGCAGGTATTTGCCGCTGGCGTCAAACACATGTACCTCCGAGCGCGAGGTGGTGATGTCCATGGAGCCCGGTACCGGGCCCAACCCGCCATCGGCGACAAAATAACGCTGATGCAGTGGCGAATAGGCAACGCCCATCGGCCGGGTAGTTGGTTTCTTTGCCAGCGGGATGCGTACCCCGATCTGGGCTTCTGGCAGCACCTGGGCGCTAGCAGGCAGAACCAGCCAAAGGCTGGCAAACAAGGCGGATATGGCAGTAAAGCGATTTAACGTCATGGCAACTCTCATCTCACTCTCAAATTCACGGCGCATTGTGGTCATGGCCTGGGTCATCTGTCGGGATTCAGTCCCGCTCAGGATTGGGAAGAATACCCGATTATGAAGCGCACAGGCAGCAGGAGTTCCGTTGCCCACCCTGGGCGTGGACAGCTTGTTGCTTTTGCGGCTGCTAACCGGGGGTGGGCGCTTGGTCGGTGGATTCCCGACGTTCCAGCAGCATGGCATCGCCGTAGCTGAAAAAGCGGTAACGGCTGGCAATGGCATGGGCATAGGCCGCGCGAATATGTTCCACCCCGGCAAAGGCCGATACCAGCATCATCAACGTGCTTTTGGGCAGGTGAAAGTTGGTCAGCAAGCGCTCGACCACCTGAAAGCGGTAACCGGGTGTGATGAAAATGTCGGTTTCGCCACTGCCCGCGACCAGAGCCCCTGAGCGCGCTGCGCTTTCCAGGGCACGCAGGGCGGTGGTGCCAACGGCAGTAATCTTGTGGCCGGCAGCGCGCGCGGTATTGATCAGATCGACGGTGGCAGGCGGTACGGTATAAATCTCGCTGTGCATGCGATGCTCGCTGATGTCATCTACACGCACGGGCTGAAACGTACCCGCGCCTACATGCAGGGTAACGTAGGCGATCTGTATGCCCGCCGCCTGCAGGCGATCGAGCATGGCCTGATTGAAATGCAGCCCGGCCGTGGGCGCGGCAACTGCCCCCGGGGTTCTGGCATAAACGGTCTGGTAACGCTCATCGTCTTCGGCATCGGCCGCATGGGTAATATACGGTGGCAAGGGCAGGGCACCATATTGATCAAGCAGATCCAGCAAGGGGGTGGCATGCTCCACTTCAATCAGGAACAGGTCGTCCTGACGCTCGATCACGCGTGCCGGAATGCCATCGCCGATAAAGATGCGGCTGCCAGGCTTGGGCGAGCGCGATGCGCGAATATGCGCCAGCGCTCTATGCGTATCCAGCGGCCGCTCAATCAGCAGCTCAATGCTGCCGCCACTTTCCTTGTGGCCTTGCAAGCGGGCTTTGATCACGCGCGTATCATTGAATATCAGCACATCGCCCGCGTTTAGAAACTGCGGAAGTTCGCGAAACTGATGGTCGGCAATGGCGCCGCTATTGCCATCCAGCCTTAAAAGGCGGCTGCCATCACGCTCGGCGGCAGGGAATTGGGCGATCAGTTCTTCAGGCAGGAAAAAATCAAAATCTTCGGTTCGCATATTGCTCAAGCTTTGTTATAATCGCGTTCCACTCAGCCGGGGTGGCGGAATTGGTAGACGCAGCGGACTCAAAATCCGCCGCCGCAAGGTGTGGGGGTTCGAGTCCCCCCCCCGGCACCACAAAAAGTTATTTTACCATAATAAACAATGGCTTAAAAATAACGATCCTGTTGTAAATCTCTCGTTTTATAATGTTCCCCAGTAGTTCCAAGTCGCTAGCAAGACGCTGAATTTTCGCGTTTTTGGCGTGCCAAATGCTTACTTCATCTTGCCTCCAGGTGACATGCACTCACGTGTTTAGCCCGCCTTGCGAAACGTCAGGTTGATGCGGTCTTCGCCGGTCAGCGGGTGCTGCTGCGGCTTGATAGGCAACACGCCATGAAACCGTAAGCGGTCTTCACCGCCCCACACCAGGACATCGCCATGCTGCAGGTTGATACGCGATGTTTTGTCGCTGCGCTGCATGCCTCCCAGTTGAAACACCGCACTTACACCCAGCGATACCGAGACGATGGGCGCGCTGTAATCCACCTCGTTTTTGTCCTGATGCAAACTCATGCGTGTGCCGGGCGCGTAGCGATTGATCAGGCAGGCATCCGGCAAAAACCCGTCGAAGCCGCAGAGCGCAGCTGCTTCGGTGGCCAACTGCTGCATGGCGAGTGGCATGGCTGGCCACGGCTGATCTGTCAGTGGATCGATAGGGCTGTAGCGATAGCCTTTGCGGTCGCTGACCCAGCCCAGCGGACCACAGTTGCTCATCGCCACCGACATGGTAAAGCCGCCAGGCGTCTGCATGTGGCGCAGGGGCGAGCGACGCAGGATAGCCTGGATATCACGCCAC
Organism: Methylovorus glucosotrophus; assembly: GCF_009858335.1. Classification (NCBI taxonomy): domain Bacteria; kingdom Pseudomonadati; phylum Pseudomonadota; class Betaproteobacteria; order Nitrosomonadales; family Methylophilaceae; genus Methylovorus; species Methylovorus glucosotrophus. The sequence continues at coordinate 672,926 of NZ_VMSE01000001.1, forward strand.
AGAATGTCCTGCCGGGCGAGTGCAAATCCAGCAAGCATAAATGTGGCCGCTGCCAGTGCTTGCGGTGCGTCTGAGGCAAAAAGATCACGACTCATGAGATATCTGCTGCTTATCCTTTAACGAGTATGGAGTAAGCGGAATGCAGGCGGGCGCGTGCCTATGGAATTCCGCGGATATGCGCTTGAGACGTTTTTTGCAGGATGTGGTTGCCGGGTCTGCAAAAAATGCCATGGCGATGCACCGGTATTTTAAAATAACATTCATTAAATCATATGCTTGCTTAAAAACTCACTGTAGGCCTGCTCGTTGCAAGCACATGCAGCATGCCCAGTTTACTTCTCTCTTCTTTTGTCGGGCGCGGCCGCAATGCAGGCTGGCGTCCTTTTGTTTTTATCCTGCTGCTCAGTTTGCTAAGCGCCGCCCTGCTAATGGCGGACGATCTGCTGTTTCATGCGATGGGTGGCGCGCATTATGCCGTGTTTGAGCCTGTCTATGGGCTGGTCATCTGGCTGTTGGCGCTGGGGTTCTGGTTGTGTCGCCAGCGATGGCTGGTGGCACTGGTGCTTATGCTGTTCGTCTTCATGCAAATCATCCAGTTTGCCAACCTGGCGTTTACCGGCGAGCCGCTCAGCGTCAGTGATCTGCAAAACGCCCTGCAAAATCCGGAGGATATCCACCAGGCGCTGCAGGCCAGCTGGGCGCCTTATGCCTGGGTGCTGGTGGTAGTGGGGTTGCCGTATGGGGCACTGTTTCTGTTGCATGGCTGGCTGCAACCGCGTCTGGGGCTTCCGTATTTCAGTCTGGCGTGGTTACTCATATTGCTCATTCTGGCGGCAAAGCCGATACGCGCGAGTTACCGCGATCTGGAAGACTTTTTGCCCGGCCCCACGCGCAGCGCTTTGCACAACAGCATGAATGTCTTTTCATTTTTTGCCGTCAAGGGCTTGCAAGGTGACACCACAGCGCCCGCCTCCGACATGCACGCCATGGTGCCTTATCGCATGACGCGGCAAGCTTCGCCCTCCATGCCACGGCATATCTGGCTGGTGGTGGCCGACTCCTTGCGACCGGACCGCATGAGCCTCTACGGCGCCAGCCGCCAGACCACGCCGCATCTGCAACGCTGGATGCGCCAGATGAACGGGATACGGCTGAAGGGCATTGCCGCCGGGGTGAGCACGGCGGTCAGCCTGCCTGCATTAATGAATGTGATACGCGAGCCCGGGCAGGAAGCCTGGATGAAAGACAAGCGGCATAATCTGTTCCGTCTGGCGCAAGAGCAGGGCTATGAAACCTATTGGCTGTCATCGCAGGAGTCCAAGCTGCTCACCTACCTGGGTCGACCTTTCATCGATCACGTGGTGACCAAAGAAAATCGCATGGTCGGCTTTATGCAGCGCCGCGATGCTCTGCTGGCCGATATTATTGAAAAGCAAATGCCCACGGATAAAAGCTTTGCCGTTTTCAATATGCGCGCCGTGCATTTTCCCTACGAAGAAAACTACCAGCAGGATCGCGCCTTTACACCGCCCTGGCCCACGACCAGTGAAATCAGCCATGAAACCCGCATGCTTAACGCCTACGATAACGCCATGCTGCATTGGGATGACGTCATGGATCGTATCCTGCGTGCTTTTTCAAAGCTCGATGGCGAGAAGTATCTGATTATTACCGCCGACCATGGGCAGCTACTGGGAGAGGAGGGCCGCTGGGGCCATAACCGCCTGCAACCGGAGGTGGTTGAGATCCCGATGATGGTCCTCAGTGGCAATACCGCGCAACCCGCGGACCTCGTTCAGGATTCATGGGTCAGTCATTACGAGCTTGGCCTGTGGCTGGCTCAACGTCTGGGCGTGCAGATTAATAACCCCAACGCGGACGTCACCCTGCATTTTAATCACGGCGACCAGTTGCTCGGAGACCGGTTCGTACTCCCCATCCGTGAATGGCCGGATCGGATTGAATACCATGCGCCCGTGCTGCTGAGTACGCTGAAGCCTCGGCAAGCGGCGGATAGATGACGTTTGAAAAGAAATTCTGGAGCGTAAAATCTGGCGCGCCCGACAGGAGTCGAACCTGTGACCTTTGGCTTCGGAAACCAAAAAAATAATGTGTTAACTATTTGAAATAAAATATTATAAGTTTCATAATTGTGGTGTTACTGCGATATCACCACAACCACATGGCCACCATTACAAAGAAAGTCTCTGCAGCAACTCAGAAGGTAACTTATCACGTTCAAGTGAGGAAGGGCCACGTCCAAGCGTACAAAACTTTCACAAGGGAAAAAGACGCAAAGGCCTGGGCCGCGGAAATGGAATCTGAGATTTCCCGAGGCGTTTATCAAAGCCGGGCCAAGGCCGAAAAAACAACGATGGCCGATGCCTGCGATCGGTACGAAGAAGAGGTGCTTCCCAGGCTAAAAGGAGCCGCGCCAGACAGGTCCAGACTGCTCAACATAAAGGAGCGCATTGGCCATCTCAAGCTGTCTTCTATCACATCAGCTGTTCTGGCCAGTTACCGGGATAACCGATTAAAACAGGTTTCGAAACAAACTGTCATTCACGAGCTGGGCTTAATCAACCGTGTGCTTAAGGCCTGCGTGCGCGAATGGGAGATCCCCATCCCAGGCGGAATTCCGGAAGTTACCAAGCCCACTAAACCTCCAGGCCGAAGCCGGCGTATCGAGGATGATGAAATCGAGGCAATATTAGCCGAGACGAAGAGCTTCGCTCTCGCCGCAATCGTTCGGCTGGCGCTCGAAAGCGCCATGCGCCGAGGCGAGATGGCCAAGCTCACCTGGGATCAAGTCGACCTGGAGCGCCGTGTAATTTTCCTGGAGGACACCAAGAACGGTGAAAACCGTCTAGTGCCCCTCAGTCTAGCAGCCTCGGCTGCCCTGAAACAGCATCGGGAAGACCAGTCTGAGGCCCGACGGTTGGCCATTGAGAAGCTACGATTGAAGAAGATTGAGCCTGATTTAACCCAGAAGAAATGGAGTGACGATCGGGTCTTCCGGATGCGTCCGGACAGCATTACCCAGGCCTTCGCGCGAGCAAAGGAGCGGGCTCGGGAAAAGTACGAGCAAAAGTGCCAGGATGGAGGTATCCAACCGGTGAAAGGCTACCTAACGAACGTTACCTTCCATGACAATCGGCATGAGGCGACAAGCCGGATCGCCGACAAAGTGGATAACCTTGTTGAGCTGGCCAGTGTGACGGGGCACAAGGACCTGCAGATGCTGAAACGATACTACCACCCGAAGATTGAGGATTTGGTGAAGAAGCTGGGGTAATAAGTGAAATGGGGAGTAAGGGCATGTCAATATACCCGCCCATAGCGGTCAAGATCTCCCCCACTGCTTAATGCGGCGGCGACACATGATGTAGCATCAAAATCCCAGTGAAAATCCTAAACCATAGCAGACGATAGGGTCGCTGACGAAGATACACTTTAACTATTGGATGTTTTGTTTACGCCAATTATCGACAGCAATTATCAGCCGGTTGTCTTTAACTGCATTCTGCCATTCATCCCAGAAATTCACCGTGCCACTATTTGGCTTATTCCGTGGCTCGTCGATTCTGATGCGACTTGGCAATAAGCTGGCATCGCCAACAACCAAAGCCTCTCCAGTATCAAGCGTTGGAAGGATATCGCTAAAGCCGCCAAGGCTGTCGGGAAGGAGACGTTTAATAACACCCTGATCTTCAGCATTGGTTAGGCGCATAGATACGAAGTTACTACATTGGCTAAGCAGAGTTTTGTTCACTTCGGATGGGCGCTGACTGATTACAACTAAACTAACGCCATATTTACGTCCCTCCTTAGCGATGCGCTCGAATATATCCAACGAAATATTGTCGGCAGAATCGGCCATGTTACGCTGAGGCATATATAGGTGAGCTTCGTCACAGAGAAGTGCAATGGGGTGGCGAAGTTCTGATGGAGTCCACTGCTGCACAGAAAATGTCACTCGCGCAACAAGGGAGACGATCAGAGGAAGGACATCTGAGGGAACCTCTGAAAAATTGATGATCTTGATACCAGCCTTTCCATTCTCGCCCGTGCTTCCAAGGGCGGCATTGGCAAATTTATCAAGCCACGCGAAGTCAAGAATGTCTACGCCACCATTGAACATGAACCCGAGTCGTTTGTCGGAAATTTTGTTTTCAAGTCTGGAGATCATACGTGCGAGCTTGCCGAAGAAATCACCTTGCTTTTCGCTTCCGGGTTTGGCGCCTGGAACCATTTCGACGTTAATCGAATTCAACCTCTCCATAAGGAAATCGAGATCGAACGGAACAGGGCTATCAACAGTGAAGTGCCTTAGCAATGCCTGCTGGTCATTGTCTTCAAGGTACTTTCTTTTGCCTTGGTTAATTTCTCGCGCCATAATCATGGCTTGGTTAGGGGCATTCTGATCGCTATGATCTACAAACATTGAAACGAGCGCCTCATAAGAAAGCAGCCAATAAGGAAGATAAAGCACATTGTCAGAAATAGTGCGCTTGGCTTCAACATCTGCTGGGCCTGCAACTTTGAAATGTTCAATGCCAGGGCCTATCAATGGAGCGTATTCGCCGTGAAGGTCAAAGACAATGGCATTCGCGGTAGAAAGCCCTGACATTTGCTCAATGATTTTGGCAGTTGTCCAAGATTTTCCAGAGCCTGTGCTCCCTCCAATAAAGGCATGGCGCTGAAAGAATTTATTGCCATTAAGATAGGCTACTGCATTTTCATCCAGGGTGTACTTTCCTAGCGTCAAGGCATTGCCGTCCGCTGATACACTTGAAAGTGTACGCATAAATCCTGTGAGGTTCTCGCCTTCGAGCGCGAAGCAATTCGCATCTATTTCAGGGACGCTTTCGAGTGTTCGGCGGAAAACATTCTCCCTGGATCCATCACGATCCAACAGGGTTCCAATCAAAGCAATTCGGCACAGATTCAATTCTGAATTTTGTTCCATGACACCGTCATCCGAAAGAACCTCGATGCCTCGTTTCCTAGTCACTTGTGTAATAAGGCCGATAAGGTGCTGCCCAGGCTTGCTACTCTGAAGTACAGCGAGATGATTAACCTGAAGTCTTTTTAGATGAGAGATATTCTCAACATCCACAATGACATTCGTTGTATCAACGGAGGCAACCTTTCCGAGCGCGTCTTGATCCCTAAAGTTGAATATTGGCATATGTTCTCTCTACATAATGACTGACATGAAGCCTTCAAGGCTCCAGATATTTTTCTCTACTTTAAGAGAGGAGCTGGCAAGAGAAGAGTAAACAACAGACTGGTTATCTGTTGCTCCTCGCTCTATGGCTAAGTAATTTTGTGCTTTTCCGCCAAGGATAAGCTTTCTTGCTGACTCCGAGAGCGCGTATGTGATGATGGTGACTGGCGCCCCCTGACGCAGACATTTGGCCATAAGTTTTGGCTGAATATGTTCATCATTGAATCCATATCCAATGCACAAGTATGAGCCTGCCTCATTTATAGCTATGTCGGCATTATTGATGATGGACCGGAATGGCTCAAGGTGCGTCTTTTGGTACTTTTGCGTGCCAGGTGTCACAATCTGAGGGCTGTAATTTTCAGGGATTTCATTGGCGCCTGAAATTGCGATGGTGTCTTCTAGAGGAGACTGAAACCAGTCCAGAGATCCGTGTACCTTCCAAATATTCACCCTACGTGAGCAGGTTAATTCATCGGGCGTGGCTATTTGACGGAAAAATCCGTGTGTAAACCCAGTGTAGTGATGAATTCTGCTTTGGTCGCATGCGTACTCTGCCAAGCGATCATAGTTTGTAGTGATGATATTTATCTTTTTCAGGCTTGATTCAAACATGTGCTCAAGCAAGCGGCTCAACGGGAACATTGAGCGGTTTTGCAAGCCACTCTTAAAGATGCTGCGATCTTCAGCGTTTATAAGTGACCAAGTAGAATTTATGATTCTGCAAGTCAACTCCTTAGATAAATCAACTTGATGAAGTGCCGCTTCTAAATCCAAACCGTCCCTCAGTGTCTGACAGAAAATCTGCCATGACCCCATCTCGGAAGCAGATAGTCCTGAAACATCAGTTGTTTTAATCAAATGTTGCCCAAGCCCCCACATGCCAGAAATTCCATGTGCAGCCGAGGCTCCGCTACCCAAAATAATGATGGGAGCCTTGCCGTAATAGTCCTGAGCTTGCTTTTCGTAATTAATGTCAGACAAAGTGTTATCCCTTTGTTATTTTAACGACCTGAAACTGCGAGATAAGGCAAGCATTTGAATGCCGCACCACGCGGATAGATAATAAACGAAATACATATTAGATATTGCGATTGTAGGACTTGCAGCTGTTTAGTAAATTAGTGGTGTTTAATAGATGAGTTAAATGAAATGAAAAAAATGTCCTTAGGTCAACGAATAGTAATTGTGATAGAGAGGGGCGCTGAAGATGTTGCTTCCTTGGAAAAATGACTTTCAATCAAGCAATCGTAGTTATTAGAAATTATCGATAAGCCCATGTGCTCCCACTACGACCCCGTCCTCAACGCCCAAAAGCTGAAGCAGCACTTCGGCGTCGATGATCTTCCGCCAGGTCTCAAGCCCAGCCTATGGCCTACCTATGTGGGACCATTCCTCCGCAAGCACGAGCATGCCGATGTAGGTGACGAAGCCGTACCATTCAAAGAATTGATGGTTGGCTCCTTCGGCCTGATCCCCCATTGGGCCAAGGATACCAAGATTGCCCGGCAAACCTATAACGCCAGGTCGGAGACCGTCCATGAGAAACCGGCATTCCGGGATTCCTGGCGCTTGAATCGCCATTGCATCATTCCGGCTGAGGCGATCTTCGAACCCGACTGGCGATCCGGTAAAGGAGTGGCCACCCGGATAGTCCGGACGGACGGGAAACCGATGGGGATTGCCGGGATATGGACCGGGTGGAAGAACCCGGCTAACGGGGAGATCCTACGCAGTTTTTCAATGCTGACGGTGAATGCCGATGATCATTCGTTCATGCGCAACTTTCACAAGCCTGACGACGAAAAGCGCATGGTGGTGATCCTGCATGAGGATGAGTATGATGGATGGCTCAATTCAACCGCAGAGGATGCCCGGCATTATCTGCGGCAGTATCCGGCAGATGGCATGAGAGTGGCGGTCCATGACTAATTACGAAAAACTGGTTTCCCAAGTGGAGGCGATCCTGACGGATGCCGGGGATCCGGATGTGAAGGATTTCGATGCTGCGGCCTGGCTAGAGGAATGGCTACAAACCCCGGCTCCTGCGCTGGGAGGTGTTGTGCCGGCAAGTATTGTGGAGTCTGCTGAGGGATTTAAACTTGTTTCTGGCATGATTAAGAAAATTCATGCTGGGGTGTTTGCGTAAATACTATTACCGTACTTTTGCTTAATTTTACTCAAAGTAAATATGACTAAATCAGAACTTATAAATATTTTGGCCGAGAAATTCCAAGAAATCCCCCATGATGATACTGAGATGGCAGTTAATGTGATTCTGGATGCCATGACCAAAACCCTAGGTAATCATGATCGAATAGAGATAAGAGGGTTTGGCAGCTTTGTGGTTAAATATAAGCTCGCTCGCAATGCTCGTAATCCTAAAACTGGTGAGGCAGTTTATGTTGAGGAAAAAGCAGCCCCACATTTTAAAGCTGGAATAGAGTTAAAGCAGCGAGTAAATAAATCGATGGAACCGACTATCAAATTGGCTGCTTAAGGCTTGATTTTTTTCAAAGAATCATAGTCCAACTTTATTACCTCTTTTAATTTTTGAAATGATATCCAATGCATTATCGAATTTAAATTTCATTTCTTACTGATTAGATTTAGGTGTAATGTCAGATACAAATCCAAACGCATGAGGAAGAGGGCTGTAAGAGTTTTTCAAATTATAGCCTAGCATGAGTAGCCATTTTGAGCTGTGGGATGGAGAGTTTAACAAACCAGAAAATATAAATGGATCACTTGTTGTCATAAACTGAATTACTTTACTTTTTAGAGTAGTTTGAAATTCCGTAGCGAAACTATTGATCCAGTTGGATTGAGTGGTCGAAATCTCGGAAAAGAGTTCATAAATTTGTATTAATTCTTTCGACCAGAATATTTTTTTATATTCAAAATCGATGACCCAGAAGCCAGTCAAAGAACCATTGCTAGCAAGCTTCTGAAGCTGCTTTGAAATTGGTGTTTTCATAAGTGCTTTTGAAAACTCTGTGTTTTCACTTATTGCACAAATTTCAAAACCATCCAAAATCATGATCGTTTAATTAACTCGGGAAAGTTAATTCATTTCACGCTTCGGTAGGCTTATATGAAAGCCTTGAACATAATCAATTTTCATATGCTGAAGTGCTTCAAGTATCTCTTGATTTTCCACAAACTCAGCAATCGTTTGTATCCCAAGATCATGACATAGGCGAGAAAGGTTGCTGACAAGAGCATAGTCAACCTTTGAGTTCAATATATTACGAACGAACGCTCCGTCTATTTTGACGTATTCAAATCGCAACTCTCTCAGGTAATGAAAGGAGTTGTAACCGCTCCCAAAATCATCAAGGGCAAAGGCAAATCCTTTATCGCGTAATTTCGCAAGAAATTTTCGCATATTAGTCATGTCGCTAATCGCGTCGCGTTCTAATATTTCAAATACAACATGAGAAGGGGGTATTTTCAATTGATGACACAACTCTTCCGCATAGCCTAATATTCCTCGGCCTTGTATTTCCTGTGCCGATAGATTCAGAAATAATTTAGCCTCAGGATGCGCAGTGTTGTGTAGTTGATATTTGTCATTAAAAGCATGTTCTATAATGGCACGATCCAACTCTCTTGCTAGACCGTACTTCTCAATTGCCTCTATAAATATGCCTGCAGAGATTGTTTCACCAGTGGGTTCTACTAGTCTTGCCAGTGTTTCATAGGCAAAAACCTCTTGGGTACGGCAATTTACAATTGGCTGATAATATGGGATGAATCTTTTTTCTTGTAATGCCTTCCGTAATTTTTCAGCATAATCTCGGGTAAGGCGGCTAGTCTCTACACGATCTTTCAATGCGTCTAACGTGCAAGATCCATTTTTACCCATTTCTTTTGCCCGATACATCGCGACATCCATCCCAGCAAGGAGGTCAGTCAGGTTGTTCGTATCATTAGGGTAGTTAGCTATACCAATCGAAACTGTCTGATGAAACTCTCGATTGTCAGAAGAGAAAAACGATTTATCTCTTAAGCATTTACCAAGGGCCTCAGCGACAACCCTGGCACCTTCCCGGTTTGTCTCAGTTAAAATGACAACAAACTCATCGCCCCCGATACGCGCTGCCAAATCACCCATGCGAATATTGCTCTGCAATATCTCGGCAACCCCTCTTAGAACCTCGTCCCCTGTTAAATGACCATAGGTATCGTTGATGTCTTTAAAATCGTCTAAATCAAGTAGAAGCAACGAGAACTCATGCTGATGGCGTGCTGAACGCCCAATTTCGTATTCCAGCATGTGATTAAATTGTCGACGGTTATAAAGCCCCGTGAGCGGATCATGCATGGAGTAGTACTCAAGCTCAGCAAGAGACCGAGATAGAACCTTGCTTGACCCAACAACCATAACCATGACCGAAAGAATCGATCTGAGAACACTGTCCTCCTGAGGCGTCAGGTTAGCGGTCGAAACATATGCAACGCCCAGCAAGCCGGCTAATTTAGGCGTGTGCTGTGGGACAGTCACCGTGATCATCCGTAAATCATCGGAGCTGTCGTTATCCCCTGTCGCTTTGATATAAAACTCTTCTATATCTAGCGCTACAGAGCTAGTGATATTCATGCTATTCAGAACTTGAGTGGTACAAAGCTCTCTTGCGATTTTTTTTGAATTTTCTGAATGATTTCCAATGAAATATAAAAAGAGCGATAACCCGGATTCTTCAGAGAAGGCGATATAAAAGAAGTTAAATGGAAAAATCGAATGGAAATCTGCAAGGATCTCTTGAACGAACTCTTGCCAATGGGACACATGCTCATGAGACAAAATAATTCTCTCTAAAACGGCGCTTTGGCGTTCGAGCAAATCCTTCTCTATTAATGTGTCAGATAAGTCTGAAAGAGTAGTATGGAATTCTCCCATTAGTGCCTGGACATAATCACCGTTGCGATACCATTGCCTGTTTCGCTCTTGGAATAAGATATTGAGGGTGGAATCCAAGCGGCTGAAAGTTTGGATGATTCCTTCGACAGAAGATAATGTGTCCTGATTTTTTGCATGTTCTGCAATTGCCTTCAATGCACTCACAGTGTCCTGGTGGACACTGCGGATAAGTTGTACAACTTCACCACCAAAGGCTTTGGTACGTGTTTGACTCTCCATTAATGCAGCAAGACGATCAATGACGCGTTGCCGCACAGTCTCTAAAGTTGTGGTCTCAATCCCTGGCATTTTATGCAAACTCACCTGATGAGAATGAGCCGCCAGGACTCATTAAATCCACTCCACATTGAAGATCCCGAAACCATTCAAGAAACTCTTTGACCGCAGCGCCCCGATAAACTGGCCCATGCTGCGGAGCAATGATGTCAATATCAAGATCAGCAATATTGGCTAGCCAGCATCGTATTGCTTTGTTTGAACACATATACCGTTTATGAAACCCAGCTATATATGGTAGGTGACTTTGGAAATCATCCACATATGGATCGTCTTTTTCCATGGGCAGCATCGCAGCTCCAATATCTCCAGTGAATAGTATTTTAGAGATCGGATCATAGACATTGATTTGCCCCTCAGAGTGAAGGAAATGGGCGGGGATAACCTTGAGAGTGAAATCTGGAGCTAATTTATATTCCATGCCTTCATCAGGTACCCCTGAGAAGCATGACATGTCTTTCAGCCCGTAGTGAGGTAGAAATCGCATCCAAATCTTGGATACATATACAGGGCAGTCCGTCAGTTCCAACCAAGTAGAAATCCCACCGACTATGTCAGGATCTTGATGTGAAAGGAAGATGGCTTTTATTTGGTCCGGACGAAGATACCGTAGTAGTTCAGCTAGAACGCGGGGCATGACTCCAAAACCACCTGGATCCAAAAGCACGCCTACATCCCCATGGGCGATCAAATATTGATTTGAACGTATACCGTCTTCTTCGCCTGGCTCACTTTCATTTAACAAAATAAATCTGTGCTCATTATTTTCGAATAATTTTATATTTCGCATTTAAAACCACTTTGAGCTAGGATAGCCCTATTATTATTATGGTTATAGTATGTTTGAAATATAATCTTCGCAACTAAAAACACAAATGAATCAACGTAGATGAGAGTCATTATCGATTAAGAGGTGGAAATGAATAGCATTATTTCTAAATATATTAATTAAAAACAATGTCTTACAATGTAAAAAATATTTAATGTCTCTTAATTCTTAATGAATAAGGGTTAACCTATTCAGCTTAAAGATTTTTAATTTCAGGTCGATAGATAGTATTGACTGAGTATCAGTAGAGGGGATGGTAATGCTTTTCGTTAATATATTTAAAAATAAAGAAACAGAAGCTGAGCATATTTATATGCGTAGCCTAATTTCCGCAATAAATAAATCTCAGTGTGTTATCGAATTTGATCTCGAAGGTAGTGTTATCACTGCGAATCCCAATATGTTGTCCATACTGGGATACTCGCTTGAAGAAGTCATTGGCATGCCTCACTTTACTTTTGTTGACATGGAAGATCGCCAAAGTAGTGCCTATCAAGCCTTTTGGGAATCATTACGTGCAGGGAACTACCAGACTGGCATCTACAAACGTATTGCCAAAGATGGTCGGGAAGTCTGGCTTCAAGCCTCTTACAATCCTATCTTAGGACTAGATGGAAATCCCATAAAGATAGTTAAATATGCGATGGATGTCACAGCTCAGCAATTAAAAGAAGCAGATGCTACTGGTCAAATGCAAGCCATTTCAAAATCCCAAGGAGTGATTGAGTTCGATCTCGACGGTACCGTTCTTACGGCCAATCAGAAATTTCTCGACATCATTGGTTATACCTTGGAAGAAGCAAAGGGTAAGCCACATAGCACTTTTGTTGACACCGAGACTCGCGATAGTTCTACTTATAAGGAGTTTTGGCAGAGGTTGCGTGCCGGGAATTATGATGCAGGGGTTTATAAGCGGATAGCTAAAAACGGGCGCGAGGTATGGCTCCAAGCGTCCTACAACCCCATCTTCGATTTGCATGGAAAGCCATTCAAGGTTGTGAAGTATGCTTCTGACATTACGGATCTTGAAATAAAACTCGCAGATTACTCTGGCCAGATCGCAGCCATCGGTAAGGCGCAAGGCGTTATCGAATTCAATCTTGATGGCACCGTTATTACTGCTAATCCCAAATTTTTAGAAATATTAGGGTATACGATGGAGGAGGCGATAGGCAAACCTCACAGTACTTTTGTAGATGACGAGACGCGTAACAGCAAGACATATCAGGAGTTTTGGGAACGTCTGCGTGCTGGTCAATATGATGCAGGGGTTTACAAGCGAATTGCCAAAAATGGAAAAGAGATTTGGTTGCAGGCCTCCTACAATCCAATTTTCGATATGAACGGCAAACCTTTCAAAGTGGTCAAGTACGCGACTGATATTACTGAGCAAGAGTTAAAGCATGCAGATTTTTCTGGCCAGTTAGCTGCTATTGCCAAGTCTCAAGGTGTTATTGAATTCAATTTAGATAGTACGGTAATTACGGCGAATACTAAGTTTCTAGATATATTGGGCTACAGCCTTGAAGAGGCGGCAGGCAAGCCACATAGCACGTTCGTTGATGCTGAGACCCGGAAAAGCGCCGAGTATCAGCAATTTTGGGAGCGATTGCGTGCTGGTCAGTTTGATGCAGGCGTTTACAAGCGAATTGCGAAAAACGGTAAAGAGGTTTGGTTGCAAGCTTCCTATAACCCCATCTTCGATTTGAATGGCAAACCTTTCAAGGTGGTCAAGTATGCGACTGATATTACGGAGCAAGTGCTAAGTACCCAAGCAATGAGTCGTACGGTCGAAGAAACCCAGGAAATTGTGGCTCAAGCAAAAGCTGGTGATTTGACCAAGCGAATTTCACTTGCCGATAAAACCAATGAATTACGCATACTCTGTGAAGGTGTCAATGCATTGATCGGAAACATGGCCGAGATCATTACGCAGATCAAACGCTCAAGCGATACCATCTCTACATCTGCCAATGAGATCGCGACGGGTAATAATGATTTATCCCAGCGCACTGAAGAGCAGGCATCCATGCTGGAAGAAACTGCTTCAAGTATGGAAGAGCTGGCCTCTACGGTGAGACAGAACGCCAACAATGCAAATCAAGCCAATCAGCTTGTTCATGAGGCCTCAGAGATTGCAATGAAGGGCGGCGAAGTGGTTAACGAAGTCATTCATACCATGTCAGGCATAAGTGAAAGCTCGAACAAAATCGTGGATATCATTAGCGTCATCGATGGTATCGCTTTCCAGACTAACATCCTGGCGTTGAATGCTGCCGTGGAGGCGGCCCGAGCAGGGGAGCATGGACGCGGATTTGCCGTTGTGGCAAGTGAGGTGCGCAATCTGGCCCAGCGCTCGGCTTCTGCAGCCAAGGAAATTACACAATTGATAACTGCCTCGGTTGCTAAGGTCAAAGATGGCTCCAAGCTTGTGGCTGAAGCAGGCTCAACGATGGAGGATATTGTCGCTTCTGTGAAAAATGTTACTACAATAATGACAGAGATTACTCATGCTTCGTCTGAGCAGAGTACTGGCATCGAACAAGTGAATGTTGCGGTCAGCAACATGGATCAAGTCACGCAACAGAACGCAGCCTTGGTTGAGGAGGCCGCAGCAGCGGCTATGTCACTGGCGGATCAGGCCAATATTCTAATGGAAGCTGTTTCACGCTACAGAATTGAGGAAAATCAAACACATCAGAGTATTAGGCCTCTATTAATGTCAGTAAATTAAAACTCATTTAATGACGAGATAGCGATCCATAATTTTGGATCTCTCGCTAATCTGGCCAGGGTCGCGCCGACATCCAGGATCTTAAGGAAGTTGGTGCGACACACCTATAAGACAATCAGGACGCTAAATTTGCCGAAAAGATCATCCATGATTATCCTGATAAACTCTGTAGCAGTTTTTCCCGGATTGTTTTGCTTGATACATGGCCTCATCGGCACCCTTCAGCAGATTCTCTGAATCTTCTGCACCTTCTGGATAAGTTATGAGGCCTAGACTGCCAGAAACATGGACAATGTTTCCAAAAATATTAAAAGGTTCTCGCAATGCCAACACTATTGAGTTAGCGACTAACTCAATGGCATCTCGGTCATTAAGATCATTTAGAATAACTACAAATTCATCACCGCCCAGTCTTGCAACCGTGTCTGCCGCACGAACCTTATTCATAATCTTTTTCGCAACCTGGATCAGGAGCTCGTCACCAGCGGCATGACCTAATTCGTCATTTACCTCTTTGAAATGATCAAGATCAATAAAAACCAGTCCGAGCTTCTGATTGGAACGTTTTGCTTTGATAATCGCTTGCTGTAAGCGATCATTAAATAATCTCCGATTGGGTAAACGTGTCAAAGGATCGTAATTGGCGTATTCCAATATCTTATCGGAAGCTTTCTTTTTTTCAGTAATGTCAGAAAACATAGCCACATAACTGGATACGTTGTCATTACTATCACGGACCGTACTGATAGATAACCATTCGGCGTACACTTCTCCCGTTTTCTTTCTGTTCCATACATCCCCCTCCCAATGACCAAGAGTTTGTAGGGTTTTCCACATATTCTGGTAGAACTCTTTTGACTGCTGACCAGAGCTCAGCAGATTAGGGTTGGATCCAATCACTTCTTTCAAAGAATACCCGGTTAACTCCGTGAATGCGGGATTAACAGTGACAATCTTATTGTCAGAATCAGTGACCATAATCCCTTGGTTACTATGATTGAAAACCGCAGTGGCTAGACGCTGCTTTTCTTCCAATGCTTTTTGACCAGATACATCCTGAATTTGGGCAACATACAAGTTTGCTTCATCATCTGGATTCCTCACCATCGAAATGGTGAGGTTCATCCAAACCACATTGCCATTTTTTCTGACGTAGCGTTTTTCTATTTGATAAACATTTATATTTCCATGTATCAATGCCTCAAGTTTCTGGCGGCTAAGTTCGACATCATCCGAAAATGTAATATCCAATGGTGTAAGCACTTTAAAATCATCTCTGCTATATCCAAGCATTTCGCAGAATGCGCTATTTACCAATAGATAATTTAAAGAAGAATCTAAAACGGCCATGCCAAGGGGAGCATACTCAAAGATATTCCAGAGCAGTCGATCACTTATCCCCCTCTCTTCATTTTTCCAAGCATGAGGAAGCTTATTTGCCAGTAGAGCCGGTAGATTGCTGAGGTAAGAGGCCATGGAGATATTGACTGAGTTTTTTGTAAAGAGGGTTAATATCGCATGTTTTATGCCAAACCCTATTCTTTTATATCTGATTGATTTAAAAGATATTATTTATTTTATAAATTTGTGTTTATAAAATTAAAGTGCAATTTTCATCTCTTATGTCTAAAGGTCGACGTTTTTTGCAGTTTGAAATTAAAAGTTGTCCCCTTAAAGACAAGGGGCAACCATATGCTTCCATTAGGCCCCTAAGCAATACCCAAGACCTGAAAAGCAACCGCTCGCCCGATCACAAAGCTAGGCTACAGTCGGCTTATGTGGAGGCAATTCCTTCGCGCTAATGTAGGCGATGATGCGCTCTTGAAAATGCGCAGGTCTTCAAGAGCCCGAACTACACGGGTGCTTGGAAGGAGCTGTACAGGGTGGGGTAAGGCGGGAACGCATCGCCTTGTATGGGCTCGAACCTTAGGCCTATGTGTACATCAATAATGAATGGGAGGCGTATGGATAAATACCAACTGGCAGCCATCTATCGAGAATACATCTCATGTCTTAATAAGCAAAACTGGCAAGAGCTAGGGCGATATGTGCATTCAGATGTCCAGCGAAATGGTGAAAAACTGGGGATTGAAGGCTATGAGGCTATGTTGAGAAAGAGCTATGAAGATATTCCCGACCTGGAGTATAGGATTGGAATCCTTGTCGCTGAGCCTCCTATAGTTGCAACTCGCCTTCTCTTCGATTGCACGCCTCATGGCGAGCCGTTTGGGATACCAGTGAATGGCAAGAGGATTTCATTTTCAGAGAATGTGTTCTATGTTTTTCGTGAGGAGAAGATTGAAAAGGTGTGGTCGGTGATCGATGTTGGAGCTATCGCAGCCCAGCTCTGACATTCCTTGGAAAACTCATGAGACGCTCAAAGCTATCCTTCATCTCTATGTAAGTACGAATCGGAAATTAGTCTCTGACCAGCAATCAGGGCACATCTGGGATGAAAGTGGATGGTTTTATAGGGCCCGGTTGACTGAATATCATACGAGGTCACTGCTTTCAGAATAGGCTCCCCACATTCCGCACAGCGAATAGGCAGCTGAAGGCTTTCAACCTTATTAGGTAGTTCGTTGACTGAATTCACAAAACTCATCATATTCCTTTCATGGTACTACCGCATATTGTAGGTAAGTATATACGGGCGAAGTGTCCCGAGTAAGAGTTTGAAAAAGGGGAGCAACTGCTAAGTGGAGTGTCCAAATGACTAATTCAAAAGATAGCACTCAAGGAGTAATCCATACCAACACATACGCCCATCTTTGGCACGCTGCTAAAAGTGTGCTGGCAGTGGGTCAAGCGGTTCCCGCAGGAAGTACATGGCAGTTCCTTTCCAGCATCCTGCTGACATCCTTTGCATTCGAGGCGTACCTGAATCACATAGGCAATGTCATCTATGGAAAGGGTGAGTGGGGTCATCTTCATGGTAGGAAGTCCCCTATTGAGAAGCTTGAGGTGATCTATGGGAAACTTGATATTCAAGTACATACCAAGCAAGGGCTTGAAGCGTTTCAGACACTTATCAAGCTCTACAATTTCCGAAACAACATCGCCCATGTGAATACGGCATATCGTAAGGAAGAGTCATCCTCGAATATTGATCCTCCCTCGTTTGTTCAGTTTTTGGTCGGCGATGTACCGGAAGAGCAATGGGAGGCCCTGACCAGTGACGACAAATTTGCTAAAAAAGTCCTAAGGGATATGGAGTCTGTGGTTAAGTTGATACATAAAACGTCAGGAGATTCTTCGCCCTCTATGTCGATGCCCTCAGCCAATAACTAAATCCTCCGACGCAGTTTTCAGCGACTTTGCTATATCTATCTTGTTGAAGAAGCATAATAATTCACAATTCATCCCTCAGCGGGAGTGGATCATGGAACTGAAAGACTGGCAGCGTCTGCATGAAAAATGGGAAGTGGAGAAGGCAATACTGGCTGAATATCAAGATACAGTCGATCAAGAGACAGAGCTTGTTTTAATGGGAAAAAGTAGAGGCCCCACGAATGCTCTGAGGATACGCCTTGTCCAACAGCGTAAGCTTGAGTCTAATCTTAGGAATGAATTGGATCATTTCCTTGATGGGTGCTTTGATGTTGATGTAATTAACTAGAAGCGCTCAAGGGGGGGGCAATGTGGCGATGATTGATTAGCGTGTTCCTCCTATGCTGCTCTCGCAACCAGTTACCTCCACCCAGTGAAAGATATGAGAAGGAGCGCTTGTCAGGCGGATTACGAGTGCGAACTGATACCGGCAGGTGTGCATCATGAACACTTCAATGTTAGTGTTGCTGAGAAGTGGCAGATGGTTCATGAGGGAGGTCCGTCTTGATTCCGCCTCGTTTTCGGGCTTAAATACATATTGTTGACCTGGATCAGATATGAGACCAGACTCAATCACATACCTGTAAATTTTAGTAAACAATCTTACCCGAGAGGAGTAGGAGTATGGAACTGAATAACGATAATAAGGAAAACTTCGCCACTAATCCAGGTTGGCGCTGGAATGCGGTTGTCATAGCCCTTTTCTTGCTTGCGCTGGCATTCATAGGGTTGGCATTTATTTTGCTCATTGATCCTAAGTGGGCATATCAGACATTGCAGCCAGTAAAGTGAAAAAAGCTTCCTAAGGAAGCTTTTTTTATTATTCCAACAACAACATTTTTAGCGGAATCAGAATTTCTAATCAGTCAATTTCACAATGATCGCGAAATTGCTGTAATGCACGTACTTGCAGGTGTAGCGAGCATGTATTCAAGCGCAACCGCATGTTTATGCCGCTACATATTTCTCAAGTCTAAATTATCCCAAACTGCTCAGCAATAAACTCATCCAGCGCGCAGCGGGCCTCCCACTCCTTGTTGCGGTAATCCATCATGATTTCACGGAGTGCCCGGCTTGGGCCGGGGCCGCCCCTCTCTAATGCCATCCGCACCTCTGCATCGAGTTCATCTTGATGCGTACGGCAATTTGCCGTATGATTATATCAGGAGGATACAAACAATGCCCGCATCTGTCTCTACCGCCCGCCTCGAAGCCAGGATCAGCACCGATCTGCATTCGATGCTCAAGCGTGCCGCCGAACTTCAGGGGCGAACCATGACGGATTTTGTCGTGGCCGCTGTCCAGGATGCGGCGCAGCACGCTATAGAGCAAGCAGAAGTCATGCGCCTGTCACTGGCAGATCAGGAATGCTTTGCGCAAGCCCTGTTGTCGCCGCCGAAACCGACGCCGGCCTTGGAGCGTGCTTTCGCTCGACGTAGTAAGCTCTTGCGTACTGAATGAGTGGTGCGCCATTCCTTCTTGCGCCGCTTGATGCGGCGCATGATCGCACCACGTTCCGCAGCGATTCGGAGCCCCTAAACCGCTATCTAAGAGAGCAAGTCACCCAAGACATTCGACGCCGGGTGGCCGCTTGTTTCGTGGCCTTGGCAGACGGGCAGCGTATCGCAGGCTACTACACCTTGGCATCGGCAAGTCTGCTGCTGGCCGATCTGCCCAGCATCACCGGCAAGAAGTTGCCGCGCTATCCGACCGTTCCTGCCGTTCGTATGGGCCGCTTGGCTGTCGATCAGGCATTCAAAGGCCAAGGTCTTGGCGGAGCTCTGCTGGCCGATGCGCTCGACCGTGCCGCCCGTTCTGAGATTGCCGCCTTCGCGCTGATGGTGGACGCCAAGGATGAAGCTGCTGCAGATTTCTATCGGCATCATGGCTTTATCGCTTTGCCAGAATCGCCGCTAAACCTATTCCTGCCGCTGGCAACCATCCGGCCTGCTTGATAAAGGACTGAGCGTACTACGGGTTATTTTGAATAACCCTAGATCACTCCACAGCATCTAGGCTTAGGGCATATAATGTACGTTCGTACAGTAAATGCCAGCCTATATGATGACCAAGTTACTAGACAGAGTGCCGGTGCTCACCGCCGCCACGATTCCACTTTACGACAACCCCGTCGCCGCGGGATTCCCCAGCCCAGCTGCGGACCACGTTGAGGACCGGCTTAGCGCCGACGATTACCTGGTGGTCAACCCGACGGCGACCTACTTTGTCCGGGTGAAAGGTGATTCCATGATAGATGCCGGGATATTCGACGGCGATGTGCTTGTGGTCGACCGCTCCATCACGCCCAGCCTTGGCCATGTGGTGCTTGCCGAGGTGGACGGCGAGTTCACGGTGAAGTATTTGGGGCGCGGCAAGCTGCTGCCAGCGAACAGCAGCTATCAATCCATCTTTTTCAAAGAGGGGCAGACAGTAGAAATTATTGGGGTAGTAACTGGGTCGATGAGACGATTTGTCTAGTCTATCAGTATTAAAAGCGTACCCATAATGACCACCCAAAACAGAATTGCTATTTCAGCGGCATGGAGTACATACCACTTCTTTTCTCCGATTGGCTTTGTGGGCTCATCGAAGTTTTCAGACTTTTTCACTTTAAGACTCCCCTTGGATATGGGCAGACTTCTCCATAGAACTTTTTTTTGAGAAATCATAGATAGAGATGCTCAATCGCGCAATAGCCTTGATCGATGTCAACAACTTCTACGCCAGCTGTGAACGCGTGTTCAACCCAGCCCTGAAAGGCCGCGTAGTGGTGGTTCTATCGAATAACGACGGCTGCGTGGTAGCCAGGAGTGCCGAGGCAAAGGCACTGGGCATCAAAATGGGCGTGCCGTGGTTCCAGCTGAAGGAGGAAGCCAGGCGCCACAAGATCGTGGCGCTATCGAGCAACTACGCCCTCTACGCCGACATGAGCAACCGCGTCATGCAGATCATCAGCCAATATGCTCCCACGCAGGAGGTCTACAGCATCGATGAATCCTTCCTGGACCTCACTGGCATCCCGGGCAAACACACAGGTATCGCGCAAGACATGCGCGAGCGGATCCGGCAATGGACGGGGCTCCCAGTATGTGTCGGGATCGGCCCCAGCAAAACACTCGCCAAGCTGGCCAACCACACGGCCAAGAAGAAGCTCCTGGATGAAACCGGAGTATGTGACTTCAATGTGCTGCCCATAGATATCCTGGAGGCCACCATGGCCAGGATTGAGGTCGGTGACATTTGGGGAGTTGGCCGGAAGCTGTCGGCCAGGCTGGTTGACCTGGGCATCAAGACCGCCCTGGATCTGCGTCAGCAGGATCCGGAGTACATGCGGCAACAGTTCAGTGTCGTCATGGAAAAGACCGTACGGGAGCTCCAGGGGCATGCCTGTATGGAGCTTGAGGACCTGGTGCCGGACAAACAGCAGATCATCTCCAGCCGGTCCTTTGGCTACCCGGTCACTGACCACCAGAGTATCGCTGAAGCGGTGAGCCTGTATGTCAGCCGGGCGGCCGAGAAACTCCGCGCCCAGCAAGGTTATGCGGGCACGCTGCATGCGTTCATCCACACATCGCCGTTCGGTGATGGTCCCAAATATTCCAACAGCATGACGGTCCCGCTTCCATCGCCCACCGACGATACGATGCAGCTGATCAGCGTGGCGCTTTGGATCCTGAAGCATATATATAAGCCAGGCTTTCGTTATCAGAAGGCCGGCGTTATGCTGGGCGAAATCGTGCCTGCAGGCGGGCAGCAGAATGACCTATTCGGCTTCACCGTGGAAGCTGGGAAATCGGCCAGATTAATGGCCGCCCTGGATGCGGTAAACCGTAAGATGGGGAAGGGGGCACTGAGGTCGGCGGCTCAGGGATACCAGGCGCCATGGGCGATGAAGCAGGGGAATAAGAGTCCGGGGTATACGACCGACTGGGATAGCCTAATTCATACTTAGCTCATCGACATAAACGATCTTTCCACCACTTGGAGGGAAGTGGAAGTTAGGCTCTATTTGCATATTGTTTACAAAGATTCTTTATAAACTCCTATACACTTCAAAGATGAGATGTAGGTCAAGGTCTTCCGATATTGATCTTCGCCGCCTAAATAGCTACAGAACTAGAGAAGCCTATGAATGGGATTTATTCTCCAGCACTCGTAATTTTATCTTTTTTCATCGCAATATTAGCAAGTTACTCTGCTCTTGAGCTGTCTGCCAGAGTCAACACAACTGACTCCTCAAAAAAAATCCTCTGGATCATGGCCGGCGCCATTGCGGCTGGAACTGGCGTGTGGGCCATGCATTTCGTAGGAATGTTGGCATTCAAATTGCCCATCCCAATAGGATTTGATCCTTTCAAAACATTCGTCTCTTGGATGGCTCCGGTCATTTTCTCAGGCTGTGCATTGAGTCTTGTGCATAAAGCCACGCTCAGTACCAAAGATCTCTTTCTGGCTTCCCTAGCCATGGGATTCGCCATCGTTGTAATGCATTACCTGGGAATGTCGGCAATGGAGATGGCTCCGGGAATTGTGTATTCGTGGCCTTTAGTATTGTTGTCTATAGCAATCGCCGTCAGCTTGAGCGGGCTAGCAATATTCGTCATGCGAATGTTGGCTTCTCAAGACCGCGAATTTTTCAAAATAAAATTGCTTATAGCCATCATTTTGGGCGGAGCAATATGCGCCATGCACTACACAGGCATGTGGGCAGCGCATTTTCCATTTGGTACGATTTGCCGAGCGGCGAACAAAATCAATCACCGTTTCTTACCTGCCTTAGTGGGTCTACCCACTATTCTTCTCTTGTTAGTGTCTATTCTGATCGCTTATTACGATCGACGCAGGATCGAGCATATGAGGCTCGCAGAAACGGATGCGCTGACAGGGCTTAAGAATCGGCTTTATCTTCAAAAATACTTGGCCAAAAAGCAAGCAACTAATAGTGGGTTGTCTACAAATTATTATCTCGTGTTTTTAGATTTGGATGGTTTCAAACTCATTAACGACAGTTGGGGGCATGACGTTGGAGATGAAGTGCTGAAAGTGGCAGCTGAGCGACTAGTCAAGAGTGTTCGAGACAATGATCAGGTGATTCGCATGGGTGGGGATGAGTTTGTCATCATACTTGAAGACATTGATCTAGACTCGCTTCACCATGTATTGGACCGAATTCTGGAGGTCATGCAAAACTCGATGCAGCTTAGTAACGCGCTGGTTCATCTGACAGGCTCACTCGGCGTGGTAGGAAGTGAACATGCATCAGATCATAAAATGTTGCTCGTTAAAGCTGATACGGCCATGTATGAGTCGAAACGATTGGGGAAAAACCGCTGGGTAATGTACACCAGTGAGCTTGAGGATATCACCAAACGTTCCAACCAAATTTTTTCCGAGCTAAGTAAAGCAATAGATAACAACGAATTACGCCTATATTACCAAACCAAGCATGAGGCACATACGCATCGCACAGTCGGTGTTGAGGCACTTATAAGATGGCACGATTCAAATGGACGAGTATGGCTACCAAATGAATTTCTTCCTTATGCGGAAAAAGCAGGCCTGATTGCAGCCATCGGTCAATGGGTGATTGAAAATGCATTCGCCCAGTTAGAGAAATGGCAGAAACTTGGCATACCCATTTCCATCTCTATTAATCTCACATCTTTGCAAGTGCGAGATCCACGCTTTCTCGACAGAACTCATCAATTGCTTGAAAAGTACCCTATAGACGCTCAGTTAATAACATTTGAGATAAATGAAGCATTGGCCATGGAATATCAACCGAAGGAGTTCGATGTTTTCAAGGCGATTAGAGATAAAGGAATTAATATTGCTATAGATGACTTCGGAGCAGGGGACTCAAGCTTATCCAGCTTAAGGAAATTTCCTGCCAATGAACTCAAGATAGATGGCGTACTGATCCGGGATATTCAATCCTCTTCTAATTCCTTTCAGTTGGTCCAAGCATTAGTCATGTTGGGGCATGCTCTAGGGTTGAAAGTTGTCGCCGAAGGTATTGAAGATGCACAGTTGATTAATTTGCTAGAACAAGCTGGGTGCGATGTCTTACAAGGCTTCTCATTATCGAAACCTCTCCCGGCTGATCAAATGACATCTTATCTTGCGTTAAATGAAATGCTGCTATCCAAGAATTAATTTCGGTAAATTTCAATTGAACACACCATTAATTGTTAAATTGGATCGAATATGAAAATGATTAATTCTCAAGATGGTGCTTAATAGTTGATGCTATGCGGGTATGTATTTTTTTACTGCAAATTTACCACAATGAACTATGCAAAATGATGCATTCCTGAACACGAGGAAGCAATTGGAAAAGTGACAACATATTGAAATTATAGGAAAATCTGGCGCGCCCGACAGGAGTCGAACCTGTGACCTTTGGCTTCGGAAACCAACACTCTATCCAACTGAGCTACGGGCGCGTATAGAAATACTGCGAACAAGATTATAGCAAATGCACGCTAGCTTGTCCTTTTACCTGTAGGCGCTTCAACGTATAATCACTACTTTTCGTATGGGTATAAGGGTTTATCGTCATGGGTGAGCATCATCACGAATTTCCAAAAACAACAGTGACGCAGGTGGTGCTGGCTACCTTGGGGGGATTGTTTGCACCCGCGCTGGTGATTTTTCTGATTGTTAAGATGTTGTTTGGTATACAGGCTTCGCATCTGGTGGATGCAGACCCTGCTATTCAGCAAGCCGTGGTTGAAGAGCGTATCAAGCCGGTTGCGCAGGTGGAAGTGGCTGACAACAGCGGTCCGCATGTGGACAAAACGGGTGAACAAGTTGTGACGGCTGTCTGTTCTGCCTGTCACGCTGCCGGTGCATTGGGTTCGCCCAAGATTGGCGACAAGGCTGCCTGGGGCCCACGTATTGCCCAAGGGTATGAAACCCTGATCAAGCACGCCATTGAGGGTATTCGTTCCATGCCTGCGCGTGGCGGCAACCCGGACCTGACCGACAATGAAGTTGCCAATGCCGTGGCTTATATGGCAAATCAGGCTGGTGCAAGTTTCAAATCGCCTGAGCTGGGTGGTGCCTCACATGGTGGCGCAGCGCCTGCCGCCGCCGCTGAAGCTGCCCCTGCTGCTGCGCCAGCCGCGGCTCCTGTTGCTGCCGCTCCTGCACCAGCTCCTGCTGCACAAGCCAAGGCTGCAGCCCCAGCGGCTCCTGCTGCTGCTCCGGCGGAAGAAGCCAAGCCAGCCGTGGTTGCAGAAGCTCCTAAACCTGCTGCCAGTGGCAAGTCTGGCGAAGAAGTGGTCAAGGGCGTTTGCGCCATGTGCCATGCTGGCGGCCTGATGGGCGCTCCTAAAATTGGTGACAAGGATGGTTGGGCGCCACGTATTGCGCAAGGCTACGATACTCTGGTGCAACATGCGATTCATGGTATTCGCATGATGCCAGCCAAGGGTGGCAATCCTGGCTTGAGTGATGCGGAAGTTGCCCGTGCCGTGGCTTATATGGCAAACCAGGGCGGCGCCAACTTCAAGGCCGACTAATTTGATCATGCGGTGCTGCCATGCAGCATCGCTTAAGTGAGTTCATGCTATGGCAACCTACGCAATCGGTGATCTGCAAGGTTGCCATTTTTCATTTCAGCATCTGCTGAGCCATATTCAATTTGACCCTGCCCGCGATCGTCTGTGGCTGGTGGGCGATCTCATCAATCGTGGCGGACATTCCCTGCAAGTGTTGCGCTGGTTGCATCAGCACCGGCAATCCATCGTTGCCGTGCTGGGCAATCACGATCTGCATGCGCTGGCAGTAGCCGAAGGGTTTGTGCAGCCGCACCGCAGTGATACCTTGCAGGAAATACTGGACGCGCCCGACCGCGATGACCTTCTGAATTGGCTGCGCAGCTTGCCGCTGGTGCATGCCGAGGCGGAGTATCTGATGGTGCATGCGGGTTTGTTGCCGCAATGGAGCGCTACGGACGCACTGACTCTGGGTGCCGAGGTGGCTGAAGCCCTGCGTGGGCCTGACTATCGTGATTTTCTGCGCCATATGTATGGCAATCATCCGGTCGCCTGGGATGACAGCTTGCATGGCATGGACCGGCTGCGAATGATCACCAACGCCATGACGCGCTTGCGTATCTGCACGCTGGCGGGGGAAATGGACTTCAAGTTCAAGAGCGAGCTGGATGAGATTCCTGCAGGTTATGTGCCGTGGTTTGAGGTGCCGCAACGGCGCTCTGCCGATACCGCCATCGTGTTTGGGCACTGGTCAGCCCTGGGTTTGCAGCAGCGGGATAATCTGTTCGCGCTCGACACTGGATGCTTGTGGGGTGGCAGCCTTACCGCCATGCGCCTGGAAGACCGGACCATTTTTCAGGTGCCCTGCAGCCCGGAAGACTCACCCCGCAAGATCAAGCCGGCTGGCAATCGCTTGCCTGGCCTGTAGCGTCAGGCTGCGCCTGTCATGCCCGGCGGGGCTGATGGGCGGCGCAAAGTCGAGCTCGACAACAGGTTTGCGGCATGCCAGTACCTTGGCAATCGACTGCATCAGGGTGATGTCTCCCCAATATGCCATCTCGGTATTTGCACTGCCATCCTCCCGCGGGTAGCGAATCGCTACCGGCCACACCATGCTGTCGGCATCAATCGCGGCTTGCATCAGGCTGCCCTTGAAGGGTTTCAGCTCGGTGCCATCCGTCGTCGTGCCTTCGGGGAAATAGCAAAGGCAATCGCCCGCCTGCAGGCTGCTTACCGCTTCAGCCACCATGCGCGACGTATCCTGCTTGCGCTGGCGGTCTATGAAGAATGTATTCACCTTGCGCGCAAACCAGCCAAATACCGGCCAGTCCCGCACTTCAGATTTCGCGATAAAACGCACCGTGCGCACGCTGTTAAGCGCATGGATATCGACCCAGGAAACATGGTTGCCAACCAGCATGGCGGAGGCCATGTCCGGATGCGGTGGCGATCCTTTCACCACCACGCGGATGTTCATGACCTGCATCAAACCACGTGCCCAGCGGCTGATCACCCGGTCGCGCTGCCGCGCACTGAGGCGCGGCAACAGCAGGGTGGCAATCAGCATGCCATTGAACATGTGCAGGACGATACGGATTACCCGGAAAATGCGGGTGATAGGGGAGCTTGGTTTTTCCAATTATTTGAAGAAGTGAGCCGCATAGCGCTTGTTGATACGCGACAAAGGTAACATGACCAGCATGTCTGCGGTATTGAAATCTGGATCCCAGGCTGGCTCGCCGCAGATGTAGGCGCCCAGGCGCAAATAGCCCTTGATCAGCGGTGGGCAATTCACGTCAAGCGAGGTCTGCAGCGCGTTCAGTGGCAATGGGCAACGTGGGAAAACACGATATTCCGGCGGGCTGAGGTGATCCTGCGCCAGCTGTGTATACAGACTGGCTGCCATGTGGCCGCCATCGGCCATGCCCACGCTGCCGCAGCCTATCATGTATTCATAGCGGTGCGTTTGCATGTATTTGGCAAGGCCTGCCCACAACAGGGTAATGGTGCCGCCCATGCGATAGTCCGGGTGTACGCAGGCACGGCCTACTTCCACGGTGCGATCAAACAGATGTTGCAAACGGCTCAGATCAAATTCACCAGCGGAATAGTAACCACCGGCTTCAGCGGCCATGCTGGGGTTCAGAATACGATAGGTGCCAACGACTTCGCCGCTTTTTGTTTCACGTACCAGCAAATGATCGCAAAAGGCATCGAAGCCATCACGGTCCAGACCGTCCTGCCCATTGATGCGGGCGCCCATTTCTTCAGCAAATATCTTGTAGCGCAAACGTTGTGCTTCTGCAATTTCGGAAGGATTGCGCGCCAGAGTCACGTGCAGATGGCTGGGCTCGCTGTGCAAGCCGGTTGAGACATGCTTTTCTAGCAATTGAATCTCTCCTGCTGATTTAAGATAGGAGAGAATTTACGAATCTTTTATGACGGAACGGTGACGGCCATTTGAAGCTTGCATGAATTGCCCGTCGGGAGTGATGGCGGCAACGGGCAAAATAAAGCCCGGCAATCTCTCGCCGGGTTTTATGGGGTGCAGATAATGCCTGCTTAGTGGCTGACGCGAGTGGTACCGCCGCTTTCCAGGATACGCACACGTTCGCCAGGCTGGAACTGGTCGTCCGCTTCCTGCACTACGGCGATCATCGTGCCGCTATCCAGCTTGACGGTGATCTCAAGACCATCCTTGCGGGTCAGGCCTTCTTCTGCCGCTGAGCCTGCCAGGCCGCCGACAATCGCGCCCAATACGGTAGCAATTGCCTGGCCTTTGCCGCCGCCCATGGTGCTGCCTGCCACGCCACCGACCACGGCGCCGCCAGCAGTACCGACCGGCGATTTGGTGCCTTCCAGCTTGACCGTGCGTACGCTTTCCACGACACCCATTTTGACCGTTTGTACCTTGCGGGCTTCATCCCGGCTATACACGCTGCCAGAGTTTGAACTGGCGCACGCGCCCAGCATGGCCAGCATGACTGCAATCCCCACTAATTTCACTGTATTCACTTAATGACTCCTTTAACCCAGATTGATTGAGCTGCCAAATGCCTGTTGATACCTCTGTGCGATTTCTTCGCGGCTTGGCTGATGGTTTTGTGCACCGCGATGCGCAATTTTAATTGCCCCCATCACCGAAGCCAGCTGCCCGCTCTGTTGCCAGTCCCAGCCTTGGCTGATGCCGTAAAGCAAGCCAGCGCGGTAGGCATCGCCACACCCGGTAGGGTCGGTCACGGCTGAAGCTTCAACGCATGGAATATGCAGGCGTTTACCTTCCGTGTATATGTGTGACCCCTCGCTACCTAGGGTTACGATCAATGCCTTTACCTTGCCAGCAATGGTATCAAGGGTAAGACCGGTTTTTTCCTGCAGAAGTTGCGCCTCATAGTCATTGACGGCCACATAGTCGGCCAGCTCAATGAAATGCAGCAGTTCTTCACCATTAAACATGGGCAGGCCCTGGCCTGGGTCGAACAGGAAGGGGATGCCCGCATCGCTGCATTCTTTGGCATGAAGGAACATGGCATCGCGGCCATCAGGCGCAATAATGGTGAGGCTGACATCTTTGGCATCGTGCACGCTATTGCTGTGCGCTGCGCTCATGGCGCCAGGGTGGAAGGCCGTGATCTGGTTGTCATCCTGATCGGTGGTAATGAAGGCCTGTGCGGTGAAGGTATCGGGAATCACCTTAATGTGCGCGCTATCCAGCGACTGTTTGTCCAGCCATTTGCTGTAGGGCTGAAAGTCTTCGCCGACGGTCGCCATGATCAAGGGTGCGCCGCCCAGGAGTTGCAGATTGTAGGCAATGTTGCCGGCAGTGCCGCCATATTCGCGCCGCATTTCCGGCACAAAAAAGCAGACATTCAGCATGTGAATTTTTTCGGGCAGGATGTGATTCTTGAAGCTGTCCCCAAACACCATGATGGTGTCGTAAGCCATCGAGCCGCAGATCAGAGTTTTCATTATGTGGGCTAAGAAGATAAAGCCACATTATCAGCGAGTAGCGGCTCGCCGGGCAAGTGCGCTGACGCGCTATGTCAGCTTTTAAGTGCGTTATCGATCAGGACTTTGGCGGCTTTTTTGGCATATTTCACTGCACCTGAGCCGCGCTTCATCTGTTCAGCCTGCATGGCGCCTTCAATCAGCAGCGACAGTTGCAGGGCCAGACCCTCGGTATCCTGAATGCCGGCTTCGGTGGCAAGGGTTGCCAGATACTGCCGGAACTGCCGGGATTGCTCGGCCGACAGGCGGTGCACCGGATTCTCTTCATTGGGGAACTCGGCAGACGCTTTGAGAAAGGCCATACCGCGGAAGTCAGGCGACGTTACCCATTCTTCAATGAAGTCGAATAGCTTTTGCAGTTTTTCGGCGGGCTTTTTGGTGTTGGTCTCGAACTTCTGTTGCAGCCAGGATTGAAAGTCCTGATGGCCTTGCTGCAATACTTCCAGAATCAAGTCTTCCTTGCTGTGAAAGTATTTGTACAAGGTCATTTTGGTGGTGCCGGCGACGGCGACAATGGTGTCGACGCCGGTAGAGTTGATGCCCCGTGTCTGGAAGAGATCGGTAGCCACACTAAGTATTTTTGCCCGTAATGGAGACATGGTCTGGTGTTTCCTGATGATGATTAAATTCTATCGTAAAGCATTCAATAAATATACAAATCTGTATATTTTTATGCGGCGCCCTTATTCATCCATAAGAACGGGATTTTTTCACAGGCGCCAGGCGAAAAAGTCATGTACAGTCCTTGCGCCGTAAGTCATGCGGCCATTTTCATTTATTAACCGAGGTATGTATGCGTACACTTAAAAGAGCTTTAGTTCTGGCTGCTTTTGCTTTACCGGTGGTATCAATCGCGGCGATTGATGAAACCCTGCGAATCCGTGAAACCATCGAAATCAATGCCCCTGCTGACAAGGTTTGGGCGCATGCCGGAAACTTCGCCGATATGTCCTGGCATCCCGCTGTGGCTAAAACCACGCTGTCCGGTGGCACTGCCAATGCTGCAGGCGCCCAGCGTGTACTCGTGCTCAAAGATGGCGGCACCATTCACGAAACGCTCACGGAGTTTGATGATGCGAATCATGTGTTGAAATACACCATCACGGAAAGCGTGCTGCCGCTGCGTGAATATGACTCCACGCTGCAGGTGCAAGCGGTGGGCGAAGGCAAAACCAAAGTGACCTGGAAGAGCATGTTCAAGCGCAAGGATCCAGCGCATGAGCCCAAAG
This sequence comes from Methylovorus glucosotrophus, assembly GCF_009858335.1. Classification (NCBI taxonomy): domain Bacteria; kingdom Pseudomonadati; phylum Pseudomonadota; class Betaproteobacteria; order Nitrosomonadales; family Methylophilaceae; genus Methylovorus; species Methylovorus glucosotrophus. Next base: position 702,988 of record NZ_VMSE01000001.1, read on the forward strand.
CCGGGGAGGATGACAAGACTGCACGTGATACGGTGACTTCCATTTATCAAAGCGGCCTGCAAAATCTTAAAGCACTTTCCGAAAAATAATACTGCCCGCTATACGTAATAAAGCCGGCAATGGCCGGCTTTATTATTTGTCACTAACTCGTTGAGTTTTTCATCAGCATCGGCGTGTAGTTGCAGCTGACTTGCTGCAACAGTTTGTTTACAACATCCTGATCGCTGACCTTGGTCGATACCTTGCCGTTCACGACATACTCAATATAAATCCCACGTTCCGATTCGGGCAGCACCAGTGCTTGCGGGTAGTCGCAGCTTCCTGTGCGCATCTGTTCAATTTTGGCGTACATGGCTGCCGTGCGGGCCGGATTGGCGACCGAGAAATCAGGGGCCATGCGCGTCTCCGCGGGTTTTGCCGAAGCATTCAAGGCCGCGACGATAAATGGCCCTGAGGGCTGGAATTCGCTTTGCAAAGCGATGCTGGTGCTGCCCAGCAAGGTAAACAAACCTGCTGCCATGGCGTAAGCCAGCACCTTGCCTGCAGGCTTATGCTCAGGTGCCTGAGCTTGTAACATGGCGTCGGCTGCAATACGGGCGTGGTGCAGCGCGCGTGAGGTGGGGGAGGCTAGCTCCGTTTCAAGCGCTTGCTGCATCATGAAGTAGAGTTGCTGCGCCAGCAGGTCCGGCATTTCTATCGCCATGGCTTGCGTCTGGATTTGCATGAAGCGTAGCATGGCGCTATCTGCGGCAATGTCTGCTTCGCCAGGCAGTGCTATCGGATTGCTGGCGGCTTCTGCCAGAAGATCAAACGCATTCAGCAGGCGCTGGCCAGGGTCGCTCGAGGATTTTTGTATCCTGGCGATCAGCAGCTCCGAGTTGAATAATGGATGGGCTGACATGGCTAGAAGGGTTTCACCTCAACCAGAATAATAATGGCAATTAGCGACAGCACCGGAGCTTCGTTAAGCCAGCGGTAAAACACATGGCCGTGCTGATTGCGGTCGTGGGCGAAGTCACGCACGAGCTTGCCGCAATAGAGGTGGTAGAGCACCAGCAATACTACCAGCGATACCTTGGCATGCAGCCAGCCGCCACTGAAGCCGTATCCCAGCCACAGCCACAGCCCAAAGGCGATGGTCAGCACCGCGCCGGGAGTCATGATGCCGTAAAACAGCTTGCGCTCCATGATTTTGAAACGGGCGTTACTGGTCTCGTCGCTGGACATGGCGTGATAAACGAAGAGCCGTGGCAAATAAAACAGCCCTGCGAACCAGGTCACCATGAAAATGATGTGCCACGCCTTGATCCAGAGCATGGCTAGCCTTTTTTGCCCAGTTGTTGATCCAGCAGCTCGTGCAGGGATTTGAAATCAAGCTCGCCTATGGCTTTGCGGATGATTTTGCCATCTTTGTCCAGCACGAAGGTGGTAGGCGTGACGCGTACTTCGTTGAATTGCATGCTCATGTCACCGGTGTCGTCATGAGTGACTTTAAATGGCAGGGAATTTTTGGCGGTGTAATTTTTGACCTGATCAATAGGATCATAGGGCATGGCGATCGCCACGACCTCAAAGCCACGCTCATGATATTGATGCCAGGTCTGGATCAAAGCTGGCATTTCCGCAATACAGCCGGGGCAATCCGTCGCCCAGAAATTGACCAGCACCACTTTGCCACGCAGATCCTGCATGCTGGAGGTTTTGCCATCCAGGGTGGTAAAGCTGATATTCGGCGCAGTGGGCTTGCTGGCCAGCGTGTAGGCAAGAAAGCCCAGCAGCAGGACCAGCAACAAGGGGAATAGCAGTTTGCGAGGGGAGTTAAATAAGGATTTCATCTTTAAATATGAGCGATCTGCGATGCACGCGTTATTGTCGTGGGTTTGCTGGAGCTTGTCATCAGGAATCTGCGCCTGTAAATGGACGACTGTATGAATTTTGCATCACGCATAAGCTTAATACCTGACAAATTCAGTCTGCTAATAAACTGCAATGTTGCCCATGGTATAATTGCGCTTTTGGTTACCTTCCAAATTCATGACCACCCGCTTACGCGAAATCCCGTATAACTACACCTCGTTTTCAGACCGCGAAATCGTTATCAGATTCCTCGGTGAAGATATCTGGAACGTTCTCAACGAATTGCGCGGCGAACGGAAAACCGGCCGCTCCGCACGCATGCTGTTTGAGGTGCTGGGCGACCTCTGGGTTGTTTCCCGCAATCCTTATCTGCAGGATGATCTGCTGGCGAACAAAAAACGTCGCCAAGCCCTGATCAGCGCGTTGCATCACCGCATCAAGGCCATTGACGAGCGTAGCCAGGGCAATCCTCTGGTCTTGCGCTTGATTGCCGCGGCGCGCAAAGCGGTGGATGTGTTTGAGCAGGATTTCAAGCAAACCGAAAGTCTGCGTAAAAAAGCTTTGTCCCGACTGGGCAAGATCACGCGCAAGGACAATATCCAGTTTGATGGGTTGGCGCGCGTTTCGCACGTGACCGATGCTACCGACTGGCGTGTTGAATACCCGTTTGTGGTGCTGACCCCTGACACCGAGCACGAAATGGCAGCGCTGGTGCGTGCCTGTATCGAACTCGGCCTGACGATCATCCCGCGCGGCGGTGGTACTGGTTATACCGGCGGCGCTGTGCCGCTGACACCATTGTCGGCTGTGATCAATACCGAAAAACTGGATACCCTGGGTGCCGTTGAAATGCGTACCCTGCCAGGCGTAGGTCGCCAGGTGCCGACCATCCATTGCGGCGCTGGCGTTGTGACGCGCCGCGTGATGGAGGCCGCTACGGCCGCCGGGCTTGAATTTGCCTGCGATCCTACCTCTGCTGATGCGTCTTGTATCGGCGGTAACGTCGCCATGAATGCCGGTGGCAAGAAAGCCGTGCTCTGGGGCACGGCACTGGATAACCTCGCCTCATGGCGCATGGTGACGCCCGATGCCAACTGGCTCGAGGTGGAGCGTCTGGACCATAACCTCGGCAAGATCCATGACATTCCGGTCGCCCGCTTCCGCATCACGCGCTTTGCCGAGGATGGCAAAACCATGCTCGCCGAACCGGAAATTCTGGAAATCCCCGGCCCCAGCTTCCGCAAGACCGGACTGGGCAAGGACGTGACGGACAAATTCCTCTCCGGCTTGCCTGGCATACAGAAAGAAGGCTGCGATGGTCTGATCACCTCGGCTACCTTCATTCTGCATCGCATGCCCAAGCATGTGCGCACCATCTGCCTGGAGTTCTTCGGCCATGTGGCGCTCGGTGTGCCTGCGATTGTCGAGATCAAGGATTATCTAGATGCGCACCCCAATACCTTGCTGGCGGGTCTGGAGCATCTGGACGAACGTTATCTCAAGGCCGTGGGCTATGCCACCAAGGCAACCCGCAACGAGCGCCCCAAGATGGTGTTGCTGGCCGATATTGCCAGTGACGATGAAAACGGCGTAGGCGAAGCCGCATCGCATATCGTGCGGCTGGCCAATGCGCGCGGCGGTGAAGGCTTTATCGCAGTCTCGGGTGAAGCGCGCAAGAAATTCTGGCTGGATCGTGGCCGTACGGCGGCGATTGCCAAACATACCAATGCCTTCAAGATCAATGAAGATGTGGTAATTCCATTGCCACGCCTGGGCGATTATTCGGACGGCATCGAGCGCATCAATATCGAGTTGTCGATCAAGAACAAGCTCAAACTGGCCGATGCACTGGAAACCTTCCTGCAAGGCGATCTGCCTTTGTATCAGGACGACGATACGCAGGCCGATCCTGAAATGCTGGTTGCCAAGCGGGCCCAGTCTCTGGCGCTGGTGGACAAGGTGCGTACCCATTGGCGCACTATCCTGGAAAACCTGGATGCGCCGGTCAGCATTCTGGGTAGCGAATACGCGGACATTGCCACTGAAAACGTCTTCCGCGCCGTGCAGGAGCATCAGGTACGCGTCTCCTGGAAGCGCGAACTGAAGAAGCCGCTGCACCAGATATTCACCGGCCGTGAATATCAGAAGATCCTGGAGCGGGCGGATGAAATCCACAAGCAGGTGCTCAAGGGCCGCGTGTTCGTGGCGCTGCACATGCATGCGGGCGACGGCAACGTCCATACCAATATTCCAGTCAATTCCGACGACTATGAAATGATGCATGCCGCGCACGAAGCCGTGGCGCGCATCATGAAGCTGGCCGAAAGCCTGGATGGCGTGATTTCCGGCGAGCACGGCATTGGCATTACCAAGATGGCGTTCCTGGACCAGAAAACCATTTCGACCTTTGCTGATTACAAGCAGAAGGTGGATCCGGAAGGGCGCTTTAACAAAGGCAAGCTGATGGCAGGCTCTGGCCTGGATGGGGCTTACACGCCATCGTTTGGGTTGCTGGAGCAGGAATCCATCATCATGGAGCAATCGGCGATCGGCGATATTGCCGACTCGATCAGCGATTGCTTGCGTTGCGGCAAGTGCAAACCGGTATGTACCACACACGTGCCCCGCGCCAATTTGCTGTATTCGCCACGCAACAAGATCCTCGGTACCTCGTTGCTGATTGAGGCGTTCCTCTATGAGGAGCAGACGCGCCGTGGTATTTCGATCAAGCACTTTGACGAGTTCAACGATGTGGCCGACCATTGCACGGTATGCCATAAATGCCTGAACCCTTGCCCGGTCGATATCGATTTTGGCGATGTGTCGATTGCAATGCGCAACTTCCTGCGCGAGCAGGGCAAGAAGCATTTCAATGCCGGCACTACCGTGTCCATGGCCTTCCTTAACGTCAAGGATCCGGCCACCATCAAGCTGATGCGCACGGCCATGATAGGCTGGGGTTACAAGCTGCAGCGGCTGGGACATCAGGTGTTCAAGAAGCTGGGGCTGATTGGCAACATCAAGAAGAAACCACCCGCTACCCTGGGTAAGCCCGAGATCAAGGCGCAGGTGATTCACTTCATCAATCGTCCCATGCCCAAGGCCATGCCGACCAAGACATCGCGTGCGCTGCTCGGTCTGGAAGATGACACGATAGTGCCGATCATCCGCAATCCGCAGAAGACGACGGAAGAATCGGATGCCGTGTTCTACTTCCCGGGGTGTGGTTCGGAGCGCTTGTTCTCGCAGGTGGGTCTTGCTACCCAGGCCATGCTGTATGAAACCGGTGCTACCACCGTGTTGCCGCCTGGCTATCTGTGTTGCGGTTACCCGCAGACATCCAGCGGCAATCACGACAAGGGGCAGCAAATCACGGCAGAAAACCGCGTGCAGTTCCATCGCATTGCCAATACGCTGAACTATCTGGATATCAAGACCGTGATCGTCTCGTGCGGCACGTGTATGGATCAGCTGCAGAAATACGAGTTCGAGAAGATATTCCCGGGCTGCCGCTTGCTGGATATTCACGAATATCTGATGGAAAAAGGCCTGAAGCTGGAAGGCGTGACGGGTACGCGCTATATGTACCATGATCCTTGCCATAGCCCGATGAAGACCTATCAGCCGCTCAAGGTGACCAATGCTCTGATGGGGCAGGATGTCGCACTGAATGATCGTTGCTGCGGCGAGTCTGGCACCTTTGCCGTGTCGCGTCCTGATATCGCGACCCAGGTCAAAATGCGCAAGCAGGAAGAACTGGAAAAAGGCATGGCCAAGCTGGGCTTGACCCCTGGTGCGCCCGAGCAGGATGTGAAGATACTGACTTCATGCCCATCCTGCTTGCAAGGTCTCGCGCGTTATGGCGAAGATACCGGGGTGCAGGCGGATTACATCGTAGTGGAAATGGCCAAGCACCTGCTGGGCGAAAACTGGATGCAGGATTTCGTGCACAAGGCCAATAATGGCGGGATTGAAAAAGTCTTGCTATAACACGGTCTGCGGTCGTTGATATGAAAAGCGCAAGGCTATGCCTTGCGCTTTTTTATTGTGAGTTATGCGGGAAAGTTTAGGGTTTACAGGGCGCTTTGCCAGCGTATAGTAGCTTGAACTGATACAGGTGAAGGAGTTGCAATGACCAGGTTTGCCCGACTCTTGCTGGCCAGCATGGTGTTCATCCCTGTTGGTCAATCGATGGCGGAAGAGAGCACGCTGGGTGCTATTCCGGCATTATCCAATAGTAATAATGCATCCTCCGGTGTGGCTGTCAGCCCGCCTGCCCAACTGAATACCCGCTCGCGCCTGTCACCGGTGATTGTGTTGCCACCCGAGAGTCTGGAGCCACGTACGCTGGTGGTGCCATTGCCAAGTGAGGGTGGTCCGCCGGTTGTGATGCGCAAGAACAGTATTGAGGTGGTGCCGAGTTTGCAGCCAGCCTTGCCAAAGTCCAAGGCCAGTCCAGATGCAGGGAATGTCACCGGCAACAGAAAACCGTTGCCGCCTGTCGTGGATTAAGCTGCGCTCGGGCGATGCCCGTTTTGCAGCGGGTCAGGCGGTGCGGGCTGCTTGATTTGATGGGGAGCTGGTTTTGTGCACCAGGCGCGCCTTGGGGAATACGGCGCTGAAGGTACTGCCTTTGCCGAATTCGCTTTCAATATCCAATCTTGCCTGGTGGCGCGTCAGGATATGCTTGACGATGGAAAGCCCCAGACCCGTGCCCCCGGTCTCGCGGGAGCGGCTACGGTCTACCCGGTAAAAGCGTTCAGTCAGCCGGTCGATGTGCTGTTGTTCAATCCCCAGCCCGGTGTCCTTGACGCTGAATACGCCATCGGTGCCACGCGTCTTCCAGCTGATATGAATGCTGCCACCCGTTGGTGTATAGCGAATGGCATTGCTCACCAGATTGCCCAGAGCGCTGTGCAGTTCCTCCAACGCACCTGTCAGGTTCAGCGTGGTGTCCGCCTCCAGGGTGATGGTATGGCGATCATTGCTGAGGCCACGCGCTTCGTTCATCACCATGCTCAGCAGGGCATTGATATCAATTTCGGTATCCTGCGGGATGGTGGGGCTATTTTCCAGTTGCGACAAGGTCAGCAGGTCTTCCACCAGCCTGCGCATGCGGCCTGTCTGCTCCTGCATCATGTCAAAGTAGCTGCGCGTGCTATCGGGTACCGCGCCATCCATGTCGCTCAGTGTTTCCAGAAAGCCGCCTACTACCGTCAAAGGTGTGCGCAACTCATGGGAGACATTGGCAATGAAATCGCGCCGCATGTGCTCGACTTTTTCCAGCTGGCTGATATCGCGACTGATCAGCAGTTTCTGGTTGATGCCGAACGGGATGATCTGCAATTCAAGGGTGGTATCGGCGAGTCGCCAGGACTTGAGTTTGATCGGGTCGGTGTAGTTGTGTGAATCGAGGTAGCTGATGAAGTCACTGCTACGCACCAGATAACTGATAGGCTGGCCGACGTCCTGCTTCATGGAAAGGCCAAGGTGCCGTTCCGCAGGCGGGTTGCACCACTCGATCAGGTCATGGCCATTCAACAGCACCACGCCATCTGGCAGGGCGCTGGCGGCATGACGAAAGCGATCGAGCGCCGAGCTCAGCTGGGTCTGGCTGCGGCTGTAACGACGCTGCTGATGGTAGATGGCGGCGAATACATCTTCCCAGATGCCAGTGCCCAGCGGCATGGTGGCGAGATCGGGTTTGTTGAACCACTGCAGGAGTTTGTGTATCCAGTAAAGGTGGGTGGCGAGGTAAAGCACGACGCCCACGCCAAATACCAGTAATGCTGCAATTTCATCGACGACAGCCCACACCACCAGGCTGACGGTCACTAACAAAAAGCCGAGCCAGAAAGCTCTCCAACGAATATCGTGCACGCGGCTACCATTCCACAAATTAATAAATCACTTGCTGGAGCATTCGGCAGCCCCGACAAGTGCGACGTTGGCAAAGCGTTATTATGAGCTAGTGCGCCGAGAAACGATAGCCAACACCGCGGACGGTCTGGATCAGGTCTTCGTGCCCAGAGTCAGCCAGCGCCAGACGCAGACGGCGAATATGCACGTCTACCGTGCGGTCTTCGACAAATACGCGATCGCCCCACACGCGGTCCAGAACCTGGCTGCGCGAGTGCACGCGCTCAGGGTTTGACATGAGGTAATGCAGCAGGCGGAATTCAGTCGGGCCAAGGTCCAGCGTGGTGCCGTTGCCGGTGACGCGGTGCGTTACCGGGTCCAGACGCAAGCCACCGACTTCGATCGGGTCATCCGTCATCTGCGGTGCACGTCGACGCAACACGGCCTTGATACGGGCATTCAGCTCACGCGGGCTGAAGGGCTTGGTGACATAGTCATCGGCCCCCACTTCCAGGCCTTTTACCTTGTCGGCTTCTTCGCCGCGTGCCGTCAGCATGATGATGGGGATAGCCTTGGTGAATTCATCCGACTTTAACTTGCGTGCAAACTCAATGCCGCTCATGCCCGGTAGCATCCAGTCCAGTATGATCAGATCAGGCAATGCTTCGCGAATCAGCATTTGTGCTTGCTCAACGCTGAGCGCGCGAATCGGGTTGTGACCGGCCTGGGTCAGATTAAGGGCAAGAAGCTCCTGAATGGCAGGTTCATCTTCAACAATCAATATGTTAGCGGGCATTTCATTTATCCTTGGCTTTTGCAGTGCTGCTTACTATATGACGTTAATATGACAGATTGATGACACTTGATAAACCCGAATTTTAATGCAGATTGCCAACCCTGTTTTTTTATATGATGATCTTGGCTGTCAGGTATTTGTTACTCATTAATCTTTGAAATAATAAAAAATCAGGGAGTCGGAGATGGCTGGATTTCTTTCTAAGGAACGTATTATTACCGGCGGTAATTTTAACCGCTGGCTTATTCCACCCGCGGCGCTGGCGGTGCATCTATGTATCGGCATGGCCTATGGCTTTTCCGTTTTCTGGAAGCCGTTGGGCAATGCGCTGGTAGGTGAAGATGGCAAACCGCTGGCTGTCTGTGCTGCGGGCGCTGTGACGGTAGCGGACAAACTGAGCGGTACATGGCGCGCCCTGTTTGCCACGGATTGTAATTGGACCCAGTTTGACCTGGGCTGGATGTACACCCTGTTCTTTGTACTGCTGGGCTGTTCCGCTGCCTTGTGGGGCGGCTGGCTGGAACGGGCCGGTCCACGCAAGGCGGGCCTGGTGGCCACTGTCTGCTGGTGTGGCGGCTTGTTAATCTCCGCTCTCGGCGTCTATACCCACCAGTTATGGATGATGTGGCTGGGCTCGGGGGTGATCGGTGGCATCGGGCTGGGGCTGGGCTATATTTCGCCAGTATCTACCCTGATCAAGTGGTTCCCTGATCGTCGTGGCATGGCAACCGGCATGGCCATCATGGGCTTTGGCGGCGGCGCCATGATCGGTTCGCCGTTGGCTACCAAGCTGATGAGCTATTTTGCCACGCCAACAGCGCCCGGCGTTTGGCAAACCTTTGTGATGCTCGCGCTGATCTATACCGTCTTCATGCTCTGCGGTTCACTGGGATATCGCGTACCCGCCTCGGACTGGAAGCCTGCCAACTGGGTGCCACCCGTCAAGAACGCAAGCTCAGGCATGATCGCCACGCGCCATGTTCATATTAACCACGCTCACAAAACGCCACAGTTCTGGTTGTTGTGGCTGATCCTGTGCATGAATGTGTCTGCCAGTATCGGCATTATCGGGGCTGCGGCGCCTATGCTGCAGGAGACTTTTGGTGGCGCCTTGATTGACCAGGGCTCCTTGAGCTTTGCCGATATCAAGAAGGACGAAGTCCTGATTGCCAGTCTGGCTGCAGTCGGTGCCGGCTTTGTCGGTCTGGTGTCCTTGTTCAATATTTTCGGGCGCTTTGCCTGGGCGACATCTTCGGACAAGCTGGGACGCAAAACCACCTATTCGATTTTCTTCATCCTCGGTGCCCTGATGTACATGGCGGCGGCATGGGCTGCAGGTGCCAAGTCCCTGGCGGTATTCGTGGGCGCGTTCTGCATTATTGCCTCCATGTACGGCGGCGGCTTTGCCACCATTCCGGCCTATCTTGCCGATATGTTTGGCACGCAATTCGTGGGCGCGATACATGGCCGTCTGCTGACCGCGTGGTCTACAGCCGGTATCGTCGGGCCAGTCATCGTCAACTACATGCACGATATGCGTCTTGAAGCGCAAGTGCCGTTTGATCAGGTGTATGGCCCTATCTTCTATGTGCTCGCCGGCATGCTGGTGATTGGCTTTGTGGCGAATTTGCTGGTGCGCCCTGTTGCCAGCAAGCACTTCATGACCGATGCCGAACTGGCAGAGGAGAAGAAGCTGGCACATGAAAAAGTGCTCCCAGGTAACGAGTCGCAAGCAAAAGCCGCCAGCGGCGGTTCACGCGTATTGGCAGTATTTGCCTGGCTCGCAGTGGGCATTCCGGTGAGTTATGGCATCTGGAGTACCTTGCAAAAAGCCTGGGCACTGTTCCACTAAGTCACGGTTTTCACCTCATGTCTCCGGCAGTCCTGGGCATATGCCCGGGCTGCCGTTTCCCAAGCGTATGCGGCTAGGCTATAATTCAGCCTTAATTTTCCCGTTTGACGCATGTGCTTGTCTTTAAAGTGCAATGGCATAGCGTCATCCAGCATTGGACATCACGTAATTCTCGGCCTTGGCCTTTCTAAATTTAAAGTATGTGGAGTAAATGTGAGAGAACTCGCGATTGATTTAAACGGTTCCGGTTTGCAAATCGGCATTGTCCTGTCTCGCTTCAACAGCGATGTGGGTCAGGGCCTGCTGGCAGCCTGCAAGGCCGAACTGCTGAAGCGTGGCGTGGCGGAAGATGCCATTACCCTGGCAACCGTGCCAGGCGCGCTGGAAACCCCATTGGTATTGCACCATATGGCAGATAGCCAGAAATACGATGCCCTTATCGCCCTGGGTGCGATTATTCGTGGCGAGACCTATCACTTTGAAGTGGTTTCAAATGAATCCGCGCGCGGTATTTCCGAGGTTCAGCTGAATACTGGCGTTCCTGTCGCCAACGCTATCCTCACCACCGAGAATGACGAGCAGGCGCTGGAGCGTGTGGCTGTCAAGGGTGCTGAAGCTGCAGCGGTTGCAATTGAGATGGTTAACCTGTTGAAGGCTTTATGAGCGATACCGATCAAAAGCCTAGCGATGCCAAGCCGGTAAAAGCCTCGAGAAATCGTCGCAAGTCGCGCGAACTGGCCCTGAAAGGCATTTATCGCAACCTGATGAATCAGGCCGATTTTCGCGCCATCCTGCGTGAGCTGGCGGACGAGCCGGAATTTGACAAGGCCGACCAGGAATACCTGCGCAAATTGCTGGACGGTGTGCTGGCGGAGCGCGAAGAGCTGGATCGCCGGATTGCCGTGTTTGTGGATAGACCCATGCAGGAACTCAGCCCGATCGAACATGGCATTCTCTGCCTGTCGGCCTATGAGCTGATTTTTGACCTGAGCATTCCCTATCGCGTCGCGATCAATGAAGGCGTCGAACTTGCCAAGATTTATGGCGGCACCGATGGCCATAAATACGTTAATGGCGTGCTCGACAAGCTGGCTGCCGAAGCCCGTCCGGGCGAAGTCAGCCGTCACACCCGCTAGTCATCATCCGCTTGGCAGGACGTGTCACATCTCGTCCTGCCAAGCTTCAATTTCCCCTGTCTCCCATGTAAGATCAAGCGCCTGGTCAGACCTCTGCTGACCAGTAAAAGGGTGCTGCTGTATTTCCCATCCTTAATTCCTGGCCCGCAGATTTGGAAAATTTCACATGGCAAAGCTGCTCTTCTCTCTGGATGGCAATCTGCTCGGCGAATATCCCCTGGACAAACCGTTGCTGCGGATTGGCCGCCGTCGGGACAACGACATTGCCATCGATAATCTCATGATCAGTGGCGAGCATGCTCAAGTCATGTCGATCGGCCGGAATGCCTTGTTGCAGGATCTGGATAGTACAAACGGTACCATGATTAATGGAGTGCGCGTGAAGCAGCATGTATTGCAGCATGGCGACATCATCATGCTGGGGCACTACCAATTGCGCTATTGGGACGAGGCAGCCGCCTCCGGCAATCCTGTTCCCGTTGATGCCTCAGCGGTTGCGCCTGAGGCAGATGAATCACATCCATTTTCTCGTGTATGGCCGTCCGGGGAGAGGGCCGCGTCGGCAGGCACCTGCGCGGGTCGGCTCTATGTCATTAGTGGCCCGGATTTCGGCAAGGATATTTTGCTGAACCAGGCTGTCACCCACCTGGGTAGCTCCGATATGCCCGTGGCGATGATCTTGCAGGATGGAGCTGATTACCGGATTCAGCCTGTGGAAGGTGGCGAGTCACTGACGGTGAATGGTCGCCCGCTAGCGGGCAATATGGCGGGCGAGCCAGGCCTGCAACTGCAGGATCATGATCTGATCGCCTACGATGGCGTAAAAATGGAGTTTTATCTGGCTGCGGATGAAACCGCGCTTTAAGCCTGCAAGCCCGGCGGTTGTTAGTTAGAGCAGGCTGCTGTTGCAGCCTGTGGCGTCCAGGCGCAGATAGCTGCCCTGTTCATACCAGTCGCCCAATACCCAGCGCTGACAACTGTGTCCATGCAGCGTGAGCTGATGGCAAGCAGGGCGATGGGTATGGCCATGAATCAGTAATTCGGGATATGCCCAATCAGAGAATAAAGCAGCAACGGCCTCATCATTGACATCCATGATGTCAGCCTGCTTGATGGATTTTTCGGATTCGCTGCGCATGCGTATGGCTTCAATCTGCATTTTGCGTGTTGCCAGGGGCTGTTGCAGAAAAACCTGCTGCCAGTCCAGTTTGCGCACCAGCTGACGAAACTCCTGATAGGCCACATCGTCGGTACACAGCAGATCACCATGGCTCAGCAAGACGCGCTTGCCATAAAGTTCATGCAACACGGGATCTGCCAACAGCGTCACGCCAGACGCTTCAACAAAGCGCTCGCCGATCAGAAAGTCACGATTGCCATGCATGAAGTAGCATGCGGTGCCGGATTGCGTGAGTGCGCGCAGTCCGTGAATGATGGTCTGGTGATGCGGATCGTTGACCTCATCATCGCCCGCCCAGTATTCGAACAGATCGCCCAGAATATAAAGCCGCTCGGCATGGCGGGCTTCGCCTTGCAGCAGATGCAAAAATGCCCGGCTGATTTCCGGCCGGGCATCGCATAGATGCAGATCGGAAATGAACAGGCTATACGGCAGGGTAGCGCTCAATGCATTTCCATCTGACATCAGGGTGGGGCGCCTGAATTAAACGACTTCGGCGCGCTCGATAATGACGCTTTCCACGGGCACATCCTGGTGACCATTGCGGCTACCGGTCTTTACCTTTTTGATCTTGTCGATCACTTCAGTACCGGCCGTTACCTTGCCAAATACACAGTAACCCCAGCCTTGGGCGGTTGGCGAGGTGAAGTTCAGGAAGTCATTGTCTGCCACGTTGATGAAGAACTGGCTGCTTGCCGAATCCGGATTCGGGGTGCGGGCCATGGCAATGGTATAGGCCTTGTTCACCAAGCCATTGTTGGCTTCGTTCTTGATCGGGGCATTGGTTGGCTTCTGGCTCATGCTGGGCTCAAAGCCGCCACCCTGAATCATGAAACCATCAATCACGCGATGGAAAATGGTGTTGTTGTAAAAGCCGCTTTCCACGTATTCCAGAAAGTTGGCAACGGTTGCCGGTGCTTTTTCCGCATCCAGTTCCAGAGTGATTTCACCAAAGTTGGTATGAAGTTTAACCACGTTTTTTTCCTTTAAGTGCAGGTTTTGAAGAGGGGGTGGTGGGCACTGCGCGCACGGGCTGTTCAGGCTCCACAGGGGTATCCAGCGTGGTGACTTTTTCAATCACCACGTTTTCAACCGGAACATTGTCAAACTTGCCTACGCTTCTGGTGGGGATTTTGGCCATCTTTTCCACGATGGACATGCCGCGAATGACTTTGCCAAACACGCAGTAACCAAAATAAGCCGGGTCAGGTTTGTAGAAGTTGAGAAATTTATTGTCCGAAAGATTGATGAAAAACTGGGAACGCGCCGAATTCGGGTCAAATGCACGGGCCATGGCCAAGGTGCCTGGCTCGTTTTTCAGACCATTGTTGGCTTCGTTCTCAATCGGGTTGTAGGTGCTTTTCTCCTGAAAGTCCACGGCGAAACCTCCGCCTTGCACCATAAAGCGGTCAATGATGCGATGGAACATGGTGCCCGTATAAAAGCCGCTCTGCACGTATTGCATGAAGTTGGCGACAGTCTTGGGCGCGCGGTCAGGATACAGCTCAACAATAAAGCTGCCCAGATTGGTTTGAAACTCCAGTTGCGGTTTTTGGCTGTGAACGCCGTCGGCCATGGCGGCAGGCGTCAACATTAATAGAAAAAGGAATAGCCACGCTTCCCATCGTGTTTGCATTGATCAGGCTCCTCTGAAAGGGTCAAGCTGCCCCTTCGTATAATATTTTCCAGCGCTGTCCTTCGTAGATCCAGTACTGGCGTTTCCGCATGCGGCTGTCCAGGAATTCACTTTTGAATTCCTGATCAAAACTGACTACTGCCATTGGAATTTGGCTATTAGGATAGCGGATCATGCTGATATTGGATAGCACGATGCTGACGGGCTTCTTGTCAGACTGGATGCGGCGCTTCTCGCGTGACCAGCCATTGATGTCGCTGGTCTGGCTGAAAAACCGATCCGAATAATGGCTGAGATAGCGGTCGGTATCTTGTGCTTGCCAGTCCTGGCGCCATTGGTCCAGCGCCTTTTGCAGCTGGGGTTGTTCAGGCGCTGCCTGGGTAACCCATTTCAGCTGGGAGACGATGATGAATGGCGTGCCCCCTTGCTGCAATATCGGCCCCAGGGTTTCCAGGTCAGGATTGGAAATCACGACGCAGCCATCGCTGGCGCGTGGCGGACGGCTGTAGGTGTTGCTGGGCGTGCCATGCAGCCAGATGCCGTGACCCTTTTTGCCTTGCTGCCTGTCCCACTCATTTGGATAGCTGAGGGGATAAGCGGCTCTGCCGTAAAAATCAGGCAGTTTGCTGGTCAATTTGCTGCTGGCGGTATAAACGCCCAGGGGGGTGCGCTTGTCGCCCTCGCTGGATTTCTCGCTGCCATTACGGCCGATGGTCACGTAATAGTCCGCGACGTATGTCGGTTTGCCGCCAATATTCTGATAGAGATAAAGTCGTGATTTATCGGCATCCACCACGATGACGTATTTTTGCGTGGGGTCGATTTGCCACAACGGTTCGGGAATGCCCTGGGGGGCGTGGCTTTCCAGATAGCGCTCAATACGCATGCGTGCTTCGGCCTTGAAATCCTCCACCGAGCTTGGATTGTTTTGTGGCGTGTTGCCAAAGCCTTCCAGTTGCTGGGACTTGGCCATCAACAGGTCGCCGCGTATCAGATAGGCCAGTTTGAAGTTAGGCGCAATCGAGATGAGCTCATCCACCGTGTTCAAGGCCTGCTGCAACTGACCACGCGTGATCTGCAACAAGCCCTTCACAACCAGGCTTTCCGGGTAATTCGGGCCGAAACTGCTATTGCTGAGTGTGCCTGTGTAGTCCAGTCTATCCAGCGCAGGCACATTCCAGGGCACCATGATGGAGGCCATGAGCAGTATCTGTAAGAAGGTTTTGATCGTATTCATGCAGTATCAGTCACCGGCGGCTAGCGGTCGGTCAGCTCCTGTTCGATCAGCCAGCGATTGCCGCCTTTTTTCAGTACCAGTGTTTTGCTGGTGCGCATGGCAGTGCCACCTGCGCGGTAGCTTTGCTTGAAGCTGGCGCGTACCAGGTCACCATCCTGCTTGAAGCGCAGGTTGCTGACTTCCACTGAAATACTGGCGGGTGCGCTGATGCGTTGCTTGCGGGTTTTTTCCCACTCCTGGCGCGATTGTCCATCCGGAGTCTTGAAGCTCGCGCCATAACTCGCCAGATAAGCCGGCACATTTTTATCGGACCAGGCTTTTGCCCACTGACGCACGGCTTGCTCTATGGCTTGCTCATCCAGATTGCCAGCTGATTTATTGCTACCGGATTTAGCCTGATCCTGAGGTTTGGCTGGCTCGGCGGCTGGCTTGCTGGTTTCCGCAGTCTTGGGCGGCACGGGCGTTGGTTTGGGCGGAGTCTCGACTGGCATCTCAGGCTTGGGAGCCGCTGGTTTGGCATCGGGTGTCTTGATCTCCGTCACCACGGAGGCAGGTCTGGAGGTGGTGTCCGGTTTTGCCGGTATTTCGTATTTCACCACTGGCTTGGTCTGTTCCAGCGCCCGTACTTGGCCGTTGCCCAGATTGACCAACGGAGCCGGCGCTAATACAAAGCTGGTTGCCGAATTGGACTGACTTGCCAACTGGGTGGGAGGCGCAGATGTGGACAGTGACTTGATCAAGGCCAGTTTGCTCTGTGGGCGGGCATTGCCATTATCCAGTTGCAGAGCCTTGTCATATGCCTGTGAGGCCATGCGGGCGTAGATGTCACCCAGATTTTCATGGGCGGTGGCATAGCTGGGATGCGTTTTGATCGCGCTTTCAAGGGCCTGGCGCGCCTTGTCATATTCTCCGCGCTCGGCGTACAGCACTGCCAGGTTGTTATAAGGCTCTGGCAATGCAGGATATTTTTCCGTCATCTCGGTAAAAGCCTTCATGGCCTCGTCGCGTTTTCCGCTATCGGTGAGAATGACACCCCGCAAAAAGAGCGCGTCCACACTCTTGGGATTCTTGGCGATGTAGGCATTGAGCTTGGTCAGGGCCTGAGGGGCCTGGCCAAGTTGCGCCAGCTGGCTAATGTCTTTGAGTTCGTCAGCCTGAGCGGCGACAGGAAGGATCAATGCCAGTACAACAAACAGGGGGGGTAAAGTGCGCAGGGCAGGCATTGTGTTATACTTTTCGCGATTTCTTTTCAGTGCAACAATTCTATCAATAGCAGGTTCAACCTCCAATAGCTCGCCATGCAGACCGTTGATTTACCTCAGTATGCTGCCTGATGATGACCTTGGATTCGAGCGCCATCATACCATGTTAAAAATCTACAATTCCCTGGCTCGTGAAAAACAGACATTTGTGCCTATTGTCGCTGGCAAAGTGAGCATGTATGTGTGTGGCATGACGGTCTACGATTATTGCCACCTGGGGCATGCCCGTGTGATGGTGGTGTTTGATATGGTGAACCGCTGGCTGCGCACATCGGGGTATGACGTTACCTATGTGCGCAATATTACGGATATCGATGACAAGATCATCAAGCGTGCCCAGGAGAATGGCGAATCCATCCAGGCCCTCACCAGCCGTTTTATTACCGCCATGGATGAGGATGCCGCGCGCCTGGGCGTGATGCGCCCGGATCTGGAGCCCAAGGCCACAGAGCATATTACCGGCATGCTGGATATGATTGCCGCCCTGATTGAAAAAGGCTTTGCCTATCCTGCGGACAATGGCGATGTGTTTTATTCCGTCTCCAGCTTTGCGGGCTATGGCAAGCTCTCGGGGAAGTCACTCGAAGACCTGCGTGCGGGCGAGCGCGTCGAAATTGACCAATACAAACGTGACCCCATGGACTTTGTGCTGTGGAAAGCAGCCAAACCCGGCGAGCCGAGCTGGGATTCGCCCTGGGGCAAGGGTAGGCCAGGCTGGCATATCGAGTGCTCCGCCATGGGCGCCTGCCATCTGGGCCCGCATTTTGACATCCACGGCGGCGGACAGGATCTGCAGTTCCCGCACCATGAAAATGAAATTGCCCAGTCAGAGGCGGCCAATGGCTGCACCTTTGTCAATTACTGGATGCATAACGGCTTCATCCGCGTGGACGATGAAAAAATGTCCAAATCACTGGGCAATTTCTTCACGATACGCCAGGTCCTGGAAAAATATGATGCCGAGGTCGTGCGCTTTTTCATTCTGCGCGCGCAATACCGTAGCCCGTTGAATTATTCCGATCATCATCTGGATGATGCGCGCCAGGCCCTGACCCGCCTTTATACCGCCCTGCGCGGGCTGGCATTGCCGACATTCACCATCGATTGGCAGCAGCCACAGGCGGCTCGTTTCAAGGCAGCCATGGACGATGACTTCAACACTTCAGAAGCTTTTGCCGTCCTGTTTGAGCTGGCGAGCGAGGTTAACCGGACTGCGTCACTGGCTGACGCTGCACTGCTCAAGGCGCTTGCCGGTTTATTGGGGTTATTGGAACGCGATCCTGAAACTTTTCTGCAGGGAGGCGAGTCTGCACAAGGACGCTCTGCGGATGAGATTGAGCAATTCATACAATTGCGCCTGCAAGCCCGGCAATCGAAAAACTTTGCCGAGGCGGATCGCATACGCAAGCAACTGGCCGATGAGGGCATCCTGCTGGAAGATAGTCCACAGGGCACCACTTGGCGTCGTGCCTGATCCATTGGCAAGTTTACGGAAAAATAGAGATATAATCGCAGCATGACCTTACGCAAGTCCATTCTGGTAATCCTGAGCCTCGTGCTCTGCTTCAGCCTGTTTTCACAACAGGCTGATTACGCCTATGAAATGGACTATGACGATGTGGCGGTGGTGTTCAACGATGCTCCTCAAGTCGGCAGTGACGACAAGCTGGATTTCAATGATCCTGTCGTGATTCCCTTGCAGCCCACCGCTCTTTATGTGGCAGTGACGGCAACCAGCGCTGCCCTGAGCAACCTTTACATTTCTCCCCCTATCACCCGGTTCCTCCGACCCCCTCTGCTTTAAATCCCCAACCTGTACAAGGTTGGCGTAACCTTTGCTAACCAATTAACGGTTTGCAAACGGTTGCGCCTGTCTCGAGCGTGTTGATATCAACACCAAGGCTTATTGTGGCCGCATTTTTGTATTACTGTTGCAGTTGTCATTAGCCTCAGTAATGAAGACACGGAAGCTATGAATACACAAAACATGAGTATCAAGCACCATCATGGTGCAGGGGGTTCGTCGATGGCGAATATAAAAAACAAGAGTCTGATCATTAGCCTGACGTTGGCGATGGCCTTATATGGCAGCATTGCCCAAGCACAAACCGAACTGGGATTACGTGATGTTCTGGACAATGCCATGGCGCAAAATCCGGTCATGGCCATGTCTCAGGCACAGCAAGATGCTGCTAACGCCGCAGTGACCACCGCCACGGCTTACATCAACCCTGAGTTTGAAGTCGCTGGTGGGCCAAGCCGAAGCCGCACTGGCTCAAATGAGGTGGGCACCAAGTGGGATGTCGGCATTTCGCAGCCGCTGGAGTTTCCTGGTGTGAGAGGTGCCCGTCGTGAAATGGCCGAGTCCAATGTCCGGGCCGCTGGCGTTAGCCGCACCTTGACAGGCATTGAGCTGCGGACGCGTGTGAAATCTGCCTTTTACGACGTGCTGCAGCGACAAGCTGTGCTGCGACTGGTAGAAGGTGATCGCAATCTGCTGCAACAAATCCGCGAGCGGGTGAAGTTGCGTGTCGATACTGGCGAAGCGGCCAAGTATGAGCTGATCAAGGCCGATACTGAAGCACTCGCCGCAGAGCGCGATTATCAGGCTGCCCTGGTGCGTATCTCCGAAGCCAAAGCCTATTTGCGAGGTCTGGTGGGCCCCGGCATGCCCATGGAGTTTGATGTGAAGGGCGAGCTGCCGCTGGCCGATACCCTGCCTACGCTCCAGCAACTCCGCCAGAAAATCGATGAAAGCCCGCAACTGGCGCAGATTCGTGCCATACGTGAAGCTGCCGAGGCACGCCTTCGTCTGGAAGAAAAGCTGCGTAACCCTGGCCTGACCCTTAAAGGTGGCTTTGAGCAGGATCCCGATTACTCCACCGTCCGTCTTGGTGTGGCGATTCCCTTGCCTGTGTGGAATCAGCGGCAAGGCCCGATCGCTGAAGCTGCTGCAGGTGTGCGTCAGGTAACGGCAGCACTGAGTGAGCGCGAGCTTTCTTTGCAGCGCGATGTGGATTCCGCTTACCAGCGCTACCTGATTGCACAAGGGCAGGTGAATTCCTTTGAGAGCGGCCTCTTGAACCAGGCTGAATCAGCACTCAAGGTGGCCGAATCCGCCTACCGCTTTGGCGAGCGCGGCATTCTGGATTACCTGGATGCACAGCGCACCTACCGCGCCGTGCGCAAGGATTATCTAGCCGCTCGCTACGATTACGTTAACTCGATGCTTGAGATTGAGCGTCTGCTTGGCACTGAACTTCTGGAGGTTAAGTCTTAATGGTTTCTTATTCCGCAGTACAAAAAACAACCCGTGCCAGCATTCTGGTATTAAGCCTTTTAATGGGCATGAGCCTCGTCGGCTGTAAACCTGCTGAAGAGGAAAAACCGGCCGCCGAAGCGGTCGACCCCAATATTGTCGAGCTCACGCCATCGCTGCAACAACAGGTCAAGCTGCAAACGGTGGGCATGTCCGATATCCGCGAAACATTGCGCATACCGGGCAGTGTGCAGGTGGACGAGCAGCGCATGGCGCGTATCGGCGCCTCGGTGACTGGTCGTATCACGGATATTGACGTTGTGCTGGGCCAGGATGTGAAACAGGGGCAGGTGCTGGCCACGGTGAACAGTACCGAGCTCGCGCAGAATCAACTGCTTTATATCAAGGCCATGCAGCAGATTTCCCTGCAAACCAAGGCCGTGGAGCGCGCCCGCCTGTTGCTGAATGCCGATGTGATCAGCGCAGCTGAAGTACAGCGCCGCGAAGCCGAATTGAGCGCTGCGCAGGCAGAGCTCAATGCTGCGCGCGATCAGCTGATGATTCTGGGCATGAGCTCTTCCGCCATTGCCCAGTTGTCGAAGTCGGGTCAGATTCACTCGTTCAGCAGTGTATCGGCACGTCTTGCCGGCACCATCATCAGCCGCAAGGTCAATCTTGGTCAGGTGGTACAGCCAGCCGAAGAGCTGTTTATCGTGGCCGATTTGTCGCATGTCTGGGCGGTAGCGGAAGTGCCTGAACAGCAAGTGGGCCTGATTCAGGAAGGGGAGGAAGTCATGATTGAAATCCCCGCGCTGAACAACCGCCAGTTCAAGGGCAAGCTTATTTATGTCGGCGACATCGTCAATCCGCAAACCCGGACCGTGACCGTGCGTACCGACCTGGAAAACGCGGACGATACCATCAAGCCCGATATGCTGGTTTCCATGGTGGTGCAGTCGTTGCCTACGCCCAAGCTCGCTGTGCCCATGCAAGGCATCGTGCGTGAAAATGATCGTGACCATGTATTCGTGCAGATCGCGCCTAACAAATTCCGCTTGCGTGAAGTCGTGCTGGGCCCAGAGTTTCAGGGCATGGCCACCGTCGAAAGTGGCGTTGTTGCCGGTGATGTCGTGGTGGCAGACGGTGCTTTCCACGTGAACAACGAGCGTAAGCGCAAAGAATTGGAGTAAACCATGATTGAGTCGTTAATACGCTCTGCGCTGCAACAGCGCATCGTGGTGGTGGTGCTCGCCCTCGCCATGATGGTGGCTGGTCTTTTTGCAGTGAATAAACTGTCGGTGGATGCCTTCCCCGACGTGACCAATGTGCAGGTGCAAATCGCTACCCAGGCCACTGGTCGCTCGCCTGAAGAAGTCGAGCGCTTCATTACCGTGCCGCTGGAAATGTCGATGACCGGCTTGCCCGGCCTCACCGAAATGCGCTCCCTCAACAAGAATGGTTTGTCGCTGATCACCCTGGTGTTCACTGACGACACCGATGTGTTCTTCTCGCGCCAGCTGGTGATGGAGCGTCTGATGGAGGTGATGGAACGCATGCCGGAAGGCGTGACGCCTGTGCTGGGGCCCGTCTCTACCGGCCTGGGCGAGGTGTACCAGTACACGCTGGATAAACCGGCGGATGGCAAGCAGGAGCTTTCCGTTTCCGAGCTGATGGAGCGTCGCGCGGTGCAGGACTGGGTAGTGCGGCCTCTGCTGCGCGGTATCCCCGGTGTGGCAGAAATCAATTCACAAGGCGGTTACGTCAAGCAATACCAGGCGCTGGTGAATCCCGACCGCATGAACCATTACGGTGTGAAACTGCACGATGTGTATCAGGCACTGGCACGCAACAATGCCAATAGCGGTGGCGGCATTCTCCCGCATTACGCCGAGCAGTACCTGATCCGTGGTGTGGGTCTGGTGAAAAGCCTGGAAGACATCCGCCGTATCGTGATCAAGGAGCAGAACGGTACACCGGTTTACATGCGGGATGTGGCCGAAGTGCAACTGGGCCATGAGGTACGGGTCGGTGCGCTGTTGAAGAATGGCGAGACCGAGTCGGTAGGCGGTATTGTCATGATGATGCGTGGCGGCAATGCGAAAGAAGTCGTCAGCCGCATCAAGGAGCGCGTCAAGGAAATCAACGACAAAGGTATGCTGCCGGGTGGTTTGCAGATCGTGCCTTTTTACGACCGTAGCGAGCTGGTGGATGCCGCATTAAGCACGGTGACCAAGGTGCTGATCGAAGGTATTTTTCTGGTGATCATCGTGCTGTTCCTGTTCCTGGGGGATGTGCGCTCCAGCCTGATTGTGGTGGGCACACTGATCCTGACGCCGCTGATTACCTTCATGGCAATGAATTACTACGGCATCTCCGCCAACCTGATGTCGCTGGGGGGCCTGGCGATCGCCATTGGTTTGATGGTCGATGGCTCGGTGGTAGTGGTGGAGAATACTTTCCACCATCTGGGGCATCGCAAGGATGAAAGCAAGATCCGCGTGGTATTCGAAGCGGCGGCTGAAGTCGCGACCCCGGTGCTGTTTGGCGTGGGCATCATCATTCTGGTGTTTCTGCCGCTGATGACCTTGCAGGGCATGGAGGGCAAGATGTTTGCGCCGCTGGCGTATACGATTGCGATTGCGCTGTTCGTATCGCTGGTATTGTCACTGACGCTGACGCCGGCCATGTGCTCGTTCATCCTCAAGGGCGGTAGCGGCGAAGATACGCGCATGATCCAGGCCATGAAGCGGCCTTATCTGCGGCTGCTGGATGCTTCCGTCAGCAACCCCAAGAAGACCGTCGGCATCGCCGGGGCTGTGTTCGTTGGTACCCTGATGTTGTTCCCCTTGTTGGGCACGGCGTTTATTCCCGAGATGAAGGAAGGCTCGATCGTGCCTAGTATCATCCGTACCCCGAATATTTCGCTGGAAGAATCCCTGAAACTCGAGCAGGAGGCGTTGGCGAGCATTGCCAAGGTGGATGGCGTGCGTGGGGTGGTGTCTGGTGTGGGCCGTGGCGAGAGCCCGGCAGACCCGCAGGGGCAGAATGAATCCACGCCGATTGTAAGCCTGAAACCACGTGATGAATGGCCTGAAGGCTGGAATCAGGACAGCATTGCCGATGCCATCCGCGAGAAGATCAAGCACATTCCTGGCATCCAGGTGGTGATGTCGCAGCCGATTGCCGCGCGGGTAGCCGAGCTGGTGACGGGCGTGCGTTCCGATGTCGCCGTCAAGGTGTTTGGTTCGGATATCGGCGTGCTCAAAGCCAAGGCGGATGAAATTGCCCGCGTTGCCGGCACAATCCCCGGCGCGCAGGATATGCGGGTGGAGAAGATGACCGGCCAGCAATATCTGACCATTGATATTGACCGCGAAGCCATTGCCCGTCACGGCATCAATGTGGCGGATATCCACGATGTGATTGAAACTGCGATTGGCGGCAAGGTGGCGACCGAGGTATTCGAGGGCGAGCGCCGCTTTGAAGCTGCGGTGCGTTTCCCTGAGGCTTTCCGGAACAATGTGGATGCCATCAACCACATCATGGTGACCTCGGCCAACGGTTCGCGCGTAGCGCTGAAAGATCTGGCGGATATTACCGTGCGTGATGGCCCGACCCAGATTGCCCGCGAGTCTGCCAAGCGCCGTATTGTAGTGGGCGTTAACGTGAAAGACCGCGACCTGGGTGGCTTTGTCGCCGAGTTGCAGCAAAAGGTGGAAGCAAAGGTCAAATTGCCCGAAGGCTATTACATTGTCTGGGGCGGTCAGTTCCAGAACATGGAGCGGGCGATGAGCCATCTGATGGTGATTATTCCGATTACCATCGGCGCGATTTTCTTCCTGCTGTTCCTGCTGTTCAAGTCAGTACGGTTTGCCACGCTGATTATTCTGGTGCTGCCATTTGCCTCTATCGGCGGGGTGATTGCCCTGTTTGTGACGGGCGAATACCTGTCGGTCCCTGCCTCGGTGGGCTTTATCGCCCTGTGGGGTATTGCGGTGCTGAACGGGGTGGTGCTGGTGTCCTACATACGCAGTTTGCGTGATGAGGGAAAATCACAGCTGGAAGCCATCAAACAGGGCTGCGCCCAGCGGTTCCGTCCGGTCATGATGACCGCCACGGTCGCCATGCTGGGTCTGGTGCCTTTCCTGTTTGCCACCGGGCCTGGCTCGGAAGTCCAGCGGCCGCTGGCAATTGTGGTGATCGGCGGTTTGATCACCTCCACCGTGCTGACGCTGGTGGTATTGCCAACGCTGTATCGCTGGTTTGAAGAACCCCGTGTTGAAGCATGAGGAGTGAACCATGAAAGAGATTAAAGCTGTAGTGCAGCCACACCGCTTGCCCAAGATTCGCTCCGCCCTGCGCAATATCAAGGGTTTCCCCGGCATGACGGTCAGCAAGGCAGATGGTTGCGGTCACCATCTGTCCAACACGCACAATGTGCGCGAAGAGCTGACCGATTACAGCCCCAAGGTGCGCATTGAGCTGGTGGCACCGGACGAGCTGGTCGAGGGTATCCTGCAGGTGCTGGTGGAAGTGGGGCATACCGGTCAGCATGGCGATGGTATCGTCTGGGTGACTCCGGTTGAGCGCATGATACGCCTCTCGGAAAAGATCATCGTCCATGATTGCTGAGTAAGCGTTTCTCGTTGTAACACCATGCAAAAGGCCCCGTTGTGGGCCTTTTGCATGTCTGCCGCATGATGATTGCTAAGCCGACGGCTTATCCTGTACTCTTTGGGGCACATCAACTCGCAGGGGGATGAAGCATGCATGTTGCCGTGCTTGAATTCCTTGCATGAATCATGAGGTAAGTTTTGATCGAATCTCTCATCCGTGGTGCCTTGCGGCAGCGTATTGTCGTCGTTGTTATCGCTGTAGCTCTCCTGATTGCCGGCTTGTTTGCCGTAAAAAAACTGTCGGTGGATGCTTTCCCGGATGTGACCAATGTGCAGGTGTTGATTGCCACCCAGGCCACGGGGAGGTCACCGGAGGAAGTCGAACGCTTTATCACCGTGCCGCTCGAAATCGCCATGACCGGTCTGCCTGGCCTGACCGAAATGCGCTCCCTCAACAAGAATGCCCTGTCACTGATCACCCTGGTGTTTACCGACGATACCGATGTCTATTTCTCGCGCCAGCTGGTGATGGAGCGATTGATGGAGGTGATGGACCGCATGCCGGAAGGCGTGACGCCGGTGCTGGGGCCGGTGTCCACCGGTCTGGGTGAGGTGTATCAGTACACGCTGGATAAACCTACCGACGGTAAAAAAGAGCTCTCGGTGAACGAGTTGACCGAGCGTCGCGCGGTGCAGGACTGGGTAGTGCGGCCTCTGCTGCGCGGTATCCCCGGTGTGGCAGAAATCAATTCGCAAGGCGGTTACGTCAAGCAATACCAGGCGCTGGTGAATCCTGATCGCATGAATCACTACGGCGTGAAGCTGCATGATGTGTATCAGGCGCTGGCACGCAACAACGCCAATAGCGGCGGCGGTGTGCTGCCCCATTACGCCGAGCAATACCTCATCCGTGGCATCAGCCTGATCCAGAATCTGGACGATATCCGCAACATCATTCTCAAAGAGCAGAACGGCACGCCGGTGTATATGCGCGACGTGGCCGAGGTTAAGCTGGGCTATGAGGTGCGAGTAGGCGCGATTCTCAAGAATGGCGATACCGAATCGGTAGGTGGTGTGGTGATGATGATGCGTGGTGGCAATGCCAAAGAAGTGGTGAGCCGCATCAAGGCACGCGTGAAAGAAATCAACGAAAAAGGCATGCTGCCGGGTGGTTTGCAGATCGTGCCGTATTACGACCGTAGCGAGCTGGTGGATGCCGCGCTGCATACGGTGACCAAGGTATTGATCGAAGGCATCGTGCTGGTGATCGTTATCCTCTTCCTGTTCCTGGGGGACGTGCGCTCCAGCCTGATTGTGGTGGGGACGCTGATCCTGACGCCGCTGATTACCTTCATGGCAATGAATTACTACGGCATCTCCGCCAACCTGATGTCGCTGGGAGGTCTGGCGATCGCGATTGGTTTGATGGTCGATGGCTCGGTGGTGGTGGTGGAGAATACCTTCCACCATCTGGGGCATCGCAAGGATGAAAGCAAGATTCGCGTGGTATTCGAAGCGGCGGCTGAGGTGGCGACTCCAGTGCTGTTTGGCGTTGGCATCATCATTCTGGTATTCCTGCCGCTCATGACCTTGCAGGGCATGGAGGGCAAGATGTTTGCGCCGCTGGCCTACACCATTGCGATCGCGCTGTTCGTGTCGCTGGTATTGTCGCTGACGCTGACGCCGGCCATGTGCTCGTTCATCCTCAAAGGCGGCAGTGGTGAAGATACCCGCATGATCCAGCTGATCAAGCGCCCGTATGTCAGCATGCTGAGTTGGGCACTGTCCAACGAGAAGAAAACCATCATGCTGGCGGTGCTGGTGTTTATTGGCACCCTGGCGATTGTGCCGTTGCTCGGCAACTCGTTTATCCCTGAGATGAAGGAAGGCTCGATTGTGCCCGGCATCAACCGCGTGCCGAATATCTCGCTGGAAGAATCCATCAAGATGGAAAGCGAAGCCATGCGCCTGATCATGGAAAAGGTGCCCGGCGTGAAATCGGCGGTGTCGGGCGTGGGGCGTGGCGAAAGTCCGGCGGATCCGCAGGCGCAGAATGAGTCCACGCCTATCATCAGCCTCAAGCCCCGCAACGAATGGCCGGAAGGCTGGACGCAAGATGATATTGCCGAAAAAATGCGCAGTGTGTTGGCTGAACATTTGCCAGGTGTGCAGATCATCATGGCGCAGCCGATTTCCGATCGCGTGGATGAATTGCTGACCGGCGTGCGGGCGGATGTCGCTGTCAAAATCTTCGGTGAAGACATGGTGGTGCTGAAAGCCAAGGCCGATGAAATCTCGCGCATTGCCTCGACCGTGCGTGGTGCCACTGAAATCAAGGTGGAAAAAGTCTCCGGCCAGCAATACCTGAATATCCGGATTGACCGGCAGGCGATTGCCCGGCATGGCATCAATGCATCGGATATTCACGATGTGATTGAAACCGCGATTGGCGGCAAGGTGGCGACCGAAATTTATGAGGGTCAGCGCCGTTTCAGCGCCGCGGTTCGTTTCCCTGAAAGCTTCCGTGACAATGTGGATGCCATCGGCAATATCCTGATCACCTCACCCAATGGTTCACGCGTGGCGTTGCGCGACCTTGCGCACATCGAAGTGCGGGATGGTCCGGCCCAGATCAGCCGCGAGCTGGCCAAGCGTCGCATTGTGGTGGGTGTAAACGTGAAAGACCGCGACCTGGGTGGCTTTGTGGCCGAGTTGCAGAAGACGCTGGACAAGCAGCTCAAGCTGCCTGATGGCTACTATATCGAATACGGTGGGCAGTTCCAGAACATGCAGCGTGCCATGAGCCATTTGATGGTGATTATTCCGGTCACCATCGGCGCCATCTTCTTCCTGTTATTTTTGTTATTCAACTCATTGCGCTACGCCACCATGATTATCATGGTGCTACCATTTGCCTCCATAGGCGGGATTATTGCTTTGTTTGTCACAGGCGAATATCTGTCCGTACCGGCATCGGTCGGCTTTATTGCGCTGTGGGGCATTGCCGTACTGAATGGCGTGGTACTCGTATCTTACATACGCAGCCTGCGCGACGAAGGTTTGCCCCAGATGGAAGCGATTATGCAGGGCTGCAAGCAGCGTTTCCGCCCGG
Source organism: Methylovorus glucosotrophus (assembly GCF_009858335.1). NCBI lineage: Bacteria > Pseudomonadati > Pseudomonadota > Betaproteobacteria > Nitrosomonadales > Methylophilaceae > Methylovorus > Methylovorus glucosotrophus. Next base: position 730,790 of record NZ_VMSE01000001.1, read on the forward strand.
TGATGATGACGGCTACCGTGGCCATGCTTGGCCTGGTGCCGTTCCTGTTTGCAACTGGCCCGGGTTCCGAGATTCAGCGGCCGCTGGCGATTGTGGTGATCGGTGGCCTGATCACCTCCACCTTGCTGACCCTGGTGGTGGTGCCTACGCTGTATCGCAAATTTGAAGAGAAAAAAATAGAAGCCTGAGCACATTCAGGCATGACCAGAATAGAGGTTTAGGGATGAAAGAAATTAAAGCCGTGGTGCAACCCAACCGGTTGCCCAAAATTCGCTCCGCCTTGCGTAATATCAAGGGGTTTCCAGGCATGACGGTGAGCAAGGTAGACGGTTGCGGCCACTTTGTAGCCAAGCCTTCAGGCGGGATACGAGAAGAACTGACCGATTACAGCCCCAAGGTGCGCATTGAGCTGGTCACCCCTGATGAACTGGTGGAGGGTGTGTTGCAGGTATTGGTGGAAGTTGGTCATACTGGTCAGGTGGGCGACGGCATCGTCTGGGTCACCCCGGTAGAGCGCATGATCCGCCTGTCAGAACAGATCACCGTGCTGGAGTGCTGAGTCCTGCCGTTTGGACTCTTTATGCATGAGTACCCAAGGCCCCCAGCGGGCCTTTGTGCTGTGTTTCGCGTGCATGATCATGCTGGCTATGCGCTTTGGCTGGCGCGAGTCTGCACCTATATTTACTCCGGAATCTCCGGGATTTTGCAGTAGAATTGCGCCATGAATCTTTACTCCCTGGCTAAACCCCTGCTGTTCACGCTGGATGCCGAGCGTGCCCATGACCTGACTTTGCAAGCGCTGCGTACTGGCGAGCGCTATGGCCTAAATCGCATATTGGGGCAGGGCGCATTGCCCGCCACGCCGCGGCGTGTCATGGGCCTGGATTTTCCCAATCCGGTGGGCCTGGCAGCAGGTCTGGATAAAAATGGCGCATGCATTGATGGCTTGGCCCGGCTGGGTTTCGGCTTTATTGAGGTAGGAACGGTCACGCCGCGCGCGCAGCCCGGCAACCCCAAGCCCCGCATGTTTCGCTTGCCAGCGGCGAATGCCATCATTAACCGCTTTGGTTTCAATAATCACGGCGTGGATCAGTTGCTGGAAAATGTGCAGAAAGCGCAATATCGCGGCATTCTCGGCATCAATATCGGCAAGAATTTCGATACCCCGAATGAGCGTGCGGTAGATGATTATCTGATCTGCATGCGTAAAGTCTACGCACACGCCAGTTACATCACGGTGAACATTTCTTCACCCAATACCAAGAATCTGCGACAGCTGCAGGAAAAAGAAGCCCTCTCACAACTGCTGGCTGCCTTGAAGCGCGAGCAGCAAGTGCTGGCTGATCAGCATGGCCGCTATGTGCCAGTGGCCCTGAAAATTGCGCCGGATTTGCAGGATGGGCAGATCAGCGAAATTGCCCGCTTGTTGATGCAGCATCAGATGGATGCGGTGATTGCGACTAACACTACCTTGTCGCGTACCGCCGTGGAGGGCATGCCACATGCCAGCGAGACCGGCGGCTTGTCCGGAGCTCCCGTGCGTAATCTTTCCACGAGGGTTATTCATGCATTGGCGACGCAGCTGGCGGGCGCATTGCCTGTTATCGGCGTCGGCGGTATTTTGTCGGGGGAGGATGCCCGCGAAAAGATCGAGGCGGGTGCCAGCCTGGTTCAACTCTACAGCGGACTGGTCTATCGCGGTCCAGCGCTGGTCAAGGAGGCATGTACCGCGATCGGTTAATGTCGGGAGAACGTCATGCGCAAAAATGTGGGTTCCAATGATAGCGTGATGAGAATATTGTCCGGTGCGGCATTGCTGGGGGCGATGTACTGGGTCGAGTCGCCCTGGCGCTGGCTGGGCTTGTTGGGCATTGCTTACCTCATTACCGGCATATTGCGCTGGTGTCCGGCCTATGCCTTGTTCGGCGTCAGTACCTGTACGCCACCTGTCGACGAGTGATGCTGCTGCCTGTTCTGTATTCCTATCGTCGTTGCCCTTATGCCATGCGCGCTCGCATGGCCTTGCGCTATGCGGGCATTGACGTTGAGATTCGTGAAATTTCGCTGCGTGATAAACCGCAGCACTTACGCCAGGTCTCTCCCAAGGCTACTGTTCCGGTCCTGATATTGCCCGACGGCCAGGTGGTTGATCAAAGCCTGGATATCATGCAATGGGCGCTGGCGCAGCATGATCCCGAACAATGGCTGGGGCAGAGTGACGCTGCCATGCATGCGCTGGTGAAACAGAACGACGAAGAGTTCAAGCGAGCTCTGGATCGCTATAAATATCCGGATCGTTATCCGGAACATCCACAAAGCACTTACCGCGCGGATGGCGAACGCTTTCTGCAGGTGCTGGAGTCCAGTTTGCATCTGCATGGATGCCTGTTTGGTACCAGCCCGACGTATGCTGACATCGCCATATTCCCGTTTATACGGCAGTTTTCCATGGTGGAACCGGACTGGTTTGTGGTCGCGCCTTACCCTCGGTTGAAGACGTGGCTGGCGCAGCGGATACAAAGCCCGCTGTTTGAGTCGATCATGGAAAAATATCCCACCTGGCAAGAGCCGGTAGCTGAGTCTTCAGGTGTCACCTGAGCGTCCTCCAGTTCCGGGGCTGACGCCTCTGTAAATCATAGCCGCCATATTAAAAAGCCCCCGTCCATCGCTGGAGCGGGGGCTTTTTTGTGTGGATTGAACTCAGTCTGCCGTATGCGTTTCCAGGGCAGGGCTGTTGTTGGCATCCCCATCCTCAAAATGCAGCTGGATGGCATCGTTCTCGTCGATATCCACTTCGACGCGACCACCATTGGCCAGGCGACCAAACAGCAACTCGTCGGCCAGACCACGGCGTATGGTGTCCTGAATCAGGCGTGCCATCGGACGTGCGCCCATCAGTGGGTCGAAGCCCTTCTTGCCGAGATAAGCCTTGAGTGCATCGGTAAAGGTGACTTCGACCTTCTTCTCGTGCAGCTGATCTTCCAGTTGCATGAGGAACTTGTCGACCACACGCATGATAATTTCCTGCGACAGTGGTGCAAACGATACCGTGGCATCCAGACGATTGCGGAACTCGGGACTGAACAGGCGCTTGATTTCAGCCAGATCGTCACCCGCTGTTTTACCCAGCGTAAAGCCGATGCCCGTCTTGGAGATGGCTTCTGCTCCCGCATTGGTAGTCATGATGATGGTGACATTGCGGAAATCCGCCTTGCGGCCGTTGTTGTCGGTCAGCGTGCCATGGTCCATCACCTGCAACAGGATGTTGAAAATATCCGGATGGGCTTTTTCAATTTCATCCAGCAGCAGTACGCAATACGGATGCTTGTTGATGGCCTCGGTCATCAGGCCGCCCTGCTCAAAGCCCACGTAGCCAGGAGGCGCACCAATCAGGCGCGATACCGCATGACGCTCCATGTATTCGGACATGTCAAAGCGAATCAGCTCTATGCCCAGGGTGTAGGCCAGCTGGCGTGCCACTTCGGTCTTGCCGACGCCGGTGGGGCCGGAGAACAGGAAGGAACCGATAGGCTTGTTGGTGCTACCCAGGCCGCTACGCGCCATCTTGATGGCAGCAGACAATGCCTCAATGGCCTTGTCCTGACCAAACACGGTGGCCTTGAGATCACGTTCCAGCGTTTTCAGCGCATTGCGGTCATCACTGGAGATGTTCTTGGGCGGAATGCGTGCCACTTTGGCAATAATGTCTTCGATTTCCTTGTTGCCAATGACTTTCTTCTGCTTGGACTTCGGCAGGATGCGCTGCGCAGCACCGGCTTCATCAATCACGTCAATCGCCTTGTCTGGCAGGTGACGGTCATTGATGTACTTGGCGGCAAGCTCCGCTGCAGTGCTCAAGGCAGCCATGGTGTATTTCACGCTGTGGTGCTGTTCAAAGCGCGACTTCAGGCCTTTGAGGATTTCCACGGTTTCAGCCACGGTAGGCTCAACCACATCCACCTTCTGGAAGCGGCGGGAAAGCGCGTGATCTTTTTCAAAAATACCGCGGTACTCCTGATAGGTGGTCGCACCTATGCATTTGAGCGAGCCATTGGACAGCGCAGGCTTCAGCAGATTGGACGCATCCAGGGTGCCGCCGCTGGCAGCACCTGCGCCAATCAGCGTATGGATCTCGTCAATGAACAAGACGGCATCGGGCTGCTCTGCCAGTTTTTTCATCACGGCTTTGAGGCGTTGCTCAAAATCGCCGCGGTATTTGGTACCGGCCAGCAGAGCACCCATGTCCAGTGAGTAGATGACGGCATTGGCCAGCACTTCAGGCACATTGCCTTCGACAATGCGGCGTGCCAGACCTTCGGCAATGGCGGTTTTACCCACACCAGCTTCGCCTACCAAGAGCGGGTTGTTCTTGCGACGGCGGCACAGGGTTTGAATGACGCGTTCGATTTCATTGCCACGCCCGATCAGTGGATCGATCTTGCCTGCCAGCACTTGCTGGTTAAGGTTGAGCGTAAAGCTTTCCAGCGCACTACCAGGCGCAGCTTCGGCTTCAGCCTCCTGCTCGGTTTCTGCGCGCTTGCTGGTGTTGTCGGTGACCTTGGCAACGCCATGGGCGATGAAATTCACTACATCCAGGCGAGTAATGCCTTGCTGATGCAGGAAGAAAACGGCGTGCGAATCCTTTTCGCCATAGATGGCGACCAGCACGTTGGCGCCAGTGACTTCTTTCTTGCCGGAAGACTGCACGTGCAGAATGGCGCGCTGAATCACGCGCTGGAAGCCGAGGGTAGGCTGGGTGTCTACCTCATCCGAGCCCTCTACAATCGGAGTGTGTTCTTCGATGTAGTGCACCAGTTCGGAACGCAAAGTGTCGAGATTGGCACCGCAGGAGCGCAACACGTCCGCCGCTGTCGGGTTGTCTATCATGGCCAGCAGCAGGTGCTCCACCGTGATTAGCTCATGGCGTTTTTGCCTGGCGTCCATAAAGGCCATATGTAGTGAGACTTCAAGTTCCTGGGCGATCATTTTGCACTTCCTCAGACTTCTTCCATTGCGCATTGCAGCGGATGTTGATATTCACGGGCATAGCCCAATACCTGATTTACTTTGGTTTCGGCGATGTCGTGCGGATAAACGCCACAGATACCTGCGCCTTCCGTATGAACTTTGAGCATGATTTGCGTCGCCTGTTCACGGCTTTTGTTAAAAAAACGCTGAATCACTTCTACAACAAATTCCATGGGGGTGTAGTCATCGTTCAACAGAATCACTTTATACATGGACGGCGGTTTTGGCCGAGCCGTTTGCTTTTCTGTGACGATTCCCTCTTGATGCTTCGTACTTGCCATAGTGATGCCTATTTTGAGCCGAATCAGAAATAATTCAAGCCTGAATTAAGTGTGGGTAATCCGGCCAGTTCGACTGTTTGATGATATGAATGCAAATTTCGCGCCCGCCTTAGCCTCCCAAGGCGAAGCAGGCCGGGGTGCTAGGGGTAAATGCGGACGCTTTTGACGATACGGTCATGGGTTTGCACGATTTCAAGCGCGTGCGTGCCAATCTTGAAGCTGGTGCTCGGCTCCGGAATATCCTCAAAATGCTCAAGTATCAATCCATTTAATGTTTTGGGGCCATCCAGCGGTAAATTCAAGCCCAACTTGCGATTTAAATCGCGCAGGCTGCTGGAACCATCCACCAGCCAGCTGCCATCTTCTTCGTGTATATACTTGCTGGTGCGCAATGGCGACTGGGTGGTGAAGTCGCCAATGATCTCTTCCAGTATGTCTTCGAGCGTGACCAGGCCTTTCAGTTCACCGTATTCGTCCACCACCAGCCCCATGCGTTGCTGCTGCTCCTGAAATTGCTGCATCTGGGTATATAGCGGGGTGCCGGAAGGCACAAAGTAGGGTTCGGCGATAATCTCCTGCAAGGCTTCCTTGTCCAGCTCACCACCGCGCAGCTGGTTGATGACTCTGCGCACATGGATAAAGCCAATAATTTCTTCCCCGGGGCCTTGCTTGACCGGCAGCTGGGTGTGATGGCTGCTGGAGATATGCTGCAATATGTCATCCATTGGAGCATCCATGTCGATGGTATCGATCAGGGTATGCGCGGTCATCACATCATCTACCGTGATTTTTTCCAGCTCAAACAGATTCAGCAATATGGTGCGGTGCTTCTTGGGAATGTAATTGGCTGAATCGCTGACGATGGTACGCAACTCTTCCATGGAGATAGCATGGCTATGGTCGGCAAAGTTGACGCGTATTCCCAGCAATCTTAAGAGGCCGCTGACAAACAGATTCACGAACCAGACGGCCGGGTATAACACCTTCAACAAGGGGTAAAGGACATAGCTGACAGCAAACGCCAGTTTTTCCGGGTAGGCCGCTGCAATGACTTTGGGGGAGATTTCGCCGAACACGAGAATGAAGAAGGTGACGCTCAGGGTGCCTATCATCAGCACCCACTCGCCTTCGCCCAGCAGCTGCACGCTAATGACGGTGACCAGGGTGGCCGAGGCGGCGTTGGCAAAATTGTTGCCGAGCAGTATCACGCCTAGCAGTTTGTCCGTCTTGCTCAGCAGGTGGCTGGCGAGGCGGGCGCCGCGGTGGCCGCTTTTTGCCAGATGGCGCAACCGGTAGCGGTTAAGCGACATCAGGCTGGTTTCAGCGATGGAAAAAAAGGCGGAAATCAAAAGCAGCACGGCAAGAGCGCCGAGCTGCATGGGTAAGGGAATGGTGTCCAAGGGGGAACAGGCGTTAAGCGATACCGCTAGTTTCCCTTTGATGGAGCGCTATTGTCAAGGCAGCCAGGAAAGGCTGCGCCTGACAATGTCAGTTTGCTCAAGGTTGAGCGTCGGCTGTGGCTGGCTTCTTTTCAGCGCTGGTCATCAGATTTTCGCGCGATACACCCAGGTACATGGCAATCGGGCTGGCGACCAGTACGGATGAGTAAATGCCGAACAGAATGCCAATGGTCAGTGCCAATGAGAAGTTATGCAGCACTTCGCCACCAAAAAACAGCATGGACAGCACCATCAGCTGGGTCGAGAAGTGGGTGATGACGGTACGGGACATGGTACGGGTGATGGCGTTGTTGATCACCTCGGATACGCTGGCCTTGCGCATCTTGCGGAAGTTTTCACGCACACGGTCAAACACCACCACGGATTCATTTACCGAGTAACCGAGCACGGCCAGCACGGCTGCCAGCACGGTGAGGTTGAATTCCCACTGGAAGAAGGCAAAGAAGCCCAGAATGATCACCACGTCATGCATGTTGGCGATAACGGCGGCTACCGCAAAGCGCCATTCAAAACGCAGGGCGAGATAGGCCATGATGCCGATGGACACCAGCAGCAGGGCCAGTGCGCCATTTTCATACAGCTCTTGCCCTACCTGGGCGCCCACGGACTCAACGCGATTCATTTTGACGTTGGGGTCGGCTTTCTGCAGGGCGGTCAGCACTTGTTCGGACAAAGCCGAGATCGAAAGCTCAGGCTTGAGCGGCAAGCGGATCAGCACATCGCGGCTGGTACCGAAGTTTTGTACGGTAGCATCCTTCAGGCCCACGCTGTCGACGGCTTCGCGGATTTTTCCGATATCAGCGGCCTGCGGATAGCTGACCTCCATCATGGTGCCGCCAGTGAAGTCGACGCCAAGGTTCAGGCCGCGGTGTGCGAGGAAGAACACCGACAGCAGGAAGGTAATGAGCGAAATCGCGGTCGTCAGGCGACCGTAGCTCATAAACGGTATGTCTTTTTTAATCTTGAAAATTTCCATGATCTTTACTCGTATCTAGTCGTTTACGTGAGGTCGCATCAGCCGATGGACAGCTTGCTGATCTTGCGGCGGTAACCGTAAATCAGGTTGACCAGCGCGCGCGAAACCACCACGGCGCTGAACATGGAAGTCAAAATGCCCAGCACGTGCACCACGGCAAAGCCCTTGACCGGGCCGGAGCCGAACATGAACAGGGCGAGGCCGGCGATCATGGTGGTGACGTTGGAGTCCAGAATGGTATCGAAGGCGCGGTCATAGCCGGCGTGAATGGCGGCCTGAGGCGTGTTGCCATTGCGCAGCTCTTCACGAATACGCTCATTGATCAGCACGTTGGCATCAATCGCCATCCCCAGCGTCAGCGCAATCGCCGCCAGACCGGGCAGTGTGAGCGTGGCCTGCAGCAGCGACAGCACCGCGGTCAGCAGCAGCAGGTTGACGCCCAGTGCCAGCACCGACACGCTACCGAACAACATGTAGTAGATGATCATGAACACGGCAATCGCAGCGAAACCCCACAGGGTGGAGTGCCAGCCGCGCTTGATGTTTTCTTCACCCATGCTTGGGCCAACGGTACGTTCTTCGATGATGTCCATTGGCGCAGCCAGCGCGCCAGCGCGCAGCAGCAATGAAACATCGGTAGCTTCCTGCACGTTCGCCATGCCGGAAATCTGCACGCGGCCGCCGCCAATTTCTTCGCGGATGACAGGAGCAGTAATGACTTCTGCCTGGCCTTTTTCAATCAGCAGAATCGCCATGCGCTTGCCGACGTTTTCCTTGGTGGCCTGTTTGAAGATACGGGCGCCGCGACCATCCAGTGTCACATGCACAACGGATTCGCCGTTTTGCTGATCCAGACCAGGACCGGCGTCGGTGATGTAGTCACCGGTCAGCACGACATTCTTTTTCACCAGAATAGGCTGGCCGTTACGTTCCACATAATACTCGTCACCAAATGGCACCTGACCCTTGCTGGCTTTGTCCAGCGTGGTCATGTCGCTCTTCTCTTCGTCCACCATGCGGATTTCAAGCGTCGCGGTACGGCCGAGAATTTCCTTCGCCTTGGCTGTGTCCTGCACGCCTGGCAACTGGATCACGATGCGATCCAGGCCTTGCTGCTGAATAATCGGTTCGGCAACGCCGAGTTCGTTCACGCGATTGTGCAGGGTTTGAATGTTCTGCTTGAGAGCAAATTCCTGAATGCGTTTTTGTGCCTGCAGATTCAGTGTAGCGATCAGCAGTTTGTCGTTACCGCTATCCAGGGTGCGGAAGGTGAGGTCAGGGTATTCCTTGTTCAGGATTTTCTGCGCTTTTGCCAGTTCGGCTGCGCTGCTGAAGCGCACCTGCACGGCCTGGCCTTCACGGCTGACACCCATGTAAGCCACGCGCTCCTTGCGCAACGCACTGCGGAAATCGCCGACATAACGCTCAGCGGCCTTATCCAGCGCGGCTTTCATGTCAACTTGCAGCAGGAAGTGAACGCCGCCGCGCAAGTCCAGACCCAGATACATGGGCAGCGCGCCGATGCTGCGCAGCCAGGAAGGTGAACGCGAGATCAGATTGAGTGCAACGACGTAATCCTTGCCCAGCTTGCCTTGCAGCACATCCTTGGCATTGATTTGCGTGTCCGCATTTTCAAATCGTACCTTGACGCCATTCGTGTCAAGAAACACCGCTTCATAGGTGATTTTTTCCTGCTTCAGGATATCTTCCACCTGGCCCAGCAATGCCGGGTCGAGTTTAGCGGAGCTCTTGGCGGTGGATACCTGGACGGCTGGTGACTCACCAAACAGATTGGGCAGCGAATACACCACGCCGAGCACCAGGGTGATCAGCACGAGTATGTATTTCCATAAGGGGTAACGATTCATAATGCGGCTCGAAAAAAACGCATTCCGTCCTCAGGCTCGGTCATACATGAAAGTGTTGCAATGTATGGATGGGTGCGGAGCATGGGACGGAATGGCGGGATGGTTTAAATTCAGATGGACTTGATGGTGCCCTTGGGCAGCAGGGTCTGGACGGTTTGCTTTTGCACGTTGATGTTGACTTCAGGTGCGATCTCAATCGTGACATAAGCATCACCAACTTTGGTGACCTTGCCGACGATACCGCCAGCGGTGATGACTTCATCGCCTTTTTGCAGGGCTTCCAGCATGCGGCGCTGTTCTTTGGCCTGCTTCATTTGCGGACGAATCAGCATGAACCAGAACAGGACGAAGATCACGACCAGAGGAAGAAAACTGGTCCATTCCGGAGCCGGGGAGGCCGATGCGGCATAAGCTGAGCTGATTAACACGGAAGCTACCTTTCTATTACTTTAAATAAAATTGATACTGTTGATACTAAAGCCAAAAATTCTAGCATAGAGCGCCTTGTGGTGTTCTCACTAAATTTATCAGCCATCTTGTGGCGGCCTCGCTATGTGATTGCGGTCACCTCTAATTTGAAGCCGTTGCCAGGCTTTCGGCTTTAAGCTGCTGGCGCTTGGCCTTGAACTCCGCAACGAAACTGCTGAATGTGCCGTTTTCAATAGCCTTGCGCATACCCGCCATCAGTTGCTGGTAATAGTGCAGATTGTGCAGGGTGTTGAGGCGGGCGCCCAGAATCTCGCCGGTACGATGCAAATGGTGCAGATAGGCGCGGCTGAAATGGCGGCAGGTGTAGCAGCTGCAGTCGGCATCCAGGGGGCCGGTATCCAGTTTGTAGCGGGCGTTCTTGAGCTTGATGTCGCCATATTGCGTGAACAGCCAGCCATTGCGGGCATTGCGGGTAGGCATCACACAGTCAAACATGTCCACACCGTGGCTTACCGCATCCACCAGGTCTTCTGGCGTACCAACACCCATCAGATAGCGGGGTTTGTCCTGCGGCATCTGCGGCGTGGTGTGAGCCAGAATGCGCAGCATGTCTTCCTTGCGTTCACCTACCGACAAGCCGCCTATGGCATAGCCATCAAATTCAATGTCAGTTAGCCCCGCCAGCGAGATGTCGCGCAAGTCTTCATACATGCCGCCCTGAATAATGCCAAACAGCGCGTTCGGATTGCCGGCATGGGCATCCTTGCTGCGCCGTGCCCAGCGCAGGCTGAGCTGCATGGATGTCATGGCTTGCTCGTGAGTGGCAGGGTAAGGTGTGCATTCGTCAAAAATCATGACGATGTCGGAATTGAGCACGCGCTGGATGCGCATGGATTCCTCGGGGGTCAGGAAACAGCTGTCGCCATTGATCGGAGAGCGGAATTTGACGCCTTCTTCACTGATCTTGCGCAGGTCGCCCAGGCTCCATACCTGAAAGCCGCCGGAATCAGTGAGGATAGGGCCATCCCAGCCCATGAAGCCATGCAGGCCGCCATGGGCCTCAATGACATCGAGGCCGGGCCGCAGCCACAAGTGAAAGGTATTGCCGAGCAGAATGTGCGCGCCAATGTCGTGAACCTCTTGCGGGGAGAGCGTCTTGACTGAGCCATAAGTGCCGACTGGCATGAAGGCGGGTGTTTGTACCTCGCCGTGGGCCAGGCTGACGGTGCCGCGGCGGGCGGCGCCATCCTGTTTGTGCAGAGTGAATTGCATGGTGCTAAGCGTGTTGAAATCAATACGCGAGTCTAACATAGTCAATCCATGCGGCTTTGATATACTAGCCGAAGTTTAATTTCAGGAAGTTTCGCAATGGCTGATGCCAAACCCCGTCTGCGCCGCACCAAACCACTGGTTGAACAGAGTCTGCGCGAGCGCAGCATCTATCTGCTGCCCAACCTGTTTACGACGGCGGCACTGTTTGCCGGGTTTTATGCCATCGTGCAGGCGATGAGTGGTCGCTTTGAGCATGCAGCGGTCGCTATTTTCATTGCGATGATACTGGATGGCCTCGATGGGCGTGTCGCCCGCATGACCAATACCCAAAGTGCCTTTGGCGCCGAATACGACAGCCTTTCCGATATGGTGTCTTTTGGCGTGGCCCCGGCGCTGGTGCTGTATGTGTGGGCTTTGCAACCCATGGGCAAGCTGGGCTGGATTGCGGCCTTTATCTATTGCGCCAGTGCTGCCTTGCGCCTGGCCCGCTTCAATACCAAGCTCGATGAAAGTGACAAACGCTATTTCCAAGGCTTGCCCAGTCCGGCTGCGGCCGCATTGCTGGCCGGCTTGGTGTGGATTTCCTTTGATAATGGCATTGCCGGGGACGAGATTTTCTTTGGCTGGGTCAAAATGAAATGGCTGGCCTGGAGCATCACCGTATTTGCCGGTATTTCCATGGTGAGCGACCTGCGCTTTTACAGCGGCAAGGACATCAATCTGCGTAGCAGCGTACCGTTTGTGGTGATTCTGCTCATCGTGCTGGCTTTTGTGCTCATTTCATACAGTCCTGCTGAAGTCCTGTTTGCAGTTTCCCTGCTCTACGGCTTGTCAGGGTATGTCTTGTGGGCATACCGCAAGCTGAAGCGTCCGCCCGCGTCGCCTTCCGCCAACTGAATTTAGTTATCTCCGCAAATGCATTTCGCTGCCACAAATAATGCAGCGATCACCAAGTTTATGGACCAGACACCATGTCAGATACGATAAAAGACAAGCAGTTAATCATTTTTGATACCACCTTGCGCGATGGCGAGCAGAGCCCGGGCGCTGCCATGACCAAGGAAGAAAAGATCCGCATTGCCCGTCAGCTGGAAAAGCTGGGCGTGAATGTGATTGAAGCCGGGTTTGCCGCAGCGAGCCCGGGAGATTTTGATGCGATTCATGCCATCGCCGAAATCATCAAGGAATCGACTGTTTGCTCGCTGGCGCGTGCCAATGAAAACGATATCCGCCGCGCAGGCGAAGCCATCAAGCCAGCTGCCAAAGGCCGTATCCATACCTTTATTGCCACCAGCCCCATCCACATGCAGAACAAACTGCGCATGACGCCGGAGCAGGTGCTGGAGCGTGCAGTGCAGGCCGTTAAATGGGCGCTGGAATATACCGACGACGTGGAGTTTTCCGCGGAAGACGCGGTGCGTTCGGACATGGATTTCCTGGTGCAGGTCTTTACCGCGGTGATTAATGCGGGCGCCAAGACCATCAATGTGCCGGATACCGTGGGCTATTCGATACCTGCCTTGTGGGGTGAGCGCATGCAGCAACTGATTGCCCGCGTGCCTAATTCATCCAGGGTGGTCTGGTCTACGCATTGCCATAATGATCTTGGCATGGCGGTGGCGAATTCGCTGGCGGCCGTCATGGGCGGCGCGCGGCAGGTGGAATGCACCATCAACGGCCTGGGCGAGCGCGCAGGCAATGCCAGTCTGGAAGAAATTGTCATGGCGGTACGCACTCGCCGCGATGTATTCAACCTCGACACCAGCATTGATACTACGCAGATCGTGCCTACCTCCAAGCTGGTCTCTACCATTACCGGTTATCCGGTGCAGCCGAACAAGGCGGTGGTTGGCGCCAATGCCTTTGCCCACGAATCTGGCATTCACCAGGATGGCGTGCTGAAACACCGCGAGACTTACGAGATCATGCGTGCTGAAGATGTGGGCTGGGGCGCCAACAAGCTCACGCTGGGCAAGTTGTCTGGCCGCAATGCCTTCCGCACCCGTTTGAATGAGCTGGGTATCCAGCTCGATAGCGAAGAGGCCCTGAATGCTGCCTTTGCCCGCTTCAAGGAATTGGCGGACAAGAAATCCGAGATTTTTGATGAAGACCTGCATGCCCTGGTTAGCGAAGATGTGATGGGCGAAGCCAGTGAGTGTTACAAGCTGGTCTACCTGCAGGTATGCTCGCAGACGGGCGAAATTCCGCATGCGATTGTCACTGTTACCGAGCATGGCGTGGAAAAACGGGCGGAGTCGAATGGCGGCGGCCCAGTGGATGCGGCGTTCAAAGCCATTGAAAGCATCGTCAACAGTGGTTCCGAGTTGCAGCTCTACTCGGTCAACAACATTACCAGTGGTACCGATGCGCAAGGCGAAGTGACCGTACGCCTGTCCAAGGGTGGCCGCATTGTGAACGGCCAAGGGGCAGATACCGATATCGTGATTGCCTCGGCCAAAGCTTACTTGAATGGCTTGAACAAGCTGCAATCCAACGCTGAACGGGCACATCCGCAGCCCTTGTAATTTCAGCCTCGCGCTTCCGGGTATTGTAGGTAGCGCCTTGTTGATGGGGTTGGGCCAGTATGCAGGCGGGCCTATTTGGTTTTGAGATAACGTTTGTCGTTGAAGGTAGATAGCCAGCTGGGCCTGAAAGCCGCCATCAGCGTTACCGCCATCCCTGTGAGCATGGCTTCGGACCAGGCCATGAAAATGTAGTAGGGCAAGTAATGCTCGCCCAGATATTCACGCTTGTAGATAGCACTTTCGGTCAGTACAAAGCTGCTGGCGAGTCCGCACAGGGTAATGGCGACACCTGCACAGAAAAAGCCGACCACAAAAATATACACAAACAAATGGTTGGGCAGTTTGCGGTCTACCCAGCGGAATACGCCCCAACTGAACATGGCGGGAATCACCACCATGAGCATGAGATTGAGTCCATAACTGAGCCAGCCAGCCATGCCAAAGGCGGTAATGCCGAGCAGTACCAGGGCCAGCGCGATAATCGCAAGTTGGGGGCCAAACATCAGGCTGAGCAGCGTAGCGCCCAGCAAATGAAAATTCAGACCAGGCTTGATCCCGGCGTTAACTGCCCACACCAGCATGAGCCCGACGATGCCAGCCATGAACACATTCAACAGGCTGGTGTCTTTCAGATGACGCCAAGGGGCGCTTTTCACGCAGGCCAGGATAATCGCCAGGCTTAATGCATTGGCGGCCCAGCAAAGCTCGGTGGGTAGTAAATGGTCGGGGAAGTTCATATCGTAATGACCTTGATGGGGGCAGTGAGTTCTTGCCGCATCAAGCTCTCCGCAATGCGATGCACAAGTCTTGTACTTTACCTATTTTTGAAACGCCGTAACAGAACGGAGATGATTTTGCAGCTTGCACTTTTTGATTTGGATAACACCCTGTTGGCCGGGGATAGTGATTTTCAATGGGGCCAGTTCCTGATCGAACAGGGATTGCTCAACCGCGAGGAGCACCTGGAAAAAAACCTGCAGTTTTACGAAGACTATAAAGCCGGGAAACTGGATATCTATGCGTTTCTCGAGTTTCAGCTCAAGCCATTAAGCCAGCATCCGCGCAGCTTTCTGGATGAATTGCACACGCGCTACATGCAGGAAAAAATTGCCCCCATGATCACCGACAAAGCGCGGGCGCTGGTAGAAAAGCATAGAGCCAACGGCGATTTGCTCATGATCATTACCGCGACCAACAGCTTTGTTACTGGCCCGATTGCCAAGGCATTCGGCATTGATAACCTGATTGGAACGCTGCCTGAGGAAATTGACGGCCAATTCACCGGGCGTAGCACCGGCGTGCCGAGTTTTCAGGAAGGCAAGATTACGCGCCTGAACAGTTGGCTGGAGGCACGCGGGCAAACCCTCAAGGATTTTGAGCAGAGCTGGTTCTACAGCGATTCGCACAATGACTTGCCGCTGATGAAACTGGTGGACAAGCCCGTGGCAGTCGATCCGGACCCTACGCTGAAAGCTTACGCCGAGGGGGCGGGCTGGCCAGTCATCAGTCTGCGTTAGTATTTAATATTGTGTGTTGAGCGGGGCAGGCCTGCCATGCAGGCCGCCTGTGGGGATTAACGATTCAGCAGGACTTCCAGCACGAATTTGGTCCCTGCGTAAGCGAGCAGCAAAATCACAAAGCCGCTGAGTGTCCAGCGGATAGCGGTCTTGCCGCGCCAGCCATAGGCCTGGCGGCCAAGCAGCAGGCCGCCATAAACCAGCCACGAGATAATGGCGAAGAGGTTCTTGTGATTGAACTTCAAGGCCTGGCCAAAAATCTGTTCGGAAAACAGCGCGCCGCTAAGGAGCGTGAGCGTGAGCAGGAAAAAGCCCAGCGCAATGACGCGGAACAGCAGCTTTTCCATGACGATAATCGGCGGAAATTCCGGCAGGCGGCTCAGGCTGGATTTCTGGTGCAGCTTGCGCTCGGCAAACGCCATCAGGCCCGCATGCAAGGCGGCAAAGGTAAACAGGCTGTAAGCCAGAATCGCGATGACCAGATGCGTCATGAACAATGGATTGCCCAGATAAGGAAGCACGTGGTTTTCATGCATGCCGTACTGCAAGAGCACGAAAAACGCCGCAGGTGGCAGCACAAAAGCTTGCAGGCTTTGCAGCGGGTAGCGCAGGTTGTTGACCCAATAGATCAACACCGTGAGCCAGGCAATCGCCGACAGGGCATTGTCAAAACTCAGGTTCAGGCCTTCGGTAAACATGGCGTTATATAGCAGGCCCGCATGCAGCAAGAGGCCGATGGCCAGCACCCGGCTATGCAGCTTGCGGCGTGAGGCAGGGTCTGAGGTTTTTACGCTACGCCAGAAGTCGATGGCGACCAGGCTGTAAATCAGGGCTGTGAGCAGAAAAGGAATAAGGGCAACCATTTAGCTGTCTTGTGTCTTCAGGTCTTGGGTTAGAATTAAGTAAATACTATAACACGCGGTTTCAGCCCCTAAACGCTGGCCCGCATTACATTCGGCACGGATTATGTTTGAAAATTTAAGCGGTAGATTACAACAGGTGGTCAAGACGCTGCGCGGGCAGGCCCGTCTCAGCGAAGAAAATATCAGTGACGCCATGCGTGAAGTGCGCATGGCGCTGCTCGAGGCTGACGTCGCCCTGCCCGTGGTCAAGGAATTCATCGCTCAGGTGAAGGAGCGGGCGGTAGGTCGTGATGTGCTGCAGAGCCTGACGCCCGGACAGGCTGTCATTCAGGTGGTGCATGAAGAGCTCACGCGCCTCATGGGCGAGCAGAATGTAGGGCTCAACCTGGCAGCAGTTCCTCCGGCGATTATCCTGATGGCAGGTTTGCAGGGTTCAGGTAAAACGACGACCTCAGCCAAGCTGGCGCGCCTGTTAAAGGAACAAAAGAAGAAAGTATTGCTGGCCAGTGCCGACGTGTATCGTCCTGCCGCCATCGAGCAATTGAAAACCCTGGCCAAGAGCCTGGAGGTCGACTGTTTTGACTCCAACGCCAGCCAGAAACCGCAGGATATTGCCGCCAATGTACTCGATTTTGCCAAGCGTCATTTTTACGATGTCGTGATTTTCGATACCGCCGGCCGCTTGGGCATTGATGAAGCCATGATGGCCGAAATCCAGCAATTGCATGCCTTGCTGAACCCGGTGGAAACCCTGTTTGTGGTCGATGCCATGCAAGGTCAGGATGCCGTGAATACGGCACGCGCCTTTGGCGAGACCTTGCCCCTGACGGGCGTTATCCTCACCAAGCTGGATGGCGATGCGCGTGGCGGTGCCGCCTTGTCGGTACGCCATATCACGGGCAAGCCGATCAAATTCGTCGGTGTCAGCGAGAAAGTGGACGGGCTGGAAGTGTTCCATCCAGAGCGCATGGCCTCCCGCGTGCTGGGCATGGGCGACGTGCTGTCCCTGATTGAGCAGGCGCAAAAGAATGTCGACATGGCTGAGGCGCAAAAAGTCGCCGACAAGCTCAAGTCCGGCAAAAGCTTTGACCTCGAAGACTTCAAGTCGCAAATGCTGCAAATGCGCAAAATGGGTGGCATGGGCGCGCTGATGGACAAAATGCCTGCACAGCTGGCGGGCATGGCCGGCCAGATCAACAGCGAAACCGGCGATAAAGCCATGCGTCGGATGGAAGGCATTATCAATTCCATGACGGCCGAAGAGCGCCGCAAGCCCGAGATCATCAAGGCGACCCGCAAACGCCGTATTGCCGCTGGCGCAGGCGTGCAGGTGCAGGAAGTCAATCGCCTGCTCAACCAGTTTGAAGAAATTCAGAAGATGATGAAAATGTTCTCCAAAGGCGGCATGAGCAAGATGATGCGCGCCATGCAAGGTCGGTTTCCCGGCATGCGCTAAGGCGCAGTGTCTACGCTAAATGAATGCTGCATAAACTTTCCCTGATTTCTGGTTGACGCGCTACGCCCTTTTCAGGATAATTGCGCGCTTTCCAAAGCAACGGAAAACATCGGGACGAAAGTCTCCGGGCTGTTAGCTCAGCTGGTAGAGCAGCGGACTTTTAATCCGTTTGTCGTGGGTTCGATCCCCGCACAGCCCACCAACACCAAAAAGGGGTTACGAGAAATCGTAACCCCTTTTTTTATGTATTTTGAATGCTGGCATTGATATTCATAAAGCCCGTAATGAATAGCCCGCCATCAAGCCCTGGAAGAGCAGCATAGGGATTCAAGTTTATGCTAATGTTTGGCTGGAAGTGTGGTTTAACGCCCAAATAGGGCGATGATGTCGTTTTGGTTTTTATTGCTGTTTGCCGCAGATAACTACCTTAAGAGGCGGGTCATCCCATGCGAAATGCTGCCAGGAAAAATGTTGAGCTTGCTGTTGTGCTCCCTGTGGGCCCCACATGCCAGTTAGCGTATGTTGTGGATACGATAGAAAGCATCCGATATTACATTCGCTCATCCCATGTGATCATTGTGCTGGATGATAGTGGCGAGTCCCTTTGCGCAGGTCTTCCAGATGTGTTTGATAACGTTGACGTCATTGCTACCCAAGGCAATATGGGGAAAGAAGCAGGCCTGTACATCAATCTCTCGCATGGGTTTGCTTATGCCCATGAGCATTACGAATTCAAGGTGCTGCTACGGCTTGATACGGATGCTCTGGTCATTGGTCCTGACCCGGAAAAAGATGCCATCGAATGTTTTGATCAGCATCCAGAGCTTGGGATGCTGGGTTCGTACCGGGTGGATTGCAATGGGGATCCGAGAGACTTTTCATGGCCGCGCCGCAAGCTGACGCAGAAGCTCAAAGTCAACCTGGCTTTGTTACGCCATCCAGGAGCATGGAGAAGCTGGTGGTTTATCTACCGTGTGTCTCGTCGCAGTATCAAATACGGGTATGAGCCCGGTGAGCACTGTCTTGGTGGCGCGTATTTTGTCAGTGCTGAATGTATTCGACGCCTGGTGCGACACCAGTTGTTGGCACGCAAAGAATTTTTCTGGAGCGAACTGCAAGAGGATCAGATTTTTGGCCTGCTTGTTCGTGCGGTAGGAATGCAGCATGGTGACTTCTCAACGGGGAGTTTTCCGATGGGGCTACGGTGGCGAGGTTTGCCTGACTCACCCGCGACTCTGGTAGCGAATAAAAAGAAAGTCACACATTCGACCCGCTTTTTTGGCGATGAGAATGAGTTTGCCATACGCACCTTTTTTAAAGCGCAACGTAGCCTTGACCAAGTCTAGTTCAATCCTGGCTGGGGTTGCCGTTAATGGATTGAGCGTCGCCGTTTATAAAAAGTTGGTTTTTTACATTACTTATCAAGATTGTTTTTATGGCCCTTAAATCCACCGTATTCAAAGCCAGTCTGCAGATTGCCGACATGGAGCGGCATTATTATCATGATCATGCATTGACCCTGGCGCGGCATCCGTCGGAGACGGATGAGCGCATGATGGTGCGCCTGCTGGCGTTTGCCCTGCATGCGGATGAGCAGATGGCGTTTGGTCAGGGTATGACGGACGATGAAGAGGCGGACCTTTGGCGCCGCGATTTGACTGGCCGCATTGAGCAGTGGATTGATGTCGGCCTGCCGGACGAGAAGCTGATACGCAAGGCATGTGGCCGTGCCGATGAGGTGGTGGTGTATGCCTATGGCGGGCGTACGGCAGAGATGTGGTTTGCGCAGAACGCTTCCGGTTTTGCCAGGCTCAGCAATCTGCGGGTTTACAGTCTGCCGCAGGAAACAACCCAGGCTCTGGCCGCATTGGCGCAACGCAGCATGAATCTGCAATGCACCATCCAGGATGGTCAGGTGTGGTTAAGCGATGGGGAGGCGAGCGTGGAAGTCACCCGCGCTACCCTAAAGTAGGGCGCTACGCCTACACTCCAGTAAGCGTTCTCTGACACGAGAATCAGCGACCAACGTATTCGCCATCATGCCGGTTTCTTTCACAATGGATTCGTCTTCAACAACAACCCATTATAAGGAAACGATATGAAAACGAATTTTAAAGCTCTGCTGTTGGTAAGTGCTCTGGCAATGCCTTTGAGTGGCTTTGCTGCAGACGGTGATGCCGTTTCCACCAAGTTGAGCGATACCGTGATCACAACCAAGGTGAAGGCTGCGTTTGCCAAGGATAAGCTGGTAAGTGCCAGTGATATCAAGGTTGAAACTGACAGCAATGGCCTGGTCGAATTGTCCGGCACTGCAAAAACCAAGAAAGAAGCTGAAAAAGCAGTGTTGCTCGCCAAGGGCGTCAAGGGCGTGACCGCCGTCAAGAATGAAATTGTTGTCGCTGAGTAATTTCTCGCGATAACGGGTTGCCGGTTTTGCCGGTCACCGGAAAAAGGCTGACAGCAATGTCGGCCTTTTTTCATGGCCGTCTGCGTGCGAGATAAAAGCAAATCTGGTCCCGTCGGCGCTGGATCATCGACGCGTGGGTATCGCTAGTCTAAACTTCAGGCATGGTCAGGATATTTTTTGAGTGCTTGGTGGCGAATGAGGTCAGGATATATGGCGTGGGGATCTATGCGTAGCCTGGGTCTCATGCTGCTGGTAACCGTATTGAGCCTGCTGGCGATTTTTTTTGTGGATGCGCCAGCGGCCTTGTGGATCAAGGCGCATTTGCTGAGCTATGCCCCGTTTCATGACTATACCAATAACCTTCCCAGCCATTTGTTCTGGGTGGTGCTGATCGGCTCTACCTTTAGTTTTTCCTTCTATTTTTACTTGCGCAGGCTGGGCGAGCGTAGCCCAAGGCGTGACTTTTTTCTTTTGATCGGTGTGGTGCTGCCCATGGCGTTCCTCGCCAAGCATGTGCTCAAGCTCATGTTCGCGCGTATCGAGGTTCGCTTTTGGTTGTCCAATCCCGAGGCTCATCAGGCGCACTGGTTTCAGATAGGCAAGCGTGGGTACGACGCTTTTCCGTCAGGTCACATGGTGGTGTTCATGACGGTGTTCATGGCGCTGTGGCAGTTTTATCCACGCTGGCGCCGGTGGTATCTGGCGGGCATGTCACTCCTGGCGGTGGCGCTGGTGGCTACCAACTATCATTATGTCAGCGATGTGATCGCCGGTACTTATATCGGCATGCTGGTTTATTGGGCTACCCGCTTGGCCGTGTTGAAGGAACGTAAACGTGGATAGGGTTGGCATCGTTGATGCTTGCATGCAAGTGTTATCCGTATGCAGAAAGGAGTCATCATGGAGCCGCTAAATGCCATCAAGGGCGTGCTGTTTGATCTCGACGGTGTGCTCTATATCGGCGGCAAGCCGGTGGAGGGCGCGATGGATGCGGTAGACCGTATCCGCAACGCCGGTTTGCCGTGCCGGTTTGTTACCAATACCAGCACGCTGTCGCTGGCTTCATTGCAGGCAAAACTGGGCAGTCTGGGCTTTGCGGTGGAAACAGAGGAAATCATCAGTGCCACCCAGGCCGCGCGTTTATATCTGATGCGGCAGGGCGACCCGGTCTGCCGGTTCCTGCTGGCGGAAGATGTGATGCAGGATTTTGCCGATTTTCGCCAGTCAGATACCGATGCCGAATTCATTGTGATTGGCGATATTGGCGATGCCTGGTCATACCGGTTGCTGAATGAGGTGTTCAACTGCCTGATGCGTGGCGCCAAGCTGATTGCCATCCACAAGAACCGCTACTGGCAAACCGAGCATGGCTTGCAAATGGATATTGGCGCCTTTATCACCGGTCTGGAATATGCAAGTGGCGCGCAGACCACGCTGATGGGCAAGCCCTCGGCGGATTTTTTTGCCATGGCGCTGATCAGTATGAGTGTGGCGGCATGCGATGCCGTGCTGATCGGCGATGACATTGATGCCGACATTGGCGGTGCCCAGCAGGCAGGTCTGCATGGCGTGCTGGTGCAGACCGGCAAGTATCGCCAGGCATACTGTGATGCCTCCACTATTCACCCGGATCGGGTGATTCCATCCATACGCGAATTTCCCGATTTGCTGGGGATTTAGTGGCGCGATTGTCGCCATTTGCCGACCCCGCATGCCGGGGTCAGCGAATTTTTTCGGCCTTATGTAGTCATCTTGAATAAGAAGCCCGGCAAGCGTGCCGTTCTGCTAACTCACTAATCAATGTCAGTTTCAAGGCTCCCCGTGGGGTGCGAGCGAACTT
Source organism: Methylovorus glucosotrophus (assembly GCF_009858335.1). NCBI lineage: Bacteria > Pseudomonadati > Pseudomonadota > Betaproteobacteria > Nitrosomonadales > Methylophilaceae > Methylovorus > Methylovorus glucosotrophus. The sequence continues at coordinate 752,712 of NZ_VMSE01000001.1, forward strand.
TAATAAAGTCACTGCCTGCAGGCATGTCGACATCAAGCAATAACATCAGGAGGAACTACATGCAGGTAACTGCTTATGCAAAAGCCATGGTGGCGGCGTCTCTTATCGGGTTGTCATGCCATGCGGCGGCGGATCAGTTGCGCCTCAAAAATGGCGATATATTGACCGGCGAGGTGCTGAAAAAAGAAGGCGATGCCGTCGAGTTCAGAACCGCCTATGCAGGCGTGATCAAAGTCGTGTGGGCGGAAATTGCCAGCCTGGACTCTGCCAAGGCGCTGGATATCGTGCTGAATGACAAAGAGCGCGTGGAAGGCGCGTTTGTCAGTCTGGATGACGTGGAAGACGGCCGTGCGTGGATCAAGCTTGAGAATGAGCAATACCGCGATATTGAGCTGGCAGAGCTGCGCTACATCAACCCTTCGCCCGAACTGGTGCGCGGCGGCTACAAATGGACCGGGCGTATCAATGTTGGCGGCACCTGGACGCAAGGTAACTCCGAAACTCAGGCCTTGCGGCTGGATACGGAAACCATTATTCGTACGCTGCAGAATCGGTATACCGCCGGGGCCATCTTCAACCGGGCAGAGGATAGAGGCAACAGCACGCAATTCAATAGCCGTGGCTACGCCAAGTACGACCATTTCTGGAGTCGGCGCTGGTATGCCTACGGCGTGACGTCACTGGAGCAGGACAGGTTTCGTGACCTGCAATTGCTGACGACCATTGGTGGCGGCTCGGGTTACCAGATGTATGAATCGCCCAACCTCAATCTGTCGCTTGAAGGCGGTTTGGCCTATGTGAGCGAGCGTCATTACACCGACCCTGACAAAAACTATGCGGCACTGCGCTGGGCGGTGAAATATGACCAGAAACTGCTGAATGGATTTACCCAGTTTTTCCATGAGCACGAAGCGCTCATGAGCCTGGAAGATACACGCGATATGCTGATTTATGCCAAAACCGGCTTCCGGTTCCCGCTTACCGAGCGCTTGAATGCCTCCACCCAGTGGAATGTCACCTGGGATGGAAGCCCGACGCCAGGCCGCAAGGAGATTGATTCCACCCTGTTGTTCAGCGCGGGCTACGCCTGGTAAGGCTTAGTTGGATGGTGTTTTCTTTTGTTTGGCCCGCGACTGCTTGCGTAGCTTGCGCGCCTCGCGCCATTCGCGGATACGGCGGCGGCGCAGGAGAATGATGATGATCATGATGGCCCAGCCGAAGGCGAGCAGGTGCGCCAGCCCACTGTATATGCTCACGACCACCAGATGGGGAAACGAGGTGGTGAGTACCAGCGGCAACAGGGCGAGCAGTAGGACCAGAAATATCAGTATCATGAGCGTCCTTCGCGCTAATCAACATCAAGGGGCAAGTTTGGATGCACCCGGCCGCTGGAGGTTCCGCCAGGGGAGGGCGGCAAATTATAACAGCACATTTTTCCGGCCGCAGAGCCGTCTGTCACACCGTGCGCTCCGGCTTTGTGCTGCTATTTGCAAGCAGCTGTCGCCAACCCCAGACAATGCTTGCGAATGGATTAGTCCTTTCGGCCTAAATACGTTTTAGGCTGGTGAACTCAGCCGTTTTTACTGTATTATTTCAATCTGAATCAGCATGGTTTTGCTGCACTTGTGTAGCTGGCGTCTGCCGTCAAGAATAGATAAGGACTATGGCAGGACAAATGATTTAGTCGAATGTGGGAATGAGCTGGGGAGCGGCTCGTCACACGTCGCCTGCTCAAGGCAATATTCTCGCGGTTGTGCGTTCAGTGCACTCAATAGTGATATCAATTAATTTAAGCCCAGTTTTAACAAGCCTGTCAGCAGTGTTTATGCATTTGCTAACTCAACCTTGAAATTATGAAATTCATACGCGCCTTAAAAACGCTATGAACGCATGAGGAAAATATGTCGGAATACGTCATTGCTTTTGAAAAGTTGCGAAATACGGATGTGCCTGAAGTTGGGGGCAAGAATGCTTCGCTGGGGGAAATGATCAGCCAGCTGACTTCAAAAGGGGTTCGCGTGCCTACTGGTTTCGCGACTACGGCCCATGCCTATCGCGAGTTTCTGGCGCAAGATGGTCTGGCAGATCGCATCAATGCCGAGCTCGACAAGCTGGACGTGGAAGATGTGACCGCACTGGCAGCCTGTGGCAGCAAGATCCGCGAATGGATCATGCAGGCCTCTTTCCCGAAAGCCTTGAACGACGCCATTGCCGAGCATTACGCCACATTGACCGCTTCCTCCGGTGAGAATGTTACTTTCGCTGTGCGTTCTTCGGCTACCGCGGAAGACTTGCCTGACGCCTCCTTTGCCGGTCAGCAAGAAACTTTCCTCAATATTCAGGGCCTGGACAATATCCTCCACGCCATCAAGGAAGTATTCGCTTCCCTGTATAACGACCGTGCGATTTCCTACCGCGTACACAAGGGCTTCCTGCACGCTGATGTGGCCTTGTCCGCAGGTATCCAGCGCATGGTGCGCAGTGACATTGGCGCCGCTGGCGTGATGTTCACCATTGATACCGAATCCGGCTTCAAGGATGTCGCCTTCATTACCGCTTCCTACGGCCTGGGTGAAACCGTGGTGCAAGGTGCGGTGAATCCTGACGAATTCTATGTACACAAGCCATTGCTGGCCCAGGGTCGTCCCGCCATCGTGCGTCGCACGCTGGGTTCCAAGGCCATCAAGATGGTGTTTGGCGATGTGCAGCAGGCTGGCAAAAGCACGGTCACCAAGGATGTAGACCCTGCCCTCAGCATCAAGTACTGCCTGACCGACGAAGATGTGCTGGAACTGGCACGCTATGCCGTGATCATTGAGCAACACTACGGTCGCCCGATGGATATCGAATGGGGCAAGGACGGCGTGGATGGTAAGATGTACATCCTGCAGGCCCGCCCTGAAACCGTGAAGTCGCAAACCGGCAATGTGATCGAGACCTTCCAGATCAAGCATGGCAGCACACCAATCGTGACTGGCCGTGCCGTGACGCAAAAAGTGGGCGTAGGCCCTGTGCGTATCGTGCGCGACCCGGCTGAAATGAACAGCGTGCAGCCCGGCGATGTGCTGGTGGCTGACATGACAGACCCGAACTGGGAACCGGTGATGAAGCGCGCTTCTGCCCTGGTGACCAACCGTGGTGGCCGTACCTGCCACGCCGCGATCATCGCGCGCGAACTGGGTATCCCCGCGATTGTGGGTTCCGTGGATGCAACCGATGTGCTGAAAGATGGCGACATCGTGACCGTCTCCTGTGCAGAAGGCGAAACCGGTTATGTATATGCCGGCGCGCTGGACTATGAAGTTTCCAGCCAGGAAGCCGCTGCACTGGGCAAGGCTCCGGTCAAGATCATGATGAACGTGGGCAACCCTGACATGGCATTCAGCTTTGCGCAGACACCTAATGATGGTGTTGGCCTGGCCCGTCTTGAGTTCGTGATCAACAACATGATTGGCATTCACCCCAAGGCCATTCTGAACATTGACACCTTGCCAGCCGATATGAAGGCAGAAGTACAGCGCCGTGCCAATGGCTATGCCAGCCCACGCGACTTCTACATTGAGAAGGTCGTGGAAGGTGTGGCTACCATCGCCTCTGCGTTCTACCCCAAGCCTGTGATCGTGCGTTTGTCGGACTTCAAGTCCAACGAATACAAGAAGCTGGTCGGTGGTGATATCTACGAGCCCGATGAAGAAAACCCGATGATCGGTTTCCGTGGCGCGTCGCGTTACATCGATGGCGATTTCCGCAAGTCGTTCGATCTGGAATGTATCGCCATGCGCAAGGTGCGCGAGGAAATCGGCCTGACTAACGTCGAGCTGATGGTGCCGTTCGTGCGTACGCTGGATGAAGCCCGTGCCGTGATCGAGATTCTGGAAAGCCATGGCCTCAAGCGTGGTGTGAATGGCCTGCGCCTCATCATGATGTGCGAAATCCCATCCAACGCCTTGCTGGCCGAGCAGTTCCTGGAGCTGTTTGATGGCTTCTCCATCGGCTCCAACGACCTGACCCAGCTCACGCTGGGCATGGACCGCGATTCCGGCTTCTTCTCTGCCGGTTTCGACGAGCGTAACGATGCCGTCAAGGTACTGTTGAAGATGGCAATTTCCACCGCCAACCGCCTCAACAAGTATGTCGGTATCTGCGGCCAAGGCCCATCGGACCATCCAGACTTCGCTGAATGGCTGGTCAAGGAAGGCATCCAGTCGGTATCGCTCAACCCCGATACCGTCGTGACCACCTGGCAACGCCTGGCCGCCGCCAACAAATAGTAATTAGTGTTATAGTCCAAGGGCTGCCGTAAGGCAGCCCTTTTCGTTGATACACCGCGCTGCCGAGAGGCAGCCCTTTTTACTGATACATCGCGCTGTCTCGGGCAGCCTTTTTGTTGATATTCCGTGCTGCCGCGGCAGCCCTTTACTGTTGGCTAGCGCTATACTGGCCTTTTACTTGACCATCTACAGAGCGCCCTGATCATGACCCATGACCGTTCCGTTTTTTTTGTTTCGGACAACACCGGTATTACGGCTGAATCCATAGGCCATTTGCTGGCGCACTTTCCTACCGTCAAACTGCGTCAGCTCCGCTTTCCGTTTATTGATACGCTGGACAAGCTTCAGGTCGCCATTGACCGTATCAAGGAAGCCAGTGTGGAAGACGGCGTGCGCCCGATTGTCGTCATGACGCTGGTGAAGCCGGAGTTTCGCGCCAAGCTGAAACAAGTGGACGCCATGTTCCTCGACTTGTTTGGTACGTTTATTGATCCGCTGGCGAGCGAGCTGGGGCTGGAGCCTTCTCAAGGCGTCGGTATTACCCACGGTGCAGCGAGCCAAGGCTATAACAACCGTATTGATGCCATCAATTTCTCGCTGGGCCATGACGACGGCATGACCAACTCCGGTCTGGAAGAAGCCGAAGTGATACTGGTGGGCGTTTCACGCTGTGGCAAAACGCCTACCAGCCTCTATCTCGCCATGCAGTTTGGCATCAAGGCCGCCAATTACCCGCTGATTCCCGAAGACTTTGACCGCATGCGCCTGCCAGCCGTGCTGGAAAACTATCCGGAAAAACTCTACGGCCTCAGCATCAGCCCTGAGCGTTTGCACTCCGTGCGTAGCGAGCGCCGCCCCAACAGCTTCTACGCCTCGCTGGACAACTGCCGGGATGAAGTTGCCAAGGCAGAAGACCTGATGAAGCGTGCCGGTGTTACCTGGATCGACTCCACACATCGTTCGATTGAAGAGCTGGCCACGGTGATTCTGCAAAAGATCCGCGTGCCGATTCGTCAGTACGGTTAAAAGCCTGACGCTACTGCAAAAAAAGCTCCCAGTGGGAGCTTTTTTTATATGGGGAAATGAGAGTTTTTTATGGGAAAGAGGGTTGCCGCATGGGGATATCCCCCAATAACTCGAGCTCGGCATCGCTAAAGCCAGCGGCGCGTCGGGCTTCCATATTGAAAGGACCGCGCAGCGTGGGGGCGCTGTAACGGGCGGCCAATTCGGCATAGGTTGCCAGAGGCTCGAGATTGCCTTGTTCGCATAACCAGCCGAACCAGCGGTTGCCTATGGCGACATGGCCAATTTCATCGCGCAGGATAATATCCAGAATGGCGGCGGCGGCCATATCGCCAGCCTGGGCGAGTTTGGCGCGCAGGGGCGGTGAGGCGTCCAGGCCGCGGGCTTCCATGGTGCGCGGGACCAGCGCGATGCGTGCCAGGATGTCGTGTTCGGTGCGGGTGGCCATTTCCCACAGGCTGTTGTGGGCGGGGAAATCGCCATAACCGTAGCCCAGTGTCACGAGGTGCTGTTGCAACAGGCTGAAGTGCAGGGCTTCCTCCTGCGCTACCTGCAGCCAGTCGGCATAAAAGGCATCCGGCATGCCGGGAAAACGCCAGATCACATCCAGTGCCAGGTTGATGGCATTGAATTCGATATGGGCCAGCGCGTGTATCAGTGCGGCGCGGCCTTCCACGGTGCGCATATTGCGGCGCTTGACGGCCAGCGGCGACACCAGCTCGGGTTGCTGTGGCCGTCCTGGAATCGACAGCCCGGATCCGGGCGTAGCCGTCCTCAGGTCTACCGTGCCATCCAGCAAAACCTCCCCGCATTGATATGCCCTATGCAAGTCGGTGACGCCTGCGACTTTGCGGCTGGGGTCGGGTTCGGCCAGCCAGGCGAGGGCGGCTTGTCGGAGTTCAGTTTGCATGGCGATCTGGGCTTGATGGAGCGGGCAGTGTAAACCATCCCTCAGCCGCTGGGAAACCATGCAAGTCTGCAGCTTGCATCATCCGCTCGCCATGCTGTTGAGGCGGCCGCGATAGAGCCCGGCGATCAGGTCAGACTGGCTGATCATGCCCGCCAGGCGGCGCTCCTGATCCACCACGGGGATATGGTGCAGATTATGCTCGGATACCAGCGGGATCAGCTCCACAATGTGCATGTCGGTGCTGGCGGTGATCACGCGATTGGTCATGATCTGGCCGACCACTTCCGGTTTGTCGGTATGCGTAAAGGGAATGCGTTGCACCACCTGTTTCAGCTTGCTGGCAATGCCCTGATAGCCAGCCAGGTCCGCCTGCCGCATGAAGTCGCCCTGGGTAATAATCCCACTCACGCGCCGTGCCTTGTCGAGCACCGGCAAGGCTTTCAGGTGATGGCGCAACAGCAGCTGCCAGGCTTCTTCCAGCGTGGTGCCAAACTCCACCGTGATCAGCGAGCGCGACATGATGTCCTGGCAGCGTATTTCGCCAAAGCGGCGCCGGTACGCGTGCATTTCGGTCTGCAGGAATAACGATTCCAGATCATCGCGGCTGATATCCAGCACCTGATTGTAATCCTTGAGCACGGCATCCATGTCGGCGTGGGTAAAGCCCATGCGTGCCAGTGGCGGAATATCCTGGGTTTCATGCAGCGAACGTTCCGGCTCCAGCTGCTGGGCATGCGGGTAAGGGCGCCGGGTGGCATTGTTGTAGATCAGCGCGACAACCAGCAACAGCAATGAATTCAAGCCCACCGGCATCAGCACATAGCCCCAGCCCAGCTGGTGGATGGCCGGGCCGCCGATGACCGCCGTCAAGGCAACGGCGCCGCCGGGAGGATGCAAACAGCGCATGGCAAACATCAGCCCTATCGCCAGAAAAATCGCCGCCGCGGCGGCCAGCAATGGCGAGGGTATCCAGCTGGCACAGAGGACACCGGCGATGGCCGAAAGCATATTGCCGCCCATGATGGACCACGGTTGCGCCAGCGGGCTGGCGGGGGCGGCATAAAGCAAGACGGCCGATGCGCCTATAGGCGCCATGAGGAAAGGCAGGCTGGCATTATCTACCAGCAGGGCGCTGACGCTGGCGGTGATCAATATCCCTAGCAGGGCGCCGCAACAGGCCCGCAAGCGCTCGCTGTGGCTGACAATATTGGTTTGCGGGCGAAATCGCCGCATGAACTGCATCAAGGCATTCATGAAATCAGGCAAGGCCAAAAGCGGAAGCCGTATTTTAACCGTAGCGGCACTAGAATGGTGCATGCCACCGGTAAAATCCGGCCATTGAGGAAACTAAGCCGGCAGTGGGTGGTCGGTAATAACAACAATAAATAAAGCCACAGGCAGCGCTGGCTGCGCATGGCGATTGAAAGCATGCATATCAACCGAAAAAAAATTATTAAAGTTCTGCTCTTTATCCTGATGGTGGTCGGCCTCTTTATGCTGGGCGCCAACCAATACCGCATGAAGTGGTGGCCATTTGAAGATGGCTTTGAAAGCCTCAGCATTGATGAAATCCTGCCGGACCAGAATGCCAAAATAGGCTCGGTGTTCGGCACCGAAAACCTCCGCGTGTATAACCTGCCAATTGACGACGAGTTTCCCTCCGGGCCATTCGAGATCCTGGGCAACAAGCGCTTTCTGTTTATCAGCAAATGTGGCGAGGCCTACTTTACCGCGCTGGATGACAATGACATTGAGCGCACGCAATCACCGCAGCGCCTGAGCAAATCCGATGACGACGACGATGACGCCAAGCCGCTGGTGTATTGCCAGGGCTCATCCGGCGTCAAGGACAGCCTGCGGGTGAATAATTCGCTCTATGTCAGCTACATCGTCTGGGACGACATGCAGAATGGCGCGCGCCTCGCGGTGTCGGAATTTACCCTCGATATCGTCAATAGCCGCCTGGTTTACAAGCGCGACATCTTTACCAGTAATCCCGCCATCAAAGAGCCTTTTCTGGGCATGCAGGCGGGCGGCAAGCTGGCACTGGGCGAGAGCGACGAGATCGTCTATCTGGCGATTGGCGATTTCGGCAAACCGCAAGGCGTGCAGGATACTTCTACCTCGCTCGGCAAGCTGATGAAGATCAATACCAAGTCCGGCACGGTGAGCCTGTATGCTTCCGGCCTGCGCTCACCTTCCGGCGGCTTGTATTTTGACCATGAAGCCGGTGATTTATGGGAAACCGAACACGGCCCGCGCGGTGGCGATGAGATCAACCTAATACGCGAAGGCTCCAACTATGGCTGGCCGCTGGTGAGCTACGGCACCATGTACGAGCGTGAGGGCAACGGCGATTATTACGGCAACAGCTATAACGGACATGATGGTTACGAGAAGCCTATCTTTACCTTTGTGCCCTCTATTGGTGTGGGGTCGATTGCGCGCTATCCCAAGTCTGGCCGCAATGCCTACTGGGAAAACAGCTTTTTTGTCGCAGGCATGGCGACCACCACGCTGTATCACATGAAAAAAGAAGGGCACCGCCTGGTGTATGCCGAACCGGTGTTGAGCGGGTATCGCATACGCGTGGTGAAGATTGATGCCGATGGCCGCTTTTACCTCAAGACAGACCACAACCAGTTACTGATGTCGGAATAAGCCGTCGCGTCCACACGGGCGCCGCGGCGGTCAGGATCACGACGCTGGCAACAAGCGGCCGCCATCGCGCAACAGGGCTTCCATGTCCTCAAATGGCCGTGGGCGACTCAGCAGATATCCTTGCACCTCGTCGCATCCATTCTCCAGCAAAAAGGCATATTGATCTGCGGATTCCACACCTTCGGCAATCACCTGTATCTCCAGGCTATGGGCCAGGGCGATGATGGAGCGCGCAATAATGGCATCGTTATACGTGGTGGTGATGTCATTGATGAAGGATTTGTCTATCTTCAGCCGATTGATGGGCAGACGCTTAAGGTAAGACAGGCTGGAATAGCCCGTGCCAAAATCATCCAATGACAATTGCACCCCGAGGTCGCTGATCCGGTTCAAGGTGATGATGGATTCCTCGATGTTGTGCATCAGCATGCTCTCGGTAATCTCCAGCTCCAGGCATTGCGGGTCCAGGCCGGAATGCTGCAGCGTTTTTTCTATGCAGTGCACCAGATCCTTTTGTTCCAGCTGTCGCACGGAGAGATTCACCGCCACCCGGATAGGCGGGTAGCCTGCCAGCTGCAATTGGCGATTCTGATGCGCGGCGGTTTCCATGACCCAGATGCCGATCGGCACAATCAGACCATCATCCTCTGAGAGCGGAATGAATTGCAGTGGCGGGATCATGCCCAGCTTGGGGTGCTGCCAGCGTATCAGGGCTTCCATGCCGATGATCTGGCTGTTGCGCATGCAGACCTGCGGCTGGTAATGCAGCACCAGTTGCTGGTTTTCCAGCGCGTGCCATAAATCGTTTTCCAGCGACAGCCGGTGGCCCAGCTCGGCATTCATTTCCTTGGCATAAAAGCGGAAATTATTGCTGCCACTGGCTTTGGCCTGATACATGGCGCTATCGGCATTCGAGAGCAGCGTATCGGCATTGCGGCCGTCATGCGGGAAGTTGGCCAGCCCGATACTGCAGGTGACGGTGAGCTGCCTGCCGGTAATGATGAACGGGTTGATGATGGTGTTGCGTATGCGTTGCACCACGGTATGAATGCTTTCATCCAGCGACTGGCTGGTGAGCAGCAGGACAAATTCATCGCCACCCAGCCGCGCCACGGTATCGCCATCGCGCAGGCAGGATTGCAGGCGCTGCCCGAGGAGGCGAATCAACTCATCGCCCGCGCTGTGGCCCATGCTGTCGTTCACGCGCTTGAAGTTATCGATGTCGATAAACGCCACGCTAAACGTCCAGTTATGCCGCCGCGCTTCGCTGATGGCCTGCTGCATGCGTTCCTTCAGCAGGTTGCGGTTGGCCAGCCCGGTCAGCGTATCGTAATTCGCCTGCCGTTCCAGCGCTTCCTGATATTGCCGGATCTCGGTGATATCTTTTTGCACACCGACAAAATAGCGCGGCTCGCCGCCATGGGGGTCAGGCACGGGTGCCACATACAGCTCGTTCCAGAACAGGCTGCCATCCTTGCGGTAATTGCGCAGGATGGCATAGCCGGGACAACGCTCGCGTATCGCCGTGCGTATCTTTTCCAGCTCGGGTTGTTCGCGGTCATGCCCCTGCAAAAAGCGGCAATTGCGGCCGACGGCTTCCTGCGAGGAATAGCCTGTCACCAGCTCAAACGCGCGGTTCACATAGATCAGCGGCATGGCCGGTTGCGCCACATCCACGATCAGGATGGGCGTGGCACTGGCTTCAATCGCATGGTTACGCAGCAACAGGGCTTCTTCCGCCTTGCGTTGCTCGGTAATGTCGATGCCGATGCCACCGATGTGATTGAAATTGCCATCCATGTCCTGCACGGGGAAGGTGGTGAGCAGCCACAGCTTGACATCATCTGCCTGGGGAAACTGGCGGACATGCTGTATGGCTTCACCCTGGGCTAGCGTCTGTTGTTCGGCCGTGCGCATTTCCTGCGCAAGCTGGGGCGGAAACAGCATGGTGTCGTGCTTGCCTATGATCTCCTCATGCGGCAATTGCAGGGCATCTACCGTGCTGGCATTGGCAAAAATATACTGACCCTGCTGATCCTTGATGAACGCAATCGCCGGCAGATTTTGCATGAACACACGGAACAGGCGGTTGCTGTTTTCAAGCTCGCGCTCCATGCGCTTGTGCATGAGCTTTTCTTCTGCGCGCTCCAGCGCCGAGGTCACCGCACTGGGTAGTCTGCTCAGATTGTTCTTGATGATGTAATCGGCGGCGCCATTTTTCAGGGAGTGGATGGCGGTTTCTTCGCCTATGGTGCCGGAAACAAAGATGAAGGGGATTTCCGGCGCCAGTTCTCGCGCAATGTGCAGCGCTGACATGCCGTCAAACTGCGGCAGGGAATAGTCGGAAAGAATGAGTTGGGGGTGGTAATCCTGAATCTGGTCGCGAAAATCCTGCTCGGTTTCTACCCGCATGAATTCGCACGTCATCCCGGCGCGCTTCAGCTCGCGCAGCGAGAGCTCGGCATCAGTCGGACTATCCTCCACCATCAGGATACGCAACATTTGGTTCCCCCTCTTGCCCGGACTCTGTGGCCCAGGCATGTTTTTCAGGCACCTACTGGTATTGCGGAATCTTGTTCAATATTGCCCAGTAGCAACCCACTTTGGACACTTCCTCCACAAACTGGTCAAACTCCACCGGTTTGACCAGATAACTGTTCACGCCCAGCTCATAGCTTTTGACGATATCGCGTTCCTCAGCGCTGGACGTCAGCATCACCACCGGGATCATGCGTGTTTGTTCGGATTTCTTGATCTGCTGCAATACTTCGATGCCATCTACTCTGGGCATTTTCAGGTCCAGCAGTATCAGCTTGGGTGAGTGCTTGACGCGATGTTCAAATGCACCTTGCCGGAATACGTAATCCAGCGCTTCCTGCCCGTCCTTCAGCCACAGTATTTCATTGGTCAGGCCGATTTTCTTGAGGGCACGTCGGGTCATTTCGGCGTCGGTCTCGCTATCTTCGACCAGCAGGATCTGTACTTGTTGCAAATCATCCATGATGAGGTTCCTTCCAGGGTAAGCTGAATCCAAACACACTACCTTCGCCTAAGTTACTTTTCCCCCAGACCTGACCTCCATGCCGCACGATAATGCGCTGCACTATGGCAAGCCCCACGCCGGTTCCGGGAAATTCATCGGCGTTATGCAAACGCTGAAAGACGCCAAACAATTTGTTGTAATACCGCATGTCAAAGCCAACGCCGTTATCTTCGATTTCGTAAGTCACCATGTCGCGGTTGTGGGTGGAGCGCACAATCACCCTGGGTTCCGGCTTGGTTTTGCTGTACTTCACCGCATTGGAAAGCAGGTTGATGAGCACCTGCCGGATCAAGGCCCGGTCTGCATGCACCGTCAGCAGCTGCTGCAATTCCAGCTGGGTGTTGTGCGCCATCTGATCCGCCGTCACCTCCTGCCACACTTCGTTGATGAGAGGCGACATATTGATTGGTTCTGCTTCAATCTGCTTGCGGCCCGAGCGGGCAAATTGCAGCAGGTCGTCAATCAGTTGACCCATTTTCCGGCTATTGGTGCGCACCACCGACAGCAGGCGCAGGCCTTCCGCATCCAGCTTGTCGCTGTAGTCCTCTTCAAACATGCGCGAGTAACCGTCAATCGCGCGCAAGGGCGCCCGCAAGTCATGCGAGACGGAGTAGCTGAAACTCTCCAGCTCGCGGTTGGTGATTTCCAGCTGCGAAGCGGTGGCCTCGGCTTTGCGTTGTGCCAGGGCACGGCTCTGGATTTCCTTGATCAATAGCCAGAAGCTTAGCAGCAGCATGCAGGCCGCCAGCAGATTGCCGACCAGTATCCATTGCCGGGTGGAGGTGGCTTCCTCCTCCATGGCTTTGAGCCGCTGCCGGAGCAGGGCCTGCTCGGTATTGAGAATGCTTGTGGCCTGAATCCGGATGTCCTGCATGATCCCTTTGCCTTTATCCAGCATGCCGAGAAAGATCGGGTCGGTCGCCAGGCGCGCATTTTCGCGTTTGGTGTTAATAATGGCATGGATGGAATCGATCTTGTCCTGCACCCGGGCATTGAATGCCTCCACCTGACGTTGCTGCACCGGGTTGTCGGCAGTCAGCATCTGCAGTGTTTTCATGTCTGCGGGCAGCTTCTGGGCCGCTTGTTCATATAGCCGGAAAAAATGCATGTCATTGGTCAGCAGATACCCGCGCTCGCTGGATTCGGCTTCCTTGATGTCAGCCGTGACTTTATCCAGCTGTATGAGCACGGTGTAGGTATGGTCTACCCAGCGTGAGCTGATTACAAAATGTTCGGTGCGGGTGTAGGACAGATAGGCGATACTCGCCAGCAGGATCATGGCGGCGACCATGCCAATCGAGGTGAGCAACTGCTTGATTACCGGATTCATGTCAAAACAATCTCCCTGCAATGAGGTAACGCTGTTTCTAATGCGGTAAAGCCAATTGTAAAGATTTGTTACAAGCGCCATAGTAGCCAACTTGCGGCCTGCGTGCTACCCATAAAAATAATGGCAGCAAATAGCCTGGCTACTTCAAGCGCCATGGCAGGGGTACAGGCAGACCGGGGCCTCCTGCAAAACCTGCGGTATTACAGGCAGTATCGGCTGCCATCCTGAATACTGTTGGGTATGTCATTATTTTTTAATAAAAAAATAAACGGCCTTGTGACGCAGACTTCATTTGCCAGTGCCCCCTGAATTTGGTAGATTTGCCGCATGTTGCGCCGTCCATTCAAATCCATGTCTGTTGTCATCGTGCTCTGGCTTGCCCTGCTGCAAGTCTTTGCGCCGTTCATTCATGGGCATCTGGAATTGAATGCAGAAGATCAGGGCCACGGTCTGCACATGCATGCGGTGGATATTGATGTGCCGGAGATGCATAGCGCGGCTGACCATGTCAGCATGGGCCATGCTGCCTTGCATACCGTGACCGTGGAGCATGGCCTCAAGAATGATCAGGATCTCCTGATCCAGGCGCCCATGATGGCGCTGGTGTTCCTCCTGCTGCTGGCATTGCCTGCCATTCAGCGTCTTTTCTCGCCTGTGTTTGGCACGCATGCCGGTCGATCACAGGTTTATTCGCCTTATCTTTCCCGAGCGCCCCCTGTCGCCTGAGTTATTGCTTTGAACGCAGCGACTGCTGCGCCAGATGATAGCTTCAGGAGAATGACATGTACCAGAAACGCCTGTTTGGGCGTGCTTTCCTATGTATTTTCTGCATGGGAAGCAGCTTGGTTGCCCCTATTGTGCAGGCCGCGCCTTTGGCCGCGGATGCCGGGCATACCGACATCCAGCATACCGATATTGTCGACCCCGATGCGGCCTTGAGCCTGCATGACGTGGTTGAAAAAGCGTATGCCCGTAACCCCACCCAGCCTATATTGGCCGCCCGCATGGCCGAAGTGCGCGCGCGCCGCACCGTGGCAACATCGTTTCTGCCACAGGCACCTGCCGTTGGCATGAGCGCGCAGAACGACGCCGTTGGCAGTGGCCGCGGTGAGCGCGACTGGCAGGCCGAGCTTGAGTTGCCCGTCTGGCTGCAGGGCCAGCGCAATGCCCGCAAACATGTGGCCGATGCCGCCGATGAAGACCTCGCGGCCAGCCGCGACAGCCTCAAGTTGCAGGTGGCAGGCTATGTGCGCGAGGCCATCTGGGATATCCGCATGAATGCCAATGCCCTGGAACTGGCCGACCTGCGCTTGAACACCGCCATGGCGCTGGAGCACGATGTGCAGCGGCGCTTTGAGGCGGGCGAGCTCGCCAAGACCGACCTCATGCTGGCGCAGAACGAGCGCATCATTGCCGAAACCGGCCGCTTGCGTGCCGAGGCTGAGCTCATGCATGCGCGGCATCGTTACATCATACTCACCGGCTTGCACACCATGCCGCAGCAGCTGGATGAAGCGCAGTCTGCGCAGGAAGATTACAGCGAGCAGCATCCCTACTACCGCGAAGCCATGTCGCGGCTGGGCCTCACCCAGCAGGCCCGCGAGCTGGCCCGGCTGGAGCGGCGCGAAAATCCGCAAGTCATCCTCAATGCGCGCAGCCAGCGCGGCCCGTTTGAAAATGCCTTTAACGACAGCATAGGCCTCAAGCTGCGTATCCCGCTGGATAGCCCGGTGCGCGCGGCACCCATTGAGGCTGCCGCCGAGATGGAAGTCGGCCGCGCCCAGAGTGCCCGCGACAGCCTGATCTATCAACTCGAAACCGCCATGCACGAGGCCGAGCACAACCTCACGGTGAGCCGCGCCGAGCTGGAGATGGTCACGCGTCAGCAGGCGCTGGCCCAGGAAAACCTGCGCCTTGCCAACAAGGCATTCCAGCTCGGCGAGACCGATCTGGTCGGCCTCATGCGCATACAGGCGCTGGCCTACGAGGCCGAGCGCGCACTCACTACCCGTCGCATACAGCTGCAATGGGACATTGCCCGATATAACCAGGCGGTTGGAGTATTACCATGAAGAACACTATTAAGAACACCATGAAACAGACCATGTGGATATGCACCCTGATGCTGGGCTTGTTGCCCGGCCAGTGGGTGCAAGCGGCGGATATCGCCTTTACCGAAACACAACAGAATACCCTGGGCATACGCGTGGCCGCTCTGGGGCGCAATACCCCCGTCAGCAGCCATCGCCTGCCTGCCGAAATCATGATCCCCATCGGGCAGGAGCGCATGGTCTCCGCCCCGCAATCCGGCCTGGTGGATACCCTGTATGTGGCTGCGGGTGAAGATGTCAAAGCCGGGCAGCCACTGGCGCATATCAGCAGCCCGGAGCTGATTGCCCTGCAGCGTGATTACCTGCAGGCGCTCACGCAATATCGCCTGGCGCAAAACAACCTCAAGCGTGATCAGGAGCTTTATCAGGATGGCATCATCGCCAAGCGTCGTTTCCAGACCACGCAAAGCGGGCAGGAAGAACTGAGCGCGCTGCTCAATCAGCGCAAGCAGGCCTTGCAACTGGCAGGCATGGGAGCGGGCGGGATTGCCCAGCTGGAGAAATCCGGCCGCATGACGAGTGGCATTACGCTCACCGCCCCGGCCGCCGGGCAGGTGCTGGAGCAACTCGCCGCCGTTGGCCAGCGCGTGGATCTGTCGGCGCCGATATACCGTATCGGCCGCCTGCATCCGCTCTGGCTGGAAATCAGCGCACCGCTGGAAGTGCTGCCCTATGTCAGCGTTGGCATGCCGGTGAGCGTGCCCAAGTACGGCGCCAGCGGCAAGCTGATCCACATCGTGCGCAGTGTGAACAAGAACGACCAGACCGTGCATTTGCGCGCCACGATTACCACCGGTACTGAGAAGCTGGCGCCCGGCCAGTTTGTCGAGGCGGAAATTGGCGGGCTGGGCACCAGCACGCACTTCAGCGTGCCGCGCCCGGCCATTGCCCGCCACGATGGCAAAACCTATGTGTTTGTAAAAACTGCGCAGGGTTTCCGCGCTATGCCGGTGGAAGTGGTGTCCGAGCAGTTTGAAGAAGTCGTCATCAATGGCGATTTCACCGGCAAGGAGCAAGTTGCCGTCAGCGGCCAGGCCGCCATCAAGGGGCGCTGGCTGGGACTGGGAGCTGAGTGATGCTGGCAGCCCTGATCCGCTTATCCCTGACCCAGCGCGTATTGATGCTGGTCCTTACCGCCATGCTCTCCTTTGCCGGGGTGCAGGCGTTTCAACAACTGCCGATTGATGCCTTTCCGGATGTTTCATCCACCCAGGTCAAGATCATCATGAAGGCGCCGGGCATGACCCCCGAAGAGGTGGAAGCCCGCATCACCGCGCCAATCGAAGTGGAAATGCTGGGCTTGCCCAGGCAGACCATGCTGCGCTCGGTGGCGAAGTACGCGCTCACCGATATCACCATCGACTTTGCCGAGGGCACCGATATTTATTGGGCGCGCCAGCAGGTCAATGAGCGGCTGAGTGCGGTGCTGCCCAACCTGCCGCCAGATGTGTCGGGTGGCGTGGCGCCCATGACTACACCCTTGGGCGAGATGTTCATGTTCACGGTGGAAGCGCCCCATCTCAGCCTGGCCGAGCGCCGCAGTCTGCTCGACTGGGTGATACGGCCCCAGCTGCGCACGGTGCAAGGCGTGGCGGATGTGAATTCGCTGGGCGGCCTGGTGCGCAGTTTCGAGATTATTCCCGATAACTCGCGCATGTATGCCCGCGGCGTGACGCTCGATGCCCTGCAAAATGCCCTGATCGAAAACAACAACAACGATGGCGCTGGCCGCTTGAATGATGGTGAGGAATCGCTGCTGGTGCGCGCCGAAGGCCGCCTCAAGACGCTGGAAGATGTGCAGAACACCGTGATCCGCACCGAAGATGGCATTCCGGTGCGGGTGGCCGATGTCGCCGCCATCCAGCTAGGCGCGTTGACCCGCTATGGCGCGGTGACCAGCAACGCCAGGGAAGAAGTGGTCGAAGGCCTGGTACTGGGCTTGCGTGGCGCCAATGCGCGGCAGGTGGTGAGCGGCATCAAGGCCAAGCTGGCCGAGATGCAGCCGACCTTGCCCAAGGGTGTCAGCATTCATGTGTTTTATGACCGCAGCAGCCTGGTCGATAGAGCCGTGTACACCGTGTCCAAGGCGCTGGTGGAGGCCATTGTGCTGGTGCTGGTGTTGCTGCTGCTGTTCCTCGGCAATCTGCGGGCGGCGCTTACCGTGGCGCTGATCCTGCCGCTGGCGGCCTTGTCCACGTTTTTGCTCATGCAGGAGTTTGGCCTCTCCGCCAATCTCATGAGTCTGGGCGGGCTGTCTATCGCCATCGGCATGCTGGTGGATGCCGCCGTGGTGGTGGTGGAAAACATCGCCTCGCATCTGGCTGATAACAAACGTGGCGCCGGCTTGCCGCGTTTGCATCTCATCTACCGTGCGGTACGCGAAGTCAGCCTACCGGTGGCGGCGGGCGTGCTTATTATCATCACGGTATTCCTGCCATTGCTGACGCTGGAAGGGCTCGAAGGCAAGCTGTTTCGCCCGGTGGCGATGACCATTGTATTTGCGCTTTCCGCCTCGCTGCTGCTGTCGCTGACGGTGATTCCGGTGCTGGCGTCTTTTCTGCTGCGCAAGATGCCCCACGAAGAACCCTGGGTGGTGCGCAAGGCGTTGGCGCTGTATGAACCGGCGCTGAGGTGGGCGCTTGCTCACGGCCGAGCCCTTGTCATTGCTGCGTTTGTTGCCTTGGGGCTGACAGCGGTGGTGTATCTGCAGATCGGCAAGATTTTCATGCCGACGCTGGATGAAGGCGACATTATTGTCGGCGTGGAAAAGCTGCCCTCGATCAATTTGCAGCAGAGCCTGACCACCGACATGAATGTGCAGCGCGCCATTTTGCAGAATGTGCCGGAGGTGAAGGAAATCTATTCGCGTACCGGCGCCGATGAGTTGGGGCTGGACCCCATGGGCCTGAACCAGACCGATAACTTCCTCATCCTCAAGCCGCAATCCGAATGGCGCCAGCCGGATAAGGCCGCCCTGATCAACGACCTGCGCAAGGTAATGGAAGAGCTGCCCGGCCTGGCTTACAGCTTTACCCAGCCGATTGATATGCGCGTGAATGAAATGATCCTGGGCGTGCGCGGCGATCTCGCCATCAAGATTTTCGGCAATGATCTGGATGTGCTGGATCAGAAAGCGCAGCAGCTGGTGCATATCCTGCAAGGCATCCCCGGCAGTCAGGATGTTTACACCCCGCAAAACAGCGGCGTGCAATACATGCGCATTGCCATTGATCGTCTTGCGGCAGGGCGCATGGGCTTCAACATGACCGAGATCGAATCCATCCTGCGTGCGCAGCTCGAAGGCAAAGTGCTCTCGGTGGTGCAGGAAGGCCAGCGCCGCACGCCCTTGCTGGTGCGCGGTGGCGAGAGCCTGCGCCAGTCCGCCGCTGACTTTGGCAACCTGATGCTGACATTGCCCAATGGCCGCAACATTCCGCTATCTGCCGTCGCCAGGCTGGAGCGGGTGGAAGGCCCGGTGAAGATAGACCGCCAGCGCGGCGCCCGCATGGTGATCGTCACCAGCAATGTGCGCGACCGCGATCTGGTGGGTTTTGTGGAAGAAGCCAAAGCCCGCGTGCAAAAAGAGGTGCAGCTACCCGAAGGCTACTCCATGACCTGGGGCGGCCAGTTTGAAAACCAGCAGCGGGCCGCCGCGCGGCTGGCGATTGTGGTGCCTGCGGCCATTGCCATGATCTTCCTCATCCTGTTTGCCACTTTCCATTCGGTGCGGCAGGCCACGCTCATTCTGTGCAATATCCCGTTTGCCATGATAGGTGGCGTGTTTGCCTTGTGGCTGTCGGGCGAATACCTGTCGGTGCCCGCGTCGGTGGGGTTCATTGCATTGCTGGGCATTGCCGTGCTTAATGGGGTAGTGATGATGTCGTATTTCAACCAGTTGCACGCGCAAGGCCTGCCCATGCTGGAGGTAGTGACCGAAGGCGCCAAGCGTCGGCTGCGGCCGGTGCTGATGACGGCCTGCATTGCCGCCTTTGGCCTGCTGCCCTTGCTGTTTGCCACCGGCCCCGGCTCGGAGATTCAACGCCCGCTGGCGATTGTGGTGATCGGCGGCTTGTTTACCTCCACCGTGCTCACGCTCATTCTTCTGCCCATGCTTTACCAGCGCTTTGCGCATGCCAAATAAGGAAAAACAACAATGCAAGAGTCGACGACAACCATGGCTGTGCTGCAAGTAAGCGTACAGCCCGAGCACGAAGAGCAGATGGTGGATTACCTGATCCAGACGCTCCCCGGCGTGCGCTTCAGCAGCCAGATGATCAGCCTGCATGGTCAGCCCGAAGGTGGGCTTTCCCTGCGCGAGCAAGTGCTGGGCACCACGCGGCGCTGCCTCTTTAGCGTGCAGGCCGAGGCTGCCGATCTGCAGGCACTGGCCGCCGGGCTGGGGCAGGGCGCGCTGTCTTTCCCCGTGGAATACCGCGTGTTGCCGCTGTTGCTGGCCGGGCAATACACGCCTGCTACGCAGCGCGATTAAGCTGGCAGGGTTGATGCTTACAGGCTAAGGTGTCTTATCAATGCCGTGGAGAAAAGCTTATGCCGGATATGAAACAGCGCGCCCTGGATTACCACGCATTACCCACGCCGGGCAAACTCTCGGTAGAGTCGAGCAAGCCCTGCGCCACCGCCGCTGATCTGGCGCTGGCGTATACGCCCGGCGTCGCCGAGCCGGTCAAGGCCATCTATCAGGATCCCGCCGCCGCGTACCGCTATACTAATAAAGGCAACCTGGTGGCGGTGATTACCGATGGCACCGCCGTGCTCGGCCTGGGCAATGTCGGTGCACTGGCGGGCAAGCCGGTGATGGAGGGCAAGGCCGTGCTGTTTAAGCGCTTTGCCAATATTGATGTGTTTGATATTGAAGTCACCGCACCCAGCATCGAAAGCTTTATCGAGACCGTGGTCAATATTGCCCCCACCTTTGGCGGCATCAATCTGGAAGATATCGCCGCCCCGCATTGCTTTCGCATAGAGCGCGAGCTGCGGGCCAGGCTCGATATCCCTGTGTTTCATGATGACCAGCACGGCACGGCGGCGATTATTGCCGGGGCGCTGCTGAATGCCCTGGAGCTGCAAGGCAAAACGCTCCCCACGGCCCGCATCGTGTTTCTCGGCGCGGGCGCTGCTGGCATGGCAACCGCCCGGCTGCTCAAGGCCATGGGCGCGCAGGATATTGTGCTGGTGGATATTGCCGGGGTGCTGCACTCCGGCCGTGATGACATCAGCGACTATGGCCGCGACCTGTTGCGCCAGACTTCCGCCCGCACGCTGGCTGATGTAATGCCGGGTGCCGATGTGTTTATCGGTGTATCAGCTGCCAATGCGCTGCCGCCAGACCTGCTCAAGCTGATGGCGCCCAGCCCCGTGGTATTTGCCCTGGCAAACCCGGACCCGGAAATACTGCCCGCCACCGCGATGGCCGTACGTGACGATCTGATCATGGCGACCGGCCGTTCTGATTTTCCCAACCAGGTGAATAACGCGCTGTGTTTTCCCTATCTGTTTCGCGGCGCGCTGGACGCCAAGGCACGCCAGATCACCACCGGCATGCAGGTAGCCGCCGCCCATGCGCTGGCAGCACTGGCGCGTGAAGAGGTGCCGCAGGCGGTGCTCGATGCCTATGCCATTAGC
The DNA here is from genome assembly GCF_009858335.1 of Methylovorus glucosotrophus. Taxonomy (NCBI): domain Bacteria; kingdom Pseudomonadati; phylum Pseudomonadota; class Betaproteobacteria; order Nitrosomonadales; family Methylophilaceae; genus Methylovorus; species Methylovorus glucosotrophus. The sequence continues at coordinate 773,704 of NZ_VMSE01000001.1, forward strand.
GAGCTGCACTTTGGCCGCGATTACATTATCCCCAAGCCGTTTGACCCGCGATTGCTGGAGAAAGTAGCGGGCGCCGTAGCCGAGGCCGCCCGCGCCGAGATGGCAGCGGCGGTTGCGTAAGCCTGCTGATATTTGAACGGAAGCTGGATGTGATGGCACCCGGGGCGTCTCGCGCCCGCTGAACCCTAGCTATTCACCAGCTTGAGCGGCGCCCGCAACATGGGCAGCTCCGGCCTGCGTGCGCTGAGGCGGAAAGCGCTCACCGTGGCAAACAGCTGATCCGATTGCTGCAACAGTGATTCCGCTGCGGCCGCCGCTTGCTCCACCAGTGCCGCATTCTGCTGCGTCACGCCATCCATCTGGTTCACCGCCATGCGCGCCTGCTGTATGCCCAGGCTCTGCTCGTGCGATGAGGCGGCAATATCGTCCATGAATTCACTGGCGCGCTGCACGGCGGTCATCACCTCCTGCATGGTGCTGCCTGCTTGTGCCACCAGCGCGCTGCCCTGGTTGGCCTTGCTCACCGAGTCTTCTATCAGCTGGCGTATCTCCGTCGCAGCAGAGGCCGAGCGCTGCGCCAGCGAGCGTACTTCGCCCGCCACCACAGCAAAGCCACGGCCCTGCTCGCCCGCGCGTGCGGCTTCCACGGCGGCATTCAGCGCCAGAATATTGGTCTGGAAAGCGATGCCATTAATCACGCCGATGATGTCCTCAATCTTCTGCGCGCTCTGGTTGATCGCCGTCATGGTCGCCACCACATCGTTCACCACAATATCGCCTTGCTTGGCGACGCTGGCGGCGGTTTTCACCAGACCATTGGCCTCCTGGGCCCGCGCGGCGTTCTGCCGCACGGTATCGGCCAGTTCGTCCATGTTGGATGCCGTCTCTTCCAGCGCCGAAGCTTGCGACTCGGTGCGGGCAGACAAATCGGCATTGCCCTGCGCGATCTCCTGCGCGGCTACGTGAATAGTCTCGGCCGAGGTTTTTACCTGCAGCATGGGCTGCACCAGTATCTCCAGCGTGTTGTTCACGCCCTCGATAATGCGGCGGAAATCGCCCTGATGGCGGCTGGCATCGGCCCGCGTCATGATGTTGCCCGCCTTGGCCGCGGCTGCCAGCATCTGCGCATCTTCGTTCAGCGCCTGCAGCTTGTGGCGTATGGTGTCCATGGTGTGGTTGATGTACGCCTGCTGGCCGGGGAAGTTTTCCAGCGGCGCATCAAAATCCCCCTCGCTGAATTGCGCCATGCAGGCCAGGGTTTTGCGGTTGATGGTGATGTGGTTTTCCAGCGTGCGGTTCATGCTCTGCATGATCAGGGCATAGTCGCCCTCAAACGCCTCCGGGTTCAGCATCTGGTCGATCTCGCCACGCGCATGCGCCGCGGCCAGCTGCGAGAGCGAGTCGATCACTGCCTTCAGGTGGGCGCGCACGCCTTCAATATTGTCGTTGATCGAGGCTAGCTGACCGGGGAAGCGCTCCAGCGGCGTATCAAAATTGCCACGGCTGAAGGCCTGTATGCAGGCCAGCACCTTGTGGTTAATGGTGAGATGCTGCGCCACCATGGCATTCACGCCCTCGGCCACCCGCTGAAAATCGCCCTGGTAATTCGCCGCCGGAATCCGGCTATCCATCAGCCCGGCATCGTGGTCTTGCGCCATGCGCTGCATGTCTGCCATCAGCTGGCGAATGTTGTGCCGCAGCTTCTCAATGCCGGTGTTGATCATCGCCTGCTTGCCGGGGAAAGCCGGCAGCCGCGCATCAAAATCCCCCTCGGCAAAGGCATGCACGCAGGCCATGGATTGCTGCATGAGCTGCACATAATTCAGCAGCATGCGGTTCAGCCCCTCCGCCAGCGCCTGGTATTCGCCGGTGTAAGGCGTGGTATCAATGCGCGCATCCATATCGCCCGCCTCGTGGCGGTCCGAGAGATCGCGCATATCGTGTATCAGCCGCTGCAGCGTGTACGACATATCCCGCATCGAGGCCATCAGGCTCTGCTTGTCCTGCGCGGCAATGGTAATGGGCGCCGACAAATCGCCATCGGCAATGCGCCGCGCCATCTGCGCCGCCGCATGCGGCTCGCCGCCCAGCTCGCGCTCCACCGAGCGTATCACCCAGTAGCCAATCAGGCTCAGCACAATCAGCAAGCCCAGTGTGACAATGCCGCCTATCAGCATGGTGCGCGCAAACGCCGCCTGCGTGGCCGCCACCGCCTGCTGCGCCAGCTGGCTCTTGTAGCTGAACAGCGCCTTCAGCGCCGCATCCACGCGGCCAGCGTATTCCATGTTATCCATATACGATTCACGCGCCTCAAAAAACGAGTTATCACGCGAAAACTGCAACGACTCATCAATGCGCGGCAGATAACGCTGCATCGCCTGCTCGGCGTTTTTCAGCAACGCCGCATCCTGCGGGTCCGCAATCAGGCGGTGGTAATTTGCCAGCCCCGCTTTGAGTTCTGTGATGGATTGCTGAATTTCCTTATCCAGCGTGGCTTTTTTGGCCGTGTCGTTATTCAGAATAAACGCCGAAATCTGCAAACGCAGATCACCAAACAAAGCCTTCTCCCGCCCCAGGCTTTCCAGGCTGGGCACCGCATTCAGATTCACCACACTCGCCCCCGCCTGCAACTTGCTTAAGTACGCATACGCCCAGCCCGCAAAGCCCGCCAGGCCGAGATACGCCGCAAACAGCAAGATCAGCATGCGTTTGTTCACGGTGAGTTTGGGGATGTTCATGATAGTGCTCCTAAGTCCCCGCAGGGGCGGGGAGGGGGTCAGATTAGGAGACTAGTTTGTGGAGGGGGTGTTACAGAAGTGTGAAAGAGCGTATTCAGCTTTGGGGAGGTGTCACTTTATGTCACCCTTTGAGTTTTTATCCAAAAATTATATTATTCAAATCGCTTGCGATATTCATCCCAGCACGATGGTCACTTGGAGTTTTTGCTATAGAGAAAGTATAGCGACCATCATTGTTGTAAACTAGTTTGTAATGTTTTCCCTCTTCAGTTATTGTAAATCCAATATCATTTAACTCGGATCTTGTGCGAGCATCTAATCCAGAATAGGACTTAAATATTCTTTTGATGCTGCTTTTTATTTCATCTCTTTTTGAAGATGGTGTGTTTGATGAAACTAAATCTTTGATGACGTGGTAGTCACGAGATGATTCGCGTAAGGAATTTAGCCTTTCTCTTAGATTGCAAGCAAGAATGTCCTGAAATTCCTCACTATAAAATTCAACTTCACTTCCTATTTTTAAGATTCCAGAGGATGTTGACGTGGTGAAGTTTGAATGTTTTCTTAACTCGCTATTAAGGCGAGATATTTCATTTTCTGCTTCTGATATTCTCCGGTCTTTTGCGTTAATTTCAGCGTCAAAAGCTTCCATATATTCATTTATTTCTGTAGAACCTATGGATTTAAGTTGCTCTAATTTCTTTCTAGATGATTCCTCAATAAGATGTGACCATGAGCAGTTTGATATTAATCTCCTATTGGCTAAGGCAAGACGAATATTTTTTGCAATCTCCAGCTGTAGTAATCTAGGGTTTGGAGTTTCTTCATTTAAGAAATGAGAGGTTTTTATGTTGCTATCAGGCCAATATATACATACTGAGCCACCGTATCCATTTTTTGATGAAGTTAATGTTTTTAGCTTAAGTGAAAATTCTCGACTTGGCTCGACTACCACGTGAGCCATTCCTGCAACATATTTTGCAAGCTCTTCGGGATTTATGGGTACGGTATTATCAAAATTAACACTTACATAAATTATTGGTAGTTTGTTGTTCGCATTTCCATTTATTAATGCTGCAGCTATTTCCTCATCACCTTTACTCAAAGTGAATGGTCTATTAGTTACTGGAACTTGGCCATCCATTCCACCACCTAGTTTAGATAATGCCTGACCAATAAAAACTGGTTTTTTAGGTGGGGGTAGCTGTACGGCAGTTAGTAATGCTTCGCAAGAAACCTGAATGCTTAGGGTAGTAGAATCTATATTTTTTCGACATACGATTGATGTTGTCCACTCTAATCCTTTTTCTTGTTTTATATAACGAAGACCTGCGATTGATGATTGTTGGCCATTAGCAATAATTATAGTTGCCTTTTCTCCATTATTATTAAACTCTTTCTCTACATCTGTTGATATATCATTCAAGGGTTCTATCTCTAGAAGAGTATGGGGGCTCCCGGAAATCCAATCGCAAGCTAACTGAATTACCTGCGAAATTGATTTGCTATTGTCGATTGGAAATTCAGTAGAAAAATGAGTTGCCATAAGATATCCCCTGTGTAAAGAATGTTATTTTTGGATATTATTTTGAGATGATATGAAAAAATTCATAACTTCGTTTTAATGCATTGGTAGATGGAATGGTAAGGTTATATCCCCTCGAGCTAACTATTTCATTCTGGATCCTATTTTATTTCTTATATCCCTGCTGTTTGGTTTGTGTGAGCTTTAATTTTTTTTCAAACTCTATTTTCTTTGACTTGATGGAATTGGCTTCCTTCAGACTCTTTAGCAAATCTTTAAATAATGATTTATCCATTTAATAACTCTTTAATGAGGCAATCGCATTAAGCCTTCAACTTTATGTTCAGACAATTTCTACAGAAAAACTATACGCTTATTACGTTTTTTTTCTAGATGCTTGATAAGGGGTAGTTAGATAAACATCAAATCTAACAAAAGCCAAAGGGCTAGCAGAAGCTAGCCCTTTGGCGTTGTGGTGGTGCTTAAGTGGTTCGAACTAATCTAGCTAAACCATAGGCGGATCCGTCTCCCGCGCAAAGCTTCTCGGGCTGCCCACTAGCTGCACAAAGTTCTGCAGTGCATCTTCCAAAGCATTCACCGCCAGCAGGGTGGGGTCTGGCGAGCCATCGACCAGGGTTTCCGGGATGCCGGCGGTTTGCAGCAGCTGTTGGCTGGCGCCGATGGCGAGCATGGGTTTGCAGTGGCGGTATTGGTCGCGCAGGAATTCCAGGGTTTGGCCGCTGGCGGCGAGGTTTTCGGCGACGAGCTTGCCATCTGGCAGGGCGACGGCGTCGAACAATACGCTGGGCATGGTTTCTATGCTTCCTTCGGCATTGAGTGCTGCGCCGCTATCTGCTTTTACCGGGCCTAGCTGCAGGCCGAGCAAGCGGGGCACGCCGCCTTCGGCGAGAATGGCGTCGTAAAGCGTTTGTACGCTGTCACCATCTACACCATCCGCCACGAGTATGGCGACGCGGCGGCCGAGCAGCATACCATTGCCGGGGAAGTGTTGCTCGGAGAGGGCGGTGGAGGGTGGTGGCACGGGGAAGTCTGTGCTGCTGGCGAGCGGGGCGGCCTCGGGCAGGGCAATGCCTAGCCCGGCGGCGACGCCTGCGGCCAGCTCTTCATCCACATTTACCAGCAATGAGACGACGCGCTCGCGTATGGCTTGGGTTTGCACGCGGGTGAGCTCAAAGCGGAAGGCGTTGATGATGTGCTGCTGCTCGGGCGGGGATTGGCTGATCCAGAATAGCCGCGCTTGTGAGTAGTGGTCGGCAAATTTCTCTGGGCGGCCGCGCACTTTGTCTTCGGTAATGGTTTCGGGGAAGCTGGTGAAACCTTGCATGCCAGCCTGGAATGGGCAGCCGCCCGCCAGGGAGTTGGGCTCATAGGCGACACGGCCACGCGGGATGGACTGGCGGTGCATGCCATCGCGCTGGTTGTTGTGCACGGGCTTGAGCGGGGCGTTAATGGGCAGCTCGTGAAAGTTGACGCCACCGAGGCGGCTGATCTGCGTATCCAGATAAGAGTGGATGCGGCCTTGCAGCAGCGGGTCGTTGCTGAAGTCGATGCCGGGGATGATGTGGGCGGTGCAAAACGCCACTTGCTCGGTTTCGGCAAAGAAGTTGTCGGGGTTGCGGTTTAGCACCATCTTGCCGATGGGGGTGACGGGCACCATTTCTTCGGGAATGAGCTTGGTCGGGTCCAGCACGTCAAAGCTGAATTCCTCGGCCTGGGCTTCGGTGAAGACCTGCACGCCCAGCTCCCACTCGGGGTAGGCGCCTGCTTCGATGGCTTCCCACAAATCGCGGCGGTGAAAGTCGGGGTCGGCGCCGCCCAGTTTCACGGCTTCATCCCACACCAGCGAGTGCACGCCAGCGACGGGCGTCCAGTGAAACTTGCAGAACACAGATTCGTTTTTGTCATTCACCAGGCGGAAGGTGTGCACGCCAAAGCCCTGCATCATGCGGTAGCTGCGCGGGATGGCGCGGTCCGACATCTGCCACAGCAGCATGTGGGTGGATTCGGGCATCAGCGAAACAAAATCCCAATAGGTATCGTGCGCGCTGGAGGCCTGCGGCATGCCAAAGTGCGGCTCGGGTTTTACGGCGTGAACCAGGTCGGGGAATTTCATCGCATCCTGGATGAAAAACACGGGGATGTTGTTGCCGACCAGATCCCAATTGCCTGCGTCGGTATAAAACTTGACGGCAAAGCCGCGCACATCGCGCGCGGTATCCATGGAGCCACGCTCGCCGGCCACGGTGGAGAAGCGCACAAACACCGGCGTTTGCTTGCCTGCTTCGTTAAACGGCGCGGCCTTGGTGAGGTCGGTGAGCGGTTTGTAATTCTCAAAATAACCATGGGCAGCGGAGCCACGCGCATGCACCACGCGCTCGGGGATGCGCTCATGGTCAAAATGCGTGAGCTTCTCACGCAGGATAAAGTCTTCCATCGCCGTCGGTCCGCGCAGACCGATCTTCAGCGAATCCTGATTGCTGGCGACATTCACACCCTGATTGGTGGTCAGCATCTGCCCGGCGGAATCTACACGCACTCGGTCCAGATCGCCCTTCATGCGGTTTTCACCGGCAGGCGCTTTGCCCTCGCCAGTCTTGGGCGATGCTACCGTTTCATTCACCGTGCTACTGGTAGCCGCAGGTGAATCCGGCAAACTGAATGCCCCGGTGTAAGGGCAACGCGCCGCCTCGCCATACTCCTCGGCCTTGGATGGGTTGTGCGGAATCGAAGCCGACAGCTGATCGGTACCCGCGACTTTTTCCACCAGCTTGGCCGGCCCGGCCGCCTTGGGAGTATCCGGCGGAGTATGCGTGGAAGGGCCCGACACCGTGCCCTGCGCTGCCCCCGTACCAATAGAATTCTTAGCCTTACGTTGAGACGCCATGACAGTTCCTTATGAAGTTGGGAATGCGTTGCCGCAAGAGACCCCGAGCATAGGCGGAACTACCATGCCCTTTCATCGGTAAAGTCCTTAAAGGGGTGTAGGAGGATTTGGTGATGGGGGGCAGAAAACTACTTTATGGGGGAACGTTACTTTTGAATGCATTTAAAAAAATGAATTTGCTTTTTTAACTACATGTGTAATTAAAGTTTACAACTTTCGTATATTATCCCTCGTTACCTAACTCCATTGCTCAAGCTAGCAGTTCAGGAGTTATGGGAAGTCAGAGGGACTAAGAAGGGAATGTCACCTTAGGCTGAAGAAGGAATGTTGGTAATCTTTAATTTAATATTACATTTTTTGCAAAAATGAAATTTACTACTTGTATACAAACATATAAAAAGTGATAAAAAATGGAAAAATTCAATCAAAAGAGTTCTTCAATTCTACTTATTGGTAGTGTGTTAATCTTAACTGGATGCGCAGGGGATCCAGTTCCTATTTCAGAGGCTTTGAGCGATCGAAATTCATTCATAAATAAAAATTATGCTCCAACCTCGATATCTGAGAGTGTTTTCAAAAAACTGCCTCTAGATAGAACCGAAAAACAAAAAAAAGATATTGAGATATATTTTAAATCTCATGTAGAGGGTGTTAGTGGCAAAGCTTTGGATCGAAAATTAATAAATAAATATTCGATTCTTGGAAATGGCCTTGTGCAAATTATGGAAGAGTATTCTTCAAATGAGATACCAAATTTCTACAGATTTTCTATTTCTTACGAAGGTTTGGAAGAGATCAAATGGCTGGATGCATTACCTGGGGAATTAAATACACGTATGCCCATGGAAATAAAAGAAATAACAACATGGAGTAGATTTGATACTGGGAAGAAATATACCGCCATTTTCAAATCGGGAAGGGTAATGCAAATCGCTAATTATGATAGTAATAAAACCATTTGCGAAGTTGGCGAAAAATTCAACGCAAAAAACTTACATCCAAAATTTTCTGGAAATGCATTCAATCTTGAGTGCATCTATTCAATTAATGGGCTCGTTGCGTTAAAAAGCCACAAAGTATTCATTCAGGATTTAGGACTTGCTGTACCTGTAGATACTATTACCTCAAGTCTCAAAGAAACATTAACAGTAGTTGATGTATCGGGGATATAGCTCCGAAGGCACCAGATTCTTTTATCTGGTGCCTTTTTTACCACGCTAATGAATATCGACAAGTTTATATTCTATTTTGTAGTCTGCATAAACTATCTCGAGTGGAATGGCAACTCCCCAGTCTGCAATATATGCATATTTGGAACGTGAGAAAATTGCTCCATCTTTTATCAATTGACATTCAAACTCCCTAATCTGTCCTGATAGTTTTGGGTATAATTCGTTTGCCTTCGTTAATTTACTCAATGTGCACTTATTTTGTCCGTCATGATAGTTCACCAACTGAACAACATTTCCCCATTTGAAATTAATAATGGATTCTTCTCCCGGGTTTAGTCCAAGCTTGTCCCATCTGTCAACACTTTTTATCTCATAAGGCATGTCTGAATAACCTTTTGAGGTAGATGCAGATACCCACTTAAGGTTGAATAAACCTCTGTAATTGAGGAGGAAATTAAAGCCTGTCGTGATGTCATTGGATGAATACTCTGATTCAAGTTGGAATAATCCATTACCAATGCTGGAGTAGTTCATCGTTTGTTTTTTATTAACGATTTTATCGCCATTGGTGAGCTTGGTTTCGAAATCAAATCTAGTATCTTTATTTAAAGTCGCATAATCCTCTTTTGGAATTTGTTTTAATACTGATTCCGAAATGGATTGCTTGCTGAAATTCTGATTAAAATACGCCTTCTTGTCTTGTAAAATTTTTGAAATGGCAACTGGGTCGCTTGCGCATCCTGTTAGTGCCAGGGAAGACAAGAGTGATAGAGTGGTAGTACTTACTAGAAATAATTTCATATATCCCCTATGGTTTAATTTGTTGCAAATTAGATACTCTTTATTATTGATACTCTTCTAGAAAATTATAGCCTACTCATAAAGTAGTTTGGTTGGATAGCGGCATAAAAAAATATGTTATCTCCACTTTCGATCGTTAGCTTACGCATGAACGTGTAAACATTATGAATGCTTATCATCCAAAAAACAAATTCTCAATTCACACTATATTCAGATTTTGGCGTCACTTGAATGACAATGGCAACTGTTACAATCACTGTACTGGTGAGTTGCAGTCCGGATTTAAATCAAACCGAGCCTATTGGTCCGCACTTGGGTTATAACTATTTAAATGGAAAATGGCTTAGCCTCTATTTAGGCTGACTAAGGTGGCTAAATGACAGAAATGACTGATTGGCGAATGCAAGGTCAAGATACATACTTGTTGGGTTTAAGTCTGTTCAAACACCAGTACAGAAAGCATAAAGATAACTGGGATCATGACCATTGTGAGTTTTGTGGGGCCATGTTCACTGAGTCAACACCTGAAACTCTGCATTCAGGGTATTCGACTGCCGATTCGTATTACTGGATATGCGAAAGTTGCTTTGAGGATTTTCAAGCTACCTTCAAATGGAAAGTGCAGCAATAAGCTTTTAATAGGGGAAGTGCTTCCTCTGCAGGTCGGTAGTCATCAATAGAGTGCTAATGCCTTTTATAGCTACCATGCGTGCACGATCAACGGCGCGTTGCATGCATACATCCTGATTAAGCGAAAGTTGAGAATAAGCTATCTGCGTCCCTTTGTCGGATCAGGCTGTGGCAACCCTGAAGAGAGCGAAGGGTAAACGCTCAACATGAATGTTTCCACATTGTAGTAGTCATGTAACGCATGAAATTAACTAAAACCTGGCGGGGTGCAACAAACAGCAGCTGAAATGTCCCAGATTTTAGTGACACGATTTTCGTCATACATGGGCAAGTTGGCACGCCCAGGAAGGAGCGCCATTGAATGTATTGCGACGGCTAGACGGCTGGGCTTAGCCTGAGATAGTGCAGCTGCACATTTCTCAGCCGAGCATCTGGCTTAATAGGTATTTGTCGTACTGTGTTGTGCATAGGGAAGGGGACTGACGTTTAAATTATGCAAAAGTAAAAAGCCACCCGAAGGTGGCTTTTTATATTGGTGCCGCCGAAGTGATTCGAACTCCTGCCCCTTTGGATATGCTATCGGTCAATAGCAGACGCTCGCAAATGGTGTTAGATTGGACGAATGATCATATTGTGCTGGATGCGTTTTGATTTAGTTAGCAAAGATAATTAACCTACTCAGATCTACAATTCTAGAAATCGATTTAAACCAATTCAGGAGAACCCATGGAATCCAATCCAAGAGAGCATTTGGAATTTGTCAGAAACTCAGAAATAGCAGATGAGATTTATGACGCTTATTCTTATGAAAATATCGTTGGGAAACTGGTCTATGTCCACGCAACCGATAGCTTTCATTACCATGATTACACCGTGACACCGAACCAATCCCTGGATTTGGCCTCTGCAAATTTGGAAATTTGTGAGGAAAAAGTGGCGGACTATTACTTAGCTAAGGAATAGCCAGGCGCATTGATCTGTCTGAAACCTACCGGGAAAAGTCAGATGAAAAGTCGGGTGTTTAAACGTTGCCTGATAAGTTAACGCATCGCAAGGCAACAGCAGTGCCAGAAATGACAAAAGGCTAGCATAAGCTAGCCTTTTGTTTGTTTGGTGCGCCCGAAGAGATTCGAACTCCTGACCCCTTGGTTCGTAGCCAAGTACTCTATCCAGCTGAGCTACGGGCGCGTGAGGCGTGCATTATACAAGAAGCAGGATTTTATTCCAGTAAAACTTGATGATGTGCCTTTGAAACTTTGGCGGAGAGCGAGGGATTCGAACCCTCGATACAGGTTTAAGCCCGTATGCTTCCTTAGCAGGGAAGTGCCTTCGACCACTCGGCCAGCTCTCCGCACGAGGGCGTAACAATACTTGATTACGCCCCAAAAATCAACGCTCGTGGCGCTTATCTTTTTAAGCTTCTTCCAGATCAAATGCTTTGTGCAGAACGCGGACGGCGAGCTCCATGTATTTTTCGTCAATGACGACGGCGATTTTGATTTCGCTGGTGGAAATCATCTGGATATTGATTCCTTCTTCGGCCAGGGTGCGGAACATCTGGCTGGCGATGCCGACGTGCGAACGCATGCCAACACCAACTACCGATACCTTGGCAATTTTGTCGTCACCCACGATTTCGCGGGCGTTGATGTGCGCTTGTACGCCGCGCAGGATGTCCAGGGCCTTGCTCAGCTCGTTTTTATGAACGGTGAAGGTGAAGTCGGTGGTGCCATCGGCGCTGACGTTCTGGATGATCATGTCGATGTCGATATTGGCATCGGCGATGGGGCCGAGGATCTGGTAGGCGATGCCTGGGCGGTCGGGCACGCCGAGCACGGTCACTTTGGCTTCGTCGCGGTTGAAGGCGATGCCGGAGATGATAGGTTGTTCCATGTTGTCATTTTCCTCAAACGTAATCAGGGTGCCGTCGCCTTCTTCTTCAAAGCTGGACAGCACGCGTAACTTGACCTTGTATTTGCCTGCAAACTCGACCGAGCGAATCTGCAATACCTTGGAGCCCTGGCTGGCGAGTTCCAGCATTTCTTCAAAGGTGATGGATTTGAGCCGGCGGGCCTCGGGCACCACGCGCGGGTCGGTGGTGTAGACGCCGTCTACATCGGTGTAGATCTGGCATTCATCGGCCTTGAGCGCAGCGGCAATCGCCACGCCAGTGGTGTCTGAGCCGCCACGGCCCAGGGTGGTGATGTTGCCTTGCTCGTCCACGCCCTGGAAGCCAGCAACGACCACGACATAACCTGCATTCAGGTCGGCGCGGATGCGAGATTCATCGATATTCAGGATGCGCGCTTTGGTAAAGGCGCTGTCGGTCACAATGCGCACCTGGCTGCCGGTGTAGCTCTTGGCCTTGAGGCCCAGGTCCATCAGCGCCATGGCGGTGAGGCCGATGGTGACTTGCTCGCCGGTGGAGACCATCACATCCAGCTCGCGTGGGTCTGGTGTGGGCATGATTTCCTTGGCCAGGGCAATCAGGCGATTGGTTTCGCCAGACATGGCCGAAACCACGACCACGACCTGATGACCAAGCGCTTTGTAGCGGGCCACGCGGCTCGCCAGGTTCTTGATCCGCTCTGGGTTGGCGACTGAAGTGCCGCCGTATTTTTGTACGATAAGTGCCATGTGTCTTGTAGCCTAATTAATTAAACTGCAGATGCGCGCCTTTACCGACAGGGCGTGAAGCCTTGTCGATGCGGGAGCTTAATTCAACTTTGCTTTTACCCAGCCTTCAACGCTGCTGAGTGCTTGTGGCAATTGGCTGGCGTCGGTGCCGCCTGCCATTGCCATGTCGGGTTTGCCGCCGCCTTTGCCGCCCACTTGCCCGGCGACGAAGTTGACCAGTTCGCCCGCTTTTAGTTTGGCGATCAAGTCAGGCGTTACGCCCGCTGCCAGGCTGACCTTGCCGTCGTTGGCGCTTGCCAGCACGATGGCAGCCGATTTCAGCTTGTCTTTCAGCTTGTCCATCGTCTCGCGCAAGGTGTTGGCGTCTGCGCCTTCCAGCGTGGCTGCTAGCACCTTGATGCCGCCGAGATCCACCGCCTGATTCACCAGATCATCCCCTTGCGAAGAGGCGAGCTTGGATTTGAGACGGGCGAGTTCTTTTTCCAGCGTTTTGACGTTATCCATCAGCTGGCCCAGTTTGGCCGGGACTTCGCTGGCCGGGGCTTTCAGCTCTGCGGCGATCTGACCCAGCAAGGCTTGCTGCTGCTGCATGAGCTTGAGCGCATTTTCGCCCGTGGTGGCTTCCACGCGACGCACGCCTGCGGCCACGCCGCTTTCGCCGGTGATCTTGAACAGGCCGATATCGCCGGTGCGGCTGACATGGGTGCCGCCGCACAGCTCGCGCGAGCTGCCGATATCCAGCACGCGCACTTCATCGCCGTACTTTTCGCCGAACAGCATCATGGCGCCGGTTTTCTGCGCATCCTCAATGCCCATCACGCGGGCCTGGGTGGCTTCATTGGCCAGAATTTCAGCATTGACCAGTGCTTCGACCTGACGGATTTCGTCATCGGTTAAAGGCGCGGTGTGCACGAAGTCGAAGCGGGTTTTTTCGCTATCCACTAGCGAGCCTTTTTGCTGCACGTGGCCGCCCAACACTTCACGCAGCGCTTTGTGCATGAGGTGGGTGGCGGAGTGGTTACGCATGGTGGCAGCGCGGGCGCGGGTGTTGACGCGAGCTTTCAGGCTATCGCCCTTGCTCAGTTTGCCGGTGGTGACCACGCCATGGTGGCCGAACACGCTGGCTTGTACTTTCTGGGTATCTTCCACGCTAAAGATGCCGTCGCTGGCGCGCAGTTCTCCGCTATCGCCCACCTGGCCGCCGGATTCCGCGTAGAACGGTGTGTTGTCCAGCACGACCACGCCAACTTCGCCTTCGCTCAGGCTGTCAACGGCCGCGCCGTCTTTGTACAGCGCCAGCACCAGTGCATCGCTTTCCAGCTTTTCGTAGCCATGGAACTGGGTGGCGGCACCGTCGTATTCCAGGTTGGCGGACATCTTGAACTTGCCAGCGGCACGCGCCTGATCTTTCTGGCGCGCCATGGCGGCGTCAAAGGCGGCGGCATCAACGGTAACGTCGCGCTCGCGACAGACGTCGGCGGTCAGGTCCAGCGGGAAGCCATAGGTGTCGTGCAGCTTGAAGGCGGTTTCGCCATTGAAGGTCTTGCCACCCTTGGCGGCGATGTCGGCCAGTTCGGTTTCCAGAATCGCCATGCCGTTTTCGATGGTTTCAAAGAAGCGGTCTTCTTCCTGCTTCAGGGTATCCATCACGCGAGTCTGGTTGCTCACCAGCTCGGGATAGGCTTCGCCCATTTCGATCACGAGGTCGGGCACCAGCTTGTAGAAGAAGGCAGCCCGCACGCCCAGCTTGTAGCCGTGGCGAATGGCGCGGCGGATGATGCGGCGCAGCACATAGCCTCGACCTTCATTGCCGGGAATCACGCCATCGGCAATCAGGAAGCTGCAGGCGCGGATATGGTCGGCTAATACCTTGAGCGATGGGCTTTCCAGGTCGGTTGTTTTGGTTTCGCGGGCGGCGGCCTTGATCAGTGCCTGGAAGAGATCAATCTCGTAATTGGCATGCACGCCTTGCAGCACGGCGGAGATACGCTCCAGACCCATGCCGGTGTCCACCGATGGCTTGGGCAAGGGATGCATTACGCCTTGCTCATCGCGGTTGAACTGCATGAACACGTTGTTCCAGATTTCGATGAAGCGGTCGCCGTCTTCCTCCGGGCTGCCTGGAGGGCCGCCCCAGATGTGCGCGCCGTGATCATAGAAAATCTCGGTACAGGGGCCGCAGGGGCCGGTGTCGCCCATCATCCAGAAGTTGTCGGAGGCATAGCGCGCGCCTTTGTTATCGCCAATGCGGATCACCTTGTCGGCAGGCACGCCCATTTCCTTGGTCCAGATGTCATAGGCTTCGTCGTCTTCGGCGTAGACCGTGACCAGCAGTTTTTCCTTGGGCAGCTTGTAGACTTCGGTCAACAGCTCCCAGGCATAGGCAATGGCATCGCGCTTGAAGTAATCGCCAAAGCTGAAGTTGCCCAGCATTTCAAAGAAGGTATGGTGGCGGGCGGTGTAGCCAACGTTTTCCAGGTCATTGTGCTTGCCGCCTGCGCGTACGCACTTCTGGCTGCTGGCTGCGCGGGTATAGGGACGCTTGTCAAAACCCAGGAACACATCCTTGAACTGGTTCATGCCCGCATTGGTAAACAGCAGGGTAGGGTCGCCATGCGGCACCAGCGAACTGGATGCCACGACCTGATGCCCCTTGGACGCGAAAAAGTCCAAAAACTGCTGACGTATTTCTTTGCTCTTCATGTTGTGCCTTATGCTTGGCAGCGCACTGCGCTACCTGTCTTCACTGTCTGTTGTTTCGACCTGATTACCCGCGTTGATCACCCGCTTGATCATGTCCATGCTGAAACCGCGGCTCTGCATGAACCTCGCCTGCTTCGCCCATTCTTCGCGGCTGGCTGGCGGCTGCGCAAATTTCTTGCGATAAATCTGCAGCGCATGGCTGAATTCATCCTGCTTTACCTGCTGCATGGCTTCGGCAATCAGCGTGTCATCCACGCCTTTTTGCTTGAGCTCATGCGCAATGCGCATGCTGCCAAACTTCTGCTGGCGCGCGTGTACCACCTGCTCGGTAAAGCGTTGCTCGGATAACCAGCCACGCTGTTTGAAGTCCTGCAGCAGCTGATCCACGTGCTCTTCCAGCTCATCGTCTGGTATTGCGGGCTGCTCAGGGGCATCGGCCTGCGCTACTACATCGGCGTCCGCCGAAAAATCTTCAGCATCTTGCCGGGGGAAACGTCTACTGCCAGGCTGCTGCGGTTTGCGCATCAGCTTGCGCTTCAGTTCCAGCGCTGTATGTTCGCGCCTGGCCAGCAAGGCCAGGGCACGCTCACGCAGCGCGCTTATGGCTTTACTCTTCGCCGTCGTCATCCGGGGCGACGGTCATGGCGGCACCGGCCAGATTGGAATTGGCGCGGATTTTGGCGTCAATTTCATTGGCAATGTCAGCATGCTCGCGCAGGTATTCGCGGGCATTATCCTTGCCCTGACCAATCTTTTCACCCTTGTAGCTGTACCAGGCACCGGATTTTTCAACCAGTTTCAGGTTAACGCCCATCTCGATGATTTCGCCTTCGCGCGAAATGCCTTCGCCGTACAGAATATCGAACTCAGCCTGCTTGAATGGCGGCGCAACTTTGTTCTTGACCACTTTGACGCGGGTTTCGGAGCCAATGACTTCGTCACCCTTCTTGATCGCGCCGGTGCGGCGGATATCCAGGCGAACCGATGCGTAAAACTTCAGGGCGTTACCACCGGTGGTGGTTTCGGGGTTGCCGAACATCACGCCGATCTTCATGCGGATCTGGTTGATGAAAATCACCAGGGTATTGGTGCGCTTGATGTTGGCAGTCAGCTTGCGCAGCGCTTGCGACATCAGGCGGGCTTGCAGACCCATGTGGGAGTCGCCCATTTCGCCTTCGATTTCGGCTTTGGGTGTCAGTGCAGCCACCGAGTCCACCACCACGATATCCACCGAGCCTGAGCGTACCAGCATGTCGGCGATTTCCAGAGCTTGCTCGCCGGTATCCGGTTGCGAGATCAGGAGGTCGGAAACGTTAACGCCGAGCTTTTGGGCATATTGTGGGTCGAGTGCATGTTCGGCATCGATAAAGGCTGCGGTGCCGCCCATTTTTTGCATTTGAGCGATGACAGACAGTGTCAGTGTGGTTTTGCCGGAAGATTCCGGACCGTAGATTTCAATGATGCGGCCGCGAGGCAAGCCGCCAATGCCCAGCGCGATGTCGAGGCCGAGCGAGCCGGTCGATACGGCCTGAATGTCGGCTGCGACATCCGTATCGCCCATGCGCATGATAGAACCTTTGCCGAATTGCTTCTCGATTTGCGAGAGGGCCGCGGCGAGCGCTTTGCTTTTGTTTTCGTCCATGAATCTGCCTTTGTTGGTGTGCCTGATAAAGCCTGTAATTATTTCATAATTCAGTACTTAAGGTAAGCAAAGACGCGCATTGCTATCGCCTTTCCGCTCTTCTGGCTCAAGATAAATGACATGCGTCACTGCCAGCGAACCTCATGCGCAGATTGCGGTCATAGGTACACAACGGTAGGTATAAAAAAATTAAAGTATTGCGTTTTAAAGCTGTAAACAGAATTCGGGGCAAACACGTTTTAAGCATGACTTCCACACCATGGAAGTGATGAGGAGATGAACATGAGATTATTCAAACGCTTGCTGCTGGGGCTGATGCTGACACTGGCTAGCATGGGTGCTGCCCACGCCCACGATTCTTTCAGTATTGGCCTCAACATTGGTGGGCCAGGTTATTACGGTCCGCCGCCCGGGGCTTATTACGCACCCCCTCCAGTGATTTATCGTGCGCCGCCAGTCGTGTATTTTGGCGCACCACCTCCTGTGTACTACCGGCCATATGAGCCTCGGATTTACTACCGGGAATATGACGGTGGCCGCTACCACCATCATGACCGTGGTCGGCATGGTGGCTGGCGCTAAAAAGGGCGGTCTTCGCCCATAAGGTAAAAAAGCGATTGCCTGAAAAGCAGTCGCTTTTTTTTATGCCTGATCCTCAGCTGCTTTTAAGCTTGCATGGGTTGCTTGAGCAGCTGTAGCAGACCTTCGAAAACAGCTTGCACGGCTTGTGCCCGGATTTGCTGGCGATTGCCACTGAAATGACGGGTAGTGCTGACAATATTACCCGGTGTGGCCCAGGCAAAGCACACCATGCCCACCGGCTTGGCCTGCGTGCCGCCGCCCGGACCGGCAATGCCGGTAATCGCCGCTGCTATGTGGGCGCGCCCACGATGTAACGCCCCGTGGGCCATTTCAATTGCCGTCTGTTCGCTTACTGCGCCATAAGTTTCCAGAGTCGCCGGATTAACCCCCAGCATGCTGATTTTTGCCGCGTTGCTGTAAGTGATATGCGCGCTCTCAAACCAGGTTGAGCTGCCTGGGATTTCGGTAATCAGACTGGCGGCCATGCCGCCTGTACAGGACTCCGCCAGCGACAGCAGCAAGCCTTGTTGCTGCAGGGTGTTGCCCAGGCTGCGTGTCAGCTCCAGTAATTCAGTTTTATCCATAAGCCGCCTTGCAAAAAGGCAATGGCATACCCTGCTGCCAGCAAGTCATCCAGCATGACTCCCAGGCCGCCCTTGATATGCCGATCGCTCAGGTTGATGGGGAAGGGTTTCCAGATATCGAACAGACGAAACAGCAGGAACGCGGCGAGCCATGCCTGCCAGCTGAGCGGCGTGAATTCCAGCACCAGCATGAAGGCCGCAATCTCATCCCACACAATGCTGCCGTGATCAGAGGCGCCAAGTGCCTTGCCCGCAATGCCGCAGATATAGATGCCGAGCAGAAACATGCCAGCGAGAACGAGGTAGTGCAGGGGCTCGGCCAGTTGCATCAGGCCGATAAAACAGGGGATGCCAACCAGCGTACCCCAGGTGCCCGGCGCCTTGCGAGGCAGGCCGCTGCCAAAACCCAGCGCCAGGAAGTGCGCTGGGTGTCGCAGCAGAAAATGACGGTCTGGCCAGTGGATCAATCTTTGTTCCTGAATGAGGTGCATGATTGGTCATCATAGCGCATTCATCTCAGGTGCTGCCAACCCTGCTCAGCAATATGACATGGGCGGCCTTATGCCATAGGGCGTCTTCGCAAAGCCACTATTGCCCCAATCAGCATCATCAGCCATGTACTGAGCTCAGGTACCGCGCTGATGGGTTTGAGCAGAAACAATTCGGATTGCCCTGTAAGCGTGTTGTTCATGATCCCGACTATCCACCCCAGCTCATTGATGTCTGTCGCTTTGCTGAGTATCCAGCCACTCGCCAGAATGGCCGGGTCTACCAGCAGGTTAAGGTCCAGCACCTGACCGGCATGAAAAGAGACCGCCCGGTCATTGGAGTCGCCTACCGCGATTCCCGCCTCATTGATTTTATAGGCATTGCTATAGTCGGATGCTCCCAGTGTGCCAAGATCCAGCATGCTGCCGTTTTCCCATAAGGTGGCATGCAGACCGGCTTCGTATTCCGCCTGGCCGATGACCTGTCCGGCGTTATTGATGTCATTGGCTATACTCTGCCAATACGCCACAATATTGTTATCGACATCCGTAATAACCCGATTGTCCAAGAGTTGCATGCCAGAAGCAGACCACGATATTGCCTGGGTCGCGGGGATCTGTTCATGCGTAATGGCTTGGCCAACCGCAACCCCCATATCGTTAAGACCGTGCAGTGTTGCTCTTCCATAATAGGTGGCAGACCCTAATGTGATGCCTTCTGCCAAGGGGTAGGCAAACTCGTGGTTTTCTCCATACCCGACCCAGTGTCCATGGTTGTTGATGTCCGTCAGGGTGCTTCCCCGAGCTGCGCCATCGTCAATGCCAGTGGGGGTGGTGCCATTCCAGACCACCGCACCCATATACATGCCCGTGGTCGTCGATGAGCCTACGGTTTGCCCGAGATTATTAATGCCAGTGACATAGGCATATCCATCCCCGGAGTCAAATGAGCCTAGGGGGTTAAGGTAGCTCCAATTGCCTGACGCACTGCGAACGCCATTGCTGACGGCAATTTCCCCCAAGTCATTGATATACGGGGTGCCATAGGGATTGCTTAAGGAGGGGTTGTAAATCGAGGTGAGGTTGTAACTTGGTGCAGCCTGCAGATTGCTGACGGACGCCAGCAGTCCAATAAGGCCTAGTGCAATTCCAGAAATCACTTTCATGATAAGTCTCCCCGGATAACGCAAGAAACTGATCGTATGCCTGTCTGAAGTTTACGGGTATAGCCCTAATGCACTAATCTTGCTCTAAAAGAATATATCAAACGTAAGGTATTGATTTGTTATGTCAATGGAGTCATTCGAAATGATCAAACCCTGTTTTTTTGATCTCCAGACGCGTGTTATCTGCATCGTAAACATCCACACCTGCCTGAATTCTCGTCTGGCCAATCACGCCCAGGCTTAAGCCCAGCTGCCTGCCTAGTGTGGCAATCTGTTCACGCTTGGCGGATGGCGCGGTAAAGCATAATTCATAATCGTCACCGCCGCCGAGCACAAAGGATTGCACCGCGTTGTCTGCAATATGCTGGCGAGTGATGGGTGAGAGGGGAATATCGGCAAACCGGATATCCGCCCCCAGCCGCGATGCTTGCAGAATATGGCCGAGATCGGCCAGCAAACCATCGGAAATATCAATGGCGCTGTGGGCTAGCTGGCGCAATGCCAACCCGAGTGCTGCGCGAGGCTGTGGCTGATGCAGCGCCATGCTGCATTCGGCCAGCGCATCGGCTGTCAGCGGGTAGTGACCTTGCATGGCGGCGAGCGCCAATGCGGCAGTGCCGAGTGAGCCTGAGACCCAGATGTCATCGCCTGGCTTGGCGCCGCTACGGGTAAGGGCCTGCTGCTGCGGCACGATACCCATGATTTGTACGCTGATGGTGAGCGGGCCGCGGGTGGTATCACCGCCGATCAGCGATACGCCAAAACGGTCTGCGCAATCAAAAAAGCCGCGACTGAATTCTGCCAGCCAGGCCTCCTTGATCTCTGGCAGGGCGATAGCCAGCGTGGCCCAGCGGGCTTCCGCCCCCATGGCGGCCATGTCCGAGATATTGACGGCCAGCGATTTCCAGCCTATGCCGTAAGGGGCGGCATCTGCAAAGAAATGCGTGCCCGCGACCAGCATGTCGGCAGATATGGCGAGTTGATGGCCTGGAGGCACGGCGATCAGGGCGGCATCGTCGCCTATGCCCAGCTCGGTGTGCAACTGTGGGCGCGTAAAGTAGCGGGCGATCAGGTCGAATTCAGGTGTCATGCAGCGGGTGTTCAGGCTTGCGGTTTGATGGCGGATTTGGGGCGAAACGCCTTGACGATGCTTTCTTTGGTTTCGATATACGGTGCACCGATCAGGTCCAGGCAATAAGGCACGGCGGCAAAAATGCCGGGCACCACGGTCTTTCCATCGGCGTCTTTCAGGCCTTCCAGGGTTTCCTGTATGGCTTTGGGCTGGCCGGGCAGGTTGATGATCAGGCTCTGCTTGCGGATAACCGCTACCTGGCGCGAAAGAATGGCGGTGGGCACAAAATGCAGGCTGATTTGCCGCATCTGTTCGCCGAAGCCTGGCATTTCCTTGTCGGCGACAGCCAGGGTGGCTTCAGGCGTCACATCGCGCAGCGCTGGGCCAGTACCGCCGGTGGTGAGCACCAGATCGCAGCCTTCATGGTCGACCAGATCGCGCAGGGTTGCTTCAATCTCGGCTTGCTCATCAGGAATCACGCGTGCCACCGTCTGCCAGGGGGTGATGAGTACATTGTCCAGCCATGCCTTGAGACTGGGGATGCCTTTGTCTTCATACACGCCAGCGGAGGCGCGATCACTCACGGAAACTAAGCCGACAGTAAGGAATTGTTCTGACATAGTGGTTGTCTACGCAATCGTAATAACAAAATCAAGAATGCCATTATCATAACATCAGCCGACATGTGCTTTCGGCTGAACCTCCGAGGAGAGTCACCATGCATTACATCACGAGCCTGTTACTAGCCCTTGCGCTGGTGGGCTGTGCCAGCCAGAAGCCGCAACCGGTGCCGGTGGATAATACCCGTGCCAGCAATGGCAATCCCTATACCGAGACCTATGTCAGCCATCCGCAGCCCGCGACGCTGCTGGCTCCAGATCCAAATGGCCCCAAGCTCTATCTGGGCGATAAAAAAGAGGACGATTACAAGCGCATGCTGGAGCAGGGCTATGACATGCTGGGCTATTCCAGTTTTGAATCCGGTGACGTGGCGCCAGAGCTTGCGACCCAGCAGGCTAAGCAGGTGAAGGCGGATCTGGTGCTGGTTTATACCCAGCTGACTGGCAGCACGCCTGCCAGCATGAAGTTGCAGCAATTGCGCCAGCAGGCTGCGGCCCAAAAAGCAGCAGCGGCAGAACCGAAAGCGGCAGGCGATGCTCCTGCACCCGTGGATGAGGCTAAGCAGCGCTATCATTACTTTGCCTCGTACTGGGTGAAACTGGCCCCGCCATTAATCGGTGTGCATGTGAATGGCCCGGTGGCGCCAGATCAGCCTGGTTTGCCTGTGGTGGCCGTGGTGAAGCAGTCGCCTGCCGACAAGGCTGGGCTAGTGGATGGTGATGTGCTGACCCGTCTGGGGGAAGTCAACCTCGACAAGCCCGAGTCCCTGACGCGCGCCGCCAGACAGTATGCCGGTAAAACCGTCGAGGTGGATTTCCGCCGTAGCGGCAGCCCGGGCAAAGCCATGATCACCCTGAATCAGCGTCCGCAGTAGTGTTTTGCCGTCCGGCACATCCGCTGTGTGCCGGACCTGTTTCGCTTTTTATTCCCATTGGCAGGCACGTTCGTGCATGCTTACAATCCAGCTAACCCCATAACAAAAGCAATAAGCCATGATGGATAAAATCCTCCACGACTACCTGCAACACAAAAGCGAGCCTGTGCGTCTGCTGGCCGATCTGGTGGATCAGATACGCCCGGCACGTGGCGACCACCGCGACCATGCTGCGCATGCCATCCAGGCGCTATGTCATGTGCTGAATCGCGAACCCGAGCTTGCCCAGGCCTTGCATGAAGCCGTGCTGGGCTTGCTGGGCGGCCGTCGCCCGGTCTCGCTGTATGTGGATGCGGGCATTCAGCCCAGCAGCGGATTCTTTACTGAAATGTTCCGGCGCGTGGGCCATAAATTATTGCCCGAAGCCGTAGACCCGCAATATGTGAAAGATGTTTTCGGGCAGATTTTCCGGCGCCGGCAGGATGAGCTGTGGGTCATTGCCGTGCCCGACGAGGTCTGGCTGCAACTGTTGGAAGCCATGCGGTTTGACGAGGCGGATACGCGCCTGCTGGAAGCCTGCAAACGTGGCCTGCTGGATGCCGTGCAGGTGCTTTCCTATCGCCTGTCAGCCTCTGGCCTGGAGCCTGAGCTGATACGCAGTCATCCTGAGCTGGAAAACCATGCTTCGCCCTTCATTATCCAGAATGTGGAGCTGGGCAATTTTCTTGAGGCGCCCGAGGATGACAAAAACGACATACGGCATATTCTGGTCATGCTGGATCAGTGTGGTGAAGTGATCGGCAAGATACGCCGCAATAGCTCGCAAACCGGGACCAGCATTCACCTGACCTTTCTGCTGCAACGCATGACGCAGCAGATACGCCGCCTGGAGCGCCTGTTACGCATTATTGCCAGCCAGCGCGCCGGGGAGAGCGCGAATCTTGAGTTTGTGCATCTGTTGAAAGAGCTGGTCTCCGCCGAGTGCCACAAAAATGATGTGCGCAAGCACTGGCGCGAGAACATGGAGCTGCTGGCCCTGCGCGTGACCGAAAATGCCAGCCGCACCGGCGAGCATTACATCACCAACAATCGCCGTGAATACTATGGCCTGATGCGCTCGGCCATGGGGGCGGGCATTATCATCGCGTTCATGGCGATGCTGAAGATCTTCACCGCGGGCAAACATTATGCCCCGCTGACCGAGGCCATCCTGTTCAGCCTCAATTACGGGCTGGGCTTTGTCATCATTCATATCCTGCACTTTACGGTGGCGACCAAGCAGCCCGCAATGACCGCCGCCGCCATTGCCGCCAGTATTGATGCCAGTGATGGCAAGAGCCGGGAGATGGATAATCTGGTCAATATCATCGCGCAAACCATACGCAGCCAGACCATTGCCATTATCGGCAATGTGTCACTCGCCGTGCCGGTGGCGATGCTGATTGGCTGGGCGATCTATACCCTCACCGGCAGTCATTTTATTCCCCCGGAAAAAGCGCACAAGTTGCTGGCGGATATTCACCCGTGGCACAGCGGCGCGCTGATTTACGCCGGTATCGCCGGGGTTTGCCTGTTCCTCTCTGGGCTGATTGCGGGCTATCACGACAATCTCGCCATCTATAACAAGATCCCGCAACGCCTGAAAGCCCTCGGCTGGTTGCGGGTGTTGCTGGGGCCTGCACGACTGGAGCGTGTGGCGAAGTATGTGGAAAACAACCTGGGGGCGCTGGCGGGTAACTTTTACTTCGGTTGCCTGTTGGGCGGCATGTCAGGTCTGGGCGTCTTGCTGGGCCTGCCGATTGATATTCGGCATATTGCCTTTTCATCCGCGTTTGTCGGCTTCTCGTTTACCGCCCTCGATTTCAATATTACCTGGCAACTGGCTGTCATTGCCGCCGTGAGCGTGTTGCTGATCGGCACGGTCAATCTGCTGGTGAGTTTCAGTCTGGCGCTGTATGTGGCGATGAAGTCGCGTAAGGTGAGCTTTGTGCAATGGCGCCGCTTTCTGGTCACCTTGCTCAAGCGCTTGAACAATGAGCCCGGCAAGTTTTTCCTGCCACCGCCAAGGAGTGAGCCGGAGACGGAATCTGGTCATGGGCATTAATGCCATGTAAAAAAAGCCCGCTGGTTCAAGCGGGCTTTTTTTATGCGGCGATGTGGAGCCTGGGTATGCTGGCTCGTCACTCTTCCGCTTCGTCTTCGGGTTCTTCCTCAGGCGCTGCGCCGGGCGCGGTGACTTCACGCAGCAGTTTGAACAGTTCGCGACTGCTTTTCGGCGGTTTGTTAGCCGCGGCTTCACGGCGGGCATTGCGTATCAGTGTGCGCAATTGCTGGATATCGACTGCCGGGAAATGCGACATGAAGTCTTGCAGCGCGGCTTCTTCTTCGATCAGGCGAGTGCGCCAGCGCTCCAACTGGTGAAAATAGGCAGTTTCGGCGTTGTGCTTGCCCTCCCAGCGTTGCAACTGGTCGATGATGGGGGCGGTATCCACATTGCGCATCAGGCGGCCGATGTATTGCATCTGGCGACGGATCGCGCCATTGGCGGTAATGCGCTTGGCTTCCCGTATCGCATCATTCAGCGCTTCTGGCAGGTCCAGCTTGGCCAGTCTTTCCTTGGGCAGGCTGACCAGCGTCACGCCCAGATCCTGCAGTGCATCCATGGCCGCTTTGCGCTTGGTCTTGCTGAGCGGGCTGTCTTCGATATCCGCCTCGGCGGCGTTGTTTGTCTCATTAGGTTTCATGCTGGGGTATGATAGCAGTTTTTCCCCAAGAGACTTAATGTGAGCGTAACCCACGTTGCCCCAACCACCGGATTCAGTCATACGCTGGATGATCTGCGCGAGATGAGTGCGCGCGTATTGGCACTGGCCAAGGCCGCGGGCGCCAGTGCCGCTGAGGCGGAGGTCAGTTTTGGTGTCGGGCAGAATGTGTCCGTGCGCATGGGCGAGACGGAGACCATTGAGTACAACCGCGATAAAGGCATGTCGGTCACCGTGTATTTTGGCCAGCAAAAAGGCCATGCCAGTACCTCGGACCTGAATCCGCAAGCTTTGCAGGATACCGTGGCGGCAGCCTGCAATATCGCCCGCTACACCGCTAAAGACGAGTTTTGTGGTCTGGCTGACGCGGCGCTGATGGCGCGCGACGTGCCGGATCTGGATCTGCATCATCCCTGGACGATTTCGGTGGATGATGCCGTGCGTTTGGCTACCGAATGTGAAGATGCGGCGCGTGCAGTGGATAAGCGCATTACCAATTCGGAAGGGGCTTCTGTCTCTACCTATGAAGGCCTGTTCTCCTATGCCAATAGCCATGGATTTTCCGGCGGCTACCTGAGTTCACGGCACAGCATCAGTTGCTCGGTGATCGCCGAAGAAGCCGATGCCATGCAGCGTGATTACTGGTACAGCACGGCCCGCAACGCAGATTGGCTCGATAGCCCGAAAAACATTGGCCAACTGGCAGGGGAACGCACCGTGCGTCGCCTGGGCTGCCGCCGCATCAAGACCGCGCAAGTGCCGGTGCTGTTTGATGCCTCGCTGGCATCCGGCCTGATTTCACATCTGATCAGCGCTGTTTCTGGCGGCAGTCTGTATCGCAAGTCATCGTTTTTGCTGGATTCTCTCGGCAAGCCGGTGATGTCATCAATTGTGAATATCAGCGAGCAGCCGCATATTCGCGGCGCACTCGCCAGTGCCCCGTTTGATAACGAAGGCGTTGCCACAAAGTCCCGCATGCTGGTGGAAAACGGTGTGCTGCAGGGCTATGTGCTTTCCAGTTATTCCGCGCGTAAATTAGGCATGCAAACCACAGGTAATGCCGGTGGCAACCATAATCTGCTGGTGAGCCAGCAAGGCAAGCCTGGCGAAGATCTGAATGGCTTGCTGCGCCAAATGGGTACCGGCTTGCTGGTGACCGAGTTGCTAGGGCACGGCATCAATATGGTGACAGGCGATTACTCGCGTGGCGCTGCCGGTTTCTGGGTAGAGAATGGTGTGATTGTTCATCCAGTAGAAGAAATCACCATTGCCGGCAATCTGCGCGATATGTTCATGCAGATCGTAGCCATCGGTAATGATGTGCTGGTGCAGGGCTCCAAGCAGGTTGGCTCTATCCTGATTGAGCAGATGACGGTGGCGGGGGATTAAGCGCAGGTTCTTGCCCGCAAGCAGGGAAAGCAAGTATCCAGACAAACAAAAAGCCCGGCATGCCGGGCTTTTTGCTGGGTCAGATCAGGTCTGACTTATTTCTTGTCGCCATTCACGTTAGGCTGTGGCAGATCATCATCGTCGTCATCGGTTGCGGTGACGTGATCATTGATCTGGTTGGCACGACGTTGCAGGTAGGCATCACGCATGAAGGCGTATGGGTCCAGTGCTGCATCGTCCAGCAAGTCACTCGCTGGCAGATATTGTGAACGCTTGTCGATCAGGTTCAGCAGACGCGCCTGGTTACGTGTGCGTGGATTGTCTACGTAGCTGATCGGATCAAAGGCCACGGTGTCGACGACCAGACCGCCAGTGTCGCGCAGTGTGCTTGGGCCGAGGAAAGGCAGCACCAGATAGGCGCCATTGCCTACACCCCAGTAACCCAGGGTTTGACCGAAGTCTTCAGGGTGACGCTCAATACCGTCTTTGGATGCTACATCAATCAGACCAGCAATACCGAAGGTGCTGTTGATGACGAAGCGGCCAGCTTCGCTCATGGCATTATCAATCTTGAACTGCAACAGATTGTTGATCACGGATACAAAGGTACCCAGGTTGTTGAAGAAGTTGCTTACGCCAGAGCGCACGGGAGATGGCATCACGGCCTTGTATGCCCCTGCGATTGGCTTGATGACGGCTTTGTCAGCGGTGTCGTTGAATTTGTAAACGCCACGATTGAGGCCTTCGAGCGGGTCTTTGTTGGCTTGCGAGGCACAGCCTGATAACAGGGAGGCCAAGACGAGGCTGGCAATGACGGCATATGATTTGGTGCGCATGCGTTGTTCCAAACTGTATGATTGATATTATTGCGTTGGACGACCGGCCCGGGCCGGAAACCACATCGGACTTTAACCGACGGCCTGTGCATTGTCCACTTTTTTGCTGTGCTTCACCAGAGATTCAGTTGCGAAAATCTGACACTGGTGACGAGAATGGTCACTGCACCCCGGGTGATCCTTTTTGCTGGTGAGTGCCGCTCATTATTGTCTATTCAAGGAACCTTGTCGCATGTCATTGATGACCATACAACACTACCTGACGCGCGCCCAGCAGCAGCATGCCGGGGCGACCGGTGAACTGACGCTGATACTTAACGATATTGTCACCAGCTGCAAGCGCGTGGCACAGGCGGTCAATCAGGGGGCCTTGCTGGGCACCATGGGCGACCTCGGCAGCCAGAATGTGCAGGGTGAAGTACAAAAAGCGCTGGATGTGATTGCCAACACGATTTTCCTGGAAAGTAATCAGGCAAGTGGATTGCTGGCTGGCATGGCCTCCGAAGAGATGGACGATCCATACCTGATGCCGGAGGGAGTACATGGCCGGTATTTGTTGCTGTTTGATCCCCTGGATGGCTCATCGAATGTGAACGTCAATATTTCAGTGGGCTCCATTTTTTCGGTATTGCGTTGCCCGGAAGGCGTCGTCCAGCCGCAACTGGCAGACTTTTTGCAGCCCGGTGTGCAGCAGGTATGCGCGGGCTATGCCTTGTATGGTTCTTCTACCATGCTGGTGATCACGACCGGGAGTGGGGTGGATGGGTTTACGCTGGATCATGGCACTGGTGAATTCATGCTGACGCATCCGCAAATGCGGATAGCTGATGATAGCCGCGAATTTGCCATCAATATGTCCAACCAGCGCCATTGGCCGCCCGCCATCAAGCGGTATGTAGACGAGTGCGTGCAGGGTGCCAGCGGGCCACGCGGTGTGGATTTCAATATGCGCTGGGTAGCGTCCATGGTGGCTGAGGTGCACCGTATTCTGTTGCGCGGCGGCATTTTCATGTACCCCATGGACAATAAAAATGCCGCACAGGGCGGCAGGTTACGGTTGCTCTATGAGGCCAACCCCATGGCGATGCTGGTGGAGCAGGCTGGTGGCTTGGCCAGCACAGGACGCCAGCGTTTGCTGGAGCTTGTGCCGCATGCCTTGCACCAGCGCGTGTCGGTGATTCTGGGCTCGCGCCATGAGGTTGAGCGTGTGCAGGACTATTTCAGCGCCGAGTAACAAAAGCACCGGCGTACGATTTAGTGCTCGGTCTCGTCGTCGTAATCATCCTCGACTTCTTCGTCGTCTTCATCATCGTCCAGCAGGGGTTGAATGTCGTCCAGATAAAGACCGCTGCCGCCGTTATAGCTTTCGACTTCTTTGTCGGTAAATTGCAGCACCTCGGTGGCGACATGTTCAGAGAATACCTGTTCAATGTTTTCGAACAGCTCTTCCACAAACTCGCTGAAGGTGGTGTCGGTATCGTTGACTTCATAGGCGTTATCAAAGGCTTGCTGCACCAGTTCGGTAAAACGGTCGGCAATGGCTTCAATGGCGGCTTGATTGTGTGACATAAAGACTCCTGTAGGTTTACGAATGTTGTCTGAATGACTCTGGAAAGCGCGCTTTGTTCAGAAGCTTTTGACGCAGCCCATGCTAACATGCGGCATCATCCCGGCACAGGAGTTGTTGTGTGAGCGAAATACTCTCTGCTACCAGCCGTCATGCCACGCAGGTAAGGCGCAAGGTGTTCATGACCGGCCTGCTAGGTGCCCTGGCGGGTTTGTTGTTCGGACTCGATATCGGGGTGATTTCCGGTGCGCTGCCGTTTATTGCCCGCGAGTTTGATGTGCCCGACCAGGTGCAGGAATGGATCGTCAGTTCCATGATGTTTGGCGCCGCCTTCGGCGCATTGGCTGCGGGCTGGTTATCCTACCGTCTCGGGCGAAAATATTCCCTGTTGCTGGGCGCATTGCTGTTTGTGGTGGGCTCGTTGTTATGCGCGCTCGCCTGGGGGCCAGTTCCGCTGATACTGGCGCGCGTGCTGCTGGGGCTGGCGGTGGGTATTGCCTCGTTTACCGCGCCTTTGTATTTGTCCGAAATCGCGCCTGGCAAGGTGCGCGGCTCCATGATCTCGCTTTATCAGCTCATGATCACGCTCGGCATTCTGCTGGCCTTTCTTTCCAATACCTTCTTCAGTTATAGCGGCGCATGGCGCTGGATGCTGGGCATTATTGCCATCCCGGCCGTGATTCTCTTTTTCGGGGTTTTATTGCTGCCGCGCAGTCCGCGCTGGCTCATGCTGCGCGGACGTGAAGCGCATGCCCGCCGCGTCTTGCAGCAGTTGCGTGTCAATGAAACCGAGGTTGAACACGAGCTGGATGAAATCCGCCAGCAGCTCGCGCAAAAACAGCAGGGCTGGGGCTTGTTCTTTGCCAACCGGCACGTGCGCCGGGCCGTATATCTTGGCATGCTGTTGCAGATCATGCAGCAGTTGACCGGCATGAATGTGGTCATGTACTACGCGCCGCGCATTTTTGACCTGGCGGGTTTTAACGACCCGGTGGCCCAGATGTGGGGCACGGTGATTGTGGGGCTTACCAATGTGCTGGCCACTTTTATTGCCATTGCGCTGGTGGACCGCTGGGGTCGCAAACCGGTGCTTTATGTCGGCTTTTTGACCATGGGCCTGGGCATAGGCGTGCTGGGCCTGCTGATGCATATCGGCATAGATAGCCAGGCGCAGCAGATGGCGGCGGTGGCGATGCTGCTGATCTTTATCACCGGCTTTGCCATGTCTGCCGGTCCGCTGGTCTGGGTGTTGTGTTCCGAGATACAGCCCTTGCGCGGCCGTGATTTTGGTATTGCCGTGTCCACCTTCACCAACTGGATTGCCAATATGGTGGTTGGTGCGACCTTCCTCACCATGCTCAATGTGCTGGGCAGTGCCCATACCTTCTGGTTCTACGCCGGGTGCAATCTGCTGTTTATTTTGCTGACTCTGCTGCTGGTGCCGGAAACGCGTGGCGTATCGCTGGAGCGCATCGAGCGCAATCTCTTCAGTGGAAAATCGTTGCGCTCGCTGGGCGATTAACGCTCAGGCGCTTGGGTGGCAGAGGCGTTTTTGTATAGCGCCAGCGCTTTTTCACGCTGCACGCTATGCTCTACCACAGGCGCGGGATAGTCTTTGCCGATGACCAAGCCCAGACTCTGCTGGCGCAAGGGTGGCATCAACCACGGCGCGTGAATTTCCTTCTCGTGGCAGGCTGCCAATTCCGGTACATATTTGCGGATGAATTTGCCCTGCGCATCAAATTTTTCGGATTGCGTGACGGGGTTGAAAATGCGGAACCAGGGCTGGGCATCGCAGCCGGTCGAGGCCGCCCACTGCCAGCCGCCATTATTCGCAGCAAGATCAAAGTCAATCAATCGTTCGGCAAAATAACGTTCGCCCCAGCGCCAGTCGATCAGCAGATCCTTGACCAGAAAGCTGGCGGTGACCATGCGCAGGCGATTGTGCATGTAGCCGGTCTGGTTGAGCTGGCGCATGGCGGCATCCACTAGCGGATAACCGGTGCGGCCTTCGCACCATGCATCGAACAGTGCCTGCTGGTTGGGGAAGGCAATCGCATCAAATTCCAGCTTGAAAGCCCGGCCAGCGGCTACCTGTGGATGGTGATGCAATACCTGGAAATAAAAATCGCGCCAGATCAGTTCATTCAGCCAGGTTTCCGCGCCCGCATTGTGTTGTTGCCAGGCGGTGCGCGCCAGATGGCGGATGGACACCGTGCCAAAGCGCAAATGCACCGATAGATACGAAGGGCCTTTGACGGCGGGAAAATCCCGCGCGTCCTTGTAGCGGGCCATGCGCTCCTGAAATTCCGCAAACAGCTGCTGGCCGCCGGACATGCCGGTGGGTAATTTCATCTCCGCCAGATTGGTACGGGCAAAGCCCATGGATTCCAGAGTCGGCATGTCCGTTTTGTCAGCAGCGGCCAGATGCTGACGATAGCGATCTACCGGATAGGCTTGCAGATAAAAGTCATTGAGCTTTTTCAGGTGGGCATTTTTGTAGGGGGTGAATACGCCATAAGGTTTGCCTGCCTGCGTCAGCACCTCATCCTGTTCAAAAATCACCTGATCCTTGTACTGATGAAACGCAATATCGTGGCTGGCGAGCTTGGCTGCTACCTCGGCATCGCGCGCGACGGCATCAGGCTCATAGTCGCGATTGCTGTAAACCGCGCTGGCCTTGAGTTTAACGGCCAATGCCGGGATGGCTTCTTTGGCACAGGCATGCAGCACAATAAGATCCCCGCCTTGTGATCGCAGGGCCTGTTGCAACTCACGTACGCTTTCCCAGATAAACTCGACCCGGCGGTCGGCGCGGTCTGGCAGGGCATCCAGAATGTCGGTATCAAACACAAAGGCGCAATAGACATGCGTATGCGCTTTCAGGGCATGGTAGAGCGCGGCGTGGTCAAAGTCGCGCAAGTCGCGGCGAAACCAGACCAGGGCGTAGGACGAGGTTGTCATAAGGAGAGTGCCCGCTATTCGCGGTGGTAAGGATGATGCTGAATGACTGTCCAGGCGCGATAAAGTTGCTCGGCCAGCAATACGCGCACCATGCCATGAGGCAGGGTAAGTTTGGACAAGCCCCACAACCAGTCGGCACGCGATTTGACGCTGGCATGCAAACCGTCGGCGCCGCCAATGACCAGGGCAATATCCCGCCCGCTGGTCAGCCAGGTTTCCATGCGGGCAGCGAGCTGCACCGTGGTCACTTCCTGGCCGCGCTCATCGAGGGCGATCAGATAGTCTTTGCCCACGGCTTCCAGAATGCGCTTGGCTTCCGCTTCCTGCACTACCTCGGCATTTTTGCCAGAGGCGCGCTTGTCAGGCTTGATTTCAACAATCTCGACACTTGCTTCGCGCGGCATGCGCTTCAGGTATTCACTGCAGGCTGTTTCAACCCAGTCGGGCATTTTGTGGCCGACCGAGAGAATACGCAGTTTCAAGGGGAAAGACTCAGGCGTTGCTGGCCTGGGAGGCGGAACGACGGCTCTCGGTTTCGCCCCAGAGCTGTTCCAGATTGTAGTAGGCGCGGGCGGTCGGGATCATGATGTGAACGACGATATCGTCCAGATCAACCAGCACCCATTCGCCTTCTTTTTCGCCTTCGGTACCACGCAGTGGCACGCCTTTTTCGCGCAGCTTTTCACGCACGTTATCTGCAACCGCTTTGGCCTGGCGCGTGGAATTGGCGCTGGCGACGATCATGTAATTGGTCATGGAGGTCAGCTTGCGCACGTCCATCACGGTGATATCAAAGGCTTTGATATCTTCCAGCGCGTCGATGACGGCCAGTTTCATTGCTTCTAGTTCTAACATTCAGGCGGCCTGTGAAGATACTTGTACGGGGATTGCCTGACGCTGGTCCTTGATGCGGTTTTGCGCATCAACATACACCAGCTGGGGCTTGAATTTTTCCAGCTCAACTTCGCTGTACGTGGCATAGGTCGCAATGATCAGCAAATCGCCAGGGCTTGCCTTGCGTGCAGCTGCGCCATTGACCGAGATCACGCCCGAGTTGCGCTCGGCACGAATGGCATAGGTGGTGAAGCGCTCGCCATTGTTGACGTTGTAAATGTCGATCTGCTGGTACTCGCGAATATCGGCGGCGTCGAGCAATGCCTCGTCAATCGCACAGGAGCCCTCATAGTCCAGCTCCGAGTGCGTCACGCGCACACGGTGCAATTTGGATTTGAGCATGGTTCTTTGCATGGTTGGTCTGGGTTTGTTCAATTCGGCCGATCATTATAAGGTAAACAACACGCTGAATAAACGAAGTTTTTAGCGCGGCGCCGACAAACGCGGCCTTGCCCCTGATGATCGCCGCATCATGAATGGCGCGGATGCCGCCTTGCAGGAGGGCTAGGGCTTGCTGCCCAGTTTTTCAGATAGGCCTGCGGATTGCGCGGATATAAATTTTTCCACGCGCCTGGTATAGGGGTTTTCCAGGCCAAGTTGACCATTGATCTCGCCATGGTTGAGATTCTGCTCCAGCACCTCAACGCGCACCCCGAGTTCCTGCGCCCGGCGCTGATAGCCATAGGCCTGTTCGCAGGGGTTGTCCCGACGCTGGGTGGAGCATACGGCAAGCAGGGGAAGTGACTGCTGGGTGAGCTGCTGCAGCGGGGAGGTGGCACGCCAGTAGTTGGCGTCTTTGCCAAAGGCCTGGTCATAAAAACGTGGGTGACGGCGCTGCATGATGGTGGGGACATCCAGTGCGGCACTATCCAGCGAGATGGTTGCCAGCCAGGGCTTGGCGCCGAAGGCGGTGGCGATGGACGGCTGTGATGAAAGCAGGCTCACCAGGTGCGCGCCTGCGGAATGGCCCATCAGAATGAGCTGGCCGGAATCACCTTTCCAGCCGGGCGCTTTTTGCTGGATCACCGAGAGGGCGAGGGCGGCATCCTCAGCTTGTGCCAGGGGCGCAGTGTCGGGCAGCATGCGGTAGTTGAGCGAGACGAGGATGATGCCTTTGGGAACCCAGCGGGCTATTTTGTTGGTGACTACCTTGCTGTGGGTTTTGTCGCCTATGCGCCAGGCGCCGCCGTGCACCATGACAATGATCGGGGCTTGAGCAGTGGGCGCCTGCGCGGATGGCGGCGGCAGATACACATCCATTTTTTGCAGCTTGTCCGGGCCGTAGGCAATGTCGGCCAGTAGCTTTACGCCTGCGGGAAGTGCTGTGCTGCCGTCTGCGGCATCTTCCTCTTCCATCTCGCTGCTGCGGGCATCGGCGCGCTTGTTGATCAGGTCGCGCAGGGGGCCTGCCTCCGCCATATGGCTGAGCAAGAGCAGACTGCTTAAAACCAATGCCAGCAAACGCATGGTGAGCTCCCGGGTGAGAGGGTTAGCGCGACCAGCCCGCTTTGGCCGCGGCCGGCTGCGATACATCAAGCCTGGTGGCTTGCGCCAAATTCCAGATTGTCGATCAGCCGCGTTTTGCCCAGGCGGGCCGCGGCCAGTGCGACCAGCTGGGTATCCTTGGCGGTAGCAGGCTGCAGGGTAGATGCAGCACGCACCTCAATATAATCAACGATCCAGCCGAGCTGCGTCAAATACTGGCGCGTCTGCTCGCAGATGGCGGGGTAATCATGATTGCCTTTCTGGATAGCCTGCTTTACCAGCTGCAATGCAGCATGCAGGCGCTTGGCCTCTTGCCGTTGCGCCGGGCTGAGGTAGCCATTGCGTGAGCTCATGGCCAGGCCATCGGCCTCGCGCACGGTATCGCCGCCGATGATGCTGATTGGTAGATTGAATTGCTGCACCAGCTCGCGAATGACGCTGAGCTGCTGGTAATCTTTTTTACCGAATATGGCGACTTGCGGCTGTACCAGATTAAAGAGCTTCATCACCACGGTGGCGACCCCGGAAAAATGGCCGGGGCGGCTGGCACCACAGAGGCTGTCGGCGATAGGCGGGGCGCTGATGGTCATGGTTTGCGCGGTGGGGTACATCTCGCTGACCGAGGGCGCGAACACGACATCGACACCGGCCGCTTGCAGCCGGGCGCAATCCTGCTCCAGCGTGCGTGGGTAGTTGTCCAGATCTTCGTTGGGGCCAAACTGCAGCGGATTGACGAAAATACTGACGACCACACAGTCGCCATGTTGGCGCGCCAGGTTGACCAGATGGATGTGCCCATCATGCAGATTGCCCATGGTGGGCACAAAGCTGATGCGGGTTTCGCCAGCGAGGCGGGCGCGGAGTTCGGTAACGCTGTGTAGGATGTCCATAAATGCTCGATGGAGAATGGCCAGGCTTAGTAAGCGTGGGCCACGGAGGGGAATTCGCCGGATTTGACCGCCTGCACGTAACGGCTAACGGCTTCCTGAATGCTGGTGCTTTCCTGCAGAAAATTGCGCACGAAACGCGGCGATTTGAAGCTGCCCGGATCTTTGTCAGCCGGTCCGGTGTAAATGCCCAGCAGATCCTGAATCACCAGCACCTGGCCGCTACAGTCCGCACCTGCGCCTATGCCTATGGTGGGCGCGGCAATGCGCCGGGTAATTTCGGCAGCCAGCGCGGCGGGCACCATTTCCATCAATACCAGGCATACACCTGCTGCGCTCATGGCCTCGGCATCCGCCATGATCTGGCTGGCGCTATCTTCGGTTTTGCCTTGAATCTTGTAGCCGCCCAGCTGCTTGACAGATTGCGGGGTGAAGCCCAGATGCGCACACACCGGTATGCCATGCGCGACCAGATGGCGGGCTGTCGCCACCATGTGGCCGCCGCCTTCGATCTTGACGATATGGGCACCCGCGGCGATCAATTGTCTGGCGTTATCCAGCGCTTCTTCGGGGCTACTTTCATAGCTGCCATATGGCATGTCGGTCATGATCAGGGTGTGGCGGCTACCGGCGGCTACGCTGCGGGTGTGGTAGACCATATCCTGCATGCTCACGCTCAGGGTATCGGTTGCGCCTTGCAATACCATGCCCAGTGAATCGCCGACCAGCAGCACATCCACGCCAGCGGCTTCCATCAGCTTGGCAAAGCTGGCGTCATAGCAGGTCAGCATGGCGATTTTTTCGCCGCGCGCTGCCATGGTCTGTAAATCGTGTACGGTCACGCCTATTCCAGGTTGGGGTTGAAAAATTCGCGACGGCCCCGCATCTGCAAGGTGCGCTCGATCAGCAGGTCCAGCGCACCTTCGCGCTTGGTGATGTCGAGATTTTCATTATTGACGATGAGCACGGGCGCGGCATCGTACTGGTGGAAAAATTCGCTGTAAGCATCGGCCAGCCGCTTCAGGTATTCGCGCGGAATCTCCTGCTCATAGCTGATATTGCGCTGATTGACGCGTTCAGCCAGCGCATCGACGGGGGTTTGCAGGTAGATCACCAGATCAGGCGTCGATACCTGCACTTGCAGGTGCTGGTAGATCTGGCGATAGAGGGCAAACTCTTCGTCATCCAGATTCATGCGGGCAAACAGCGGGTCTTTTTCCAGAAAGAAATCGGCGATGGTGGCTTTGCCAAACAGGTCGCGCTGGCTCAGGTCGCGGATTTGTTCGCAACGCTGAAATAGAAAGAATAGCTGCGTAGGCAAAGCGTAACGTGGCGCATCCAGATAAAACCGCGGCAGGAAGGGATTGCTCTCGGCATTTTCCAGCAGCAAATTGACGGAGAATTTATCTGCCAGCTTGCGCGCAAGCGTGGTTTTGCCACTGCCTATCGGGCCTTCAATGACGATATAGGGAAATTTGTCGATCAAACTCATGGTGCTAACCTTCAGCCTTTACTTTGATAACGCCTTGATCGCCGCAAGCTTTAGCCAGCTCGCTGGCCGTGCCGTATTGCCCGATCCTGAGCTCAGGCGTAATCTCGGCCAGCGGCAGCATGACAAATCCACGTTCATGCATGCGCGGATGCGGCAGCGTCAGCTCGGTGGTCTGCATCTGCACATCTTCATATAGCAGCAGATCGAGGTCCAGCACGCGCGGCGCATTGGGGAAAGGCCGCTCGCGGCCGTACTGGTTTTCCAGTGCCAGCAGGGCGCGCAGCAGGGCAATCGGCGTCAGCGTGGTGTTTACCTCGGCAACCGCGTTGATGAAATCAGGCTGGTTGTCGTAACCCACAGGCGCGGTGCGATAAAGCGATGAAGGGCGAACCACCTGCGTCTCTGGCAAGGTGTTCAGCGCGGTTAGCGCCGAACTCACCTGCGCTTGCGGATCCTTGAGGTTGCTGCC
This sequence comes from Methylovorus glucosotrophus, assembly GCF_009858335.1. Lineage (NCBI taxonomy): Bacteria > Pseudomonadati > Pseudomonadota > Betaproteobacteria > Nitrosomonadales > Methylophilaceae > Methylovorus > Methylovorus glucosotrophus. The sequence continues at coordinate 810,589 of NZ_VMSE01000001.1, forward strand.
CAGTGCTACAAAGGCGCGACTCATGCCGCTTCAGGTTTGGCCGCCGGTTTTTTGCGTGAACGGCGGCGACGTTTCTTGGGTTCGGCGGTGGCAGGCTGCAGCATGGTGCTGCGCTGTTCGCCATCGGTATTGGCAAAGTCAGTCCACCATTGGCCCAGTTCCATGGGTAACTCGCCTGACTCGCAGCGCAACAGCAGGAAGTCATAAGCGGCACGGTAACGTGGATGCTCCAGCAATGCGTAGGGACGCTTGCCCGAACGTTGCTCAAAGCGCGGCTGCATGCCCCAGATTTCCTTCATGGTGGTGCTGTAGCGCTTGTGTATGGCGAGTTTCTCCGCCTGAATGTCGCACACCTCATGCATGGCGAGATGCAGCGCAGGGATAGGGCGCTCGCCATTGTCCTGATATTGCTGCCAGGCGGTGAGAACCTCATGCCAGAGCAGTGTGGCAAACAGAAAGCTGGGCGACACTGGCTTGTCCTGCAGCACGCGCTCATCGGTATTTTTCAGCGCCAGCGTGACAAAACGCTCACCCATGGGCTGTTCCAGTACGACATCGAGCAGAGGCAGCAAGCCATGATGCAGCCCATGCTGACGCAAGGCCTTGACGCTTTCCATGGCATGGCCGGAAAGGAACAGCTTGAGCATTTCATCAAACAGGCGCGAAGCGGGGACTTCCTGCAGTTCGTCAGCCAGTTTGGGGATAGGCGCTTCGGTGGCTTTATCCAGCTTGAGGCCGAGCTTGGCCGACAGGCGGATGGCGCGCAGCATGCGCACCGGGTCTTCGCGGTAGCGCGTGACCGGGTCACCTATCATGCGCAGGATGCCGGCCTGGATATCTTCGTAACCATGGTGAAAGTCCAGCACATCTTCGCTGGAGGGATCGTAATACAAGGCGTTGGCGGTAAAGTCGCGCCGCAGGGCATCGTCTTCCTGGCTGCCGAATACGTTATCGCGCAGAATGCGGCCGCTGTCGGCAATCTTGGCATCGCCATCGTCATTCAGGTGGCTGCCGCGGAAGGTGGATACCTCCACCGTTTCATCACCAAACAGGACATGCACGAGGCGAAAGCGCCGACCAATGATGCGCGAGCGACGGAACACGCGGTTTACCTGCTCGGGCGTGGCATTGGTCGCGACATCAAAATCCTTGGGGCGCTTTTTCAGCAGCAGATCGCGCACGGCGCCGCCGACGATGAATGCCTCAAACCCGGCTTTTTGCAGGCCTTCGGTGGTTTTGATAGCCCCTGTACTCAGCAGTTTGCGGTTGATTTTATGCGTCTTGACCGGAATGCGATTGACGGAACCGCTGGTTTTAGCGGTACGCGTGCCAGCTTTGGGGGAAGAGGGTGAGCCTTTAAAAACGCGTTGCAGCAGTTTTCTGATCATTATGAAGTTTAGCCTGAGGTCCAGAAGCGCTAAATGATGCGATTATAGCCTAAGGTGTTGCGGATATGTTGGCAGCGCAGGCTAATTCCTGCGCGCCGGTTCGCGAGGGGGATGGCTCTCAGGAAAGTTTGCTGCTGACCCACATGCCGCCCAGCATGGCGGCGGTGAAAATCAGGGGCTGGGTGTAATCGCTCAACAGGCTGGCAATGGCCGGGCCTGGGCAGTAGCCAGCCAGCCCCCAGCCGATGCCAAACAGCAGGCTGCCGCCCAGCAGTTTTTTATCAATCTCCTGACTGGTGGGCAACTGCATGGTATTGCCTAATAAGCTGGTTTTGCGCGATTTGGCATAAGCAAATGCAAACACGCCGACCAGGATGGCACCGCCCATCACCAGGCCGAGCGAAGGGTCCCAATGGCCGAAAATATCCAGAAAGCCGATGACCTTGGCTGGGTTGGTCATGCCGGAAATGATGAGGCCCAGTCCGAAGATCAGGCCGGAAACAAACGCGGTCAATAAGCGCATGGTGGTTGTCCAGTCAGGGAAGCTTATGCCAGCAGGTGGCGAATGACAGACACAGTGACGATGCCTGCCAGCATGAAGGTAATGGTCGCCGCCAGGGAGCGCAATGACAGCCGTGAAAGGCCGCATACGCCGTGCCCGCTGGTGCAGCCCGAAGCCAGGCGTGTGCCTATGCCGACCAGCAAACCGGCGATGATGAGGCGCGCATGACCTGCTTCTATCTGGGCTTCCGGCAGTGGGGCTGCCAGGCTGTAAAACCATGGCGCCAACACCAGGCCCAATACAAACAGCAGGGACCAGGCGCTTTCCTTGCCCCAGCCTTGCAGCAGGCGGCCCAATATGCCGCTTACCCCGGCAATGCGGCCGTTGAGGAGGATCAGCATGGCGGCGGCCACGCCAATCAGCAAGCCGCCAACAAAGGCGGGGACAGGGGTGAAGTTTGCCCAGGCTATCATGAGGGTTCCTAAATAAAGGGACGGCGGATGGCGGCTATTCTAGGCCAAAGCACGCCATCTGTCCGCACACCTTGTCCATGCTTTTTACAGTGCCCAGCTGTAAGCAACGCCCAGCGAATCCTGGTACATCTTGAGGTTGACGTCGCCACCCCCAAACGCGGCAGGAATGGAGCCACTACCCTTGATTTCGTTTTCAAAGGCATGGGTATAGCTGAATGACAGCTCGCTGCTATTGGCAAATTTCCAGGTGGCGCCAAGGGAGACATGGTCTTCCACCACTGCCGGGGCCAGCGTATTGAACAAGGTCTGGCTGCTGGGGATGGGTTGGTTGACGTGGTTGTAACCTGCGCGCAGGGTCAGTTGTTCGCTGTAGGCATACAGCGCGCCCAGTTTGAAGACGGTGGCATCTTTCCAGCCAAAGCCTGCGCCGTTATCCGTACCTAGTTGCGCGGTAAAGAAGTTGGCGATGCTGGCGCCGACCGCATCGACCTCGCTATAGCGTATGCGCTGGATGTCGCCCGCCAGCGTGAGCGCAGGGGTGGCCTTGACGGCAATGCCCACGCCAAAGTTGGCGGGAATGTCAAAATCGCCCTGTTCGGCAAACAGGCCTTTGTAGCGGTCAAACCTGGTCATGTAGGTGCGGGTCTGGTAATGCGCACCCAGGGTCACCTGGTCGTTGATCTTGCCTTGCCAGCCAAGATGCAGGCCTGCGCCGTAGGAGCTGTCTGCGCCTTTATTGGTGACATGGTCCGGCGATGATGAAAAGGAGCTATTGGCAAAGTTTTGCAGGCCCTTGGCTTCAAAACGCTGATAGGCCAGGTTGAGGCCGATACCTATGGATTGGGTCGGACTCAGTTTCCAGGCAATGGTGGGCGTGACGAAGGCCTGAATGAAGTTGACCCCTACCCGGCTACCGGTGTTATTAAACAGGGGAAAGCCATTTTTGTAGTCGGTGTTCATGCCGCCATTGCCATACAGGGCGACACCGATGGTAGTGGTGTCACTCAGCTGCTTGCTGTAACCAAACTCCGGGATCAGAAAGTTCTTGGTGTCATTACCGTCGTACTTGCCATTGATGGGGAATGTACTGCCCTCGATTTCAGCATCGCGTACCGGTCTGAACCAGGTGGCGCCGATGTCCAGGCGATTGCCAATGGCGGCCAGGCCTGCCGGGTTGGCGGCGATGCTCAAGGTGTCTTGCGGCAATGCAATGCCGACGCCGCCCGCGCCTTGTGCCTTGACGCCATAGCCATGGGAAAAATAGCCATCGGTGGCGTGGGCCTGCAGGGGAATGGCTGTGCCCAGAGCCAGCCATAGTAAAGAAGACGAAGAGGCAGACAATGCCTGGAATACCGGATGTGATTTGCTCATGATGATTCCCTGTTGATTGGTGTTATGTGCGGTCGGCTTTGATAGCGCGACTCGAAAAAAAAGAGGCTAGTACTTGCGTACTAGCCTCCAGTGGTCTGGTTGGCCTGGGATTCAGGTCAGGTGTTTAGCTGGTGTGTTTAATTGGGCACATCCAGAAACACGCGGACATTGCGCGGCTGGATATACACCGCTTCACCTTGTTGCAGGGCCAGCTCGCGGAAACGTTCGCGAGTCAGCTCGGCTTCGACGATGCTCTGGTTGTCCTGGCGCTGCAGCTCGATGCGCACCAGTGGGCCGATGGCATTGATATAGTTGACCACGGCGCTGAATGCGGGCTGGGTGCCGCGCTCGCGCAGCACTTCAATATCATGTGGGCGAACAAAGGCATGGGCAGGCGTGTTGTCGGTCTCGTGATGGTCGTCGATATCCAGTGCGAGCGTGTCGATATGCGCCTTGCCGGCGTGCACACGGCCATGGAACTGGTTGACGTTGCCCAGGAACTTGTAGACGAAAGGCGAAGCCGGTTTGTCATACACCTCCTGCGGGCTGCCGATCTGCTCGATATTGCCCTGGTTCATGACCACGATACGGTCGGCGACTTCCAGCGCCTCTTCCTGGTCGTGGGTCACAAATACGCTGGTGATGTGCAGTTCGTCATGCAGGCGACGCAACCAGCGACGCAAGTCTTTACGCACTTTGGCATCCAGCGCGCCAAATGGCTCATCCAGCAGCAATACCTTGGGCTCCACTGCCAGGGCGCGGGCCAAGGCGATACGCTGACGCTGACCGCCAGAGAGCTGCGGTGGATAGCGGCCAGCCAGCCAGTCCAGCTGTACCAGCTCAAGCAGGGCATGCACGCGACGGTGGATTTCAGCCTCGGATGGGCGTGTTTTGCGTGGACGTACGCGCAGGCCGAAGGCTACATTTTCAAACACGGTCATGTGGCGGAACAGGGCGTAATGCTGGAACACAAAGCCGACTTCGCGTTCGCGCACATCACGGCTGGTAGCGTCATTGCCATGAAACAGAATGCTGCCTTCATCGGCGGCTTCCAGACCGGCAATAATGCGCAGCAATGTGGTTTTGCCGCAACCGGACGGGCCGAGCAAGGCCACAAGTTCACCCGTAGGAACATCCAGGTTGATGTTGTTCAGGGCATTGAATTTGCCGAAGCGTTTATGGATATTGCGAATTGCGATGCTCATTGCGGCCTCTTTTATTCTTCAGAAGATTGTTCGGTAGTGCGTGCACTGCGGGCGGATTGCCATTCGATGAAGGTTTTCAGTGCGAGGGTGACCAGCGCCAGGAAAGCCAGCAGCGATGCCACGGCAAACGCGGCAGCGTAGTTGTATTCGTTATAGAGAATCTCGACATGCAGCGGCATGGTGTTGGTCAGGCCGCGGATATGGCCAGAGACCACCGACACCGCGCCAAACTCGCCCATGGCTCGGGCATTGGTCAGGATGACACCATACAGCAGGCCCCATTTGATATTGGGCAGGGTCACACGCCAGAGTATCTGCCAGCCGGAGGCACCCAGTACCAGGGCGGCTTCTTCTTCTTCCTTGCCTTGCGCCTGCATCAGCGGAATCAGCTCACGCGCCACAAACGGGAAGGTGACGAAAACGGTGGCCAGCACAATGCCGGGGATGGCAAAAATCACTTTGTAATCATGATCGATCAGCCATTCGCCAAACCAGCCTTGCAACCCAAAGATCAGTACATAGATCAGACCGGCAATCACCGGCGATACGGCAAATGGCAGATCAATCAGCGTGATCAGCACGCTTTTGCCCTTGAAGTCGAATTTGGCAATGGCCCAGGCGGCTGCCACACCGAATACCAGATTCAGGGGGACGGAAATGACCGCAGCGATCACGGTGAGCTTGATGGCGGACAACGCATCTGGCTCGACCAGGGCCGCGATATAGGTTTCAAAGCCCTTGCGCAGGGCTTCGGTAAATACCGCTGCCAGCGGAATGAACAGGAACAGGCTGAGGAACGCCAGTGCAATGGCGATCAATGACCAGCGTATCCACGCTGGTTCAGAGGTGGCGCGGCTGCGGGCAACCTTGGCCTGGTAATGACCGAGATGAGAAACAGTAGATGACATGCGTGCTTGCCTTTGACTTGGTATGTGTTATTCGGCGGATTTGGCGTTACGCTGGCTGCTCCACCACTGCAGGCCATTGATCGCCAGCAACAGGATGAAGGAGATCACCAGCATGACCACGGCAATCGCGGTGGCACCGGTGTAGTCGTATTGCTCGAGCTTGGTGATGATGATCAGCGGTGTGATTTCAGACACCATGGGCATATTGCCGGCGATGAAAATCACCGAGCCGTATTCGCCAACGGCGCGGGCGAAGGCCAATGCAAAACCAGTGAGCAGGGCAGGCCAGATCGCAGGCAGAATCACCTTGCGGAAGGTTTGCCAACGGTTGGCGCCCAGACTGGCGGCGGCCTCTTCGGTTTCCGCTTCCAGATCTTCCAGCACGGGTTGCACCGTGCGCACCACAAACGGCAGGCCAATAAAGGTGAGGGCGACGACTACACCCAATGGGGTGAAGGCGACCTTGATGCCATGCGGTTCCAGCAATGAACCTATCCAGCCGTTGCCTGCATAGATCGCTGTCAGCGCAATACCAGCGACGGCTGTCGGCAGTGCGAAGGGCAGATCTACCAAAGCATCCACCAGGCGTTTGCCGGGGAAAGTGTAGCGCACCAGCACCCAGGCAGTCAGCAGGCCGAATATCGCGTTGATGAAGGCGCCGATCAAGGAGGCGCCAAACGTCAGCTTGTAGGAGGCTAGCACGCGTGGCGCCGTGACGGTGGTCCAGAATTCGGCAAAGCTGAGTTCGGTGGTTTTCAGGAATGCTGCCCCCAGCGGGATCAGCACGATCAGGCTCAAATAGAGGATGGTGTACCCGAGGGAGAGGTTGAATCCAGGTAGAACGTGGTGTCTTTTCGCCATTTTTATCGTCGTTGTCTTTGCAATAAGTTTTGCTTTGAATCGGCCGTCAATGTAACAAATCGGCTTATATAGTAAAAATACTATGTTTTTATATTGATATAACTAGAATGCGGTGAAAAAGGACCGGGGCATGCCTGGCATGCACACCGGTTCAGAGGAGGAGATGTTAATGGTAAAAACGGGCATCAAGCGGCGACGCGAATGGTGGGCTTGAAAACCGACACAGGTTGCAGTTCCTTTGCCGTGACTGGCTTGCCCAAGAAGTAACCTTGCAACAGGCTGGCGCCCGATTCAATGGCAATATCAAATTGCGTCTGCGTTTCGATACCCTGAATCACTGGTTGCGTGCCCAGGTCGCTGATGATGCCGAGCAGTTTGGGGATGATCTTGCGTACGCGTGGGTTGCGTTCCGCTTCCTGAATCAACTGGATATCCAGTTTCACGAAATCAGGGGAGAGCGTCCACAAGCGATCCAGATTGGAATGCTTGCTGCCAAATCCATCAATCGCGATCTTGTAGCCGCGATCGCGGTAGTTTTCCACGGCTTCCACCAGAGGCTTTTCCTGGTCAACTGCACTTTCCTGAATCTCAATCACCACGCGGTTGGTCGGCACCGAATTGCTGTGCAGAATGCGCTCAAACACCTTGCCATGGGCATTTACACTCGCCAGCAGCTTGGTGTGCACATTGAGGAACAACAGACCGTTTTCGGCATGCAGCTGGCGGAAATTCAGCACGTGCAAGGTACGGCTGACGCGGTCAAACTTCACCAGCTTGCCTGATTGCTCGGCGTAGTAAAACGCAAAGTGCGGGCTGACTTCCTGTACGCCACCCAGAGACGGGCGCAGGAAAGCTTCGTGGCCAAACAGGTCGCCTGCTTCGCTGTCATAAATCGGCTGGAAAGCCGTATGCAACTGAATACCCAGGAAGGTATTGCTGAACTCACCGCGTGACAGCTCATCCAGGCCATAATCGTCTAGGTCCAGATGCAGCGATTCGCGCAGTTGGGATTTCAGGGTCTCAAGATAACTCAGATCTTGTGGGGGAATACTCATAGTGATGCTCCTTCATTTTGCGTAAATTTGGTCAAAGATGCCGCCATCTGCAAAATGCGTTTTCTGTGCTTTGGCCCAGCCGCCAAATACGTCTTCTACCGTAAAGAGGTCTATCGCCTTGAAGTCGGCCTTATGCTTGGCAGCCACGCTCTCCAGCTTGGGGCGCAGATAGTGGCGCGCTGCGATTTCCTGACCTTCTTCTGAGTACAGGTAATTCAGGTATGCCTCAGAAACTGCACGGGTATTGCGCTTGTTGACGACTTTGTCGACGACGCTTACCGGATTTTCAGCGAGGATGCTGGATGACGGATACACCACATCAAATTGATCATTACCCAACTCCTTCTTGATCAGGAACACTTCATTTTCAAAGGTCAGCAAGACATCACCAATGCCGCGTTGCACAAAGGTCGTGGTAGCGCCACGGCCGCCGGTATCTAGCACAGGTACGTTGCGGAACAGCTTGCCGACAAAGTCCTTGGCCTTGGTTTCGTCTGCGCCATTACGCACGGCATATCCCCAGGCGGCAAGGTAGCTGTAACGACCATTGCCGGATGTCTTCGGGTTCGGTACCACGACAGCAATCCCAGGTTTCACCAGATCGTTCCAATCCTGAATTTTCTTGGGGTTACCCTTGCGCACCAGAAATACCGTGGTGGAGGCCGTCGGGGAGCTGTTATAAGGCAGGCGTTTTTGCCAGTCCTTGGGGATCAGCTTGCCGCGCTCGTACAAAATATCAATGTCATTGCTCTGGTTCATGGTGATGACATCCGCATCCAGGCCATCGGCCACGGCACGCGCCTGCTTGCTGGAGCCACCATGGGATTGGTTGATGGTCACCGTCTCGCCGGTTTTTTGCTTCCAGTAGCTGGCAAATGCCGGGTTGAAATCCTTATAGAATTCGCGCGTCACATCATAAGAGACATTTAGCAGGGTAGTGTCAGCCCAGGCAGATTGTGAAAACAGCAGGGCAATGAGGGCGATGCGCTTGAACATGCGGACTCCGTGAATGTTGTATTTGGAATGGACGCCATCATAATCAGCCATTGTAATAATGTAAAAGAATATAAAAATATATTTATATTCATAAAATTTATTATAAGTCGTTCAATTTGTCATGAAACAATGCATTTTTTAGCGTAGCTTTACTTCTATAAACCTTGCGGTTTTTTAAATAACTAAATAGAATTAGCTTATAACTGATTGTTATAGCCAGTTGCTGACCGGACAACCGGAAGCCAGTGCGCCTCATGCCGAGGCCGCTGGCTTTTTTGCTTTTTAGGGCCGCCAATTTGGGAATAACGAGATGACCGATGCAGTGGATTTGACAGTCGCCCCAGCGGGTGCTGATTGGGATATTGCCAGTATTGTGGATGCACTTCGCACGGTGCGGCTGAATGCGCTGGAGCATCGCAAGCGCAGGCAAAACCCGCCAAAACTGCCTTCGCGCAAAGCGCTGGAGGCTATTGTGGATGGCCTGGCCGCCGCCTTGTTCCCCAACCGTCTCGGCTTGCCCGATTTGAAAGAAGACGGTCTCGATTATTTTGTCGGCCACACCCTGGATGTCGCATTAAAGGACCTGCATACGCAAATTCGGCTGGAGCTGGCATTTGCGTCTACTCTTGAGTCTGACAACACGGATGAGGAGGCGCCTTCAGCGCGTGCCATCGTCAGTCAGTTTGCTGCCGCGCTTCCCGGCATTCGCCAAACCCTGGATACCGATATTCTTGCAGCGTATGAGGGCGATCCCGCTGCGCGTAGCGTCGATGAGGTGCTCGTGTGCTATCCCGGTATCACCGCCATCATTCACCACCGTCTTGCCCATCAGCTCTACAAACTGGGTGTGCCACTCGTCGCGCGCATGATTGCCGAGATTGCCCATTCACGTACTGGCATTGATATTCATCCCGGCGCCACGATTGGCGACAGTTTCTTTGTCGATCATGGCACCGGAGTGGTAATCGGTGAGACCACCATCATTGGCAATCACGTACGGCTTTATCAGGCAGTGACCTTGGGCGCAAAGCGCTTTCCTGCGGATGAAAGTGGTGTGCTTATCAAAGGCAATGCACGCCATCCAATTGTGGAAGATGACGTCGTCGTTTATGCCGGCGCGACGATACTGGGCCGCATCACCATCGGACGCGGCTCCTCCATCGGTGGCAATGTCTGGCTGACCCACAGCGTGCCACCAGGCAGCAATATCACCCAGGCGCAAATGCGCAGCGGTGTGCTGCCTCTGCCAGAAGGCCAGATGGCCGCCAATGCCATTCCAGGCGCCAATCCCTCTGGGCCTGCCCAATACGGCTAGGCCTGTTATACCCCTTGAAACACTAAACCACACTAGACAGGAGATTTAAATGGCAGATATTCATGAAGGACAAACCGCACTTGGAGATGTAGCGGCCCGTACGCTAGCCAATGCCACCAAAACGGTGCCCATGCTCAGCACGATTACACCGCGCTGGCTGGTGCATTTGCTGCAATGGGTGCCTGTAGAAGCTGGTATCTATCGCGTTAACAAGGCCAAGAATCCGAATGCGATTGAAGTGGATTGTTCCAACAAGGATGAGCGCGAGTTGCCCGCCACCTTTGTTGACTACGAAGAATGGGGCCGTGAGTATGTGTTGAACGCCGTGAATACCGTGGTCGATGTACACACCCGCGTGTCCGATCTGTACAGCAGCCCGCACAACCAGATCCGCGAACAGTTGCGCCTGACCATTGAAACAGTCAAAGAGCGTCAGGAAAGCGAACTGATCAACAATGCCGAATATGGCTTGCTGAACAATGTAGCTGACTCGCAAAAGGTAAAGTCCCGTACTGGCGCTCCGACGCCAGATGATCTCGACGAGCTGATCAGCAAGGTATGGAAAGAGCCAGCCTTCTTCCTGGCCCATCCACAAGCAATTGCGGCTTTTGGTCGTGAGTGCACACGTCGTGGCGTGCCTCCACCTACCGTGGCGATGTTTGGCTCGCAGTTCCTGACATGGCGTGGTATTCCGCTGATTCCTTGCGACAAGCTGAAGATCACCAAGGGCAAAACCAATATTCTGCTGTTGCGTACGGGTGAAAGCCGTCAAGGTGTGGTGGGCTTGTATCAGCCTAATCTGCCAGGTCAGCAAAGCATGGGCCTGTCGGTGCGCTTCATGGGTATCAACCACAAGGCGATTGCTTCCTACCTCGTGTCCCTGTATTGCTCGGTCGCTGTGCTGACCGATGATGCGATTGCCGTGCTGGAGAATGTCAGCGTGGACAACTACTATGACTACAAGTAACTTCAACGATCTTTCGGCCTTTGAGCCGGAAGCCATTCTGGCTGCATTGCCGGGGGAGCATCCCCGCATGGCGGCGGGCCTGGCAGTTGGCCGGGCCGCATCAGAGTCCGGACACCTGGATGTGAGCGAGCTGGCACGTATTGCCAATGAGCTTTACGCCGAGGGTTTTCCCGCAGGAGCGCCCTTTGGCAGTACGCCAGATGTGTACACCACCACTGCTTTGCCCGATAGCTCAGGCCAGGCAGCCGGGATTCGTACCGGCTCACCAGGCCCTGCTGCTCCAGTGACTTCGCATCCACATGCCTCTCCGGTCGGACTCGAAAGCATTCAGTTAACGGATCCATCCTTGGTTCCGCCGCAACTGGATATCGCAAGTGCAGCGGCGACAGCGAGTGCTGGGCAATATCAACCTGCACTGAGCGTGCCATTTGGCGGCGATCTGGAGATCAGTCGTTTGCTGGGCAGCGTTGAGATTCCCTATGCGAGCGATCTGCAGGGCTTGCTGACACCGTCGAGTACGCCTGCATCAACGGCGAGCGCGCAGCCTGCGGTCAGTCCGTATTACTTTTTGCAGGGTGCATCGGTCAATTCACTGAATCCTGGCGTGCAGCAAGGCGGCGCTTTGGCACCTTCGGCGCATCCTCCCTTTGATGCGAATCTGGTCCGCAAGGATTTTCCGATTCTGCGTGAGCAGGTGAATGGCCGTCCACTCATCTGGCTGGACAATGCGGCGACCACGCAAAAGCCACAAGTCGTTATCGACCGCCTGGCGTATTTCTATCAGCATGAAAACTCCAATATTCACCGGGCCGCGCATGCGTTGGCTGCGCGCGCTACCGATGCGTATGAGGAGGCGCGCGAAACAGTGCGTCGATTCATCAACGCACCTTCGGTCAATAATGTGGTGTTTGTGCGCGGGACGACCGAAGCGATTAATCTGGTGGCCAAAACCTGGGGCAAGAAGCATCTGCGCGAGGGAGATGAGATCCTGATTTCGCATCTGGAGCACCATGCCAATATCGTGCCCTGGCAGCAGTTATGTCAGGAAACCGGTGCCAGGCTGCGTGTGGCCCCCGTGGATGATAGTGGCCAGGTATTGCTTGATGAATACCAGAAGCTGCTGACTTCACGTACCAAGCTGGTGTCATTCACCCAGGTTTCCAATGCACTGGGTACCGTGACGCCCGCCCGCGAAATGATCCAGATGGCGCATGCCGCTGGCGCAAAAGTCCTGCTGGATGGTGCGCAGTCCGTATCGCACATGCGTAGCGATGTGACGGCCCTCGATTGTGACTTTTTTGTGTTCTCTGGTCACAAGGTGTTTGGCCCGACGGGCATTGGTGCGCTCTATGGCAAAGCGGATGTGCTGGCCGAGATGCCCGCATGGCAAGGTGGCGGCAATATGATTCAGGATGTCACCTTTGAAAAAACCGTGTATCACGAAGCGCCCGCCAAGTTTGAAGCTGGCACGGGCAATATCGCCGATGCGGTGGGCATGGGGGCGGCGCTGCAATATGTAGAGCGTCTGGGTATCGACAACATTGCACGGTATGAGCATGACTTGCTGGTGTATGCCACGGCTGCCATGTGCAAGGTGCCGGGCTTGCGCCTGATTGGTACCGCACGTGAAAAGGCCAGCGTGTTGTCCTTCAGTTTGCCTGGGTATAAGAGTGAGGAAGTCGGTGCCGCCTTGAACGAAGAGGGCATTGCCGTGCGCTCCGGGCATCATTGCGCTCAGCCTATTCTGCGTCGCTTTGGTGTGGAAACGACGGTGCGACCATCGCTGGCGTTTTACAACACCGCACAGGAAGTCGATGTGATGGTGGATGTATTACAAAAGCTGGCCCGTACCCGCTAAGCAAGCTTCTCCAGCTGTGCTACTCAAGTAGCAAAACAAATCAAGCAGCAAAACAAAAAGCCGGTGGCGTATTGCCATCGGCTTTTTGTTTTGCTTAATTTAAACGCTGAGATTTATATCTTGGCGATGGAAACTTCGGTGGCCTTGATCAGCGCCAGCACTTCCGTTCCTACTTGCAGATTCAACTCGGTGACTGAACGGGTGGTAATCACCGACGTGACAATGCCGCCAGCCGTTTCTATATCCACTTCGGATAATACCGGTCCGGTGAGAATTTCAACAATGCGTCCCCGTAGCTGGTTGCGCACATTAATGGCTTTGATGGTCATGGGAGCCTCCTTTGCGGCAGTAAAAGACAGTTCGGGGGTGTTGCGCTGAGGGTGATCAGGCTGCGATGGCCCAGTGATGTTTGCCGGATGGACATTCGCCCTCCGACAGGTTGTCCAGATTCAGCTTTTCCAATCTGGCCTGCAGAGCAGCCGGACCATTAGGCGTGTAGACAATCCGCACACCACGTTTGGCTGCCGTCTGCTTGATTTTGTGGGTAAAGGTGTGGCTGATCCAGTTGGTGACTAGCACAATGAGTTCTGTGTTGTGTGGGATGGTTTTCTTGCCATCGCCGACTTTGCGCCCAGACCAATGGTCAATGCGGGTAATGCCGTGCTGGGCTAGCACTTGTTTAATGCCGTCTATCTGGTCGCCGCCTACTATCAATGCTGTACTCATGGTGAGAGTCTCCTGTTGAAAGGGGCCACCGAATTTTGTCCGGAAGGCCCCTGATGTTGGAAGTGTGTTTACTTCAGGTAAATCTGGTCAAACGTACCGCCGTCAGAAAAGTGCGTTTTCTGCGCTTTTTGCCAACCACCGAATTCACTATCCACCGTTACCAGATTCAGCTTGGGGAAGTTCTTTTCGTACTTCTTGGCTACGGATTCCAGGGTAGGGCGGTAGTAGTTCTTGGCCGCAATTTCCTGACCCTCTTCGGTATACAGGTATTGCAGGTAAGCTTCAGCTACGGCACGGGTACCACGCTTGTTGACCACTTTGTCGACCACGGTGACAGGCGGTTCAGCCAGGATGGACAGCGAAGGCACTACGATTTCGAACTTGTCCGGACCGAGTTCCTTTTGTGCCAGGAAGGCTTCGTTTTCCCAGGCCAGCAGAACATCGCCGATGCCACGTTCAACAAAGGTGGTGGTGGCACCACGTGCACCGGAATCCAGTACCGGCACGTTCTTCAGGATTTTGCCGATGAACTCGCGGGTCTTGGTTTCGTCGTTGTTAAACTTGCGCTGACCATAGGCCCATGCTGCCAGGTAGTTCCAGCGTGCGCCGCCAGAAGTCTTGGGGTTGGGGGTCACGACCGAGATGCCAGGGCGTGCAATGTCATCCCAATCCTTGATGTTTTTCGGATTACCCTTGCGCACCAGGAATACGATGGTGGAGGTGTAAGGCGAGCTGTTGTGTGGCAGGCGTTTTTGCCAATCCTTTGGGATCAGCTTGCCTTTCTCGTACAGCGCATCAATGTCATACGCCAGTGCCAGGGTAGCAACGTCAGCTTCCAGGCCATCGATGATGGCACGACCTTGTTTGCCAGAGCCGCCATGTGAAGCCTTGATGGTGACATTGTCGCCGGTCTTGGCTTTCCAGTATTTGGCAAATGCCGCGTTGAAGTCCTGATACAGTTCGCGGGTTGGGTCGTAAGACACATTCAGCAGGCTGACGTCGGCCGCCGACGCCGCCAGAGGCGCCGCCAGGGCAAGCGCTACTGCAGCGCTACGCAAATGTTGAATAATCGTTTTCATTGATATTTTCCTGTCTTTCAAGTTGTCTGGTTAAAACTGGAACTGCAAACGGCTGAACAGAATGCGCTCGTCGTCACGGTCGCGGATGTTGGCAAAGGTGCCAGCACCGCCGTCAAACTTGGTCTGCTCGTAGTTGGTTGCCAGGCGTACCCATTGGTTGAGGTACCAGTTCACACCAATACCCCAGGTTTTTGCTTCCTTGGCGCTGGTGGTCGGGTTGGCAAAACGTGCAGCCACGCCAGAAGCGGCTGTACCGAATGCGCTGCTGTCGATGCTGTTTTCCTGGTAGCGGGCCACCAGTTCCCATGCGCCCCAGCCATCCTTGCCGGTTTCAAATGGGTTCTTCGGCTTGACGCTCTTGAAGGAAGCATCTTCGCCGGTCAGTACCCACGAGGCTGCGATCTGCCAGGCATTATTCTTCAGGGTGTCATGCACAGTATTTGCGGCATTGCGAACTTCCTGGGAAGTGCGGGCGTATTCGGCAATCACACCGAATGGGCCGTAGTAGTAGTAAGCCTGTGGCGAAACGCGTACGCGACTACCATCACCCACGGTACCTGTGGTGTATGTGAAGAAGTTTAGCTGTTGCGAGGGGGTTCTGTAGTTTGGCAATGCACCTGTGGCAGAGTCGGTGTATGTCCCGGCAATACCGAAGCCCAGACCTTCCAGCACGCTATCGCTACCCTTGAATGGGGTAGTGAAAATGCGGGCGGTGTAATCTTTGTCATTGTCAGTGTCGATGCGTGTGTTTTCTTCGCCACCATCTACTGTGCCGTTGAAAACGCCTACTGCGTAGCTCACTTTGCTATCCAGTACATCGCCATAAATCGAGGCGCCCAGGCCGCGGTTAGGCAGGAAGTTGTTGCTGACATAACTGCGCTCGATGAACTTGATGTCGCCGCCGCCTTGCAAGCGCTCCAAGCCTACGAACGGCTTGAATTTACCAGCGCGGATTTTGAATGCTGGATCAAAGCGAGCATCGAAATAGGCATCAATGACGCGCGAGTTATTGCTGGATGGTGATGTTGCATTGTTATTCAATGTTTCACCAAACTCAGGGGTGAACCGGAAATCATATTTGCCAAACAAGGTGCCCTGGAATGTGGGGCGGATACGGCGAGCGGTAAAGCCGTCATCGGAATTTGCGGTATGATCAGGCTTGTCAAAGTGACGGTAATCCAGCTGAATCAAGCCCTTCAGGCTGTATTCAAACTGACCATCGGCAGACTTGATACCGAAACCCGTTGGGCCGGCTACGACGACGGGTGTTTCTTTCTTTTTAGCGGTTGCTTCTTCAGCAGCGATTTCATTTTTACGCTCCAGGACTTTGATCTTTTGATCAAGGTCCAGAATGGTTTGACGCAATGCTTCGATTTCTGGATCGGCAGCGAATGCACTGTGCGTGGCCAGTAAAAGCCCGCTAGCGAGCAGTGCGGAAGTGATCTTGTTGATTTTGAATTGCATGATGAGCCCCTGTAAATTTATTGCTTCCGGCGGTCCGGTCAGGTCATCGATATTTTTAAACTAGATTGCGGCCGCTGCGGTTGCAGTAGGCTTGGACTTTTGCTGTTCATTGCCGAAGCGGACTTTTTCGCGACGCTCGATTTGAGTGACGCGACCATCGTGTACCGTGATCTCTACAGCGCCAAAGCGCAATTGCTCCACGGCACGCAGGATTTCCTGTACGACCTCGGAAGAGAGTGAGGTATTGAACGGTTGGGACATGGCACGTTGCTCCAGCAATATGAATCGAATGCTGCGCACTTTACCAAGCTAATTTAATAATAAAAAATAATTTGTTTTTATAATTTTATAATTTAAAAGAATATTAAACTCAAAATAAAAGCCCAACAGATCTGTTGGGCTTGGCTCTTAATTTTAGTGCTTGATAGGGTATTTATTGGCGGCTGTCGTTCTGCCATAAAACATCAGCGACACCTTGCACCTTGTTGAGGTAGCGGCAGAGTACGAAAAGCAAGTCTGACAGCCGATTCAGATAGCTGCGCGCGATGGGGGTCACTTGTTCGGTACGGGAAAGTTCGACCACCTCGCGTTCAGCTCGGCGGCAGACCGTGCGCGCCAGGTGGCAATACGCGGCAGCGCGCGATCCCCCGGGAAGAATGAATTCCTTGAGTGGACTCAGATGCTCATTAAGCGCGTCCAGTGTGTGTTCCAGGTCATCTACACGCTCAGCCTTGACCATGCTGTGGCCAGGAATGCAGAGTTCGCCGCCCAGATCGAACAGGTCATGCTGGATGCGCGTCAGGTGCGAGGCGATGTCCGCGGGTAGTGACTCTGTCAGCAAGATGCCTATGATGGCATTCAGCTCATCTACTGTGCCCATGGCATTTACCCGAAGGCTGTCTTTGGCAATGCGTGAGCCATCGCCCAAGCCTGTATCGCCTTCATCGCCGGTACGTGTGTAGATTTTACTAAGTCGATTGCCCATGATGATCTCCTGAAGAAGGCTGAATTGTAGTACGCGGCTGAATGACTGTGTCACGCCTTTGCAAGTTCAGCTACACTGGCGCGATTCATTATTTTTTCACGACATATTTTACTGTGGTCGCTACCTTATCTTCCGCCGGCCATGATTCCCCGGTTGGTGTCTTTGATTCCGGCGTTGGCGGTTTGTCGGTGCTTGCCCATATTCGCCAGGCACTACCGCAGGAGTCGCTGATCTATGCTGCCGACTCCATGCATGCGCCTTATGGCAGCAAATCGCAGGCATTTATTATTGATCGTGCCATCCAGTTGTCGGACTTTCTCATTTCGCGTGGCGCCAAGGCCTTGGTGGTGGCATGCAATACGGCCACGGCTGCGGCCATCAGCGAGCTAAGAAGCCGTTATGCGATCCCGATTATTGGCATGGAGCCCGCGGTTAAGCCAGCTGCTGCTGCCACACGCTCGGGCGTGATCGGCGTGCTTGCGACCAGTGGTACGCTGCAGAGTGCGCAGTTTGCCGCCTTGCTTGAGAGCTACGGCCGTCAGGTGCGGGTGGAAACGCAGGCTTGCGTTGGCCTGGTAGAGTGTATTGAGCGTGGGGAATTGCAAACGGCTGCTACACGGCAATTACTGGAAAAGTATATCCAACCTTTGCTCGAGGCTGGTGCAGATACCCTGGTGCTTGGGTGTACGCATTATCCTTTTGTGCGACCGCTGATTGAAGAGCTTGCCGGGCCGGAGGTAGCCATTATCGATACCGGAGCGGCAGTCGCGCGGCACTTGAAACACCGTCTGCAAGAAGCAGACTTGCTCAAAGATGACTCTTACAAGATGCCTGGCGTAACGGAGTTCTGGAGTAACGCCGATGGGTTATCAGCGCAGTCGGTGACCAGCCTGTTGTGGGGTACACCCGTTGAAGTGATGCGCTTGCCAGCTTAAGCACTGGCCAATATTGTTTTAGTGATGTTGGGCGACAGCTTCGCCTGCTTTCAGCCTGTACTTGGTGCCGCAATAGGGGCACATGGCTTGACCGCTAGCGGTGATGTCAAGAAATACGCGGGGATGGGAACACCATAACGAGACTTCCTTGGTCGGGCAGTGCAGCGGCAGGTCGCTAGCTGTGACTTCAATCTCTTTTGCTTCGTATGCCATGATGTTCCCTTTGTTGCTTTAAACGATGGTGAGCCAGTCCATGTGCTTGGCGGATTTTCCGGTAACCACATCAAAATACATCTTCTGCAGCTGCTCGGTAACCGGGCCGCGTTTGCCCAAGCCGATGGCGCGATTATCCAGCTCGCGAATCGGCGTGACTTCAGCGGCGGTGCCAGTGAAGAACGCTTCGTCAGCGGAGTAGACTTCGTCGCGGGTAATGCGCTTCTCAATCACGGTGTAACCAAGCTCGGCAGCCAGTTGCACGATGGTGTCGCGGGTAATACCTTCCAGCGCACTGGTCAGATCTGGCGTGTAAATCTTGCCATTACGTACGATGAAAATATTCTCGCCGGAACCTTCGGCAACAAAACCATCCACGTCCAGTAGCAGGGCTTCATCATAGCCGTCAGCGGCGGCTTCCTGATGTGCCAGGATGGAGTTCATGTAGTTGCCATTTGCCTTGGCTTTGCACATGGTGATGTTCACGTGATGACGCGAGAAAGACGAGGTCTTGACGCGAATGCCACGCTCAAGAGCTTCTTCACCCATGTAGGCGCCCCATTTCCATGCGGCAACGATCAGGTGCGTAGACAGTGTCTTGGCCGAAATGCCCATGGCTTCAGCACCGTAAAATGCCATCGGGCGCATGTAGGCTGACTCAAGATTATTTTCGCGCACAGCGGCTTTTTGCGCTTCCACAACAGTCGCTTTGTCGAAAGGCATTTTCATGCCCAGAATATGCGCGGAACGAAACAGGCGATCCGTATGTTCTTTCAATCGGAAAATGGCCGTGCCTTTATCGGTTTTGTATGCGCGCACGCCTTCAAAAACCCCCATCCCATAATGCAATGTGTGGGTTAAAACATGCGTGGTTGCCTCACGCCATGGCACCATTTTGCCGTCATACCAAATTAGACCATCACGGTCAGCCATCGACATCTTCAGTTCTCCATCAATACTAAAGCTATTAAAAGCATCATTGTAATCGCAAGCCCTTGTATTTGAATAGCGGAAATCGGCGCTATGTAGCGGTGTAGTCAAAGATTGACTGGTCGGGAATGTGGTGTCTGCCGCTCGAACGGCTAAAGCCGAGCATTATGGTCAAGTATAAACCACTTTTAAAATATGGTTAATACGTGTAAAGTTTAATCCATGTTCTTTTTATGGTCATTTCAAGAGGGGATTATCATGCATAAAAAAATTCTGGTTTCTTTGCTGGCTTTACTGACACCCGTGGCTGCGATGGCCGAGGCGGGTGACTGGGTGGTACGCGCCCGTGCGGTGAATGTCAGCCCAAACGAAGATAGCAAGCTGGGCCGTACTGTAAACGGTATCGGCTTGGGCAATATCATGAGCCCAGGCGCCAAGCTCGAGGTGGATAGCAATACTATTCCTGAACTGGACATCTCTTACTACTTCACCAAGCATATCGCTGCCGAGCTGATTCTGGCACTGGGTACACGTCACGATGTGAGTGTTCATGGGGATTCTGCTGGCGTAATTGGCAACCAGAAGCTGGGCTCGGTTAACTTGTTGCCGCCAACTTTGACCGTGCAATGGCACTTCCGGCCTGATCAGACATTTGATCCTTATGTCGGTGCTGGCTTGAATTACACCGCCATGCTGGATCGCAATCTGCAGTTTTCTTCGGGTGCTACCGACGGCACCAAGATCAAGATTGATCGCGATAGCGTAGGAGCAGCGTTGCAGGCGGGTTTTGATATCAACCTGGAAGGTGGCTGGCTGATCAATGCCGATGTCAAATACCTCTGGATTGATACGGATGTGAAAATGCGCAACGGCAATCAATGGACCAAAATTGACAGTCTCGACATCAACCCATGGGTGGTCGGCATTGGCTTCGGCAAGAAGTTCTAATATAAAAAAACTTCACGCATGACATCAGCGGGGCGGGTGTTGCCTTTAAGTGACGCCCGTCACGATTTGCAAAAGCCTGACGCAAGGGGCCCTTTGGGCAAATCTGCACAAGTCTGGAATATGAATGTGTGAAAACTCATGTAGTAAAAAGGGTTTTTATGTTGTTCTGTAAAGCTGTTACAGAATATAATCGCAACTCTTTACTTTAGCGGTTTTTGATCGGGAGACGTAGTAATGGCAACGGCGAGCGTCGCAACTTCTGGCGTCAATGTGAGTGCAGTGAGCGAACAATATAACTACGATGTTATTCGCAAATTCACCATCATGACGTTGGTATGGGGTGCGATAGGTATGTTTGTCGGGGTGTATATCGCCTCGGAACTGGCTTATCCCTTCCTCAATTTTGATATTCCTTACATTACCTTTGGTCGCTTGCGTCCTGTACACACAGGTGCTGTGATTTTCGGCTTTGGCGGTAGCGCGCTGTTTGCTACGTCTTACTATGTGGTTCAGCGTACCTGTCAGGCGCGCCTGTTCAGCGATGGCATGGCAAGCTTTACCTTCTGGGGCTGGCAAGCGATTATCGTCTGTGCTGCACTGGGTAACGTTCTGGGCTACAGCCAGGGCCGTGAATATGCGGAAATGGAATGGCCGATCGACTTGATGATTGAAGTTGTCTGGGTAACCTACCTGATCATCTTCGTTGGCACCCTGATGAAGCGCAAGCAACCTCATATCTACGTTGCCAACTGGTTCTACCTCGCATTCATCCTGGCAACTGCCTTGCTGCATACCTTTAACAACTTGGCCGTGCCTATCAGCCTGTTCTCCATGAAGTCCTACAGCCTGTTCTCTGGCGCGCAGGATGCCATGACACAGTGGTGGTATGGCCACAATGCCGTGGGCTTCTTCCTGACGGCTGCTTTCCTTGGCATGATGTACTACTTCGTGCCCAAGCAGGCCGGTCGCCCTGTTTACTCATACCGTCTGTCAGTGCTGCACTTCTGGGCGATCATCTTCCTGTACATGTGGGCCGGTGCGCACCACTTGCACTGGACGGCGATTCCTGACTGGACATCCACGCTGGCTGCCACGTTCTCCATCATGCTGTTGCTGCCATCCTGGGGCGGTATGATCAACGGTATCCTGACGCTGTCCGGTGCCTGGGACAAGCTGCGTACTGATCCTGTGATGCGATTCCTGATTGTGGCGCTGTCGTTCTACGGCATGTCCACCTTCGAAGGTCCGATGATGTCCCTGAAGGATGTAAACGCCCTGTCGCACTACACTGACTGGACCATCGGTCACGTGCACTCCGGTGCTCTGGGCTGGGTAGCCATGATTTCCTTCGGTTCGCTGTACCACCTGGCACCACGCCTGTGGAACACGCCTATGTATAGCCAAAAGCTGATCAACGTTCACTTCTGGCTGGCGACCATCGGTATCCTTCTGTACATCGTTGCCATGTGGATTTCCGGCATCATGCAAGGTCTGATGTGGCGTGCGTTTGATGATTTCGGCAACCTCCAGTATTCCTTCGTGGAATCTGTTGCGGCAGCCCATCCTTTCTATGTCATGCGTGCATTGGGTGGTGCGTTCTTCCTGAGCGGTATGTTGTTGATGTGCTACAACATGTACAAAACCATCCGCAAAGGCAGTACCGAGCAGCAGGTTGAGATCAGCCCAGTGGCTGCTTAATACGGAATAGAGGGTATTGGAGTCAAAATGAAACACGATAATATTGAGCGCAACCTAGGCATCCTGCTGGTACTGACTATGCTGGCTATCAGTGCTGGCGGCCTGGTTGAGATTGTTCCCCTGTTTTTTATCAAGGAAACGGTTGAGAAGGTAGAGGGTGTTCGTCCTTATAGTCCTCTTGAACTGCGTGGCCGCGATATCTATGTGCGTGAAGGTTGCTATTTGTGCCACTCGCAAATGATTCGCCCATTCCGCGATGAAGCGCTGCGTTATGGTCACTACTCGCTGGCTGCCGAGTCCAAGTACGATCACCCGTTCCAATGGGGTTCCAAGCGTACTGGTCCAGATCTGGCCCGCGTTGGTGGCAAATATTCGAATGACTGGCAAACCCAGCATTTGAATGCGCCTCGCTCGCTGGTGCCACAGTCGGTGATGCCTAACTATCCATGGCTGCTGAAGACCGATCTCGATTATTCCGATATCGAGTTGCGCATGAAAGCCTTGCGTACGACTGGCGTGCCTTACTCCCTCACTCAGGCCGAATACGACCGTAATGTGAAGGAGTTTGGTGAAGACGTTGCCAAGAGCCTGCATATTCCTGATGCTGAAAAGAATCTGGTAGCGCAGGCCCAGCTGGGTAACTACGACACGGATCCTGGCAAGTTGAGTGAAATGGATGCCCTGGTGTCTTACCTTCAGGTGCTGGGTACCATGGTCGACTTCAAGAAATACGACGACGATTACTTCGTTAAATTCCGTTAATAGACTGCAAGAGGCTTCATGATGGAATGGTTGATGTGGTTTACCAAGTTTGAGAATACCAAGCCGGTTTCATTGGTTATTTTCTTTGTCCTGTTCTGCGGGGTCATGGTCTACCTTTACGGTAGCCGTTCCCGCGGCGAGAAGCTGGAAAACTTCAAGAACATTCCTCTGCAAGACGATTAGATTTAATTAGGACGAATCATGAGTCAGGACAAAATCAAGACACCGACCACCACAGGACACGTGTGGGACGACGATCTTCAGGAGCTTACCAATCCATTGCCTAACTGGTGGGTATGGGGTTTCTACATTACGTTTGTATTCACCATTGTGTACTGGCTGTTTTACCCAGCCTGGCCGATTGGTCATACCTACACCAAGGGTATCCCTGGCTGGAACAGCATTACCTACACGGCTACAACAGTGGATGGCAAGGAAGTAGAGAAAACCACGCACTGGAACATGCGCTCCAAGTTCATGCATGAAATGAATGAACAGCAAGCCGAGCAAAAGAAATGGTTCGACAAGGTAGCGGGTGCTTCTTATGAAGATGTATCCAAGGATGCTGACCTGATGCAGTTCGTTAACTCGGCCGGTAAGACCCTGTTTTCGGACAACTGCGCACCATGTCACCAATCTGGTGGTCAGGGTAAAGTCGGCTTCTCGCCCAACCTGACCGATGACCACTGGCAATATGGTGGTACCTATGACCAGATTCACACCACGATTGTGGGTGGTCGTCGCGGTTATATGCCTCCTTTCAAGGAAGTCTTGAATGATCAGCAGATTACCCAGTTGGCCAATTATGTATTGAGCCTGTCTGGCGAACCGCATGATGAAACGGCTGCCGCTGCTGGTGCCAATATTTTCAAGGGCGACTCTGCTGCTTGTTACTACTGCCATGGTGCTGATGCCAAAGGCCGCATCGAGCTGGGTTCAGCCAACCTGACAGACAAGATCTGGTTATGGGCCGATGTGCCTGCAGCCAAGGATGCAGCAGCCAAGCTGGATGCCGTCAAGCATGTGATTTCGGGTGGTCTGGACCGTGGTGTGATGCCTAACTGGGATCACCGCCTGAAGCCTGAGCAGATCAAACTGTTGACCGTGTACGTGCACGATAGTCTGGGTGGCGGTAAGTAATACGTTTTACTCCAAGTACCATCTGAACGATGCAACTTAATCAAAGGCTCACGCCCTAATGTGGGCCTTTGTCGTTTTTTAGCGGTAATTTTCAAAGCGAGTCAGAAACAGCCATGGAAGCAAGCAAAGCTAGTCAATCTGCCCTTTACGCCAAGCACATTCCCATTTTCACGCGCTCGGTAAAAGGCAAATACCGCAACTTCAAGACCGCGGTCATGATCGTGGCGTATAGCGTTTACTTCCTGCTGCCGTGGATGCCCTGGGAGCGCGCCAGCTCCCCTAGTCAGGCCTTGCTGTTTGACCTGAGCACCCGCCGGTTTTTTATTTTTGACCTGATTGTTTACCCGCAGGATATCTTCTGGCTGGCGATGTTATTGTTCATCGCGGCTGCCTTGCTGTTTTTTGCCACTGGCCTGATAGGCCGTGCCTGGTGCGGTTACTTCTGTTTTCAGACCTTGTGGACTGATCTTTTCATCATGGTGGAAAAGGCCATTCAGGGGGAGCGTCCTGCGCGCTTGCGTTTATACAAGCAACCCTGGAATGCAGAAAAAATTCTCAAGATAGGCTCATCGCATTTCCTGATGCTGCTTATTTCCTTCTGGACGGCATTTACCTTTGCCGCTTACTTCAATTACGCTCCGGATTTTCTGGTCAACCTGTTTACGGGGCATGCCGCAGATGCCGCCTATATCACGGTAGCCGCCTTAACAGTGACTACCTATGTGGCTGCTGGCCTGTTACGTGAAAATATCTGTACGCTGGCTTGTCCGTATGCGCGTTTCCAGGGCGTAATGTATGAGCCAGATACCTTGGCGGTGAGTTACGACGCCAAACGTGGCGAAGGCTTGGCTGGGCGCACGCTGCCGATCGCGGGCTTGAAAACCCGCGAAGAGCGCCAGGCCAAAGGCCATGGCGATTGCATTGATTGTGGCTTCTGCGTGCAGGTTTGCCCCACAGGCATTGATATCCGTAATGGCTTGCAATACCAGTGTATTTCCTGCGGCCTGTGTATTGATGCCTGCAACAACATCATGGACTCGGTTGGCTATCCGCGAGGTCTGATTCGTTATGACTCCGAGAAAAACCTGGCAGATGCAACGCCACATGCTCCGCGTCTGGAGTGGAAGCGCCTGAAAGTCCTGGGCTATGCCGTTGCGATTGTAGTGATGACCGGGACGCTTTTTTACAATATCGGCACCCGTACCAATGTCGAAGTGTCTGTACAACAGGTACGGCAACCCATGTTCATCATGTTGTCGGATGGCAGTTTCCGTAACCGCTATCAGATTCATATCGTCAACAAGACCGAGCACGACGAGACATACAAGATCAGTGTCAGCGGAATACCGGCAGATGCGCTGGATATGGGGAATATTCCCCAAGTGCATGTGCGTGCGGGCAAGGATTTGACGGTGAACGCCAAGGTCAATCTTGAGCATGAGCTGGCCGAGCGGACTAAGACATTTAACTTTGTCGTTCAGCCGCAGACGGCCGGTGCTGAAACCATCACTCTTCCTACCAACTTCAACAGTAAGTGAGTTAATCCGTGAATTTGTTTGTCTTGCCGCAGGTGTCCATGACGGAAACCCTGTTTGGCGGGTTGCTACTGGCGGCCCTGTTGTTTTTTGTCAGTCGACGCCTGGGCTTGCCTAATTTCTGGGCGGGCATTCTGAGTGGTGCTTTGCCATTTTTGCTGTATCTGGCCTATAGCCAGCAGCACTGGACTGGCGGAGATGTGCTGGCAATCCACTTTGCGGTTTATCTGGCGAATGCGGGGCTACTGATGGTGTTCGGTGGCATGCAGCAGAAAAAGCAGAAGCTGCACTGGGCGCCGCGACTCATCATCGGGTTTTTTATTGGCCTGGTCGTGCTGAATGCCGTGTTGTTATCCATTTCCAGCCGTGGCTTGCCGGATAGCATCAGCAACCTGTTCTTGCCGCACCCGGCCAATGAAACAGTGCATACCGCCTTTCCTGGCCTCATTCCTCATGATCGCAACAAACTTTACGAGCCGCATCTTGCCAGACTTGAGCAGCAGCGTCATCTCGGCTGGAAAATTGGCATTGAGGGCTGGGATACCATGAGAAGCAAGACTCCCTCGACTATTACTCTCAAGCTTGATGATGCCCAAGGCGCTGGCATTGCCGGTGCGGAAGTGACGATGGGTTTGTGGCGTATGGCCAATAGCCGTGATGATCAGAAGTTTACCTTGTCCGAAGTGAGCCCCGGCGTTTATCAGACCACGATGACATTGAATGACTCTGGCCGATGGATACTGGATCTCTATATCCAGCATGGTGAAGATACCTACATCAAGCAGCAAACCCTTTACATCGATGGCGATTAAGCTGCGCGTATGACGGACGTGGTGGATTGCTATCATTGCGGCTTGCCCGTGATGACGGGCGAGCGTTATGCGCTTGATGTATTGGGCGCGCGCCGTCGCCTTTGTTGTCACGGTTGCCAGGCGGTGGCGAGTTCGATTGTCGAAAATGGACTGGAAGATTATTACCGTTATCGCACCGAACTTCCCAAAACTGCCGAAGAACTGGTTCCCGATGAGCTGCGCAAGCTCTCCCTGTATGATCATCCCGATGTGCAGAAAAGCTTTGTCCATGAGGCAGGTTCTTTAAAAGAAGCGGCTCTCATCATCGAGGGCATTACCTGCGCGGCCTGTATCTGGTTGAATGAGCGCCATCTGCAGCAATTGCCCGGTGTGCAAAGTGTCTCTTTCAACTACGCATCGCAGCGCGCCCGTATCAGCTGGGATGACAGCAAGATTCATCTGAGCGAAATCCTCGCCGAAATCCGCAAGCTGGGCTATCACGCCCATCCCTTCAGTGCCCAGCAGCAGGATGAAGTCCGCCAGCAGCAGAAAAAACGCGATTTTCGTCGCTTGGCAGTGGCCGGGCTGTCTGCCGGGCAGGTCATGATGATCGCCGTGGCCCTGTATGCCGGACCTGCACAGGGGCTGGAGCCTGCTACTGCCCAGATTCTGCGGTGGTTCAGCCTGCTGATGAGCGTGCCGGCCATGACCTATGCTGCGTGGCCATTCTATCGCGCTGCCTGGCGCAGTATTGCCAATCGCAGCCCAGGCATGGATGTACCGATTGTGCTGGGGCTGTTGACCGGGTTTGCTGGCAGCATATGGGCCACTTTGCAGGGGCATGGCGTAGTGTATTACGACACCCTGACCATGCTGATTTTCTTTCTGTTATCCACGCGCTATCTGGAACGAAATGCCCGGCTGAAATCCATAGAGGCAGCAGAAAATCTGCTCAGACTGGCGCCTGCCATGGCGACGCGTTTGCGCGGGCAGGAGCAGGAAATCGTGCCGGTGGTGGAACTGAAAACCGGAGACCATATACTGGCGCGTCCGGGAGAATCCGTGGCAGCCGATGGCGTGGTGATCGAGGGTGAAAGCAGTGCAGACGAATCTTTGCTGAGTGGCGAAAGCAAGCCGGTTCACAAAACGATGGGTCATACCGTTTACGCGGGCAGCATCAATTATGAGAGCCCGCTCGTCATTGAAGTGACCGGTGTGGGCGAGAACACCATGCTGGCAGGTATTTCCCGCTTGCTGGACCGCGCGCAAGCTGAAAAACCTAGGCTAGCGCATGTGGCCGATTGTGTTGCAGCCTACTTTACAACGGCGCTGCTGCTGGCGGTTATTCTGATTGCCTGGATCTGGTGGCGTATCGACCCAGAGCGCACGCTGGATATCGTGCTGGCGGTGTTGGTGGTGAGCTGCCCTTGCGCGCTTTCACTGGCGGCCCCCGCGGCATTTGCCGCTGCGGGTTCGCATCTGGTGAGTCGCGGGGTTTTGTTCACGCGTGGACATGCGCTGGAAACCCTGGCCCGGGCCACGCATTTTGTCTTCGATAAAACGGGCACGTTGACCATGGGCAAGCCCGTGCTGGTGCATACACAGTGTTATGCCGATATGGACGCGCAAACTTGCCTGCGCATCGCCGCCAGCCTGGAAAAAAGTTCTGAACACCCGCTGGCGCGCAGTTTTATTGAAGCGATTCAGGCGCAGCCCTTATTCACGGTGACTGACAATGCCAATATTCCCGGGCAGGGTGTGGTGGGTGAGATTGAGGGAGAGCGTTACAGCTTGGGTAATGTGCGCCTTAATCCTGCGGCGGCAGGCATACAACTGCCACTGGATGAATATCCAGCAGGGGCTTCGGTTGTCTGGCTGAGTGACAGTCGTCAATTGCTGGCCGCCTTTGTGCTGGCGGATCAGCCACGTCCTGAGGCGGATTTGCTGATACAGCGCCTGCTCAATCAACGCCTGCGGGTGTCGATATTCAGCGGGGATGCCAAGGCCTCGGTGGATTATTTTGCCGATGAAATGGGCGTGACAGACCGACGCGCTGAAATGTCGCCGCAAATGAAATTGCAGGCCCTGCAGGCATTGCAGGAGCAGGGCGAAGTGGTGGTCATGGTGGGCGATGGCATTAACGATGCGCCTGTGCTGGCCGGTGCGCAGGTTTCGATTGCCATGGGTAGCGGTACCCAAATGGCTAGAGCCAGCGGGGATATTGTGTTGCTGACAGAACACATGTCGGAAATTGAACATGCCTTACAAACCAGTCGGTTCGGCATACAGATCATTCGCCAGAATTTTGCCTGGGCCCTGGCCTACAACCTGGTCGCCTTGCCCTTTGCGGCCAGTGGGTTGCTGTCGCCATGGATGGCTGCGATTGGCATGTCCATCAGCTCGCTGATCGTGGTGATCAATGCCTTACGCCTTCGGTAGCTTTGTTCAGGATATGCTTGTTTTATCAGGCGCTTGTCCGGAATTCATCGCGACCCCATCCCTTGCCTGATCTTAGCAGGAATGATTGCTATTGGTGTTATTGTTACAAAATCCATTTATAAACAATAAGATAGTGAATTTTTCCGAGTGCTTTTTTAAGCTTTTTACGTTATCATCCACCCCAATGTTATGCTTTGCATGATGCAAATTTGGAATGGAGGCTGGTATGAAAGGTGATAAAAAAATAGTCGGGATACTGAATGACTTGCTCGCGGGCGAGTTGACTGCGGTCGATCAGTATCTGATTCATGGCGAGATGTATGCGGATTTTGGTTTGCAGCAACTGGCGGATAAAAGCTTGCATGAATCCGAGCATGAGCGCTCCCATGCGCGCGCCATCATTCAGCGCATCCTCTTTCTCGAAGGCAAGCCCAATCTCGAGAAGCGCGACCCGCTGAACATCGGCAAGTCTATTCCCGACATGCTCAAATCCGACCTGGCTCTTGAATACCATGTGGTGGGCTCGCTGAAAAAGGCGATGGCAGAGTGCGAAAAAGCACAGGATTATGTCACGCGCGACATGCTGCTGACCCAACTCGACGATACCGAAATGGACCATGCGTACTGGCTTGAACAGCAATTGCGCCTGATCAATCTGGTCGGTCTGGAAAACTACCTGCAAAGCCAGATGAAGACATCTGGTGCGGTTTGAGCGTGAAGGAGTAAAAGATGAAGGGTGACAAGAAAGTCGTTGAAATACTGAACAAGGTGCTCAAGAACGAGCTTACCTCCATCAATCAGTATTTCCTGCATGCTCGCATGTTTCGCAACTGGGGTCTGGAAAAGCTGAATGACTACCAGTACAAGCAGTCCATACGCGTAATGAAGGAAGCCGACAAGGTAATTGAGCGCGTGCTGTTTCTGGAAGGCCTGCCCAACTTGCAGAACCTCGGCAAATTGCTCATTGGCGAAGACGTGGTGGAATGCCTGAATGGTGACCTCAAGTACGAAAAGGACATTCAGCGCCCACTGCTGATTGAAGCGATCGCCCTGTGCGAAGAGGTGCAGGATTATGTCAGCCGCGATTTGCTGCAGGATCTGCTGGAGCACTGCGAGGAAGCGATTGACTGGCTGGAAACCCAGCAAACCCTGATTGCGGATGTGAGCTTGCCGAATTACCTGCAGGCGCATATCGAATCCGATTAATCCGGTCGATGTCGCAGAATAAAAAAACCGCAGCCCGTCTGCGGTTTTTTTATTGCTCAAATATGTCAGTTACTTGGAACTATATTGACACGCTTTGCTCTATGAATGATAATGGTTCTCAATTTATTTTAACTGATATATAGTCGGCCTAAAATTATATGTATGTATGTGTTTGTCGTGCGGTAACTGAGCGTCAAATTTTTCAAGCAGCCCGTGCCGGGGCAAAAAATCTCAAAGACTTGAAGCGCGAACTGGGCGTTGCTGCCGAGTGCGGCCGTTGTGCGAGCTGCGCCAAGGATTGCCTGCGCGAGGCACATCAAGAGGCCGCGACTGTCGCCAAGATCATTCCTTTGCATGCGCCGGGCTTGGGCTACGCTTAACCTAGCATATCGAGATCTCGTCTTTCGACTGATTACATTACCTTTTTCCATGCAAAACGCCAGCTTCAAGCTGGCGTTTTGCATTCGGCTTGTGAGCCTGTCAAAAATTAAAGCAGGTGCTCCAGTAACTCAGGTCCAAACACTTCCCTGTGCAGGCGTTCAGCGCTCACACCTGCATGCAGCAGATACTGGCGTTGCTGCTGCATAAATCCGGCCGGCCCGCACAAGTAAAACTCGCCATCCGTCAGAAACGGCTGCCACGCTGCAGTGGGGCGCATTTCATCGCCTGACGATATGGCATTCCCCGCCTGGTAAAAGCGCTCGACAATTAAACCGGGCAGTTTGCGTTTTGCAGCTTCCAGTTCGTCTTGCAGAATATGCTGTTCTGTACCGCGATTGCCATGACAGAACAATATCTGGCGCGTGCTGCCGAGGTCGCGCAAGGTATTCAGAATAGAGAGCATAGGGGTGATGCCTATACCTGCTGACAGCAATGCGATAGGCTTTGCGGAAGACAAATCCACCTGAAGGTCGCCAAAGGCTTTGCTGGCGTTAATGACATCACCTTCCTTGATATGCGTGTGCAGCCAGTTGGATACTGTACCCTCCGGTTTTCCAGTATGTTCGGTCTCGCGTTTTACGCTGATACGCCACCATGGCTGTTGCGGCGAATCCGACAGACTGTATTGGCGCAACTGACGCTTATCTTCATCCAATTGAGCTTCTACCGTGATGTATTGGCCAGGCAAGAATGCTCCGGGGCTCCTGCCATCTTCGGTTTGCAAGTAGTAAGACACGATGTCCGCACTTTCCTGTACGCGTCTCACCACCTTGAGTCTGGTGAGTGCACCTGCCTCCGCGCCACTCTGGGCATAGAGTTTCTTTTCCTCATCAATCAGCAGATTGGCCAGCAGCCAATACGCCTCTCCCCAGGCATCGATCAGGGCGGGAGTGGCGGCATCCCCCAGCACGGTTTTGATAGCGCCCAGTAGGTGTTCGCCAACAATAGGGTAATGGTCAGGCGTTAATCCCACCGCGGCGTGCTTGTGCACAATACGGCTCACAACGGGGGCAAGGGCATCGGCATTATCGATATTGGCGGCGTAGGCAAAGACGGCTGCGGCGAGCGATTGCTGCTGCGAGCCATTCGCCTGATTTCCCATATTGAACAGATTGGTCAACTCGGGATGCGCGGCAAACATGCTGCGATAAAACGTGGTGGTTATGGCAAGCCCATGCTCGCGAAGTATCGGTACGCTGGCGTCAATATAGGGTCTGGCGGTCGCTGAAAGCATCATCACTCCTTATGTTGTATTTAATATGAAACAATATGGCTATAAAAAAACCGGGATATCCCGGGGTACTGGTCCATGTACTTATGCCGTCATGGTTTGAAGGTGTTTCTGTTGCAGGCGTACGATAATTTCACTGGTATGTTTGGGGGTGACGTCCGCCAGTGTGTAGTTGTCCAGATGCCGGTAAAAGACATCCAGGCTTTCATCCAGCACCCCCTTCAGGCCGCAACTGCCGGCCAAAGGGCAGGCCGGTTGTGCACAATCCACCAGGGATTGTTTTCCTTCCAGGGTGCGCACTACCAATCCCAATGACAGGTTGGCGGGATCCATGCCCAGGCGCAAACCGCCCCCTGGGCCGCGCGTTGCCTGTATCCAGCCGGTCTTGTTGAGGAAAGTCACGACTTTGATAAGGTGGTTGCGCGGCACATTCAACTGCTGGGCCAGCTCGGTAATGGAAACCATGCGCGTATGCGTGCTCTGAGACACATACATGAGTGCCCGCAAGCCAAGATCGGTGAATTTAGTCAGTTGCATGAGCGGCATCATAATATTGTTGCTTTTAAATTGCAACAATTGAATGCGGAGATATTAATCGATGCGGTGCAGTTGCCGCGAAAGTTGCCGTAACTCAGCTTCGGCATCGCGGTAGCTGGGGTACAGTCGCCCGACAATCGCCCAGAAACGGGCAGAGTGGTTCATTTCCTTGAGATGCGCCAATTCATGCGCAATCACATACTGGATGATATGCGGCGGTGCTTGAATTAGCCGCCAGTTCAGCCGGATTTCACCTTTGGAATTGCAACTTCCCCAGCGACTGCGCGCGCTGGACAAGGCAATCGGCGGCATGGGCAGGCCCAGTTTCTGCACCAGCAATTCTGTACGGCGGGTGAAATCGACCAGTGCCTGCTGTTTATACCACTGAGTGACACGGCGCTTGATCATGCTGGTATCGCTGATGTCCGTGAGGCGGACGTCCATGCGGCTGCCATCGCAACTGATCGCACGATTGCGGCTATCTACGGCAAGGTAAAGCGGCAGGCTGTTGCCCAGCAGCCATAGCGTTTCGCCGTTTTGCCAGCTCAGGGCGGGGACTTTGGCGGCGGCCTGCTGCTGAACTTTTTGCTGTATCCAGTCACGTTTGCTGTAAAGCAGGGCTTCAAGTTCGCGCAGGCTGAGTCGCTGCGGAATAGAGACAACCAGGCCCTGCTCGCTGATACGGAGCCCGATGGAGCGCCGCTTGCTGCTGCGCTTCAGTTCATATGGCAAGCGAGTGCCATCCGCCAATGCAAGTTCAGGCATTGCTGGCAGGCAGCTCCGTCATGGCGGATTCTATCCAGGCTTCTACGCGCTGGTTCAACTCGTCAGGTTTCAAGCCTGCACTGGCAATGGCCGGGCCAATGTGAACAGTAATGGTGCCAGGCTTTTTTAGAAAGGAGTTCTTGGGCCACAGCGTGCCCGCATTGTGCGAAACAGGCACCACATTGCTTTGCGTATGCGTCGCCAGCCAGGCCCCGCCTATATGGTATTTGCCCTTGGTGCCCGGGGCCATGCGCGTGCCCTCGGGGAAAATCACTACCCAGAAGCCTTTTTTCAGCCTGTCCTTGCCCTGCGCTACCATTTGTTTGAGCGCTTCGCGACCGGCCGAGCGGTTGATGGCAATCGGCGACGTCATGGCAAGGCCCCAGCCGAAGAACGGAATCCACAACAGCTCGCGTTTCAGCACCCAGACCTGCGGGGGGAATATCTGCTGAAAGGCCAGCGTTTCCCACGCTGACTGGTGTTTGGCAAGAATGATACTGGGGGTAGTGGGGATGTTTTCCTGACCGATGATGCGATAACGGATGCCGCAAGTAACGCGCAGCCACCAGAGCATGCTGCGAGCCCAGCCCGAGATGATCTGATAGCGCCAGATGGGCGGAAATGGGAAAGTCAGGATGGCGATGAAGGCATAGATGGGCGTCAGCAGCCACATGCCCAGGGTATAAAGTAAGGAGCGCAGAACGAGCATTTATTTGTCTTCAGCGATGATGCGTTGAACCGCCTCGGCCAGGTCCGCGCAAATCCAGGTGTTTTCGGGCAGACCGCCAGCTTGCAATGTAGCTTCGCCCTTGCCAGTGCGGACCAGAATGGGCTGGCAGCCGCATGCCACACCAGCTTGCAGATCGCGCAGGGAGTCGCCTACGCATGCCACACCTTTTAGATCCATGCCAAAGCGACGGCCGATTTCCTCCAGCATGCCAGCTTTTGGCTTGCGGCAATCGCACTTGGCTTCCGCCGCATGCGGGCAATAAAACAAGGCATCAATGCGGCCGCCCAGCTGGCTGAGGCTGCGGTGCATTTTGTCGTGAATGGCATTGAGGGTGGCCATATCAAACAAGCCACGCCCAATGCCGGACTGGTTGGTGGCCAGTGCGACGCGGAATCCGCTCTGGTTCAGCAGCGCAATGGCTTCCAGGCTGCCCGCAATGGGTACCCACTCATTGGGGCTTTTGATGAAGTGCGGGGAGTCGTGATTGATGACACCATCGCGGTCCAGGATCACCAGCTTCATGATCAGCCTGCCAGTCTGGACAGGTCGGCGACGCGGTTCATGGCCTGGTGCAAGCTGGCCAGCAAGCCAAGACGATTGGCCTTCAGCGCTGGGTCTTCTGCATTCACCATCACACCATCAAAAAACGCATCGACGGGCGTTCTCAAGGCGGCCAATGCCTGCAATGATGCACGGTAATCCCCGGCGGCAAAGGCGGCATCTGCCTGCGGCGTAACACTGGCCAGTGCTTGCGCCAAGGCCTGCTCGGCAGGCTCGACAAGCAGTGATTGATTAATGCTGGCTTGCACATCGCCTTCCGCTTTTTTCAGGATATTGCCAACGCGCTTGTTGGCAGCGGCCAGGCTTTCGGCTTCGGGCAGGGCCGCAAACGCTCTTACAGCTTCCAGGCGCTTGGCAATATCGGATAACTGCTGTGGCTCAAGCGCCAGCACGGCATCGACCTCCTGCACGCTATAGCCTTGTTCACGCAGGCTGCCAGAGAGGCGGTCGTAAATAAAGCCAGCAAGGATCGAAGGAGTCTCTGGGGCGAAGAATGTTGTCGAGCTTGCCCCATTATTTTGAGTAATATTTTGTAGGGCATCAACGCCTACAAGTTGATCATAAGCAATAGTTAAAAGCTCATTCAGTTTGAGAGGCAGGTTTGTTTCAATCAGTAATCGTATTACACCTAACGCATGCCGACGTAATGCAAAAGGATCTTTATCACCTGTGGGTTTTTCACCAATACCAATCAACCCGACAAGCGTTTCCAGCTTGTCCGCCAGCGCCACCACCACGCCTACCTGATTGCGCGGCAATTCATCGCCAGCAAAACGGGGCTTGTAGTGGTCTTCAATCGCGTAGGCAACATCATTGTCCAGCCCTTCATGCTGCGCATAGTAGCGTCCCATGATGCCTTGCAACTCGGGGAATTCACCCACCATGTCCGTTACCAGATCGGCCTTGGCGAGGCGTGCTGCCTGCGCGGCCTTGCTTGCCAGTGCGTCACCGCCCAGTTGCTGGCCGATGGCGCTGGCAATGCTGGCAACGCGGGTAGTGCGCTGGCCTTGCGAGCCCAGCTTGTTGTGGTAAACCACTTTATCCAGCGAAGCCAGACGGCTTTCCAGGGTTTTCTTGCGATCCTGGTCAAAAAAGAACTTGGCGTCGGCCAGACGTGGGCGTACTACGCGCTCATTGCCGCCGATGACGGCGCTGGCATCCTCCGGTGAAATATTGGAGACGATCAGGAATTTGTTGCTCAGCTGACCATCTGCACTCAGCAGCGGGAAGTACTTCTGGTTGGCTTTCATGGTCAGAATCAGGCATTCCTGCGGTACTTGCAGGAATTCGTCTTCAAACTGGCCCAGCAAGACATTGGGGCGCTCTACCAGCGCGGTCA
This sequence comes from Methylovorus glucosotrophus, assembly GCF_009858335.1. NCBI lineage: Bacteria > Pseudomonadati > Pseudomonadota > Betaproteobacteria > Nitrosomonadales > Methylophilaceae > Methylovorus > Methylovorus glucosotrophus. The sequence continues at coordinate 845,943 of NZ_VMSE01000001.1, forward strand.
CCTCATCCAGCAAGGCTTCATCCTGGATGGGAGTTAACTGGGGACCGGCCTTGGCGGCAGCGGCTGTTAGCTGGCGAACGATCTCGGCGCGACGCTCAGCAAAGCTGGCAATCACGGCGCCCTCAGTGTGCAGTTGCTCGGCGTAGTGGTCTGCATGACGCAGCGTCACCGGGCTGACCTTGGCTTCAAAGCGGTGGCCTTGCGTGGTGTTGCCAGACTGCAAGCCGAGCACGCTGGCCGGGATGACTTCACTGCCATGCAGCGCCACCAGGCCATGGGCGGGACGTACAAAATTGACGCTGGTCCAGCCATCTTGCAGCTGGTAGGTCATCACCTTGGGGATAGGCAGCTTGGCAAGCGCTTCGTCCAGCGCTTTCTGCAGACCTTCGCTCAGGGGCGCGCCCGCGGCAGTGCCTTCCAGAAACAGAATGTCTGCCTTGCCGTCGTGCTCACGCTTGAGCTGGCTGACAGCAGATTCATCCGCGCCCAGTGCGGTCAGTTTTTTTAGCAGCGCGGGCGTGGCCTTGCCGTTGGCGTCCAAGCCTACTGTGGCAGGCATCAGTTTGTGGGACAAGGACTTGTCTGCTGCCTTGGCGACCACATCGCTGATATGCGCCGCCAGGCGCCGCGGCGAGGCATAGGCCGTGACCTGCGATGTCTCGCTGGTCAAGCCCTGCGATTTCAGTACCTCGAACAGGGTGGTGGAGAATGCGTCACCCAGCTTGTTAAGGGCCTTGGGTGGGAGTTCTTCTACAAACAATTCAACTAACAGATTCTGCTTCATGCGGCGGCCTTCTTATCCAACTGTGCCAATACTTCATCTGCCCATGCTTTTGGGGCCATGGGGAAGCCGAGGCGGGCGCGGCTATCCAGGTAACTTGCGGCGACAGCACGGGCGAGATTGCGGATGCGGCCGATGTACGCAGCGCGCTCCGTGACCGAAATGGCCCCACGCGCATCCAGCAGGTTAAAGGTATGGGCGGCTTTTAGCACTTGCTCGTAGGCGGGCAGCGCCAATTGATGTTCCATCAGATGTTGCGCCTGCTTCTCGTGGGCGTTGAACGCGGTGAACAGGAAGTCGGCATCGCTGTGCTCAAAGTTGTAAGTCGATTGCTCGACTTCGTTTTGTTTGAACACGTCGCCATAAGACAGGTCGCGGGCACCATGCAGGCCTTTGGCATAGACCAGGTCATACACGTTTTCCACGCCTTGCAGATACATGGCGAGACGCTCCAGACCATAGGTGATTTCACCCGTGATCGGTTTGCAGTTGATGCCTCCGACTTGCTGGAAGTAGGTGAATTGCGTCACCTCCATGCCATTCAGCCAGACTTCCCAGCCCAGGCCCCAGGCGCCCAGTGTCGGGTTTTCCCAGTCATCTTCCACAAAACGGATGTCGTTTTTCTTGAGATCGAAACCGAGGGCTTCCAGCGAGCCCAGGTAAAGCTCCAGAATATTGTCAGGTGCAGGTTTAAGCACGACCTGGAACTGATAGTAATGCTGCAGGCGGTTCGGGTTTTCACCATAGCGGCCATCCTTGGGGCGGCGGCTGGGCTGAACATAGGCGGCTTTCCAGGGCTCAGGGCCCAGGGCGCGCAGGAAGGTGGCCGTATGCGAGGTGCCCGCGCCGACTTCCATGTCGTAAGGTTGCAGCAAGGCGCAGCCCTGGGCATCCCAGTATTGCTGCAGCTTGAGAATAATCTGTTGAAATGTCAGCATATTTCCATTTCTGAATCTTGGTGAATGATCCGGCAGCCAGCGGGCTGCCAGACAGTGTTGGCCGGGCCGATTTTCATGGTGTTTTAACGGCCTGCATGCAAGGCAAATAACCGCTAATTCTACTTGGTTTTACGGCCCCACAAAAGAGCGAGACTGCCCGCCAGCAGGATGAGCAAGGGCCAGTTGCCAAAGCGCACATAAGGCGTGGTGCCCACGTAAGCTTGCGCCTCGCCCTCAAGTGTCGTGGCGATAAAGTGCGGCGCATGTGCCAGCACCTCGCCCTTGGGGTTGATAATGGCGGTGGCGCCGGTATTGGTACTGCGCAGCATCATGCGCGCCGTTTCTATTGCCCGCATCTGGGAGAACTGCAAATGCTGGTAGGCCGCAATGGATTCGCCATACCAGGCGTCATTGCTGGTATTCACCAGCACGCTGGCCTGTGGCAGCTGGCGGATGATTTCTTCACCAAACACATCTTCGTAGCAGATATTGACTGCCACGCGCTGCCCGGCGACCTGCATGGGTTGCTGATCCAGCCCGCCACGGGCCACATCCGCCAGTGGCATATTGAGCCAGTCGCGGTAGATCCAGCCGAATACCCGCTTCAGGGGAATGAACTCGCCAAATGGCACCAGGTGCGATTTGCGGTAAAACTGGGTATCGGCACTGCCTACGCTCATCATGCTGTTGTAGTACTGCTCGTGCTCGTATTCCACCACCCCGATGAGAATATCGCCGCCATTGGTCTGGGCATGCTTTTTCAGGCCATCAAGGTAGTTTTGCGGGACTTGCTGCAGCAAAACGGATAAGGCAGTTTCCGGCAGGATGATGAGTCTGGCCTGGCTCGCCAGCGCCATATCGTAATACTGGCGCATGCTGCGCAGCACTTCTTCTTCGTTCCATTTTTTATCTTGCGACACATTGCCTTGCAGCAAGGCGATACTGACCGGCTCACCTTCAGGCTGACTCCATTCGATCTGTTTCAAGGCCCAGCCGCAGCCTATCAGTACGACCATTAAAACGACGCCTGGGCGCCTGCGGGGCGGATGCAAGTACACGCTAACCAGCAGGCTGGCCAGCAGCGCTACCACCAGCGATACGCCATACGCGCCGATAATCGGCGCATAACCTGCCAGCGGACTGTCGGGTACTTGCGTATAGCCTATGCTCAGCCATGGGAAGCCGGTGAATATCCAGCTTCTTACCCATTCAGAAAGCGCCCATAGCAAGGGTAGCGCGATCAGCACTTGGTGCGTAGGTCGACTGCGCGCGAGCGCGGCGACGATTGCCGGGAAAAGTGCCAGGAACGCACAAAGCAGGAACGTCGCCAGCCCGGCCATCCAGAACGGCATGCCGCCAAAATCATGCAGGCTGATGTAGATCCAGTAAATGCCAGCGCCAAACAATCCCAGGCCGTAGGTGAATCCCAGCCATGCGGCCTGTCGACCATGTGCCGCGGTGGTTACCAGGTAGAAAAATCCGGCGAGTGACAATACACCAGCCGGGTAAATATAAAAGGGAGCAAAGCCGATGACGGTAGATGCGCCTAGCAGGATGGCCAGCACATGTCTGGCCCATAAGGGCTTGAATAGGGTAAGCAAAGTCGTGAGTGCAGAGAGATGAAATTGGCTGCCAGTATACCTGATGGCGGACGGCTGAACCGGCAGCAGGAAGCTGAATTATCTGGTGCCGTCTGGTTGACAGCTCACCGTGGCAGCCCCTATATTCGAGTCAAAGAGCAGTCAAAAACATCCCTTTTCATATTCACAACAGGAGAAATCACGCATGGCCCTTTTGACAGAATTCAAGAAATTTGCCCTGCGCGGCAATGTAATGGATCTCGCGGTGGGTGTGATCATCGGCGCCGCCTTTGGCAAAATCGTCGACTCACTGGTGGGTGACCTGATCATGCCAGTGGTGGGCATGCTGGTTGGCAAGCTCGATTTTTCCAATATGTTTATCCAGTTATCCGATGCCCCGGCTGGCGTGCCGCCGACCTATGCCGCCCTTAAGGCCGCTGGTGTGCCTTTATTGGCCTATGGTAATTTTCTCACTGTGGCACTTAACTTTGTGATTCTGGCGTTTGTGATTTTCCTGCTGGTCAAGCAAATGAATCGCTTCCGCGATCAATTGACGCCAGAGGCACCACCCACACCAGAAGACGTGCTGCTGCTGCGCGAGATTCGCGATTCGCTGAAAAAATAGGCGTCCTGGCGGCGGGTGATTGTTACGACACCCTTGCCATATCCTCATAAACAACAAGCCCCGCAATGCGGGGCTTGTTGTTTGTCATACAGTACGGCTTGGAATCAGCGATAAATGCGCCAAAGTTTTCCTGGCGTTCAGATATCCGAATCTGTCGATCTGCCTGGAGCCGGTGCAGGTGAAGCATCTGGGCTGCTCTCACCATCATGGTTCATGAACACCACCATGACGACCTTGTCATCCACGATATCCAGTTCAGTGGTCTTGTAATAAGCACCCTTTTCATCGGTATTCAGATAATGGTAGTGCCACACGGAGGCGATCACCTTGCCATCGGGGTTGGTGATGTCGTCGCGTTTGCTGGGCTCGCCAAACTGTTCCACGATTTTCGATTTGTCGATACCGGAGATGCCGGCGACGAACTCTTTTTCCGAAACCGCAATATCGCCAGTGGCTGAATTCGGGGCTTTAGCGTTTGGTACTTGTATGTTGGGCGCCTGTGCAGCGCCTGCAATCGATTGCCCGGCAATTCCCAGCATCAGTGCCAGTAACAAGGTTTTCATGATGTATCCCCTTAAAAATGTGGTACAGCTTCAAAGGGTATGAGATGTTTTTTTACGCTTGGTTCCATGCATCAATTCCAAGCTTATTCAATAGCTTGGCCTACTCGATTGCACTCTCGGGTTTTGCCTGAATCTCCACCAGCATGGAATGCAGGCGGCGGCTGTCTGCGCGCAAGACGGTGATGTGCAAACCATCAAAGCTGATCTGTTCGCCACGCTTGGGCAGATGGGCAAACTTGCTGACGACCAGACCGCCGATGGTGGAGAATTCTTCGTCGCTGAACTGGGTGCCCAGTGCTTCATTAAAGTCGGCGATTTCGGTCAGCGCCTTGATGCGATAGCGGCCCTGCGCATCGCGAATGATATTGTCCTCGGTTTCATCAAAGTCGTATTCGTCCTCAATGTCGCCGACGATCTGTTCCAGCACGTCTTCAATGGTGACCATGCCTGCCACACCGCCGTACTCATCGACGACGATGGCGATATGGTTGCGATTGCTGCGAAACTCTTTCAGCAGCACATTCAGGCGCTTGGATTCGGGAATGAAAACCGCGGGGCGCAGCATGTCGCGTACATCAAAATCTTCGCCAGCGTAATAACGCAGCAAATCCTTGGCGAGCAGAATGCCGATCACATGGTTCTTGTCGTCATCAATGACCGGAAAGCGCGAGTGCGCGGCTTCAATCACAAAGGGAATAAACTTCTCGGGCGCATCGGTGATGTCAATGACATCCATCTGCGAGCGGGGAATCATGATGTCACGCACCTGCATTTCAGACACTTGCAGCACGCCCTCAATCATGGAGAGGGCGTCGGCGTCCAGCAGGTTTTTTTCGTAGGCAGAGTGTAGCTGCTCGATCAGTTGTTCACGGTCTTCCGGTTCGCGCAGCAAAAAGTTGCTGATCAGTTCCAGCCATCGTGGTTTGTCGGTTTCGGCCATCTTAGGCGATTGCTTTCTTGGTCAATTCTGTTTTTTCGGCGGCGTAAGGGTCACTGTAGCCGAGTTTTGTGACGATTTCTGTTTCCAGGCCTTCCATCAGCTCGGCCTGCGGCTCGGTTTCATGGTCGTAGCCATGCAGGTGTAGCACGCCATGTACGGTCAAATGGGCGTAGTGCGCTTCAATCGGTTTGCCTTGTTCTGCGGCTTCGCGGGCAACCACCGGTGCACACAAAATAATATCGCCCATCAGGTGCGGCTCTTCCGTCAACGGAAAGGTCAGCACATTGGTGGCGTAATCCTTGCCGCGATAATCGCGGTTGAGCGCGCGGCCTTCGTCTTCATCCACAATTCTTAAAGCAAGTTCCGTGTCAACGCGCAGGGTGGCACGCGCCCATTTGCGAAACAGCTTGTCCGCGGGAATATTGGCAGCCTCGCTCGCCACCTGCACATCCATTGCCAGTCTAGGCATCGGAACGGCCTCGGCGATCTGTGTCATGCGGTTGGGCATGGCGCTCGCTATCAAAGGTTTCGTAGGCATTGATGATCTTCTGCACCAGCGGATGGCGCACCACATCCTCAGACAGGAAGTGGGTAAAAGCAATGCCGCGCACGTCTTTCAGTACCTGCTTGGCTTCCACCAGGCCGCTCTTCTGGCCGCGCCCAAGGTCGATCTGGGTCACGTCGCCCGTGATCACGGCTTTGGTGCCAAAGCCGATGCGGGTGAGGAACATCTTCATTTGTTCCGGCGTGGTGTTCTGCGCTTCATCCAGAATGATAAAGCTCTGGTTCAAGGTGCGACCACGCATATAGGCCAATGGCGCGACTTCAATGGCGCCGCGCTCGAACATCTTGTTTACGGTGTCGTAGCCTGCCAAGTCGTATAAGGCGTCATACAATGGGCGCAGATAGGGATCGACTTTCTGCGCCAGATCGCCTGGCAAAAAGCCCAGTCGCTCGCCCGCTTCCACCGCCGGACGCACCAGTACGATGCGTTTTACCCTGTCGCGGGTCATGGCATCAATCGCGCTGGCCACCGCCAGATAGGTTTTGCCCGTACCCGCCGGGCCAATGCCAAAAGTAATGTCAAAGTCCTGAATCTGTTGCAGATAACTGACCTGGCGCGGCGTGCGGCCATGCAGATCCTGACGGCGTGTCATTAGCACCGGCATTTCCTTTTGTACATCTTCTGGCTTCATGCGGTCGATCTCGACCAGCCCCAGCTGTATCTCTTCCAGGCTCACGGGTTTGCTGGCGCGATCATAAAAGTTTTCGATCAGCTGCGCGGCAATGCGCACATTGCTTTGCTCGCCAGAAAAACGGAAGTGCGCACCGCGGCGTGCGATGCCAACATCCAGGGCATCTTCGATCTGCTTGAGGTTTTCATCCAGCGCGCCACACAGGTTGGCAAGACGCAGATTGTCTTCGGGACTAAGGGTAATTTCCATTATGGGGTGACCGCCCGTGGGGCAATAAGTGCATCAGTTAAAAGGGCAGGGAGGCGCTTAGGCAAGGCATTCTCCACGCAAGGTGTGCGGCATGGCCTGGGTGATTTTCACATGGACAAACTGGTTGATCAGCTTGGCGTCACCGGGGAAATTGACGATACGGTTGTTATCGGTGCGGCCAGCCAGTTCGCCAGTGTCTTTTTTGGACAGGCTCTCAACCAGCACACGTTGCACGCTGCCGACCATGGATTCGCTCACGGCTTTGCCTTGGGCTTCATTGAGTTCCTGCAGGCGGCTTAGGCGCTCCAGCTTGATTTCTTCGCTGGTGTCATCCGGCAGATAGGATGCGGGCGTACCGGGACGTGCGCTGTAGGTAAAGCTGTAGCTGAAGTCGAATCCTACATCCTGCATGAGCTTGAGCGTGGCGGCGAAGTCCTGCTCGGATTCGCCCGGAAACCCCACGATGAAGTCGGAAGTGATGCAGATATCCGGACGCGCACGGCGCAACTTGCGGATGATGGATTTGTATTGCAACGCGGTGTAATTGCGCTTCATGCCCATCAGCACGCGGTCAGACCCGGCCTGCACCGGCAGGTGAAGATGCGAGACCAGCTTGGGAATGCGCGCGAAGCAGTCGATCAGAGCTTCGCTCATTTCATTGGGGTGCGAGGTGGTAAAGCGTATGCGTTCAATTTGCGGGATTTCGGCAATGTAGTCAATCAGCATGGCGAGGTCCGCCGCCGTGCCATCGGCACTGGTGCTGCGGTAGGCATTGACGTTCTGGCCCAGCAGGGTGATTTCCTTGACGCCTTGTTCCGCCAGTTGGATGGCCTCGACCAGAATATCTTCAAATGGGCGCGAGAATTCCTCACCGCGGGTATATGGCACCACGCAGAAGCTGCAATACTTGTTGCAGCCTTCCATTATGGAAAGAAACGCGGCGGCACCTTCCACACGTGGCGGTGGCAGATGGTCAAACTTTTCGATTTCGGGGAAGCTGATATCCACTTGCGACAGCCCGCTGCTGCGCCGGTTGGCAATCAGTTCCGGCAGGCGATGCAGGGTTTGCGGGCCGAAGACCACATCGACATAAGGCGCGCGGTCGACAATATGCTGGCCTTCCTGGCTGGCAACGCAGCCGCCGACGCCGATAACCAGATTCGGGTTTTTTTCTTTGAGCGGAATGAAACGGCCCAGGTGGCTGAATACTTTTTCCTGGGCTTTTTCGCGCACGGAGCAGGTGTTCAGCAGGATGACGTCAGCGTCTTCCGGATTATCGGTGGGCTGCATGCCATCGGCCGCATTCAGCATGTCGGCCATGCGCGACGAGTCATACTCGTTCATCTGGCAGCCGAATGTCTTGATGAAAACTTTTTTTGGCGTGTTCATGATTGCGTGTACAACCGCAAGTCAGAGGATGTGCACATGGCCGGCACAAGGGGGGAGAGCTGGAGGTTTCGGTGCAAAATATCTTAAAAAAACAGTACGCTAAGGCCTAATTGTAGCCCAGCCCAAGGCTAAATGCCAATCAAGGTCATGGCAGCAGGCATACACTCAGCTGTTCAGGTGGCTGTGTGCCTGTGGGCGTGCTGTCGGGGCAGCGTTTTTCTTGCGGTAAACCACGGCCTGGCCGTCTGGCGTCATCAGGCTGCCCAGATGGATGCCGTACAGGGACTGCAAGGCGGGCAGTGCGTGCAGATCAGCTTTTACCTGGCTTTCCAGTTGACCATTATTCACCAGCAGCAGGCGATCAAACGCATGCAGTGCCTGGTTGATGTCATGCAGGATGGCGAGCAGCGCATGACCGCGGGCTTCGGCATAGCTCTGCATGCTGTCCAGCAGCTCACCTTGCAAACCGGGGTCTAGCGCTGCCAGTGGTTCATCCATCATCACCAGCCCTTGTTCTATATCCCATAGTTGCGCAAATATCCGGGCGAGGTGAATGCGGGCCTGCTCGCCGCCGGATAGTTGATCCATCTTGCGTCCCGCCAGATGGGCAGCATGCGCCAGTTGCATGGCGTTGTGCACGATGGTGGTCAGGTGCGGGTCAATCTCCAGTGCCGCACGGCCCAGAGACACCACCAGCTCGGTCTGCATGCCGAAGGCGACATGGGTGGTTTGCGCCAGCACAGCACGTCGACGGCTCATCTCGCGCAGGCTGTAATGGCGGATATCGCGCCCCAGCAGGCTGATGTGGCCGCCTGAATGATGAAGCTCGCGCGATGCCAGCTTGAGCAGGGTGGATTTGCCGGCGCCGCTGGGGCCCAGCACCGCTACACGCTCGCCCGCATGCAAGGTCAGGGTATAAGGGCCAAAGTGATGGCGCCCCAGACGCAGGCTGGCTGCCTCCATGACCAGGAGTGGCTGGTTGATCAGGTTGATGGTAGCTGGATTCATCCTATCCGTTCACGTGTTTGATTAAGCAGCATCAGAAAAAATGGCCCGCCAAGCAGGGCGGTAAAGATGCCCACCGGAATTTCAGCAGGTGTTGCCAGTGTCCTTGCCAGCGTATCGGCGATCAGCAATAGCAATCCGCCAAATACGATGGACAAGGGTAAAACCCGTCGCTGGTCTGAACCATGCAAAGTGCGTACCAGATGCGGCGCGATCAGGCTGATAAAGCTGATCATGCCGCACCAGGCCACCGTGGCGCCGACCAGCAACGCGACCATCAAAATGGTACGGGCGCGCAATGTTTCCACTTCTATCCCCACATGCGCTGCCGCCGCTTCTCCCAGCGCCAGTGCGTTCATGGCGCGGGCCAGCCTGCGAATCTGCCATGTGGCCAGCAGCAACATGAGTAGCGCCACACCGACGATGACCCAGCCTGCGCCAGCCAGTGAACCCAGGGTCCAGAAGCTCAGGCTGCGCAGCTGTTCATCCGTGGATAAATAGGTGCATAGTCCCAGCACCGCTACCGCGATCGCATTGAGGGCAATCCCCGTCAGCAGTAGTCCGGCGATGGAGCCTGGCGTAATCCAGCGCGCCACGCGATCCAGCGTAAAACAGACCAGCAATGCGCCAGCAAACGCCGCTAGTGGCAACAACCACGGACGCAGGCCCGTTGGCCATGCCCAAGGCAAACTGTCCGCAAAAACAATCGTCAAGGCGGCAGCACATGCGGCGCCACTATTCACGCCCAGCAAACCGGGGTCTGCCAGAGGGTTGCGAAACAGGCCCTGTGCCAGCGCGCCCGCTATCCCCAGCATGCCGCCCGCCAACAGGGCGAGCAGGGTTCTTGGCAGGCGAAGTTCCCACAGGACATAGCTATTGCCCGTGTTTTCGCCATGCAAGGGAGTCAGCCAATCGCGCCAGCTTATGGGCACAGCGCCTATGGAACTTGCCATGGCAAGCGCCAAGAGGGTGATGGCGAGCAGTAATACAACAGGCCATGGGTTACCCCATTTTGAGCGTGGGGCAAAGCGAAAGGGAATGCGCATTTCTCAGGCCCGGATCAATCGTTCAGCCCTGTGCCATGCCCGCGCCGGACTAACACTTGTGCAGCTTGCATCGATTTTCACTCTATGTTCGTCATGCATATGCATAGAAAAGTTCAGCATCTGCGGCGGGGTGTCGCCCATGGCGAGCAGGCATGATGAGTATCCGGATGGCATAAGTCGCTATTTCGCTGTGGTATTTCTGGCAAATCCCGGAGGGGTAATTTTTGGATACCGCAGATGCAAGATGCATGATTGAAAGCGCCGGTTTCCACCTTATCCTGCCTGCATGGCGGATTGCAGGGAGCGGTCCAGCTCTTTCAGCGCCAGCGGCAAGCGCGGGCCAAAGCCGAGCAGCAGCATGGTTTCCATGCTGACGATGCGCTGCTTGCGCCCGGCAGGTGTTTGCGCCAGGCCAGGCAGCTTGAGAATCGCTGCTTTGCTGCCTGCCGCTTTCAGCCCCAGGTCGGTCAGCAGGATGATGTCGGGTTGCGCCGCGATCACCGCTTCCGGCGTCAGAGGCTTGAATCCGGTGAAGCCCTGCATGGCATTCCTGGCACCGGCATAGCGCAGCATGGCATCTGCGCTGGTTTCCTGCCCGGCCACCATGATTTGCGACATGGAGTGCGAAAGAATAAACAGCACGCGAGGCGACGCCGCTGAATGCGCCTCCACACTTGTGCGCACCCCCTGCCACTCATTGCGCAGGCGCGCTTGCAGCTCACTCGCTTCCGCTACGCGACCCGTGAGTTCGCCCACTTTTTGTATGCGCTGCAGCAAGCCCTCAAATTGATGGTTGGCGGCGAGGATATGCACCGCAATACCCGCATTTTCCAGCTGCCGCAATACGCTGGATGGCCCGGCATCTTCGGTTGCCAATACCATGGACGGCGCCAGCGCCAGAATACCCTCGGCAGACAGAGTGCGCGCATAACCCACGCTGGGCAGCGCCTGTGCCGCTGGCGGATAAAGCGAGGTGGTGTCTACGCCCGCCAGTTCGGCCGAAGCGCCCAGGGCATAGACGATTTCCGTGAGAGCACCGCCTACGCATACCAGGCGTCGGTTGGCGGCATGCGCCGGCTGTGGTAGCCAGCCTAATGCGGGGAGCGCCCCCAGGGCCAGCCACTGTTTCAAGTGTTCCCGCCGGGAGGGCATGGCTGGTTGGTGCGCGATGCTCATGCCGTGCAGGCCTCGGTAATATCGGCAATCAAGGCGCGCCAGGATTCCAGCTCGGGCTTGCCGGGTTTGCGCTCCCCAAACAGCATGGCGATATTTTCGCCTTGTGCATCAAACAATTCGAGCGAAGTGACGATGCCGTCTTCGGTAGGTTTTTTTACCACCCAGGCGTTGGCGATCAGATCCTGCCGCAAATGCAGATTAAAGCCTTCGTCGAGCACATTGATCCAGGGGCCCATCAGCTTGATATTGCTTACCGGGCCACTATGAATCTGAATGATGCCCGGGTTGCCAACAAACACCATGATGGACACATTTTCGGCGGCGGCATCCTGCAAAAGGCGGGTGATGACATCGGGTGCCACGGGGATTGAAAAGCGGGTATCCGCAAGTCGCAAGCCTTGCGTGCGCGTCACCTTGTATTGCTTGAGCAGCCCGAAAAATTCATGCGTGTCCCGCATGACGGCCCAGTCACGGCGGAATCCGGCAATGTCGATTTCGCTGTCGTCAAGGGCTGCAGGCGGCAGGCGTGGTGTTTCCACCACCATGTCGCCGGATTGATCCTCAGCCCGGAATTGTGCAAGCAGGGATTGGTAGGCCGCCTGCTGACTGGTGGGTTTCAAAAAGATTTTATGCAGCGCTATGCCAGTGCTATCAAAAAACTGCAGGCTTTGTTGCAAGCCTTTGCTGGTGTGTTCTTCTACCGCAAAGCCGTGGCGCCACTGCTGATAAAACAAGCGCAGGTCTATGCTGCCTGCCAGAACCAGTCCTACCGGCCCCTGATGACTTACCTTGCGATAAACACCGGATTTTTCATGTACGCAGCTTTCATTGCGGGTCAGTGCCATGACTTCACCCAAGGGTTCAATCGCGGCAATGATCGCGGGGAATTCCGGTCGCAGCCGAGTGGCGTGCATGTCGCTATCCGAGCCGATGGCATCCACTCCGCAATGCGCGGCAATCAATTCCCCTTCGCTGATTTCGAGAGTGGCGGCAATTTCTCTGTGGCGTAAGCTGCTTTCGCGCCGCATGCGGCTAAAAGCTTCAATGATGGCGTCCTGCCTGGCGTGCATGGTGTCCTCCGATGAGTCACGGGCTGGCAAGCGCTGGCTGGTGCGGGTATGGCTAGCGATAGTGGCTGCGCCATGGGTTGGTGATGCATGATTATATAATGAGAATGGTTCTTATTACAACAATGCGGCATGGGTGGCTTGTTGCGCTATCAAGCCACCTCTACATGTCTATGCAATAGCTTTCAGGGTGCTTGTGCAAGCCATCTTCTGCTTCGGTAACGGCAAACGCGCCAGAAAAATTGGAACGAGGGAGAATAGCCGCAGTGTAAAATGGCGGGATGGACGCACTCCCAATTTTCATGAATATCCGGCAACAGCGCTGCGTAGTGATAGGCGGCGGAGAGGTTGCCGCACGTAAGGTGCTGATGCTTCGCAAGGCGGGCGCCGCCGTTGAGGTGTACTCCCCTGAGCTTTATCCTGAATTGCAGACCCTCGCTGAACAGGGCGATATTCTGCACATAGCAGATACATTTCAACCGCCGCAGCTGGATGGTGCCCGCCTGGTGGTGGCTGCCACCGATGATGAAGACGTCAATCAGGCGGTCTCGCAGGAGGCGCAAGCGCGCAATATTCCGGTCAATGTAGTGGATGCGCCAGCCTTGTGTACCTTCACCATGCCATCGATTGTCGACCGCTCTCCTATTGTGATTGCGATCTCCAGCGGCGGTGCAGCGCCGGTATTGGCACGCAGCATACGCAGCAAGATCGAAACCATGGTGCCAGCGACATATGGCCGGCTGGCGACGCTCGCCGCGCGCTTTCGCGATCGGGTGAAGCAGCATTTTCCTACCACCCAGCAACGAAGGATGTTCTGGGAGGAGGTTCTGCAAGGCCCCATCGGTGAACAAGTGCTGGCCGGACAGGAACTCGCAGCCGAGGCTGCGTTGGTGCAAAAGCTTGAACAACCTGCCCGTGCTCCGCGAGGCGAGGTTTATCTGGTCGGTGGGGGCCCTGGCGATCCCGATTTGCTGACGTTTCGGGCGTTGCGCCTGATGCAGCAGGCGGATGTATGCGTGTATGACAAACTGGTGAGCCCGGAAGTCATGGAACTGGTGCGGCGCGATGCCGAGCTGGTGTATGTGGGCAAAGCGCGTGATCAGCACACCCTCCCGCAGGAAGAGATCAACGAATTATTGGTACGACTGGCGCAAGAGGGTAAGCGCGTCTTGCGCCTCAAGGGCGGCGATCCCTTTATCTTTGGGCGCGGTGGGGAGGAGATTGAAACCCTGATGGCGCATGGCATCCCTTTTCAGGTAGTGCCTGGGGTAACGGCGGCTTCTGGCGTGGCGAGTTATGCCGGTATCCCGCTGACACACCGTGACTTTGCCCAGACCTGCATCTTTACCACCGGACACCTGAAGGATGGTACGGTGGACCTAGACTGGCCGGCACTGGTGCGGCCGCAGCAAACAGTCGTCATTTACATGGGCCTGGCTGCCCTGCCCGAGATATGCCAGCAGCTCATCGCCCATGGCCTTTCCGCAGATACTCCCGCCGCGGTTGTACAGCACGGTACCTTACCAAGTCAGCGGGTGGTGACAGAAAGCTTACAGAATCTGGCAGCAAAGGTGGCGGAGGCGCATTTGAAGTCGCCATCCTTGATCGTGATTGGTGGTGTGGTTGGTTTGCGCAGCAAGCTGGCGTGGTTTGAAGGCAGGGCTGACTGAAGTCTGATAGCTGCAGGGAATTGCAGAGATGAGTTAATCGCCTTGCATGCGTTTTACGAAGTTAATTTGCCACGTTCTTGACGATAGGCAATATCAGGCGCGCTTCCAGACCGCCTTCCTGGCGGTTGATCAATTCCAGGTGACCTTTGTGCAGGCGGGCGATGCGGTCTGCAATCGCCAGGCCCAGGCCGCTGCCACTCTCATTGCCACGTGCGGTATCCAGACGTTCAAAAGGTCGCAGCAGGCGGCTGATCTGCGATGGAGGAATGCCAGGGCCATTGTCCAGTACGCTCAGTATAATGGTGCCGGCGGTGATTCTGGTCTCAACGGAGACTTCACTGCTGCCATACTTGAAGGCGTTATCAATCAGGTTGCCCAATAGCCGGTGCATGGCAAGGGGACGCAGCGGTATCAGATGCGTGGGTGCTAGTCGCAAGATCATGCGGCGGCCAGCGCGAGTGTGGCGATCGTAAATCGACTTCAGCAGGGCATTGATATCGATCATCTGCGTCGGTTCGCCCTCCACCCCACGTACAAAATCCAGGAACTGGTGGATGATGTTATCCATGTCCGTGATGTCCTGGATCATGCCATTTTTCAGGCTGTCGCCCAGTTCATTCGGCAGCATTTCCACTGACAGGCGCAAACGCGCCAGCGGCGTGCGCAAATCATGCGAAACCCCAGCCAGCAGCAGGGTACGTTCGGAATCCAGCCGGGCCAGGGCCTCCATCATATCGTTAAAGGCATGGTTCACATCGCTCAGTTCATCCAGGCCATCTTCTGGCAACTTCGGCGGTTGCTCGCCTTTACGCAGACGGTCTGCCGAACGAATAAGCAGGCTGAGCGGCCGGTTGATGCGGGCTGCCAGCAAATAGGCCCCCGCCAGTGACAGCAGGATGACCAGCGCGCCCCAGCCCAGCCATTGCCAGGGGAAGGGTCTATCCACCTGTATGCGCGGAATAACCACCCAGTAATCGTCCTGCCCAATGGTGAAGCTCACCCACAGACCAGGGATGCCGAAGTGATTCACCGCCACAATGGTTTCATTGCCCAGCTTTTCCTTGATCTTGGCGGCTATCAGCGCAATTACCGGATCATCTGGCAGCTTTTCGATCTCTTCCAGCAGGTCGGCGGCGTAAATGCGCACGCCTTCTTTGCCGGATAGCTCGGATAAAAGCGCCAGGCGGCGGTTTTCATGAGCAGCAAGCAGCGATGCACGCGTGAAATTCACGACGGTTACCGCTTGCAGCGCAACCGCTGTGGCGCGTGGTTTGCGCTCGAAGTAATCGAAGATTTTGAGTGAAGCGTACTGGCCGATCACCAGCAGAATGGCAATCAGTAGCATGGCCCTGGCGAGCAGGGTGCGCGGGAATAATCTCAATTGAAATACAAACAGTCGTGACAAGCAGTGATCAAGGCACGGCCCTGATTAGTGCTTGATGGTTTCGCCGTCGGGGATGAATACATAGCCAAAGCCCCACATGGTTTGCAGATAGCGGGGGTGTGTAGGATCTGCTTCAATCAGGCGGCGCAGGCGCGAGACTTGCACGTCAATGCTGCGGTCAAATACATCCAGTTCGCGGCCACGCGCCAGCTGCATGAGACGATCGCGCGACAAGGGTTGGCGCGGGTGATCAACAAACACTTTCAGCAATGCGTATTCGCCGCTGGTAATCGTGATCTGCTCGCCATTTTTGAGCAGGCTGCGGGTGGAAGGGTCAAAGACGAATTCGCCAAAGCTGATGGTTTCGGTGCTATTGGCTGGTGCGCCGGGCACAGGGCGCTCATTGCGCCGCATGACGGCATTGATACGCGCCAGCAGCTCGCGAGGGTTGAAAGGCTTGGGCAG
Source organism: Methylovorus glucosotrophus (assembly GCF_009858335.1). Classification (NCBI taxonomy): domain Bacteria; kingdom Pseudomonadati; phylum Pseudomonadota; class Betaproteobacteria; order Nitrosomonadales; family Methylophilaceae; genus Methylovorus; species Methylovorus glucosotrophus. The sequence continues at coordinate 862,017 of NZ_VMSE01000001.1, forward strand.
GTAATCATCCGCACCCATTTCCAGCCCGATAATGCGATCTACCTCATCACCGCGGGCGGTCAGCATGATGATGGGCATGGTGCTGCCTGCGGCTCGCAAACGGCGGCAAATGGCCAGACCATCTTCGCTGGGCAGCATCAGGTCAAGCACCAGTAAATCAATATGTTCGCTACTTAATACGGTATTCATCTCGGTTGAATCAGAAACGGTTTTTACGCTGAAGCCTTGTTCGCTGAGGTAGCGTTGCAGTAGCTCACGCATGCGCAAATCATCGTCAACCATCAGGATTTTTTTTGGATTGGTCTGCATGGCGTTCATAGCAATATGTGGTCTAATGTGGCGAGATTTATTATGTTGAATATTATACGGTTAGGTAGTTGCTGTTGGGGAATATAAATGTGGCGATTGTCACAAATTGTTACATTCGGACGGCACAGTGAAACACTCGATTTACATTCCTGCTTCATTATAATCACGGCTGCAGTGCCAAATAATAATATGCGGAATTCTCAAGCGCACCAACACTCAAAGCAATATGGTTTGCGGAATCAGGCGAGGAGCTATCAAGGCTCCCCCAAGAAGTGGAGAAATGGAACAATGAACGTAGTTGATTTCAATCTTTGTCGGGCGTCTGACTGTCGCTCCTGTCTGGCCTGATTTTCCATCCTATGATGTCTCTTTCATCGGTTTCCCGGTTTGGATGCATGCACGTTGCGATTGCCGCCTGTCTGGTGATTGGCGCTATGGATGTGTTGTACGCCGCTCCCAAGGATGCAAACGATAACGCTGACGATGATGGCCCCAAACCATCCCTGGTCGTGGCCCCCGATAGCAGTGCCCCTGCCAAATCCTTAAACGGCAACATCAGCATTGAAGAAAACATGCGTTTGCGCCGCGATCTCTATGAATATTCGCGCGCCGTAGATCCTGCTCATATTCAGATTGAAGAACGTCGTCGCGTGATGCACCAGCGTCTGCAGGCAAGGTTTGACCAGGCGGACAAGGATAACGATGGCGCCATTTCCCGTATCGAGGCATTTGAGTTGCTGCCACAGATCGCACGTCATTTCAGCCAGGTAGATGCCAATAATGATGGCGTGATTACCATGGAAGAACTGGAATCCGCGCAGGCAAAAGCCATTGAACGCCAGCAACGTCCTATACCGGTTGTCCGGGAAGAAGTACAGGTATTGCCCTCCCCGAAGGTAAAGGAAAAAGGCGCCATGGTGAATAGCCGAAAGCGCGCCTTGTAATCCTCATTTCATCCCCCGAATTTTAAATGCCATTTAAATATATGAATTTAAATGGCATTTTTTATTGGCATCATCCTTGCATACAGTCAGTCAGCAGTGCCTGGATAAAGTGGTTTTGTTCAGGATTGATTGATAGTGTAATAAGGAGAATTAATATGGTCGCTACTAGACAATTGGTAATTAGTACATTGCTTATCGGTGTGCTCACCGCCTGCTCAGGCATGAGTACCAAGCAAAAGAACGCTGCTGTCGGGGCTGGTATTGGTGGCGTAGCAGGTGCTGTGCTCACGGGTGGAAGTGCCCTTGGGACAGTGGGCGGCGCCGCCATCGGCGGGGTCATTGGACATGGTGTGGATAGCGCAACAAGCAAGAAGAAATAGGCTGTCGTTTTTTCACATACCCTATCTTATTGACGTGTATGTGTATTTTGATGAGATATAAAACACTGTCGTGAATTGGCGACAAGCAGGGCGGCTGATGTGATGCATCAGCCGCTTTTTTATGTCATCTTGCATGGCAAGGCAATGAACTCTTGCCTTCAACAACTCTCTTTCATCTGTAACCTCGCCATGTGATGGGAATGCTATGACGATAGAAGTGAATATAGCGACCGGCTTTTCGCAGATCAAAGCGCAAGAATGGGATGGACTGACCGATGGTTCCCCCTTGCTTAGTCACCGTTTTTTCAGCGCCCTGGAAGATACGCTCTGTATAGGCGAGGGCACAGGCTGGCAATCTTATCCCGTGACGGTGCATGAGCAGGGCAAGCTGATAGGCGCTGCGCCGCTTTATCTCAAGCAGCATTCATACGGCGAGTATGTGTTTGACTGGGCCTGGGCCAATGCCTATGAGCAGAATGGCCTTGATTACTATCCTAAATTGCTGGTGGCGATTCCGTTTACGCCCATCAGCGGTCCGCGGCTGCTGAGTCAGCGGCAGGAGGTGCAGCGACTGCTTGCGCGCATAGTGCAGCAGCAGATGGAGCAGAATGCCTTGTCCTCCAGTCATATTCTGTTTCCCGATGCTGCCTCGGCAGAGGCTTTGCAAGCGGAAGGCTGGATGCAGCGCGATGGCGTGCAGTTCCGCTGGGAAAATGACGGATTTCGCGATTTCCCCGAGTTTATTGCTCAGCTTTCGCATGACAAACGCAAAAAAATCAAACAGGAGCGTAAAAAAATCCTCAGTGCCGGCGTGGTATGCCGACGCTTGCAAGGCCGGGATATCCAGCCTGCGGATTGGGATTTTTTCTATGAATGCTACGTCAATACCTACCATGAGCATCGCTCATCGCCTTATCTGACTCGCGCATTTTTTGAGCAGATCGGCCATACCCTGCCTGAACACCTGCTGCTGATTATTGCGGAGCTGGATGGCAAGCCCATTGCCTCGGCGCTTAACCTGTACGACGAAGACACTCTGTACGGGCGCTATTGGGGGGCGCTGAGCTATATACCCGGCTTGCACTTCGAGCTTTGCTACTATCAGGCGCAAGAGTTCTGCCTGGAGCACAACATCCGCTTTTTTGAGGGCGGCGCGCAGGGGGAACACAAGCTGGCGCGGGGTTTCATGCCACGGCCCACCTGTTCGTTCCACCGTATTGCCAATCCCGAGTTTGAATCCGCGATTCGTCGCTTTGTTGCCATGGAAGCCAGCAATATGCAGCAATATCAGGACGAACTGGAAGAGCGCGCGCCTTATCGCGCCAATTAGCGCGATTGAGCAAGCACGCGACGCTTGACTTTGTGTACGTTCGTACATTATGGTAACGCGTATGGGAAACGACATTGACTACCTGGGGCGCATCCAGGACTACTACGCCGAGCATAAAACGCTGCCATCCTATTCGGTGATTGCGGATATGCTTGGTTTCAAATCCAAAAACGCGGTGACAGCGCTGGTTGCCCGCTTCAAGCTGCAAGGCTTTCTTGATGCGACGGCCGACCGGCGGCTCAAGCCCGGCAAGCGCTTTTTCGAGCGCATCTTGGCTGAGAGTACCGTGCAAGCCGGTTTCCCTTCCGCCGCCAGTGGCGATCGCCACGACACCCTCAGCATCGATGACTATCTGATCGAGCGCCCCTCACAAACCGTGCTGATTACGGTCAAGGGCGACTCCATGATCGATGCAGGCATCGTGCCGGATGACGTGGTGATCGTGGAAAAGCGGCAGGTGGCTAATGTGGGTGATATCGTGGTGGCCATTGTGGACAACGAATTTACCCTCAAAACCCTGGGGCGCGAAAAAGGCCAGTTTGTATTGCTGCCCGCCAATAAAGCGTATCCGGTGATTCGCCCGCAAGGCAATCTGGAGATCTTTGGCGTTGTCGTAGGCCAGTTCCGTAAATACGATTAAAGCGGCGCTCCGAGTTGTATTCCGGCGCTATCAAAGCGCCGATTCAAAAAGCCTGGTCAGACCTGACCAGGCTTTTTTGTTGCTTGGCGCCATGCATAACACCTGATGGGAAGCGGCATTGAGGCCATTGCCTGCCTGCTGGCTACTCCACAATTTCTGTGGATAACTACGCGGATGAATACTGGATAGTGTGCTTAAGTGTCTGGGCGGGCATGGGTATCTCCAGAGTGCTCGAAACGCATGCGTTTGCACGATTCACCCCATCAGGCGCCTGGGGGCGGCTTCTCCATTTCACGTTACCGTTTGTGCTTTTCGCAGTCCGCCTCGGCAAAGCGTGCCATGAGCGCATCCAGAAAAACACGGGTGCGAGCTGGCATCAGTCGTCGGCCAGGAAAAACGGCCCATGCCGTGACACTGGGCAAATGCCAGTCCTCAAGGATACGTACCAGCTCACCTGCCTTGACGTAAGGCTCGGCAAACGGCTCACCCAGCATGGCAATGCCCAGGCCCGAAATCGCCATGCGTACCAGAATGGCTGGCGAATTGGCGGATACTTTGCCAATAGGCGTGCCTTGCCATTGGGCTTGGTCACGTTTGAGTTGCCATAGCATGGGTTCGCCGCGTCGGGTGAGTAGATGCAGCGCATCATGTTCCATCAGCGCTTCTGGTTCGTGCGGTGTGCCGCGTTTTTTGAGATAAGCCGGTGCGGCATAGAGCCCGGTTTCAAAGGTGGCGATGCGCCGTGCCGCAAGCGATGTGTCGTCTGGCAGATCGCCCATGCGAATCGCCAGGTCAAAGTTTTCGCCGATCAGATCCACCCGCCGTGGCGAGATATCCATCTCCAGAGAAATCGCCGGATAGCGCATGGCAAACTCGGCAAGCAAGGCTTGCAGGATATCGATCCCAAAATCGCCCGGCATCGACAGTCGCAGGCGACCGCTAGGCTCTACTTGCCGGTGTTGCGTCAATGCCAGCGTGGCTTCTACCTCCGCCGTTACCTGATGCGCATGCGCCAACACGGCATTGCCAAAGTCGGTCACCGTCAGCTTGCGCGTGGTTCTCAGCAGCAGGCGCTCGCCCAGTTGCGTCTCCAGGGCCGCCATGCGGCGCGAGAGGGTAGATTTCGGAATATGCAGCCGGTCCGCCGCGCGGCTGAAGCTTCCTTCATCCACTACACGGGCAAACAAGAGCAAGTCATTGGCTTCCAGCTTCATTTTATATTTCCATTGATGGAACAATAATATCCATTTTAACGACTTAATCAATTATTTGGGAATATGTAAAGTGTCTCCATCGTCATTTCAACTTAAGCAAGGAGATCATCATGAACATTCTGCAAGTGAATTCCAGCGCCCGTACGGTCGGCTCCCACTCCACGCATCTGGCTAATGCCCTGGTGGAGCGCCTGCTTGCCCAGCATGCCGATGCCACATTGACGGTGCGCGACCTGGGCCGCAACCCACATCCAAACCTGGACGAAAAAGCCCTGCAGGCCTTATTTACGCCAGCTGACCAGCGCAATGCCGAGCAGGCTGCGCGTGTCGCGCTGGATGATGTGCTGATTAGCGAAATTCAGGCTGCCGATGTCGTAGTCTTGGGCGTACCCATGTATAACCTGGGGGTGTCTGTGCAACTCAAGAACTGGATTGATGCCATCTCGCGTGCACAGGTAACGTTTCAATATACGGCCAACGGGCCCAAAGGCTTGCTGACCGGCAAGAAGGTATATGTGGTACTGGCACGCGGCGGCATTTATCGCAATACGCCTGCGGATACCCAAACGCCATACCTGAAAATTGTGCTGGGGTTTCTGGGCATGCATGATGTCGAGTTCATTCATGCCGAAGGCCTGGCCATGGGCCCTGACGCGGAAAAAGCCGCGCTGGATACGGCCTATCGCCAACTGGAAGAACTGGTGCCTGCCTAAGGCCTATTTAATCGTATAAAAAGGAGAGCAACCATGAGCACAAGACCTGACGTTGCATTGCAAAACGAAGTCGTGACACAGCCAAGAGCGATTGAGCAGATCGTCATCGGCCAAGCCACGTCGGATGGCGCCGGGGTCAAGCTGACACGCGTGCTGACGCAACACCTGCAACGCCGGCTTGACCCTTTCCTGATGCTGGATGCCTTTGGCACCGATCAGCCGGAAGATTACATCGGCGGCTTTCCAGATCACCCCCACCGCGGGTTCGAAACCGTGACTTACATGCTGCAAGGCCGTATGCGTCATCGCGACAGTGCTGGCAACGAAGGCCTGCTAGCCCCCGGCGGTGTGCAATGGATGACCGCTGGCAAGGGCGTAATTCACTCCGAGTTGCCCGAGCAGGAAGAAGGCGCCATGGAAGGCTTCCAGCTTTGGCTCAATCTGCCCGCCAAGGACAAAATGGTGGACCCCGCCTACCGGGATATTCAAACGGACGAGATTCCGGAGATCATCACGGCCGATGGCGTCACGGTGCGGGTGATCGCTGGCGAAAGTCACGGCGTTGCCGGTGCCATCCAGCGTGGTACCACCGAGCCGCTCTACCTGGATGTGCATTTGCCAGCAGGCACACGCTTTACCCAGCAGATACCTGCCGAGTTCAATGCCCTGGTGTATGTGTATCGCGGTGAGGCGGTCATTGGCGAACGGCAGGTGCCACAGCAGCGCATGGCGATACTCAAGACCACGAACGACAGCGATGGCGTTGTTATTGCAGCGCCAGAAGCGACGCGTCTGTTGTTGATTGCCGGTCGTCCGCTCAAGGAGCCCATCGCGCAATATGGCCCCTTCGTGATGAACACTCAGGAGCAGATTTTTGAGGCGATTCACGATTACCGCGAAGGCCGCCTGGCATAAAAAATATGCTGGGTTTATCCATCGTGTTAGCACTGCCTGACTCAGCCTCACCTGGGTGAGTCAGGCCATTTTCAGAAGCATTCGGTTTTTATTTTTTACTTTTAAAAGGAGTTTTATCATGCAAGCACTACATCGTCACGGTCCATTGATCGGCCGCATCCTCATCGCGCTGATCTTCATTCTCTCCGGCTTCTCCAAGATCGGCGGCTTTGCTGCCACCTCCGGCTACATCGCCAGCAAAGGCCTGCCGCTGCCAGATCTAGTCACCATCCTCACCATCATCATTGAACTGGGTGGCGGCTTGCTGATCGTCGTCGGCTACCGTGCACGTCTGGCCGCCGCCGCCCTGTTCCTGTTCACCCTGGCCGCCGCATTCCTGTTCCATGACTTCTGGGCAGCAAGCCCAGACATGGCGCAAAACCAGATGATCCATTTCATGAAAAACATCTCCATGGCCGGTGGCCTGCTGTTTGTGCTGGTGCATGGCAGCGGCCCGCACCGTGTAAAAGCTGACTAATCGTTTAGTCTTCAGCCAAACAAAAAGCCCGCCCATCATTGGCGGGCTTTTTTATTATCGGTGTTGAAAGGACTACGCCCGGCGTCATTTCTACCCTTAAGGGCAATTTCCTGATTTCGCAATCCTGTGCATGATCGAACCCGCCTTTAGCCACGGATTCCCTGTCATGCTGCCCTCGCTGTTATCCTCCCGTCGCCTGCTTACCCTGCAATGTCCCGCGCTCCATCAGATCCTGCCCGATGGGCTGGAGCCCGTCCGTCTTGCCGGGGGAGAGGGCATCAACACCCTGTTTGACTACCAGCTCACGGTACGTAGCCGTCTGGGGGAGGAGGTCGGCAGTGATCTCGACTTCGGTCCGCTGATGGGTCAAGTATTGACCTGCGGCATCAGCCTCGAAGGCCACGGCCAGTTCCTGCCCGGTGCGCTGGGCGATCTCGGCATGGCGAATCAGGGGGCGGGCACACGGTATGTCAGTGGACTCATCACCGACATACGCCACGCTGGCGAAGACAGCCGCCATGCGCTCTATGTCATTACGCTACGCCCCTGGCTCCACCTTGCTACGCTGACCACCGACTGCAAGGTGTTTCAGGACAAGACCGTGGTGGAGATCACCGAAGCCGTACTGGTGGACTATCCCTATGCGCTGGAGAAGCGGCTGATCGAGACCTATCCCGCCCGGGACTACAGCGTGCAATACAACGAATCCGACTTTGCCTTCCTCACCCGGTTGTGGCGGGAGTGGGGCATCAGCTTTCATTTCCGCCATGACGACGAGCGCCATACCCTGGTACTGGCCGATCACAATGGCGCCTATACGCCATTCCAGCCCGATGACCCGGCCAGTGGCTATCACACCATTGCCTATTACCCGCCAGACCATAAGACCGATGCAGAGTACCTGCACCACTTCAGCGATGCCGAGCAACTGACTTCAGGCAGCTATGCCAGCCGCGATTACGACTACACCCGTCCCAGGGCCGAACTTGCCGCCCGCAACGCCCAGCCCCGTAACACCGCCCATGTCGATAACGAGGTCTACCAATGGCGCACCGACCATGGCAGTGACTACAGCCAGCCCAATGCCGGCATGGACCGCGAAGCCAACCAGACCGAGCCGCAAGGCGAGCTCTTGGCCCGGCTGCGCATGGAAGCCCTGCGCCAGCCCGGCCACCGGGTGGCCGGCGAAGGCCATATCCGGGGTGTGGTGCCCGGCCATACCTTTACCCTCAAAGAGCACCCCAGAGCAAAGGCCAATCAGGAGTACCTGATCCTCAGCACCACCTTGTTGATTGAGAACGTGAGCGAAGAGACCGTGTCCTCTTCAGCTTCAACGGTGCGTGCCGCCATCGTAGATAGAGTGAGTGGCGCCATCGCGGGAGAACTCACCGGCACCTGGCGCATGGAAACCCACTTCAGCGGCCAGCCCACCCGCGAAGTGCTGCGCCCCGATGTGCTGCTGCCGCATGCGCCCGGCCACAAGCCACGTACCCATGGCCCGGAGACCGCCCTCGTCACCGGCCCCACCGGCGACACCGCCGAGAGCAACCTCTACACCGACCAGTATGGCCGCATCAAGGTGCAGTTCCCCTGGGACCGCTATGGGCTGAAGAACCAGCACAGCAGTTGCTGGGTACGGGTATCGCAAGCCTGGGCAGGCAACCAGCTGGGCGCCATGCACCTGCCACGCATAGGCGAAGAAGTGCTGATTGACTTCCTCGGCGGGGATCCGGATTTACCCGTATGTACCGGCCGTCTCTACAACCAGCTCAACCTGCCGCCGTGGCAGCTCCCGGCTCAGCAGGCCTTGAGCGGCATCCGCTCGCGCGAGCTCATCCCTGGTGGGGGCAATGGGGCGGCTGGCCGCAGCAATCATCTCATCCTGGATGACACCGATGGCAAGATCCAGCTGCAGCTCAAGAGCGACCATGACAGCTCTTCCTTAAGCCTGGGGCATATCACCCGTATCGACGGCAATGCCGGACGACTGGACTACCGCGGTGAAGGCCTGGAACTCCGCACCGATGGGCATGGGGCGATCCGCGCCAGACAAGGGCTTATCCTCACCACCGAAGCGAGAAGAGAAGCGCAGAACCACCTGACCGACCTCAGCGAGACCACGGCAAGACTAGCACAGGCACAAGCCCAGCATGCCGACCTGGGCCAGCTCGCCAGCCAGCACCAGGCGCAGGACAACGACGACCAGCGCAAGGTGAGCGAGCGACTGCAGGGGCAGAATGACGGTATTACCGGCAACAATACCAGCAATACCAGCAATACAAACACCACCGACACCGCCTTCCCCGAACTGCAGCAACCGCACCTCGTGTTGGCGAGCCCATCCGGCATTGCCAGCACCACCCCGGGCAGCACCCATCAGCACAGCGGCGAAGACCATGCCATTACCACGGGCAGCAATGTCAGTTTGAGTGCGAATCGCAGTTTGATTGGCAGCTTTAAAGAGGCGATCAAATTATTTGCCTACAACGGCGGGCTACGCCTGATTGCCGCAGGCATGAATATCGAATTCAAAGCCCTGCAACGCAATATCCGGCTTTTTTCCAAACTCAACATCACCTACCACGCCAACCGCATCCACCTCACCGCCGACAAAGAGATCGTCATCAACGGCGGTGGCAGCAGCACGCACTGGACTGCAGCCAGTATTGAGAGCGCCACCCTGGGCAAATGGTCTGTGTATTCCGCATCGCAAAGCATGCCACAGGCCAAGAGCCAGCCGGTCAGCATGCCCACGTTGCCGAATATTCATCCGGATGGGCCGTATAGCCAGAGTATGAATGTGACTTCTTTGCTATCAACTGCCAGTGAAAACATGGTGCTGTATGACGACGCCACTACCAGATTCAAAAATGCTACAGGTCAACTTGTTGCCGATGGCAATACAGATGAAGAGGGCGCCAGCGTGGATGTATTCCGCGATCAGGAAATCAAGCTTGAAAGTTATGTCGGTCACGGCACATGGTGCCTGATCTTGGAAGGGAGCCAGCCTAAATGAGTGAAGCAGAAATGGAGATGGAAAATCAGGAGCAAGGGCGGGAGGACGTGGCAAGCTGCACTTTCAAGCTCAACTTTCTGGATTTTATTGGCGAGCCAATAGAGGGATTAAGCTGCAAAGTAACCTTCACGGCGGAAGATGGGCAGCAACAAGTGACGGAAGCGTCCACCGATGCTGAGGGAAATCTTGCCCCCATAGAAAACCTTCCCTTCGGCAGTACCGCATTGATAGAAGTCAAGAACGACGCAGGTCAATATCGCACAGTCGGTGAAGCCGTGTTGAATACAGCTTTAGTGACAGCGACTGCCATTAGCCCTAAAGTCAAAATATCCTTGCCGCCGATGATGTTACGAGAGGGGGAGCCCGGCACGATAGAAGATGAAATACCCGATATCGTTTGCGATCCAGACATCATCAGCATAGAACCCAATCAGATATATGTAGCGCCACCCGCACCGCCGGGCAAAGAGCCAGCCAAGCCCCGTGAGCGCAAGCTCAGTCAAAACCTCGGTACCTCTGCCAAACCCATTATCAAGCAGGGCCGCGATAAAACCGGCAAACCTTTAGCAGTCGTGTTGCACAACAAAGGAGACTGGTACGAAAAAGCCGGGGCAGGCGTGCGCGCCGGTATTCATTGGTTATGGAGTTGGGCCGATTTCACCCCGGAACGTAAAGGCAAGCCAACACGCGCTGGTCTGGTATTGAAAAATCCCCCACCGGCTCCAGCAGCGGTTAAAGAGCTGATAGATATCGCTACCGAAAACACCAACATCATCATCACAGACAGCGCCACTACCGTGCTGGCAAACATGACAAAAGGCAAGTTTGACCGAAGTAAATATGCTAGAAAGCCAGCAACTACCAGCAAAGGCTTCTGCGCTCGTTACGTCAATATCGCGCTCAAGCAAGCGCAGATTATCAATGGCCATATGAATCTGCCTTATGCTTCTGTGGCTGGGCCACAATTGGTGGAGCTAGGCTTCCGTGATGTAACTGACACCCTTCCTGACCCTCGCTGGGCAGCGGCAGGCGACGTTATTGTGTATCAATGGAACGAAGCTGCTTGGAAGCAAAGAAAGGACAAATACCAAAATCCGAAATTACCTAATTTCGGGCATATCGACATACGTTCTTATGATGATTACATCAGTGACTACACTCCAAGAAATAAACATCCAGAATGGAAAAATTATAGTGATATAAGAATTTATCGAAAAGTATATGATCTGATGCCCACGCTTCGTATTAAGGCATTTCTACATTGTCTCCGAGAATACGAATGTCAGGCCGAGCGAGACGATGCTAAGCGCTACCAGATGTTGAATACGCCACTCCCCAATGGTAACAAGCGCTTTAATGATTTTTCTAAACACCCTTGGGATGGGCTCCCCATTAAAAGCTCAGGGGCTGCTGGAGCTTATCAAATCATTCCTAAAACTTGGAATGCAATTCTTTTTGATCCACAAACCATTCGTATTGTCCCCAAATCGGGTGAGTTGCTTTTCGATCAAAAAATGCAAGACCGTATTGCTGTCGCTATCTTAGAGAGCAGGAAGGCGCTTGCTAGTATTCGGACCGGTGACATTGAAAAGGCGATTCAGCTTTTGCAAACAGAGTGGACTAGCTTGCCTGGAGCTAAAGAGAATGTTAGACGCAAAACAGTAGATGGAAAACCTATGGATATGGATTATTTTAGTTCTCTATTTAATAGCTACTTAAATGAAGAAATGAAAAAGGATGCTTGATATGAGAAATATAAGTGTTTTAATTGGCTTGGTGATTTCTATATTTTCTGGAATATCATTGAATGCTAACTCGGAAAGTTTTAATGAAGATCAGCAGTCAGCAAGAGCGTTAATTGTAAAACTATACTCAACAGATACTGATAAGTTAATTAACGCTAATTTTGGAGGGAAATATATTCCTACAAAACATTGTCAGCTGGTAGGTGAGTTCTTGGCGAAAGAGATTATTTTAAAAGATAATCAAGGGTTTTGTTTAACTCCAGAAATTTATCCAACGGCTGGGCCAGAAGACTATTCCAAGGAAACATCATTTAATCCCTTACCTAAGCCGATTATTAAAATGCCAGTTGTCAAAGATAATCTTGCAGAGGTGTTGGTTCTCTTCAAACATGATCCAAGTCGGGTACGTTTTTATCTGAAAAATACACCAGATGGCTGGCGTATTTATAAGTCGCGCTCAGATACTAGTGCGGACATTCCTGAAAATACTAAAAATCCAGATGACATGCGAGCTTTGGTATTCACATATTTCCCCCCTAGCGCGGATGAAATCGAGCGAGTAAAACATCCTAAATAATCTTTACCACAGAATGCTGATTACGCTTTTGTCCAATGATAACAAGCGCTTTAGTGATTTTCCAACCCCCCTTGAAATTGCATAGCGCCCTTCGTTATCCCATCGAGGGGCTGACATGCCATCTTAAATTCGACGACAAAGTTATCGTTGCCAAGACGGACGCTCGTGGCATGCTGCCTAAAATAATCACGGCAAACATCGTGTCTGCTGTTGAGGTCTGGGTTGAAAACAAGGCCAGCGCATTAAAAAAAATAGGCAGCACCGTCTCGGGGCTTGGGCATCAGTGGTTTACGCTGATTTCGCCCGGTATCAAGTTAATGGCCGAACTGGCCGCCCATGATGAGGGGCAAGCGCAGAAAAAGATCACCCCCGCCAATAGTCCGCAAAAACTGCATCATGGAAAAGCCGAAGGGCAAGCCATCCAACCCGGGCACCCTGTTAAAAAGCGCAAGAGCCAAGCACACAATACCGAAGTGCTAGAGATGGAAGTCCCTCAAGGCCTGATCGACCTGTTTAAACACTATCGGGATGAGCCTGTAACGGAAAAAAACTGGCAAGACGAAGCCGATACTCTGTTATGCGATCCCAAAGTGCTAAAGGCTATTCACCATGTCGAATCGAGTGGTTCAGGCTTCAGCCAGATGCAATTAAAAGATGGCACACGCCTGCCTAAAATTTTGTTTGAGCGTCATCTGTTTCATCGCCTTACCTGTGGCAATGGCCCCTTGCCCAATAGCAAAAAACACAAGCGCCATGGTATCGGTGTGCCGGGCTGCCAATCCCCGCATGATCAAGACCCCGATATTTGTTGGCCCAGCGGCTACATTCTGAGCAGAAAAAAACTGGGCGAAGAAAATGCCCGCATGCCGGATGGCGTAGTCGAGCAAAGCGACCTGTATGGAAATGAACGGGCCAACTATTTCAAATTGCTGAAAGCCTATCGACTCAACCCGGAGGCTGCCCTAAAGGCCTGCTCCTGGGGTGCATTTCAGATATTGGGGATGAATTATGAGGTTGCTGGTGAATATCGTTTTGTTGAGACATTTGTCAGAGATATGTGCACATCAGAGGCAAAGCAATTAACAATTCTCCGGCAGTTTATTGATAAAAATTCTCGCCTGCGCAAGGCGGTACAGGACAAAGACTGGGACAAAATCGCCTATCACTACAACGGCCCCAAGTATGCCGAAAATCACTATCAGATCAAACTGAAAGAAGCCTATGAAAAGCTTTAAATCTTCGCTATGTATTGTTGCTATATTGTTTTACCCCTGCTTTATTTTAGCTGATGACATCATGATCATGACACCACAAAATGAAAAGGGAGATTTTTGGGCTGGGGATAAGTCCTCTCCGAATCCTAAATACGATACCCGACTAGATATGCTGAGAGAGGAAACCGTTAAGCCGTATGTATTTAAAAACGACGCGATATTTCCAGCATTGTCCAGTGAGGTGGAACTTTGGTCCGGCGGCTCAAGTGTGCGTTTTTCTCTTAATGGGCATATGTACTCCATGTTTTCTAACACGTTCATGCATAAGTCCTGGCCCGACGAAGTCTGCTCACGGCAAAAGGGACGCGATATGGGGCTGCCGCGTTACCAATGCGCCGAAGGACAGTGGGTACACTACGACTGCCACTTTTATTTCGTCAACGACGATAGTCAGATCAAGGCGGTGCATATCGCCAAGCTCTCAATCCCTGAGTCCAGCCGCCCGCCGTTTTGCCAGACGGTATTAGGCGTAGGGGCTGCCAATAAAACAGCGCCTGCCTTGATGGTCACTGTGCAGTATTTCAATACCGAATCCCCTGTTGCCAAAACCGCCTCACAACTGGGCTCCAACTGGCTACGCAGCACGCTGCTGTTCAGGCTGCAAGAGAAAGATGGTGAGCTGGTGGTAACACAAGACGATAGTTGCCTGGGCAACCCAAACAAATTTGAGACCATCCCCGATGCGCGCAAGGCGTTTAAGCAGCGAGGGTGCAAATAGCATGGCCGGTGGCCTGCTGTTTGTGCTGCTGCATGGCAGCGGCCCGCACAGTGTAAAAGCTGACTAATCCTTTAGTCTTTCAGCCAAACAAAAAGCCCGCTCAATGAGCGGGCTTTTTCTCATCAGCACGATGCTGACTCTCACTGCATGGCCGTATGTAGCTGTAGCTGGCCTTGTTGCTGCAGCATGCTGATGACGTCGGCGTTGTGCATGAGGACGTCGTGTTTGCTGTCGCAGGTTTTGCTGTTGAGTTCATACGAGACCAGCAGGGTGCAGAAGAGGTCGTCGTGGCTGAAGGGGTGATCCTGATAGGGTTTGAGGTCGCTTAGTTTGTAGTCAAAGTGCTTGCCCATCCACACGATGGCGGGGATGTGGGTTTGCTCTTGCGGGGCGATCATGTAGGGCGCGGCGTGCAAGTAGATGCCGTGTTCGCCTAGCGATTCGCCGTGGTCGCTCACGTAAAGCATGGCGGTGGCGTGGGTTTCGTTGTATTGCTTGAGAAAATCCACCACGTGCGCCAGGAAGTAATCGGTGTAGAGAATGGCGTTGTCGTAGGCGTTATCGAGTTCTTGCTGCGTGCATTGGCTGAGTTCGTTGCTTTTGCAGGCGGGTTTGAATCGCTCAAATTCGGGCGGGTAGCGCCGGTAGTATTCGGGGCCGTGGTTGCCCATCTGGTGCAGCACGATGAGGATATCCTTGTTTTTGTGGCTGTCGATGTATTTGTCCAGCCCGCCCAGCATGCCGATGTCGCGGCACTCGGTGTCGCAGACTTTGTTCAGCGTGGGGCTTTTGAAGTTTTCGTAGGTCATGCGTGTAGCCACGCCTTTGGAGTCGGAATTGTTGTCGCGCCACAGAATCTGCACGCCATGCTCAAACAGCACATCCAGGGCGTTTTCATAATGCAGGGCTTTTTCGCGGTCAAAATCCTTGCGGCCGAGGGCTGAAAACATGCAGGGCACGGATTCGCCCGTGGAGGTGCCGCAGGAGGTGACATTGCGCAGGCTCAGCACGTCGCGCTTGGCGAGCTCGGGGTTGGTGTCACGCGGGTAGCCATTCAATGAAAAGCGATCGGCACGGGCGGTTTCGCCCACCACCAGAATAATCAGCTCATGCCGCGATGGCGTGCCTATCATCACCGCATCGGGCGCGGTGGCTGTCAGCTTGGTAATCGCGGATGACGTCAACTTTTCGCGCGCATACCCAAACAGTGAGTAGATGGGGTAAATCGGGTTGGAATAGGCGCGGGTGATTTTATGCTCACGAATAAACGAGGCGTAATGCGCGGTAAACGGCGCCACGACCAACACCATGCCAATGACGAGCAGCAGCGTGAGCGACAGCTTGGACTTGAATTCCGCCTTGAATCCCTTGCCCGCTGGCCAGTAGCGAATAATCAGCCATGCGGGCAACACGCCCAGCAACAAGGTGCGCAGCACCAGTCCCCAGCTCAGCAGCCCGGCAAACTCCTGCGTATCGGTATGAAAAATATTGTCGATCATCACCGTATCGACCACCACGCCGTAGGTATCCATGTAATACGCCGCTTGCGATGCCACCAGCACCAGCAAGGCCAGCAGCCAGCGTGCGCCACGGGTATGCGCTACCAGCAGCAGAAACAGCGCGGTGGCAAACGTGAAAAACAAACCCAGTGAGATCAGGAGCGGCACATTGCCCAGGCTGGGCGGATACACCTCCAGCAGGCGTTGAAACAGGCTGATATTGGCGGTTGCCATCAGAAACAGGGCAACCAGCAAGGTTTTACGGTTACAAGTAGAAAACATGGGACTCTTTAAACGGGTGGTGAACACCCGGCTAGCGCTGGGCTTCACTACTACGTGGCACGATTCGTACCAGTGCCGCTTTAAAGAGCAGGGTGGGGTGCCAAGATTTTATAGTTTAAAAATCAATGGCTTGATGAGGTGTGTGTGGCGGTGTTGGAAGAGGCTATCTGCTTACCCTGCAAATACCTTCACACCCTGTTTTTACAGCCTGCATATTTTGGTAAAGATGGCGGCGGAAAACCTTGGCGCTATCGGAAGCGGTGGTTATGCATCATCCATTGCTGCTTGAAGGCATCCTGCGTCTTTTGCAGGTTTTCCTGCTGGCGAAAATCCCAGGGCGCGGTGGGGTTGGCATCCGCCCACAGGCCGCGCTTTTCATCACGGGCGGCATGTTCGGCGGCGGCATAACTCACACGGTCTGCCTCGGTCTGCTCCCGGGCAAAATGCTTGT
The DNA here is from genome assembly GCF_009858335.1 of Methylovorus glucosotrophus. Taxonomy (NCBI): domain Bacteria; kingdom Pseudomonadati; phylum Pseudomonadota; class Betaproteobacteria; order Nitrosomonadales; family Methylophilaceae; genus Methylovorus; species Methylovorus glucosotrophus. The sequence goes on from NZ_VMSE01000001.1 coordinate 878,541, forward strand.
AATGCCACGCCAGGCCCAGCGTAAGCTGGCGCAGATTGCAGTCCGTGCCATCCACCCATACCTTGCCCAGCAGTCGGCCATATTGGTCGGTCTCCTGGCTCTCTATCATCGCTTCTTTGCCGCGCGCGCACTCGGCCAGCGCCTGCTTGGCCTTGTTGCCAAAGGCCTGTGCTTGCTCCGGCGCATCAATGCCCTGCAAGCGCACTTTATATTTCAGATTGTCCGAAGTTTTCACGGTGAGCGTATCGCCATCGGCGATATACACCACCTTGCCACTGACATCGGCATGCGCGGTTAGCGCCAGGCAACACAGCCATGGCAATACAAAACGGATAGGGGGAAGGGCAAACATCAGGTCAGGCGGCGAATCACGTAAGCGTTATCCGCCAGTGTAAACCCCAGCCTGGGGTAATAGTCCATCGCATCCGGTGCGGATAGCAAAATGAGCGATACCTGATCGCCTGTTTTTTCTCGCGTCAACCGCACCAGTTCCTCGCCTATGCCCTGGCGCTGATACGCCGCATCCACCGCCAGATCAGACAAATAGCAGCAATAGCTGAAATCCGTCAGCGCCCGGCTTACACCTATGAGCGTGTCGCCATCCCAGGCAGAAAACACCAGATTGGCATGCGTGAACATCGCCGCTATGCGCGCTAAGTCATCCGCTGGCCGCTTAATGCCCGACGCCTTGAATACCCGCGCCACATCGGCAGGGTTCAGCGGATGGTTTTCACGGTAGTGAATCATGTATGTTGGGTTTATTTCTGGGCCGACTGGCAAGCATGGTCATGGCAATTCTGCCCGCACACATAGTCACCGGCGGATTCGGCATTCAGCTCCTTCAGCTTGGCCAGCGAGGCTTCGCGGCAGGCTTGCAGCGAGGGGAATTGCCCCAGGGCGATGGGGTCATCCAGCTCCAGCTTGTCGGGGTACACATAGCTGTCGTAAGTATCTCCGCCACAACCGGCAACCAACGCCAGCAGGCTAGCGAGCGCCAGAAATCTCAATGCATTCTTCAAGAACATCATAGGATTGCTTTATCGAATGGTAAGCATGAATTTTAGCTGCTAATGGATAACTCGACAGGCGGGCTGACAATTATCGGCTGCATTCACGTGTTCACTAGCCAGCCAAAAGTACCCTAGGGATTGCAGTACGCACAATGCGCCGGATCAGCCAGCGAGCGCTCTGCCAGGGGGATGATGTCCCGATGATCACAGCGCAGGCAGGCCCAAACCTCGCTATGCGCGAGTGAAGTCGGCCATCGGCAGGCTGCACACGGCAACCCCGGCAGGTGCTCGCTGATCCAGAAGCCGGGCGTATCGCACGCCGGGCATAGGGATTGCAGGCGGCGCAGCAGATCGGCTGTCGCTTCCTGTATGCGTTGCATGCGGGTCGGGTTGGCAAAGGCGCGCAGGTCGCGCTCGACAAATACCTGGCCGCTGGCAGATTGCGCCAGGCAGTGCTCAAAGCCTTGTTGCAGGCTCGCCCAGTCTGTAATGGATTTGTAGATGCGGGGATCATCCTGACTATCGGGCCGCAATACCAAATGCTGTTCGGGAAAGCCTTCGCGCTCGGCAAAGGTGGCGATGTCCTGCCAATGGCCGCTCAGTATGTGTCCCTTGCGATCCGCGCCCTGTGCGATGCCTGTCACTTCAATGTCCAGCTCGTCGTCTATCCAGGTCACCAGCTCCACATTCCACGGCAGCATGCCGGAAAACGGATCAGCAGCGAAACTGCCTTCACTGGCGATGCCAAGTTTAGTGCCCGCCAGCTCCATGCCTTTGCGCGCTTTTTGTCTTGCCGCTTGCAGTTGGGTGCCTGGGCGCGGCGTTTCGCGGGTAAAGGTGCCCAGCTGGTCGGTATCAAACCCCGTGACCAGTTCGATGCGGCATCCCAGCGCGGGCTCCAGCATGGGGGCGATCACCTTTTCCTTGCCGTGCTGGGTGAGCAGGGCTACACGACATCCGTCATAACGCGATCGCCCTGCCATCAAGCCTGTTCCAGCTCCACTTCGCACCACGTGCCATGGTCGTAACGTTGCAGATGCGATGATTCAACATGCCAGAGGTGGAGCCAGCCATTGTCCACCAGCTGCTTCACTACCGCGTGTTTGGCAATGACCGCCTCAATGGCGGCTTGAGGGGCTTCGATCACCACGGTGAGGCGCAAAGGCTCATGTATCCAGCGCTTGCCATCGTGCAGCGATTGCCGCGAAAGGCCTACCCGCAAATCGCCGCCGTTACCTTCAAATACCCCAAGGATGCCACCTACCACGTTGTGCAGCAGCTTGTTGCCACTGCCCAGCCGCTGCGGATCGCACGTGGAGGCGTGGTATTGCCAGTTGATCCAGTGCGTGACCAGCATGGGCGCCGTCATCAAGAGCTCCAGCACGCTACCGTCTGGGTCCTGGCTGGCATCGTAGTCATGCAGAAAACTGCGACCCTCCAGCCCGATGCCCAGGCTGCGTTGCCGTGGCGCGATGATAAAGGCCGCGTTGCCGGCAAGCCCCCATTCGGGGCGGGTTTGGGCGCCATCGTTGGCGCGGCGACGCAATTGCTCCAGCAATGCATCATCTGAAGCTTGCGCATCCAGCTGCAAGCCGGGCGCGCGTTCGCGGCGCACCTGGTCGCCTGCCTGCGCAAACACCTGTTGCAGCTTTTCCCAGCGGGCGCGGGCCTCTTCCGGCAGCAGGTCTAGATCAAACCCCTCTATCTCATCGGTGGTGGTGTTATGCAGCGCCGCGACAAATACCGTGTGCGATGGAACGGCGATGCCTTTTGCCTGCAGGCCATCGCGCACTTCGGGTTCATTCAGCAGCAAGGCCAGGCTGCGCGCGTTGACCTCGCCGGTCTGCCCGCAACATGCACCGCAATCCAGCCCGGCGGCATGGGCATTATTGGCAGACTGGCTGCCATGTCCCACCAGTAGCACCATGGGCGCAAGCTCGCGGGTCAATCCCATGCCTTGCAGCACCCGGGCGGCCAGATCAATCTTGGCTTCCAGCCCCACGCCGATCAGGTGCGGGCGGCAAATGGATTGGTGACGCGCAGGCAAGCCTGCCAGATCATCCCGCGAGCGGGGCTGCAAGCCTGGCCATAGCCACTGGCCGATCTTGCCCAGATAACCCAGGCCTGCCGCTTCCACGAAGGAGAAGGCGGCACCCGGCCAGCGGCTGCCTGCTTTCCACTGATCCGTCACGGCAAAGCGGTATTGCCGGCTGCGGACGGAGGCGCGTTGCAGGGTGGCATCGGCATCGCGTTTTTCCGGCTCAGCGCTGATGATGCTATCGACCACTTCCATCGCGGGTGCCAGCAAGCCAGGCAACTGCGGGCGCCGCGCTTGTGTCGCCAGCGGCGTGTAGGCCACGGGCAGACCAAAGAAACCAGCGAACCCCAGCGTCTGAATGCCCGGCCACGCGGTTTCCAGCGCGCGGCGCAAGGGTTCGCTCCGCACATCAATGCAAAAGGCGGCTTGCACTTCAATGGCTTGCGACCCAGGCGCAGTTTTGCCAGCCGAGATCAGCTTGCCAGCAAGTTCGCGTTGATAACCTATCTCCAGCGCCACTTGCCACACTTCATCCACCAGCAAGGCCCGCTCGGCGGCCAGCAAGAGCAGTGGCGCATGTTCCCAGGCGCGTTGCAATGTCACAAAAGCCTGATCATTGGCCTTGTCATCCTTGCATTCCAGCAACAGGGCGCCCCACGCCAGCCGGATCGCCAGCAGTTCGCCCAGGTGGGCATCTTCGCCATTTTCCAGCTTGGCCTGCCAGCCGAGATAGGCGCACCACGAAGCCCAGCCATTCACCGTCAGCAGCACCGATTCCAGATAATCTGCCCATACCGCCTGTGGCAGGCCCAGCCTTTCCAGCACCCAGTGTTCTGCATCCTGGGCGGTGACGGGCAGCGCATCGATGGCTTGACCAATGTGCGGCAGGCCCATCAGCAAGCCGATGCCATGGTCATGCTGCAGGGTCTCGCGCCAGAAGGCATACAAGCCTTGCGTGCGCTCCGGGTGCCAATCCGCCTGATGCTCATCAAAATACGCGGCGCAGGTCTGGCTCACCTGATGCGTAATCGCTTGCCGCCATGACAAGCGGGTATGGCGATTTGGGTCGTTATCCAGCACGTCAATCAGCAGGGGCAAATGTTCCAGTGCTGGCTCGCTGTGCATTGCCGCGATGCAATCGCCGGGGCTAAGGCCCGCCGCTTGCGCCTCGGGCAGCTGCTGCAGCGCCTGCGCCAGGTCAGCCGCGCTAATGCGCCCCTCATCCCAGGCTTGCCGTTGCAAGTTGCGCGGCGGGAACACCTGAATCCCCCCCAGCACTGCCATGCGGGCAGCCACTTTTCTCACCGGCATGCCGATGCGCGACCAATGGGGGTTAACGGCAATGGCGCGGTCCAGCGGCCAGGTGGGCGCGATAGCCTGGCAAGCCTGTTCGCAGGCCTGGGCAATCTGCGTATGCAATATGTCTTTGTCGGCTTTGGCTTTTGAGGTGCTCGGCTGCGCGACTGCTGTATTCATCATGGTTTCCTCCGTGTTAGCGTGAGACATCAGTGATTGCCTCCTGCTTGATATGGGTGCCCGCATGCGGTATCCACCGGGTGGGCCAGAGCTGCAAGGCCAGGCGCGTGTAGGCCTCGTCGACATAAAAGCCGGCATAACTCCACCGCCGCCAGCGGGAGAGCAGGTGCGGCCAGCGCTGCAACATGGCCTGGCAGAGATACAAGGTGGCCATGCCAGTGAGCGCGATCAGCCCCAGCAACGGGTGCGGCGCATTATGCAAACCCAGGGGCAGGGTATGGGCGAGCATGGCGGCCAAGGCAAGGCCTAATATCATCAATAAGCCAGTCAGCAGCTGACCCGCGCGAAAAGCAAACCCGGCAGGTGCCGCTGGCTGCCAGATCATGGGTGCCCAGGCCAGGCCCAGCACCGCACTCCACCACCATGGCCAGGCCGCATGTGCCGAGAGGCCCGTGGTCAGCTGCACGGCAGAAATTGTCAGCAAGGGCGCCCATAGCAGGCTAAGCGCATTCGGCTTGCTGTCGCCATGCAATGCTTGCAAACGGGTCTGGCGCACAATGCCCGATGCCGAAAGAAACGCATGCGCCTTATAAAGCGAATGCCCCAGCAGATGCAGGGCCGCCAGCGTGTAAAGGCCAAGCGCGCATTCCATCAGCAAAAAGCCCATCTGCGCGACCGTAGACCACGCCAGCCGCACCTTGATGCTGATGCGGGTGAGCATGACCATGCCCGCCAGCACCGCGGTGGCAAGGCCCACTACCAAGAGCAGCAGGCGCGCCGGTGTTGCCTGCTCAAGCAAAGGCGCAAACTGGATCAGCACCACGCCACCAAGATTCACCACCCCGGCATGCAGCAGGGCGGAGACGGGCGTGGGGGCTTCCATCACCTGTATCAGCCAGCCATGCATAGGCAACAAAGCCGTGCGCAGGATAACGGCAAGCACCAGCGCCACGGCGCTGACCTGCAATGCTGGTGATATGGTGTGCTGGCTCAGGTGCGCCATCAGCGCGGAGAGCGAGCCGCTGCCCACTTCCACCCATGCCAGCGCAGCCGCGATGATCAGCATGACATCGGCCAGGCGATCCGCGATGCGTTTTTTATGGGCGGCGAGCAAGGCAAACGGCCGGTCAGGGTAAAAGCACAGCAGTGACTGCAATGCCACACCGACGAAGGCCCAGGCGCCTATCAGCAGCAGCCAGTGATCTGCCAGCACCAGCAGATGCACGGCCGCCAGCACCGCCGCCAGGGCAGCGACATAACGCGCCTGACCGGACTCCCCCTGCAGATAGCGGCTGGAAAACCCGCCAATCACCGTGCCCAGCATTTGCACCAGCGCGGCCATCACCATGCTCAGGCCCGTAGCCTTGATCACGCCCGGCCACAGCATGCCCTGAGAACTCGTGACGATGGCAAGCCCCGTCATCGCCAGCGCGGCAAACGAGCCCACGCGCAATATTCGCCATAATGTGGCATCTGAAAAGCGCCCCAGCCATGCCAGCAGCGCCACTCCAGCCATCAGCACCAGTGGCGCCAATGCACTGACCTTGTATAACACCTGGAAAAATCCCATCCCATAAACCTTCAAAGTTGATGGGGCGTATCATGCTTGACACTGCGTGTTCTGTTAAATACATTGATAAGAACGATTTGATATTAAAAATAAAACAATGAAGCTCGACCAACTCAACTTTCATCATCTGTTGTATTTCTGGCGGGTGGCAAAACTCGGGCACCTCACCCGCGCCGCCGAGGAGCTGCATACCTCGCAATCCGCCGTCTCGGCACAGATTCGCCAATTGGAAGAACGCTTTGGCGATGATCTCTTCACCCGCAAAGGCCGCAAGCTCATCCTCACCGATACCGGGCAGCTCGTGCTTGCCTATGCCGACAATATTTTTGGGCTGGGGGAAGAAATGCTCGGGCGCCTGCAAGGCCGCACCGCCGGGCTAACGCGCCTGCGCGTAGGCAGCGTGGGTACCCTGTCGCGCAACTATCAGGAAAACTGGATACGCCCGCTACTCGCCGACCCTGACGTGGTACTCACCCTGGAGTCTGGCCTGCTGAATGACCTGGTATCCCGCCTGGTGCAACACCAGCTCGATGTGGTGTTGAGTAATGAAACCGTGCCCGCCGACCCGGACCGCCCCATGCACTGCCTGTTTCTGGGCAGCCAATCCATCTCGCTGGTCGGCCCCGCCAGCCGCTGGGCATCGCAGAGTTTGCGCATTCCCGAAGATCTGGATGGCGTGGATATCGCCCTGCCTGGCCCACGCCATGCCCTGCGCGCCCAGTTCGATGCCCTGTGCGCCACCGCAGGCGTCGCCCCCCGGCTAAGAGCCGAGGTGGATGACATGGCCATGCTGCGCCTGATCGCCCGCGATAGCGGATGGCTGACGTTATTGCCTGAAGTGGTAGTACAGGATGAATTACGGGCTGGAGTGCTGGTGACGGTGGGCCACTCAGCGGCATTGCAGGAGCGGTTTTATGCGATTACGACGCCACACCGGCATCGGATTGAGGCGTTGGAGAAATTGCTGGCGGGGAGGCCGGAGTATATGTCCTTAACTTAGGACTTGGTCACGCGGGCATGTTGATACCAAAAAATAATTGCTCCTCAGCTTAATTAAGATTAATTTATCTGGGTAAAAATCTATAAGTATGGCACTGCTAACGTAGTGTTTGATCCGATTCCAGGAAAGTGCGGAATCTGAAATTATTATAATTTTTAAATTTTTTCGTTACCTTTATACATTTGTTTTATTTCATGCCATATCACATCCCAAAGCATTTTTTGGACATCACTTAAAGAGCTGCTATGTTTCGCAGTTAGTCTTGCCGATTTTGCGTGAACAATTTCTCCTCTAAGGCGTAAGACCGTTTGATATTTCATCGCAAGAGCATTGCGATCTGTTCTACCCTTACCCATTAACGCAGCATACCTGTCTGTCAAGCGTTTTGACATTGCATCCATATGGTCTTCTGTTCCAATTAGTGCCTCCAATCCAATACATGCGGCTAAATATGAGAAAGTTTGATTATCAGATTCAATTGAGTCTTGATACCATTCTATCGCTGCAGAAATAGCAGGAAAATCAGGATGCTCTTGATGAGAAAAATATTCTTTAATTGGAGAAAGGCTGGATTTAAATCCCTCTATATACTCTTCATTGGTGGTAGCAGGCTTTGTGGCCCCTATGGCTAACAATGACTGAAGTTTTTTTGAGTCGTCTGGAATGGTTAATTTTGATTCATTAATCTTCATTACACCAAAGGTCTTACTCATCCCATGAGGTAGTGAGATAGGTTCTACACGGCTTGTGGATCTTTCATAAATTTTAAGATCTGCTTTTGACGTTTTTAAACTATATTCTGGATGTGTTATTTTGAAAGCATTGAGTAAAAACGCTAACTGCTTGGTAACAGATAAGGCATACATCATCCCCTTAGAAGAAACCTCGGCGCTTGTATAGCCATCAAAGCTAATTATTACTTCGGAGTTTAGACTGCTTGATCCTTTAAGAAATTTGCTAATGTTTTCTTTTCATCTTGATCAATAATTAAATTTTCAGTGGCTCTAAAATGTATAAAGTCGATAAGTTCAAAATCAAATTTCCCCCATGTTTGAAAGCTCGGAAGATTAATAATTAATTTATAATTTCTTGGTAGGCTTTGAATATAATCTTTAACATATATTTTTAACCAATTTTTATATTTTGGAAGCTCTTCGAGCTTGCTTTCTTTTACATTAATTTTATTTACAATTATTAATTGAAATAACGAATCTACTAATACTTCATGTGCATCATGAGGGTCGAGAATATCTTTTTTTATGGTAGCAATAAAATCTATTAGTTTTTTGGCTTCATCTGTATTTACGGTTTGATACCAAGCAGGAAAAGATAATTGGTTGGCAAATGCCTCACACAGGTTTTCAGTTTTATCGTCCAGACTCATAATTATCACTTCCTATTGCTTGTATTATATGGTTGATTCTAACGCTACCGGCACATTTATCCAATTTCGAAAAATACTTCAAACGTAGATGATTTTTATAAGCAATCATCTCCAGAGATCTCAAATTGTCTCACCTTTACGGAGAAATCTATCCCAAAGGATGAGTAATTTAATTATTAGCTAAGGATTTCTCTGATAATTTTAACGGGAAAATGGGGACGCCCGAGAAGCAGATGATCAATTAATTCTGAATTCTGTTCACCTTAGATAAACAACCTGAGCTTGGGGGCTCATTAACTTTTAGTGGCTCGATTCAAATAGAAAAAGGCCCAGTAACTGTAAGTTACTGGGCCTTTTATAGCTTCATAAGAAGCTGTATTGGTGGTGATGGGGGGATACTCCACCATGCTCAATAAATCATATACTTACCAAATGGAGGTGTTACGCTTGATAAGGCTCAGTGTAACACTGTCCTTTTCATGTTTGAATGATTTAAAGCACATGATTGGGAAAATATGCGATTAATCTGTACTGTTTATTTTTTTAATATATTTAGGAATTAGGTGGTTATGGTTTCGGCGGACTTCTCATCTCGGCATTTGCGTACGAGATTTAAATCAATTTCGTGTTGCGAATAGTGCCTTATTGTCATTCGGCACTACTTTTGAGTACTTCTTGCTTTGCTTTAGCATCATCGAGGCTAACTAGACCTGCTTCGAAAATCTCTACTAATGATGTCACATATCCCTCAGCAACAAGTTCCTTTGCCCATTTTAGCTGTTCCGGATCCTTCATCTGTACCATCAGGATTTCAAATTGTTCAGCATGCTTTATATGACCTTGCGCAAGAGCTAAAACTTTTTGTGCAGCTTCGCAGTCGGTCTCTTTACACTTGGTAATGCTGCTCACAATTTCCTCTCTCAAACTTGTTATTTCACAGCTCAAGGGTGAACAGGGATCAACTCTATAATCGAAAGATCTGGATGGCTGCAAATTGTGTAAAGGGTCTAGAAGTACAATATTGAACACCCATTTCTCATCAAAGAAACCAACAATTCGGCCTTTGCCCATAGATACCTGAAATTGGTGAAGTTCAAATTCTGGATTATCTGCATACTGTTTGGGGATTCCGGGTATATCTTTTTTCTCGATTGGGATTTTTCGTGCGTTCCAGTTAATGGGGTGAAAACGCATATTGTCGCGCATTAAAGGGTCTTTGAAGACTCTTTCGATTGGTTCGGATGAGAGGTGCTTGAATCGCTCAAGCACTGACACCAGCCACTGAGAGTCGATCCCGTTGCCATTGAGTCCAAAGAAGTTAAGCTGAGTCCAGTAGCGTAGAGAGAAATTCCAGAGGGCATCTCGGGGCTCTTTCGTGGCCCGAGTTAACCTTTTGATGCCCTGAACTGAATCATTCGTCGGATGCGCTTGGGCACGAGTTCGGGCAATCCGGTTAACAGCTGCATTAGACATGAAAGTAATTTATTGAGTTGCTTTTGAGTCCTCTTGAAGAAGGGATGCGTAAAAACTCGTCATCAGTTCCTCTTTGATTTCTTTTTCGCAACGATCAAACGGACTCAAGCTCCCTCGAGCTTCTATCCAAGGACGTTCCTCATGCGTCATGTTTTCTAGCTGGTTTCCTGAAAATTCTCCATAGGCCTCAAGAATTTCGTCTATGTGATCTCGGGCCGCGGTAGGTAACAAACTGATATTAAAACCTTCGGTCATGTCTGCACGACTTACTGTAGAAAAGAGAGAGTGTGTGCCTTTGAATCGGTCATATACTTCGCGATTCACAGGACCATGTACCCACGCCTGAAATTTACCTGCGAATAATGGACCGCGGCCGAACGCTAGATGCCATGCTTGCACATAATATAAAAGTTTTTGGAGCTTCAGAATGCTAAGGCTTCCATCTTCATCTGCATGCCGCCCGATGATGTAATCCACAACATCACGGATGGTGGTGGGTGCTTTTGATGCATCCATGTTTTTCTCCAGAGGTTGCCATTACAGGATGGCAGGGTTAAAACGAGATGATATTACCTAATTTCTCAATAACTTACAATAACTTTGAATGCATGAATGTATTGATGTCATGCTAGCTAGCAGTGCGAACGAGGCCCTACTGGCCACCTAATGTTACGTTAAAAATTTGACTGAATCCCCTACTTTTGGTTCGTTCAGATTTATGTTCACGCTTTCTCATCCTTTCTGTAGTGGGTAGGTCTGGGCTGTTAGCTTTAAAAGCTGTGCTTTGCATTCTTGAGACTTACGCTTTTTCGATGTATCTCTCATATCTTTTAAACTGATCTTGAGATTTTGCTTTCAACATCAAGACATATGCAAGAACGGTTATGCCTATGCTTGATAAGGGTATTCGTGCGAGCTAGCAATGTATACACATGCACGCCCGTTAATTAAGAGTAGAGGTGTTTAACCAAGGAGTATGAATGCCTGTCCTGCATCAATTTTACTTGGAAAAATACAATCCGCTGTCGCGAGAGGCGACTATTAAAAGGGAACGAAACAGGTCATAATGTCCGCAAATATTCCCAGAATGAGAATGCGATGTCATCTGCACAGTCCTTTGAGCTTCTTAAGCTAGCCCGCACTCGCTATACCCAGCGAGAGATAGCCGATCGTTTAGGTAGGGATACCAAAACCGTGCGACGTTGGGAAAAAGGCGAAACTCCATGTCCATTATTACTAGAACCAGCATTGCGCAATCTTATGAATACCAATCTCATACCAACGTCCAGTGGTGACGCTCATTTTCGGTTCATTGATTTATTCGCAGGAATAGGAGGAATCCGGTTGGGCTTCGAGGCTCATGGAGGGCAATGCGTTTTTACTAGCGAATGGAACGATTTTTCGAAGAAAACGTATATTGAGAATTTTGGTGATGGTCATCAATTCGTTGGCGACATAGTCCCATACCCCGCAGAAAGCATACCTGATCACGATGTGCTTTTGGGAGGTTTTCCTTGCCAGCCATTTAGTATCGCAGGGGTCAGCAAGAAGAACTCTTTAGGTCGTCCTCATGGCTTTGAATGCACAACACAAGGAACACTGTTCTTCGATGTAGCTCGTATCATCGCGGCAAAACGTCCCAAAGCTTTTCTTCTTGAAAATGTAAAGAACCTGCTTTCGCATGACAAAGGAAACACGTTTGCAGTCATCTTGCAGACGTTGCGTGACGAGCTTGGCTATGAGGTGCATCACCGTGTTATTGATGGCCAGCACTTCACACCTCAGCATCGGGAGCGCATCATTATCGTTGGTTTTAGGGATAAGACAGATTTTTCGTGGGAGGACTTGCAGCTTTCTTCTGAAGGTCCGCGATTGGGCAGCATCCTGCATAAGACTGATGGTAGTGAACCTGTGCTGCCTTGGGATGAGAATAGATTTTTTGATCACGAAAAACAGAAGGTTCAGGCCAAGTACACTTTAACCCCAAAGCTCTGGGCTTACCTTCAGGCTTATGCTGAGAAACATAAGGCTGCAGGAAATGGTTTTGGCTTTGGATTGGCGTACCCCGATAGTGTAACCCGCACCTTATCTGCAAGGTATTACAAGGACGGTTCCGAAATTCTTGTATGGCAGGGCGATAAAATACGCCCTCGCCGGCTTACTCCCCGAGAGTGTGCACGTCTCATGGGCTTTCCGGATAGCTACAGGATCCCAGTAAGTGATACGCAGGCTTATAGGCAGTTTGGTAATAGCGTTGTCATGCCTGTTATGAAGGAGGTGGCGCGTATTATGACGCCTCACATTCACTCCATGATTGAACATGAACAGGTGGGTATATCCCAGCATTCACTATTCGCGTGACAGATATAGTCGATCCAGTAACTCGGAGCCGGATGATGTCCGGTATTCGAGGGGCTAATACAAAACCCGAGCTTCAAATAAGAAAGGCTCTGCATCGGCTGGGTTTTCGTTTTAGGCTGCATGTTCGGAATTTACCGGGGAAGCCAGACATAGTCCTTCCTCGTTATAACGCGGTTGTTTTCGTACATGGTTGTTTCTGGCATGGACATGCTTGCCATCTGTTTAAGCTTCCCGGTACTCGCCAAGATTTTTGGAAAGAAAAGATATTCCGGAACCAGCAAAATGATAAGAAAGCAGCAGATGCTCTGTCAAAGGGGGGCTGGCGAGTAGCCGTGGTCTGGGAGTGTGCTATTAGAGGCTCGGGAAAAGATGTGGCAGCTATAGGGCTGCGGCTGGCCGAATGGATCAGAAGCGAAAAACAAACTATAGAGGTGATGTTATGAAGAGGGGGTATCTATCGCAGTACTTCGAAGGCGTGGCGATGAAGCGGCTTAGTGCTGTTGAAGCCGATGTTATCCGCTCAAATCAGCACGAGTTTAACGGAGTTGAGGGTCTTCGAAGCATGCTTGGCGATCCCCAAGGCAGGCAGCAATTTCCAGCCAAGTTTCTTTACCTTAGTGATCAAGACGATGAGCCAATTGTTGAAGACGGATTCCTTACATGGTATGACGCACGTCAAAAAGCACGCGAGGAAAGAGGGGTTATGCGCTGGGAGTATCGCCTGTATTTTCCTACAAATCTGGTTTCTCAGAGCGCTGCAGAGGGGGACCTGCTCCTTATTGCCAAGCATCCCGACGGCACCTTGCTGGCTATCGTAGCTGAAAAGGGGACAACCATCGAAAGCCAAATTACTTGGCTGTTTGGATTTTCTGATCTTACTCATCCTGGCTTTTCGATCAAGTCTGAGCTGGAAACAGAACAGGACCGTATTGGATTCGCAGCAAGGGTCGTACTTGAGCAGATTGGTGTTGAGCCCGAGGAGGAGGCCCCTAATTATCTCGATCAGATGCTCATGAAGTTCAAAGGTACTTTTCCGAAAACGGTTGATTTCTCCTCTTACGCAAGAAGCACACTAAATGATCTGTCGAGTCGGGATGACCCCGACGCGGCATTAGTCGCTTGGATGGAGCGAGAAGAAATACTTTTCCGTACTCTTGAAAAACATCTGCTAGGGGAGAGGTTAAGACGTCTTACGCAAGACGGAGTAGATGATACTGAGCCTTTTATAAAACTGGTTCAAAGCGCATTGCAACGCCGAAAATCACGAGCAGGCTCAGCGCTTGAGAACCATCTAGAGCAGGTCTTTGCTGATCATGGTGTGACGTATACCCGGACAGGTGTAACCGAGAAGAACCATAAACCAGATTTTATTTTCCCCGGTATTCATCACTATCACAATGCATTGTTTCCGCAAGACCGACTTACCATGCTTGCATCGAAATCCACCTGTAAGGACCGATGGCGTCAGATTCTTAATGAAGCCATACGAACACCCACCAAGCATCTCCTGACTCTGGAGCCTAGCATTAGTGAGAACCAGACCAATGAAATGATTGCGGAGCGTGTGCAGCTAGTATTGCCAAGAGGGTTGCATTCGACCTATAGCAACAAGCAGCAATCTTGGTTAATGGACGTGGCATCATTTACCAGACACGCATTGCATCGCCAATAGCCATTGCTAGAGCTTGGCAAGATGCTGCTGTTGTTTTATTAGTGGGCGCTGCGTGTTTTCCTTCGGTGCATAAAGACGAGTACAGCTCCTAAGACTAGTAGTGGATCACATAAATAACCTAGCGCAGTGCCAAGTAGAGAGCGGCTTTTTATTGCCTCGCGTTCTGCCTCCATGTCCAAGCTCGCAACTAGTACCTGCCGCTGACCCTCGTTAACTGTGTGTTCGTACTCATCCCAATAGGCCATCGGGTACTTGCTACGAAAGTCGAAGCGGCCCTTACCTACATCGTAAGATGGGTCTGCATCCTTTGTTGAGCCTTCCTCTTTAGTAAGCATTCGTAGTGCTGAACGGGTATAGCCGCCGGCTGTGGCCTTGAATGCATCCCATGCTGGCGTCGAGCTGTTGTACCTTACACGCTCCCGCTCTCCTGCACGTTGCTGTTCATCTGTGCGGGCTAATGGAGAGTAGATGCTAGGCAAGGGGGCTGCTGTTACGGTGTCAGGTATAGATATTTCCCCTGCTGCATCTATTTCACGCTGTAACTCCGTGAGGGGCTTTCCGTCTTTTCCAACTGCTGACGGAACAACCAATATGCCGTTAATACTCTCCAGTTGGGTGGGGGGTGCGGTGTCATTTGCAGCTGCGATGTTGACGCCGATAAGTGCCAAAGCGAGAAGTAGGATATAGCGTGGCATCGCAGTTCCAAAAGTATCAAAGAGGACTGATGTTAAGTTTAACTTAACTCATGCGCAAGCCTAAAAGTGTACAAAACTGACTCTTAGTTAAAGAGTTGGTATGAAACTAGAGGCAGTCATCGCGGCGAGGTTGAAAGAGGCTAGAGAGGCATCGGGTATGTCTCAGCAAGCCCTTGGCGTTGCGGTGGGTATCGAGGAGGAGACTGCCAAAGTACGCATACATCAATATGAGCATGGCAAGCATGCTCCTCCATTCCAAATGCTTGAGAGATTGGCTAAGGAGCTGAATAGGCCGCTTGCTTGGTTTGTCTGCCCAAGCGACGAGCAAGAGCTACATCTCAGCCTTAGTGCCATCCCGTCGAATACACGAGCGGTAGTCCTCAATTCTCTACTAGAATCACTAAAAAACAGACCTCCAAAATCGACCTGAGAGCGATTATTTCGACCATGCCTAGGGCAGTGTATTGCCGCGGATTAATTTTGAGTCTCAGCGCTCAGGTATTTGTATAGGGTCGCTCTTGATATGCCGTACTCCCTCGCCAATTGAGCGCGATTCTTCTGGTGGTTAGCTTTATCTCTCGCTTTGAGTGCGATGAGCTTATCAGCGTCTAAAGCAGCTTTACGGCCCTTGAATGCACCGCGTTCCTTGGCTAGCTTAATGCCCTCTCGCTGGCGTTCTTTAATCAGGGAGCGCTCGAACTCAGCAAAGGCACCCATCATTGATAGCATCAGCTTGGACATAGCGGAATCATCACCGCCAAAGGTCAGGGATTCTTTGATGAACTTAACTACAACACCTCTATCTGTAAGCTCTCTAACTATCTTACGCAGGTCATCTAGATTGCGTGCTAGTCGGTCTATAGAGCATACGAGTAAGGTATCCCCTTTGCGTAAGTGCTTCATTGCGGCGATGAGCTGAGGTCTATCCGCATCTTTACCGCTGGCATGTTCGATAAATGTTTCATCAAGTGAGTAATCAGAGAGTACCTCGCGTTGCCTATCTATGTTCTGATCGAGAGTAGATACCCGTATGTAGGCAACGAGATGGCCTTTGTTGTTATTCATCTTAGTACCCCAGCTTATTGACGATAGTGTCTTAATTAACTCTATAGCTCTATACAGAATGTGTCAATAAATACTTAATGTGACTTTAAATATACACATCTAGTAGGCTGGTGAGCTGTATAGCTGAAGTACACCTTTTAAGACAGCGCATGCATGTATACCGCATAGTTTTATATAAGTACTTTAGTGAGTGCTTAAGCAGTACTGCGGTGAGTTCAAGAGAGTAGGCCGGAGGGGGGGTTAGGTACTCTGCATCCTTGAGGTGAGTGTACGGAATTGCGAAGAGATTTTTGGAGTTGAGTGATGTACTTATTATTGGAGTACTTCAGCTTTACTTACTGAGAATATCTCTCTATTAGGTTAGCTTATCATGCATGGAAGTATTTGGTTAAGCATCTCAATTAGCTAGGTTGTATTGCCATTACTTATCCTGAGAGCTACCGCAGGATTCCTTGCATTATGTTATGCAGAAGTATTGCCTTGCTCGCAGAGTACTTATTACTTAGATGTATGTTTTACTCTGGGGTACCCCATCGTTAACATACGACTGTTCTTTCCTTTAGGTGGCAAGATAATTACTTCGTAGCAACGCTAGTAAAGAGTAGTGCTGCATCAATTTCCAACTACTTCTTGAGAGTAGATTAGCTCTTCATTCGACCATGAGTTCATATTCGTAGTCAGCTTGTCCCATTCGTCTTGAAGTGCATCTAAAGAGGATGATGTTGCCCATGGTTCATCAAGGTATTCAAGCACATTAAATTGGGGTGTAGGTACCACATCCCCAAACCCAGAATGGAAGAATTTTGATACGAATGTAGCAACTTGTACTATCCGTTTTAAAGCTTCATCTACATCGTTGTACGTCGCTATTTCGACGGTCTTGGAACCTCTGGGGATTCTCTCAGAATGAGCAACTATCTTATCTACCATATCGTGAACTTTGGTGATGGCAGGGTGTGAAAGTTGCTTAAGAAGCCAGTCTAAGATTTGGGAGTCGACTTTCTCAAGTCGCCATGAATGGTCTGGAGTTGACGATAGGGCATCAAATGATCGATGCGCAAATCCTGATGCATTATATGCATCCGGACCTTCCATGCTCCCCCACCGTACTTTGGTTCTTTGATCTGGAGGTAAGTCTAATAACCTTCTTTCGGTTGCTGCGTAGTCAAAAGGTAAACCATCGTGGCATACAAACATTTCACGCGTTAGGTGGTGTGAGTTTTTCTGTAGTTTCCCAATGAGCCAGCGAAGGGAGCTAGTGCCAGAGTGGTAATCTACAAGCCTACGAATACCGACGGTAATAAGCGAGGCGTAACCGGCGGATGTTAAGTCCCAATGTGCGCTATTAACTCGGTCATGGCCTTCAATTCTACGCGCCTCATTTATCGTTCTGAATACTGCGGTATACCAACCTAGATTATGAATTTGTCTACTGATAGATATATCCGAATCTCCATTCAAATATTCCAGGCATTGGCTCCGGAAAGTTCTGTACACTATGAGGGCCTTCCTTCGAGACTCTGGTACATCACACTGTTCAGGTGTGAACTTATAATCCAATTTGTTCATGATTTGATAGTGAGCTGTTTAGCTTAAATGTAAATAACTAAGGTCTTGGAGGTAGTTGCAATCGCGGTAAAATGTAGTTATTCATAGCTTGCACGAGTGGGGCTAGTGGAAAAGTGGGCCCACCGTAATGATCCCCAGTTTTGCCGCTAGTATGGCCTAAGATTGCGTACTGTAGGCTATCCGGTAATGAGTTATGTCGAGAAAAATATTTGAATGTATGACGGAAGCTATGGAAAACGAGTGCATCAGATTTAAGGCCGATATTGGTAAGGTATCTTGAGAACCACTTCGACCAGCTTGCGCTAATGGAATCGTATGCTTTTGATGCTGTCAGCTCATGGAAAACTCTGGGTCCCGGAGATAAGCGCACGAAGTCGATAAAGCCCATCTCAATGAGGGTTGGATGTATCGGGATGCGGCGCCAGCTCGCGGAGTTTTTAAGCTTCTGGCCTTCTCCAGCATCGGTAATCTCCATTACCCAGCAAACATGCTCTTGCTGCGCTTGATCGTAATATGACTCCTGCCTAATATCGACTTTTAATAATTGGCATAGCTCATTCAATCGAGCTCCAGTGAAAAGGCCCAGCAATGGCAACCAGTACGCCGCCTCGCCCTTGCCTCCTGATGGTCGAGCGCCCTTACTGTAAACCTCTGATGAAAAGAGCTGATTGAGTTGCTCGACCGTGAAAGGAAGGCGTTCCTTCTTATCATCTCTACTTACCTGCACCCGAATGTCTTTCGCCGGATTCACTTCAATCACATTATTGCCAGTAGCGAAGCTGAAGAGCGTAGTCAGGTTAGTAAGATAGTTATTGGTTGTTACAGTAGTCGTTCCTTCTTCGAGCAGTCTATTCTTCAGTGTGACGATATGGCTCTTTGTTACTTGCCGGACATGCTGTACGTTGCAATACTCAATGAGTTTGGCAACTGCTCTTCCGTAGTAAGTAATTGAACGAGGATCAGGTTTGCGTTCCAAGGCCCAGTTGTTAAGCAGTTCTGTTAACGATAATGACTGTGTATCTTTAGTAATGTCAGAAGCTAGAGAACCTAGCTCATGTACCGGAGAGTTGAAAGCCTTACCCTTGAGAACTATCTTGGCTGCTTTAAGCTCTGCTTCGACGTGCCATAAGGGACGATCAACATCATCAAGTGGATGTTCACCTAGTTCGATGAACTCCTTGTTCTCATTGATGATGGAACGTAGGCGAGCTTTGAAATTCTCATAGGTGCCGTTCTCAGCAGAACGTTCGCGGAATTGTCGCAGTCGTCTGACATGACGGGCAACAAGAATATCAAAGTCATCGATTGCAAGACCGTCAACAACGCTAGGGCGCACGGATGAGCTTGAGGTGGGGGATGGTATAGGGGCGGGGCCGTTCGTGGCCTGGGCGGCGATTGTGCGAGCCTGCCTGAACTTTTCATCATACTCCACGCTGTGCTTACGGGCGAGCGTCTCAGCTTCTGCCCGATTCTTGGTTTTTAGCGAGAAGATGATCTCGGCTTTTCCCGAGTATATGTGTTGCAAATCTAGGGGGACTTTTCGGCGGAAGTAGTAGACGCCGTTACGCTTGGATAGGTGTGTTGTCAACTTTGGCTCTTTCATTGAGTTGAAGTGTAACACCCACCGGGGAAAAACGAGATGTAACTTATTGAATTGCCTCAAGTCCTAGGTAGATCAAGAACTTGAGGCGTATTGGTGGGATGGGGTCAACCGAACAAACCTTTGAAAGCCTTTAATACCAACGGTTATGATGATTTTAAATATTGATATACCAACAAATGTACCAACATTTTTATAATGCTTATCCCTTTTAAGGACTAAGGAAACTCACCTTTTAAGGACTCTGAAAACCTTTTATCGAGTCAGAAAATTATTTTCTTCGTGACGTGCTGTGACTGAATGTGACGATGCTTCATTCCTACGCGCGTGTATTGGTCACGTAATGCAGTGCATTGCTAGGGAGTCAGTTCGCAACTTAATGAATGTATTGGTTTATTGTCAACTGACATACCCTCGCGCGCGTACTGGTTTGACAATGCCATTTAACTAAGGTCAAAGCATTGATATTTATCGATATTATATCATTATCTCATCTATCTACAATTTATCTACTTTAGATGTTACCCCTCAGTAAATGCCTATATTTTGTTGAGAGCACGGTGCCTTCCCTTTGCCGTTTACTTACCGTCTTTGAGGTGCCGATAACCGAACGCTATACACAGGATAGCGTTTGATCATTTTTATGCTCTAAACGCTATATAGCGTTTTATGCTTTGCCTTTTCCCTTCGAGGTCATAATTTGGACCGCTGACCGCTTTTCCTGCCTTGGGCGCTGGTGGGATATGCCCAAAGTCTGTGCAAAGGGTTTAGGGTCTCTGTGGATGGCGTCACGCACGCACACCCATACATTTGACTTCATCACCGGATCACCCGCTAGCTTTTGCAATATCTGCCGTTCTAGTGTCTTTGCTTCGGCAGCAGATAGGCGTTTATCTTCTCTGCGGGCTAGTCCGTAATGCCTCGCCACCTCAATATTAAATAAACTGATTAAGCGGTTTAAATTGCCAATATTGCCGATGACATCCCGGCCTTTTAAACGTCCGTCCACCAGCGGCAGGATGATTGCATGAGCATGTGGGGCCGCCTCATCCAGATGAACATCAAAGGATAGCAGTTGCCCCGCGATATGTTTTTGCGTCCATTGCAGGCAGTCCACGAAGTATTGCCGTGTATCTTGCTGGTGACGGCCAATTGGCAAGCTAAAAAGCACCTCAACCGCCATCACGGCATCTTTGCGCGGCTTTTCAATGCCCGCCTCAAGCAAGGCTATTTTGGCGGCTTTGTTTATTTGCTCTGGCGTATCGTCTCCCAATAGGCAGTAATTGAGGCTGGTTCTGGCAGGGTCGATGTTCTGCCCCGCTCCGCGTTCAGCTTGCAGAGTGCGCTTGTTGTGCTTTAGCGCTGCCAGAATGCCCGTATTACCTTTCACCCGCCCCAGCCTGAATAAAAAGCTGGCAGCCATTCCTAGCTATCCACCAGCCGGGAAAGGTGAAGATATAGCGCCCATATTTCAGGTTTTGTCAGGTTGCCTAGGTCGTAGGCTACCCCAAGATATGAAAAGCGCGCTATGAGCGTTTCTAGGCGTTCTAGCCAGTGTTCCTCACTCATGGCTGACACCTCGCAAGATATACCTGGCTACGCGGTGTTTTTTACCTTGGTCGGTAATGCCATTGGTCCAGACAGTTGCAATGTCATAACCAATAGCGCGCAGCTCGAATATGCGTGGGGCAGGTGCCATGATGTCTAGCAGGCTCCTAGCTTCAATGGTGGTGATTGAGCCGATACGCTTTAACCAATCCACCAGCCTTTGACGTTGAGAACTGGCGGAGTTATCGCTAAACTGTAATTGCTTGTTTGGGGCTGCCTCTGGGTGGCCTTTTTTCTTATCCATGATGGCCCCTTATTTACTGGCTGCAATGCGAGATTGCGCCCATGCTTCAACATCTGCCGCGCTCCATGCGGTAGTGTTTTCAGCGAGTTTTACCGGAGCCGGAAAAGAGCCTTTTTTCACCCAAGCCCATATGCTAGACCCTGAAACATTCAAGCGGGCTTTGAGTTGAGGTAGGCGATAGAACTGTGGTGTAGGCTGCTGGACTGTTTGCGACATGTCTCACCCTCCTTGGGTGTGGTTGAACATGTCCATATATTTATTCTTATCGTAAAGATGAAAAACCTCTGATCTAGCTTGATGCTCACTCAGCTAGCAGAGTGAGCTTTTTCCCAATCTCTACACCAATCTTCAATTATTTTATTGCTGGTTAGATGTTCGCATTTTTGAAGCATATCCCGGGCAAACGATGCTTTGCTTTTGTAGGAAAGAGGATTATTTTTCCACTCTAGCCAACACTCATAGATAAAAGATTTTTCCTTTTGTTTCGGGTCTTTAGCGAGTTTCGCAATCGCTCCGCTACGTGCAAACTGCGCTCTAGCCGCACTAAGAGAGGATGATGATTGATTATTTACTGCATCTTTTCGATATTCATGCGCCAATTCTAGAGCTTTATTTGCGTAACTAAATCCTAAAGAAGCCTTCGTCGAGATGTTATTTATAATTCCGTCAATAGCTTCATCCAAACAAAATAATGAATAAACACACATAGTTTGGATGTTAAATTTAGCATCTCCATGTAGATTACTTTCTAATAAAAATGGATGCGGTATTTCTAGATACTTTCCGAGCAAATTATTTACAATAGATAATGAAGCTGTAAACTCCAATCTCAGCCTTGCAATTGCATGATTGCTATAATGAAATTCTTTGGGCCATTTCCCGTCCCATTGAATATAAGTGGATATTACATCACATAAATGCCACCACTGAAAAAGGGCAAATCCAGAAGGGAATTTTGGCTCATCGCCAGCACACCAATTTCCCCACTCAGAGTTATGCACTGGGCAACCACCATCGCACCCTAAATAAATAGCTGGATCAAAGTGTTTAAAGTATGTCATAGCTTGTCTTTGTATTTTCTAAACACTTGTGTTGCGTTCCCAAACTCGACACCAATCCTCGATTTTCTTTTGACTGGTAAGGTGCTCACATTTTTCTAACATGTCTCGTGCGAATGAAGCTTTTGATTGGTATCTGCTAGTATCTAATTTCCACTTTTTCCAGCAATCGAAAACAAATGATTTTTCTTTTTGACGAGGGTCTGCATTTAAGCGTCCAATAGCTCCAGAAAGAGCAAAGTTTTTACGGGACAATTCAAAACTTTTATTATTTGAATCAATGGACATAGCATTAGAAAGTAAATTTGCCGCAGAAATTGAAGACTCAACAGCACCTTCACCCATCATTAAATTAAGTAGTGTTCGATCAACCTCAATTAATGCGCAACCTAATAAGCAAGAGTAATAAAGAGAAGAGAAATCATTATCTGATAACCAATCCGTCGATGTTGCGACATTCCAGCATATATTAATTATCTCGGCATGGTTCATTTCATACCAATCAGGATTTTCTATTCTTTCTCCAGAAATATCTCCTATTAATACTATTTTTTTAGATTGATGAAGATAAATCGCCATTTCTCTGAATAGTTGAATATCCATATCATAAGTGGATAGAAAATCCTCAAAACTACCGTTTTTCTGTAATAATGAAATTCTTCTAAATATTTCTTTCCCTAGTCGAAAAATCTCATTAAGGTCGGAAGAGTTTCTATTTCTTGATAAACAAAATTCCGTTCCATTTTTCTGAATAAAAAATTTCGATTCAGGATGGGAATAGGTCTTGATAGGGCAGAAGTGATAAAATTTTGTTTTTTCTTCGCTACTTTCCATAACTCCCCTCCCACCCCCTATTAAGGAAACCGCCTAGCTAGGCTAGGGGTGTCTAGTTTTCACGCCGTCGGGCTAGGTGCGGCTAAACATTAAATGCTTTTTCGTAAAGTGAAATTATTGTTTGCACTTGATAACCATACTTCTTGTTTGCGTTGATCCTGCATATACTCCATTTTGATTTGCAACCACGGTTGAGTTTGAGTCGCTTCCGCCTGCAACAATCTCATATCCCTTTTCCTTGCATAGCTGTCCTGCTTTCTCGTAGCACATTCCCCAATTTCTAGCAGCTCCCGAACAGTCAAGGCTAAAAGCCTTTGATCCATCAGGTGCATATGTTGGACTACTTGTTGCACAACCAGTTAGAAGTAATACAAGCGGTATTATGTGTATGTTTCGCATCTTTTCCCCTTTATCTCAAACCTTCAAAATAAATCCACGTGATAACGTGTATGAGCGACAGTAATACTCTGTTAGTAATTGTTAGTCTATGCCTGCTTGAAGGGCAATACCTTTGCTCCGGCTTTTAACTCGTCTAGATAGTCCGACCATTGCTGCATCATGGCTCGACGTTGGTCGATAAACTTTGTTCGGTTGTAGGCGGCCCCTAACGCATCTGGCACCTTATGGGCTAGCTGGTGCTCAATGATATGCGGATCAATGTTTAAACGCTCATGCAAGATGGTACGCGCCATTGCTCTAAAGCCATGCCCGGTTATCTGGGTTTTAGTGTCGTAGCCCATACGTTTTAGAGCCGCATTAATAGCACTTTCGCTCATGGGCTTTAAGGGGGAGTGCCCACCCATGAAAACATATTGCCCATGGCCTGAAAGAGGGCGCAGCTCTCGCAATATCTCTACTGCCTGCCGTGACAATGGTACTAGGTGATCTGTTTTGGTTTTGCTCACGATATAGCGCCACTCGCCAGCATCTAAATCTATGTCTGACCATTTAGCTGTGCGCAGCTCGCTAGGGCGCACGAAAAGAAGCGGGGCAATACGTAGGGCGCATTGCACTGTAAATGTGCCTTTAAAACCTTCAATGGCTCGCAGCAGTTCTGCTACATCCTTTGCATCTGTAAATGCTGCCATGTGCTTAACCGAAGTTGGCGGCAGTGCTCCCTTAAGGTCTGCTGTTACATCTCGGACAGCTCGGCCTGTCTGGACCGCATAACGGAAAACTTGCCCTGATGTTTGTAATGCGCGGTGGGCTGTTTCAAGAATGCCTAGCTTCTCGATGCGTTTGATGACTTCCAGCACTTGAGGGGCGGTAATGTCAGCAATAGGCTTGCTGCCTAGCCATGGGAATATATACAGCTCGAAGCGTCGTAATACCTTGTCTTTGTGGGTATCTGCCTTGGTTGCCATGTGAGAAGCCCACCATTCACGCGCAACCACTTCAAAGCTATTTGCAGCTTTATCGGTTGTGGCTGCTTTGGTGGCTTTTTTTGTCTCGCTGGGGTCTATGCCTTGGGCTAACAGTTTGCGCGCATCGTCGCGCCGTTCTCGTGCCAAGGATATGGAAACATCGGGGTAAACCCCAAGGGCTAGCAGTTTTTGTTTAGCTTGGTAACGATAAGCTAGCCGCCAATACTTCGAGCCGTTAGGTTGTACCAACAAAAACAGACCGCCTCCATCCGCCATTTTGTAAGGTCTGGCTTCTGGTTTTGCCTTTCTGACTGCTATATCTGATAGCTTCATGGTAGCCCTTTGTTGGTACCAAAATTGAAATGTTGGTACAAGTGCTCTAAATATACCCACAATAGTTGGTACATAGCAATAGACGGGAATAGACGGCAGGCAACAAAAAACCCCGCAATCTCTAGGATTTACGGGGCTTCTTGATACTGCTTAGGACACCCTAAGACAGGGTATTGGTGGTGATGGGGGGACTTGAACCCTCGACCCCAGGATTATGAATCCTGTGCTCTAACCAGCTGAGCTACATCACCGGGTACTGTTGAAACAAGCCCGCTATTGTATTTTCTGAGCGGGTCTTTGTCAAAGCCAAACTGCGCTTTTTTATTGGCCTGGCGGCGAATTACACGTTAAAGCGGAAGTGGACGACGTCGCCATCCTGCATGATGTATTCCTTGCCTTCCAGGCGCATTTTTCCGGCTTCCTTGGCGCCTTGCTCGCCTTTGTTTTTCACAAACTCTTCATAGGCGATGACTTCGGCGCGGATGAAGCCGCGTTCGAAGTCGGTGTGGATGACGCCAGCGGCTTGCGGGGCGGTGGAGCCGCGTTTTACGGTCCAGGCGCGCACTTCTTTCACACCGGCGGTGAAGTAGGTTTGCAGGCCGAGCAGGCTGTAGGCGGCGCGGATAACGCGATCGAGACCGGGTTCTTCCAGGCCGAGTTCGGTGAGGAACATGGCTTTGTCTTCGTCTTCCAGATCGGCGATTTCGGATTCGATCTTGGCGCAGATGGCGACCACGGGGGCGTTTTCTGCTTTGCCGAGGTTCACAACCTTATCCAGCAGCGGGTTGTTCTCAAAGCCGCTTTCGTCCACGTTTGCCAGATACATGACTGGCTTGACGGTGATCAGGCACAGGGGCTTGATCAGTTGCAGCTGGTCGGCATCCAGGCCCAGGGTGCGCACGGGCTTGCTTTGGTCCAGCCATTTCTGGATTTTTTCGAGTACGGCGCACAGGGCGATGGCTTCTTTGTCGCCAGACTTGGCTTTTTTGCCTTCGCGCTGCAGGGTTTTTTCTACGGTTTCCATGTCGGAAAGGGCGAGCTCGGTGTTGATGGTTTCGATGTCGTCGAGCGGGTCTACCTTGCCTGCGACGTGTACGACGTTGCCATCGTCAAAGCAGCGCACCACGTGGGCAATGGCGTCGGTTTCGCGGATGTTGGCGAGGAACTTGTTGCCCAGGCCTTCGCCTTTGGAGGCGCCTGCCACCAGACCGGCGATGTCGACGAACTCAACAATCGCGGGTTGTACTTTTTGCGGGTTGACGATGTCGATCAGCGGTTTGAGGCGCGGATCGGGCACTTCCACAATGCCGACATTGGGCTCAATGGTACAGAAGGGGTAGTTTTCCGCAGCAATACCGGCACGGGTAATGGCATTGAACAGGGTGGATTTACCAACGTTGGGTAGACCGACAATTCCGCATTTCATATGGCTCGCCTTTTTTGCTTAAACTGCTTTGGGTTTGGTGTGTAACTTGAGCATGGCTTGTTCAAAGCTGCCGGCCAGCAGCTGGTCGAGCAGGGCCACGCTATCTTCTATGGTGGTTTCTATCAGGCTCATTTCGGCCTTGGCTGGCGCATGCAGCACAAAGTTGACCACGGCTGCGCGTTCGCCGGGGTGACCAATGCCCAGGCGCAAACGCCAGAATTCATTGGTGCCGAGGTGCGCGGCAATATCTTTGAGGCCATTGTGCCCGCCGTGGCCGCCGCCTTTTTTCATTTTGACCTGGCCGGGCGGGATATCCAGCTCGTCATGGATCACCAGGATCTCATGCGGCTCTATTTTGTAAAACTTGGCCAGCGCGCCTACCGAGCGGCCGCTGGCGTTCATGAATGTGGTGGGCTTGAGCAGCCAGGCTTCTGTGCCGCTGTGCTTGAGTTTGCCTGCCAACCCGTGAAACTTGGCTTCATTGGCGAGCTTGCTGCCGGATAATGCCGCCACGCGGTCTATCCACCAGAAACCGGCATTGTGGCGCGTGTCTTCATACTCGCTACCGGGGTTGCCGAGGCCAACAAAGAGTTTGATGCCGTTCATGGGTTAAATCAGCTTGGGTTGTCTGTGCAGCAGTATAAATAAAGACGCGCGGTCCGAGTGTGCCAGTGATGGGCTCGGAACGCGCGCTTTAAGCCGCTTGCAGAAAAAACTTATTCTGCTGCTGGTGCGTCAGCGGTTTCTTCTTCAGCAGCTGCACCGCCACGTGGCACGGAGATGGATGCAACAGCTGCATCGTTTTCGTGTGCCAGTTGTACAAATTCAACGCCCTTAGGCAGCTTGATTTGTGACAGGTGGATGCTGTGGCCGGCTTCCAGGGTTGCCAGGTCAACTTCGATGAACTCTGGCAGGTCTTTTGGCAGGCAGCTTACGTCAGCTTCGGTCAGGATGTGGGTTACCACACCGCCAGACAGCTTCACGCCAGGAGCGATGTCCTGGTTGATGAAGTGCAATGGCACCTTAACGTGCAGCTTTTCAGTAGCGCTTACGCGTTGGAAGTCGATGTGCTGAATGGTGTTGCGTACGGGGTGCATCTGGTAGTCACGCAGAACAACTTGTTCCTTCTTGCCATCCAGGTTCAGAGTCAGGATGGAAGCGTGGAAAGCTTCGTGACGGAATTCCAGGAACAGCGCCTTGTGGTCAAACTCAACGCTAACTGCGTCTTTGCTTGCACCGTAGACGATGCCAGGCACCTTGCCTGCGCGACGAAGGCGGCGGCTCGCACCCGTACCTTGGTTTTCGCGCTTAACGGCGGTAATTTCGATTTGCATGGTACTACTCCTTAATTAACTGCTATCCGCGACCAGATAACAGGGTTGTGAGTGCAGGGCCTTGTGAGCTCTGCGCTCGAAACTTAATCCATAAACAGCGAGCTGACCGAGTCTTCGCGGCTAATGCGGCGGATGGTTTCGGCAAACAGCTCAGCGGTTGAAAGCTGACGAATCTTGTGGCATGCAGCGGCATCGGCGCGCAATGGAATGGTGTCGGTGACCACCAGTTCATCCAGTTGCGAGCTGGTGATGCGCTCTACAGCCGGGCCGGACAATACCGGGTGGGTGCTGTAGGCGACCACTTTGGATGCGCCTTGCTCTTTCAGGGCAATGGCGGCTTCGCACAGGGTGTTGGCGGTGTCGACCATGTCGTCCATCAGCACACAGGTACGGCCGGCAACATCACCGATAATATTCATGACCTTGGCCACATTGGGCTTGGGGCGGCGCTTGTCGATAATCGCCAGGTCGGAACCCAGTTGCTTGGCGGCCGCACGGGCACGCACTACACCGCCAACATCGGGCGATACCACCACCAGATTTTCGTGCTTTTGCTTCAGCAGATCATCCAGCAGGATAGGGGTCGCGTAGATATTGTCGACGGGAATATCGAAGAAGCCTTGAATCTGGTCAGAGTGCAAATCCATGGTCAGCAGGCGGTTAACACCTACGCTGGTGAGCATGTTGGCAACGACCTTGGCGGTAATGGCAACACGTGCGGAACGCGGGCGGCGATCCTGACGTGAGTAACCGAGATAAGGAATCGCTGCGGTGATGCGGCCAGCAGAGGAGCGACGCAGCGCGTCGACCATCACCATGACTTCCATCAGGTTGTCGTTGGTGGGCATGCAGGTGGATTGCAGAACGAAGACATCCTTGCCGCGCACATTGTCGAGCAGTTCAATCATGACTTCGCCATCGCTAAAGCGATCTACCGTGGCACGGCCAAGGCCGATACCCAGGTGGCTGACTACTGCTTCGGCTAGCTTTGGATTGGCTGTGCCGGTAAATACCATCATGTCGCCATTGGCCACAGTCGGGATTCCTTGTAGGTCAAAAAAATAAAAAAGCGTGTATAGCTACACGCTTTTAATGCATTCTGGCTGGGGAAGAAGGATTCGAACCTTCGCATGCCGGAATCAAAATCCGGTGCCTTAACCAGCTTGGCGACTCCCCATTTGATCTTAAATCTACACGTTTTTTACAAGGTCATAAAGTGGATGCTTTTCCAACCCTTTTGCCACACATGAAAACACCGGAAGACCCGCTATTTTCGATGGCACCTGAGCAAGAATCGCTTCTGCTTCTGCCTGGCTATCAACGCTGATGAACACTGAAGCGCCTGATCCGCTCATGCGTGCCGGTGAGAATTGATTTAACCAACTCAGACTGGCGCCGACTGCGGGATGCTGCTGGCAAACTACAGTTTCAAGGTCGTTGTGAACCATGCCCCTTGAAAAGTCCGCTATTGTCGTGAGTTTTGTATCCCTTGTCAATTCCTTCGACGCAAAAACTTCAGCAGTCGAGACGTTGACTTGTGGCGTCAACAGCACATACCACGCTGGATTCAAGGAGATAGGTGATAATTTTTCTCCTACACCTTCTGCCCAGGCATTCTGTCCAAAAACAAATACCGGCACATCGGCGCCGAGTTGCAGGCCGAGGGTGATCAGGGTCTGGCGATCAAGCTGCAGATCCCATAGATGGTTCAGCGCCAGCAGCATGGTCGCCGCGTCAGAACTGCCGCCGCCCAGGCCGCCACCCATGGGGATGCGCTTTTCAATCTTGATATCGACGCCGCGTTTACAGCCCGTGTGCTGTTGCAACAGGCGGGCGGCGCGCACGCACAGATCGCGCTCAGCCGGCACGCCGGGGACGTCGGTAATGCGGTTTACCTCGCCATCCTCACGTACGCGCAGTTGCAGCGTGTCGGAAAAATCCAGCAGGCGGAATACGGTCTGCAGCAAATGGTAGCCATCAGCGCGCTGACCGGTAATGTGCAGGAAGAGATTGATTTTGGCCGGGGCCGGATAGGTGTGAAAGTCGGTCATGGCGTTATGGCTTGGATTGCAATGCGCTGGTGTCATTGCTGTCATCGATATTCCAGCGCTCGACGATCAGCTTGAGATTCAGTTGCAGGCTTTTCATGTAAATTTTGTGGGGCAGGTCGTACTGGCCAACGCGCTGGTACTGGCTGTATTCAATGTCCCAGCCATCCTGCTTCAGGCGGGTGAGGCGGCCCTGTTCATCCCATATCGCTTCATGGGGCGCAGCGGTGGGGCGGCCCAGCGCCCAGTCATGCAAACCTTGCATGGGCAGGCGCCAGCCCAGGTTTTGTTCGGTCAGGGTTTCGGCATCCTGCGCGCGCAGGGTTTTCTGGTCACTGGTCACTAGCGTGACGCCGCCTGGGTCTTTATCTATGGTCGCGACTTGCGAGCCCAGGGGCGAAAATAGCGCCACCTGGTCAGTGGCGGGCTGGTGATTCCAGGTAAAGCCGCCGGAGAAGCCCTGCTTTTGCGTCTGCACGCCTATGCGGCCTTTCAGGTCGAACGCTTGCAGGGTTTGCAGGCTGGCAAGGTGCTTGCGATGCACCTCTTCATTGGCCACCGGGCGCGATGGCGTGGTGGTACAGGCAGAAATCAAGAGGGCCGCCATGAAAAGCGGCCCCCGCAGAAGCACACGCACGTTCATCAGTTCTTGAACTTCTGCGCTGTCTTGATCAGAACTTCATTATCGGGAAATACCTTGAGGGCGGATTCCCAGGTTTGCACGGCTTCGTCCTTCTTGCCCTGGTGCCACAAAACTTCGCCCAAATGCGCGGCAATTTCGGGGTCAGGCTGCTGCGAGTAGGCCTGGCGCAGGTAATTGCTTGCAGCGTCCAGCTTGCCCATGCGGTATTGCACCCAGCCCATGCTATCGAGGATGTAATGATCATCCGGGCTCAAGGCCAGCGCTTGCTGAATCAGCTTGTGGGCTTCATCCAGCTTGAGGTTGCGATCCGCCAGGCTGTAGCCGAGGGCGTTGTAGGCTTGCGCAAAATCCGGCTTCAGCTTGATCAGCTTGCGCAGTTCTTTTTCAGCAATATCAAACTGACCGATGCGCTCGGCGGCCATGGCGTAGTCGTAAATGATCTCGGGGGTGTTAGGCAGCGTTGCAACGGTTTGCCCCAGCAGATCGTAAGCTTCCTGATAGCGTTTCATCTTGCCGAGCAGGCTGGCCTGCATCTGCATGGAAAGCGCTTCCTGCTCGTTGGTCAACTCGGGAATATTGCGCAGTACCTGCAAGGCGGCATCAATACCCTGGGTGCGGGCCACAATGCCGGCAATGTTGAATTGCGCATCCAGATAGCGATCACCCGGCTTCACACGGTTGTACCAGGCCAGCGCCAGCTTGTCGTCATTCTGTTTCTCGGCGATTTGCCCCAGGTAGATAAACACCTGATCGGGGTTTTTGAAACCAGCGGCCAGCCCGTCCTGGAAATACTTTTCCGCATCGCCAAGTTCATTCGCCTGAATCGACAGCAGACCAACAACAACCATGATTTCAGGATTGTTCTTGGACGCGGAAATCAGCTTGATGAACTCAGGTTTGGCTTCGTCAAAGCGTTTCTGGTTGATCAGCAGGCGCGCCATGGTCAGCCGGACTTCGTTGGCATTTTCATTGGCGCTGAGGAATTGCTTGTAGAAATTGATGGCAGCGTCTGGCGATTGCAAATACAGAATCTGGCCTTTGAGCAGCGCGCTCATTTCCCAGCCTGGGCTCAGCTTCTCTGCGGTATCAAGCTCGCTCATGGCAAGCTCTACCTTGCCCGCGGCAAGTGCCGAATTGGCAATGGTGAAATGCGCTTCCGGCAGATCAGGGTAGGGCGCTGCCAGCTCCTGCACCAGCGTCAGCACCGCGTTTTTGTCGGTCTGCTTTGCCAGCAGGCTGTTCAGGTAAAGAAAGCCATTGGCACGGGTATCTTCTTTCGCCAGCAGTTTCTGCAAGAAAGGCTTGGCTTCATTGAGCTTGCCCGCATTCACGAATAATTCGGTGCTGGCTTGCTGCGCTTCGGTTGAACTGGGGTCCAGCTCGCTCCACAGGCTCACCGCTTGTGTGACCAGGCGCGGCTTGTTGCCGTACACGGCGGCTTTGGCAGCGCGCTCAGCCAGGCGCGGGTCGCGGCTGGATTTGGCCAGATCGAGAAAAATCGAGCTGGCAAGTTCGAGATCGCCCCGTTGCCCGGCGACTTCGCCAATCAGATACTTATAAACGAAGGCGCCCGTCAGCTCTGTTTGTGGAACGGGGGCGGGCTTGGACTTGGCAGATTCTGATTTGGATGGTTCGGCTGCCTGAGCAGAGAGGCTGGCAATGGAGGCCAGACTTAACAAAACAGCTAGCGTGAGTTTGCGGGGATTAGGCATGAGTGAAAAGTGTTCTCGATACTCGGTGTGGTTGCGATAAATTCTGGCTGATGGCTTAAATGCTTAGTCCGTGACAGTGTTGGCAAGTTCATCCATAATGATTTCTGACTATAGCTTTTTGGATAGAACTTTCCAATAGAATTTAATTCTATTTGCATGTACTTTGAATATATGACCCCTAACGCTTGACAGTTGTCAGGCGTTTTTTTAATTTAGCAGCCCTTCACCCGGAGTGTACCAACTTCAATTATGACTACTGTAACCGTTGAGGCCCGCGAGCTTACGCGCATCTATGGGGGGCGCGAAGCAGTTCGCGATGTGAGTTTTACCCTGAACAAAGGGGAAGTCTTGGGTTTTCTCGGGCCGAATGGTGCGGGCAAGTCCACTTCCATGAAAATGCTGACCGGCAACCTGGCGCCAAGCAAGGGTAGCGTCAAGATCTGTGGTATCGACATGATCGAGAACCCCAAGGAAGCCAAGGCGCTGATTGGGTATTTGCCAGAGCAGCCACCGCTTTATCGCGAGCTGACCGTCGATGAGTTTCTGGCGATTGCGGCGCGGTTGCACCGGGTGAGTGGCAGTCATGTCAAAAAGGCCGTGCGCATTGCCAAAGAGCGATGTGGTCTGACAGAGATGGGTGGCCGCCTGATTGAAAATCTCTCCAAGGGTTACCAGCAGCGCGTTGGTATTGCCCAGGCCATCATCCACAATCCCATGGTCGTCATTCTGGATGAGCCTACCGTCGGTCTTGATCCTATTCAGATTCGTGATATTCGTAACCTGATCAAGGAATTGGGTGGCGAGCACAGCGTGATCCTCTCTACGCATATCCTGCCTGAAGTTGAAATGGTCTGTGACCGCGTACAGATCATTCACAAAGGTCAGATGGTGTTCAATGGCTCCATTGATATCTTGAAACAGCAGCGTCATGGCAACCGCCTCCTGGTGGGTCTGAGCCGCGCTCCTGCCAATGAAGAATTGCTGAAAATCCCCGGAATCACGTCGGTGGAATCCCTGCCTAGCGGCCTCTTGCGTGTGCGTCATGCCGAAGGCGGCGCCCCGGCCGAATTGCTGGTGCAGGCGGCGGTTAATCAGAACTGGGGTCTTTACCAGATCAATCCTGACCAGACCAGTCTGGAAGAAGTCTTCGTTCAACTCACCTTCCAGGAGCAGGCTGCTTAAGCCCGCTCTGCTGATAGAAAGCGTTTGTCATGATTTTCAATATCACCAGAAAAGAATTGAAGAGCCTGTTCTCCTCGCCCATGGGCTGGGTGGTGCTGGCTTTGTTGCAATTCGTCTTCGGTACCTTCTTCCTGAATGGTATCGAACAATACTTCCAGACCATGTCCGGGGCTATTCGTCCTGAGCAGCGGATTGGCGTGACCGAGTTCGTCGGCGGCAGTATTTTCGGCATTGCTTCGTTTGTGATGCTGTTTGCCGTGCCTTTGTTGTCGATGCGCCTGATCAGTGATGAGCGTCGCCAGCAGACCTTGACCTTCCTGTTCAGTGCACCCTTGTCGCTGACGGAAATCGTGGTTGGTAAATTCCTGGGCCTGGTTACGTTTCTGTCCATTGTGATTTTCTTCCTGGCGGCCATGATGTCCACCCTGAATTTCTGGGCTGAGATCGACTTTGGGTATATTGCTGCCAACGTGATAGGCCTGTGGCTGCTGGTTGCGAGTTTTTCTTCGCTGGGGCTGTATGTTTCCAGCCTGACGCAGCAACCGATAGTCGCCGGCATCATCAGTTTTATTGCCTTGTTTGCCTTGCTGCTGCTGGATAACTTCATGGCAGGCGATCCTACCGGGACCATGTCTTACCTGTCGCTGATGCGCCACTTTGAGCCGTTCTCTCGCGGCTTGCTGGATACACGTGATGTGGCCTATTTCCTGTTGTTTATCGTCACTTTCCTGACCTTGACAGTGCGTCGCCTGGACGCTGATCGTCTGCGCGGCTAACTGGGTACCCCTATGAAAACGAATCGTAAACTCCGCTTCCAGTTGTTCATGCAAAACAGTGTGTTTGTTTTGCTGTTTCTGGCTCTTATTTTCCTGTTGGGCTATCTGTCGCATGAATACCATGTGGCGCAGGACATCACCCAGAGTTCACGCAACACCCTGACCGAAGGCAGCGTTAATGTCCTGAAGCAGATGAAGGGTCCGGTGGAAATCACCGTGTTCGTCTCCAAGGACGAGGCCTATCGCAAGACCATCAATGACTTCATTTCGCGTTATCAGCGCTCCAAGCCTGATATCAAGATCACCTGGGTAAACCCCGCCGAAGAACCCAAGCTGGCACAGGATGCCGGTATCAAGGCCGAGGGCGAACTGGTGGTGGACTTCAACAAGCGTACCGAACACCTGACGCCACCGTATGTTGAGCAGGACATGACCAATCTGCTGGTGCGCCTGTCGCGTACCAACCAGCGTGCCGTGATGTATCTGGATGGTCATGGCGAGCGCAATCTGATCGGCATCAAGAATCATGATCTGGGCGAGTTTGGCCGTCAGCTGCAGAAGAAGGGCTTCAAGCTGGCCAATCCTGACCTGACCATTGCGCAGGGCGTGCCAACCAATGGCGCCATGCTGGTGATTGCCAGTCCGCAGGTGGATGTATCCGAAGTTGAAGCCAAGAAGATCAAGGAATACCTGGATGCAGGTGGCAATCTGCTGTGGTTGCTGGACGATGAAAACACCCATGGCTTGCAGAATATTGCCGAATACCTGGGCCTGGAAATCACGCCGGGCATGGTGATTGACCTGACGTCTGCCCAGTACGGTGCGGATTCCAAGATCGCCTTTGCCAGCCAGTACGGTGAACATCCGATTACCAAGAACTTCATGCTGCGCACCTTGTTCCCTGAAGCACGCATGCTGGATGCGCGTGGTACCGATGAGAATGGCTGGCAAGTCAGCCATCTGGTGGAAGTGGCCCCGAACGGCTGGCTGGAAACCGGCAAGATCGATGGCAAGGTGAGCTTTGATGACAAGAAGGACATCCACGGCCCGATCAATGTGGCGGTCGCCATGGAGCGCAAGTATGGCAAGAAGGGCCAGCGCGTGGTCGTGGTCGGTAACGGCAACTTCCTGTCCAACACCTTTGTTGGCAATGGCGGCAACCTGGACCTGGGCATCAATATCGTGAACTGGCTGGCGGGTGACGATAACCTGATCACCATTCAGCCCAAACCCCTCAAGGACGTGAATATCTCCATTCCCAAGGAAGGCTGGGGTCACTTTGCTGCACAAGTGGTCTTTATCCCTGTGTTTGGCGTATCGCTGGGCCTGTTCCAGTTCATTCTGCCGCTCGCCTTGCTGGTGGCTGGTGTGAGCATCTGGTGGCGGAGACGCAAGGCATGAGATCGCGCTGGATAGTCAATCTGATTCTGCTGGCACTGGTTGCCGGTATCGTGAGCTTTCTTTACCTGCGCCCCAAGCCGGTGGAGGAAAAGAAAGCCCAGCAGGCCATCGCCATTTCCAATCTCAAGATTGGTGGCTTTAGCCATGTCAGCATCGAGTTTCCGGCCCGGGCTGGCGTGGAATTCGAGAAGATTGATGGCTACTGGCACATCGTCAAACCATTCAAGGCTCGCGCAGACCAGATGGCGGTGCAACGCATTCTGGCCATCGTTGCGGCCGAGAGTAACGATAAATTTCCGGCGACCGATCTCGGGCGTTATGGCCTGGATCAGCCCAAGATCAAGGTGAAGCTGGATAACGAAGAGTTCCTGTTCGGCACTTACAACCCGGTCAGCAGTGATCAATACGTGGCATACAAGGATGCGGTGTATCTCGTCTCCAGTTCTTACTCCGACTTTGCCTCTGTGCAAGTTGAAGAGGCCATCGACAAGAATCTGCTGAAACCCACCGAAAAAGTCGCCGGTTTTGATTTCTCGCGCCTGGAGCAGTGGGAGTCTGTGCGCCTGAATGTGGATATCAAGGACGGCAAGTGGACGACCTCGGTGCCGGATGCCAAGCTCACGCAAAACGACATGAACGAGTGGTTTGATACCTACTGGAAAAATGTGGATGTCAAATCGGTGGAGCCATATACCCCTGATCGCAAGGCGAGCTATGCCTCGTTCGAGGTGAAGCTGCAGGATGGCTCCAAGGTGCATTTTGACCGCATCCAGGAGGCGCCTGAGGTCATCCTTGGTCGCCCGGATGAAGGCATGATGTATCACCTGCCTGCCGACTTTGGCTTTACGCTGCTCAACCCTCCTGTTACCACCAACAGCAAGTAAGCAGCTTTATGCCTGAACTACCGGAGGTCGAAACTACCATGCGGGGCCTGGCCCCGCTGGTCGGCCAGCCGGTAGCCAAGGTTGTCATCCGTCATCCCACGCTGCGTTGGCCCATCCCGGCCGATCTGGTGCATACCCTTCCGCAGCAGACCCTGAAATCGCTGACGCGTCGAGCCAAATACATTCTGGCGCAATTTGATACCGGTTATCTCATGCTGCATCTTGGCATGTCGGGCCGCATCTGTCTGCTCGCGCAGGATGAGCCTGCCGCCAAGCATGATCACTTTGACCTGCATTTTGCCGATGGCCAGGTGCTGCGGTTGCGGGATCCGCGGCGTTTTGGGGCAGTGCTATGGGCGGGTGCGGAGCCTGAGCAGCATGCCCTGTTAAGTGTGCTGGGGCCGGAGCCGCTGGAATCCGCCTTTGATGGCGACTGGCTGTATCGCCAGTTTCGCACGCGCAGTGCCCCGGTTAAAAATGCCATCATGGATAGTCATCTGGTAGTCGGCGTGGGCAATATCTACGCCAGTGAATCGCTGTTTCGCGCGCGCATACATCCGCAAACGCCTGCCAACCAGCTGAGTCGGCAGGCATGTGACCGACTGGCCGCGGAGATCAAGGCTACCCTGACCGATGCGCTGGCAGCCGGAGGCAGCAGCCTGCGTGATTTCTTTGGCGCAGATGGTAATCCGGGGTATTTTCAGCAGGAGTACTTCACTTACGCCCGCACAGGCGAGGCCTGCAAGATATGCAGCACGCCTATCCAGAACGTGCGGCTGGGGCAGCGCTCGACTTTCTTCTGCCCGCGCTGCCAGCCCAAACCCTAGTTTTTAGTGACCTGGCAGATGCCCGGATTGGCCAGCGTGGCCTGCCGGCGTGTGTGGGTGAGCCGCATGCCGATGCAGGTATTCCGCTTCCGTGTGGCCAGGTTTGCCTATCTTCTGCGGTAACAGGGAGCCCACCACCATGCCGATGGCGCTGACGGCCAGCCCTATCATCTGCGGCGGTATCAGGCTGTCTTCTCCCAGCAGCACTTCCAGCAATATCCAGCTGCTGACGCCGCCGATAATCGCTGCCAGCGCGCCCTGACTGTTGGCGCGCTTCCAGAAGGCGCCGAAGAATAGCGGCACAAACGCGCCTGCCAGGGTGATCTTGTAAGCGGACTCCACCATGCCAAAAATGGATAGCTCTGAATTCAGCGCATAAAACAGCACGCAGCCTGCAAAACCGATCAAACAGATACGCATGACTTTAAGGAAGCCTCGATCGGTGAGGTGTGGCAGAAATCCACGCACGATGTTCTCGGCAAACGAGATGGAGGGCGCCAGCAGCGTGGCTGACGAACAGCTCATGATGGCCGACAGCACGGCGCCAAAGAAAATCACCTGTGCCAGCAATGGTGTGTGCTGCAGGACCAGCGTTGGCAGTACACGCTGCGAGTCCTCGGCGATCAGGCCATTAAAGAAGGCGGGGTCGATAATGGTGGCCGCATAGGCAATAAACATGGGCACAAAGGTAAAACAGAAGTAGACCGATGCGCCAAGTACCGAACCCCAGATGGCGACCTTGGCGCTTTTGGCCGAGGTGATGCGCTGGAATACGTCCTGCTGGGGAATGGACCCCAGCATCATGGTCATCCATGCGCCGAGGAAGCCTACCCATTGCCAGATATCCAGTGGCGGGAAAAATTCGAGTTTGCCAGCGGCCCGGGCGTGATCAATCACCGGCGCCACGCCACCTGTCATGCCAGATACGATGTAGCCGATGTAGAGCAGGCCGCCGATGATGACGGTCATCTGTACAAAGTCGAGAATGGCGACGGAGAGCATGCCGCCGAATGTGGTGTAGGTCAGCACAATGGCGGTACCGAGTATCATGCCAGCCTCCTGGCTGACAGCGCCTTGCGTGATCATGTTGAAAATGAGCCCCAGCGCTTTGATCTGCGCGGCAACCCAGCCGAGGTAGGACACCACAATGGCTAGCGTGGTCAGTACTTCTACCGTGCGGTTATAGCGCATGCGATAGAAATCGCCCAGGGTGATGATGTTGAGTTTGTACAGTTGGGTAGCGAAGAAGAAACCGGCGATCACCAGACACAGACTGGAGCCAAAGGGATCTGCCACCACGCCGCGCAGACCTTCCTTTACAAAGGTGGCAGAAACGCCGAAGACGGCTTCGGCGCCGAACCAGGTAGCGAATACGGTTGCCATGACCACGGGTAATGGCAGGTGCCGGCCGGCGACGGCGTAGTCCTTGGTATTCTTGACGCGGGTGGCTGCAATGAGACCGATGCTGATGGAAACCAGCAGATAAAGAACCACAAACCAGATCAGCACGCTTTCATGTCCTTATTCCTGATAAAGCCGTCATTCAAACTGACGGAAGTAAAGGCATTCGCCACTCAAAGTGCGCCGTCTCATGTCGAGTTCAGGCTGGTTTTTCGAGGGCTGTTTTTCAACATGGATTCTAGCAAAAACTATGCTTGGGCGAGTATTTTGCGCGCCTTAATTGATGCGGTTTCCCCATCTATTTTATGAAATGTCAGGACGCGGTCTGCGGTATGCTAATGAATTGCATGGATCGAAGTCTAAACTGTGCTGAAAAAACGTCGTTACAGGTATATGAGGAGCCCACGACATCATGCCAAACACGAATAAATCTCTGAGCGAATGGGTAGATTTTCTCAGCCACGCGGATATCCCGGTGCTGAAGTACACCTCGCGAGAGCTTGCCAGACTTCAGCTGGATGAAGATTCCCTGAGTGGCCGTGCCATTTTTTCTGTGGTGATTCAAGACCCGATGATGGTGTTCCGCCTGCTGCGTTATATGCAAACGCACAAGCACAAAAGCCAGCTGCAAGACCTGGTGCAGATTGAGCATATCGTCATGATGCTCGGGACCGAAAAGTTTTTTCAGGATATTCCGGCCAAACCCATCGTTGAAGAAGTGCTGCACGACAATTTGCCAGCCCTGACGCATTTGCTGCGTTTGGTGCACCGGGCCCATAAAGCCGCGCATTATGCACTGGATTGGGCCGTGCGCCTGTATGACCTGCACGCCGAAGAAATCCGTATCGCAGCCTTGCTGCATGACCTTTCCGAAATTCTGATGTGGTGCTTTGCCCCGGACAAGATGATGGAGATTTTTGAACGGCAGCACGCCGATAAAACCCTGCGCAGCCAGGCTGTGCAACAGGAGGTTCTGGGCTTCCGTCTGCTGGATTTGCAACTGCAGCTGGCCGAGGTGTGCGAATTGCCCCCGCTATTGCTCAGGCTGATGAAAGATGGCGCCAGTGGTGAACAGCGGGTGCGCAATGTCACGCTGGCGGTCAATCTTGCCCGCCATGCCGCGCATGGTTGGGATGATGCTGCCTTGCCGGATGATTATCGCGATATTGCGGAGTTGCTGCGGGTGGATGTACCCAAGGTGCGACATTGGGTGGGAGCCCCGGCCATCGGCGAATAGTCGTGATGGGCTGGGTCAGTGAAGTCGGATTCATCACAGCGGGCCTGGTAGTCATACCAGGCCCGCTGCGTATTCTGTCTGTTATAAAAAACCTGTTAGAAAAACCGAACGGCTTCCAGTACCAGCAGGCCGACAAGCGCCAGTGCCAGCAAGCTAAGCACCCAGGTCTGACGCTGCTGCTGACGGCGCAGTTGATGCAGCTCCTTGACCAGGTGCGGGTTCTGCTCGCGCAGCAGAAAATCATCAATCCGACGCGGCAACATGGGCAGGATGGCACCCCAGGTCGGCGCTTCCTGTTGTACGCGTTTTAACACACTGCGCCAGCCTATCTGCTCCGACATCCAGCGCTCAAGATAAGGCTGCGCTGTTTTCCAGAGATCGAGTTGCGGGTCAAGATCGCGCCCCAGGCCTTCCACATTCAGCAGGGTTTTTTGCAGCATGGTGAGTTGCGGCTGAATTTCCACACCAAAGCGACGCGAGGTCTGAAACAGGCGTAACAACACGCGGCCAAATGAAATTTCGCTGATCGGTTTATCAAAAATCGGCTCGCACACGGCGCGGATGGCGGTTTCAAATTCTTCTAGCGGCGTATCTTTTGGTGCCCAGCCAGATTCGATGTGGGCGCGCGCCACTTCACGGTAATCCCGGCGGAAAAAAGCCAGGAAATTGCGTGCCAGATATTGCTTGTCTATTTCTGTCAGGCTACCCATGATGCCGAAATCGAGCGCCACATAGCGCCCATCCGGTGCCACCTGGATATTGCCGGGATGCATGTCGGCATGGAAAAACCCATCGCGGAATACCTGGGTAAAGAATATCTCCACGCCATCCCGCGCCAGCTTGGGAATATCCACGCCTATGCTGCGCAAATGGGCTACCTGGCTGATGGGGATGCCGTTCATGCGATCCATCACCATCACTTGTTCGCGACACCAGTCCCAGTAAACATCCGGTACCAGCAGCAGGCGTTTGTCCTTGAAGTTGCGGCCGAGCAGGCTGCAATTGGCGGCTTCCAGCATCAGGTCGAGTTCGCTGTGTATATGCCTGGCGAACTCGGCGACCACTTCGCGCGGTTTCAGGCGGCGGCCATCGGAAGATACTTTGTGGAATAGCCATGCCGCGCTATCCAGCAGGGCCAGGTCTTTTTCAATGATCGTGCCTATGCCCGGGCGCAGAATCTTGACGGCAACCTCACGACCACCAGGCAGGCTGGCAAAATGCACCTGCGCCACCGAAGCGCTGGCGATGGGGGTAATGTCAAAGCGCTCAAACACCTGCGCCACCGGCATGCCATAGGCTGCTTCCATGATGGCGGCGGCTTGTTTATAAGGGAAGGGCGGCACGCGATCCTGCAGTTTGGCGAGCTCATCGGCAATATCCAGCGGAATCAGGTCGCGGCGCGTGGAAAGCATCTGGCCGAATTTGACGAAAATGGGCCCCAGCGCTTCCAGTGCCAGTCGCAGGCGTTCACCGCGCGGGGCGCTTATCGGGCGCCAGAACAGCAGGGCGCGAATTAGCGTTTGTGCCGGGCGCAAGCGGCTGTGGCCGAGGATGAATTCATCCAGGCCGTAGCGCAGGGTGATGACGATAATCTTGAGCAGTCTGAAAAAGCGCATGCCGTTATTCTTGAGGTTGGTTGGGGTAATGAGCGTGAAAGGTTGACCCGCTCAGGACTGCTTTTGCAGCAAGGCATCCAGCCGGGCGCTGAGTTTTTCGATGTGCTTTTCCAAGCGGCCGACGTCGTCGCGCAGGGTGTCCACATCACGGTTGAACGCTTCCACATGGCGCTTCTTGGCGATCAGCGGCTGTTCTTCCTGCCAGAATTCAGCGGCCATTTCGGTGAGATTCACCGCCTGCTTGCGCGTGGCGGCTACGCCTTCCTGCAGGCGTTGGCTGATCTGGCTGGCGGCCACATCGCCCACGACGTGGCTCAGGTCTTCTTCGTAATCCCACGACATGGCTTGCAGGACTTTGCCCAGCGCGATGGCAAATTCGGTGTCGCCTTCCAGCACAATTTCGCTATGGGCAGAGGCATCTTTTGCCAGCAGGCGCAAAGCGAGGGAAGGGCTGATGCGCATGCTGGCATCATAAACCGCGGTGTCACCAGCCATGGCGAGACCGCCATCCTCCAGCACCACGAGCGTGGCGCTGACCGGAAACAGCTGCAAGCGGATATGCTTGCCAGCGTAAGGTTGCAGGTGCGGCCGTGCCCAGCTGTTCTGCTTGATGAGATGGCCCAGCAGACGTGTCAGCAGCGGTTTGATCATGCGGTTTTCCATCCTTTGTGCAGGGCGACCACACCGGCAGACAGGTTGTAGTAGTCCACCTTGCCAAAACCGGCATCTAGCATCATTTGCTTCAGGGTTTCCTGATCGGGGTGCATGCGGATGGACTCGGCCAGATATTGATAGCTGGCGGCATCCTGCGCCAACAGCTTGCCCATCAGCGGCAGCAGCTTGAAAGAGTAGGCGTCATACAGCGGCGCCAGAGGCTTCCATACTTGCGAGAATTCCAGCACCAGCAGGCGGCCGCCGGTCTTGAGTACACGGTGCATTTCGGCCAGGGCACGGTCTTTGTGCGTCATGTTGCGCAGGCCAAAGGCGACAATCACACAGTCAAAATGCTGATCAGGGAAGGGCAGTTTCTCGGCATCGCATTGCAATGCAGGGACGGCAACGCCTTCATCCATCAGGCGGTCACGACCTACGCCCAGCATGGAGGCGTTGATGTCGGTGAGCACCACGGTACCTTCACTGCCGACCTTGCGCGAAAAAAGCCGTGACAGATCGCCACTGCCGCCGGCGACATCCAGCACACGGTCGCCTGCCTTCACACCGCTGATCTCGACGGCAAAACGCTTCCAGGTGCGGTGCAAGCCCGCTGACATCACGTCGTTCATCAGGTCATATTTGCGTGCCACGGAGTGAAACACTTCGCCTACCTTGCGGGCTTTTTCGTGTTCTTCCACCGTCTGGAAGCCAAAATGGGTTTTATCGGTCATCGTGTGTTCCTTATGCGTTGCTGTCTGTCTTGCGTTTTACGCCGGCCATCTCAAGTCGGCCTATGTAGTCGCGCCACAGGGCTTCGTAGTGGCTGGCGAGTTCGTAGAGATAATCCCAGGAGTAAAGCCCGGTGTCGTGGCCATCCGAGAATGTCAGTTTGACGGCGTAATTGCCCACCGGGCTGATGGCGGTGATGTTGACGTCTTCCTTGCCGATTTGCAGGGTTTCCTGCCCGGGCCCATGTCCGCGTACTTCAGCGGAAGGGGAGTAAACACGCAGGAATTCGCAGGACAGCATGCAGGTCGTGTTGTCATCGAATGTAATCTCGAGCAGGCGCGATTTCTGATGCAGGCGAATGTCGGTTGGGCGTGGGGAATCCGGGGTTAATCCACTCATGAGACGTGTGACTGGGCTAAAAAGTTGATGATAGCAGAATCATCGAATCTGGATTCAGATATCTCCCCTTTCCAGCCCGTGCATAAGCACGCCAGATAAGGACTTTCGTGTTGCGGGAGATTGGCAGGAACTGACAATATACGCCTGATTTGTTTGACTTAAAAATCGGGCATGCTAGAGTGGTGTGAATAATAAAGTGTGGTGGGGGTACCATGGCAGAGAGTAAATTGGCGCATCAGTTCGCGGCCTATAGCGAATGGCGCAAAGCCCTGATGAATACGGTGCAGGATTACCGCCAATGGCTGAACGAACAGGAGCTGAACGACGCCCAGATTGATCAGCGTTTGCAACAGCTGCTCGAGCGTCTGCGTGAAGACAAGCTGAATGTCGCTTTTGTCGCCGAATACTCCCGTGGCAAGTCTGAACTCATCAATGCCGTTTTCTTTGCCGATTATGGACAGCGCCTGCTGCCATCCAGTGCTGGCCGTACCACCATGTGCCCGACCGAACTGCTTTACGACCCCGCCAAGCCCGCTTGCCTGCAGTTGTTGCCGATTGAAACGCGCGCTTCTGACGCGACCACCACCGAATACAAGCGCTACCCTGAAGAGTGGCGTGTGATCGAATTCAAGATTGACGATAGCGACAGCATGATCGAGGCCTTCAAGGAGGTCAGCACCACCAAGTCGGTCAGCCCGGAAGAAGCCGAGCGTTATGGCCTGTTTGACCGGAATAACCCGGAAGATGCGCTTAACCTGAATGCCAACGGCACCGTAGATGTGCCTTGCTGGCGCTATGCCGTGATCAACTTCCCCCATCCCTTGCTGGAACAGGGCCTGGTCATCCTGGATACCCCTGGCCTGAATGCGATTGGTACCGAGCCGGAACTGACGCTGAATATGCTGCCCAACGCGCATGCCGTGCTCTTTATTCTGGCGGCAGATACCGGTGTCACCAAATCGGAAATCGACGTCTGGCGCCAATACATCAGCGGTACCCGCTGGAAGCAGAAGGGCCGTCTGGCGGTGCTGAACAAGATTGATGGCTTGTGGGATGAACTCAAGGATAGCCAGAGTATCGAAGATGAAATCAAGAAGCAGGTGCAGACCAGCGCAGAATTGCTTGGGCTGGACGCAGGCCAGATTTTTCCGATCTCGGCGCAGAAGGGTCTGCTTGCCAAGGTGAATGGCGACGCGGCGCTGTTGCAGCGCAGTCGCTTGCCTGAG
Organism: Methylovorus glucosotrophus; assembly: GCF_009858335.1. Taxonomy (NCBI): domain Bacteria; kingdom Pseudomonadati; phylum Pseudomonadota; class Betaproteobacteria; order Nitrosomonadales; family Methylophilaceae; genus Methylovorus; species Methylovorus glucosotrophus. The sequence continues at coordinate 922,390 of NZ_VMSE01000001.1, forward strand.
CTGGAAAAAGCGTTGTCGGATGAGCTTATCCCTTCCAAGAAACAGATTGTGCAGGAGTCCACCCAGAGCGAAATTGATGATCTCTTGGGCAATTCGAGCCTGATTCTGGATTCGCGTCTGCAAGGGCTCAGCGAGCAGCTCGATGAGCTCAAGGGCCTGCGCGGCAAGAATGAGGATGTGGTTGAGCACATGATGAACAAGGTGAAGGTCGACAAGGAAAACTTCGAGAAAGGCTTGCAGCGCTTTCAGGCGCTACGCAGCGTATTTTCGCAGCAGACCAATCGGCTGTTCAGCCTGCTGGGCATGGAAGCCTTGCGCGAACAGGTGACCACCACCCGCAACAAGATGATTGCCGCCACCTTTACCAAAAACATCCGCAGTGCCATGGATGAGTTTTTTGCGGATCTGAAAACCCGCATGCAAAGTTCGGAAACGCAGATCGAAGAGATCAAGAAAATGATGGACGCGATGTACGAGAAATTCAATCAGGATCATGGCCTGCGCAAGTCCGATGCGCCGTCATTCTCCATGCTGCGCTACCAGAAAGAGCTGGCAAAGCTGGAGCGTGCGTACAAGGAGCAGTTCAATACCACGCTCAACATGATCACCAATGAAAAAATGACGCTCACCTCCAAGTTTTTCGAAACGCTGGCAACCCGCGTTATTCACGTCTATGAAATTGCCAATCGCGATGTGGAAAACTGGCTTAAGGCCGTGATCGCGCCCATGGAATCGCAAGTGCGCGAGCACCAGCTGCAACTCAAGCGCCGGCTGGAAAGCATCAAGCGTATTTATAAAGCCACGGATACTTTGGAAGACCGCATCGGTGAGCTGGAGAGTATTGAAAGCGGTATCCGCCAGCAATTGGCCGATCTTGAAAACCTGCGGCGGCAGATGTATGCCGCGCTCGCATCCGTGCAGGATGATGCTCCCTTGACGCAAGCCGCATGAACGTCACCACGCTCCTTTTCCTGCTTGGCATGACCGTGGTGTTCATTGTAATCGCCGCGTTTGGTATTCTGTGGGCAATCAAAAGTGGACAGTATGATGATATGGAAGGGCCCGCCCAGCGTATCCTCATGGACGATGATGACCCCATGATTCCATTTAATCGCTTGAAGCAAGCGCCTAAAAATACTAAAATCGACGAATAACAATACAACTTGTGAGGTTTTTGAAATGAAGGATTACAAGTCCTGGTTCACCTTTGCCAATCTGCCGCTGACCATTGTTGTTTTGCTCATTACATGGTCCTGGATGAGCGCTTTGTCGGTCATGATTTTCGGCTAAGACGGTACTGGATTCAGAATATAAAAAAGCTGCTCTCGGGCAGCTTTTTTATTGCGTGTTGTTACGAAACTTGATCACCATGCATGGCCCCGTCGGCCAAGAAAAAACCCGGCACGAGGCCGGGTTTTTTGAGTCGGCATTTTAAATGCCAGGCTCAGGCTGCACTCAGCATGCCCTTCATTTTTTGCATGGCTTTCTGTTCAATCTGACGAATACGTTCTGCCGATACACCAAACTCGGCTGCCAGATCATGCAGCGTTGCACTATTGTTTTCCTGTAACCAGCGGGCTTGCACAATCCGGCGGCTACGATCATCCAGGCTTTCCAGCGCGTGAGCCAAGCCTACGGTCTGGTTATGCTCCGCTTCGCGTTCGGCCAGCAGTTCGGAAGGCTCAGGCTGTTGATCTTCAAGATACGCAATCGGGCTGAAGCTGTCTTCGCTGTCATCATCGCTATTACCTTCCAGCGAAATCTCATGGCCGCCCATGCGCGACTCCATCTCCACGACCTCTTCTGGCTTGACCTTGAGTTCACGGGCGATATCCGCTACTTCGTCTGGGCTCAGGGTATGGCTGTTTTTCTTCATGCTGCGCAGGTTGAAGAACAGCTTGCGTTGAGCCTTGGTGGTAGCGACTTTGACCAGGCGCCAGTTGCGCACGATGTACTCGTGAATCTCGGCTTTGATCCAATGCATGGCAAATGAGACCAGACGGACGCCACGATCAGGATCAAAGCGACGTACAGCCTTCATCAGACCGACGTTGCCTTCCTGAATCAGATCAGCTTGTGGCAGACCATAACCAGAGTAACCGCGGGCAATGCTGGCGACCAGACGCAAATGCGACACGATGAGGCCTTTGGCAGCATCAATGTCATTGTCCTTGCGCAGGCGGGTTGCCAGATCGTACTCTTCCTCGGCGCTTAATACAGGAAACGCCTTGATCGTACGTAGGTACTGATCAAGACTGTCCAGTGAAGACACTGAAGGAATTGTCAGGGCATTTGTCATAGGGTTAATCTCGCTCATGAAATTGATTTTAGCACTCCCTCTTTGAGAGTGCTAGTGGTGAAAAGTTTCCTTATTTTCGATGGATTGTTTGTCGATGATTTCGCCGCCAACGCATGAGTCTCATGCAGAGGTGAGGCCGGATTGATAAGAATCCGCATGAGTGAGTTTCCATCTCTTTTTTTGAATGAATGCGGTATTCATACTATTTGAAAAAGCATACTAAACAGTATAGTATTTGCGCATGGAAATACTGAACAGTTCATGGTTGCTGCGCATGCTGGATAGCAGCGCGAAAAAACCTGCCGATAAGCTTCTCTCGCTTTTTTCCTGTTTGGAAACATGGCTTGGTGCGCCTGGCATCAGGGAGCAGTTTGTTTCCGAGTTTAAAGCCGAGCATATGCTTAACCAGCAATGCCCAGCGCTCGCGGCAAGGCTCACAGAGCTGGCCAGCCAGGCCAGAATAGCAAAGCCGGATGTGTTCGTGGCGCAAGTGCTGATTCTTCTGCAAGGGGCATTGACGGAGGAGGTCCGCAACCCGGGCCTGGGAGCGCTCAATGCGGCCAGAATTGCGGCAAAGGCAATACTTGAGGATGCCGTCAAACGACCGAAGTTGAAATCAACATGGACGTACTGGAGCGGTGGGGCTGTGGCGGGCGTGCTAATCGCCATGGGAGGCTACCTGGTCGGGTCGCAGATAGCAGTGGAAGCTTCTGCTGATTATCAAGCTGCATATAACAGAGCCATGTTGGAGACTTCGCCCATCAGTCCCGATTTGCTTGCCAAAGTAATGGCTCTGCAAGCGGAGATCGATTCCGGGCATTGTCCTGCTCCCCAACTCTTTGCCATGCCGCAGGATCAGGCGGCTGCCTACATGAATACCATTACCTATCGAGCATCCATGCATCCTTTGCAGGATAGCGAAAGGCTCACCAAATTTCTGGTTTGGTATAAACAGAATCGTGAATGGGAGTGTTACTTCCCTCCGTCAAACGGCCATACGGCTGTCTCTTGGGTTCCCACAGGAAAACAATATGGCTACTAAGATGCGCGAATATATTCTGGAGGTCGCTTCGGATCTCTTTCTGACGCAAGGGATCAACGCCACGAGTGTGGATGCGATCGTCGCCAAAGCCGATATCGCGAAGGTAACCTTGTACAAATATTTCAAATCCAAGGAACAACTCATACTTGAGTACCTGAAGGATTATGACGATAAGCTATGGAGTATCCTCGCCAAAGGCGATGAGCACGCCGATGCCGAGACGCAATTGACTAATCTGGTCAGCAATCTTCTGGATTTGATCGGAGACCCTGATTTCAAGGGGTTTGCGTTTATCAACGCTGGCGTTGAGTTTCCGCAAAGTGATAGCGCGGTGCATCAGACATCGGTCGAATTTTCACGCAATTTGCGAAACCAGCTTGCCAAATTGGCGAATGCCGCCGGTAAAAAGAATGCCGATGTTCTGGCCCTGCAACTGCAGATGGTGATCGAAGGTGCTTCGGTCAGTAGTGAAGTACAGATCAAGACGGAGGCCATCACGCATGCCAAAGACATGGCCAGGATACTGATAGCATCTGCCCCCTAGATAAATGGCGCCTCGATAGTCGGAGGCGCCATTTCCCAGCGATTACTTGGCTTCGCTGATTTTTTTCAAGTTATCCAAGCCGCCTTTGTAAACACCGTTAATCGTCTTGACGGCATCGGCGTTGCTTGCTCCCGCCGCATTGAATGTGCCTTTCCAGGTGACCTTGGTTTTATTGGCACCGATGGCATGCACGGTGTAAGTGGAGTGATAGTTACTGACGGGAAGCACACCCTCAAGGATGGTGTAAGAGTATGTGTGCTTTTTCGCATCATAGGCTTCGAGCTTTTCCTTCAGCTTTCCGCCATCTGGCAAGGTAATCACACGCACCGCACCGACTTGATTGTTCGTACCTTCTACGATTTCGGTTTTGGTTGCGGCAGGGTGCCATGCACCCAAGTCCCCAAAATTACTCGATGTTGCCCAGACATCGTCTGCCTTTGCATTGATCTCAATCGATTGTTCCGCTTTCAGACTACCTGCTGCAAATGCGATTCCGGAAGAAAGACCGCCCAATACCAGAGCTGCTAATACTGCATGCTTCATCTTGTTCTCCTGTAGTTGTTTTTGAGTGGTGCATACTAGTTAGTATGCTATTTACCATACTAACTAGTATGTTTGTATTTGGCAACATCTGGATGAGTCACTGAATAAATTTGAATGCATAAGCCCATACGGCATTTCCCAAACTAGCGCGTAACCCCAGCATTTTTCAGACTGAAGCCTGGTAGCCAAGCCATAGTGCCGCCTCGTTACCTGCTTGCTATCGCCCTTTGGGGTAATGTTTAAACTTCCCATTCCTGTGCATCATCGCTCACTAATTAAATTTGCCGGGGCATGAAGTGCTCATGCTGGCGAGTGGCGCGGCTTTGACAGCGTGCGAAATGACACAGGGAACGGGTAGTTAATAATGAAATTGGCAAGCTAGGTATGGTGGAATGCCGAAATATCACGGTGAGTGCTCATGGCAACATTAGCCCCTGCACTCACCACACAGATCAGGCCATATTGAATCTTGTGAGCGCAACTTCTGTAGTCATGCACCGTAAGCTGGCTATTCAGGGATCAACACAAGCGTATGCCTGCCGTTACCGCTTACTCAAGCGCGTGTTCTGGCGCAAGGTCGCCAAATCGCTCCTGCTGCCCTTATTTCTTTTCTCAAACACGGCAGTGGCGGATGTTGATGTCAATGAGTCACTGTTCGGTTTGCAGCAATTGCGATTGTTCGCAAATTCGCCGGATGGCTATGTGCCGATTTCTCAGCCAGTAGCACTTGCCGAACTGATGGGGGAGCAGCAGGTTGATAGTCTGACCCTGGAAGACGCTCGTCGCAAAGCCCATGAATCCAGTTACTCCCTGGGAGCCTCACGCTCTAAGACCAGTGCTGCAGCCAATCTCGCGCGGGCGGCATATTCGGGAGTCTTGCCGTCTGTGAATTTGCGCACCGCGCGCGGTCGCGAGAACTCAACCCCATCCTCACGCCTGGACGATACGACAGGGGAGGCCTTGGCAGAGAGTACTCAAATCCGCAAAGAGGTCTATGCCGTCATCAGCCAGCCCTTGCTTGATTTATCGGCCGTCTCCGAGATTCGTCGTACCGCGGCAGTCAGGAAAGCGTCCGAATTTGATGAAAGTGGCGTACGTGGTGATGTTACCTACGACAGCAGTGCGGCATTTTTCAGCGCAGTGGAGGCAGAGCTGTCACTAAAGCTCGCCCTGGCCCAGCAGCAGCGGCTTGAGCGCTTGGGTATCTGGATGTCCGCCAGAGCCGAGGCTGGAGGGGCGAGTGGGGCGGATCGCGAGCGTATCAATGCGCGAGTGCTGTCTGCAAAGTCCAACGTTGAAGATGCCATCTCACAAGCCAACCAGGCTTATATCACCCTCAGCCAGCTGACAGGCACACTTCCGCGTCAACTTGTGCTTCCCAGTCTGGGCAGCTATGAACCGGTTGGCTCCCTGGAAGATGCCTTGGCCATGGTTTCCCATGCCAACCCTGCGGTGCTTACTGCCCGGGCAAACGAGGAGGCATCGAAGCAGGAGCGCTTGGGATACTGGGCACGTTTCACCCCCACCTTAAAGTTTGAGCTATCCACCACCAATATTGACAATGCTGGCGGTGTCATGGGCTGGCGCAAGGATGAGCGGGCCATGCTGGTGTTGAATATGTCACTGTTTGCTGGTGGTGGGGATTATTTCAAGCAGCGTGCCTCGCATAACAAGGAGGAGCAATACGCCTTCGAACGTCTTGATTCAGAGCGCACCGCGCGGCGCAGCCTGCAAATTGCCTATAGTGGCTTGAGCTCGGCACGACAGAAAATCAAATCCCTTACCAAACAGGCGCAGGCCCAGGCAAAGGTAGTTGAGGCCTTTGATGCCCAGCTTGCCATTACCAGCCGCAATCTGCTGGATGTGTTTGATGCATATCAACAATATTACCAGTCCCAGCTCGAGCTGGTGCGTACCAGCGTCCAGGCAATTTTGCTTGAGCAGCAGATACTGCGGGTCACGGGCCGTTTGGGAAATACCTTGCCCATGAATGGAGAGGGATAGCGATGGCGGGCGACTCCTCTTCACGCGAGCAAAATTACTGGCCTGGTTTTGTTGATGCCTTGACCAACGTTGTGCTGGTCATGGTGTTTGTGATTGTTGTTTTTGCCATTTCGATGTTTGGTGCATTGATCAAGCTTTCGAATGCCCATCTGCAACGTAACCTTGCGGAACGGATGCATGAAAAAAACCAATCCATTCAGCAGTCTTTGCAGGAGGCCCGGGCTGAGGCCAAGCGGGAACATGAACGCGCCGAGCTTTTGCAGCAGGAGAACCAGCGTCTTCATTCCGAGTTGATAGGTCAACAGCAAGCAGTGGGGAAGGCACGCCCGCGCCAGGCGCATTCCGAGATGGCTCCTGCGGTCGTGATTTCCGGAAAGATGCCGAATATCAGCCTGAGCTACGCCCTTGGAGTAACGGCGCTGGAGAAAAAACTGATGCAGGCGCTGGATGGAGTGATCGGCGATTTTGATAAAGCCAGTCAGTGGCACGTTTTATTGCAGGCAACCATGGCCGAGCCCGCTCCAAGCGAAGCTCGGCGCCTGGCTTTTTACCGTATTGCTGTCATACGGGATCACCTGGTTGCCCAGGGTGTATTACCGCAACACATCGAAACGGTCATTCTTGATACCCCAAGTCCTGATAGTCGCAGTCACGTCGACGTTCAAATTAGAAGATCAACTGAATGACGCCGGATTTCCCCAATATCCCCCAACGCCTGGCGAACCGTCATCGCCAGCAAGCGGATTTATTGCAGGAGCTTCGTACCCCCAGGCACTGGGTAGTGCTTATTACGGTCATGGTAGTTCTGTTGATTGTTTGGGCGGCCTGGGCACCTGTTCGTATGGTGGTCCGTGCAGAGGGGCGTGTCATCCCGTCTACCCATAGCCAGGTAGTGCAGCATCTGGAAGGCGGTGTCGTGCTTTCGATTGATGTTGCAGAAGGCGAGTTTGTGCAGAAGGGGGATGTGCTGGCGCGCATCAGCGATGTGCAGGGGGCGTCGCAAATGGGCGAGCGCCGGGTTCGAGAGCAAGCCCTGCTTGCCAGAGTATTGCGGCTAAAGGCGGAAGCAAGCGGCAGTGCCATTGCTGATTTTCATGCGCTGGACGCATCCGATGCCATACGGGCAGAACGTGAGGCTTTTCTGGCACGTCGCCAACGGCTGGAGCAGGACCAGCGCGTCACCACTGAACAGGTGGCGCAGAAGCGCTCTGAACTCGCAGAGCTGATGGCGCGCCGCAGCAACCTGGCGGCAGAGCTCGAGCTGGCACAACGCCAGCAGCAAATTTCGAATGAGATGATGCAGCGCGAGGCCGCTTCAAAGCTGGAGGTGCTGGATGCCCAGGCAAAAGTGCAACGCTTGCGCACCATGTTATCCGATGCGGATACATCGCTGCCCAGGTTAAAAGCAGCCATCGCTGAAGCTGAAGGGCGGAGCCGTGAATTGGAGTCGCGGTTTCGCGCTGAAGCCCGCACCGATCTGACGGCCGCGCAAACTGACTTGCAGCGCGTGCAAGAAGAGCTGAAAGCCAGCAGCGACCGGGTAGAACGCACGGAGTTGCGGGCACCAGTCTCAGGCATTGTGAATCGCGTCAATGTGACGACCATAGGTGGGGTGATTCGCCCGGGCGACGCCGTTGTTGAAATCACACCTTCCGATGAACACATTGTGGTTGAAGCTCGCGTCAGGCCAGCAGATCGTGCTGAGCTTCATCCAGGATTACCGGTCTATGTCCGCCTGTCAGCCTATGACTATGCTTCTTTTGGCACAACCCAGGGGCGTTTGACCGAGGTGAGCGCAGACACCATGCCTGATGAAAAAGGGGAGCGATTTTATCGCGTGCGTGTTGGACTGGATGGCAACCAGCGCGCCTTTGCTGGTCGTCCTATTGTGCCGGGCATGGTCGCCACCGCAGATATTGTGGTGGGTAGCCGCACGGTGCTTGCCTACCTGATTTCCCCGCTAACCCGCTTTGCACGAGCCGCCCTTAGTGAGCCTCGCTAAAGGCCCCATTACTATTTGAATGAAGCCAATTTCATGATGAAAACTCTCAAGCCTACGTATAGAAAACATCTTATTTTGGTGCTTTTGCCTTTGGCAATGACGATGGCCGGCGCCGTCACTTTTCATGCGTTTGTGATTCATTCGATTCTGACGAATATCGCGATCAACAGCATCATTATTGCCACCGCAGCGTTTGGTGTGATGCTGATGCTATTAAGAGTCAGGGATATTCGATCTGAGTGGCAGATATTTGAAAGCTTTGTCTCCAGCGGCTCTGCCGAGCCATCTGCTGGCAAGTCGCTTGTCTCGGGCCTGATCTTGCGCCTTCAGCAAATTCGCCTTTCACGGCACGCATCCGTCATTGAGCAGGGGCAAGTCCAGGAGACGCTGGAGCACATGCAGGAGGTGCTCGATAGCCGACAGGAAGCCGCGCAATATATCGTCGGTTTGATGATTGCGCTGGGTCTTCTCGGCACCTTCATTGGCCTGTTGGAAACCCTGATTGCTGTGGGGGATCTGATCGGCGGCTTTGGCAAGGCAGACACCTCGCAGAATATAGATCAGGCCCTGGTCCAGCTGATAGCTACCTTGCAGTACCCACTGACTGCCATGGGCACGGCATTCAGCGCCTCGATGTTTGGTCTTCTCTGCTCGCTCATGCTGGGCATCATGCTGCTGTCGGTACGTGCGTTCCAGGCCGATTTCATGCAATTTTCGCGTGCCATGACGGAAGGCATGATCGCAGAAGCCACTCCCGCAGCCAGCACGGAAATGGAAGCGGATCATGCCTTGCTCCTATCCCGCATGGCAGAGCTGCAACGATTGCATCAGGGATTGCAAGGCGAAGTGCGTGCCCTGACAAGACAAGGCGCGGACAACGAAATGCGCATCTCCCAGCTTTTAGCAGGCATGGAAAGGTTTGTATCCATTAACGAGAAATCGGCCCAAAACGCGGAAAGCATGAACGCACACCTGGCATCTCTGCCAGCCTTGATCCAGCTGACGGACAGGATGGGGCACTCTGTTGAGCAACTCGCCGGGACGGTTGTGCATGCACAGCGGCAGTCGGATTTACAGCAGCAGAGTTTGGCGCAAACCCTGATCAAACACCTGTCTCTGCTGGTTGCGCAGGTGGAAACAGCGTATGGCGAGCATGCCCGGCAAAGCCATCAGCTCTTCAGTGAAATGCTGGAACAGCGAATTTCCGCTGTCGAAGTGCGAAATGCGGAGGCGGATATCGCGCAGCAGGCGGTCATGCACCAGCATGCCATTTTTGAGCGCATTTTCAATGCAATTTCAGAAGCCCATGCTATCAACGCTACCACGCTGCAACATCAGAAAGCCGCATCAGAAGCTCATATACAGGCCATCGTGGATCTGCAGCTCGCTGTCGTGGAGATGGCCAATCAATCCGTCGCCAACACCGAAAAAATTCAAGCCAGTCTTTCAACCCTGCGCCACGATCTGGTAACGATTGAGATCGGGCAGGAAATTTCCCGTGCTTTCGAGCGGCTGGAAGTGGAGTTACGCACCGGCCTTGGCGCCGTGCTGGCACTGCATCGCAAAGCAACAAGACACTATTCTGAAACTGATTCTACAGTGAAGGAGACGTTCTGATGGCTACTCTCTCGATGATCAATAATTTCGAAGGCAAGTTCAAGCTTCCCTTTGCCCAGAGCGAAATTTCGCAAGTATCGGTCCTGGACATTGATTTGGTGGTCGTACTCAAGACTGGGGAGCGCTTTGTGCTGGTGGGTGGGGCATTGGATGCCATGTCGGTAAAAACGCCAGAGGGGATATTCGCGGATGGATCAACCCTGCTTCTCAGCAAGTTGCTGGGTCTGGTGAGTGAGTTCGGAACCACTGCCACGGACTCGCCTTTTGTTGCTCCTGATGCGGATCATCAGGGGGGAGCGACCTCTCAAATGACACCATCCGATCAGCAAGTGGTCGATGAGCAACAGCAATCTCAGGCACCAGCTGCTCCTCCCGCCCAGGCGGTCGACATAACGCAGACAGACAATGCGGCCGCTGATGCCCTGAAAGTCGTCAGCGGTCTCAACTATCATCAGGAAATTGCACAACTTACGCCAGAGAGGGTAGTGCAGCAAATCACCCTGCCGACCGAGCGCGCGGGGAGTGTGCCTGTCCCGGTTCACACGGTCGGTCCTGCTGACATAGGGACATTTACATTATTCAATGTTACCGGCGAACGCGTGGATGGCTCTACGATATACGGCGCCGGCGGTACCCCTTCAAGCGGTACAGACGCCAGTTTTGAAGCACAGTCCGCAGCCGAGACCATTACCGGGACTTCCGGCGATGACATTATTTATGGCGATGACTCCCAGCGGATGGGGTCCGGCTTTGCCAAGGAAATGTCACTTACGCTCAACAACACCAAAAGTGTCACTAGCTATACAGTAAGCGGCTTGCCATCGGGTTTTAGTTTTGAAGGCGGCACCCAGAATGCCGATGGTAGCTGGACGCTGAATACCCCCACTACACAAAGCGATTCGTCTTTTGATGGTACTTACGTCATCACAAATAATCTGCTTTATCCCACGACGCTGGATGTAGACAGCTCAGGCTTTGCAAAAAGTTTTGTCTTGACCATCAACATTACCGTGGTTGACCTTACCGGTGCCACCGTTACCTTCGAAAAGACAGTCACCGTGATTGTGAAGGAAGTGAATTCCGCTAGCGATCTGCTGGTAAGTTCAGGTTCAGACTATACCTTCGTACTGCCGGCCCGCGGGCTTCCCAATAGTATTGAAGCGGGAGCAGGCAATGATGTGCTTTACGGCGCCGCCGCCAATGACACTCTGGATGGTGGCACCGGCGCTGACACCATGGTGGGGGCTGCTGGCAACGATACTTACTACGTCGACAATGTCGGCGACGTCGTTACGGAAAACGCCGGTCAAGGCACTGATCTGGTCTTGAGCAGCATCAGTTATACGCTGGTATCGAATGTGGAGAATTTGACTCTGACGGGTACCACCGCCGGTCTGACCGGCACGGGCAATAGTCTGAACAACGTGCTCACCGCCAACAGCGCCGGCAGCAGCCTGTATGGCCTGGCCGGCAATGACACGCTGACCGGCGCTGCTGGCAATGACGTTCTGGACGGCGGCACGGGCACCGATACCATGGCCGGTGGTGCAGGCAATGACACCTACTACGTCGACGACAGCGCCGACACCATTTCCGAAGCCTCGAATGCAGGCGCCGACCAGGTGTACAGCACCGTCAGCTACAGCCTCTCAGGCAACGTCGAGAATCTCACCCTCACTGGCACCACTGCCGGCCTGACCGGCACCGGCAATACCCTGGATAACGTGCTCACCGCCAACAGTGCTGGCAGCAGCCTGTATGGATTGGCAGGGAATGACACGCTGACAGGAGGTGCGGGCGCTGACATTCTGGATGGTGGTACTGGGACGGATACCATGGCCGGTGGTGCTGGCGATGATATCTACTATGTTGACAATGTGAGCGACGTGGTTTCAGAAAATGCAGCAGAGGGTACAGACTTGGTATCCAGCAGTATCAGCTACACATTGGTCGCCAACGTCGAGAACCTGACCTTAACCGGCACAACTACCGGTCTTACTGGCACAGGCAACTCTCTGGACAATGTTCTGGTAGCCAATGCCGCAGGCAGCACGCTGTATGGATTGGCAGGGAGTGACACGCTAACAGGAGGCGCAGGCGCTGACATTCTGGATGGCGGTGCTGGCACGGATGCCATGGCCGGTGGTTCAGGCAATGACACCTACTACGTCGACGATACGGCAGATACCATCACCGAAGCGACAAGTGCAGGCACCGACCTGGTGTACAGCACGGTGAGTTATACCCTCGCAAGTAATGTCGAGAACCTGACCTTAACCGGCACGACGGCTGGTCTTACCGGCATAGGCAACTCCCTGGACAACGTGCTCACCGCCAACAGCGCTGGCAGTAGCCTGTATGGACTGGCAGGGAATGACACGTTAACCGGTGGCGCCGGCAATGACATTCTGGATGGCGGTACTGGTGCGGATGCCATGGCCGGTGGTTCAGGCAATGACACCTACTACGTCGACGATACGGCAGATACCATCACCGAAGCGGCAAGTGCAGGCACCGACCTGGTGTACAGCACGGTGAGTTATACCCTTGCAAGCAATGTCGAGAACCTGACCTTAACTGGCACGACTGCTGGTCTTACCGGCACCGGCAACTCGCTGGACAATACTCTGGTAGCCAACAGTGCTGGTAGCAGCCTGTATGGCCTGGCCGGGAATGACACGCTGACAGGAGACGCGGGCGTTGACATTCTGGATGGCGGTACTGGTGCGGATGCCATGGCAGGTGGTGCAGGCAATGACACCTACTATGTCGACAATGTGAGCGATGTCGTTTCAGAAAACGCCGCCGAAGGCACCGATCTGGTCTTCAGCAGCATCGATTACACCTTGGTCGCCAACGTCGAGAACCTGACCTTAACCGGCACGACTACCGGTCTTACTGGCACTGGCAACTCTCTGGACAATGTTCTGGTAGCCAATGCCGCAGGCAGCATGCTGTATGGATTGGCCGGGAATGACACGCTGACCGGAGGCGCGGGCGCTGACATTCTGGATGGCGGTACTGGTACGGATGCCATGGCCGGTGGCGCTGGCGATGATACTTACTATGTGGATGATGTCGGCGATGGAGTTTCAGAAAGTGGAGCAGAAGGCACCGATCTGGTCTTGAGCAGTATCAGCTACACGCTGGTTGCTAATGTCGAAAACCTGACCCTGACAGGTACGACAGCTGGTTTGGCAGGCACCGGGAACACTCAAGATAACGTTCTGGTAGCCAACATTGCTGGCAGCAGCCTCTATGGATTGGCAGGGAATGACACGCTGACAGGAGGTGCTGGCGCTGACATTCTGGACGGCGGTACGGGCACCGACACCATGGCCGGTGGCACTGGCGATGACACCTACTACGTTGACGATAGCGCCGACACGATTACCGAAGCATCCAATGCCGGCACCGACCAGGTTTACAGCACAGTGAGTTACACCCTCGCAAGCAACGTCGAGAACCTCACCCTCACCGGCACCACCACCGGTCTGACTGGCACCGGTAATACCCTGGACAACGTGCTCACCGCCAACAGCGCCGGCAGCAGTCTCTATGGCCTGGCCGGAAACGACACTCTCATCGGCGGTGCCGGCAATGACATTCTGGACGGCGGCACGGGCACCGACACCATGGCCGGTGGTGCAGGCAACGACACCTACTACGTTGACGACAGCGCCGACACGATTACCGAAGCATCCAATGCCGGCACCGACCAGGTGTACAGCACAGTGAGTTACACCCTCGCCAACAACGTCGAGAACCTCACCCTCACCGGCACCACTGCTGGCCTCACTGCTACGGGCAATACCCTGGACAACGTGCTCACCGCCAACAGCGCCGGCAGCAGCCTGTATGGTCTGGCCGGAAACGATACTCTCACCGGCGGCGCGGGCAATGACATTCTGGACGGCGGCACGGGCACCGACACCATGGCAGGCGGCTTAGGCAACGACACTTATTACATCGACAGCACCGGCGATTTCGTGACTGAAAACGCCGCCGAAGGCACCGATCTCGTAGCCAGCAGCATCAGCTACACTTTGGGTGCCAACCTGGAAAACCTCACCCTCACTGGCACTACCGCCGGTCTGACCGGCACCGGTAATACCCTGGACAACGTGCTTACCGCCAACAGTGCTGGCAGCAGCCTGTATGGTTTAGCCGGAAATGACACTCTTAACGGAGGTGCAGGGGCGGACATCCTCGATGGAGGGGCGGGCACGGATACCATGGCGGGCGGTGCGGGTAACGATACCTACTACGTCGACAATACGGCAGACACGATTACCGAAGCAGCAAGTGCAGGCACCGACCTGGTATACAGCACGGTGACCTATACTATTTCCGCCAATGTGGAGAACCTGACGCTGACGGGGACGACAGCGGGCCTCAGTGGCACGGGCAACACCCTGGACAACGTGTTGGTAGCGAATAGCGCCGGCAGCACCCTGTATGGCCTGGCGGGCAACGACACCCTGACCGGCGGGGCTGGGGCGGATATTCTGGATGGTGGTGCCGGCAACGACACCATGGCTGGCGGTGCCGGTAATGACACCTATTATGTCGACAGTACGAGTGATGTGGTGACCGAAGCTAGCAGTGCCGGAACTGACCTTGTCTACAGCACGATCACGTATACCTTAACAACTAACGTCGAAAATCTCACACTGACCGGTACAACCGCGGGTCTCACCGGCACGGGCAACACCCTGGCCAATGTGCTGACAGCCAACAGCGCCGGCAGTAACCTGTATGGCCTGACGGGTAACGACACATTGATCGGTGGCGCCGGAAACGACATCCTGGATGGCGGAGGCGGGAATGACACCATGACGGGTGGTGCAGGAGACGATACCTATTATGTCGACAGCACGAGTGATGTGGTGACCGAAGCCAGCAGTGCGGGAACCGACCTGATATACAGCACGGTGAGTTATACCTTGTCGACCAATGTGGAGAACCTGACGCTGACGGGTACCACAGCAAGCCTCACCGCCACCGGCAATACCCAGGACAACATCCTGACGGCGAATAGCGCTGGCAGCACCCTGTCTGGCCTGGCGGGCAATGACACGCTGATTGGTGGCGCGGGCGCCGATACGCTGAATGGAGGTACGGGTGCCGATTCCATGGCGGGCGGCTTGGGTAATGACACCTACTATGTGGATGATGCGGGGGATGTAGTGACGGAAGCCAGCAGTGCCGGGACCGATCTGGTCTATGCCTCCATCACTTACACCCTTGCCGCGGGCAACAATGTTGAAAACCTCACGCTGACGGGCTCATCCAACCTGAATGGCACAGGCAATGAACTGGATAATGTGATCACTGGTAACAGTGGTGCCAATACCCTGAGTGGTGGGGCAGGCAACGATACCCTCAATGGTGGCACGGGTGCCGACACCATGCTGGGTGGAACCGGGAACGATACCTACTATGTCGATAACGTCGGCGATGTGGTCACCGAGTATATGTCGGAAGGGACCGATCTGGTCTCTGCCTCCATCACCTATACCCTGGCTGCGGGCAACAATGTTGAAAACCTCACGCTGACGGGCTCATCCAACCTGAATGGCACAGGCAATGAGCTGGATAATGTGATCACTGGTAACAGTGGTGCCAATACCCTGAGTGGTGGGGCAGGCAACGACACCCTTAATGGTGGCACGGGTGCCGACACCATGCTGGGTGGAACCGGGGACGATACCTACTATGTCGATAACGTCGGCGATGTGGTCACAGAGTATGTATCGGAAGGCACAGATCTGGTATCCAGCAGCGTTAGCTACACGCTGGGTGCCAATGTTGAAAACCTGACCTTGAGTGGGAGTACCGCCGGACTTACCGCGACTGGCAATACGCTGGACAATGTCCTCACCGCTAACAGCGCTGGCAGTACCCTGTATGGATTGGCCGGCAATGACACCCTGACCGGCGGGGCAGGCAATGACATTCTCGATGGCGGTACCGGTGCTGATGCCATGGCCGGTGGCGCTGGTAACGACACCTATTATGTCGACAGCACCAGTGATGTGGTCACCGAAGCGGCTGGGGCGGGCACTGATCTGATTTGCACCACCGTATCTTGCACGCTGGCGGATAACGTAGAGAACGGAACTCTGCTTAATAACGTCAGCGCGCAGACGCTCACGGGCAACACCCTGGATAACGTTCTGACGTCCAGTACATATGCCGATACCCTCATCGGTGGGCTTGGCAACGACAAGATGGTATTCAACAGCAGTAATTATCTCTCTGCCATTGCCGATGGAGGGAGCGGAACGGACACACTCAAAATTACCGGTCTGGCAAGCAGCACGGTCATTAATCTGAGCTCCCTGGCGGCAAATGTCACCAATACCGAAGCCATGGACGTGGCAGATGGCAGCAGTGAGTTTATCAAGATATCCGCTTCCGCCATTCAGAGCATCGTGGGCCAGGGGACTAGTTCCACATTCAGCCTGGTGTTGGACTCCAATGACAGTATCGTGATTGAGTCTGGCAGCTACTACACCACGAATGCGAGCGGCTCTGTGTACACCTTCTATAATTCTGACCCTACTCTCGGAGGCGCGACCCAGATTGCGCAGCTCAATGTCAGCACGGCCTGACGCCTTGTCTGGCGTCCCTTCCGCGGCAGGTGTCCCGTCATCTCTTCATTTGCAGGTGCTGCGGGCCATGGCCCCTTATGGCCTCGAAATTGGACTTTCCAGTTTCATCATCAATGCCTGTGGTCTGCTAATGCCGCTATTCTCCATGCTGATCTATGACAAGGTCGTGGGGAATGGCAACGTCGAAACCTTGTGGACCCTGGTCGCCGGCATGCTGCTGGTGTTAGTACTGGAATTTACCCTGCGCACCATCCGTGCCTATGTCACGCAACGGTTGGGCGCGATAGCCGAGTTGCATATGGAAGGGCGCTTCATCGATCGCTTGCTGACTACCAACGCGCAGCAGGTGGCATCGCCTGGGGTATTGATGTCGCGATACCGCGATCTTGCCAGTGCCCGGGATGCCTTGTTGGCCCAGTATGCTGTGGTGGCGGCCGATATGCCTTTCATGTTGCTTTTTCTGCTCGCGCAAGGTTTGATCGGAGGATGGCTGGTGATGATTCCCATCCTTTTCGCCTTGCCTATCCTCCTGGGGCAGTGGCTGAGCAATAAACCTGAGCGCGACTACAGCAGTCGCACCCTGGGCGTGGCGGCTCGCAAGGCCTCCTTGCTGTCTGAGCTGGCGGGCAATCTCGCATTTCTGCAGATATCGCCCTTGCGTCACCTGCTGGCCGATCGCTGGGAGAGCGAAATGTATCAAGGGGCCATCTTGCGCGGACGCCAGCGATTCTGGCAAACGGCTGGGCAGGCCTGGGTGGGCATGTGTATTGGGCTGGCCTCGGTTACCTTGCTCGCCGTCGGCGTTTACCGCATTGAGGCGGGCGCCATCAGTGTGGGCGCGCTGATTGCCTGCTCCCTGATTCAGCTTCGGGCCATGCTGCAATTATCCTCCGCGGCTTCCTTGCTACTGGGGTGGAAGGACCTTAACCGCACGCAGGCAGAATTGGATGCTGCCGCGCAACCTGAAGCAAATGCATCTTATGTTCAGATGCCGATTGCCAGCGGCAAAGGCGATATTTCCGTTACCCAGCTGACATGCCATAACCAGGATGGCGACGTTACTCTTGATCATGTCAATCTTGCATTTGGCCCGGGCGAACGCATTGCGGTGATCGGCCGGCCAGGCTCGGGCAAATCGACATTGCTGCGTTGCATGGCCGGTGTACAGACCCCGTCTGAAGGGCAGGTATTGCTGAATGCGATGCGCGTGGAGGCATACAGCCCAGATCAGCGTGCCCTCGCCATTACCTACAAACCTCAGGAGCCTTACCTGCTTGGCCCCTGCTTGCAGGATAATCTCGCGCGCATGGATAGCCTGCGCGCCGAGCAGGCCATGCTGCTGACAGGCTTGGCAGCAGCGCTCAAAAGCGGCGAGTTGCGGCGGGATCAGGTCGTGTCTGCTGGCATGGGCCCACGGCTTTCGGCCGGGCAGTGCCAGATTGTGGTGTTGGCAAGAAGCCTGAGCGAAGACCCCCGGGTTTTTTTGCTGGACGAGCCTACCGCCGGAGTGGACGGCGAGACAGAAGCGAAGCTGGTCGACGCGGTCGATCAATTAACCCGGGGCAAAACAGTCATTCTCGCCACCCACAGCCTGGCTCTCTTGAAAAAGATGGACCGCATAGTGGTACTTGAGCGAGGAAAGGTCGTCGCCTCTGGAACTCCAGAGCGATTATTGCAGCCTGCAACAGGGCAAGCTTGAGCAATTGTCTATGCTGGGTTGAAACTCCAAGCCGTATGGCGCGAGTTTACGACTGCAGCAGCTGCAACCGAGATATTCACGCCAAGGCTTGATGTCATTCATGGGCAGTGTTATCCATCCCGGATAACACTGCCCATGCCGTCAAATATCATTGCTGCTGTTCAAGCCCGGGTTAAGGGTTTCTTCTTGCTCGGTTTTTTCAACATCGGCATGCGCGTGCGTGGCTGGCTCATGGGCTTGCACGTCTGTGGCGATGCGATGTTTGGGCAGATTGCCACTGGCCAGCACAATCTGGCAGATATGCTCCAGTCGCTCAATATGTTCAAAAGCTCCCCAGGGATCGCGCGCCAAGGCAATCACGCCGTGCCGGTCCAAGCCCACAATATCCGCCGAGACATGCCCATCCGGCTGCAAATCGAGTGCCTGGCAGGTGGCCATGGCCAATTCCAGGCTGATCGCCGGTACGTTCGGCACATTGGGCGCCACGCGCGTGTAACGATGGATTTCGGGGAAATCCAGTGACAATGCCTGCAAGTCCAGCCCGGCATACATGGCGGCGATGGTATAGGTGGGATGCACGTGGATAATGGCACGGGTGTCCGGAATCTCCTTCAGCAGCCTTCTGTGCAGCTCGATTTCGCCGCTGGGTTTGCCGCCATCCTCAGGGTTGAGTCGTATCAGCGAGTGGTCAGGCTGAAACTCAAGCTTGATCAGGCTTTCGGCTTCCAGCCGGTGCTTTTTGGAACCCGATGGCGTGACGTATATCCAGTTCTCGTTTTTGCGGCGAACAGATCCATTACCATCCCGTGTCGATATCCATCCGCGGCTATAACATTCCTTCAATACATCACATATGGCAGTAATCATGAGCTTATCCGGTCAAATTCATTTGACTGATAAGCGAAGGCGAGTTCAGTTTTATTTTGCTGTGAGCTTTTGTGTTTAATTGCCAGGCCTTTGAGAGGCAGCAAGATGATTTGGCAGGCAGTTACATTGCGATCGATGTCAAAGTCGCGATGAGTGGCGAACTCGTTGGATTAGGGAGGCAACTCTTCAGCCAGCCAAGGCTGAAGAGTTGCAGGAAATTAAACCAGTTAGCTGGCCATGCTTGTGCGACGACGACGCGATATTGTCCCAATGAGGCCTAATCCCGATAACAGCATCAACGTGGTGCCGACCTCAGGCACCGCAGAGACAACCTTGATATTATCCAGCTGAAAGAGCTTGCCGGTTGATTGGGTAATGGTGAGGGATAGCAAATTGGTAAACCCGGCTACGGTAAATGTCTGAAAGCCATACAACTGATCAAGTGTCAGTAACTGACTGATACTGCCGCCTGCCACGAAGTAACCCACGATTTTGACCTGGGTGGGTGGTAAACCGCCCCACTCAGCCAGATCAAGGGAAAGCAGATCAAAGGAGCTGCCAGCATTATTTGTGAGGGTTGTGCTTTGCTGGTACGAAGTGGTTTTTACCAACGCGGTGCTTTGTGTGTAGTAAATGTGTTGAGTGCCCAATGTTTGCAGGTCAGGGCTGGATGCATTGTCTACCAATGTGTATCCATCCTCCGTATAGCTTGCTCCTTGTGAATGCACGGCGCTGTCTGCGACTGCCAGCGACTCAAAGTCGATAGTGGTGGCTTGAGCGTTGAGGCTGCATAGCAAAGCGAGTGCTGCGATCGTGAATTTCATGGTGAACCCCCTTGTTATATGGCATTTCCGAATGAAGTTGTTTTTTATTTCAATGTCATTGAAGCGTGCTACCGCCCTGTGTAAGCAAAGCGTGTGCCATGGGGGAATGCTAAGGGTTAGTGGATATAAATCAGTTGCTTGCAGTAATTTTTAGCGGAAATAAAATCGACATGGACGGCTGGAAAGTACACGTTTGGGGCGTGTTGCACCGAAAAATCAATATTTATCAATAAGTTATGGTTAACGATGTGTATGGGGTTATTAGCGGGGCTTATGGGTGAGATGCAAAGGGGCTGATACACCAGAAACGATGTGTTGAACGGCTTCATAAGGTTACGAGCATACCTGCAACGGTTAGCGCCATGGCCGCCGTTGCTGCCCAGCCCAGCCACCACAGGCGCAGGCTGATGACATGAGGCCCCATGATGCTGCCCCGGGATGCCAACAGCATCATGACCACCATAATGGGGACAGAAATCACGCCATTGATGACCGCGGCCCAGAACAATTCCTTAACGGGGTCCATGGGCGTAAAGCAGAAAATCACGCCACCCACGGTCGCGGCGGCAATCACGCCGTAAAAACCACGTCCCTCGTTGCGGTCCAGTCTGGAATTCAGACCTCCTTGCCATCCTGCTGCCTCCGTTACCGCATAGCCTGCTGAACCCGCCAGTATGGGAACTGCCAGCATGCCAGTGCCGATGATGCCCATGCTGAACAGGATAAAAGTAAATTCTCCAGCAAGAGGTCTCAAGGCTTCTGCCGCTTGTGCGGAGGTCTGGATGTCCGTTATTCCGGCGGCATTCAGCGTGGCAGCCGTGCTGAGGATGATGAAAAATGCAATCAGATTGGAAAAGCTCATGCCGATAATGGTATCGAGCCTGATGTGTCGCAGCTTGCGCTTTACCTCCTGAGTGGTGGGGGCGGGAAGGTCTGCCGTATCTTCCATTTCCTGGGCGGCCTGCCAGAAAAAAAGATACGGACTGATGGTGGTGCCAAACACCGCCACGATCATCAGCAGCATGTCATGGTTGATGGAGATGCCCGGATGGATCACTTTCCCCACGACCATGCCCCAATCCAGATGCAGCGTGAAAACGACCGCCACGTACGATAACAATGCCAATGTCAGCCATTTGAGCCAGCGCACATGAGTGCGATAAGGCAGAAACACCTGCAGCAGCAGGCAAATGAGCCCAAACGCCACGGCATAGAGATGCGCTGAACCGCCTACCAGCAAGCGCAAAGCCTCTGCCATGGCGGCAATATCGGCGGCCACATTCAGCGTATTGGCGATCAGCAGCATGCTGACCACGGTCAGCAACACCCATCGCGGGAAACTGGTCTTGATATTGGCAGCCAGGCCTTGCCGCGTGACATAGCCGATGCGGGCGCTCACCATCTGGATGGCGACCATCAGCGGCAAGGTAAAGATCATGGTCCACAGCATGGAGTAGCCAAATTGCGCGCCGGCCTGGGAATAGGTCGCGATGCCGCTTGGATCATCATCCGCGGCACCTGTCACCAGTCCGGGTCCAAGCTTTCCCAGACTACGTTGCAGTTTGTTGATCATGTGCTACGGCTCCCTATACGCTGCTGTGACAGTGTGGCCATGAAAGCTTGGTGGCCGATCCGCTGTTGGGCGATGTTGCCGATATCGGTGATGCCGCTCATCGCTTCAATGCCAATAACACAACGCCTGCCGCTACCAATGCAATGCCTGCCCATTCGCGGGCAATGGGGCGCTCACCGAGGAAAGCAAAGGCAAAAATAGCCACCAGCACCAGGCTCAGTTTATCCACCGGCGCCACCTTGGAGGCATCGCCTATCTGCAATGCCCGAAAGTAGCATACCCAGGATGCCCCTGTTGCCAGGCCGGACAATCCCAAAAATACCCAGGTTTTGCCAGACAGGTTCAAGGGATTCGTCCACTTGCCCGCCATGACAACAAAAAGCGACAGAATCACAACGATGAACCCGGTTCTCACCAGCGTTGCCAGGTCACTGTCGACACCCTGTATGCCTATTTTTGCAAAAATGGCTGTCATCGCGGCAAACACCGCGGAGAGCAAAGCCCAGAGTAGCCAGTTTGAGGATGAGATCATGATGGGGTTCTCGTTAAACGTTAAATAAGCGCGTCAATGTCCCATGGTGCTGATCATGCATGTCAGCGCGCCACCTTCCATGAATATAGCGTATGCAAGCGCTTCCGGCTTACATCGCCCTTTTCTTCACATGAATGACCATCATGAGACCGGCAAATCAGGCCTTTGAACTGCCGATATTTGTGGGTGCCAGGCCAGAAATCGATCAGGCGTCACATCATGTGAGTTCCCGGGAAATTATCCCGAATTAATTCGGGATTTTATCTGTACGTATTTTGTGAACCTTCTCTGACAATCCCTCCGCTTTTCGTCATAAGTAAACCTATAAAAAAATTCAGTGGAGAACAATCAGTGCAAAACAATCATGATCGTGGAGTAAAACGTAAGGGGATAGCGCTGGCAGTAGCCATGGCATTGCCCATGATGGTGTTGGGTAATGAAGCGTTTGCCGACTGTACAACGGGCTCTGCACCGTCGACAGACGCGAATAATGTCACCTGTACCGACGGCAGCCGGTATAACAATGCGGCAGGTTCGACGCTCAGCAATACCGCCACCATTTCGACTACAGGAACCACGAGCAGCGTGGTGCAGATGGAAGGGAACGGTAATACATTTGTGAATGCCGGTACCCTGGTCAATGATTCTGTCTATACCAATACCACGGCCAATGCCTCGCAGAAATATGGCGTATACATCGGCTCTGGCTCGGCCACTGGGGATGAAGTTAACCGCATTACCAATAGCGGCACCATTAGTGCCACCATCAGCGATGCCAATATGCTGACCAACAAGACCCGGCTGAATACAGCGGCAGTCGTCGGTGTCGGCACCGATGTCGAAGGCGAATACACGCTTAAAAATTCGGGCACTATTACCGCGACTCATAACGGCGTTGGCCGGGTCAATGGTGTCGAGGTGGGTGGTGATGTTGAGAGCATGGTCATTACCAATAGTGGCACGATTGCAGGTGTGCAATCGCATGCCATCACCAAAACAACCAGCACGGCAACCTCATTCCAGGGCACGGTTACCCTTAGCGATTCCTCCACGACTTCGGCTGCCAATATAGGGGTGGCCGCAGGTATCTATTCCGAAGAAGAGGCTGCCAGCGTCACCATCAACAACACCGGCACCATCAGCGGCACTGGTACCTATGCCAGTGGTATCTATACCCGCGCGGCTGAATCCGTAATTAACAATGATGGTGTTATTTCCGGAACGGCAATCGGTGTTGCTCATGTATCCGACAGCGGCGAAGTCCGCAGCATGACACTCAATAACGGCGGCACCATCAATGGCGATATCCTTTCCGTCAACGGCGCGGCCCTGCGTTGGTGGTCTTTGTCCAATGGCGAAGCGACCGGTAGCGCGACCATTGATTCGCGACTTAACATCAATAGCCAATGGGGTCAGGCTGACAGTGCGATTACCAATAGTGGCACTATCAACGGTAATCTCTACTACAGCAATGGCACGCACACCCTGGTCAATACGGGCACCTTGTCAGGAAACATTGATCTTGATCAGCGGGATACCACATGCAGCAGCTGCAACACGTCTAGCGCTGGTGAAAATACCGTTGGCGGGACAGCGGGTGTTAGCAGCAACTGGACCGTGGTCGGCACCAAGCAATTCACCTTTGAAAATGCAGGCGATTTTGACGGAGACCTGGTGATCCATACTGCATCCAGCAGTGCATCCGGTAGTCTGGTAGAAAGCAGCATTACCCTGGTACCCACCATTCTCGGCAGTGGTGCTGGCAGCAGCCTGCTGAACCCTTCCGGTAATATCGCTGGCATGGGTGACACGCTCAATATCGTCACCACCGCAGGCGGCGATGAATCTGACATCACGCTGGCTCCCAAAGTCGCAAGCGGTGTCGTGGTGAAGAATGGCGAGTTTTTCACCGTTGCCAATACCTATCAAATCAATGGCTCCACAGTGAGCGCAGGCGCTACTACCCTACCTGAAGTCAGCAGCGCAAACAGCTTGATCAACTGGACGGCCGAGGTGAATGCAAATGGCAGTCTGGTACTGGAGTCCTCTACCAGCACAACCGGTATCACCGGTATTTCCCAGGGTGCGCGTAGCGCATTGAACAACCTGCTGACCTTTGACAGCACGCTGGGTAGCCAGGTACAAAACCTGGAAGGCGATGCGGCGGTACAAAAGGCAGCGGAGCAACTGAAGCCTGAGGTCAATAACGCAGGCTACCAGGCCGTAGTATCTGCAACCGACAAGGTGTTCGGGCTGATTGGTCAGCATCTGGAAAACCTGAATATCGCCCAGCTCGGTGGCAAGAGCGGCGTGGCAACAGGTGAGCAGGCGACGTCTTCTGGCATCTGGTTCCAGACCTTTGGTTTCCGCGGCGATCAGGATAAGCGCAAAGGGGTGGATGGTTATGATGCCGATGCATTTGGTTTCGCGGCTGGTGCTGATACCTTGGTGGGCGACGGCAATACGCGCGTCGGTGCTGCGATCAGCTACGGTAATTCCGATGTCAGCGGCAAGGGCGTGACATCGTCCAACCGTCTGGATATCGATAGCTATCAGGCTACCCTGTATGGCACACGCCTGATGGATGGCTGGTACCTGAATGGCGCAGTAGGTCTTGGCCGCCATGAGTATGACAGCCGTCGTGTCATCATCAACAACACCGTCAGTGGCAGCCATGAAGCATGGCAATATACCGCCAAGGTGGATGCTGGCAAGCCGATCAGCATCGGCAAGTCTTCGCTGATTCCGGTAGCTTCGCTTGCCTATAGCCGTCTGGATGAAAATGGCTACACCGAGCATGGGGAAGGCGCATTGCGCATCAGTGGTCGTGACACAGATTCCTTGCGTTCTGGCCTGGGTGTCAAAGCCGTTGTGCCTCTGGAAATCGGCAGCCTGAAGTCTGGCATCGAACTCCGCGCCCTTTGGCAGCATGAGTTTGCGAATACGGATCAGGATACGACCGCACGCTTTGCCGCGGGTGGCAGCACCTTCCGTACTTCGGCGGTGAGCCAGGAGCGTGATAGCGCCAATCTCGGCATCAGCTACCGCATTGTGGGCAACAATACCCTCAAGCAAAGCTTGCTGTTGAGCTACGATGCTGAAATCCGCAATCAATACCTCGGCCAAACTGCATTGTTGCAGGCGAGGTTTGATTTTTAATTAGCTCGACTCAAGTAAAGTCAGCAAAGCGGGGTGGCAACACCCCGCTTTTTTTTGTATTGCGCCATTTGGATGACGCCATGTTGAAACCCCTCAGCCTCGCGTGCTGCTTCTTGATACTGGCATCCTGTGCCATGAACCCTCCTCAGCCGGTGAGCCCCGGCATGTTGCTCGCTGCGCGCATGACGCCCGTGGAGCTGGAGAGCGATGGTTTTGTCTTGCAGAGCTATAAGCGCATGGAGCGTCCCGATACTCCGATCCGCGTCTATATTGAAGGCGATGGACATGCCTGGTCGACCCGCTGGGAACCTGCCGCAGATCCTACTCCACGCTATGCCGTGGGCTTGCGGCTCGCGCTGCTCGATCCTCTGCCGAATGTGGTCTACCTTGCCCGGCCTTGCCAATATACGCGGGAGAAAAGTCCTGCCTGCAACGAGGCCTACTGGACGGATAAACGCTATTCTGCCGAGGTGGTGGCGGCCATGAATCAGGCGCTGGACCAGCTGATCAAGGGCATGCCATCCCCGCGCCTGGAACTGGTGGGCTACTCCGGAGGCGCAGCGATTGCCGTGATGCTGGCAGCCCGGCGTCATGATGTCATCAGCCTGCGTACGGTGGCGGGTAATCTGGATTCAGAAGCGGTGAATCAATATCACCATGTCAGCGCCATGCCCTTGTCGCAAAACCCCATTGCCTATGCCAGCGCGCTGGCCCATCTGCCGCAGCGGCACTTCATTGGCGGGCGTGATCGCGTTATTCCGCCGTCCATCAGTGCCGCTTTTATCACACACACCGCATGCAGCCCCGATAACACCATAGTCAATGTGGCGGATGCGGATCACCAGAGCGGGTGGGAGGGCGTGTGGCCCAGCTTGCTCACCATGATGCCGCAATGCGCGTCAGCGCTCGATACCACCGGGACAGCAAAATAAGCGGTTGCCGAGCTTGAGCGATCATTCTAGAATGATCGCTCAAGCTGAGTGGCGGTGAGTAAAAATGGCGCGTGGCAGAACTGAGGCCGTGAAAAACGGACATACTGCACAATGCCGTGTGCTGGCAGAATCGCTTTGATGCCGTCCGAAGAAAACACCATGCGCTTGCCCTTTCATAAGGAAAACACGATCACGATGATGCTTTTACCCCTGATGCACTGGACCCGCACGCGCTGATGAAAACTTACCGTCATCTGGTGGCTTGCGAGCATTGCGACAGCATTTACACGCGTGCCCCATTGGCAGCCGGGCAAGTCGCACGCTGTGAGCGCTGCGATGCGATTCTTTATCGCGCCAGCCGGCTGGATGTGGATCGCTGGCTGGCACTGACCATCGCCGCAGCCATCGTGTTTGTGATGGCGAATGTTTGTCCGGTGATCTACATCAGCTTCAAGGGCCTGCATAACGAAGCCACGTTATGGGCATCCGCAGCAGCACTGGCGCATGGCCCGGCGGCGCCGATTTCGGTGCCCACGGCCATGTCCATCATTATCGTGCCATTTTTGCAGATCAGTCTGCTTGGCTGGGTGCTGTCGTATGCGCGCTTTGGAAAACGTGCCCCGGGCTTTGAGCGCGCCATGCGCATGCTGGTGGCATTGCGGCCATGGAGCATGGTCGAAGTCTGCCTGCTGGGCATACTGGTGGCGTTCATCAAGCTTTCCGGCTTTTTGCAGGTGGCGCCGGGCGCGGGTATCTGGGCGACCGCCTTGCTGATGATCTTGCTGACCATCATCGCCAATCGCGATATTCACTGGCTATGGGATATCACCGAACCGGCCCGCGCCGCCGAGGAGGCAAGGGCATGACAGGCCCGGTATCCGCCCATCGCCTGGGTGTTATCAGCTGCCATGCCTGCGGGCTGGTGTGCGAAGATACGCTCACCAGGCAGACTGCGTCATCCCGTCTTGCGCCCGAGACAGACCCCCATGTGGACTGCCCGCGCTGCGGCGCCCCCTTGCACCGGCGGCGCCCCAACAATATCCCGCGGGCATGGGCTTTGCTGCTGGCGGGCCTCATTTTTTACATCCCGGCCAATGTGCTGCCGGTGATGTACACCAGCCTGATGGGCAGTGGCAGCGAGAACACCATCATGCAAGGCGTTATCGAGTTCTGGAAATCCGGCTCCTATGGCATTGCGCTGGTCATTTTTATTGCCAGCGTGCTGGTGCCGTGTACCAAGTTTGTGGTGCTGGGCGTGCTGTTTGCCACATCGCAACGCTGCAGCCGCTGGGCCATGAAGGAGCGCGCCAAGCTTTACAGGCTGGTGGAACTGGTAGGCTACTGGTCCATGCTGGATGTGCTGGTCGTGGCCATTGTGGCGGCCCTGGTCAAGTTTCAGGGCTTGAGTGACATTGAGCCGCGCATCGGCATTCTTTTCTTCGGCATGGTCGTCATCATGACCATGCTTTCTGCCATGAGTTTTGACCCGCGTTTGATATGGGATGGTGACAACGAATGACCAACATAACGGATACACAGCTGCAACCTGGCCAACCCGCCATCCACCGCCGACGCTGGGGGATTTCGCTGATATGGATCGTGCCCATCGTGGCGGCTGCCATCGGCATCTCCATGCTGGTGCATGCCTGGCTGTCAGAGGGGCCCGAGATCACCATCCTCTTTCGCACGGCCACCGGTCTGGAAGCGGGCAAAACCCCGGTCAAATACAAGGACGTCACTGTCGGTGCCGTCACCGCCATTACCCTCAGTGAAGATGGCTCGCACGTGAAGGTCAAGGTCGCCCTGATGCAAAGCGCCAAAAGCCTGACCAGCAAGGATAGCCGCTTCTGGGTCGTGCGCCCGCGCATCGGTGCCAGCGGAATTTCCGGGGTGGATACCCTGCTGTCAGGCGCTTATATTGGCGTGGACAAGGGGCAGGCCGAAGAAACCGCCAGTGAATTTACCGGACTGGAAATGCCACCGCCGGTGGTGGGCGATATGCCGGGCAAATCCTTCATCTTGAAGAGTGAGGATCTGGGCTCGCTGGATATTGGTTCCCCGGTCTATTACCGGCGGATTCAGGTTGGACGTGTGGCATCTTATCAGTTGGGCGAAACCGGTCAGGACATCAAGCTGCAAATCTTCATTGACGCGCCTTATGACCGTTATGTCACCACGGATACCCGCTTCTGGAATGCGAGTGGCGTCGATGTATCGCTGGGCGCCGATGGCCTCAAGCTCAAGACCCAATCCGTCGCGACCATTGTGGCGGGCGGCGTGGCCTTTGCCTCGCCCATGGGCAGTCAGGCCAGTCCGGCAGACAAGGATACCGAATTTACCCTGACGGCCGATCAGGATACGGCGATGGCGCCGCCCGACGGTCAGGCGCAATACATCCAGCTCAAATTCGATCAATCGCTGCGCGGACTTTCCGTAGGGGCGCCCGTGCAGTTCTCAGGGGTGGATCTGGGGCGGGTGGTTTCCATCAACCTGGATTATGACCCGGTCAAACATCGCTTTCCGACGGTAGTCGGGGTGCTGGTGTATCCGGAGCGCATGGGGCGCGTGCTGGACAAGTTGCCGAAACTGGAAGGTGATAACGACAGGCAGGCCGCCTTGTTCATGCATAGCATGGTCAAGCAGGGGCTGCGCGCCCAGGCACGGCTCGGCAATATTCTTACCGGCCAACTCTACATCGCCATGGATTTTGTGCCGAATGCGCCCAAGGTGGAGCTGGATGTCAACGCCCGCCCGATCAGCATGCCCACCGTGAATGGCAGCTTTGACCGCATGCAGGAGCAGATTGCCAATATCGTCACCAAAATCGAAAAAATGCCACTGGATTCGATCGCCAAGCACCTGGATGCCTCACTGGTGAATCTGGACAAGACCCTGACCCAGGTTAATACGCATGTCTTGCCCGAAACCACGCAGACCCTGCAGCAAACACGTCAAACCATGCAGGATGCCGGCCAGACCATGCAGCAAGCCAGACAAACCCTGAGTGGGGTGGATAATGTGCTGGCGGACGATGCTCCCCTGTCGCAGAATCTGGGGCAAACCCTGCAAGAGGTGCAGCGCGCCTCCCGCTCATTGCGCGAGCTGACCGATCTGCTGGGGCGTCATCCTGAATCGCTGCTGCGTGGGCGACCGGCTGATCCTGCCTTGGTGAGCAAGCCCGTCGCACCATCCCCACAAGAGGAGTCCAAGCCATGATCCACCGTCTTGCCCTGAGTTGCCTGGCCGCCCTTGCCCTGGGTGCCTGTGCATCTTCGACGCCAGTGCATTACCACACATTGCTGGCACCGGTGGCGCCCACGCAAGTGGCGTCCGCTGGTGCCCCTTTTCTGATTGAAGTGCTGCCCGTGGGCATTCCACCGCAGCTCGATCAATCGCAGCTGGTGGTCAGGCAAGGCAGCAGCCAGGTCGCCGTGGTGGATGGCGAACGCTGGGCGGGACCACTGGCCGATGAATTCCGCAATGCGCTTTCCGCGCAACTGACCCAACGCCTGCAGACGCAGGATGTGGCGGGGCTGGCCGCCCCCAAGGATCAGCCCGTATTGCGCATCAAGGTGCAGGTGCGTCGGCTGGATGCCTGGCCGGGCCAATCAGTGCAACTGGAGGCAGACTGGAGCCTGGGCATGGCCCATCAGCCCGGCAATCCGCGTTTCCTTTGTCACGGCCAGTTTCAGGAGCCTGCTGCCGGTGGCTATGCCGAGCTGGTGCAAGCCCAGCAGCGCAGCATTGCGGCCTTGGCTGCCCGTGTAGCCGAGCAGGCGCAGGCATGGGCCAGCAGCCAGACGGCAAGCTGCCGTTAAGCCGGGGCCGAAAGCCAGCCCATGCATGAAGAAAATATCGCCACAGGCAAGGCCGCAGTAAGCCTGCCCGACGTGCTCGAACTCATCCCCATCGCGCACAACTCCTCCGCCTATACGGCAGCCGTCGCGCTACGTCATGCCATCCTGCGCGCGCCGCTTGGGTTGGCTTTCACCGCGGAGCAGCTGGCGGCAGAGGCCGATGCCTGGCATCTGGGTGCTTTTCTTGATGGTCGCCTGGTTGGCTGCCTGCTACTCAAACCGCTGGCGTCCGGTGAGCTGCAGATGCGCCAGGTAGCGGTTGAGCAGGCACTGCAAGGTCAGGGCATAGGCCGACAACTGGTGAGCCATGCCGAGGCCTATGCCCGCCAGCACGGCTATACCACGATGCGGCTGCATGCCCGTGAAAACGCCGTGCCTTTTTATCAACGCCTGGACTACCGCCTGCAAGGCGAGCCGTTCATGGAGATCGGCATTTCGCACTGGCTCATGCTGAAGCAACTATGATGCTGCCCGCCTGGTCAATTGTTGCCATGGCAACAGTTGCGGTGCAGAAAAACTGTTGCGACAGGAACAGTCATGGCCGTTTTTTTCGGTAATATGCCGAACTCACGTGGGTTTTTCCTCAGGCACGATCTTTGCCATGCAGTTGGGGTTGATCAATTTATTTAGTGGAAACATATATGGCAAACATTATTGGGGTGTCAGGCAGCATTACCAGCCCATCCAGAACCAGGGCATTGGTCGAAACCATTGTCACCAAGGCCACCCAGCGGCTGCACGCATCCGGCGATGTAGTGGATATTGCGCAGCTGATTGATGTACTGGGAACCACCGTCAGTTTTAATGACTTTCCGGTGGCGATTCAGACGGCGCACGACAAATTGCGCAATGCAGAGCTGATCGTGATTGCCAGCCCCGTATACAAGGCTTCTTATACCGGCTTGATGAAGCATTTCTTTGATCTGCTCGACCCCAAGGCGCTGAATGGCAAGGTGGCGATTCTGGCGGCCACGGGCGGCAGCGATCAGCATGCCTCCATTCTCGATTACCAGTTGCGCATCCTGGCCAGCTTCTTCGGTCTCTACACCGTGCCCACGGCCATCTATGCCAAGGACTCGGAATTCACCAACTACAAACTGACCAGCGAAGCCATCGAGCAGCGCATTGATGTGGCGCTTGAGCAGGCGGCTTTATTGCTCGCCCGTCCCGCGCCGCAAGCACTGGTCGCTTAAAAATGCGGGTGGGTGGCTGCGACACTATGCCGCATTCCCAACCGCCGCGGTTTCTATAGAATGGATTGCGCTAAAGTAAGGAGAAGATGGCTGGGGGATTCGCCGCCCCCAGCCATTCTTTTTTAGCCTGTGAGGCTGGCCTGATGCGCAGCCAACAGCGCGTCGAACTCGGCAATCGGCACCGGTTTGCTGAGCAGATAGCCCTGATACGACAAGCAGCCCATATCCGCCAGAAACTGGCGATGCTGTTCGGTTTCCACGCCTTCCGCAATCACATGCAGATGCATGGCCTGGCCCAGAGCCACCAGCGTTTGCACAATCGCCACATCGTTGGCATCGGTCAGCATGTCACGCACAAACGATTGATCTATCTTCAGCTGGTCCAGCGGCAGTTTTTTCAGGTAGCTGAGGGAGGAATAGCCGGTGCCAAAGTCATCCAGTGACAATCCCACGCCTTTTGCTTTCAAGGCGTGCATTTTCGAGATGATGTCATTCACATCATTAACCAGCATGCTTTCAGTCAGCTCCAGCTTGAGCAGGGCCGGGTTGATGCCGGAGCGCTCAATCACCGATACCACCTGGCTCACATAATCCGGCTGCTTGAATTGCAAGGCGCTGACGTTGACCGCGATGGACAGATGCGCGGTAGACGGATGTTTTGACCATGCCATGAGTTGCGCGCAGGCCATGCCCAGCACCCAGTGCCCGATCGGCAAGATCAGCCCGGTTTCTTCCGCCAGCGGTATAAAGTCAGCGGGCGAGACCATGCCTTTGACCGGATGCCGCCAGCGCAGCAGGGCTTCGGCGCCGACAATACGACCATCGTCACCGGCTTGTGGCTGGTAGTAAAGAATGAGCTGGTTGGCGAGCAGAGCTTTGCGCAGGTCCGATTCCAGCGCATTGCGCTCGGCGAGATTGGCCTGCATGACCCAGACCATGGCATACAGTACGGCGGTGATGATGATGTTGTGAAACCAGGTGCCGGGGATGCGCACATCATTGCCCAGCATATAGGGGGAGGTGATGCCCCAGTTGCTGCTGGCAAAGCAGACAAAGGCGATGAGGCCTGCCGTGACCATGCCGTGCCTGAGCCAGGGGCTTTCTCCCTTGAAGGCTAATGATGCGAACAGCGCAATGACGAGAAAGTAGTTCTGATTGGAACGCGGTGCTTCAGCACTGGGCACATCCAGAAACAGGCAAAACAGGCAGAGCACCGTATATACCGAGGAGAAAAGCAGGATGGCCGCAACCTTGATGCGTCCAAGATAGGTCAGCCGTGCCGTGATGGCGGAGACCAGAATGGAGAACAGGTTAAGGCAGCAGATGGGCCAGTTTTGATGAAATGCAAAGTAGATGCCCCAGAACACGGAAATGCCGGCTAGCACAGCAGAGCCGAGCAGCAGCGCACGCCGCATGCGCAAAGAATGCCTGATATGTGGCTGTACCTCCATTCCCCAAGCCCCCACCGGATGTTATTTGACGTTATTGATGCCGGAAGATCGTGCCACCAGCCTTACGGCTGGCAGCGCGGTTGATAAAGATAATAGCGTGAATTCATGGCCTTGAGTGCAAGCCCCGCGCTTGCATAGGCATGGTCAGGACAAGGGATGTTCACATGACCATGCGCCCGATGGTTTGCGGCGGAAATCCTGCAATAAATGCAGGCTTGCCTGGGTGGCTTTCCCTCTTTTTGCGGGATTTTCAGGCAATCTGCAGTCTCATTTTTTCACAACCAGGTTTTTTGTTAACTAAGATAATGATTTTTAAAGATATTTAATTGACATGCTCTCTTAGCATTCGCGGGCACGGTCCTTGATACATATTGCAGGCTATCAATGGGATAGCGCCTGAAAACAATAAAAACAACTGACCCAAGAGTGATGCATGAACACAATAGCAAGCCCTGACAACACGCACGCGCAGAAGGCCGGGAGTTCGTCTTTCCTGCGCTTTATCAATCTGTACCTGTTCTTTTTCTATTTTTCAGGGGTCACGCATGTGCTCCTGCAAATGACGGATGCGACGATTTTTATCGGCTTCCGCCAGGCGGTGTACATGAGTTTTCTCTGGCTGGTGCCCGTGCTGCTGTTCCCCCGCCATACCAGGGTGATCGCCGCCGTCATCGGTGTTGTGCTGTGGGTGACGTCTTTACTGAGCCTCGCGTATTTCTGCGTGTATCACCAGGAGTTCTCGCAGAGCGTGCTGTATATCCTGTTTGAGTCCAACCCTGCCGAATCCTCCGAATATGTCTCGCAGTACTTCAAGTGGTGGATGCCACTGGTGTATCTGGCGCACACGCTGGTAGCCTGGCTGTTATGGCGGCGCGTGCAGCCGCTGGAATTTTCATGGCGTGGCAAGCTGGTGGCCTGCCTGTTGATCATTGTGCCCATACACGTGCTGCCGGTCATACAGGATCGCTTAATCAGCCATCAGAGCTGGGACCGGGTCATCGACCACATGCAGCGCCGTATGGAGCCTGCCGAACCGTGGCAACTGGTCATGGGCTATTTCCAGTATCGGCGCCAGCTCGGCAATATGCAGGCGCTGCTGGAAAAAAACAGCGCCTTGCCGCCACTCGCCAACCTGCAGGATCAATACGCAGGCAAACCTGGCACGCTGGTGCTGGTGATCGGCGAGTCATCCACCCGCCTGCACTGGGGTTTGTATGGCTATCCGCGCGATACCACGCCCAATCTCGACAAGATGAAAGACCAGCTCAGCATCTTTACCCGTGTGGTGTCGCCACGTGCCTCGACTATCGAAGTACTGGAGCAGGCGCTGACTTTTGCTGATCGAGACAACCCCGATGCCGTCATGACCAAGCCTTCGATCATGAATCTCATGAAGCAGGCGGGCTACAAGACCTTCTGGATCACCAACCAGCAGACCATTACCAAACGCAACACCATGCTGGCTTACTTCTCGCAGCTGGCCGATGTGCAGCGCTACACCAACAACACGCGCTACCAGAACTCGCGCGAATACGACAGCAATGTGTTCAAGCCCTTCGAGTCCGCGCTGGCTGACCCGGCACAGCGCAAATTCATCGTCGTCCACCTCCTGGGCACGCACATGAAGTACGAATACCGCTATCCGCCCGAGTTCGATTACTTCAAGGATCGCACCGGTCTGCCCGATTGGCTGGATGACCCCAAGGCCCAGGTCGTCAACACCTACGACAATGCCGTGCGCTACAACGATTACGTGCTGGCCACCCTGTTGAAAACCCTGCAGGCCAAGGGCGAGCGCAGCATGCTGACCTTCATGTCCGACCACGGCGAAGATGTTTACGATACGCCGCCACATGAGTTTGTCGGCCGCAATGAAGGCAATCCTACCTTGCCCATGTTTGCCATCCCCATGTTTGTCTGGACCTCGGATCAGTGGAAACAGGACAACCCGCAGGATCTGGGCTTTGCCTTGAATCGTGAATACAGCACGGCGTATTTTGAGCAAACCTGGTCTGACTTGGCTGGGCTGCATTACACCGGTTTTGACCCCAGCAAGAGCCTGGTCAATACCGCCTTTGTGCAGCGGCCGACCTGGGTGGGCGATCCGACTTTCCGCGCTGGCATGCGCGAGATTCAGCAGCCAGCGCTGCCATCGAGCCAACTGGCCGACCATGAGGAAAGCAAAACCGTTATACGCTGATGCAGGATGAGGCCAAGGCGGCCATCATGCCGCCTTGGCCCCTGGCGAAAGATACCCACAGCAAGGAGTGTTACGTGCGTTACCCCCGTTTATATATTGGTCTTATCCTCGCAAGCCTTGCGCTGCATGCCTCGGCAGAAGGGCTGCCACTGGTGGTCAAGGTAGAAGGCGTGAAGAATGACAAGGGCAATATCCGGGCGGCTTTATATGACAAGGCCCAAACCTTCCGCAAGGAAGCCGAAGCTGTCGCTGTCGTGCAGCAAGCTGCCAGCCCTGGCGAAGTCATCTTGCGCTGGAATGATCTCAAGCCCGGCCGCTACGCCGTGGTGGTGTATCACGACGAAGATGCCAACGGCGAACTGAACCGCCGCTTTGGCATGTTCCCCACCGAAGGCTATGGGCTATCGAACAATCCCAAGGTATCCGGCCCGCCGCCGTTTGAGCCCAGCGCATTTGAGTTGAGTGGCGCGACGGAAATCTCCGTGGAGCTGCATTACTAACTGAGGATATGAATCAGAGGTTGCTTTGATTGTGGAATCAGAGAGGGCTCTTGTCAGGGGATATAAAAAAACCGCCAAACAGGCGGTTTTTTATTGCGGCAGGCTTAAGCCGTGGTGTCGATCTGCGTTCCTACCGTAGCCGATGGCGCTGGCTTTGGTGGAGGAGGAGCCTCATTCGTTTTCTTGCTGGCTTCGTTTTCGTCTACTGGCGGCTTGGGCTGTGCCTGCTGCGCAGGTGGCGGCGGCGGTGTATAGCTGGTGCTGGTTGAGCTTCCTACGGCGGATGACATGATGATCTCCTGAAAAGTCACTAACTATTATTAGGCCTTGCTGTTTACTGATAACGACAGCATCCACCGAGAATTAAGGGGTGGATGCCAAATATTTTCTTCAATTTCCCACAGCAGAAAGCAAGGTGCGTTGCCTGCGCTAGCGCGTCGGCGCGGCGTGATCGACAGGCTCCAATGCCCGCCCTGCGTCTGCATAAGGCTTGCGCTCAGTCATTCGACGTATGGAGCGCATTTGCCGGCGTCTGTTAGTTTCTTTTCCATGATGAACCGTCCTGTGGGCGGCTTGATTCATCGTCATTTGAAACTCCCCGTTGAGGCCTTGCATGCATCCAGCTACAAAAGAATCCCCCTTGCCAGCTTTGGGCCTTGGCATTGTCGCCATCGTGCTGGTGGCCCTTGCACTGCGACCTTCGATTGTCTCTGTCGGCCCGATTTTGCCGCGCATTATCGATGCGTTTGCCTTGTCGCATGCGCAGGCTTCTCTGCTGACGGCGATACCTGATTTGTTGATGGGCCTGCTGGCCTTGCCCGCGCCCTGGCTGGCGCACCGGTTTGGCCGCGACAAAACCATCGTGACAGCCCTGGCGATACTGTGTCTGTCTACCTTGGCCCGTGCTTTTGCGCCGGATACGCTGGCCTTGCTGCTGAGTACTGTCGGTGTTGGCGCAGGCATCGCCGTCACCGGCACGCTGCTCTCGGGCTACATCAAGGTGAATTACCCGACCCGCGCGGCGTGGGTGATGGGCATTTATGTGACAGGTTTGTCCTTTGGCAGCACGCTGTCTGCCGTGATTACCGCGCCCATGGCAGAGAGTGTGAGTGGCTGGCGCCTGCCCGCCGGTATATGGTCTGTGCTGGGGCTGCTGGCGACGCTGGCCTGGGGCTACGTCTATTGGCAGCATGTGCGCACGCACGATGCCAGCCAGAAGACCGTGGCTGTGCGGGCGCCCTTGCCATGGCGCAATGCCCTGGCCTGGCGGGTTGCCGCTTTTTTTGCCTGCGTTAACCTGATTTTTTATGCCATGGTGACGTGGACGGCGGCGGTGTTTCTGGAACATGGCCTCTCCAGCAGCATGGCCGGTGTGCTGCTGGGGTGCTTTACTGCGGCCTTCATGCTGGCAAGTCCGGTGTTCGGGGCTTACAGCAAATCGCTGGATCGCCGTGTCTGGCTGGTGTCCAGCACCGTGATTACCTTGCTGGGGCTGATGGTGATGACCATAGCGCCGCTATGGGCACCTGTGCCGGTGATCGCCATCACCGCCTTTGGTCTGGGCGGTGCCTTTACCCTGGGCATGACCTTGCCGCTGGATAACACCGCCAACGCGAGTGAAACCAACGCATGGACCGCGTTTGTGCTCACCATTGGCTATCTGGTCGCCGCGACTGGTCCGCTGGCATTCGGCTATCTGCGCGATGTAACAGGCAGCTATGCCAGTTCGCTCTATATGCTGATTGGCATTGCCGGGTTAATGATAGGCATGGCCTGCTGGCTCAAGCCTGCCGCCCACTAAAGAAAACGCCCCGCGCTGCGGCAAGGGGTGCTTGGCGGCAGGGCAGGGCGTCAGTGTCGCGTTTCTCCGGCAGTAATCAGTAGCTGACTTCGGCCGTTAGTTCCAGACTACGTGAGGGGCCGAGGATAAACTGGCTGGTGTCGTAATAGGTGCTGGCGTAGAGCTTGTCACCCAGATTGCGGGCGTTGAGGCGCAGGGTGGTGTGGCGGTTGGCACGCCAGGCAATGTTGGCGTCATACACGGTATAGCCCGGCATGACCGAGGTGTTGGCCGTGTCGGCGTAGCGTTGCCCTACCAGTCGGGCCCCCGCACCCATGGACCAGTCACCCAGCTGGTAGTAAACCCAGGCGTTGGCGACTTTCTCCGGTACATTGGTCGGCGTATTGCCTGCGCGTGAGGCACCGCTTTCCAGCAATTCGTCATAGCGCGCCTTCAGCAGTGCCACATTGGCGTCTACACGCCAATGTGCGCTTGGCAGCAGCAGGGTGGAAAGCTCCACACCGCGTGAAGACTGCTTGCC
This sequence comes from Methylovorus glucosotrophus, assembly GCF_009858335.1. Classification (NCBI taxonomy): domain Bacteria; kingdom Pseudomonadati; phylum Pseudomonadota; class Betaproteobacteria; order Nitrosomonadales; family Methylophilaceae; genus Methylovorus; species Methylovorus glucosotrophus. The sequence goes on from NZ_VMSE01000001.1 coordinate 960,166, forward strand.
GCCTTGCACTGTCAGCCGCTGATCGGCAGGGTCGCGTGTCAGGATGTCGTCCTTGGCGATGTGGTACAGCGCCAGCGTCACTTCGCCTTTGCCGTGATCCAGCATGTGCTTGATGCCGACTTCGGCCTGTTTGGCGGTGGTCAGCTTGTAGGCTTTGCTGCCGGGACGCAAGGAGACGATGGACGATACCGGGTCCGAGCCCTGGCTGTATTGCCCATACACGGCCAGGCCAGGAGTAGCGGTGAACACCGTGCCCAGGCGATAGGAAAAGGGCGAGTAATCCTTGTCGAAGGAAGTGCCCTTGATGAAGTTCTGATGATCGACATTGATCCAGTCCTGGCGCAAGCCTGCGGTGAGTTTCAGTCGCTCGGTCAGGTCCAGCGCATCTTCCACAAACAGGGCGTTTTGCAAGGTGCGTGCCTTGAATTCGGGGATGGTCGGGTCCAGCGCGGCATCGGAGTAGTAACCCGGCGCAAAACCCTTGGCCGGCACGGTGTTACTTCCATCCGTGCCATCATAAAAGTTGTCGATATAACGCAGATCCACGCGCGTGGTTTCCCAGCCCATGGCCCAGCGGTTCTTGTGGCCGAAGGCATCGGCTATGCTGGCCAGTTCCAAGCGGTTGCCCAGCTGTTTCAGCTGGTGTTTGATCTCGGTATAGCCCGATCGCGTTACGGTATTGCTGGCACTATCGAGAGCATAGTATTCCAGGTTGCGCCAGTGGCGGCGGCTGTTAAACCAGTAGCTGATGTTGGTGAGTTTCAGGCTATCTGAAATATCCCATTCCACCTTGGCGCGCAGGCGGTCATCGGCAAAATCCATGGCACTGTCTTGCACGTTGTAATTCTGCTTGCGCAGGCTGCTGTCGATGCGGCCATCGCGCAAAGGGATGCCGGTGTAGGTGGTCGGGGAGTCTTTGCTATGATCAAAGGTGAAATCGACGCGCAGACGATCGCTGGGGACCAGTTGCAGGCCGCTCATGAGCTTGCGGCTCTGATGCTCGCCACGGTCCACATAGCCATTGCCGCCGGTGGCGGAGGCATCAATGCGGAATGCGCCTATCTCGCCCACGGCCCCGGTGCCTCCCACGCCAGCGCGGTATTCGCCGCGGGTGCCCCAGCCGGTCAGTGCTTCAAATGAAGCTTCACGGCTCGGCGCCTTGCGTATGCTGTTGATGATGCCACCCACGGTGCCGGTGCCAAACAACACCGAAGCTGGCCCGCGCAACACCTCGATGCGTTCATAGCCCCAGGTGTCGGAGGGAAACGTGATCGTGCTGGCGGCGGTCAAGAGCCGTACGCCATCTTCTGCCTGACCGATGGAATCATTGCCGCTAAAGCCGCGCGCTGAAAAGGCATTGCCCACGCCGAGATTGCTGATGTCGCTGATACCGGTGCTGCGTGATATGGCTTCGCGGATACTGATATCGCCGCGGCGGCGTATGGTGTCGGCATCCACAGCCTCAATGCTGGCGGGCGTTTCAAATGGCGTCAGGCCGAGGCGGCTGCCGGTGGAAAGTGGCTGTTTGAGGCGGGATTCGGGTTTGAGGCTTTGTGCGGATACTTCGACTTCTTCCAGCGGCTGAATATCTTCAGCGTAAGCGGACACGGAAAAAAGCAAGCCGGTCAGGCTCGCCATGGCAGTGCGTTTCATGGGCGTTTCCTAAATGTTCGCATGCGACCCCGCATGCCGATTCATCATGGAAAAACCACAGAGCCTGAGTATGAGATGGCTGATCAGCCTTGCCCAAACACCGCGCCCCGCGGTAGTTCCTTCGTGACTGGCAGGCCGGTCTCCGGGCTCGCGAGGCTTGATGCACCGCCTTCCCAGGCACAAGGCCCAGTGGCGTCGATGGCACATCCATACTCGCTTACCGTTGCGGGGGCAGCACAGGCATTTCACCTGTTTCCCGTTTCACCTTTCCCCTCGAGCGAGAGGGCAGGCACCTGGCAGTGTGCATAGATTATAAAGGGGAAGCTTGAATAAGTATTAAGAAATGTTAAGAGGCACGCGCAGTGGGCCTTTGGCAGGAGAAGGTGACAATTCTGTCACCCCTGGATCGACGGATTTTGCATGGGCTGTATACTTTCTGCATAAGTCTTGATCTGGCTACATGAGGCCTTTCAGCTCGTGAAACTCTCTTAATTATTGTGCGCATGAACCTTCTGTTTATATCCGCGAAGCTTGCCCGGCTGGTGCCGCTATTTGGCGCTGCCGGACTGCTGTTGACGCTATCTGCCTGCGACAAACTGCCCGGCTGGGCGGCTGCCTTGCTGCATACTGAGGTCAAGACCAGCCCACTCTCGGGGCCAGACAAAAACCGGGATGGCATACGCGATGATATTGAGCCGCTGATTGCGCAATCCTCCAGCTTGCCTGAGGTGATTTCGGTCAGAACGACCTATGCGAAATCGCTGCAAAAGATCGTGGAGTTTGATTTTGAGCATGCCCAGATGCTGTCCGTGTTGAAGTCGGAATACTCCCGCAGCCTGGCTTGTGCCATGCTGGTGGACGATGGGTTTATCGACAAGCTGAATAGCGCGACTTTCAACACCCCGCAGCGGATTCAGCAGCAGGATGTGTTTCAGAAGAGCATCAGCGGACAGGCGTTTGATTTTGATTCCCTGTCACGTTTGTGCAGTTAGCCGGGGCATTGCATGGTGATGCTGGCAGCGCTTAGCGCGCCAGCGCCTGATAGATCGTCTCCAGCGTGGCCTTGTTGGCTTTGATCAGTTTTTTGGCTTCCGCTTTCAGGTTTTCAATATTGCCCTTGGTGGCGTTATCCATGTCATCCGAGGCGATGCTCAATTCCGTTTGCAGCCGGTAGTAATGGTCGCCCAGTATCATCTGCATCTGGTAATTGGCGGCATCGGCCACGCCATCAAACATGCAGCTCAACAGCGGTAGCACCCAGCCAGCCTTGCCCCAGTCTTTCGCCTCATCAAAGGTAATCGGCCTGATCAGCTCGCCGGTGCCTAGCGAAACCAGCAGAAACTCGGTTTCATCCGGGAAAATGCGTTTGGCTTCGGCATAAGCCGATACCGAGGGCGAATTGATAAATACGCCACCATCCACCAGGGTTTTCAGCGAGCCTGCTACTTCGATCTGGGTGGGTTCAAAATAGGTAGGCGCGGCCGATGTGGCACGCGCCACGTGTTTGAGCAGCAGCGGTTTGTGTTCATCTTTCCAGCTCTTGAAAAAAATAGGCTCGCGGTTTTGCAGGTCATAGCTGGTGATCAGGGTGTTGGTCAGGCAGTCCTGCAGCGCGTCGTCTTCAAAATACTCCTGCAGCACCTGCTCAATGCCATCGGCGGAGTAAAGCTCATCGGCAATCCCGCCTATGGAGGACACGCCCTTCCACAGCGAGCGCGAGAAGATCTCCTTGCCACGGGTTTCATAGATATTCACCAGATCTTTCGCCGCATATCTTGCCTTGCCCGAGGCATCTTTCCTGGCGCAGCCTATCGCCAGAATGCCGCCGGTCGACGTGCCCGCAATCAGGTCAAACAATTGCCAGACCGGCTTGCCCAGATGGGCCTCGATATCGGTCAGTATCAGTGCCGGGATCAAGCCGCGGATACCACCCCCATCAATGCTTAAAATTGTTTTCATCTCAATCCTCCTGAAAGTGTTGATCTGTAAAGCAGCTTCAAGTCTTGCGTATCGTTTTGCCCCGGTGCGGTGCAACTTCTGTGCGTGTGCTGAAATGAGAAATGCAGTGCATGCGCGCACCCGGTTTATTTTATATTATTCAGTTGCTTACTGCTGGGTGCCAGATGCATATTAAGCCTGTTTGGGCGCTAAAGGGAATCAAATCATCCAGAGTCTTCGATATGCGGCCCTCAGGCTGCAAGTCTGGTCACCCCATATGCGATAAGTCATTGCTATTATTTGAATCGGCAATACAATCCTCCCATCCTTCAAATGTGATTCAAGACACAATTATTCAGGGTCAAGATTTAATCCTGCGGACCGTAAATTCATCACACGCCAGCGTGTTATGTAGCCAAAGTTGACTCGCGGTCTTAACGGCAAAACAAGAACTATTGAGTGCGGGATGCGACTAGCTAAATTCAAATATTCAGGACATGCCATCACGGCAGGCTCTGCACTGCGCATGCTGATGCAAAGCCTGCTGGCACTGGTATGCATTTCGGCCGCAGTCTATGCGGTCAGTGCAGAGCAGCTGGAAAGTGGTGGCTTGCCCTTTGCCAGCAAGCCTTTGGCCTCAGATACACTGGAACTGACGACGCAGGAATTTGCCTGGCTGAAGGCCCATCCGGTCATTACTGTAGGTGTGCATCACGGCTGGATGCCGATCGAGTTCCTGTCGGAGGGCAACGAGTTTCGCGGAATCACCGTGGATTACCTCAAGCGCTTCGAGCGGCTTCTGGGCGTGCGTTTTCAACGCAGCGAATACTCTGAAAATCCGGCGACCGAAACCGCCGACATGCTATCCGGTATCGCCAGCGTCAAATCGCTTAATGGCAGCCGCTTTGTGGCGCTGCCTGAGCCTGTGATTTCGGTGCCTTACACCATCTATATCCACAAGAAAAACGACACCATCCGCACCTTTGCCGACCTCCAGCACAAGCGCGTCGCGGTATTCAAGAATGGTCCCCTGGCTGGCTTGTTGACCAAGGATCAGCAGGGTATCGAGTTATTCAAGGTGGATATCGCCGAAGAGGCGTTTGTGGCGCTGGAAACCGGCAAGGTAGATGCCTACATCGGCAATCCGCTGGTGGTGGATTATGTCTCGAATGTGCAGGGCATACGCTATCTGGCCAAAGCTGGGTCCACGCCTTACAAAGCCAGCGTGAACATGGCGGTGCGCAAGGACTGGCCAGAGCTGGCCAGTATCCTGCAGAAAACACTGAAGCATCTGGAGCCAGAGCGTAGCGACATTCTGAATGACTGGCGCCTGCAGCCTGGCAGCAAAACCGGTTTATTGCCTTTCCTGCTGGCAGGCCTGCTGTTGCTGGCGACCATCATTGTGCTGCGCGGCTACCGGCTCAAGCGTGAAGTGGCAAGGCAAGCGGCCGCCTCGCAGAAACTGATCTGGAAACAGGCCAATTACGATTTTCTGACCGGCTTGCCCAATCGTCCCATGTTCCACAAACAGCTGGCGGAAGAAATCCATAAATCGCTGCAACACCAGCAGCCGCTGGTGCTGATGTTTCTCGATCTGGATAACTTCAAGCAGATCAACGATCAGCTGGGGCATTCCATCGGTGACAAGCTGCTGGTGGAAACCGGCGCGCGTATTGCCGCCGTCGCCCGCGATTGCACCCTGCTGGCACGTCTGGGTGGCGATGAATTCACCATTGTGCTTTCCAATGTGCAAAACCAGCAGCAGGTGGAGTGGCTGTGTGAGCGCATTCTGCGCCAGGTCTCGCTGCCATTCACCATTGAAAACCACGTGGTGTATGTGACCACCAGCATAGGCATTGCGTCTTTCCCCGAGCACAGCCGGGATGTGGAAACACTGATGAAATATGCCGACCAGGCTATGTACGAAGCCAAGCGTCTGGGCCGCAACCGTTACCAGTTTTTCTCGCCATCCATGCAGGAGCTGGCCGCACACAAGTTGCAGGTCAGCAATGATTTGCGGCATGCGCTCAACCGGCACGAGCTGGTGATGTACTACCAGCCGATTGTGGATCTGGCGACCAACGAGATACACAAGGCCGAAGCGCTGGTGCGCTGGCAGCATCCCACACGCGGACTGGTGCCGCCCTTCGAGTTTATTCCGGTGGCGGAAGAAACCGGCATGATCAATCGCATGGGCGACTGGGTGTTCCGCCAGTCAGCACGCGATACGGTGACGCTGGTGCAGGAATCGCTGGCCTCGCGCAGTGCGCCGCCTGAGGGCAATGTGGTGGATGCGACCATCTTCCAGGTCAGCATCAATGTGTCGCCGCTGCAATTCCAGAGCAGCCAGGAGTTGCAGACCTGGCAAGCCTATCTCGACCAGATAGGCCTGCCTGCGGAATGCCTGGCCATTGAAATTACCGAAGGCCTGCTGCTGGAAGCGTCTGATCAGGTGAAAGCCACCCTGACCCAATTCCGCGACGCCGGTATTGCCACCTCGATTGATGACTTCGGCACTGGCTATTCCTCGCTGGCCTATCTCAAGAAGTTTCATATCGACTTCGTCAAGATTGACCGCTCCTTCGTGCAGAACCTGGGCGCCGGCAATGACGACATGGTGCTATGCGAAGTGATTGTGGATATGGCGCACAGACTGGGCATGCGCGTGATTGCCGAAGGCGTGGAAACCGAAGCCCAGCTCGAACTGCTGAAGCGCGCAGGCTGTGACTTTGCCCAGGGCTATCTGTTCTCGCCGGCCTTGCCGTTTGATCAGTTCATGACCTTTGTGCAGGACTGGCGCAAACGCGCTACCAGTTAGCGGCTACCCTGACAGACGCCAGCGAAACAGCGTCTTTTGCCAAGGCTTGATATACCGGGCCGCATTTCGGCCCGGCATGGCAGAGTTAACTTGCTGCCTTGCTACGCTTCTGCCAGCGGGTTCTCAGCCACTGCTCGGCATCATCCACAAAGGTATACACGGCGGGAATCACGATCAGGCTGAGGATGGTGGAGGTGATCAGCCCGCCGATCACCGCAATCGCCATCGGCGAGCGGAAGCTGGGGTCGGCCCCCAGCCCCATGGCAATCGGCACCATGCCAGCACCCATGGCCAGCGTGGTCATGATGATGGGGCGGGCGCGTTTGCGGCAGGCATCAATCAGGGCTTCCAGCCGGGATGGCGGATTCTGGCCATCCTGCCGCTGCCCGCGCGCCATGATGGCGTACTCCACCAGCAGAATGGAGTTCTTGCTCACAATGCCCATCAGCATCAACAGCCCAATCAGCGATGGCATGGAGAAGCTTTTCCCGGTCAGAAGCAACAGCACAAAGGCGCCGCCTATGCTGAGCGGCAAGGCCATGAGGATGGTCAAGGGCTGCATGAAGTCGCGGAACAGCAGCACCAGCACGGCATAAATGCACAGCACGCCAATCGCCATCGCCAGGCCAAAGCTCTGGAACAGATCGTTCATGTTCTCGGCATCGCTGGAGGGCACGATATGCACGCTGGGTGGCAGATTCTTGATGGCAGGCAATTGCATGGCTTCGGCATACACCGCGCCCAGTTCACGCTGCCCCAGCTCCACCTCGATAGATACATTGCGCACGCGCTTGAAGCGGTCAATCTGCGCCGGGCCGCTGCCCAGGTGAATGTCGGCGATGTTGCCTATGCGCACCGGGCCATTGGTACCGCTGACGGTCAGGCGTGCAATCGCATCTATATCCGTGCGGAAGTTCTCGGGAAACTGGATGCGGATAGGCACCTGACGGTCAGCCAGATTGAGCTTGGGCAGATTGATGTCGTAATCGCCCGCGGTGGCAATGCGCACCACATCGGCAATATCGCGAGTCGTCACGCCCAGGGCCGCTGCCCGTGCCGTGTCGGGCCGTATGATGACTTCAGGTTGGACCAGGCTGGCGTTGGAATACACATTGCCGATATTACGCAGGGTGCGCAGGCCGCGCATGACCTCGGTGGTGGCCTCGCTCAGCGCCAGCGGATCATCACTCTGCAGGTTCAACACCATCTTGACGCCGGTATCCAGCGAACCCACCTTGATGCGCATGCCGGGCAATGCGCCCAGGGCCTCGCGCAACTCGCTTTCAATCTTCTGCTGGGTGATGCTGCGCTCCTTGCGGTGCACCATTACCACGGTCAGTACGGCTTTGCGGGTTTCGGCGGTGGAGCCTGCCGAAAAGCCCTGGCCTGAGGTGCCATTGCCTATGCTGCTATACACATGGCGCACATTGGGATTTTTGCTGACGAGCGCACGCACCTGTTCGGCGGCCTGGGCGGTCTCCTGCAGATGGGCGCCCGGCGCCAGTTCGATATTCACCAGCGTCATGCTGCGGTCTGCGGGCGGCACAAAGCCCTTGGGCAGCAGCGGAATCAGCATGAGCGAACCCACGAAAAACAGCAGGGCCAGGCTGACCGTGATCCCGCGATGGCGTACTGACCACGCGACCAGCGCCAGATAGCGACGGGTGATCCGGCCATCGGTTTCGGCTTTTTCTGGCTTGGGCTTGAGAAAGTAAGCGGCCATCATCGGCGTAATCAGGCGGGCGACGGCCAGCGAGGCGAAGATGGCGAATACCGCGGTCCAGCCGAACTGCTTGAAAAACTTGCCAGCGATGCCCGACATGAAGGCCGTCGGCAAAAACACCGCGATCAGGGCAAAGGTGGTGGCAATCACCGCCATACCAATTTCATCGGCTGCTTCCATGGCGGCTTCACGCGGCGATTTGCCCATGTTGAGGTGGCGGGCGATATTCTCGATTTCTACAATCGCGTCATCCACCAGTATCCCCACCACCAGCGCCAGCGACAGCAGGGTGACGGTATTGATGGTGTAGCCAAACACGCTCATGCCGATAAAGGTTGGCAGCACACTGAGCGGCAGTGCCACGGCGGCGATAAAGGTCGCGCGGAAATCGCGCAGGAACAGCATGACCACCAGCACCGCCAGCACTGCACCTTCATACAGCAGGTGCATGGAGCCATCGAAATTGTCCTGCACTGGGGTCACGTTTTCCCAGGCCGGGGTGATCTTGACACCGGGGTGGCTGTCATTGAATTCGGCCACGGCCTTGTCAACCCGCGCCTTGAGGCCGGTTTCGCTCTCGCCCTTGCTGCGGGTGATTTCAAAGCCAATCACCGGCTTGCCATCCATCAGCGCGATATGACTGCGTTCGGCAATGGTGTCCTGCACATCGGCCACTTGTCCCAGCGTGACGTAAGTACCGGTCAGCGTGGGCAGTTGCAGATCGCGCAGCTGGCGGGCTTCCTTGACCGTGCCCAGTGTGCGCACCTGCTGGCGTATGCCGCCTAGGTCGGTGCGGCCGCCCGAGCTTTCCAGCTGCATGCGGCGCAATTCTGAGGAGACGGTGGACGCGCTGACACCCAAGGCCAGCATTTTGTCCGGATCGAGCGAAATGCGTACCTCGCGATCCACACCGCCGACGCGCTCAAACTTGCCGACGCCCACCACCGACAGCATTTTCTTGGCAATTTCATTGTCGATCAGCCAGCTCAGGTCTCTCTCGTCCAGGTCCTTGGCGGTGACGCTGTAATTGACAATGGCCGAGCCCGAGGTGGTGATGCGCGAGACGATGGGGTCCTTGGTATCCGCGGGCAGCTCGGAGCGCACACGTGACACGGCCGAGCGCACATCGTTTTCAGCGTCCGAGACGGATTTTTCCAGCTGGAATTGCACCGAGATCGTCACCTGGCCATCCAGTATCTTGGTGGTGATGTGCTTGACCATATCCACCGAGGCGATGGAGTCTTCAATCTTGCGGGCGACGTCGTTTTCCAGCTGGCTGGGCGAGGCGCCTTCCAGCGTTGCGGTGACGCTGACGGCCGGTAATTCAATATCCGGAAAATCCTGCACCTTGGTGGTTTTGAACGCAAACAGGCCGACGATGCTGAGCAGGCCAAACAGCAGGATCGCCGGAATCGGGTTGCGTATGGAATAGGCGGAAATATTCATGGCGGCCCCGTTATTGCGCTACGCGCACTATGTCGCCATCGATCAGGAAGCCCACGCCGCTTTCCACATAGCGGGCCTTGGGGTCTATGCCTTCGCGAATGATGATACGGTCACCGACATGGCCGCCGCTGACGACCTTGCGGCGCTCCACATGCTGCTGGTCACTTAGCGTGAACACATACTCATAGCCATCGCGGTTGAGCACGGCGCTGCTGGGCAGGCTGAGCCCACGCTGCTCACCGACGGCAAAGCTGCCGCGCGCAAACATGCCGCTCTTGAGCGGGCCATCCACGCCTTGCGGAATATCCACATACACCAGGGTGTTGCGGGTGTCCTGGTTCATGGTGGGGGCAATCACACGCACCTTGCCTGTTACCTGGGCCTGGCTGCCAGTTGGCGTCAGGGTTACGGCCTGGCCAGGTTTGACGCTGGCAAGCTCAGTGGCGCCGACTTCACCGCGCCATTCCAGCCTGTCCTGCATCACCAGGCGAAACAGCTCTTCCCCGGCGTTGACCACGCTGCCCACGGTGGCCGTGCGGCTGCTGATGGTGCCAAACTCGGGCGCCACGATACGGGTGCGGCGTAGCCGCAGGCGCTGGCTTTCCAGCGCGGCCACGGCAGACTCAAACTTGGCCTTGGCGGTTTGTTCCGTGGTGAGGTATTGCACGATCTGCTGCTCGCTGAGGGCGCCTTTGGCCAGCCCTTTTACCCGGTTGGCATCCAGCTCGGCCTGACGCAGATTGGCTTCGGCTTCGAGTGCGTCCGCTTCTTTCTGGGCGAGGTCAGCCTTGACCGTTTCATCGTCAAACTCGGCCAGCAGCTGGCCTTTTTTGACTTTGTTGCCAACATTGACGTACACCGCTTTCAGCCGCAAACCGCTGACTTCGTTACCGATAATGGCTTCCTGCCAGGCCAGGATGTTGCCATTGGCGGTGATGCTGGTGGCGGCTGCCGTTTCCTGCGGACTGACCAGTCGTACGGTGAGCGCGGGTTTGGTTTCACCGGCCTCCGAGCCGGATTTGCTAGGGTGGCAGGCCGTCAGCAAGGCAGTGGTCAGCAACAGGGCCAGGGAAACGTAAGGAGCGCGGTTTTTCATGGTTGTTTCTCGGTGGAATCGGGAGTGTTGGCGGCAAGTGGGGTATCAGCACCTTGCCAGCCACCACCCACGGCAATGTAGAGTTCAATCAGGGTGGTAATGCGGTTCTGGTTCAGCTGGGTGAGCGCATAGTCGGCTTCCAGCGCATTGCGCCGCGTGGTTTCGAGGTCGATGGCATTATCAAACCCCGCTTCATAACGCTGGCTGATGGCCTGCAAGGCTTGCGCGTAATTGTCGGCGGCCTGCTGCAGGCTGGGCTGGCGTGCGTTATAGCTTTGCAGCGTCAGCAGTTTCTGCTCGACTTCCTTGATGGCGGTGCGCGCCTTGCTGCGGTAATTGCTGTCCGCAGCACGCAGGCTTTCCCAGGCGGCGGAGACATTGGCCTTGCGCTGCCCCATGTCAAACAGCGGAATATCAATGGTGGGGCCGAAAGACCAGGTCAGGGCATTATTGGTGACGCCGGAATTGAGGTAGCGTACCGGCGTGATATTACCGCTGAGGGTGATCTTGGGGTACCTGTCGGCCTCCTTGACGCCTACCTGAGCCGTAGCGGCGGCCAGGTCACGTTCCGCGGCCAGCAGGTCGGGGCGTTGCTCCAGCAGCACAGCCGGTACCGAGGGCACGTCAAAGCTGCCGGGTTGCAGCACGGTAAAGTCGCGCGGCGCCAGGCGTTCGCGCAGCTGTGGCTCGGCCATGCCAGTCAGCGCCACCATGGCCTTGATCTGCAATTCGCATTGCATCTGCTGGTCATTGAGGTCACTGGCGGCCTGGGCCTGCGTGGCTTGCGCCAGCGCATTGTCAGAGTCGGACTTGAAGCCATGGGCAGCAGCCGAGGCCGTCAACTCTGCACTGCGGGTCTTGGATTCCAGATAGCGCTCGTACAGCCGCACCTTCTGCTGACAGAAGCGGTAGTCGTTATAGGCCTTGGCACTCTCCGCGGCAACGGACAGCCGCGCATCCTGCAGCAGATTGCGTTTGGCATCGTAATCGGCCATTGAGGATTCGCGTTCGCGGCGCAAGCCACCAAACAGGTCGATCTCCCACGAGGTATCAAAGCTGATCTGCTGCTGCGTGAGCAGGGTAGGATCGCCGCCGAAGGAGAAAGCCTTGCGGCTGATCGATGGCGTGGCACTCAGGCCATCAAACCCCATGGCACGCGCCGCCACCAGATTGGCACGGGCAGACGCGATATTCTTGTAGGCATCGGCCACACTGGCGCTATTGCGCTCGGCAGCGGTGATGATCTCCAGCAGCACATTGTCATTGAATTGCCGCCACCAGTCCGCGGTCTGGGCGGCTGGCACGGGAGTCTGTACCTGCCAGGTATCGGGCGTCACCGTCTTGGGTTTCTGGTAATCGGGCCCCACCATGGGCCAGCCCTGGCAGCCTGCCAGCAAGCTCGCCATGAGCGCCGACAGGAGAATCTTGCGTGATGTCGTGCTCATGATGCTTGCTCCCCGGCGCCCGCGCGGCGCGCTTTTTCGTCCAGCACCATGGCCAGCGCATAGCGGCCATAGCGTTCTGCCATGCGGTCCAGCGCGGCATGGTTTTCCACTAGCTGTGGCGACATATGGCGAATGACCTTCTGCCCGATATACATATGTACGGCCATGCCAAAACAAGCCATCACCAGGCTGCGAATCTCATCATCCGGCTCTTTTACGTCCAAGTGCTGGCAGAGCAGCTTCGCCATGGCGAGATGATGTGGCTTCACTTCGCATTCTATTTCCTGCTCCCACACGCCGGTTGGCTCCAGCATCTCGCGGTGGCGGAGTTTCACCACATCGTGCACCACATCGCCCATTTTCAGGGGCTGGAAGAACTCCACAAAGAACTGCTGCAAGGCGCTGGCCAGGGACAGGCCAGGGGCGGCAAAGGCAAATTCGCAGGGACGTGCAATCAGATCCGGCATGGAAAACACCGTGCGATACAAACCCGCTTTATCCGTGAAGTAATAGCTGATGGCAGATACATTGACTTGGGCAGCCTGCGCAATCTGCCGCACGCTGGTTTTGGCATAGCCTTTTTCAGCGAACAGCTTGAGGGCGCAGAGCAGGATTTTCTGCCGCGCTTCTGCACCGTCAGTGCGGCTTGCTGTTTGAGGGGTGGGGGGTGACATGAGGCATCAACCAGACAATAGACGAGCTGGGATCATACATCAAACAAACGTTTGATCAATAAACTTTACAAAGATTTAAGTGACGACTTATGCAAGGTGGACTTTAAGCGTTAGCTACGGCAAAAAACCCCTGGTCGGGGTATCTCCCAGATGTTTTGGCGATGATTGTTATCAGGAAGCTTGCCGTGCGAACTTCGTTATCTGCACTGCATACAAGTGCAGACATGATAGAAAGTGGCCATGAGGGCACTACCACCGACCTGAAAAACTCTATCTGGAGGTGGTTACGGCCTTGTCGCAAAGATTGGCGTGAATGGATCGTTTAAAACGGGCTGCCAAATTGAGATGACTGCAGAGCGCCATGGGAGACAAGTGGACTTGTTGGCAAAGCGTGTTATGCCTTAAACATACACATCAATAGGGGGATTCTGGCTGCGGTCCACCTCTGCGCTGGTGGCTTTCTGCTTCAGCTCTTCGCGCATCTGATCCAGCAGCTTCTGCTTGTCTTCCGGGCTCATGGCCTCAAACTCTTCCTTGCTGATGCCGTGCGCGTTCATCCATGACCACTGCAGCTTTTCCGCGTACGACATCTTCATGTAATCCTGCAACTCCTGGGCGGGATCACTCTTGACCTGGCTGTTCTCCAGCGGTTTTTCGGAGGCCACCACGCTGCTGGTGGTCTGCTGGGTACTCTCTTCGGCAGTTTGCGTGCTCAGCTCCAGCGCTTTTGCCTGGCTGCTCTCCACGCGCGTGCGATAAGCCGCCGCTGCTCCCAGCGGCGTGGCAGTGATGAATGGGCTGATACTCATGCAGGACTCCCCGACTTCTTGTTATTGGTTGATCGCATACACCATGCGCCAGCCTTGCATCATAGTCAGCGAGGCGGTCGGGCAAAGGCTGAAACAGAACGGATTTTGGCGGTTTGTTTATGCGTATAGAGCCTGAGACCACGCAAGTGGCCGCGATGTGGGTATCTTCATCGCTTGATTAACTCCTGATAGTGATGGTGAAAACGTCATCGCCGTGGCCTGCAAATGCTGCGGTGCAGGCAAGCTGGCAAATCGAGGGTATATAGGCACGGAGCGTGCCATGTTTAAGCTTGTTTTAAATCAATAAGTTATTAATTTTTATGCAAAAATGACTTGCTGGTTGACCAGCAGGATGACGAATGGGTGTTGATGGGAAAGCAGGTTTTAGACGGGGCTGTAGCGGTGCCAGCCCCTCTTCAGGAAAAGCGACGGATGATTTATTGTGCCAGGCCTATCCCTCGCGCCATCAGCACCGCCAGCAATGGAATAATCAGCAGCAGCAACATTTCCAGGCGGATGACCATGATGATGCTTTTGGGCACGCTGATACTGGCCGCCGTGCTGTTTCGATGGCGCAACAGGAACAGCGTGGGGTGGATGGACAGCAGGCCGATCAGCACGAATAGCGTCACTTTGGCATGGAAGACGGGATTGGCAGTGTAAAACGCCGCGGGCTTGCCAACAGCAAAGGCGAGCAGCAAGCCTGTGATCAGAATCACGCCAGCGGATATGCCGTAAATCAGATCAATCAGGGCGACCTTTTTCAACGCTTCGGCGGACATGTCGGCCTTGAGCTGCATATGCTCGACCATGAGGGATGAAGCGAGCACCAGAATGCCGATGAAGTGCAGGTATTTGACGATGACGTAACTCATGCTGAAGGCCTTTTGCGTAAATGAATGTTGCGAAAAAATCAGGTGTCATTGATCTGAAGGTGATCGTACTGCGCAATGTGGCAGCTTAATGCAAACACCAGCGCGGATGATGGTTTTTACACTAGGGGCAATAACGATTGAGCAGGTCACTCATGGGGCTGCTTGCCGTGATGGCTGTGCCCATGATGGCGTTCTCTGCCTGCTCTGGGCCAGTCACTGGCACGCCCTTGACGGTATGCGGGCCTGACCATACTTCCCTGCCGGTCTGGTCAAAATAGCGATGCCATTCCGGCCACCATTCTTCTTCGCCACAGCTTAAAAACACGCGCATTTCGCTGGTGTAGTAGCGATAGGTTTTGCCTTCGATGGTCTCGGTCTGCGGCGCTTTGCACTCGGTGCGAAAGGTGATGCGCAGGTATTGATCCTTATCCAGCGTGACTTTTTCTACCATAGTGTTGCTGAAGACCTGGCAGCCATCCGGATTCTGGCCAAACGCCTGCCAGGCGGGTCCAGCGGCGAGAAGCAGGGGGCTGAAAAGACACAGGCAAAGCAGGGCAATGACGCGCATGACAGGTTTCCTGATACTGATAGGCAATTTTAAACGGGTGTCTGGCGGCTCAATCGCCAGACATGTTCCTGCGCCGGAACGCGGCCTTTGAAGCCACCGGCAACTTCCGGGCTTTCTAAAAGTTCAAGCGTGTACTGCGACTGGTAATGCTGTTTTACCTCGGCATCTTCTACGGAAAACGGCGGGCCGGATAATTGCGACTGCTCGTAAACGTAGCAGATGAGCAGTTGCGGCGCCGCGTGGCTGATGGCCGTCAGATGCGCGGCGTATTTCTCCCGCAGTGGCGCGGGCAGGGCAACCAGGGCAGCGCGGTCATAAATGGCATCTACCTGGCCCAGGATATCAGCCGTGACATCAAAAATATCCCCGACAAAAATATCGATATGCTCCGCGTGGTAGTGTCTGAGTTGGCCCCGCTGCGTGATTTCCGGGGTGAGCTTTAGCTCGGCGAATAATTGTGTGACAGCCAATTCACTCAACTCGGCCCCGGCCACGCGTAAGCCCTGATTCAGCAGCCAGTGAATATCCAGCGTTTTGCCACAGAGCGGGATAAACACGCGCGATTGCGGGGCCAGCGACAGGCTGGGCAAATGCTTTACCAGCAAGGCATTGGCGCTTGCTTCATGAAAGCCGATCTCGTTTCTTTCCCAGCGCTGATGCCAAAAGCTGGCTTCCATATCATCCCTTTGTGGTGGTGGCGGGTGTGATGGCCGCTTGATCAGGCCTTTTTAACAAATTCCGATTTCAGTTTCATGGCACCTACGCCATCAATCTTGCAGTCGATATTGTGGTCGCTATCGACCAGACGGATGTTCTTGACCTTGGTGCCGACCTTGACCACCAGTGAGGAGCCTTTGACTTTCAGGTCCTTGATCACGGTGACGGTATCGCCATCTGCCAGCAAATTGCCATTGGCATCATGCACGACCAGGCCATCGGCTGCGGTAGGGGCTGCCTCACCGGGCGTCCATTCATGGCCGCATTCCGGGCAGACCAGCATATTGCGGTCTTCATAGCCGTAGATGGAACTGCATTGGGGACAGGGAGGGATTTGACTCATGTTGGATCTCTTATCGTTTTGATTTTATGGGGTTGATGGTATGTGGCATCTATGCAGTCATTAGAGCGTGGACAGGGATGGCGCGGCATCACCGCCATCCCTGTTGCGAACATGCCTACATATTCACATAGTTGGGCCCGCCGCCGCCTTCCGGCGTTACCCACACGATATTCTGCGTCGGGTCCTTGATGTCGCAGGCTTTGCAATGGATGCAATTGGCGGCGTTGATCTGCAGGCGCGGATCGGTGTTTTCTTCCACGATCTCATACACCCCCGCCGGGCAATAGCGTTGCTCCGGGGCGTCGTATTTGGCGAGGTTCACGGTGATGGGCACCGAAGCATCTTTCAGCGTCAGGTGAACTTGCTGGTCTTCATCGTGCTGCACGTTGGAGAGGAAGATGGACGACAGGCGATCAAAGGTCAGCACGCCGTCGGGTTTCGGGTAGGCGATGCGCGTGGCCTGGTCTTTGGTTTGCAGGCATTCGTTGTCGGCCTTGCCGTGCTTGAGTGTCCATGGCGTGCGAATGCCAGCGCGGGCGAGCCACATTTCAAAGCCGCCATAAGCCGAGCCGAGCAGGCTGCCAAAGCGCGAGAGGGCAGGCTTGACGTTACGCACGGCGTCGAGGTCTTGCCAGATCCAGGAGGCGCGCAGTTTTTCCTGATAGCTGCTGAGAATGTCGTGCGAGCGTTCGCTGCCCAGGGCTTCAAATACGGATTCGGCGGCCAGCATGCCGGATTTCATGGCATTGTGGCTGCCCTTGATGCGGGGCACATTCACCAGGCCCGCTGCGCAGCCGATCAGCGCGCCACCGGGGAACACCAGCGTGGGCAGCGATTGCAGGCCACCTTCGTTGATGGTGCGTGCGCCATAGCTGATGCGCTTGGCGCCTGCCAGCATGGGGGCGATTTTCGGGTGCGTCTTGAAGCGCTGGAATTCCTCAAACGGGCTAAGGTACGGGTTGCTGTAATTCAGATGCACCACATAGCCGATGGCGGCGATATTGTCTTCGAGGTGATAGATGAAGGCGCCGCCACCAGTGTCGTTGTCCAGCGGCCAGCCTTGTGCGTGCATGACCAGCCCCGCCTTGTGCTGGCTGGGGTCAAGCTGCCATAGCTCCTTGAAGCCGATGCCGTACTTTTGCGGTTCGGCCTTGTCGCGCAGCTGAAATTGCTGCTCCAGCTTGCGGGTGAGCGAGCCGCGGGTGCCTTCGGCAATCAGGGTGTAGTGGGCATGCAACTCCATGCCGGGCGCGAAGCCAGGCTTTTCGGTGCCATCGCGTGCCACGCCCATGTCGCCGGTGACGACGCCCTTAAGCGCGCCGGATTCGTCATACAGGAGGTCGTAGCCGGTAAAGCCAGGGTAGATTTCCACGCCCAGCGCTTCGGCCTGCTCGCCCAGCCAGCGCGTGAGGTTACCCAGGCTGATGATGTAATTGCCGTGGTTGCTCATGAGCGGCGGCAGCAGTTTTTCCGGAATGGTAAAGCCGCCTTTTTCTGTCAGAAACAGAAAGTGATCTTCGCTCACAGGGGTGTGCAAGGGTGCGCCCAGGGCTTTCCAGTCGGGGAAGAGTTCATTCAATGCGATGGGGTCGATGACCGCGCCCGAAAGAATATGGGCGCCCACTTCGCTGCCTTTTTCCAGGATGCAGATACTGATTTCGCGTTCTTCGGCGGCGGCCAGTTGCTTGAGGCGGATGGCGGCAGAGAGCCCGGCCGGGCCTGCGCCAACAATCAGTACATCGTAATTCATGACATCGCGTTGCATGGTGGTCTTTCAGTTAAATCAGTATTTAAATCAAAATGCTATTTGATAATGGGTAAGGCAATCTGGTCGCTGCGCCCGGCATCCACGGTAAACGCCCGGCAGTAATCCAGAAAGGCGCGGATGCTGGCGGTGAGGTACTTTTTGCGGTGCCAGACAAACATGAACTGGCGACGCAGATCCAGCTCGGGCATCTCAATCGGCACCAGGCTGCCGCGCCGGAAGGCATCGCGCAGCGCCAGGCGCGAGATGCAGCCTATACCAAGGCCGGATTCCACCGCGCGTTTGATGGCTTCGGTATGTTCCAGCGTCAGGCGTATTTTAAGCCTAGATTGATGATGGCGCATCGCATGGTCAAAAGTTTCGCGGGTGCCGGAGCCCACTTCCCGCAAAATCCAGGTCTCTTCCAGCAGGTCTTCCAGGCTGACGCCGGGCTTGTTGGCCAAGGGGTGATCGGGGGCGCAGAACACCACCAGTTCGTCATCCAGCCACGGCTCCACGGCAAGGTCGGGGTGCTGGCAATTGCCTTCGATCAGCCCCAGATCGAGGTCGTAATTGGCGACTTGCTGCAAAATTGCATTGGTATTTTGTACGTGCAGCTCAATTTGGCACTCATCATGTTGTTTCATAAAGGAACCGATGAGCAGAGTTGCGATATAATTGCCGATTGTCAATGTGGCGCCCACCCTGAGCAGACCCAGTGTGGTCTTGCCTTGCAGAACATGTTCGATTTCCGAAGCCTGATCGAGCAATGCGGCCGCCATCGGCAAAAGGCTACGCCCCAGATCGTTCAGCTTGAGCAATTTGCCAAGACGATCAAAGAACTGGCAATCAAACTGGCGCTCCAACTCGGCCAAGGCCGTGCTGGCAGCCGATTGCGACAGCGATAGCGCCTCTGCCGCCCGGGAGACATTCTCCAGGCGCGCGATGGCGACAAATACTTCCAGTTGTCTCAGGGTATAGCGCATATAGGTTTTGCAGATATAGATTATTAATATAATCAATTTAATAGATATTTTAGTGTCGTTTAAAATACACGGCAATACAGTCCAGGAGTATGTGCATGAAAATTATGGTGGCAGTGAAGCACGTGGTGGATTACAACATCGTGCCTCGCGTCAAGCAGGATGGCTCCGACGTCGAGATCAGCGGCGTCAAGATGGGCATCAATCCCTTCGATGAAATCGCAGTGGAAGAAGCGCTGCGCCTCAAGGAAAAAGGCATCGCCACGGAAATCGTGGCCGTGTCCATCGGCGCTGAAAACAGCAAGGACACCTTGCGTCACGCGCTGGCGATGGGTGTGGACCGTGCCGTGCTGGTGCAAGCCGAAGGCAAGCTGCAGCCACTGGGTGTGGCCAAGCTGCTGAAGGCGGTGGCAGGTCGCGAGCAGCCTGACCTGATTCTGCTGGGCAAGCAGGCGATTGACGACGATGCCGGTCAGGCAGGCCAGATGCTGGCCGCCTTGCTCGGCGCGGGCCAAGGCCTATTTGCTTCTGAAATCAAGGTCAATGGCAACGAAATCGAAGTGAACCGTGAAGTGGATGGCGGTACCGAAACCGTCGCCTTGCAACTGCCCGCCATTGTGACGGCAGATTTGCGCCTCAATGAGCCGCGCTTTATCAAGCTGCCCAACATGATGATGGCCAAGAAAAAGCCGATTGACGTGATTGCAGGCACTGAGCTGGGCGTGGACTTTGCCTCGCACCTCAGCCTGCTGAATGTTGCCGAGCCTGCCCCGCGAAAGCCCGGTGTGATACTCAACAGTGTGGCTGAGCTGGTCGAAAAACTGCGTATTGAAAAGGTATTGGCATGAGCGTATTGATTTTGGCCGAACACGATGGCCAGCATATTAAGCAATCCACCCGTCAGGCCGTGACCGCAGCGGCGGCGTGGCAACACCCTATCCACCTGCTGGTGGCAGGTGCCGATGTATCGGCTGTGGCTGCAGAAGCGGCCACTATTGCCGGTGTGGCCAAGGTAATCAAGGTGGAAGCACCGCACCTGGTGCATCTGCTGGCGGAAGATGTGGCGGCTGCTGTGCAACAGATCGCCGCTGAGTATCAGGTGATCGTGGCTGCGCACAGCACGCTGGGCAAAGGCGTGCTGCCACGTGTAGCGGCGCTGCTGGATGTGGGCATGGTGTCGGACGTGGTCGAGATTCAGGCGCCTGCTACCTATGTGCGCCCGATCTATGCCGGCAATATTCTGGCAACCGTGCAAAGCAGCGATGCTGTGCAGGTTGTCACCGTACGCGCGACCTCGTTTGAGGCTGCTGCAAATGGTGCCAATGCGGAAATTACCAGCGCTGCTGCGCCGGCCGCATTTGCCAAGGTGCGCTGGGTGAGCGAGCAACGCAACCTGTCGGACCGTCCCGAGTTAGCCACGGCAAACGTGGTGATTTCCGGTGGCCGTAGCCTGGGTGAGCAGTTCAACACCCTGCTGGAACCAGTGGCCCACAAGCTGAATGCCGCCATTGGTGCCACCCGCGCCTGCGTGGATGCCGGCTTTGCCCCCAACGACCTCCAGGTTGGGCAGACCGGTACCGTGGTTGCGCCTGAGCTGTATATTGCGGTCGGTATTTCCGGCGCCATGCAGCATCTGGCCGGTATCAAGGATAGCAAGGTGATCGTCGCCATTAACCACGATCCCGATGCCCCGATCTTCAAGCATGCGGATTACGGCCTCGTGGCCGACCTGTTCAAGGCCCTGCCTGAACTCAATGCCGCCCTTGGCTGATCGCTAATCAATTAACCATTTGAAAGATAAAGAACTATGAGCGCGTTTAATACCGAAAAAGTGTTGTCGGTAAAGCATTGGAATGACAGTCTGTTTTCGTTCACCACCACGCGTGACGCTGGCCTGCGTTTTGAAAACGGCCAGTTCGTCATGATCGGCCTGCAAGTGGATGGCAAGCCGCTGATGCGTGCCTACAGTATCGCCAGCGCCAACTACGCCGAAGACCTCGAATTCTTCAGCATCAAGGTGCCGAACGGTCCGCTGACCTCGCGCCTGCAACACCTGAAAGTCGGTGATGACATCCTGGTTGGCCGCAAGCCTACCGGCACGCTGCTGTTGTCTGACCTCAAGCCCGGCAAGAACCTCTACCTGTTGTCCACCGGTACTGGTCTCGCCCCCTTCATCTGCCTGATCCAGGATCCTGAAATCTACGAGAAGTTTGAAAAAGTGATTCTGGTACACGGTGTACGCCGCGTGAATGACCTGGCCTACGAAGACTTCATCACCAAGGAATTGCCAGAAAACGAATACTTCGGTGAGCAGGTCAAGAACCAGCTGATCTACTACCCCACCGTGACGCGCGAGCCTTTCCGCAACGAAGGCCGCCTGACCGACCTGATGGAAAACGGCAAGCTGTTTGCCGATATCGGTCTGCCACCGCTGAACCCGGAAACCGACCGCGCCATGCTGTGCGGCAGCCCGCAAATGCTGGAAGACACCTGCCGCATTCTGGATGCCGCTGGCTTGCAGGTTTCCAAGCGTATTGGCGATCTGGGCGACTACGTGATTGAGCGTGCGTTTGCCGAGAAGTAAGCTGCAACCAGTACTGACTTCCGTGAGCTGGCAATCTCAGTAAGCGGACAAGAATAAAAAAACAGGCCTTCAAGGCCTGTTTTTTTATGTCTGTATGCACAAGCTAATGCGACTACTAAAGATAGTGCCCCAGCTTGGTCCGCTTGGTTTGCAGGTATTCGGCGTTATTCTGGTTGGGGGTGATCAGCAGCGGTACGCGACGGCTGACGGAAATGCCTGCTGCCTGCAGGCGGGTGACTTTTTCAGGGTTGTTGGTCAGCAGCTGGATGCGTTGCAGCCCGAGGTCGCGCAGCATGGCGGCGGCCAGTTCGTAGCTGCGGGCATCAATCGGCAGGCCTTGTTCCAGATTGGCTTGTACCGTATCGCGGCCCTGGTCTTGCAGCGCATAAGCCTTGATTTTATGGGCAAGACCTATGCCACGGCCTTCGTGTCCGCGCAGGTAGAGAATCACGCCGCAGCCGGCTTTTGAAATGGTTTCTTGCGACTTGGCGAGTTGTTCGCCGCAATCGCAACGTCTGGATCCCAGGACATCGCCGGTCAGGCATTCGGAGTGCAGACGTACCAGCACTTCTTCCTGGCCTGGCTTCAGCTCGCCAGCGACAAGGGCCACCTGGTCTTGCAGGCCTTGCGGATCATTGTCTGATCGATAGATATGTAAGGTGAAATCCCCATGCGAGGTGGGCATGCGGGAGGTGGCGATTTTCTTGACGGTTTGCATAATGAAAAAAAGATGGGGGCTCAGCGGCTGGATTCAAGCTTGGCAAGCGAGCGACCGACGGCGACATAGGACCCGAGCCAGCCCAGGGCGACCGGGATCAGGACAATGGCCAGGCAGACAAACGGCTGTGGCATGCCGAGATGGAAATCACTGGCATACAGGGCGGCGATGTCGGCAATCGAATAATTGAACAGCTGAATCACGCCCGCCAGCAGCAGCAGGGCGGCAATGCCGCCGCCAAGGCCATAGACCATGCCTGCATACAGGAACGGGCGACGGATGAATCGATTGGTGGCGCCGATCAGCTTGCTGACTTCGATCTCCTCGCGCTGCGTGACCACTTGCAGGCGGATGGTGTTGCCGATGATGGCGAGCAGGGCAAAGCCGAGCAAGCCCACCAGCACCAGCAAAGCCTTCTTGCTCAGCTCCAGGATCGCGTACAGGCGCTTGATCCAGGTGGCATCCATCTGCGCCAGTTCTACACCGGGCTGCTTTTGTATGCGGGATTGCAGGGCCTCGATTGCGGCCGGATCATGGTTGCGCGGAGCGACCTGGAATGCATCAGGCAGGGGATTCTTCTCCAGATTGATGGCGCCAGCTGTTTCCTGCTGCAGTTGTTTCCAGGCGGCATCCTTGCTGATGAACGTAACGCGGGCAACATCCTTCTGTTGGGTGAGCCATTGCTGCAGGCGTGTAACGCTGCCCGGCTCGGCATCCAGTTTCATGAAGACGCTGATTTGCGGTTCGGTGCTGATATTGCCGGTCAGGCGGTTCAGGTTATCCACGATGACAAACAGGATGGCGGGCAGGCATACGGTCACGCCCATCACGCACCACATCACCAGCGTGGCGAGCAGGCGGTGACGCATGCGACCAAATACCAGGCGCAAAGCCTGCGTGTGCTGATTTATCCAATGTTTCATGCTGTCAGGGTTCCTTGCTCCAGGCGCAGCACCCGTGCCCCTGAGTTCGCGATTTCATGCTGGTCATGCGTGGCGACAATAACGGTGACGCCCACTTGCTGAAAAGCGTAGAAGATCGCCATGATTTCTTCGGCATAGCCTTCATCCAGGTTGCCGGTCGGTTCATCTGCAATCAGGATGGACGGCCGACTGACCACGGCACGGGCAATCGCCAGCCGCTGCTGTTCGCCACCTGACAGGGTGATGGGCATGGCTTTTTCCTTGCCGAGCAGGCCGACTTTGTCCAGCGCGGCGCGTATGCGCTTGCCGGCTTCATGACCGGTAATGCCATTGATATAAAGCGGCAAGGCGACATTTTCAAAGCAGTTGCGGTCGTAAAGCAGCTTGTGATCCTGAAACACCAGGCCGAATTTGCGGCGCAAAAAGGGCAGTGCCGCGGCACGCAGCTTGCTGACATTCTGGTTGCCGATCAGGACGGTGCCTGAGGTTGGCCGTTCGGTGGCGGCGATCAGCTTTAGTAATGTACTTTTACCGGCACCTGACGCTCCCGCAACAAATACCAGTTCGCCTGGTTCAATACTGAAACTGACATTGCGCAGGATTTGCTCACTGCCGGGGTAGCGTTTGCTGACCTGGTCAAATTTAATCATCTCGGCTCCTGCGCAGCGTGTATGAAAAGCCCATCACGAAAACAGCGCATCTACAAATTCCTCTGCCTTGAACGGCCGCAGGTCGGCAATGCTTTCGCCCACGCCGATATAACGGATGGGGATGGGCCGCGCCTGGGCAATCGCCGCGATCACACCGCCCTTGGCCGTGCCATCCAGCTTGCTCAGCACCAGGCCGGTCACGCCCAGGGCATCATCAAACGCCTTGACCTGGCTGATGGCGTTCTGGCCGGTATTGGCATCCAGCACCAGCAGGATTTCATGCGGCGCGCCCGGCAATGCCTTGCCGATCACACGCTGCACCTTGCGAATTTCTTCCATCAGGTTGAGCTGGGTTGGCAGGCGGCCGGCGGTGTCGGCCAGCACGATATCAATATTGCGTGCCTTGGCGGAGTTCACTGCATCAAAAATCACGGCAGCCGGATCGCCACTTTCCTGGGCAACCACATGCACATTGTTGCGATCACCCCAGGCTTGCAATTGCTCGCGAGCGGCGGCACGGAAGGTATCGCCGGCGGCGATCAGCACGGATTTGCCTTGCGCCTGAAACAGATTGGCCAGCTTGCCGATGCTGGTGGTTTTGCCAGCCCCATTGACGCCGGCCAGCATGATGACAAACGGCTGGTGGGTGGTGGTTACCAGCGGTTTTTCCAGCGGGGCCAGCAGCTCTAGCAGGGCATCTTTCAGGGCCTGTTTCAGCTGGGTGGTGTCGCTCAGGCTCTGGCGTTTTACGCGCTGGCGTATCTGTTCCAGCAGCGCTTGCGTGGCGGCGACGCCAACATCGGAGGTGAGCAGGATGGTTTCCAGCTCTTCGTATACATCTTCATCGATCTTGCCGCCACCGAACAGGCTGGCCAGCTGATTGCCCAGCTGGCTGCGTGTTTTTGCCAGGCCGTTTTTCAGACGCTCAGTCCAGCTCAGCTTGTTTTCAGCGGCAGATTCCGTGGGGGCTGGAGCGGCGGGAGTCTCGGGCGCAGGGGTGCTGGCTGGCACATCTGGCGTGGGAGGGGGTGTCTTGTCTTTTTTGAAAAAATCGAACATACGCTTCAACTAGAATTTCGCCTTATTTTAGTCGTATTCGGCCGCCCATGCACGAATCTATTCACGCCATCGCACCGCGAAACTAAGTGATTGGTCATGGGTCAGACGCCTGTACGTTGCATAGCCCACGGCACTGCTGGCTTGAAAGTTGATCGGGCCGTCAGGCGCCTTGGCTATAATGATGCTGAAGAGCAAGGAACGTTACCGCGCGAGGGGATGCTGCCAGGCATGCACCGCGGGGTGTGGTTGCTGCTCTAATCAAAGGAGAACAATAAGGTGTTGAGTCGCAAATTAGTCAGGATCGTCATGCTGCTGGGCCTGGTGCCCAGTGTCACATTACCCGGCGTAGCCGCCGCAGAAACCCAGGAATTCAAGCTCAGCAATGGCCTGCGTCTGATCGTGCAGGAAGATCATCGCTCCCCGGTCGTGGTGTCGCAGGTGTGGTATCGCGCTGGCAGTATTGATGAAGTGAACGGCAAGACCGGCGTGGCCCACTTGCTGGAACACATGATGTTCAAAGGCACCAAGAACGTAAAGCCAGGCCAGTTCTCCCGCCTGGTGGCCGCAGCCGGTGGCCGTGAAAATGCCTTTACCAGCCGCGATTACACCGCCTATTACCAGCAGCTGGAAAAATCCAAGCTGCCACTGTCATTCAAGCTTGAATCCGACCGCATGGCCAATCTGCAATTGACCAAGGAAGAGTTCTCCAAGGAAATCAAGGTGGTGATGGAAGAGCGCCGCTGGCGCACGGAAGACAAGCCGCAATCCACCGTGGCGGAGCAATATCAGTCTGTGGTGTTTCAGGCGCACCCCTATGCCCGCCCGGTGGTGGGCTGGATGAATGACCTCGAAAACATGACCGTGGAAGATGCACGCGAGTGGTACAACAACTGGTATGCCCCCAACAATGCGACCGTAGTCGTGGTCGGTGATGTGAAGGCACAGGAAGTCTACAAGCTGGCCCAGCAATATTTTGGCCCGCTGAAGCCGCGCAAATTGCCCGTGCGCAAGCCGCAGCTGGAACCCGCACAAAAAGGTGAGCGTCGTCTGATCGTCAAGGCGCCCGCCCGCTTGCCTTATGTGCTGATGGGCTACCATGTGCCGGCCCTGCGGGATCCGGTCAATGACTGGGAACCCTACGCGCTGGAGATACTGGCCGGTGTGCTGGATGGCAATGCCTCGGCCCGCCTGACGCAGAATCTGGTGCGCAACCAGCAGATCGCCGTGGATGTGGGCGCAGGCTATGACCTTACCCAGCGCGGTGCGACCAGCCTGTTTGAGCTGGATGGCTCGCCCAGTGAAGGCAAGACCGCCGCTGACATTGAGGCTGCGCTATTGCAGCAGATCGAGGATATCAAGCAATCCGGTGTCACCGAGGATGAGCTGAACCGCGTCAAGGCGCAGGTGATTGCGGCGGATGTGTACCAACGCGATTCCATGTTCAACCAGGCCATGCAGATTGGCCAGCTTGAAACCATCGGTTTCTCATGGCGCTTTCTCAAGGATTACCCCGAGAAGCTGAAGCAGGTGACACCGCAGCAGGTGCAGGAAGTGGCGCGCAAATATCTCACGCGTGACAACCTCACCGTGGCGACGCTGGATCCGCAGCCGATTGATCCTAACGCCAAGCCCAAGGGCCGGCCCAGCGATCATTAATCCCGGCAACCGGGCAGGGCCGAGCGTCTTGCCCAGACACTGAACTTACGGAATTCAAAGGTAACCCCATGTTGATCAAAAAACTTTACGCAAAATGCCTGACAGGCATGGCCGCCGTGCTGTTGAGCGTATCTGCCCAGGCGGCGGTGAATATCCAGCAATGGAAAACCGCCAATGGCGCCGATGTTTACTTTGTTGAAAATCACGATTTGCCCATCATTGATCTCAGCGTCAATTTTGCAGCGGGCAGCGCACGCGATGTGGCCGATAAATCCGGCCTGGCAGGCATGACGCGCTATCTGATGACCCTGGGCGCGGCCGGGATGAGCGATGAGGAAATCTCGCGCAAGATGGCCGATGTCGGGGCCATCATGGGTGGCGAGCTGGATGCAGACCGTGCCGCCTTCAAGCTGCGCACCCTGAGTCAGGCCCGCGAGCGCGAGCAGGCGCTGGATATTTTCGCCAAGGTGCTGCAACAGCCTGATTTCCCACAGGCGACGCTGGAGCGCGAGAAAGCCCGCGCCATTGCCGGTCTGCAGGAAGCTGCGACCCAGCCTGAAAGCATCGCCAGCAAGGCCTTCATGAAAGCCTTGTACGGCAAGCACCCTTATGCGCTGGATGACGGAGGCGAGCCGGAAACCATTGCCGCACTGAAGCGGGATGATCTGCAGGCGTTTTACCAGCAGCACTACGGCGCTAAAGGCGCGGTGATTGCCATGATAGGCGACATGACGCGCGAAGAAGCGAACCAGATTGCCGAGCGCCTGACAGCAAAACTGCCTGCCGTGGAGGCGCAACCGGCTTTGCCAGCAGTGACTTTCCCTGAGCGTGCCGTGGATGAGCGCATCCAGCATCCGGCGACCCAGTCTCATATTCTGCTGGGTTACCCTGGCGTCAAGCGCGGCGATGCGGATTACTTTCCCCTCTATGTCGGCAATTACATTCTCGGTGGCGGTGGCTTTGTTTCACGCCTGACTGAAGAGGTGCGCGAGAAGCGCGGGCTGGTCTACAGCGTGTATAGCTACTTCATGCCCATGGCCGAGCTGGGGCCATTCCAGATCGGTTTGCAAACCAAGCGCGAGCAATCTGCGGAAGCGATGAAAGTGGTGGAGCAGACCCTGGAAAAATTCATGCAGGGCGGCGTGACCGAAGCCGAGCTGGTGGCGGCCAAGCAGAATATCACCGGTGGTTTTCCGCTACGCCTAGACAGCAACAGCAAGATTCTGGATTACCTGGCAGTGATCGGCTTCTACAAGCTGCCACTGACCTATCTGGAAGATTTCAACAAAAATATCAATAGCGTGACCACGGCCCAGATCAAGGATGCATTCAGTCGCCGTATTGATACCCACAAACTGGTCACGGTGGTGGTCGGTGGCAACTAAGGCTGTCAGCAAGACGGGTGGAGTCAACAAAGTACGCATAGGCGGCGGCACCTGGCGCAGCCGCCTGTTGAGTTTCCCCGATGGTCCCGGTTTGCGCCCGACGCCGGATCGCGTGCGGCAGACTCTGTTCAACTGGCTGGGGCAGGATCTGCATGGCATGCGTTGTCTGGACCTGTTTTCCGGCACCGGTGCGCTGGGCTTTGAGGCGTTGTCGCGTGGCGCTCGTGAAGTGGTGATGGTGGAGAAATCCCTGCCCGCATTCCGCGCGCTGCAGGCCAGCAAAACCCTGCTAAGCGCCGATGGCGCCAGCCTGCTCAATGCCGATGCCGCGCAGTTGTTGAGTGCGCCATCCGCCAAACTGGAGGCTGGCAGTTTTGATGTGATTTTTCTGGATCCGCCCTACAACCAGGGCTGGCTGGACAAGCTGTTGCCAGCGGTGGCCGCTTTGCTGGCACCCGATGGCCGGGTGTATGTCGAAGCCGAGTACGTGCTGGCAGACAGCGCGCCGTGGCAGGTGCTGAAAAGCGGCAAAGCGGGCAATGTTTGCTATCACCTGTTAAAATTGGCGGATGCAAACGAATGAATCTTCTGGCGGCCTGACCGTCGTCTACCCTGGTACGTTTGATCCCATCACCCGCGGTCATGAGGATATCGTGCGCCGCGCGGCGGGCCTGTTTGACCGGGTGATTGTGGCCGTGGCGCAAAGTCCGGGCAAGTCACCTTTCTTCGGGCTGGACGAGCGCGTCTCCATGGCCTCTGAGGTCTTGCAGGATTGCTCCAACGTCCACGTGATGGGCTTTTCGGGCTTGCTGATGGAGTTCGTGCAGGCGCAGGGTGCCCGTGTGGTGATACGCGGCTTGCGCGCGGTGTCTGACTTTGAGTATGAGTTCCAGCTGGCGGGCATGAATCGCAATATGTTTCCCCAAGTGGAAACGCTCTTCCTGACGCCGGCCGAGCAATACATGTTCATCTCTGCCAGTCTGGTGCGGGAGATCGCCCGGCTTAATGGCGATGTCAGCAATTTTGTCTCCCCGCTGGTGCAGGCGCATATCCAGCGCAAACTGGACCACGCGGCGGGTCGATAGGGTTTTTTCATGGCATTAATGATTACCGATGAATGCATCAATTGCGATGTGTGCGAACCGGCTTGCCCCAATGGGGCCATTTCCCAGGGCGCTGAAATCTACGTCATCAATCCTGCCCTTTGCACCGAGTGTGTGGGGCATTTCGATAAACCGCAGTGCCAGGATGTCTGCCCGGTCAGCTGTATTCCCCTGGATCCCGATGTCGTGGAAAACCGCGATCAGCTCTATCAGAAATACCTGAAACTGGTCGGCAAAGCCTGAGTTCCTCCGTTTATCCAGGCGGGAATTTTTCATGTAAGTAAACATTGTTAATCTTCAGGCATAATTTTTGCCTGCATACAGCCATATCGTCCATTGCACGGACTTCATTGCCTAGGATTAACATGACGCCGGTTTCCTCTTCGCTTACCTCTTATGAGGCGCCTGATCGCAGCGCATCTGCTGCGCCAGCGACGTCTGCCATGTCGACACGCCCGCCAGATGCCAATATCAGCATTGCCGGCCTGGGAGCGCGGCTCTCGCATCTGATGCGCCAATTGCTCAATACCGAAAGCACCCAGTCGGCGCGTTTTGTCGAAGTGGAGAACCGTGTTGGTGCAATGACCATGGAAGTGGAGGCGGTCACCGAGCGTATGCAAACCAGCATGCACGAAGCCGAACAGCTGCGCGAGCAATCCCAGCAGGATTTCTCGCAAGCCAGCAGTGAGTTGTCGCAAGGCTTGTGGCAACTGGAGCAAAGCTTGTCAGAAAAACTGACCAAGGTGAATGAGGTGGTGCGGGGCCTGGAGCGCGTGGGCCGCGAACTGGAGCTGATTGCCGTCAATGCCGCCATACAGGCCGCGCACGCCGGTGAGGCGGGGCGCAGTTTCAGCGTGGTGGCGGATCATGTGCGCCAGCTGGCGCGGCATACCGTCCAGAATGCGAATGAAGTCTCGCAGATGCTGGATTTCAAGGATTTTCAGCAGCAGCTGATCGGCTTCGGGCATTCCAGCCGCGAAAATGTCGACCAGGTGGACAAGCAGACGGTGGCGGCGTTTTCCAAGGTGCAGCAGGCGTTTGGCGAGATACGTACTTCCATGCAGACACTGGTGGAGCATGGCAAGGTGATCGAGACCATGCACCATCTGGATCGCGGCAGTTACCAGGGGCAGCGCGTCAAAGTGGCCTGGGCCAAGGAGCTGGCTGAAGATTTGCAGAAAAGTGCTGGCGTCACCGAGCTGCAACTGCCCCTGCATTTGGCGCGTGTACTGCGCAAGGATGGCGGCTACAAACCACAGGCTTATGATCGCCTGAACGATATTTTGCAGCGCGGGGTTTTGCGCGTGGCGATTGAGCCTTCATTCAAGGGCTTGTCGTTCCGGCTGCGCCCCGGTGAAGCATTGCGCGGACTGGATGTGGAATATGCTACGGCCTTTGCGCGTTACCTCGGCGTGCAGATCGAGTTTATCGAGCATCCCTGGGATCAATGCGTGGATTTGCTGCACATCGGCCGCAGTCGCGGCGAACCGGAGGCGGATCTGGTGTGGAGTGCCTTGCCGCCCAGTGCCAGCTATTACAAGGTCGCTTATTCCGATGCCTATACCTATTTGCATTACATGCTGGCGCGGCGGGCAGGGGATGAGCGCATCAGCGGCCTGGGCAGTCTGCAGGGCAAGGTGCTGGGCTGCATCAACGACCCTGGCGCCTTTGCCACGCTGGAGGCGGCAGGTCTGCGCTGGAGCAAGCACAAGCGCGAGGAGCGCGGCACCATACGGCTGGCCAACCTGATTGCCTACACCGATCAGTCCATCATTCACGATGCGCTTGCCGATGGCAAGATCGACGCCTTTGCCGTAGACCAGCCCATCTTTGCCTGGGCCTGCAATGGCAAGGACAGTCCCTGGCATGGCCGCATTGAGTTGCTCAATGGCAATATCGCGCCCAGCCCCTGGTATTACACGGTGGCTGTCGCCGATGATCCGGCCAGCTATACCTTGCTGCAGCATGTGAATGCCTTCATCCGTGACTTCAGCCGCACGCGAGAGCGCGAGACGCTGGAGCTGCGCTGGCAGTTCTATCCCGTACATGGCACGGCAGGCTATCAGGGGGAAGCCGGAAGTTTGCGCGGTGAGCCCGAGCTTTATCGTGACTGGCTTCAGCAGCAGCCCGCATAGGCCTATAAGTCTGCAAAGGCCTATAGCGAAGGCCTATAATAGGGCAGTTAATTCAACAATAAACTGCCATGAGGAGAGACCATGCGACTGTTACACACCATGCTGCGCGTCGGCAATCTTGATAAATCCATTGCGTTTTACACCCAGGTGCTGGGCATGCAGGTGTTGCGCAAACACGAATACCCGGACGGCAAATTCACCCTGGCGTTTGTCGGTTACGGCAACGAACAGGACAACACTGTGCTGGAACTGACCTATAACTGGGGCACCGAAAGTTACGACAAGGGCAATGCCTATGGCCATATCGCCATCGAGGTGGACGATGCCTACAAAGCCTGTGAAGCCGTGAAGCAGGCAGGCGGCAAGGTTGTTCGTGAGGCTGGTCCCATGATGCACGGCACCACGGTCATTGCCTTTATTGAAGACCCCGATGGTTACAAGGTCGAGTTCATCCAGAAAGGCACTTTTTAATACGCCTTGATGGCGGATCGTCCGCCATACTGAAAAAAGGCTGGCCCGGCATGTGGCCAGCCTTTTCATTGCATTTACCACCCAAACGGCAAGATGCGCCTACAAGCAAATCAGCCAGTGCCGGGCATCGCCTCGCCTTCGATGCCTCCACAATATCCCGATGCACCGCTACAAAAGCGGTTTTTCACCCTGTGATGGAGAGATATTGTGAACATACTTGATCCGTTGATTAAACCCTTTACACAAGACCCATACCGCGGAATGGACCCTGAAACGCGTGCTTTTCTGCAAACATTGGCCGAGGCGGACAGCACCCCCATGGAGAAGCTGAGCCCAGCCGAAGCACGGCAGGTGCTGGAACAGGCGCAACAGGAAACCGTGGTCGACCTCAGCGGCATTGACACGCGGCAACTGACGATCGATTGCGAAGGCCACGTCATCGAGCTTGATATCGTACGCCCCGCGGCCTCCGGCACGGCGCCTTTGCCGGTGGTGATGTTCTTTCACGGTGGAGGCTGGGTGCTGGGCGATTTCCCTACGCATAAACGCCTGGTACGTGACATTGCCGTGCTGTCAGGCTGTGCGGTGGTGTTCGTCAATTACACACGGTCGCCCGAGGCGGAGTATCCGACAGCGGTGATTCAGGCCTATCTCGCCACCAAATGGATAGCTGAAAATGGATACGAGGTAGGGCTGGATGGTCAGCGACTCGCCGTGGCGGGCAATAGCGCCGGCGGCAATATGGCCACCGCAGTTTGCCTGATGGCCAAAGACCGTTTCGGTCCGACCATCCGTCATCAAACCTTGTTCTGGCCGGTGACCGATACCAATTTCGATACCGGCTCATACGACGATTTTGAAGATGGCTATTTCCTCACGCGCAACATGATGAAGTGGTTCTGGGACAATTACACGACCAATGATGAGTCGCGCGCCGAGGTCTATGCGTCGCCTTTGAAGGCCGATCCCGAGCAGTTGCAGGGCTTGCCGCCTGCCTTGATCCAGACCGCGGAATGCGATGTGCTGCGCGATGAAGGCGAAGCCTATGCTCGTCTGCTGAATGAGGCGGGCGTCAAGGTGACTGCCACTCGTTACATTGGCACCATCCATGATTTTGGCTTGCTCAATGCACTCGCATTGACACCGCCTGCCCGGGCTGCCCTCAATCAGGCAGCACAGGAAATCCGCAAGCATCTGGCCTGATAGCGTTTTTTGCTGTTTGACGCATGGCGGCAGATTGATTAAGATGCTGCCATGCGTCAATTTTTGAACATCTCCGCACTCTCCCTGCAGCTGGCCGACCTCCTCGGCCTGCGACTGCTGCGCGTCGCGCGCATCTAAATTCTCCCCCTATTGTTGGCTTTACCCGCTGCCCGTCTCGTGTGAGACCGGGGCTGATCCATCGCTATTTCAGAAAGAGCGACCCCCATGTTGAATATTGTGTTTTTGCTTTGCGAACGACTAATGACCGGTTGTCAGGCCATGTGCCGGTGGCTGCCTGACAACCTGTGTGCCACAGACTACGTCTTTGTCTAGTAACGAATTATCAAGAACAGGAATGACCATGATGTTGAAGCAACCAAATAAGAAATACCGACCATTTACGCCGGTGGCACTGGCTGACCGGCAATGGCCAGGCAAGACCATTACCCATCCTCCCATCTGGATGAGTACCGACCTGCGCGATGGCAACCAGGCCTTGTTTGAGCCCATGAACGCCGAGCGCAAGATGCGCATGTTCAAGATGCTGGTACAGATCGGCTTCAAGGAGATTGAAGTCGCCTTTCCCTCGGCCTCGCAAACCGATTTTGACTTCGTGCGCAGGCTGATCGAAGAAAAGCATATTCCGGACGATGTCACCATTGAAGTATTGACGCAGGCGCGCGAAGACCTGATTCGCCGCACTTTCGAGGCCTTGCGTGGCGCGCGGCGTGCCATTGTGCATGTCTACAACGCCACCGCCCCCGAGTTTCGCCGCATCGTGTTCCGCATGGATAAGCCGCAGGTCAAGCAGCTGGCCGTCGACAGCGCTCGCCTGATTCGCGAATTGGCCGAGCAACAGCCGGAGACGGAATGGGTATTCCAGTACAGCCCGGAAACCTTTACCGCCACCGAGCTCGACTTTGCCAAGGAAGTTTGCGACGCCGTGACGGAAGCCTGGGGCGCCACGCCAGAGCGCAAAGTGATCCTGAATCTGCCCGCCACGGTGGAAGTCGGCACGCCGAATTTCTACGCAGACCAGATTGAGTGGATGCACCGCAACCTCGCCCGCCGCGATAGCGTGATTCTGAGCGTGCACCCGCACAACGACCGTGGCACGGCTGTGGCCGCTGCCGAGCTTGCCGTGATGGCCGGGGCGGACCGTATCGAAGGCTGTTTGTTTGGTCATGGCGAACGGACGGGCAATGTCGACTTGGTCAGCCTGGCCTTGAATCTCTACACCCAGGGCGTGCATCCCGGGCTCGATTTCTCCAATATCAATGCCATTGCGCGCACGGTGGAAGATTGCACCCAGCTGCCAGTGCATCCGCGTCATCCCTATGCCGGTGACCTGGTGTTTACCGCCTTTTCCGGCTCGCATCAGGATGCGATCAAGAAAGGCTTTGCCGCGCAACAGCCGGATACCTTGTGGGAAGTACCATATCTGCCGATAGACCCGCATGATGTCGGCCGCACTTATGATTCCATCATTCGCGTCAACAGCCAGTCCGGCAAGGGCGGCATTGCCTACCTGCTTGAGAGCGGTTACGGCTTGTCCATGCCACGCCGCATGCAGGTTGAATTCAGCGCCGCCGTACAGAAGCTGACCGATGCCACCGGGCAGGAAGTGTCAGCCGAAGGGATCTGGCAGCTTTTTGAAGCCGAGTACCTGTTTGCCAGGGAGCCCTTGCATTATGTCGGTCACGAATTGACCGAGCATGCTGGCCGGCAACATATCAAGCTCACCATGCGCCTGCATGGCGAAACCGTGGTGCGTGAAGGCGAGGGCAATGGGCCGATAGATGCACTGGTGCATGCCTTGGGTTACCCGGTGAATATTCTGGATTACGAAGAGCGTGCCATGACCGGTGGCGCCGATGCCCAGGCCGTGGCATTTGCTGAACTCGGCATGACCGGCATCGCAGGCAGCGTCTATGGCGCAGGCCTGCACCAGAATCTCGTCACCTCATCCATCCTCGCCGTGGTCAGCGGTATCAATCGCTTGTACGGCAAGCTGGATGCGCAGGGGCGCCAGCAGTTGCTGGACAACGTTCAGTAGAAATAGCGCTGATGCCTTGAGCTAACAGAATCCCGAATCGTGTACACGGTTCGGGATTTTTTTATGTGCTGTCTTTGTCACTTCCAGCCCGCCATCACGCGGCTGTCATCTTTCTGACGTCAGCCCGCAATAAAGCCTGCCTATAGTGTGCGGCAGTCGTGCGCAGGTCGATGTATATGTCGGCCTTGCTCACATGCTGACCATGCATATCCAAGGCACCCATGAAATGAGCACCTCCGTTAATCCCATCATCGTCTGGCGTCTGCTGGATGGAAAGCCCGGGCACGAAACCCAGACGCTGGGCTTGGTCAAATCCCTGCAGCGCCATCAGGCCTGCGAGTCGTTTGATATACGGGTGAGCGGGCAAGTGGAGTCGCTGTTCAACGTTGCCAGTGCTACCTGGCCGTTTGCGCGTGGCTTGCCTTTGCCGGATCTGATCATCGGCGCCGGGCATCGCACTCACCTGCCCATGCTGGCCGCACGACGTGCTTATGGCGGCAAGGCCGTGGTGCTGATGCAACCCAGTCTGCCGGTGGCCCTGTTTGACCTGTGCCTGATTCCCCAGCATGACCGTTACCGTGGCGGCGGCAATTACATCGAAACACGCGGCGTACTGAATCCCTTGCATGCCGAAGGCCGGCATGAGGAAAACAAAACCCTGATTATGATAGGCGGGCCCTCGCGCCATTACGGCTGGGATACCGTGAACATGCTGTCCCAGATTCGCCAGTTGCTCGCCCATCGCCCATGGATGCAGTACACCTTGACCACCTCGCGTCGCACGCCGGCGGATTTCATCGTCGGTCTGCATAGCCTGTCAGCCCCCAATCTGCGCGTGGTGCCTTTCAGCCAGACCCAGCCGGGCTGGGTCGCTGAGCAGCTGGCGCAGTCTGCCACCGCCTGGGTCTCGGAAGATTCGGTTTCCATGGTCTACGAAGCTCTGACGGCGCAAGTGGCGGTGGGGCTGCTGAACTTGCCTCTGAAGCAGGAAAACCGGGTATCGCGCGGCGTGGAGCACTTGCTGCAGCAAGGCATGATCGTACGCTTTGATAGCGATGCCCACTATCAGCAGCGCCTGCACCCGGTCGCCGGTTTTACCGAAGCCGACCGCTGCGCCAACTGGATACTGCGTCGCTGGTTGCAGCCAGTGCCAGCCTCCGTGCCACAGGTGGCGACAGCAACCATCGCCTGAGCTGTTTCGCATGACCCATAAAAGACTCACCGTGCTGCAAGTGCTGCCTGCGCTGGAATCAGGTGGCGTGGAGCGCGGCACCCTGGAGCTGGGGCATTACCTGGTGCAGCAGGGCCACCGTTCGCTGGTGATGTCCGCCGGCGGCCGTCTGGTTGAGCAGCTGGAACAGCAGGGCAGCGAACATTTTCAATGGCCGGTCGGCCACAAATCTTTTTTAAGCCTGCGCCTGGTGCGGCCATTGCGGCATTTTCTGCGCGAGCATGCCGTGGATATTCTGCATGTGCGTTCGCGCTTTCCTGCCTGGATCTGCTATCTGGCATGGAAGGGCATGGACCCTGCCAAACGCCCGCGCCTGGTGACCACAGTGCATGGCACCTATTCGGTGTCTGCCTATAGTGCGGTCATGACCAAGGGCGAGCGCGTGATCGTCATTTCCAACATGATCCGCGATTATGTCTTGCAGCATTACCCGGTGGATGCGGGCCGATTGCGCCTGAATTACCGCGGCGTGGACCCTGACGTGCATCGCCATGGCTATCAACCCAGGGCCGATTGGCTGGAGGCGTGGTACCGCGATTATCCTGAAACCCAGGGACGCCAGTTGCTGACCTTGCCTGCGCGACTCACCCGCTGGAAAGGGCAGCAGGATTTCATCACCTTGCTGGCGCAGCTCCGGCAGCAAGGTGCCAATGTGCACGGTCTGGTGGTGGGCGATGTGCAGGCGGGCAAGACAGCGTATCTGGAGGACCTGAAGCTGCAGTCCCAGGGACTGGATGTCGCAGACCGCATCACCTTTACCGGCCATCGGCAGGATATCCGCGACATCATGGCGATGTCGCATATTGTGTTTTCCCTCTCTCGGCAGCCGGAAGCGTTTGGCCGGGTGACCATGGAAGCGCTCAGCATTGGGGTGCCGGTGATTGCCTATGCGCATGGCGGCGTGGCCGAGCAGCTGGCCGAGCTGCTGCCACAGGGCGCGATAGCTGTGGGCGATCTGGAGGCGGCGCTGAAACTCAGTCTGGCATGGCTGCAACAGCCACCGCAGGTGCCGGAAAACCGGGTGTTCCGCTTGCAGACCATGCTGGAAAACACCTTGGCTATCTATCACGAACTCACCAGCTTGCCACAGCAGGTAGCGCCCGCATGAATATCTGCATGGTCATGGCAAGCCGTGGCAATGGCGGGCTGGAAAAGCATGTGCGTGAACTCGCCAGCGAGCTGGTGCGGCAGGGGCATGACATCACCATTGCCGCACCCGCCGCCTTTCTGGCAAGTTTGCCTGCCAATATCGGACGGATGCCGATACCCGCGCATCTGGGCCGCTATCACCCATGGTTGCTGTTAAAGCTCCTGCTGGCCTTGCGTCGCGGCGGCTTTGATCTGGTGCATGCCCAGGCCAGCAAAGCCGCCTCTCTGGTTAATCAGTTGCGGCCATGGTTAGCCTTGCCCGTGCTCGCCACCCTGCACAATATCAAGCGCGATGTGCGTCTCTATGCCCGATTCGATCATGTCATCGCGGTCAGCCGGCAATTAGCCGCGTCGCTGCCGCCGGAGAAAACCTCCGTGGTGTATAACGGCATCGTTGCGCCTGAAGCTGCAGCGCTGGATATCAGGCAACACTTTGCATTGCCGGCAGATTACCCCGTGCTGGTTGCAGTGGGTCGCCTGGTGCACGCCAAGGGCTTTGATCTTTTGCTGGAGGCGGTGGACGGCTTGCCACTGGCGGTGCTGATTGTGGGTGACGGGCCGGAGCATGCACGACTGACAAAGCGCGCGCAGAGCTTGAACACCATTACACGATGCGTTTTGACCGGACACCGGGACGATGCGTCCAGCCTGATGCGATCAGCCGACGCCGTGCTGATCAGCTCACGGCGGGAGGGCTTTTCCTATGTCTGCAATGAGGCCTTGTTGATGGGCACATGCGTCTTAGCCACGGATGTGCCTGTTGCCAACGAAGTGCTTGCCCCTGACTTTATTGTCCCCACGGGAGATGTTGCCAGCTTGCGCTCGCGCCTTTGCCACTGGCTGGGCAGGCGCACAGAATGGGCGGCCTTGCAGCAACCTGCCCGAGAGTTTGCCGCCCGGCAATTGACATTGCCCGTCATGGCGGCCAATACATTGGCGGTCTACCGCCGCCTCGTCCACTATGCATAAGCTTGCCTGGCGACTCCATCACAGCATGGCGGGGGTGGCATGACCAGACCCATCCGATCCGGGCGCATACTGATTATCAAGCATGGCGCATTCGGCGATCTCATGCAGGCCGAAGGTGTATTGCACGATATCCGCCAGCATTTTCCGCATGCGCATCTGGCCCTGCTTACCACGCCCGGTTTTGTCGGGCTGATGCAGCGCTGCCCGCATATTGATGAAGTGCTGGTGGATACCCGGGCACCGCTATGGCATCTGCCGCGGCAATGGGACTTGTATCGGCGTTTGCGCGCGGTGCGGTGGGATACCGTGATTGATCTGCAAAATTCCACGCGCACCTCTGTTTATCGTCGGAGTATGTTGCGTCATGCCCATTGGATAGGGCGTTTGCGCGGCCCGGCACCGGTGACGGGTTTGCGCGGCCAGCAGTATCTGCTGCAGGAAGCGGGGATTGATGCCAGCCATGCCATGCAGCCGAATTTGAGCTGGATGGCAGCCAATGTGGAGAGCTTGCTCACACAGCTTGGCATTACCCGGCCTTATGTCGCGCTTCTTCCCGGCTCTTCGGCACGGCATCCGGAAAAGCGCTGGCCGCATTATGCCGAGCTGGCGGCCGCGCTGCAGCGTGAAGGCCATGCCTGCGTCAGCATATTGGGTCCGGATGAAAAAGACCTGGCGGCGGGCTTTGCCTGCAGCGTATTGCAGGGTCTGGACTGGTTCACCCTGGCTGGCGTGCTGCAGCAGGCCGCCGTTGTGGTGGGGAATGATAGCGGGCCCAGCCATGTGGCATCTTGCCTGGGGCGGCCCGGACTGGCTTTGTTTGGCGCCTCCACTTCACCTTTGCGCTCCGAGCTTGCACGTGGGCGCTTTGAAACCCTGCAGGTGGATGCCCTGGAAAGTTTGCCTGTCAGCCAGGTCATGGACAAGCTGCGCCCCAAGTTGCCCGTGCTGGCTTGAGTGCGATACCGCCGTGTGTCGGCTTAACTGAGATCAGCAGCGCGTATTCCGCATGGCCAACACCCAGCCCACGCCCAGCCAGGCCAGGGCGGCTACCCAGTTGTTCAGCAGGCTGATGCCGCCGATCAAAGGCCAGAAGCAGACGCTGAGTACAGAAAAAGACAGGGCGGCCAGCAACCAGTGCTTGTGACGCATGAGCGGAGCAAGCGCTGCCCAGTAGATGGCGCCCAGCATGCATGCGAAGAGCAATACCCCGGTAACACCCGTTTCGGCAGCCAGTTGTAGATAGAGGTTGTGTGCGTGGGTGCAGGTCATGCCCAGCGTTGCCAGCAGCCCCATCTGTTCGCACACCTGCCGATAGGCATGAAAACCATGGCCGAACAGAGGCGCCTCTTGCCAGGCAGCATACGCGGCACGGAACACTTTGCCATAGTCAGAATCGGCAAAATGCCCCAGCTTTTCAAAGATACTGAAAACGCTTCTTTCCGCATTGGCTGGGGCCAGCAGCATGACCAGCCCCAGCAATAGCACAAAGCCGATAAGCGCCAGCCATAGCCGAGAATGATGGCTGCGCGGCTCGGCACTGCCTGAGCGCTTGTTCAGCCATAGGCCGCACAGTGTGACCATGCTGGCTGCAATGAACAGCATGAAGGCCATGCGCTCGCCGGTAATGAACATGAAGAGCATCCCGATCGCCAGCATGAGCATGATGAATGCCTGCCGCCGCGAGGCGGGCACGGCGGGGAGCAACAGCAAGGGCGCAAACATGGCAATAAACCATACCCGCAACAGCGTAATGCCAGGAATCGGGCTGTTATAAGGCCCCGTCAGCCTGTTCTCCGTGAACATGGGGCGGCCAAATACATCATGCCCCAGCAGGTATTGCATCGCGCTATCAACAACAATCAGCGTGCAAGCGGCCAGTAACACCCATAGAAAATTGCGCTGACGGGTGTGATCTGCCAATAGCCAATAGCCGAGCGCGGCGGCAAACAGCGGCCAGCGCAGAAAAGTCAGCCCATACAGCATACTGGCTTGCGGGGCTATGCTGAGAGGCGCATTGATCAGCAGCACATAGCCTGCAAA
The DNA here is from genome assembly GCF_009858335.1 of Methylovorus glucosotrophus. Taxonomy (NCBI): domain Bacteria; kingdom Pseudomonadati; phylum Pseudomonadota; class Betaproteobacteria; order Nitrosomonadales; family Methylophilaceae; genus Methylovorus; species Methylovorus glucosotrophus. The sequence continues at coordinate 1,000,330 of NZ_VMSE01000001.1, forward strand.
CACCAGCGCCAGCCTGAACCAGGGCTGGCTCGCCCATTGCCAGTCCTGCAGTCGATAGGCGCGGTATAAAAACAGCAGGCATACCATCACCACGCTGATATCTGCCAGTGTGCGCGAGCTGAGCAATAGCACAGGCAGCAGCCACGGCAATATGCGCTCTGCCCATGTCAGGACATTGACTGGAGCGGGGGTAAGCAGAGTGGGGGATATGGACATCGCAAAGCTAGCCTATGGAGTGAGAGTTAATGACAAGGGGAATCGCCCGTAGGCGCATTCGGCAAGGCGAGTATAGGCCGCTTAAATGTCATCAAAATTAAACATCACTGACACAGACTGAAATGATGCTGTTATTCATGAAAAATACGCTGATCCTTCATCCGATTCGCCACATGAAATCCCTGTTTCGCCACTGGCGGCCTCGCTTTTGGACTCAAGCGCCGGGAGAGCATCTCGCTGACCAGTTCACGGTACAGCGGATTCTGCTGGTGAGTCTTTCCAACATTGGCGATGCGGTGTTGACCACGCCGTGCTTGCAGGCCCTGCATCATGAGTATCCGGAATCAGTTATCGATATTGTCAGCGACCCACGGTCGCAGGTGATTTTCAGTGCTTGCCCCTATCTGGGTCGCTTGTTTGTGCTGGATAAAAAGGCAGGCTGGCGTGGTCGCCTGGCGTTGATGCTGTTGCTGCGCGGCCAGCGTTATGATCTGGCGATAGACTTGCGATCGGACTGGATGCTTTATTTCATTCGAGCGCGCCGCAAGTTGGGCAAGCTTTCCAGTCGGGCAGGGCGTGATCTGCATAGTGCCGAGAAGCATGCGGCGGCGTTGAATCCGCTCGGCATCCAGGTGACGCCGGAAACCCGGATATGGATCAGTCCGCGGGATCGCCGCTTTGCTGAAGGGATGCTGGCTGGCTGGACAGAACGGCGAATTCTTGCCTTGGGCCTGGGGGCGAATTTCGAGGGCAAGATATGGCCAGTCGCACATTTCATTGCCTTGGTGAATATGCTGGCAGATAGTTTTGATGGCGTGCTGCTACTGGGCAATCAACAGGATGCAAGCCGTGCCGAGGCGTTTTCTGAGGGATCCCGCTTGCCGGTGATTCATGCCTGCGGCCTATGCAATCTGCTTGAAACCGCCGCTTTGCTGGAGCATGCCGGATTGTTTGTAGGGAATGACTCCGGGTTGGGACATATGGCGAGCGCCATGGGCACGCCGACCATGACCCTGTTCGGGCCTAGCTTGCCTGCGCGATATCGTCCCTGGGGGCCATCCGCCGGCTGGCTGCAGAGTCAGGATGGCACCATGCAATCGCTAACGCCAGCCGAGGTGGCGGCTTATATCCGGCAGAAGTGGGCATGGGTGCGACCATGATTGCGGCCATCAGCTGATGGGCCAGGCCCGGCTCAGGCCAGGGCAAATACGTTTATCAGGCATAAAAAAACCGGAAACTACACTTGCAGTTTCCGGTTTTGGGTATTACCAGGCGCTATTGCTGAAAGCGTTACTGAAAGAAATCCTTGACCTTGTCCATCCAGCCCTTGGCGCGTGGGCTGTGCTTGTCCGAGTCTTGCAGGTTGATCTCTTCCATCTCGCGCAGCAGTTCCTTCTGTCGTTCGGTCAGCTTGATCGGCGTCTCGACCACCACATGGCACATCAGATCACCTGGATCATTGCTGCGCAGCGGCTTGATGCCCTTGCCGCGCAGGCGGAAGGTGGCGCCGGTTTGTGTTTCGGGTGGAATCTTCATCTTGGCATGCCCATCCAGCGTGGGGATCTCGATTTCCCCACCGAGCGCTGCCGTGGTGAAGCTGATCGGCATTTCGCAATGCAGATTGCCGCCATCGCGCTGGAAAATATCGTGTTGCTTCAAATGCACCACGACATACAGATCACCAGGCGGGCCGCCATTGACGCCGGCTTCGCCTTCGCCTGACAGGCGGATGCGATCGCCTTCATCCACCCCGGCCGGAATCTTGACCGACAGGGTCTTGTGTTTCTTGACGCGGCCAGCACCGTGACAGCTCGGGCATGGCTCTTTCACCATCTTGCCGCTGCCATGGCACTTGGGGCAGGTCTGCTGTACCGAGAAAAAGCCTTGCTGCATGCGCACCTGGCCATGACCGCCGCAGGTGGTACATGTTACGGGCTGGGTGCCAGGACGGGCGCCGGAACCATGGCAGGTTTCGCATTCGGACATGACCGGAATGCGGATCTTGGTTTCGGTACCGCGCGCAGCGTCTTCCAGCGAAATTTCCATGTTGTAGCGCAGGTCAGCCCCGCGATACACGTTGGAGCGGCGATTGCCGCCGCCACCGCCGAAGATGTCGCCGAAGATGTCACCAAATGCATCGGCAAAGTTGCCAAAGCCCTGACCACCGGGGCCCGGACCTGCGCTGGGATCGACACCGGCATGGCCGTACTGGTCGTAAGCCGCACGCTTCTGCTCGTCGGACAGTACTTCATAAGCCTCTTTGGCTTCCTTGAAGCTTTCTTCCGCCTTGGGATTATCCGGGTTGCGATCCGGGTGGTATTTCATCGCCAGCTTGCGATAGGACTTTTTGATTTCCTCATCGCTGGCGTCGCGATTGACACCCAGAACTTCGTAGTAATCTTTTTTTGCCATATCAATTCAATCGTCTGATTATCAATACTGCGTCGGAAGGACGCCGTAGACCAGCATGCTGAAGGGAAGCCCTTGCTGGGAGCTGATGTTTGATCAAATCCCGGTTTGGACTTCCCCTCTGGCAAAGGTACTTAACTATTACTTCTTGTCGTCTTTCACTTCTTCAAACTCGGCATCCACCACATCGGCATCTACCGTTTTTTCGCCTTGTGGCTGCGCTTCTTCGGCGCCACCGGCCTGGCCTTGCTGCTCAGCGTAGACTTTCTCGCCCAGCTTTTGCGAGACTTCCATCAGGGCGTTGGTCTTGGCTTCGATGGTTTCCTTGTCGTCGCCCTTGATCGCATCTTCTACATCCTTGATCGCGGCTTCGATTTTTTCCTTCTCGCCAGCATCCAGCTTGTCGCCATGTTCGGTCAGCGACTTCTTCACGCTGTGCACCATGCCGTCGGCACTGTTACGGGCATCGACCAGTTCACGCAGCTTGCGGTCTTCATCGGCATAGGCAGCCGCATCTTCTTCCATGCGCTTGATCTCCTCTTCGGACAAACCGGAGTTTGCCTTGATGGTGATCTTGTTTTCCTTGCCGGTGGCCTTGTCTTTGGCAGACACGTGCAGAATACCGTTGGCGTCGATATCAAAGGTCACTTCAATCTGTGGCATGCCACGAGGTGCAGGTGGAATGTCGGACAGGTTGAACTGGCCCAGGCTCTTGTTGCCGGCGGCCATTTCGCGCTCGCCCTGCAACACCTGAATGGTCACGGCGTTCTGGTTGTCTTCAGCGGTGGAGAACACTTGCGAAGCCTTGGTCGGGATCGTGGTGTTCTTCTTGATCAGCTTGGTCATCACGCCGCCCAGGGTTTCAATACCCAGTGACAATGGCGTTACGTCCAGCAGCAGCACGTCTTTCACGTCGCCTTGCAGCACGCCACCCTGAATCGCAGCACCCACGGCTACGGCTTCGTCCGGGTTCACGTCCTTGCGTGGCTCCTTGCCGAAGAATTCCTTTACCTTTTCCTGTACTTTGGGCATACGGGTCTGACCACCGACCAGGATCACGTCCTGGATGTCGGACAGCTTGACGCCAGCATCCTTCAGCGCGACTTCGCAAGGCTTGATCGAGCGTTCGATCAGGTCTTCCACCAGGCTTTCAAACTTGGTGCGGGTGATCTTCACCACCAAGTGCTTGGGACCAGTGGCATCTGCCGTGATGTAAGGCAGGTTAACTTCGGTCTGCTGTGCGGAAGACAGCTCGATCTTGGCTTTTTCTGCGGCTTCTTTCAGACGTTGCTTGGCCAGCAGGTCATTACGCAGATCCAGGCCGTTTTCCTTCTTGAATTCATCAGCCAGGAAGTCGATCAGGCGATTGTCAAAGTCTTCGCCACCGAGGAAGGTGTCACCGTTGGTGGACAGCACTTCAAACTGGTGTTCGCCATCGATTTCGGCAATTTCAATGATGGAGATATCGAAGGTACCGCCACCCAGGTCATATACGGCGATCTTGCGATCACCTTCCTGCTTGTCCAGACCAAAGGCCAGCGCAGCAGCGGTTGGCTCGTTGATGATGCGCTTGACTTCCAGACCGGCAATACGGCCTGCATCCTTGGTTGCCTGACGCTGGCTGTCGTTAAAGTAAGCCGGAACGGTAATCACGGCTTCGGTCACTTCTTCGCCCAGGTAGTCCTCGGCGGTCTTCTTCATCTTGCGCAGCACTTCAGCGGAAATTTGTGGAGGGGCCATTTTCTGACCGCGCACTTCCACCCATGCATCGCCGTTGTCTGCCTTGGTGATGGTGTAAGGCATCAGGCCGATGTCTTTCTGGACTTCTTTTTCTTCAAAACGACGGCCGATCAGACGCTTTACCGCATACAGAGTGTTCTTGGGGTTGGTCACGGCCTGACGTTTGGCAGGGGCGCCAGCCAGAATTTCGCCATCGTCCTGATAGGCGACGATGGAAGGAGTGGTACGGGTACCTTCTGCATTTTCAATCACACGTGGCTTGCCACCTTCCATCACTGCAACGCAGGAGTTGGTGGTGCCCAAGTCAATACCAATAATTTTAGCCATAGATGTTTTCCTTTTTTAATCCTTGAGTAACCGCTGCTGGCAGTGCTGGCAATACGCGAGGTGTCGGTATTGTCCTGATGTCTGCTACTGCGGTAATGCCTGTTTCATAAGTAAGGGTATTTATCGGGAATTCAAGATTTCCCATGGAGATTTTTGCGATTTATGCGCAAATTCTCCGTTTTTAGCGCTGTTTTCAGCTTTTTGCTTTGGCAACGGTCACCAGTGCCGGACGTAAAACACGCTCATTCAGGGCGTAACCCTTTTGCAGCACGCTGATCACGCTGTTGGGTTCCTGATCGGATTCCAGCATGCTGATCGCCTGGTGCTTGTTCGGGTCAAACTTCTCGCCCAGCGGATTGATTTCGGTGATGTGGAATTTCTCGAACACGCTCAGCAATTGCTTGGCGGTGAGTTCCACGCCGCTCTTGTAGCTTTCCACGGTGGCATTTTCCACGACCAGGGCAGCATCCAGACTGTCTTTGACGGCCAGCAGCTCGCTGGAGAATTTTTCCAGGGCAAACTTGCGTGCCTTGTCGATATCTTCAGCTGCACGACGGCGAATGTTTTCGCCTTCGGCTTTCACATATAGCACATTGGCCTGCTGCTCTGCCAGTTGCGCTTCAAGCTCGGCAATCCGCGCATCCAGCGAGCCTGCTGCACCCGCGTCCTGGGCTTCTGAAATTTCGTCCTGTTCAGGATGTTGATTTTCTTCTTGCATGGAATTCCCTTTGTTAAATAACTGCCATACGCAGGCAAATTGGGGTGGCTTTGGATATTTCAAGCGCGCGCCATGATTTTTTTGCGCGCCGTTTTTTTATTCGGTGGGCAACATGGATTGTAATGTCATAAGCACCACGCTGACGGGGGTCTCGGCACCGCGGCCACCGAGATTTTCCGCGCGGGCTTTGGCCCCCGGGTAAAGCCCGGTTTTGGTCGGGTCGGTATCGGTGTAGATGGCAATGGTGGGAATATTCAGGGCGACCGTAAGATGAGCCAGGCCGGTATCCACGCCAATGGCAGCGCGAGCGCCAAGCAGAGTGGGCGCCAGCGCGGAAAGCGAAAGCCTGGGCAGCACCAGGCTGCCGGGTACTTGCGCGGCAATGCGTTTTGCCCGCATCTCTTCGGTGGCATTGCCCCATGGCAGCACCAGCATCATGTGCTGGCTGGCAAGGGCCTGGCCCAGCGCGATCCAGTTCGGCTCCGGCCATAATTTGCTATCGCGGCTGGTGGCATGCAGACCTACGACATAAGATTGGCCGCCAGTAAACGCCGGGCTTGGCTGCATGCCGTTGGCAATGCCGTAATCCGGAGCCGTAATCGGCGGTGGGTAGCCCAGGGCTTCTGCGGCCAGGGCGCGGTTGCGGATGACGGCATGCAGGCGGCGATCCACGCCATGGGTATGCTTGTACAGAAAAGAGGCGAGCCGTTCGCGCGCAGAGCAGCGGTTGTAGCCGTGGCGTTCTCCCTCGGCGAGGTGCGAAATGACGGCGCTTTTCAGCAGGCCTTGCGTATCAATGATGTAATCGTAGCGATCTTTTTTCAGCAGGCGGCGCACATCGCCGATTTCTTCCCATGTCTCATTGCGCTGCAGGTGTTTGCGCCAGCGGCGCACCGCGACCGGAATAATGCGGGTCACCCCGGGATGCATGGCAGGAATGTCTTGAAAACTCTCTTCCACCACCCAATCAATCACCGCATTGGGCACATGGGCGTGAATGTCGGAAATGACGGGAAGATTATGAATGACATCGCCCATGGACGATGTTTTGACGATCAGGATACGCGGCATAAATGCCATTTTCGCATACAATCGCGTATTGGCGCATGCCGCCGTCATGATCATGACATGGCCCGAAAGGCCGGGGCATGGAGCCCGGCAGCCCTGTCGCAGATGAATCAAGGATAACGGGTACCCCTTCGTGAAATTCGCTTTTATCGTATTTAAATATTTCCCATTTGGCGGCATGCAGCGCGATATGTTGCGCACGGCCAGCCATCTCGCGAGCCAGGGGCATCAGGTCGATATCTATACGCTGTCGTGGGAGGGCGATATCCCCCAGAGCATTCACGTGCATGTGATCCCGGTGCAGGCGTGGTTCAATTTCCAGCGCTACCAGCGCTTCATTGATATCGTGCATGCGCGCCTGAAAGAGCAGGGCGATATTGATTGCGTGGTCGGCTATAACCGTATGCCGGGGCTGGATGTGCATTTTGCTGCCGACCCCTGTTTTGTCGAACGCAGCCGCCAGCAACGCAGCTGGCTTTATCGATTTACGCCGCGTTACCGCTGGTTTGCCGCCGCCGAGCGCGCGGTATTTGACCGCGCTTCCGATTGCCAGATACTGATGGTGGCGAAGACCGAAATGCCGCTATTTGCAAAATGGTATGGCACCCAGCCCGAGCGCATGCACTATATTCCGCCTTTCCTGTCGGCCGAGCGGCTGGCATTAAAGGATAGGTCCGAGATGCGGGCGCATCTCTGCCAGGCCTTCCAGCTCAACCCGCAGCATCGTATCGCCTTGCTGGTCGGTTCCGGCTTCCACATGAAAGGGCTGGACCGGGCGATCCAGGCCCTGGCGGCACTACCGGAGGCGCAACGCCTGCAAACGCGGCTGGTGGCGATCGGGCAGGATAAGCCCGGCCCCTTCATGCGCATGGCGCAAAAGCTGGGCGTGGCAGAGCAGCTGGTCATCGCCAAGGGCCGCGCTGATATTCCGTGGCTGATGCAGGGCGCTGATCTTTATGTGCACCCCGCGTATCGGGAAAATACCGGGCTGGTGATTCTCGAAGCGCTGGCGGCCGGCTTGCCAGCCTTGGTGACCGAAACCTGCGGTTACGCCCACCATGTGCTGGATGCCGATGCTGGCATGGTGGCCGCGGCGCCGTTTGATCAGCAGGCATTCAATCACCTGTTTGCCCAGATGCTGGTCTCGCCGGAGACCGAGCGCTGGCGTCAGAATGGTATTGCCTATGCCAGCAAGCTCATGCAAGCCAACGATGGCCGTGCGGAGGCCAATATCCTGTTGGCGCTCGCAAATCAGAAACGGAAGCACACCGCATGAGCTGGCTGAAAACTCAGGTGCTGGACGTGCCAGACTGGCTGCGCTCAAAGCTCGGTAATCCCGTATTCGATGCCATCATGCGCTTGCAAGGGCAAGTGTTCCGCGATGTGCCGGGCCGCAAAACCATACGCTGCGAGCTGGATGGCAAACCCTATTTCATCAAGCAGCATTTTGGCGTGGGCTGGGGCGAGATTTTCAAAAACCTGTTCAGCCTGCGCTGGCCCATTATCAGCGCCGCTACCGAATGGCAGGCCATCCAGAAGCTGGGGGAAGTGGGTATCCCCACCACGCCTGGCGTTGCCTATGGCTGGCGTGGCCTGAATCCTGCCAGTCGCCAGTCATTCGTGGTGACGCGCGATCTGGGCGATATTATTTCTCTGGAAACTTTGTGTGCCCCCTGGGGTGAAACGCCGCCAGCCCCTGCCTTCAAGCGCAGGCTGATTCTGGAAGTCGCCCGATTGGCCAGGCTGTTGCACGACAATGGCATGAACCATCGCGATTTTTATATTTGCCATTTTTGCCTGGACCAGCCCCGCTGGCAGCAGCATAACGAGATATATCTTTACCTGATTGATCTGCATCGCGTGGGCATACGCGCACGCATCCAGCCTGTAGCCCGCATGAAGGATATTGCCGCCCTGTATTTTTCCGCGATGAATATCGGCCTGACACGCCGCGATATATTGCGCTTCTTGCGCGCTTATCGCGCCCAGCCGCTGCGCCAGACCTTGCAGCAGGAGCGCGCTTTTCTTGAGCAGGTCACGGCCCGTGCGCAGCGTTTGTACGTCAAGTTCCATGGCAAAATGCCATCCCAGCTGGATGACTGATTTTTGAGCATGATGGGTGTTGACCATGACTGATTTTATCGCGCCACAATGGCGAGCCGTGCTGGCCGAAAACGCGCTCGACAGCGTAGATGCCGCATGGACGCGCGAAGTGGCGTGGGTCGAGGCGCCGAATGATGGTCGAGGTGGCTTGAGTGGCGTAGGGCGGGTGAATCTGTCATCGGCGCAAGGCGATACGACAGGCGCCTTTCTCAAGCGGCAGCAGAACCATACGCGACCATCGTGGAAACACCCTCTGCGCGGCGAGGCTACTTTCAAGCGCGAGTTTGATATGGTGCAACATCTGCAGGCGCATGGCGTGCCCACGCTGGAACCCATGCTGTTTGGCGAGCGCCATGTGGCAAACGACGTGCGAGCGGTACTGATGACCTTGGCGCTGGATGGCTATCAGCCGCTGGATGCCCTGTGGGCCAGTGAGGAATTCAACCGTATGCCGCCCGCCGAGAAACGCCAGTTGCTGGCCGCCACCGCGCATACGGTGCGGCAGATGCATCTGGCCGGTGTGCAGCATCGCTCGCTGTATGCCAAGCATCTTTTTGCTGCCAGGCAGGGCGCAGGTTACCGGGTGGTGGTGATTGATCTGGAAAAATCCCGTTTCAATCGCGTGCCTGTGCTTCGTACCGTGCATGATCTGGTGACCCTGAACTATCGCACTACCGGCTGGAGTCGCACGCAACGGCTGTATTTTTTCAAGCAGTATTACGCGACCAGCGCGCTCAGTGGCTGGCAGCGGGCAGTATGCAAGCTGATCGCCAGGCGCTCGCGTGCCAGGCTCAAGCCCAGGGCAAAATAAACCAGCAGTAATAAACCAGAGGTAAACAGCGCGGCGGGTTGTCGGGAAGACGTCACGCGCTGATGAAGATTGGATAAAAAGGTATCGCATTCAAATGAATACTGAACATACACCCGTATCCGGGGAGGGGCGTCTGGCTGATTTCAGCATTGCGCTGGTCAATTACAAGACGCACGAGGTGACCTCGCTTTGTCTGGACCTGCTGAAAAAAGCCCTGGGGGATAATGCCGTGCCAGTGTGGGTGGTGGATAACAATTCTGCCGATGAAAGCACGGAATATCTGAAGTCCCTGGACTGGATCAATCTGATCGAGCGCAAGGCGGAGGCGCCGGAAAAAGGTTTCATGGCACATGGCCGGGCGCTGGACCTGATCCTTGAGCGGGTGCAAACGCCTTATCTGTTGCTGATGCACACCGATACGCTGATCTATGACGTGGATATTCTGCGGCAGATGCTGGCGCATATGCGCTCGGGTGACAGGGTGGCCGCGGTTGGCTGTCTGGAGCAAGTGCGCCGCACCCGCCTGGAAACCGCCTGGCGCATCTTTATACGCGCAACCAAGTATTACTATCGCCGCGCCAAGGTGGCGCTGGGCCTGGATACCCGCGAACCACGGCTGTTTTATGAAATCTACCTCAAGAGTTTCTGCACCTTGTGGAACGTCGACATCATTCGCCAGCGGGCATTGAGTTTTGCCATGACGGAGCGCATCCCCGGTTACGAAATGCAGGACAGATTAAAGGCGGCGGGTTACCGCTTCGTCGCCATTCCGCCGCAGCATATGTTCGAATATCTGGATCACGTGGAAGCCGGCACGGTGTCGCTGGTCAATGGCCTGGGCAAGGATCATAAACGCGTAAAAAACTACCAGCGCATCATGGCGCGGGTGAAGGCCAAGTAGTGGATGATGGTTTAATGGAGACCAGCGCAACATGAGCATGGCAATGAATGTCACGCTGGCAATTAATACAGAGCTGATGCTGGCGGATGGCAGCAGCTTGCGTATCGGCCAGCATCTGCGGGTGTTGCCCGGCCGCCGACTGGTCTGTTTTGGTGAATGGCAGGGCAAGCAAGTGCTGGCCAAGGTGTTCATGGGCAAGCGCGCAGCGCATTACGCCGAGCGTGACGCCAATGGCGTAAAGCGCCTGCTGGAAGCTCATCTCGCCACGCCACCCTTGCTGGCACAGACATCCAGCCAGGCGGGCGATATGCAGGTCTTGCTGTATGAGGCACTGACGGGGGCCGAAAATGCCGAGCAGGCCCTGCAGGCTGCCGATGCATCGGGACGCAGTGCCATCACTCGCCAGTTGGTCGAAGCCGTTGCCGCCCAGCATGAAGCTGGGCTGGTGCAGACCGATATGTATCCCAAGAATTTCCTGATTGAAAACGGTACTCTTAAACACGGTACTCTTGAAAACGCGACAGTCCATGCGATCGACGGCGATGGCATTCGCCCATTGGGTCGTTTTTTTTCGTCATGGCGCGCCTGGCATAATCTGGCGGTATTGCTCGCCAAACTTGACCTGGAAGTGCTGGATCGTGACTTGCCTGCACTGGTGCAGCGCTACCGTGAAGTCAGGCAGTTGGGCGCGGGATCGGTCTCGCCTTTGCTGCGCCGACTGATCGATGCTTGCCGCTGGTATGCCAGTTATCAATATGCTGACAAGAAAGTCTTGCGTACCTGCTCTGACGTCATCGTGCACAAGACTTCCTCGCTGTTTACCGCGCTCAATAGACAACCGCCGATGAGCCTGCTGGCCGTGCCATCGCCTGCCGAACTGGACGGCTGGATCAGCCAGGTGGCAAGTGCGGAAGCCCTGAAGCGGGGTAACACCAGCACTGTAGTCAGGCATGATCTTGATAACGTGCCGGTGGTGATTAAAAGGTACAATATCAAGAATTTCTGGCATGGCATTGGCCGTGCCTGGCGCCAGAGTCGGGCAGCGGTATCCTGGCGCAATGGCTTTCGCTTGCAACGGTATGGCATAGGCACGCCGAAGCCGCTAGCGTTGCTGGAAGAGCGCTGGGGGCCATTTCGCCGCCGGGCTTATCTGCTGGCAGAGTATCTGGATGCGCCGGATGTCAGTGGGTATTTTGAGCAGCCGAATCTGAGTGATGAAGACTATCTGCAGGCATGCCGTCATATTGCCCGGATGTTTTATCAGCTGAAATTGCTTAAAATCTCGCACGGTGATTGCAAGGCAAGCAATATCAAAATGGTGAATACCACGCCATACCTGATTGATCTGGACAGTATGCAGGAGCATGTGTCCTGCTACCGATTTGCGCGATACCACGCGCGCGATTTACGCCGCTTTATGCGAAACTGGCCGCCGCAATCCCGGGTTTACCGGATGCTGGCGCATGCCTTTGCCGACATTTATCGTGACGCCGCTTTTCTGAAAAAAGCTGGCATCTCCATCAACTAAGCGAACCAACATGATTATTTTAGGATTATCCGGTGCTCTCGGGCACGACTCTTCAGCGGCCATTATGGTGGACGGCAAGATCATTGCCGCTGCCGAAGAAGAACGTTTCATACGCGACAAGCATGCCAAGAACAAATTGCCGCTGGAAGCCGCGCGCTACTGTCTGAAAGAGGCGGGTGTTCGGCCTGATCAGGTCGATGTGGTGGCCTTTCCCTACGGCGAGATTCCGCTTAGCTCGGCAGCGCGCTGGCATTACGCCAAGCGCCACTGGTATGCGCCTGATCGTGCGCTGGATGCGCTGTTCAACGGCAATCGCCGCTACCGCCGTAACCGCGACAAGGCCATGCAGCTGATGCGCGACCTTGGCATCAATAAAGCCGAGTTTGTGCCGGTGGAGCACCATCTGGCACACGCCAGCAGCGCCTATCACCTGAGTGGTTTCAAGGAAAAAACCGCGATTGTCGGCATTGATGGCAAGGGCGAATACGCGACGACGTTCTTTGGCTACGGTGAAAACGGCAAGATCCACAAGATCAAGGAATTCTACGATCCGGATTCGCTGGGCGGCATGTATGGCGCGATTACCGAATACCTGGGCTTTGAGATGCTGGATGGCGAATTCAAGGTCATGGGCATGGCGCCGTATGGCGATCCTACCAAGTACGATCTTTCAAGATTGGTCGAGTTTGATGGCGACGATCTCAAGGTCAACACCAAGCTGGTGAATGTGGTGGGTTTGCGCCGCTACAAGGAAAAAGGCAAGGGCTATTACTTCACGCCCGAACTGGTGGAGTGGCTGGGCCCCAAGCGCGAAGGTGATGAGATCGATGATCCTTACATCCACTACGCTGCTTCTGTGCAGGCCTTGCTGGAAGACATTGCCCTGAAGATGATCGATCACTATGTGGGTGACATCATTCGTGAAACCGGCCGTATTTGTATGGCGGGTGGCGTGGCGCTCAACGTCAAGCTGAATCAGCGCATCATCGCCATGCCGGGCGTCAAAGAACTATTTGTGCAACCCGCCTCTGGCGATGCCGGTACGGCGCTGGGCGCGGCCAGTTTTGTGGCAGCCGAACGCGGTGAGCCGGTGCAGGCCATGCAGCATGCTTACCTTGGCCCATCCTTCACCACTGAAGAGTGTATTGCCGCTTGCGAAGTGCATCCGGCCAAGCCTACGTTTTACCGTATTGAAAATGCCGCTCAAAAGGGCGCCGAACTGCTGGCCGCGGGTAATCCGCTGGCATGGTTCCAGGGCCGCATGGAATTTGGTCCGCGTGCGCTGGGTTGCCGCAGTATCCTGGGTGACCCCAGCCATCCTGGCGTGGCAGACCGCATCAATGCCCAGATCAAATACCGCGAACGCTGGCGTCCATTTTGCCCCAGCATGCTGGATCGCGTGGCAGTTGATCTGTTGCAGACCGAGCATCCCGCGCCTTACATGACCTTCACCTTTGACGTGGCGGATCACTGGAAGCCGCGCATACCCGAGGTGGTGCATGAGGACGGCACCGCGCGTGCCCAGGTGGTGACGCGGGAAACCAATCCCCGTTACTACGCCCTGATCGAGGAACTGGAGCGCTTGCGCGGCGTGCCTGTGGTGTTGAATACCTCGCTTAATCGCCGTGGTGAGCCCATGATTTGTAGTCCCGCCGATGCCCTGAACATGTTTTACGGCTGTGATCTGCAGTACCTGATTATGGAAGATGTACTTGTCGTCAAGGAAACAGCAACTCCCTGATTTTTCTTCATGTCCTGTGCGATTATCCCTTGATTTATGGCGGGTTTTGCATGCCCTTTCATTTGACGGGGGCATGCGCTTTGAGGATAATCCAAGGCTGATCCCACTTTATAAATAGCGCCCAACATCTAATGAAACAAATACTCAACGAGGTTACGGAACGCATTCGCGAACGCAGTGCGCCCACCCGTCAGGCATATCTTCAACGTATCGATCAGATCATTCAGCGCCCACGTGGCGCAGATCGTCTGGGCTGTGCCAATGTGGCACACGCGTTTGCGGCCCTGCCCAACAACGACAAATTCCGTGTGGTGGCCGAGAAGGCCCCGCACATCGGCGTGATCACCGCCTACAACGACATGTTGTCAGCGCATCAGCCTTACGAAACCTATCCCGATATCATCCGTGATGAAGCACGCAAGCATGGCGCCACCGTGCAAGTGGCAGGCGGCGTGCCAGCCATGTGCGACGGCATCACCCAGGGCGAGCCCGGCATGGAGCTGTCACTGTTTTCGCGTGACACCATTGCCATGGCAACCGCCATCGGCCTGTCGCACGATGTGTTCGATGCAGCCCTGCTGCTCGGCGTCTGTGACAAGATTGTTCCAGGTCTGCTGATCGGCGCCCTGCATTTCGGCCACCTGCCCTGTGTATTCGTGCCTGCGGGCCCGATGAGCACAGGCATTGATAACACCTCCAAATCCAAGGTGCGTGAGAAATACGCTCAGGGTCTGGTGGGCCGTGAAGAGCTGCTGGCGTCCGAGTCGGCGGCTTATCACGGTGCCGGTACCTGTACCTTCTACGGCACCGCCAACAGTAACCAGATGCTGCTTGAAGCGATGGGTCTGCATGTTCCAGGTGCGGCGTTTGTGCATCCGCATGAAGGCATGCGCGAATCGCTGACCCGCGAAGCAGTGAAAACCGTGCTCTCGATTACGCAGAACCAGCGCTTTACCCCGATTGGCCGTCTGGTCGATGAACGCGTGATTGTGAATGCGATTGTGGCCCTGCTGGCCACTGGCGGCAGTACCAACCATGTCATTCACTGGGTGGCGGTTGCTCGTGCTGCCGGCATCATCATTGACTGGTCCGACTTCTCCAAGTTGTCGCAATCTACCCCATTGCTGGCCCGTGTTTATCCAAACGGTACGGCTGACGTGAATGAGTTCCAGAATGCTGGCGGCCCAAGCTTCGTGATTCGTGAACTGGTTGAAGGCGGTTACATGCATGACGACGTTTCGTCCGTGGTGCTGGGTGGCCTGCGCGATTTCTGCAAGAAGCCTGAGCTGTCTGACAACGGCCTGATCTGGGTCGACCTGCCAGTGGAAAGCGTGGATGAAACCATCGTGCGTACGACCAGCAAGCCATTCAGCGCATCTGGCGGTTTGCGCCTGCTGACAGGCAATCTGGGTCGTTCCGTGATCAAGACTTCTTCTGTACCTGAAGATCGCCAGGTGATCGAAGCGCCAGCGATTGTCTTCAACGGTCAGGAAGAACTGCTGGCGGCGTTTGAACGTGGCGAGCTGGAAAAAGACTTTGTGGCCGTGGTGCGATTCCAGGGGCCACGTGCCAATGGTATGCCTGAGCTGCACAAGCTGACACCGCCATTGTCCGTCTTGCAAGCCAAGGGCTTCAAGGTGGCCATTGTGACGGACGGCCGCATGAGTGGTGCTTCAGGCAAGGTGCCTGCTGCCATCCACTTGAGCCCGGAAGCCCTGGCGGGCGGCCCGATTGGCAAAGTGCGTACCGGCGACATGATTCGCCTCAACTCCATCGTCGGCACATTGAATGCGCTGGTGGATGAAGATGAATGGCAATCACGCACCCAGGCGGTGATGACCGAAGCACACAAGCACAACAACGGCCATGGCATTGGTCGTGAACTCTTCGGTGGCATGCGCAAGAATGTGCACAGTGCCGAAGAAGGTGCCGTTACCTGGATTTGATCTGATCACTGATCCGTATGCCTTGGGTATGCGGATCAGTCACCGGTTTGGCGAGCCTGCACTCTGGCCGCAACTCTTTTCTTGATATCAATGTGGATGTGAAATGAACACTTTAGACTTAGCTAATCACGGCCCGGTCATTCCGGTTATCGTCATCAACAAGGTGGAAGATGCCGTGCCCATGGCAGAAGCCTTGCTCGAAGGCGGTATCAAGGTGCTGGAAGTCACCCTGCGTACGCCGGTAGCGCTGCAGGCAATGGAAGCCATTGCCAAGGCTGTGCCCGATGCCATCGTGGGTGCCGGTACCGTGCGCAGCATCAAGGATGCACAAGCATGCAAGGATGTTGGTTGCCAGTTCGCGGTGAGCCCAGGCTACACCAGTCAGCTGGGTCTGGCTGCCCGTGAAATCGGTTTGCCACTGCTGCCCGGTGTTTCTACCGGCAGTGAAATCATGCAGGCCAATGCCGATGATTACTACTTCCTCAAGCTGTTCCCAGCAGTCGCTGTGGGTGGCATCAATCTGCTCAAGGGCTTTTCTGGCCCATTCGGCGATGTGAAGTTCTGCCCAACCGGTGGCGTGACTGTAGAAAGCGCACCGCAATTCCTGGCGCTGCCTAACGTAGTGGTGTGTGGCGGTACATGGCTGACCCCTGCGGATGCGGTCGCATCCAAGAACTGGGCTCACATTACCAAACTGGCCCGCGAAGCCAGCGCCATTAAAGCAGCATAATGCAGTCGCGGCCCTGATCGGGGCCGCCTGCTAAATTTTGGAAATTGTCGCGGCTGATTGACGATCTCCCGGAGGTCAGCCGCGATGCCCATCCGGTCAGGCTCAACATGAATATAGCGCGATATCAAAGCCTGGTCTTTGATTGTGACGGTGTCATCCTCAATTCCAATTTTCTTAAAATTGAGGCCTATTTCGCGACCGCCAAAAACTTTGGCGCCAATGATCAGCAAGCGCAAGCGCTGGTCGATTACCACATCAAGCTCGGCGGCATCTCCCGCTTTGTCAAATTCGAATACTTCCTTACCGATATTCTTCAGCGGCCTGCTAGCCGCAAGGATGTTGACTTTCTGTTGGCCGACTTTGGCCGAGAAGTGCGTAAGCGGCTCTCTACCTGCGAAATCGCGCCAGGCTTGCCAGCGCTACGCGAACAGACATCCAGCAGCAACTGGCTGGTGATTTCGGGTGGCGATCAGGAGGAGCTGCGGGCCATTTTCGCCGACCGCGGTATATTGGACTTGTTCGACGGCGGCATTTTCGGCAGCCCGGATAACAAGGATCAGATCCTCGCCCGCGAACTGGCGACGGGCAATATCCGGCAGCCTGCCTTGTTCATGGGCGATAGCCGTTATGACCATGAATCCTCTACCCGGGCCGGGCTGGATTTCGTGTTCATGCACGCGTGGACCGATTTCCCTGAGTGGGAAAGCTACACCCAGCAGCATGGCATTCGTGTTGTCGCACAGTTAGAACAACTAATTCCTGCAGCATGATCCATCGCATATCCAGCCTGTTTGGGCGGCAGAGTGAAGCGCTTTCCGCGCAGGATTTCGAACAGCTGCGCGCCCAAGCCACGATCCTCGAACAGGATGCCCGGGGCGTTAAAGTCCTGCAATTGTCCGACGGCCGCATCTTCAAGCTGTTTCGGGTGCGCCGTTTGCTTAGTCTGGCGCGTATTTATTCTTATGCCAGGCATTTTTGCCGTAATGCAGATGGCCTGGCAAGACTGGGGATTCCTACGGTCAAGGTCGTCCGCCTTCTGCATTTTACGGGGAGTGCCGATACGGCCGTTCTGTATCAGCCATTGCCAGGCAGGACCTTGCGTCAGCTAGCGCAGGCCGGCGAATTGGACAACAAGTTAATGGCGGATTTTGGACGCTTTGTGGCAGATCTGCATGCACGAGGTGTCTATTTCCGCTCCCTGCATTTTGGCAATGTCGTGCTTACTCCAGACAACGCATTGGGCTTGATTGATATTGCCGATCTCAAGCTGTACCGCCATCGACTGCATGTTGGGCATCGTGCCCGCAATTTTCGCCACCTGCAGCGGCTCAAGCACGACTGGGACATGGTGGCAACAGAGGCCGTGCAAGCATTCATCGAGGCTTATTTTGCCGCGAGTGATCTTTCCGCGCGCGACCAGGCCACATTGAGATCAAAATTCAGATATCTGCCCCAGACCTGAACCCATGAATATCCTGCATATCTGCCATAGCTACTATCCGCCTTTTCTGGATTGCGCCCGTCAATACGCTGCCTTGTTTCATGGTTCTCCTTACAAGGTGGTAACCGTGTATCTCACAGGCAAGCCGGATCCCGAGGTCGTGCGCGGCAGTGCTTCTGATGAGGTGATTTTTTTAGGCTTCAGCAGCAAGCAGGTGCGCGGACTTAAGCTGGCGGCGATTGCCAAGGTACGTAAACTGGTGGCCGAGCGCGACTTCGTGATGTGCATTGCACACCGGGCCAAGCCTACCTATGTAGCGCTGCTGGCGACCTCCCTTCCCGTTGTCAGTATTCATCACAATTACAATGACTTTGGCCGTTTCTCGCGCCGCTTGCTCGTTAATCTCTGCCGCAAACGCCTGTTGATGCTATGTGTCTCGGATTCCGTGCGCGATGAAATGCGCTCCCATCTTTCGCACTGGCCAGCCGAACAGATTGAAACCCTGTATAACCGCATCGATGTGGAGGCTGTTACCTCCGCGCTAGTCCCTCGAGATCAGGCGCGCCAAGCCCTGCAATTGCCCGAGGATAGGTATGTGATCGCCAATGTCGGGCGCCTGCATCACGACAAGGATCAGGCCACGCTGTTGAAAGGCTATGCCAGAGCATTGCCAGAGCTGCCTGCCAACACCGAACTGGTGATACTGGGTAAAGGCCCACTGGAGCGTGAGCTCAAGGCGCTGGCCGATAGCTTGAATATTGCCGATCGCGTGCGCTTCCTCGGCGTCATCCCCGACGCACGGCGCTATTTCCGTGCTTTTGATCTATTTGTCCTGACCTCGGACCATGAACCTTTTGGCATGGTCCTGCTTGAAGCCATGGCCGCTGACCTTCCCATCATCTGCAGCAACAGCGGGGGCGGGGCGGAAGTAGTAGCGGGCGTGGGCACCTTATTCCCGCTGGGGGATGCGACGGCCTTATCTGAGCTTTTGATTAGCAGGGGGCAATTGCTAAATGCGCCTATTGCACGTGAGACTCTTATGAGTCGCTTCTCAGACACAGCTGCCCGCTCAACTTTTTTCAGTTTGCCTTACATAAAAAAGGCATTGCCTATTACTGCGTAATACCTGGTGGATTTTCGTATTCCAAAGTAAAACGGAGTTCTCACTCGAACTTCATTCCCCAGATGGTGCTTTTTTGAATATCACGATGCTTTTCTTCTTGTCATCAGAGCTGAAGCGGGCAACCTCAGCATATCCTGATAAATTTTTCTGAATATAGGCACTTTTTTCAGGATGTTTTTGGGCCAAATTAAGCGCAATAAACCTATACCGATTGATCTCGCCGTTAGAAACTGCCTTTTCGAAATTTTTCCATGCGGCCAATGGCGTTAATGTTCCCGTATAAGGCTCTCCGGCATAATACCTCAGACGGGCACTGTCAAAGTAGACGGCCTCATGACGGGAATTTTCCTGACGCAGCCAACGAGCCGCTTCTTGCTCGTAGGTATATCCTGCTGGCTTGGGCAGGATGTTTTTGATCGTAGTGAGCCCCATTAGTCCGAGTATCAGAATTAGCAGTATTTTTTTCCAGGATTTAGCTATTGTTTTTTGGTGCAAGTGAGAAAGTATTTGCCCAAGGGAAAATGCCGCAAGCAGCATCAGCATGAACGACAAGGGAATGATATAGCGGCTTGATAATACAAATACTTTTGTGATGATCAAAAACATGATGACCAAAGATATGGTCATCACGCCCACCACAACGTGAAGTGCTTTTTTATCTAGAATCGGTGATGTTTTACGTAATGTTACTGCAGCCAGAACGGTAGTGATGATTCCTGTAGAAAACACGGTTTTTTTGAGCATGACGTACATAAACGTCAATAACAGTCCAGTAAGCCCGAATTCGTCCAGGTATTCACCGAGCACCTGCGAGCCCATGATTTCAGCCCGCTCGAACAGTTTTTGAGTAATTTGCTGGTAAATGTCAGTTGAAAAAACTTCTTTGAGACGCCCAAGTTTTTCGATGCCAATATGGGTTGTCAGCAAAACTACTGTCAGCATCACCAACGCTATGAGTGTCAGGCTACTAGCTTGAATAAAAGCGATAAGACGTTGCTTAAAGGGTTTGCCTTTCAGCCCGAGCAGTAATAAGGGGAGACTGAACAGGTAAACAATGGCCTCCACACGAAACAACAGTGCAAGCATCATCGCAGCTTGCCACCATAAAGCATCCTGCCAACGTTGCTGGATGGTGTAGCGCACAAAGAATAATATGCTGAGTAGAAAAAAGGCCCAGAAACCCTGATCTCTGATCAGCATTGGCAGGATATCTCCAACAATATAACTTGAGCTGAAAAGGAGAATGGCACCAGCAGCAATTTCTGGATTATTACCGCCACTTTCCCTTACCAAGCTCAGAAAACTGAAGGTGGCAATTCCAAAAAAGGCGGTGTTCAAGATTTGAGCACTCAGGTGTATGCTGAATCCCGTAAGTTGGTGCAAGCCAGCAATGAAAAGCGAGAAAAAAGGCCATGGGAAGATTTGCATCATGCCCTGCCAATCTTTTGCAACTGCGCGTTGGGCAGCTTCAAAGTAAAGGACGCTATCGTTGTTGATCCAGCCATGCTGGATGTAATTGGTCTCGACAGCCAGTAAAATGCCGGTCAGTGTCAATAGTAAGATCAATGGCCGTGTGTTCATCACGATAAGCTTTTGCCACATATTCTTCATCGGTTTATCCGTCGTATTTATATGGAAATCGCCTGGATGACGCGGTCAGGTGAAATCATCTTCAGGCAATTCAAATGTCCCAGCGGGCATTCGCGCTTGAAGCAGGGGCTGCATGACAGGCCGAGGTATTCGATGATGGCTTTGCTGCTCATCGGCGGGGTGTGGTGCGGATCGGATGAGCCGTAAAGGGCGATCAATTTCTTATCGAGGGCGGCGGCGACATGCATCAGGCCGGAGTCATTGCTGACGACGGCGGTGCATAAAGCCATCAGGTCTATGGCTTCACCCAGTTGGGTTTTGCCTCCCAGGTCCAGGCAAGCCATATTGCTCAAGCGGTTGATCTCGTGCGTGACGGGAATATCTTTAGCCGAGCCGAACAACCAGACCTGCCAGCCTTGGGCCGTCGCGGCACGGGCGACCTCCGCATAGTATTCCACTGGCCAGCGCTTGGCTTCGCCATATTCGGCGCCCGGGCAAAGCGCCAATACGGGCACTTGCGGCAGGGTATGGCCTAACTTGCCAAGCGCAGCCTGCGCTTGCTCCGGGTTGGCTTGCAGGCTGGGGTTGCTGATGGCGAGTGGGCGCTGTGGTTCTGTATCGCGCGGCTGGCTCAGGGCCACAAAACGGTCCACCGTACGGGGTAATTTCTGCTTGTCCAGCGGGCGGATGTCATTGAGCAGGCCATAGCGCTGTTCGCCCAGAAAACCGGTACGCTGCGGAATGCCCGCCGCAAAAGGCAGGATCGCGGATTTCAACGAGTTGGTGAGCATGATGCTCTGGGTGTAATGCCCCTGACGTAGCGCGCGGCCGAAGCGTATGCGCTCAAGCAGCGCGAGTTGCCCATGCTTGAAGGGCAGGGCAATGCCCTGGTTGACTTCGGGCATGCGCTCCAGCAAGGGGAGTGTCCAGCTCGGGGCGGCGACGTCGATAATGACATCAGGGTCCTGCTGGCGCAGGGTTTTGAACAGGCTTTGCGCCAGCACCATGTCGCCCACCCAAGAGGGGCCCATTACCAGGATTTTATTCACTGCCATGACCAAGCCTAACTGGCGATTTTTTCCAGGATTCCACTGGTGCTGCGACCGGGGACGACCGGGATGAGCGCGATCTCGCCACCCCAGGATTTGACTTCGGCGCCGCCCACTACCTGGTCCTCACGGTAATCACTGCCTTTGACGATCACATCTGGGCGTATGGCCTTGATGAGTTCAAGCGGCGTGTCGTCGTCAAACAGGATCACGGCATCGATGGCTTCCAGCGCGGCCAATACACGTGCCCGGTCCATCTCGTGGATAACGGGGCGGGTAGGGCCTTTGAGCGCGCTCACGGAGCGATCGGTGTTCAATCCCAGAATCAGGCGGGTGCCGCGCTTGCTGGCGGCCTCCAGATAAGTCACATGCCCTGCGTGCAGTAGGTCAAAGCAGCCATTGGTGAAGACGATTTTTTCACCAGCCTGGCGCCAGGCCGCTACTCTTGCCAGCAATGTTTCCATGTTGCACACCTTGTCGGCCTGACTGGCGGTTTCAGCGCTCAATAAAGTGTTCAGCAGCTCTTCACGCGAAATGGGCACGGTGCCGACCTTGCCGACCACTATACCCGCCGCGATATTTGCCAGCTGTAATGCCTGGTGCGGTGGCAATCCGTGCATCATGCCTGCGGCCAAGGTTGCGATAACGGTATCGCCCGCGCCAGAGACATCGAATACCTGTTTGGCGGTGGCGGGGATATGGCTGGTGGCGTCCGCCTCTATCATGCTGATGCCCTCTTCCCCGCGGGTAACCGCGAGGAAATCCAGCGCCAGCGTTTTGCGTAATTCTGCGGCGGCTTGCAACAATGCCGCATTGTCCTGCCCGCTGACATTGCAGGCCTCGGCGGTTTCGCGCTTGTTCGGGGTCAATGCCGTGGCGCCGCGATATTTGCTGTAATCGCGTCCCTTGGGGTCTACCAGCAGGAGGATGCCGTGCTGCTTGGCATACTTGATGACGTGCTGCGCCAATTCGGCACCCAGCACGCCCTTGGCGTAATCGGACAGGATGATCATGGCGGGCTGTTGCGCCAGCAGATCATCGACCTGCTGTTGCAGTTGTTGCTTTTCATCGGCACTGAAAGCGGCGCTGCTTTCCTGATCCAGGCGCATCATTTGCTGTATGCCACCCAGTACCCTCGTCTTGGTGATGGTCGGGCGCTCGCCGCTGTGCATTACGCCCGTCGTGCCAATCTTGGCCGTCTGCATCAGTGTCAGAAGGCTTTGTGCTTCCACGTCATGTCCTACCACACCGCAGATGCGGGTCGGAATGCCAAGCAGGGCGAGGTTGGCGGCGACGTTGGCCGCACCGCCAGCGCGTTCGTTGCGCTCTTTCAGCAATACCACCGGAACAGGGGCTTCCGGCGAGATGCGCTGTACTTCGCCTATCAGGTAGCGATCCAGCATGAGGTCGCCAATGACAAGCGCCCAGCCGTCGCCTTGCCCAAAGCGCTCTTTGACGGTGCTGATCAGTAAGTTCGACATTGCTAATCGGCTTCCAGCAGATCGCACAGGCTATGGCCAATAAAAATATGGGCTTCCTGAATGCGTGGCGTATCGGATGACGGCATGGTCAGGCAATAATCGCAGAGCGCAGCCAGTTTGCCGCCACTGCCGCCGGTCATGCCCACGGTCTTGGCGCCGATGGCCTTGGCCGTTTCAATGGCGCGGACCACATTGGCGCTATTGCCCGAGGTGGAAAAGCCGACCACCACATCCTGCGGCAGGCACAATGCCTCTACCTGACGCGAGAAAATGAAATCAAAGCCGTAGTCATTGCCCACCGAGGTCAGAATGGAGGTATCGGTAGTCAGCGCAATGGCAGGCAGGCCTTTGCGTTCTTTCTTGTAGCGGCCGACGATCTCCGCTGCCACGTGCTGGCTATCGGCGGCACTGCCGCCATTGCCCATGAACAAGATCTTGCCGCCATTCGCCAGGCAGTCGCGCCAGACCTGGGCTACTTCGGCGATTTGGGGCAGCATGGGTTTCAGCTGTGCCATCACGCTGGCATGCTGGGACAGGGCTTGCTGTAAATTTTCAATGGGAGTCATATTGCTCAGCCTTATGCGTAAGGGTCTGCCTGAAGCAGATAATTCTGCACGTAATCGCGTACGCCTTCTTCCAGCGTATGGAAAGCGCTGGTATAGCCCGCAGCCTGCAGTTTCTGCATGCTGGCTTCGGTAAAGTACTGATACTTGCCGTGTAAATCCTGCGGCATGTCGATGTAGGTGATGGAAGGCGTTTTGCCCATGCTGGTCATGACATTGGTCGCCAGGTCGCGGAAGGCGCGTGCCTTGCCGGTGCCAATGTTGTAAATGCCGGAAGCACCACCCTGCAACAGGAAGTGGGCAACCACGGCTGCAGCGTCCTTCACATAGACAAAGTCACGCAGCTGCATGCCATCGGCATAGCCTTCGACATGGCTCTTGAACAGCTTGACCGTGCCGTGTTCGCGGAACTGGTTAAAGGTATGGAACGCCACACTGGCCATGCGTTCCTTATGGTATTCATTGGGGCCGTATACATTGAAAAACTTGAAGCCTTGCCACTGCGGTGGCACGGCTTGGTGTGTGCGTACCTGACGCAATGCCCATTGATCAAAAAACTGCTTGGAATAGCCGTAACCATTCAGCGGGCGCAAGCTATCGATGGAGGACTCATCGTCCACATAGCCTTTTTCACCACCGCCGTATGTCGCTGCGGAGCTGGCATAGAGAAAGGGGATGCCCTTGTCGGCGCAATACTGCCAGAGGGCTTGGCTGAAGTGGATGTTGTCCTGGACTAGCTTGTTGAAATCGCGCTCAGTGGTGGCGCTGATAGCCCCCATGTGGATCACTGCTTCAACCTTGTGGCCTTGCTCCAGCCAGCCGGCAAGTTCGTCCTTGTCCAGATACTGGGCGTACTTTCGGTGCACCAGGTTCTGCCATTGTTCGGGATGATGCAGGCGATCAACGATGACCAGGTCATCGCGACCTGCCTGGGTATTGAGGTGCCAGGCAATCATGCTGCCTATCATGCCGGCGCCGCCGGTAATTACTATCATGCGCTATGTATCCAATTCTGCGAGGTTGGGGCACACGGTGAATGTCACCGCATGTCCGGGGTGGCGGGTGAGGTTTCTAACCTGCCAGTCAGCCGGGGTCTGGGCGTGGCGACAGCGGCGCTGCCCATGCGACTTGCCTGCAAGGTTGCAAGTATAGCAAACCGCTCACTGGCAGGGACTGCCGCAAGCTTCAGTGAAGCTCAGACATCCGCCTTGCTTTCGCTTAATGCCTGGGCGCGCAGGGCGGTTTTCAGGCCTTCCTGGCGCGCATGCTCGGCATCCCATTCGGTACTTACCCAGCCATGGAGATTATCGAGTGCAATGTCGCACATGGCGTGTATCCAGCTCTCGCGGCTATTCAGGGCGGGAATGTAGTGGTATTCGCCACCACCGTTATGCTGGAAAATCTCCTTGCCTTCCATGGCAATTTCTTCCAGGGTTTCCAGACAGTCACTGGAGAAGCCAGGGCAAACCACATCAACACGTTTAACCTGATCTTTACCCAGTTTTTCAAGCGTGGCAGCCAGATAGGGTTTTAGCCATTCCGCTTTGCCGAAACGCGACTGGAATGCGATCAGGTACTGATCCTTGTTTAACCCCAGCGCCTCTGCCAGCAGGCGGCCGGTTTTGTGGCATTCGCAATGGTAAGGGTCGCCTTTATCCAGTGTGTAACGTGGCACCCCATGAAAACTCATGACCAGTTTTTCCGGTTTGCCATTGATAGACCAGTATTCGCGCACGCTATCTGCCAGCGCTTTGATGTAAGCCGGATGATCATGGTAATTGCGTATGGTGCGAATCGCCGGCACATTGCGTGTTTGTTTTAATGTGTCCCAAACCGCATCCAGCGCCGAGGCGGTGCTGCTTGCCGCGTATTGCGGATAGAGCGGAAACACCAGAATGCGCGTGCAGTTTTGTGCTTGTAATTTGGCAATGGCGGAGGCAATCGAGGGATTGCCATAGCGCATGCCCAGTTCAACAGCGTAAGGCGATGCAATGCGCTGGCTCAGGAAACCCTGCAGCAGTGCCGTTTGCTTGCGGGCATTCGCCAGTAGCGGCGAGCCTTCGCTGGTCCATATTTGCGCATATTTTTCAGCGGATTTGCGCGGGCGCAGATTCAGGATGATCAGGTTCAGAATCAGCCACCAGATAATGCGCGGGATTTCCACCACGCGCCTGTCACTCAGGAACTGCTTGAGGTAAGGGCGCAAGGCTTTGGCGGTAGGCGCATCCGGTGTACCCAGATTGGCGAGGAGGATGCCGGTTTTCGGCAGGGTGGCATGATCAAAGGCCCCCATGGTTTTTTTCATGCGGTGTTATCCGAGTTGAATGTTGGAAATGGATTGCAGGATGAAGTTCTGCAGCAGGATTTTCTGCTGGTAGGGAATGTCATCGAACTCCAGGCCCTGCTGTACTACCAGTTTGCCACTGTCAGTCTGTATGGTGCGCTGGCTGCAGATATGGCTGGGCAAGCTGAAAAAAGTTTCCGTGCCGTTGATGTGCAGCTTGAAATTGCATTCCAGTTCGTGCCCAACCTGGCCCACGCCTTCGGTAGATTCGACCAGTGCACCGCCCATGCTGATATCAACCAGCATGCCCGATGCCTTGCTCTTGAGCAGGGTGGAAAGGTTGGTGAAAGAGGTGATGATGTTGACCTGAATGCGTTGCGAGCGCCGTATCTTCGACATGGTCACCGTGCGTGGGTAAGCCAGGTGCATATGGGGATAGGGGCGGCTAAACACCACCTCGGCCGTGGTGGTAAAGGCATACACATTGCGGCCGCTGAACAGCGATACTGAAAATGCGCTGCCTTCCTTGATGAACATGACACGATCATTCACTACCGGCAGGCTGCAGACGATGCTGCGCTGGGCCAAGCCGCCAAGAAACTTGACGAAGAAGGCATCCTGGCTGCCGGACGTGGTCAGGAATTTAAGCTGGATGTTGTCGCCGATTGCCAGCTGGCGCGTGATGTTTTCCTTGCTGGCATCCACGGTTTCCACCTTGATATCCTTGCCGTTTTTCTGCATGGATTCGATGGGGTTCTGGTCGCCACTGATCTCGCTGTCGACATAGAGATCTTTCGCGCGCAACTCGTCCAGCATGGCAGCGTCCTGGATCACCTGGCCCGCAGGCGATACCAGCAGTCCCTTGGCGTCAAACAGGGGATGCCGGATGGTGGCTCCTATGTGCAAGGTGGATTTGTTCAGTAACTGAAAGCTGGAGGGGCGCGACATGGTTATTTCATGGACAGGCCGCTGGAGAGCAGCTTGGCCGTAATATCAACAATCGGAATGACGCGTTCGTAAGCCATGCGAGTGGGCCCAATGACGCCCAGCGTGCCGACGATCTGGCCATTGGCCTCATAGGGAGCGGTTACCATGCTGCATTCATCCAGCGGCAGGTAACCGGATTCGCCTCCAATGAAAATCTGGATGCCTTCGGCGCGCTGGCTATTGTCCAGCAACTGCATCAGCGAGGTGCGGCGCTCGAATATCTCGAACAGTTTGCGTAGCGAGGTGACATTGGTCGACAGCTCGTCTACCTGCAGCAGGTTGCGTTCACCGGAAATCACCACATTGTCGCGATCTTCATCCAGCGCCTTGCTGCTGGCATCCAATGCGGCGGCCATCAGGCGGTTCATGTCCGACTGCATCTGTTTCAATTCTTCGTGCAGCTTTTTCTGCACATCCTCAAAGGTGCTGCCCGAGTAATTGGCATTGAAGAAGTTGCTGGCCTGGGTGAGCTCGGCCGCGCTGTAGGCTTTATCGGTGACTATGATGCGGTTCTGCACATTGCCGTCAGAAGTGACGATAATGACCAGCAGCCGGGTATCCGAAAGCGGCAGGAACTCCAGGTGCTTGAAGGCAATCGACTTGCGGCGTGGAATCATGACCACACCGGCGAACTGCGTCAGGCTGGAGAGCAGGCCCGCCGCAGATGAAATCAGCTCTTGTGGGTCGGGCGAGGAAAGCTCGCTTTCCAGCCGCTGGATTTCCTGTGTTTGCAGCGGTTTGATGGTGAGCAGGGTATCAACAAAGAAACGGTAGCCACGGTGAGTGGGAACGCGGCCCGCCGAGGTATGCGGACTGGCAATGAAGCCCATCTCCTCAAGATCGGACATGACATTGCGCACGGTGGCGGGGCTGAGGTCCAGCCCGGAGCATTTTGAAAGCGTGCGCGATCCCACGGGCTGACCATCGCTGATGTAATGTTCAACCAGCGTTTTAAGCAGAATTTGTGCGCGTTTATCCAGAGTAGTCACTTGTACCGAATGTCTGTGGCGGGCGGGTTGCCCATCATTGAAAATTATCCGGTACAAGCAGGAGGAGCGCAATAAGTATTACGCACCCCGGACGGGCTTGTTACGGCTGAGGGCGCACCACGACCATGTGGCGGGATTAACCTGTCCAATAATCATTAAAGTGGCGGTTACCATGCAAAGCTTGTGCTCGCTGAGTATGATTTTTTTATGTGCATGAATTTATATAGGTTTTTGTTTATTCGGGAATGCGACGTCAGCTTGGGTGGAAGCTAGGATGCTCAAATTTTGATAATCGGCCTCTGCCGTTGTCTGTAATGTTTGCATGCTTCGAGTTGGAGTAATTTCAGCGGTCGGTTGACGCACATCGTACCGGCGCTCTTCTGTGCTTATCTTATCTATGATTAAATGCATGCCATGAAAAATGCATTCCAAACGGTAGCGCTGATCGGGAAATACATGAACCCCGAAATGCGCGAGCAGATACTCGCGCTGGCCCGGTTTCTCGCGGAGCGGCAGATTGGTATTTTCATTGAGGAAAAAACCGCCGAGCAATCCCAGATCAAGGGCTACACGACGGTGCATATCAATGCGATCGGCGCCTATGCTGACCTTGCCGTGGTGCTCGGTGGCGATGGCACCATGCTGAGCGTGGCGCGTTCGCTGGTGGATTATCAGATTCCGCTGGTTGGCGTGAATCGTGGGCGCTTCGGGTTTTTGACAGATATTACGTCTGAATCCATGTGCGAGGCTATGAGCCTGATTCTGGCAGGCGAATATCAGACCGAGCAGCGCATTTTGCTGTCGGCCACGGTCATGCGTAACGGTGAACCGGTGCATCAGGGGCGGGCGCTGAATGACGTGGTCATCAATAAAAATGGCATGGCACGGCTGATTGAGCTGGAGGTGCATATCGATGGCCAGTTCGTGCATCGCCAGCGCGCCGACGGCTTGATTCTGGCGACACCCACAGGCACGACGGCATACTCATTGTCTGCCGGTGGTCCGATTCTGCATCCTATGCTGGATGCCATTGCGCTGGTGCCGATTTGCCCCCATACCTTAAGTAATCGGCCCATCGCCATCAGCAGTCATAGCAAGGTGGAAATTACCGTGGTGCAAGCGCCGGATGTGCGCATGCACCTAGATGGCCAGATGCAGTTTGAATTGCAGCAGGGCGACAGGATACTGGTAGAGCGGGCGAAAAAAACCGTCACGCTTCTGCACTTGCTTGGCCACAGCCATTACGACATGCTCAGGGAAAAGCTCAACTGGGGTTGATTCCCACCCATCATCGCAGCAGGACACCATGTTACAGACACTCACTATCCGCGACTTCGTCATTGTCGATCAACTCAACCTCGAGTTTGATCGCGGCTTTACCGTATTGACCGGCGAAACCGGTGCGGGCAAATCCATCCTGATTGATGCGCTCTCTCTGGCACTTGGTGCAAGAGGCGAGGGTGGCGTGACCCGTAGTGGGTGTGATCGCGCCGATATCAGCGCCAGTTTTGACATTGCGGGTTTGCCTGATTTGCAGCAATGGCTGGATGAGCATGAGCTGCCGTCGGATGACCAGCAGCTGTTGCTGCGCCGTGTGATTTATGCCGATGGGCGCTCCAAGGCTTTTATTGGCGGCATGCCGGCAACCGTGCAGCAATTGCGTGAGGCGGGCGAATTCCTGGTCGATATTTACAGCCAACACGCCCATCATTCGCTGCTCAAGACCAGTTATCAGCGCCAGACCCTGGATCTGTATGCCGGGCAATCGGCCTTGGTGGCAGATGTCGCACAGCACTTTCATGCCTGGCATGCCTTGCATGAGCGACGCCTGGCGGCCGAGCAGAATGCCGCGGCTTATGCTGATGAACTGGCGGAGCTGCGTGATCAGCTCCGCGAGCTTGGCCAGCTTGCGCCGGTGGCCGATGAGTGGGAACCCTTGCAGCAGGAGCATGCGCGGCTATCCAATGGTGCTGGCC
The DNA here is from genome assembly GCF_009858335.1 of Methylovorus glucosotrophus. Taxonomy (NCBI): domain Bacteria; kingdom Pseudomonadati; phylum Pseudomonadota; class Betaproteobacteria; order Nitrosomonadales; family Methylophilaceae; genus Methylovorus; species Methylovorus glucosotrophus. Next base: position 1,030,051 of record NZ_VMSE01000001.1, read on the forward strand.
TTATTGCTGGCGGGGAGGCGTGTCGGCAGATATTGAGTGAAGGTGAATATTCCGTCATGCCGCAACTCAGCGCACTGCAGCATAAATTGCAGGCGCTGGTCGAGCTGGATGAAACCCTTAAGGAAGCGGCCGACACGCTGGATTCCGCCATCATTCAGCTGGAAGAAACTGACCGATCATTGAATCGCTATTTGCAGCGTACCGAGCTGGATCCTGAACGCATGGCCGAGGTGGAGTCGCGCATACAGGCCTTGCACGGCATGGCGCGCAAACATCGCGTCCGGCCGGAAGAGTTGACGGAACTGATGGCGCAATGGCAGCAGCGCATGGCCGAGCTTGAGTTGATGGTCGATGATGGTCAGCTGGCGCAGCAGGAAAAGGCTGCATGGCAGACTTATCATGACCTGGCTCAGCGCTTGAGCAAGGAGCGTCAGGTGGCGGCACAACGTCTATCCGCATTGATCAGTACCGAAATGCAGCGGCTGTCGCTTTCTGGCGGACGCTTCGAGGTGGCACTTGCCGAGCAGCAGGCATCTGCCCAGGGGCTGGAGCAGGTGGAGTTTCTGGTCGCCGGGCACGCCGGTACGGCGCCAAGGCCATTAAGCAAAGTGGCATCTGGCGGCGAATTGTCACGTATCAGCCTTGCCATTCGCGTGGTGACTGCGCAACAAGGCGATATTCCGACCATGATTTTTGACGAAGTGGATGTCGGTATTGGCGGTGGGGTGGCGGAAATAGTCGGCCAGTTACTGAAGCAGCTGGGGCAGGAACGTCAGGTGCTGGTGATTACCCATCTTCCACAGGTCGCCGCCCAAGGGCAGCAACACTTGCGCGTGAGCAAGCGTCAGCAGGATGGATTAACCCTGAGCCGGATTGATCCTTTGAGTGCGAATGAACGTATCAGTGAAGTGGCGCGCATGCTGGGTGGCGTGGATATTACCGAAACCACCTTGCAGCACGCGGCCGAGATGCTGGCTAAAGCCTAGCGATTACTTGGGTTGGCAGGGCTGCTTGGTGCAGACGCCATAGATGTACAAGGAATGGTCCTGAATGGTAAAACCGCGTTCGGTGGCGGCCATTTTCTGACGCTTTTCGATTTCTTCATCAAAAAATTCTTCTACACGGCCACACTTGATACAGACGATGTGGTCGTGGTGACCGCCCTGATTCAGTTCAAACACGGCCTTGCCGCTTTCAAAGTGATGGCGGATCAGCAGGCCAGCCTGTTCAAACTGGGTAAGCACGCGGTAGACGGTGGCAAGGCCTACATCTTCACCGGTGGACAGTAATATCTTGTAAACATCTTCTGCGGACAAGTGACGGTCTTTGCTGTTTTCGAACAGGCTCAACACCTTCAGTCTCGGCAGGGTCGCCTTCAGTCCGGCATTTTTTAATTCATCGGGTTCACGCATGATTTCGGTACTCAACTAGTATTTGGGATGTTGGTGTTCTGGCGTCTGGCTGTCATGGTATATTAACGCCATTTCCAGCCAAAGTCATGGTAATGCGCTACACAATTCTCTTACTGACCTTTTTATGTGCCGCCTGCAGTTCGGCATTTCCATCGTTCAAGCCCTATCGCATGGACATCCAGCAGGGCAACATTGTCACCTCCAAAATGTTGATGCAATTGAAGCCCGGCATGAGCAAATCGCAAGCGCGATTTGTGATGGGGACCCCGCTTTTGCAGGATAGTTTCCACGGCGATCGCTGGGATTACTTCTATCAGTATCGCAAGGATGGAAAGATCATTCAGCAACGTCGCGTGATTCTTGAGTTTGAGAACGAGCAGCTGAAGCGTGTTCGTGGCGATACTATCCCGGCAGGTGTTGATCCCACGGTGCCTGAGTTGCAACGTCGCTCAGTGGAGCCAGAGAAAGGCTTGTGGGACCGTCTGAAATTCTGGAAGTCGGATGAAGCTGCCGCGGCTGGCGCTGCAGCTGCGACTGCCCCCGCCGTGGCCGAGACGCCATCCAGCAAGGATGCGCTTGACCCCATGCTGGTCAATCCACCTGCTTCGTCGCCTGCCCGCCCATCCGATGTCAGTGACCCGGCTGAGCCTATTGCACCAGCGGTAGTGCAGGATGCACCTGCTGCCGCACCGGCGCCAAGCAAGCAAGTGCCAAGCAAGCCAGCGGCAGCAGCTCCCGCCGCTACTCAGGCTGCCCCTGCCAAGCAGGCCGCGCCGTCGGCCTCGGGCAATGCGACTTCAGCGCCTGCTGCCAAGTCTGCACCTGCCAAGGCAGCGCCAGCAGCAGCTTCCAAGTCTGCACCTGAAGAGGATTTGCCGCCAGAAGAAGACCCTGGCTACTTTGAGCGCATGCTGGAAAAAATTGGTTTCTAAGACGCTTCGCCACTAGCGTGGCGGCATTAATGTGTAATTTGGGCAGACCTCCGACGGGAGGTCTGTTTTGTTTTGTGAGGATGTCATGAAAAAACTGAATGTAGTGATCGCGGGTTGCAGTGGGCGTATGGGCTATGCCCTGCTTGAAGGGGTGTTTGCCGATGAGGCTTTGCAATTGCATGCCGCTCTTGACCGCTCGGACAGTCCTCAGTTGGGGCGTGACGCAGGCGAACAATTCGGCCGTAAAACCGGTGTGCTGATCAGTCACGATGTTGCGGCAGCATTGGCCGGGGCAGATGTGCTGGTGGACTTTACGCGTCCTGAGCCCAGCTTGCAGTATTTGCAGGCTTGCCGTCAGGCAGGGGTTGCCATGGTGATTGGCACGACCGGATTTACACCTGAGCAAAAACAGCAGATTGAAGCAGCTTCGGCGGATATCGCGGTGGTATTTGCTCCCAATATGAGCGTGGGCGTGACGTTGCTGATCAATCTGGTCAAGGAGGCAGCCAAGGTGCTGTCCGAAGGTTACGACATTGAAGTTATTGAGGCACACCATAGGCACAAGGTGGATGCGCCGTCTGGCACTGCCTTGAGATTAGGCGAAGCTGCGGCCGAGGCGTTGGGACGCGATCTGGAGACGTGTGCGGTGTATGGCCGGGAAGGCGTGACGGGCGAGCGGGATCCCAGCACTATTGGGTTCGCCACCGTGCGTGGTGGTGATGTGGTTGGTGATCACACCGTATTGTTTGCAGGTATCGGTGAACGTGTTGAGCTGACCCACAAGGCGAGCAGTCGCGCCACCTTTGCGCTGGGTGCGTTGCGCGCAGCCAAATTTCTGACGGGGCGCAGCAGCGGCTTGTTTGATATGCGGGATGTCTTGTCGCTCAAGTAAGCAGACACCGCGCGCGTATTGCGTCTTTTTGCGCAGTGTTGACCGGCTTTGAGCGAGCCCACTGCAAGAAGCTGCTAATTCATGTTGAAGTGAAAGGTCGCGTTGAAGAGAGCAGCCTTTTAGGCTATAATCTTGAAACTTTACAGGCGGGATAAGTTCGAACTTGTCCCGCTTTGCACATCCGCTGTTATCTTAGCGTCAACATTGAAAAACAAGGGGTTAGAACGTGCCGCAACACACACCAGCCATGTTGGTTCTTGCTGATGGAACTGTGTTTCGTGGTATTTCGATTGGTGCCCAAGGCCATACGGTTGGCGAGGTGGTGTTCAACACTTCCATTACGGGCTATCAGGAAATCCTCACTGATCCTTCCTACACCAAGCAGATCGTTACCTTGACTTATCCGCATATCGGCAACGTCGGTGTTAATACCGAAGATGTCGAGTCCGGTCAGGTATATGCCAGTGGATTGATCATCCGCGACCTTCCTTTGACGGATAGCTGCTGGCGCAGTCAACAAACACTTTCCGATTATTTGGCTGCCAATAATGTGGTGGCGATTGCCGATATTGATACCCGCAAACTGACACGCATTCTGCGTGAAAAAGGCGCCCAGGCTGGTTGCATTATTACCGGCGAGGCTGATGAGGCCAAGGCGATTGAACTGGCACGTGCTTTCCCTGGCCTTGCTGGCATGGACCTCGCCAAGGTAGTCAGCTGTACCCAGTCGTATACCTTTGATGAGGGAGAGTGGGTGCTGGGTTCGGGGTATGCCAAGCCTGAGGCCAGCCGTTACCATGTGGTTGCGTTCGACTATGGCGTCAAGCGCAATATCCTGCGCATGCTGACGGCCCGCGGTTGCAAGGTGACGGTGTTGCCAGCACAGGCTTCTGCAGAAGATGCCCTGGCGCTGAATCCTGACGGTATTTTCCTTTCCAATGGCCCTGGTGATCCTGAGCCTTGCGATTATGCGATTGAGGCTATCCGTACCGTCGTTGATCGTGGTGTGCCCACGTTCGGCATCTGCCTTGGCCACCAGTTGCTGGCCCTGGCGAGTGGTGCGCGTACCTTGAAGATGAAGTTTGGCCATCATGGTGCCAACCATCCTGTGCAGGATGCCGACGACCAGCGCGTATTCATTACCAGCCAGAATCACGGCTTTGCGGTGGATGCCAGCTCGCTGCCGGCTAACCTGCGGGCTACGCATGTATCACTGTTTGATGGCAGTCTGCAGGGCATTGCCCGTACCGACAAGCCAGCATTCAGTTTCCAGGGGCACCCGGAAGCAAGCCCGGGCCCTGTGGAAATGTCCTACCTGTTTGATCGATTCATCAACATGATGGAAAAGCAAAAAACAAATTAACCGCCGGGCTGCGCCACGCATGCCAGAAACCGGCGTGCAGTGGTGGGTTTCGGCGCTCACCAGCGGTTTAAAGAACATATGGCAAAACGTACAGACATCAAATCCATCCTCATCATAGGCGCTGGCCCGATCGTGATCGGCCAGGCTTGCGAGTTCGACTACTCTGGCGCTCAGGCTTGCAAGGCTTTGCGTGAAGAGGGTTACCGCGTCATTCTGGTGAACTCGAATCCTGCCACCATCATGACCGACCCGGAAATGGCGGATGCGACGTATATCGAGCCCGTCACCTGGAAAATGGTGGAAAAGATCATTGCCATTGAGCGTCCAGATGCCTTGCTGCCTACCATGGGTGGCCAAACCGCATTGAACTGTGCCTTGGATCTAGCCAAGCATGGCGTGCTGGAAAAATACAATGTTGAGCTGATTGGCGCTTCAAAAGAAGCGATCGACAAAGCGGAAGACCGCGAGAAATTCAAGACAGCCATGACCAAGATCGGTCTGGGCTCTGCGCGTTCATCGGTTGCCCATAGTCTGGAAGAGGCATTGCAGGTACAAGCCAGTATTGGCTACCCAGCGATCATTCGTCCATCGTTCACCATGGGCGGCAGCGGCGGTGGTATTGCTTATAACAAAGAAGAGTTTCTTGCCATATGTGAACGCGGTCTTGAGGCATCGCCTACCAGCGAGCTGCTGATCGAAGAGTCGCTGCTGGGCTGGAAAGAGTATGAGATGGAAGTGGTCCGCGACAGCAAGGACAACTGCATCATCATCTGCTCCATCGAAAACCTGGACCCCATGGGTGTGCACACGGGTGACTCCATCACCGTGGCACCAGCACAAACGCTGACCGATAAAGAATATCAGATCATGCGTAACGCCTCGCTGGCGGTATTGCGCGAGATTGGTGTAGATACTGGCGGCTCCAACGTACAGTTCGCCATCAATCCTGACGACGGTCGCATGATCGTCATTGAAATGAACCCGCGCGTATCGCGCTCCTCTGCCTTGGCCTCCAAGGCAACGGGTTTCCCGATTGCGAAAGTGGCTGCCAAGCTGGCGGTGGGCTTCACGCTCGACGAACTGCGCAATGAAATCACCGGTGGCGCGACGCCAGCTTCGTTTGAGCCTTCGATTGACTACGTTGTCACCAAGATCCCCCGTTTTGCCTTTGAGAAATTCCCACAGGCCGACTCCCGTCTGACGACGCAAATGAAGTCTGTTGGTGAAGTCATGGCCATTGGCCGTACCTTCCAGGAATCCTTCCAGAAAGCCCTGCGCGGCCTGGAAGTAGGTGTTGATGGCCTGGACGAAAAAACAACCGATACAGACCAGATCAACAAGGAGCTGGGCGAGCCTGGTCCTGAGCGCATCTGGTATGTGGGCGATGCATTCCGTGCTGGCATGACCGTAGAGCAGGTGCATCAGCTTTCCAAGATTGACAAGTGGTTCCTGGTGCAGATTGCCGATCTGATCGCGCGAGAAGAGGCACTGAAGGGCAAGGGCCTGGCGGATCTGGACAAAAATCTGCTGTTCCAGCTCAAGCGCCGCGGCTTCTCTGACCGTCGCCTTGCCAAGTTGCTGGGTACCGATCAGCACGCAGTGCGGGCTTATCGCCAGGCGCTCAATGTACGCCCGGTGTACAAGCGGGTAGATACCTGCGCTGCCGAATTCGCGACTGATACCGCCTACATGTACTCGACTTATGAAGATGAGTGCGAAGCGCAACCGACCAGCAACAAGAAAATCATGGTGCTGGGTGGCGGTCCTAACCGTATCGGTCAGGGTATCGAGTTTGATTACTGCTGTGTGCACGCGGCGTTTGCCATGCGTGAAGATGGTTACGAGACCATCATGGTCAACTGCAACCCGGAAACTGTTTCTACCGACTATGACACCTCTGATCGTTTGTATTTCGAGCCGCTGACGCTGGAAGATGTGCTGGAAATCGTGGCACTGGAAAAACCGGTTGGCGTGATCGTGCAATACGGTGGCCAGACACCACTGAAGCTGGCACGTGATCTGGAAAAAGCCGGTGTGCCGATTATCGGCACCAGCCCTGACGCGATTGACCGTGCTGAAGACCGTGAGCGCTTCCAGCAAATGCTGCAGGAACTGGGCCTCAAGCAGCCGCCTAACCGCACTGCACGTACACCGGAAGAAGCCATTCGCCTGGCGCAGGAAATCGGTTACCCATTGGTTGTGCGCCCATCCTATGTGCTGGGTGGTCGTGCCATGGAAATTGTGCATGAGCAGGCGCAACTTGAGCGCTATATGCGCGAAGCCGTCAAGGTATCGAATGAATCCCCCGTATTGCTGGACCGCTTCCTGAACGATGCATTGGAAGTGGACGTGGACGCGCTGTCGGATGGTGAGGATGTCATCATCGGCGGCATCATGGAACATATTGAGCAGGCAGGCGTGCACTCAGGTGACTCCGCCTGTTCGCTGCCGCCTTACAGCCTGACCCAGGCGATGCAGGATGAACTGCGTGTGCAGACCGTGCAGATGGCCAAGGCACTCGGCGTGGTTGGCCTGATGAATGTGCAATTCGCGATTCAGGGCGATGTGGTTTATGTGCTGGAAGTGAATCCACGTGCTTCGCGTACCGTGCCTTTCGTCTCCAAGGCCTGTGGATTGCAACTTGCCAAAGTGGCCGCGCGCTGCATGACGGGCGTGACCCTCAAGCAGCAAGGCGTCACCAAGGAAATCGTGCCGCCGTATTACTCGGTCAAGGAAGCAGTATTCCCCTTCATCAAGTTCCCTGGCGTTGATACCATCCTCGGTCCTGAAATGAAGTCGACGGGGGAGGTCATGGGCGTAGGCAAGACCTTTGCCGAGGCGTTTGTGAAGTCCCAGCTGGGTTCCGGCACCAAGCTGCCCAAAGCAGGCAAGGCGTTCATCAGTGTGCGTCGCGAAGACCGTGAGAAGGTCATCGAGATTGCACGCTCACTAGCAAACCTCGGCTTTCAACTGGTGGCGACCAAGGGTTCTGCGGCAGCGCTGGCTGATGCTGGCCTCAAAGTCACTCCCGTCAACAAGGTAGCCGAAGGTCGTCCGCATATTGTCGACATGATCAAGAACGGCGAGATCAGTTTTATTGTCAATGTGACGGAAGACAAAAAAGCCGTGGCGGATTCCTATGAAATTCGTCGCAGTGCCTTGCAGCAAAAGGTAACGTATTACACCACCCTGGCCGGTGCCAAGGCTGCGTGTATCGGCATGGCGCATATGCAGGAACTGGAAGTACAGTCCTTGCAAAGCTTGCATCAGCAGCTTACTCAGTCATAATATAGACCTACACAAAACCACGCCTTCGCCTCCAGGCTGAAGGTGTGGTTTTTGTTTTATAGTTTGCAATGGTAGAGAAAAGAATATGAATCAAATCCCAATTACAGTAAACGGCGCGGAACTGCTCAAGCAGGAGTTGCAACGCCTTCGCAGCGTTGACCGTCCCAATGTGATTCAGGCAATTGCCGAAGCGCGTGCCCAGGGCGATTTGTCGGAAAATGCGGAATACGATGCCGCCAAAGAGCGTCAAAGCTTTATTGAAGGTCGTATTGCCGAGATCGAAGCCAAGCTGTCGAACGCCATGGTTATTGATCCCAAGACGCTGAATGCGGAAGGTCGTTGCGTATTTGGCGCTACCGTAGAAGTGGAAGACCTGGATAACGGCGATGTATCCACCTACCAGATCGTGGGTGATGACGAAGCGGATATCAAGAAGGGCAAGATTTCCATCGGATCCCCCATTGCACGTGGTTTGATCGGCAAGACCGCAGGCGATGTCGCAGAAGTGATGGCACCTGGAGGTTTGCGCTCTTACGAAGTGCTGGATGTTCAATACATTTAAGGGGCGGGAGCGCTAGATGGGTGCCTGGTCAGACAAGCTTGCATTACTGGTGATTACCCTGTGGGTAGGCGCCTTATGGGCAGTTGGCTATCTGGTAGCCCCCACGCTATTCAGCGCCTTATCTGATCGTCAGCTGGCAGGTAGCCTTGCCGGCAAAATGTTCACGCTGGTGGCTTACATCGGGGTGGGCAGTGCGTTTTATCTGTTGATTCACCGCCTGGCGAATTTTGGTACCACTGCGCTCAAGCAAGGTTTTTTCTGGGCGGTGGTTGTGATGCTGATACTGACCCTGTTCGGCCACTTTGGTATCCAGCCGCTGATTGCCCAATTGAAGGCGCAAGCCATGCCGGCAGATGTCATGCACAGCATTTTTGCCAGTCGTTTCAAAGCATGGCACGGCATTGCCAGTATTGCTTACCTGATTGAAAGTCTGCTGGGCCTGGTACTGGTGTTGAAGGCCAGAGAGTAATCCCCGGCCTTTGTGTTTCGGCTAATCAGGCGAAGCTGATTTTCGGATTTTCGCCCTGGCGATAGATCACCAGTTGCTTGCCGATATGATGGATGGCGGTGGCATGGGTTTTTTCGCAGATTTCTTGCAGCATGCTGACGCGGGCTGCCCGATCATCCCCGAATACCTTGATCTTGATCAACTCATGCGCCTTGAGGCTGACTTCGATTTCCTTGAGGACGGTGTCAGTCAGGCCATTGTTGCCTATCATTACAACCGGGTTCAGGTTGTGACCCAATGCGCGCAGATGGCTAATTTGTTTGGAGTTCAGTTCAGGCATATCATCTCGTGATGTTGGCGGAATACACGCTCCATCCAGAGGGTATCCCTTTGATTCAAAAAGGCCCGCAGTCTATCACATGCCATCATTCCTACCAAGAAGTACTATGCTTACACCATGAAAAGAACCAGAACCAGCAAGGGCTGGATGCAGGAACATGTCAACGACGAGTTCGTGAAACGGGCGCAACGTGACGGTTATCGGGCACGCGCGGCCTACAAGCTCATGGAAATCGATGACAAGGATCAGCTGATCAAGCCTGGCATGACTATCGTTGACCTCGGGGCAACCCCTGGCAGCTGGTCACAAGTGGCGGTGCAGCGTTTGAAAGGGCAGGGCCGCATCATTGCGCTGGACTTGCTGGAAATGGCGGCAATTCCGGGTGTGGACTTTATCCAGGGCGATTTTCGTGAAGACGCTGTGCTGTTACAACTGGAAGAAAAATTAAATAATCGCCCCATAGACCTTGTAATTGCCGACATGGCCCCAAATATATCCGGTATAAGTTCTGTCGATCAGGCGAATGCGGCTTATTTGACGGAACTTGCTCTGGAATTCAGCCTGAAATGGCTGAAACCGGGGGGTAATTTTCTGGTCAAAGTTTTCATCGGTTCGGGGTTTGACGAGATCATGAAAACCATGCGACTCGGTTTCGATAAGGTGGTGACCCGAAAACCAAAGGCCTCTCGTGATCGTAGCAGTGAAGTCTATTTGCTCGGATTGAAGCGCAAAGCCGATTGATTGGCGCCTGCGCAAGCGATCAAAATAGGTTTAGAATGAAGTTTGCTGCCTTTATTAGTTAAGGATGTGATTTTGAACAACATCGTCAAGAATATTGCAATTTGGGTGATTGTCGCCCTGGTGCTCATGACTGTCTTCAACCAGTTTGGCTCCAAGACCACTGCAGACAGTCAGGTTGTCTACTCGCAATTCATCGACCAGGTTAAACAGGGCCAGATTGCCAAAGTGACGATTGAAGGCCGCGTATTGCGCGGTGTCACCAACGAAGGCCGCAAATTCAATACTTATGCGCCTTCTGATCCATGGCTGGTGTCCGATCTGCTGAAGAATAACGTCACGGTTGAAGCCAAGCCGGATGAAGAGCCATCGTTGCTCATGAATATTTTCGTGTCATGGTTCCCCATGCTGCTGCTGATTGGCGTCTGGGTGTTCTTCATGCGCCAGATGCAAGGCGGCGGCAAAGGCGGTGCTTTCTCTTTCGGCAAGAGCAAGGCGCGCCAGCTGGATGAAGCCTCCAACCAGACCACCTTCGCCGATGTTGCAGGTTGCGATGAAGCCAAGGAAGAGGTTTCCGAGCTGGTTGAGTTCCTGCGTGATCCTACCAAGTTCCAGAAACTGGGTGGCCGTATTCCCCGTGGCGTATTGATGGTGGGCCCTCCTGGTACTGGTAAAACCTTGCTGGCCAAGGCGATTGCCGGTGAAGCCAAAGTACCATTCTTCACCATCTCCGGTTCTGATTTCGTTGAAATGTTTGTCGGTGTAGGTGCGGCACGTGTGCGTGATATGTTTGAGCAAGCCAAGAAAGCTGCTCCCTGCATCATCTTTATTGATGAAATTGATGCCGTAGGTCGTCATCGTGGCGCCGGTACCGGCGGTGGTAACGATGAGCGCGAGCAGACACTTAACCAGATGCTGGTCGAGATGGACGGCTTTGAGCCTAACTCGGGCGTGATCGTGATTGCCGCGACCAACCGTGCGGACGTGCTGGACAAGGCATTGCTGCGTCCAGGCCGCTTTGACCGTCAGGTTATGGTGGGTCTGCCGGATATTCGTGGTCGCGAGCAGATCCTGCTGGTGCATATGCGCAAGGTGCCGATTGATGCGGATGTAAAGGCCGATATCATTGCCCGTGGTACACCTGGTTTCTCCGGTGCGGATCTTGCAAATCTGGTGAATGAAGCTGCCTTGTTTGCCGCTCGCCGTAACAAGCGCACGGTAGATATGCAGGACTTTGAAGATGCCAAGGACAAGATTTTCATGGGTCCCGAACGCAAGTCCATGGTCATGCGTGAAGAAGAGCGTCGCAACACCGCTTATCACGAGTCCGGCCATGCGGTGGTAGCCAAGTTGCTGCCCAAGGCTGACCCCGTGCACAAAGTCACCATCATGCCGCGTGGCTGGGCGCTGGGTTTGACCTGGCAGCTGCCAGAGCATGACCGCATCAGCAACTACAAGGACAAGATGCTGGAAGAAATTTCCATCCTGTTTGGTGGCCGTATTGCAGAAGAAATTTTCATGCATCAGATGTCCACTGGTGCGTCGAATGACTTTGAGCGTGCCACCAAGATGGCCCGTGACATGGTGACGCGCTTCGGTATGTCCGATACCCTGGGCACCATGGTGTACGTGGATAACGATCAGGATTCCATGTTTGGCCGCATGTCCGCGAAAACGGTTTCTGAAGCCACGCAACAAAAGGTGGATGCTGAAATCCGTCGTATTCTGGACGAGCAATATGCGGTTGCACGCAAGCTTCTGGAAGACAATCGCGACAAGGTGGAAGCCATGACAGCCGCGTTGCTGGAGTGGGAAACCATTGATGCCGAGCAGATCAACGACATCATGGCAGGCAATGCCCCACGTCCACCCAAGGTATTGCCGACGGTGAACCGCCATACCGCCAGTGATACTGGCAGCTCTGGCCCAACGGCAACACCTGCACCACAGCCTGCGGCCAAGTCCGAATAGTTTTCCTTCACTGTCAAAGCCATATTCTTCGCAAGTGGAATATGGCTTTCTTACTTTTTAGCTTATGAAATTTATCTGTGGTCGTTATCAGCTTGATCTTTCGCGCCCTCATGTCATGGGCATCGTCAATGTCACGCCTGACTCTTTTTCGGATGGTGGCAAATACTCCTCTACCGAGCTCGCGGTAGCGCATGCCATTGAACTGGTAGAGCAGGGGGCAGACATCCTTGATATAGGCGGCGAATCCACCCGCCCGGGGGCAACACCAGTCTCGCTGGAGGATGAACTGCAACGCGTCTTGCCGGTGATCGAGCAATTGGCAAAGCGCGTGGATGTGCCGCTTTCGATTGATACCTACAAGCCGGAAGTCATGCGGGTCGCTATCGCCGCCGGGGCTGATATCGTGAATGATGTCAGGGCCTTGCAGGAGCCACATGCGCTCGAGATTGTGGCGGCAAGCAATGTTGGCGTTTGCCTCATGCATATGCAAGGCACGCCGCAGACCATGCAACTGGAACCGCAATATGATGATGTGGTGACCGAGGTTGCCGGTTTTCTGCAAAGCCGCTTGCAGGCGGCTCAGGCAGCCGGGATAGCCGCAGAGCGCATCACGCTGGATCCGGGCTTTGGTTTCGGCAAGCGTACTGTGCATAATATTGCCTTGCTGCAGCAATTACCGGTATTGCAGGCGCTGGGCTATCCTTTGCTGGTTGGGCTTTCGCGCAAATCTGTGCTGGGCAAAATTACAGGTGAGGATGTCGACTCCCGCCTGTATGCCAGTCTCGCTGCCTCCGTGATTGCCACCATGAAAGGGGCTGCCATTGTGCGGGTGCATGATGTCAAAGCCACCGCGGAAGCGCTGAAAGTGGTGGCAGCCGTCCGCTAGACTGATGCCCTGGATCATGTTTCAGCTGTGGCTGACAGGTATTAGCTGCAAAGCATGCTTCACGATGACGTTTTACATGCGTCAGGTTTTTTGAAAGTTTAGGGAATGACAAGAAAATATTTTGGTACCGATGGCATACGTGGTCGTGTAGGGGATGCCCCCATCACGCCAGATTTTGTCATGCGATTGGGCTATGCCGCTGGACGGGTGCTGACTGGCCTCGATAGTCACCTGGCAAAGGATGCACATCCGACCGTATTGATCGGTAAAGATACGCGGATTTCCGGTTACATGCTGGAGTCCGCCTTGCAGGCGGGGTTGTCTGCTGCGGGCGTGGATGTATTGCTGACTGGCCCCATGCCAACGCCAGCTGTGGCGTATCTGACCCGTGCCTTGCGCGCGCAGGCGGGCATTGTGATCTCGGCCTCGCATAATCCCTTTGAAGACAACGGCATCAAGTTTTTCTCCGCCGAGGGCACCAAGCTGCCGGATGAGGTTGAGCTGGCGATTGAAGCGGCGCTGGATCAGCCATTGCAGGTAATGCCATCAGCCGGTCTGGGCAAAGCCAAGCGCATCACCGATGCTGCGGGCCGCTATATTGAATTCTGCAAGAGCACCTTTCCTGCCGCACTGGATTTGCGCGGTCTGCGCATAGTGCTGGATTGTGCCAATGGCGCGACCTATCACGTGGCCCCGCCGGTGTTTCACGAACTGGGGGCCGAAATTGTCACCATCGGCTATCAGCCAGATGGCCTCAACATCAACCTCGACTGTGGCTCTACCCACCCGCAAGCCTTGTGCCGTGCGGTGATTGAGCACAAGGCGGATCTGGGCATCGCGTTTGATGGCGATGGCGACCGGGTGGTGATGGTCGATAGCCAGGGCCGCCTGCTGGATGGTGACCAGTTGCTGTATATCATTGCCATGCAGCGCAAGCAGCGCGGCCGTCTGGAGGGTGGCGTGGTAGGCACGCTGATGACCAATCTGGCGCTGGAACATGCCCTGGCAAAGGCCGATATTCCTTTCCTGCGCGCCAAGGTCGGCGACCGCTATGTGCTGGAACTGCTGAATGAGCAGGATTGGCAACTGGGCGGCGAAAACTCCGGCCATATCCTCTGTCTGGACAAGCATAGTAGCGGTGACGGCATCATTGCCGCCTTGCAGGTGCTGCATGCCATGCGTACCGCTGGCTGCAGTCTGGATACACTAGGCGCAGGCCTGACGCTGTATCCGCAGGTGTTGATCAACGTCAAGGTCGCTGGCAAAGTGGATCTGGCGGCACAGCCTGCTATCCAGCAAGCCGTGGCAGATGCCGAGCAGAAATTGCAAGGGCGCGGCCGCGTGCTGTTGCGCCCATCGGGTACCGAACCCAAAATCCGCGTGATGGTGGAAGGCGAAGACGGTGCGCTGGTGCAGCGTCTGGCCGAGCAGATCGCCGCTGTAGTACAAGCCCAGTTAGCCTGATAGACATGGCCTGGCCGACATGCAGTGCTGCTGCGTGTCGGCTTCTTTCCGGCGCTGCCTCAGCCAGCGCTGCATCGTCTTTCATTCATCACTGGTGATGGTTAACGCATTTACCGTCATCATCCCGTCATACTTGCATGACATGCTTGCCCACGTAAAACCAAGTTAAACCATCATTAACCTCGGTGAAGTGGAGGTCAACATGCAACGAATGCATCTGGTCATAGACCGATTCAACAAACTGGATAGTCGCCTGTGTGTGCGAGCCAATCGCACCTCGCGCTTTATGGGCGTGCGACTCTTTTTCCGCCTGGTCAGTCGGCTGGGCGATGGTGTTTTCTGGTACACCGTCATGCTGGGCATCGTCTTGAGTCACGGTGCAGATGGCATTCTGCCCGCCTTGCACATGGCGCTGGCAGGGTTGACAGGTACCTGCGTATACAAATGGCTCAAGGGCAAAACCCTGCGTCCACGTCCTTATGAAGTGCATCAGGATATCTGGTTGACCGGCAAGCCGCTGGATCGCTTCAGCTTTCCTTCCGGGCATACCCTGCATGCCGTGGCTTTTTGCACGGTGGGCCTGTTCTACTACCCGGCGCTGATGCCCTTGCTGTTGCCGTTTACGCTGATGGTCGCCTTGTCACGCGTGGTATTGGGCTTGCATTACCCTAGCGATGTACTGGCTGGCGCCGCGATTGGCGCCACCATCGCGATGATCTCCATCGCTATCGTTTAAGCTTATCGTTTAACGGCAACACTGAAGCACAAAAAGCGACGCCTCATGCGTCGCTTTTTGCTTTTGCAGCTTGCGCCTGAGCCTTGAGTGCTCGGGGTGATACGCCATACTTTCGTTTGAACGCGCGGCTGAAATGCGATAAATCGTTAAAGCCCCATTTCATCGCAATGTCGGATACTGCCAATCCCGTCTGGCAGGCGCCAAGAATCTCCTGATGCGTTTTTTCCAGCCGCCGCTCCCATACATGGCGCATGAGCGAGGTATCTTCTGCCGCCAGCAATTCGTTGATATAGCGGGAAGACAGCCCGGTGGCCTGCGCGATCATCTGGCTATCCAGCTGCGGATGGGCCAAGTGTTTTTCCACACAAGATTTGATGTTGTAAAGCGATAGTGAGCGACTGCGCGATAGCTGGCTGGCGGGTGGCCTGATCTCCTGCAAGGCCAGGGAAAACAGATCGAGCGCATTATCCGAGAGCGCATCAAATGCCAGCTGCGACATGCCCGTTGCCTGACTTGCGCTGGCACGCATGAAGTCGGCGGCCACGGCACCTATGCCCTTGCTCCCCAGGATTTTCTTGGCGATACAATCTTCAACCCCCGCCAGCTTTTGCCGCATTAACTCCCTGGGAATTGATACGATCAATTTGGAAAAGCTGCTAGGGCAGGTAATACGGTGCGGCCTGGTGGCGTCGTAAATCGTCATGTCTCCGGGACTGAGGAATACCTCGCGCCCCGCTTGCTCCAGCATGTATTCGCCGGAAAGCAGGACCACGCCAAAGTAGGCATCCTGGCCAGTGTGCAAAGGCTCTTGTGGCAGGCGTTTCAGCTTGATGGCATTGGACCGGATGCAGGATAGCCGCAGATGCTTCCATGTGTAGATGTCCATTTCATTCAGCAGCGGTACATGGCGCGGGGGGGTGATGTCAACATGGGCATATTCCCGGCCGATGATCTCTTTCAGCCACTCGTGCCGGTGCCAGGGTGAGATATCTTCGGTGGACAAACGGATGGCCGTTGGCGGCTGCAGGCTCTCTGTCTCAGCGTCACGCGGTTTCACTCTGCTACCTTATCCTGTTGATGTCATGTGATGGTAAGCGTGCTCCGGCTGTCTGTAAATTGCCATACCACCGTTGCAGTCAAGTTTGACATCCTTGACAGCAAAGTATGCCGCAACAAGCTTGATTACACTTTGCGCTATCTAAAACAGCACAGGGACGAGATACATCATGCAACAACAAAATGCACGACATGCCGGCAATATCGTATTGCTCCGGGGCGCCTGCCTTTGGCTATTGATGGCCCTTTTGCTGGCCTGGTGCATGGTCGGCTTGAATTTTGGCGTAGACCCGCTGAAAGCGATCTTTGCCGGGAAGTTTACGCGGCTGTTGCAGGCGCATATCGATTTTCTGCTGATGACAGCGCTGATACTGGGCGTATACGCAGCTCGCGTCACCTTGCCATGGACTGTGCGCTGGGCCATGGTGGTGGGGGCCTTTACCAATTCCAGCCTGTTTTTGCTGATGGCGATTTTTCCGTTGCTGGATAATCCCAATCAGCCGCCACCGATGATATTCACCGTTTACCTGCTAGCCAGTGTATTGACCACCAGTTATGGCTTCGGCAAAGCAGCGGTGCTGGTATTGCGATCTACCTTCAAGGAGTAGTCTGCTCTCTGGGTGCAGCGATACTGGCTGGGTTAATCCCCGGCCAGTTTGCTGAAATACGTGATGGGAGCAGGGTGCAGATGTTCCAGATGCTGCCGGCAGGCGGCGCGCCATGCATTCAGCTGCGCTGCATCCAGGTGGCGCAGCTCGGCCTCCCAATGCGGCTGTATGCCTTGCAGCACGATATGGATATCCTGAATCGCCGTTTGGGTCTTGGCGATGTAATACACAAAGTGCTTGAATACCCGTCTATCCAGCATGCGCATGCTGCGGTAGATCATGCCTGGCAGCCTTGAAAATCGCAGCAACCTGTCTGCCTTGCCCAGTCGCCGCAAGGCTTTCTCGGTATGCTGTGGCTCACAGCCAAAGCTGGGGGAAATAAAGGCTGCCAGTGCGTTGGCGTTGCAATCAAGCAGTTTGCCCGGCGTATGGGCCATCAAAGGCGCCAGGTGGGCGTCCATCGCCCATTCCGAGGCAATGTGCGTCATCATGCTGTTTTCCATCCACATGGCTTCATGCGCCGGCACAAAGTGATTATGCGCGATGACATCCACATACAGGTGGCTGGCATAGCCGATCGCCATGGCGGTTTCTTCATCGGTGCGGGCGCGGCTCAGCAGCCCATAGGCATGGCGCCACTGGTGGGTTTCTCTAAAGGTAGGAGACACTAGCGACAGATCAGGCAGGCAGGCACCGGCCATGACCAGCTCGGGAAAACGTTGTATGGCCTGACGCAGACGCGGGTCAAGCAAGGGCATGGCCCAGAGCAGGGAGTGGGCGAAATAGAGGTGGGTAACCAGTCCCCAGGCATTGGCGTCCTGTGATTGCAAAACCAGGGGCAAAAGCCAGAAGACCTTACCAAGATTTGCGTGCCTTTTCATGCTGCCTAATGTCGCTTCAGGGCATGATGGCCTTGTGACAATTATATGATTTTATTGTGACACGCCTTTGCGGGCGTTCGGGTTTGCTATACTGCCGCGCTGATGTCTGTTACGCATCATTGATGATCGCTCGCTAAGGAAAGCAACATGGAAAGTCCATACAAGGGAAAAACCGGATTACGCCGCCTGATCAATGCATTCGGCTACTCCATGGCCGGGCTGAAGGCCGCTTATACCAATGAAGATGCCTTCCGTCAGGAAGTGCTGATGACCATTGTCCTGGTGCCGCTGGCCCTGTATCTGGGCGAGAGTGGCATTGCCAAGGCTGCCATGATCGCCAGTGTATTGCTGGTCGTCATTGTCGAGCTGCTTAATTCTTCCATCGAAGCCACGGTAGATCGCATCTCCCTCGAAAACCACATGCTTGCCAAGCGCGCCAAGGATATCGGCAGTGCGGCGGTACTGATCAGCCTGATCAATCTGGCCGTGGTCTGGCTGCTGATTCTACTGGGCTAAACGCTTCATATCTCCCTAGCTGGCCAGGCTTGCCTTAATGCCACAGCTGGGGGCTCAATAACCGCAGGCCCACGCTGAGCCAGCGATCCTCATTGCCCTGGTCCATGCGGTTACCATACGTCGTGTCTATCTGCACACGCTCTCGCACCAGCCAATAGCGCAAGCCTATCTGGTAAAAAGGATGCTCACGGTCATCCCCAAATACTTCCGCGATAGCCTGCAATCGTTCGTTCAACCGCGTTTCTGACCCCAGCCCCCAGGTCAGCTTGTTCTGGTGCTCGGCTTTTTCATGCAGCCAACCCAGATTCACATGCAGTATCAGCGCATCATTTGCCAGTGAGAAACTGGCAGGCATATACGCATAGGCATCGCCCAGCATGCTGGATTTCTCATCCACGCTGGGATGGCGCGCATGCCCCACTACCAGGCCGATGCCGTAATTGTTGGTTGTGAGCGGGCGGAACAGGGTTTTGGCCTGCAGAATGACGTCGGTGGTATTCGAGTCGCCATCTTCGCGGGTCAGGGCGCCGCCGTAGGTCAGCTCCAGATTTTCGCCGACATTGCAGCCTGGCAGCGCCCAGTATTCATCACTGTTGGCATTATGTTTGGTCCAGGTTTCCAGCTGGCAGCTGCGCGGGTCCACCACCCGTGCATCGTCGGTGATCATAGGGCGCGCAGCATGGGCGGCGAGCGGTAATACCAGCAGCAGCGCTGGCAAAGTGCGGAGTCGTTTCATGACGGGATTCCCTGATAAGCGGCTGCATTATAAACAGGCAATATGACGTCTGCGTTGCAATTCACATAAGCGTCATAAATCCTCTGTATCTTGCCAACAAAGCGTTATATGCGTGTTGCGAGAGGCAGATGTGAAGATTTTATTTATTTCCGATGTGTATTTTCCCCGTATCAATGGGGTGTCGACGTCCATCCGGACTTTTGTCGGGCAGTTGCAGGAACTGGGCCATGAGGTGCATCTGATCGCCCCGGATTATGGCGTGCAAACGGAAGATGAGCATTGGATACGCCGTATCCCCGCGCGTACCATTTATTTTGATCCGGAAGACCGTCTGATGAAATATGGCGCTGCGCTGGACAAGCTGATGGAACTGCGCGCCGAGAATTACGACCTCATCCATATCCACACGCCATTTGTGGCCCACTACCTGGGGCTGAAGCTGGGGCGTTTGCTGGATGTGCCTTGCGTGGAAACCTACCACACCTTTTTTGAAGATTATCTGCATCACTATCTGCCATGGATACCCAAGGCCATGGCAAAAGGGCTGGCGCGCATGGTGTCGCGACAGCAGTGCAATGCGGTGCAGGCCATTGTGGCGCCTTCGCGGCCCATGCTGGATGTACTGCGCCAATATGGCATCAATAGCACGGCCGAGGTGATACCCACCGGTTTGCAACCCCATAGTTTTGCGGATGCCGATGGCGCAGCCTTTCGCAATAAATATGGCATCGCCCAGGGCCGTCCGGTCGCGCTGTTTGTGGGGCGTGTGGCCTTTGAGAAAAATATTGCCTTTCTGGTCCGCATGCTCACGCATCTGCGTCAGCAACAGCCCGATGCCTTGCTGGTGATTGCCGGAGAAGGCCCGGCAGAGGATAGCTTGCATGCCATGAGCAAACAGCTGGGCCTGCAGGACAATATCCAGTTCATCGGCTATCTGGATCGCGAGAAAGAACTCAATGCGTGTTATCGGGCGGCGGATGTCTTTGTGTTTTCATCCAAAACCGAAACCCAGGGCCTGGTGCTGCTGGAAGCCATGGCACAAGGCACGCCGGTGGTCGCATTGGCGGAGCTGGGTACCAAATCCATCCTGATCGAAGGCGAGGGCGCCTTGATTGCGCCGGAAGATGAACAGGTGTTTGCCGAGAAAGTACGCTGCCTGTTCAGTGACGAGGTCAAGCGCAAGCGCCTCGGCGAGTCCGCCCGGCAATATGCGGCCAAACGCTGGACATCGCGCACCCAGGCCGAACGCATGCTCCAGTTTTACGAGCAGCTGATTTCGGCCTGAGACTGGAAGCTTGCCTATAACGGCTGGGGCGGCGCTGATGACCCTCATGCAAAAATAGATTGATCGCCAACCCTTAAGCTTGCTCTAATCAGGGTGAGGATTACACAGGGGTTAGGCTATGCATGTTGTTGTCATTGGCGGTGGCGTCATCGGTGTAACGACAGCCTATTATCTGGCGCAGGCCGGGCATCAGGTCACGCTGCTTGAGCGTGAAGCGGGCCCCGCCTTGCAAACCAGTTTTGCCAATGCGGGTCAGGTTTCGCCTGGCTACGCTTCGCCGTGGGCGGCTCCCGGCGTTCCACTCAAAGCCTTGAAGTGGATGTTTATGCGGCATGCTCCCCTTGCACTTAAACCTGATGGCTCACTGGCGCAGATCCAATGGCTGTGGCAACTCTGGCGCAACTGCGATGCCCGCCATTACCAGCAGAACAAAGAGCGCATGGTGCGGCTGGCGGAATATAGCCGCGATTGCCTCGATGCCTTGCGCCGCGATACCGGGATTGAATATGAAGGCCGCCAGCTCGGCACCTTGCAGGTGTTTCGTACCCAGCAGCAGCTGGATGCCGCTGGCCGCGATATCGCCGTGCTGCATGAGGCTGGCGTGCCATTCCAGCTCTTATCCAATGCCGAACTTGCCAGTGTTGAACCTGCGCTGCAACATGCCAGCCGCTTAACCGGCGGCTTGCGCTTGCCGCACGATGAAACCGGCGATTGTTACCTGTTTACCACCCGCCTTGCCGCCATGGCAGAGTCGCTGGGGGTGAAGTTTGAATACGGCTCCACAGTCCGCGCCATTGAGGTAGAAGGTGGGCGCTTTGCCAGCGTGCATACCCATCGGGGGCGGATCAGCTCGGATGCCTGCGTGCTCGCTGCCGGTGTTTACAGTGCAGATCTGCTGAAGGGCATCGCCAGGATTCCGGTATATCCGGTGAAAGGGTATTCGCTGACACTGCCCATTCTGGATGCCAGCCTTGCCCCGCAGTCCACCATTCTGGACGAAACCTACAAGATTGCACTGACGCGCTTTGACCAGCGCATACGCGTCGGTGGCACGGCAGAAGTGGTCGGTTACGATACACGCTTGCGCGCACGCCGCCGCGCCACGCTGGAAATGGTGGTGCAGGATTTATTCCCCGGCGCGGGCGATACCGCCCAGGCGAGCTTCTGGGCCGGTTTGCGCCCCATGACGCCGGACGGCACGCCACTAGTGGGTGCAACGCATATCCCCAACCTCTTTCTCAATACCGGCCATGGCACTTTGGGCTGGACCATGGCTTGCGGTTCAGCAAAGTTGCTGACGCACCTCGTTTCCGGGCAGGCGACGGATATACGCCATGACGACCTGTCGCTAATGCGCTACCAGCAGCCCTGAGCCTGTGAGCGCCCATGAAAAAGCCCGGGATTACCCCGGGCTTTTTCACTGCAAGAGTGGCCTGTTTGGCAGGCCACCAGGTGATGGCATTAACCGAACTTGCCGGTAATGTAGTCTTCTGTTTCCTTGCGGGTAGGGCGGGTGAAGATCATGTCGGTATCGCCGTACTCGATCAACTCACCCAGGTACATATAAGCGGTGTAGTCAGACACACGGGCGGCTTGCTGCATGTTGTGTGTTACCACCAGAATCGTCAGCTTGTTGCGCAGCTCGGACATCAGTTCTTCAATGTTGGCCGTCGCAATCGGGTCAAGCGCCGATGTTGGCTCGTCAAACAGCATGATTTCAGGATCAGTTGCCAGGGCGCGAGCAATGCACAGACGCTGTTGCTGACCACCAGACAGGTTGAATGCCAGATCGTGCAGGCGGTTCTTCACTTCGTCCCACAGGGCGGCACCTTTCAGTGCTTCTTCTACCTTGTCATCCACCACGCGCTTGTTGTTTTCACCGCGTACACGCAGGCCGTAAGCCACGTTTTCGTAGATGGACTTGGGGAAGGGGTTAGGCTTCTGGAACACCATGCTGATGCGCATGCGCACTTCAATCGGGTCTACGCCATTGGCCAGTACATTGGTGTTGTCCGGATGCATGATGATCTGGCCGTCATAACGGTTGCCAGGGTAAAGATCATGCATGCGGTTGAAGCAGCGCAGGAATGTCGATTTGCCACAGCCGGATGGGCCGATCAGGGCCGTGATCTTCTTCTCATACAGCGGCATGGTGATGCCCTTGAGCGCCTTGTGACCACCGTTGTAGTAGAAATTCAGATCGCGCGATTCAGCTTTAATCGGAGTTGAGGTTGTCACCATTTGATTAGTTTCCTGATTCTTAAATTAGTCTGTTCAGCCAGTAAGCGGGGAATGTCCCGATTACCACTTGATATTCTTGCGGATGCGGTAACGCAGCCAGATTGCAGTGCCATTCATCAGCAGGGTAACCACGATGATGAGCGCGCCGGTGGCCGCTGCATTCATGTGGAATGCATGGTCAGGGCGGGACAGCCAGTTGAACATCTGGATCGGCATCACGGTAAAGCCCGAGCTCAGCCACTCAAAATTGAGGAAGGGCGGCGTATCCGTAATCGGTGATGGGGGCAGGAAGGCAATAAACGTCAGTGCACCAATCGTAATCAGAGGCGCTGTTTCACCCAGTGCGCGTGCCATGCCGATAATCACGCCGGTCAGGATGCCGCCGAAGGAGTAGTGCAGCACATGATGCAGCACAACTTGCCATTTGGTGGCGCCTACGGCGTAGGCAGCTTCGCGAATCGCAACAGGAATGCCACGCACGGCCTCACGGGTTGCCACAATCACGACTGGCAGGATCAGCAGACCCAATGTCAGGCCAGCGGTCAGTATGCTTTGCCCCAGGTCGAGGATGTAAACAAACAGACCCAGTGCCAGCAAGCCATACACAATCGAAGGCACACCGGCCAGGTTGGTCACGTTGATTTCGATCAGGTCAGAGAACCAGTTCTTGGGTGCATATTCTTCCAGATAGAGACCTGCTGCCACACCCATCGGCACGGCGGAAAGAAAGGTCACGATCATCACCAGCAGCGAACCTATCCAAGCCGACAACAGGCCGGCATGGGCTGCGCGGCGTGAAGGGTATTCGGAGAGGAACTCAAACGTGAAGCGTGGGTAACCATCCATCACCAGGTCGACAAACAACGTCAACAGGGTGAGGAGGCCGATCATCAGCGCGATCAGGCCGATAATCGAGAATACGTAGTCATTGAATTTGTGCCGGCGAATCATCGCCCGCACTTCTTCCAGATTGTCCAGTACGGATGCTTGGTTACTCATGGCTTAATAAGTCTCTCTGAATTTCTTGCGGGTAAGGTGGCCCAGAATATTGAAGATCAGGGTCATTAACATCAGCACCAGACCCGCAGCAAAAATACTCTGGTAACCAATGCTGCCGTGGGGCAAATCGCCCATGGCAACCTGCACGATGTAAGCCGTGATGGTAGATGCACTTTCCATCGGGTTAAAGGTGAGGTTAGGTTGCTGGCCAGCCGCAAGTGCTACCACCATCGTCTCACCCACCGCACGGGAAATACCCAGAATGTAAGCGGCGATAATGCCGGAAATCGCAGCCGGTGTTACCACACGAATGGCAGTCTGAAAGCGCGTGGCGCCCATGGCGTACGAACCTTCACGCATGCTCATTGGCACTGCGCGCATGGCATCTTCAGCGACCGAGCTGATATAAGGCACGATCATGATGCCCATCACGATACCTGGGCCCAACATATTAAAGCCAGGCAGGCCGGGGATGAATTTTTGCAGCAATGGTGTCACGAACAGCAGCGCAAAGTAGCCAAATACCACGGTTGGCACGCCAACCAGCAGTTCCAGGATAGGTTTGACGGTTTCGCGTGTCTTGTGCGAAGCAAACTCGGACAGGTAAATGGCGCCAACAGTGCCAATCGGAATCGCCACCAGCAAGGCAATGGCCGAGGTGGTGAGCGTGCCGGAAACCAGAGGCAGAATGCCGTAGTGCGCATCTTCAAACAGTGGCGTCCATTGCGTATCCGTCAGGAAGTCAATAATGGAAACATGTTCAAAAAAGCTTAAGGATTCGTAAAGCAGAATGGCGACAATTGCCATGGTAGTTGCTACTGCCGACATGGCAGCCAGCATAAGAAGGAATTCAATCACGCGTTCAACAAAATGTCTGCGGACGTTTTTTGCCAAACGTGCACTGATTTTCAGTTCAGTCTGATTTGGTAGCACTTGAGTAGCCGTGTTCACTTGATTTAGACCCGTGCATTGTAACGGAATTGAAGGGAGGGATGCGACATCGGGCAGGCAATAATGCCGCCCGATGTCGCAAGCCATTACTTGATGCGGCTCAGCAGTTCAGGAATCTTCACGCCCACTTCTGGCACACCACCAAAGCCAGTACCCGGCTTCAGAGACTTCCAGTGTTCAACCACGGCAGCGTATTCGCTGGCTGGCAGGGGAACGTACTTCACTTCCTTGGTCAGGGCAGCAGCATTGGCCAGGTAGAAGTTGATGAACTCTTTGACTTCAGGCTTGAAAGCGCCAGCCGTTGCGTTCACATAGATGAACAGCGGGCGGGACAGTGGCTGGTAAGTGCCATTCATCACCGTTTCAGGAGATGGGCTCACAGCTGGAGCGCCAGTCTTGGCAACGATAGGCACAGCGCGCAGTTTGTCGCGGTTTTCGTCAAAGTAAGCATAACCAAAGTAACCCAGGCCGCCGATGTCGCTGGATACACCTTGTACCAGAACGTTGTCATCTTCAGAGGCAGTAAAGTCACCACGGCTGGACTTGGCCTTGCCAACCACAGCTTCGGTAAAGTAGTCGAATGTACCCGAGTCAGCACCTGGGCCGAACAGCTTCAGCGGCTTGTCTGGCCAAGTGGCATTCACTTGCTTCCAGGTCTTGACGCTGCCTTGTGCAGCAGGTGCCCACATCTTGTTCAGCTCTTCCACGGTAATGCTTTTGATCCAGTCATTCTTTGGATTCACAACCACGGTCAATGCGTCATATGCCACAGGCAGTTCGATGTATTGAATGCCAGCTTCCTTACAGGCGTCCATTTCCTTCTTCAGGATAGGGCGGGAAGCTTCGGAAATATCAGTCTCACCACGGCAGAACTTCTTGAAACCGCCGCCAGTACCGGAAATACCCACGGTAACCTTGATGGCGCCTTTTTTAGCTTTCTGGAATTCTTCAGCGACCGCTTCGGTAATCGGATAAACCGTGCTGGAGCCGTCGATCTTGACGATCTTTTCAGCTGCGTGAGCAGTGGGGATAGCGAACAGAGATGCGACAACAGCCGCCAGACCCATGCTTTGTACAAACTTCGATTGCATATAACCTCCATGGTGTGAATAAAATCCGCGCTGCAGACGTCAGCTTCCGAGAGCGGGGGTACATAACTTGGGAGCACTTTAAAGCCTCTATGTTACAAGTTTGTGACAATGATGACGAAAGCTAAATTTAGCTGGTGATATTGAACATTTAAATCACCAGAAAATGCGTAGTTCAGTGGAGACAACTTTTATCATGCGCTTTGGCTTGATAGCCTTTGCCCGAGATTGTTTAAGGGTATTCGAAAATATGAATGCCATTTTTTAATATTAATCAGGCTTGCGGCAGCTAAAGTCGAGAAGTCTGAAGGCAAGAATCCGTTAACACTCCTAACTCATGGAAATGAAAAGAATGACAAAAAAGCTCCCCATGTGCTTATTGATCGCGTCACTTATCCCTTCAGTCGTATATGCAGCTGTCCTGGATGCGACTGAGGATGGCTATATCGAGCTGACTCCGGCGGCAGGTTACAGGCTGGCTACCGGGGAATGCAGTGAATGTCATGCATCCCCACAATCACTTTGGTATTTCCAGAATGAGATCATTGGTACTCCTGCTGACCAGCATTCAGATGCGCCCGGTTCGCTCGTGTGGCTTGGATCGCGCAAGGTGCTTGCCGAGGCAAAAATACTGAATGAAGATACGATCGCGCTGAGCAATGGCGAACCCCTGGCGTTCGGGATTGTGCCTAAAATCAAAACCAACCTGTCTTACTTCAATCGGACGAGCTTGCAGTACTTGATGGGGCATCCCGTTCGATTGCGTGGTGAAATGGAGGAGGGGAGGGGGATGCCGAGGTTTGTCGCTCGGACGATATGGCCTCTGAATTTCAAGATCATGCCCACACCACCAGAGCCTCTGGCCCAGAATGAATCCCTTCAGCAGTTGGTGCGATCCAATAATGGAGGCGCTCAGCGTCCATTCCAGACGCGTGTTTTATGGCAACGCACACCTTCATCTGATTCGGCATGGCAGGGTAAAGCCGTCATTGGTTTGATGTTGAATGGCGCTCAGGGAGACGATGATGAAGCCCATGGCGGGCACTTTGGCATTTTGACAGGCAGGTACGAGCAGGATGGTGACTGGTCACGATGGTTAGTGAATAATTTTTACAATCTGGACTCGTATAGTGAAAAAGGCATCATCGCGGCGCCTACTCCAGCTGACAAGTACCTGATGGATCTCAACAATGGCCAGAGTTACTATCGTCCCTCCTACATGCTGGTGGCGATCATGCGTGATTCGTCAATTCCGCAACACTACCAATCCACCATCGATAAGGTCTTTGACGACTTCTACCGGCATAACGTGACATACGATCATGCTAAATCGAACTGCGCAGGTCTCAGTATCGATACGTTACGTCAGATTGGCTGGAAAGTGCCTGAAAGAGGCAGTGACGGATATTTGAAAGCGGTGGCGGCCTATTTTTATGTTGCGATCACCAGCAAAAGCCTTAAAGACGCCCGCAATGTATATAACTACATTACCGAAGAGTCCACCAGGTTGAATCCTGCGGCAGCGTTTGATGCCATTGGCAACGACATGCTGATGCTGGCTAATCCGCATGCAAACCGGTCATTAACCCCAACCGAACGTCAATTTTCGGAATCGGTCGAAGCGTTGGTCTACGTTCATATTCCGCAGATTCCATCGTCGCGTGCATTTGGTCAGGCTCCCGTATATTCATTTGATGAATACCTTGAACGGGCCCCTGCAGATCGCAGCCAATGGAAGATTGTGCCGGTAGAGCCCAGACCCTTCCCAGACCATCTTAAAGGCAAGGTGGCACGTGAGCTTGGCAAGCCCTCCATCGTACCTGTGCCCGTTGCCATCACATTGCTCTTACTTCTATCGACTATGGTGGCTGGAGGCTGGTGGATTGCAGGAAAATTGAAAAGACGTCGGGCGTGAGTTATTTGTAGCATCAAGCTGCTTATTACCCCGTCAAAATGAGCGGACGAGGTTTGATGTATAATCTCGTTTTTATTAGGTTTTATGGTAATGGAAGCAGAACAACTCAATCTGATCGCCCACCGCCTGGCAGATCTTTCTGAACGTAATCATGCCCTTCGGGGGTATCTTTGACTTCGAGACCAAGCAGCAACGCCTGGAAGAAGTCTCGCAATTGCTGGAAGATCCCAGCATCTGGAACGATAACGAACGCTCGCAAAAACTAGGCAAGGAACGTCGCGAACTGGAGTTCGTGGTCAAGTCGCTGACCGAGGTGGATAACAGCCTGCGTGACAGTGCCGAGCTGTTTGAAATGGCGCGCGAAGAAAACGATGATGCCACCTTGCTTGGTATTGATGCCGACAGCAAAGCCCTGGAAAAGCAGGTGGAGGAAATGGAATTCCGCCGCATGTTTGCCAACCCCATGGATGGCAATAACTGCTTTATCGATATCCAGTCCGGCTCGGGCGGTACCGAAGCACAGGATTGGGCTTCCATGCTGCTGCGCATGTATCTGCGCTATTGCGAACGTCGTGGCTTCAAGGTGGAAGTGCTGGAAGAGTCTGAAGGCGATGTCGCCGGGCTGAAGAGCGCTTCACTGAAAATCTCGGGCGATTACGCTTATGGTTATCTGCGTACCGAAAGTGGCGTGCACCGCCTGGTGCGCAAGTCGCCATTTGACTCGGGCAATCGTCGCCACACTTCGTTCGCCAGCGTGTCGGTCTTCCCGGAAGTGGATGACTCGATTGAAGTTGAAATCAACCCGGCCGATTTGCGGATTGATACTTACCGGGCATCCGGTGCCGGTGGTCAGCATATTAACAAGACCGACTCCGCCGTGCGTATTACCCACTTGCCGACCAATACCGTTGTGCAATGTCAGAATGACCGCTCACAGCACCGTAACAAGGCTGAGGCCATGAACATGCTGAAAGCGCAGCTGTATCAGCTGGAGCTCAACAAGCGCAATCAGGAAAAGCAGGCGCTGGAAGATGCCAAGACGGATATTGGCTGGGGTCACCAGATTCGCAGCTATGTGCTGGATCAGTCGCGCATCAAGGATCTGCGCACCAACGTTGAAATTGGCAATACCCAGGGCGTGCTGGATGGCGATCTGGATCCATTCATATCAGAAAGTTTAAAGCAGGGAGTGTAGTAGTGAGCGAAGCACAACAGCCGATTGAGGCGACACAACAAGACGAAAACCATGTGATTGCCGAGCGCCGCGAAAAGCTGAAAGCGATCCGGGCTCAGGGTGTGGCCTTCCCCAATGATTTCAAGCCTGAGCACGCGGCAGCAGAACTGCATGCCCAATATGGCGAACAGGACAATGAAACGCTGGAGCCTGCCAATGTGCAGGTGAGCGTGGCGGGCCGCATGATGCTGAAGCGCGTCATGGGCAAGGCCAGCTTTGCCACGCTGCAGGATAAAAGCGGCCGTATCCAGCTCTTCATCTCCAAGGAAAGCATAGGCGAAGAGCTTTACGATGCTTTCAAGAAATGGGATATGGGCGATATTCTTGCCGCCCGCGGCGTGGTGTTCAAAACCAAGACTGGTGAACTGTCGATCAAGGTGAGCGAGCTGCGTCTGCTCACCAAGTCCTTGCGTCCGCTGCCTGAGAAATTCCATGGGCTGTCTGATCAGGAGACCAAGTATCGCCAGCGCTATGTTGATCTGATTGTGTCGGACGATACCCGCCAGACCTTTATTGCTCGCAGCAAGATTGTGGCGGCTATTCGCAGCTTCATGCTGGGCAATGAGTTCCTGGAAGTGGAAACGCCCATGCTGCATCCGATTCCTGGCGGTGCGTCGGCCAAGCCTTTCATTACGCATCACAATGCGCTGGATATGCAGATGTACATGCGTATTGCGCCTGAGCTTTACCTCAAGCGTCTGATCGTGGGCGGCTTTGAGCGCGTATTCGAGATCAACCGCAATTTCCGTAACGAAGGCGTAAGCGTCCGTCACAACCCCGAATTCACTATGATGGAGTTCTACGCGGCCTATACCGATTACAAGTGGCTGATGGACTTCACTGAAAACTGTATCCGTGCGGCTGCTATCGCCGCCCGTGGCACGGCTGTGCTGGAATATCAAGGCCGTACGCTGGACCTCAGCCAGCCATTCCAGCGCTTGACCATTGTCGGGGCGATTCAGAAATATGCGCCGGCCTATACATTGGAGCAGCTGAATGATGCTGCTTTCCTGCGCACCGAATTGAAGAAGTTTGGGGTCGAGGCCTTTGCCCATGCCGGTCTGGGCGCGCTGCAACTGGCTCTGTTTGAAGAAACGGCCGAAAGCCAGTTATGGGAGCCAACCTATATCATTGATTACCCGGTGGAAGTCTCGCCGCTGGCACGCGCATCGGATAGCAATCCCGAGATTACCGAGCGTTTTGAGCTGTTTGTCACCGGTCGCGAAATTGCCAACGGTTTCTCGGAGCTGAATGATGCTGAAGACCAGGCAGCACGTTTCCATGCCCAGGTCGCTGCCAAAGAGGCGGGCGATGACGAAGCCATGTATTACGATGCTGACTTCATACGGGCGCTGGAATATGGCATGCCACCTACCGGTGGTTGCGGTATCGGCATTGACCGGCTGGTGATGCTGTTGACCGATAGCCCCAGCATTCGCGATGTGATTTTGTTCCCGCATATGCGTCCCGAAGCCTGAATCTGAACGCGAGCCCTGCTGCGGTTTGTTGCGGCAGGGCGACAAGATTAGCTCTTTAAAAACAATCGCTTGTTTTTTAAAGAACGGATGAGCGTCTCCTGAGGGAGACGTTTTTTTTGGTATTTACCCCTGATTCTTGAAAATTCACCAACAGATTTTCGTAAGTACATGATTATTTTGGTGTAGTTATTTCCGGCATGGTCATTGCTCTAACTGCTCTGGTAAATGTGATGTCTGCATTTCGACATTTTTTACCATCATGAAAGAGGATTACCCATGTTAAACAAGCAAGGTCTTTTCAATCGAGGTGCCCAACCTTCTCCTGCACAATCCACGCCCGCTAGCCGTCCTTCCACTTCACCTTTATCTGCCAGCACAACGACGACCAGCGCGCCTTATCCTGCCGCTACCTCTTCTGCCACGGCAGCCTCCGCAGCATCTGATATTAAAACGGACACTGACAACAAAGAGATCTCAGGTAGCCGCCTGATTGTGGGGCCGGATGTCAAACTCAAAGGCGCGGAAATCCAGGACTGCGATACCCTGGTAGTAGAAGGGCGCGTCGAGGCCACCATGGATAGTCGTGTCATCCAGATTGCCGAAGCTGGCGAATTCTCCGGCAAGGTGGGTATCGATGTCGCCGAGATATATGGCAAGTTTGAAGGCGAACTCACCGCACGTAGCCAGCTCATCATTCATGCCAGTGGCCGGGTTAGCGGCAAAATTCGCTACGGCAAGATTTTTATTGAAGAAGGTGGAGAGTTGTCTGGTGACATCGCTTCCATCTCCACCGAAAGCGCCAATAACAAAGCCAGCCCATTACGCGCAGCCAGCGCAGGTCACGCTTAAGTTCCCTCCGAGCTCCAATGGTTGACGTTGTTGGAGCCACCTTATCGTCACGTATGGGTTGTTGTATTTTTGCAACGCCTGCGTGACGAATTCATGATTCGTCATCAATCTGTCACATTGCATCCCCAGAATCGCTTCCGTGTTGAAACTCAACAAAACGAATTTATAGTTTTTTAACCGGGAGCAATCTAATGAAAAGTATCAAGCTGCGCGGCGTCTGTGCTGCAGTTTCTGGGGCACTACTGTTCGGCTTTGGCGCCAATGCCATGGCTGATTCCACTGTTGACATCGTCAATGCGCTGGTGAGCAAGGGCGTATTGACCGAAGAAGAAGGCAATCTGCTGACCAAGGGCCGCGAAGGCGAAAAACTGGGTCAGGAAAAAGCCATGAAAACGGCTGGCAAGATTAAGATTTCTGATGTAATCGATAATGCAACTTTGTATGGCGATATGCGCGCACGTTACGAATTCCGTAATGGCGAAGACACTGCCAGCAATGGTGAAGATCGTACGCGTGGTCGCTACAAGATGCTGTTGGGCGTGAAGACCGAAGCTGGTGATTTCTACTCTGACCTGGCTTTGTCCATGGGTTCAGGTGGTCGTTCCGACAATGCCACATTTGGTAATGGCAACAACGGCGCAAACGGTAAGGAAACCGTTTACGTCAAGCGCGCCATGTTGGGCTGGAAAGCAACTGACTGGTTGAAGGTTGAAGCTGGTCGTGTGGCTAACCCACTGTATACCACTTCCATGGTATGGGATGCTGACCTGACATTTGAAGGCCTGGTTGAAAAGATCGACTACAAGTGGGGCAAGGTAAACCTGTTCGGTAATTTCGCACAGTCTCAATACCGTGGTGACCGTCAGGATTATTACAACATCGATACCGCCTCTGAGCGTAAAACCAACACCCTGTTGGCTTTCCAGGGCGGTGCGAAGTTTGATATTACCGATACCGTGTCTGCCAAGGCTGCGTTGACTTACACCACTTACACAAGTGATAACGGCACTGGCACTGGTGCTTTTGTACCAGGCTTGGGTACCACCACGACCGTTGGTTCCACCCTCGGTACCAACGTTACCTCGACTAATGATATCCGCACCATTGAAATCCCGGCTGAACTGGGCTTCAAGCTGGCAAACAACATGAAACTGAATGTGTTTGGTGATTACGTAGTCAACCTGGATGGTGATGACCGCTTTGACGCTGCTGTAGCTGCTGCTACGGCCGGTACTGCCCGTAACACTATCCGCGCAGCTGGTAACGATGACAAAGCCTGGCTGGTGGGTGTAGGCCTGGAACAAAAGCAGGACAAGAACCCCAAGAAGGGTGACTGGTCTGCCAAGCTCTGGTACCAGGACGTAGGTGTTTACGCATTGGATCCTAACGCTGTTGACTCTGACTTCATGGATTCCAAGGTTAACCTGAAGGGTGTCGTGTTCAAGGGTGAATACCTGGTGCGTGATAACGTATTCCTGAATCTGGCTGCTGGTCATGCTACTCGCAAGAATGACCGTCTGGCCGCTACTGGCGCAGGTGATATTAACCTGAACCTCGACAGCTACAATCTGTACCAACTGGACGTCACTTACAAGTTCTAAGCTGATAAGTGCCGAGCATGCCACTAAAATGGCATGCGTATCCTGAAAAAAACCCGCCATGAAAATGGCGGGTTTTTTTACGCTGAAAGCAAATCGAGTTGGCCATGGTTTTAAAGGCTATGCGAAGCCTGACGGGGGCTGCAGCCAGACGGTTAAACCCCTTTTAGTAATAGGCTTTTTGGCGTTTGTTGTGTACGATTACATAAAAATTCATATTATAAATCAGGGAAATGTACACCAGTCTCAACACTCGGCCGCGGCCGCTGTCTCTCCGCAATATCGTTAAACTCAGCATTATTGTTTTTGTTTATTGCTTGCTTGGCAGTCTTAATCTCTGGATTCCCATTCCGGATGCCTGGGCGACCTTAATCAGTCCCACGGCCGGCTTCTCGCTGGCGATTCTATTAGTCTTTGGTTATCGCGCATGGCCTGCTATTTTTATGGGCTCCCTGTTTACCCATTTGCATGCCACGGTGTATTACGTGGCTGCCACCATGGCAGTGGGGGATACACTGGAAACCCTGCTGGCCTGTTATCTATTGAAGCAGGTAGCGCGTTTTGATCCGGCGCTGATACGCCTGCGTGATTTCCTGACGCTGGTGTTTTTCGCCGTCGGTATCAGCCCTCTGGTCAGTGCATTGATCAATGTGCTGATGCTGGTGGTCGTCGGTGCGGATACCACCGCGCTCGCTAACAGCTTTACTAATTCCTGGCTGGAAGACGCTTTCAGCTATCTGTTGTTTACCCCGGCCGTGCTGGCGTTCTATCACTATGAGCCCATACGCTGGAGTTGGGCGCGGGCGGGCGAAGCCCTGCTACTGGCCGGTCTGGTGGTCTTCAGCTGTCTGTTGACCATGCTGGGTGCCATGGATAAATCTATGTCGCAGTTGATGCAGCCTCAGGCTTTCATGCTGTTTCCGCTCATCATGTGGGCGGCGCTACGCTTTCATCAGCGCGGTGCGGCGCTGAGTGTGCTATTTGTTGCCATGACGGCGTTGTGGGGCGGGGCGCATGGCTTGGGGACCTTTGCGCATGATTTTGCCCAGTCCAATCTGCTGGATTACTGGATGTATGTGCTGGTGCTTTCGTCGACCGGTGTTGCCTTGTCTGGCTTGAATGCCGGGCGTATCCGTTCGGAGGCGCGACTCAAGGAGCAGCTGGATACCTACGATGCCTTGCTGCACGCACAGGCGGATGTGAATGAAGGTGTGGCGATTATTCATCGTGGCAAGATCGTCTATGGTAACGATGCCTTGTGGCGCATAGGAGGTTACAGTCCCGGTGACATTCCATTGGGGTCGGATTTCTTCAGCCTGATCCATCCGTCTGATCGCAAGCGCGTGAGCGAAATTTACCAGCAACGCCTGCAGGATATGGATGTGCCTACGCGCTATGAAGCGCTGGGCCTGGGGAAAAACGGCAGGGCCATTCACATTGAGATTGCGGCTGCCCAGTATCGGGATGACAGTCAGCGCATCGTGACCTTGATCATTGACATCAGCAGCCGCAAAAAAGCCGAAGCCGAGCTTGTGAAAAGCCAGCAGGACTACCGCGAACTGGTGGAATCGGTGCAGGCGATTGTGTGGCGGGCGATTCCTGGTGGCAAATTCACCTTCGTCAGTAAAGAAGCGGAAGCTTTGCTGGGGTATCCACTGGCGCAGTGGACGACGGATCCCGGCTTCTGGGTAGACAAGATTCACCCGGACGACCGCGACTGGGTAGTGGAGTATTGCCGCACCGAATCGCTCAAACTGCAGAGCTTTGATTTTGACTACCGCATGATCGCGGCGGATGGGCGCGTGGTCTGGATGAAAGACATCGTCAAGGTGATTCCGAATATGTCCAACACCCGTCCGGCCGAGCTGGTAGGGGTCATGCTGGATATCACCGCCAGCAAGGCTGCGGAAGCGGATCTTCGTCTGGCGCGGCAGGTATTCGACAACACGGCAGAAGGCATTGTTATTACCGATCCTGCTTTCCGCGTGCTGGAGGTCAACCAGGCATATCAGCAGATCACGGGTTATGAGAAAGAGGAAATCATCGGCAAGCTGCCATCGGTCATGCAGGCTGGCTTGCACGAGGCTGCTTACTATGAAGGCATCTGGCAAACCTTGCGACGCGAAGGTCAATGGGTAGGCGAAATCTGGAATCGGCGCAAATCCGGCGAGAGTTATCCTGAGTGGTTATCCATCAGCCAGGTCGCTGATGCCAAGGGCAGCGTGCAGAATTATGTGGCCGTGTTTACGGATATCACTCAACGCAAATTATCCGAAGAGCGCCTGCAGTTCCTGGCCAATCACGATGCACTGACGCATCTGCCCAACCGCGCCCTGCTGCAGGAGCGTATCGACCAAGCCCTGTTCCGCGCCCAACGCAACAAGACCGCGATTGCCGTCTTGTTCATTGATCTTGACCGTTTCAAGATCATCAACGATACCCTAGGACACCAAACCGGCGACATGCTGCTGCAAGAAGCCGCCAAGCGGCTTAAAGAATGTTTGCGCGAAACCGATACCGTTGCGCGCCAGGGCGGCGATGAGTTTGTGGTGCTGGTGGAAGACTGTGGCGATACCGACTATCTCAATACCATCGCCCGCAAGATCATGGCCACTCTGGCGCAGCCTTTTATACTGGTCGGGCGCGAGCTTTTTATCAGCGCCAGTATCGGCATCAGCGTATATCCGGACGATGGCCTCGATACAGCCAGCCTGCTCAAGCATGCCGATGCCGCCATGTATCGCGCCAAAGAGTCCGGCAAGAACACCTTCCGCTTTTATGCGGCAGAAGCCAATACCAATAGCGTAGAATTATTGACGCTGGAAAACAACCTGCGCCGCGCAGTGGAGCGCAATGAATTCGTGCTGCATTACCAGCCCAAGGTAGACTTGCGCTCGCAGAAAATCATCGGCGCCGAGGCGGTGGTGCGCTGGCAGCATCCTGAGCTCGGCATGCTGTCACCCATGCAGTTTATTCCCCTGGCGGAAGAGACCGGCCTGATTATCGACATCGGCGCCTGGATCATGCGGGAATCCTGTCGGCAAGCCGTAGAGTGGCAACAGCTCACCGGACAGAACGTTAGGGTTGCCGTTAATCTCTCCGCCCGCCAGTTCCGCGATGAAACCCTGCGGCAAACCATTGCCGACTCACTGGCCGAGAGCGGATTGACGCCAGATTGCCTGGAACTGGAAATTACGGAAAGCATGATCATGCACAATGCCGAGCGGGCGCGGGAGGTGTTGCAACACTTCCACGACCTGGGCGCCCATGTGCTGATTGATGACTTTGGCACCGGCTATTCTTCGTTCGGCTATCTCAAGCACTTCCCGATTGATTCACTCAAGATCGACCGATCCTTTGTGCGCGATATCCCCGATGATGTGGACGACATGGCGATCACCCAAGCCATTATCGCCATGGCCCACAGCCTGCAGATCAAGGTGGTCGCAGAGGGCGTGGAAACCCAGGAGCAACTGGCCTTCCTGAAAAAACAGGGCTGCGACCAGATTCAGGGATTCCTGTTTAGCGAACCGCTACATAGCCACGACTTTGTCCGCATGCTGAAACTGCAGCCCATGCTCAGGCTGCAACTGGGTGAGGCGGCGGTAGCCTGAGCGCTTAACCCTATGATGCGTCTGCGGTGGGCTGGTGATAGCCCTGCAAGCGCGTCACTTCATGCCGGGCACCCATGAAGTCCCAGCAGGCGTGCTGATGTAGTGAATCCGGCTGCACTGCGCATGATTTAAGATGTGATATCCGCGACCTGATGGGTTAACGAGAGGATGGGGATAGGCAAAGCCGACAGGTCAGGATGACTGGTTGGGCGTCATTTCGGCGAGTACGCTAAACATGCGTAGTTATGGGTTGAATCGTGAAAGAAAACCTCGCGGAATCCGTTCTTTGGCATGCGAGATTGAACCTTATCCATCAGATCGCGCCATTCGCTCGGATCATAAAGCGTGTTGAGAATGCACTCGACAATAAGGCTGGTATTTTCAGGGTAAGACTTGGCGCTCTTCTTGGTTAGCTCGCGGACGACCAATTCCGCAAAACTGTCTATGAAGTTTCCATTGCTGTACACCACGGGTTCAGATATCAATTCGCCGCTTGGCAAGCGATGGATTCCATCCAGTCCGAAGGTGCCCCCCTTCTTCTCTAAATGCTCTCTTTGCATATGTTCTTTTGGATGGACGACGCAAGTTAGTTCGAGGTATGAGCTGCGTGGAAAATAACCTTGATCGATATAGCTGCCGTGCTGAGTTACCTCAGCGTCGAATGGTTGGCTTCCTTGAAGCCAACGCACAGAGATGTATCTGCCCGCACGGTAGCTATATTGTATGTATGCGGCGATCGGCATGAGCTCTTCAAGTAACCGTTTCTCAACCTTACTCGGGCGGAGCCGGAGACGGCTTGTTCCGTCAGGACCTTGGCGAATTGCCTCAAACAGTTCGTAGACCTTCCCACAAAATTCCAATCCATCAATGGTTACCCCATCGAATGCGGAAAGGGAAAACTCACTCATGACGTCCAACGTGGCCCATCCCATGCGAATTGATCGATTTTAGCTTCTTGGGACGATATTGATTTTCGTACTTCTTCCGTACGAGCGAGGCTAATAGCAAGAAATGCAAACATGACAGCACACACTTTCAATATTTCTAACATGGAGCGCCCCAGTCGCCGAAGGCCAGTGTCTTAACCAAGGCATAGGAGTTTTAATTCCGTTGGTAGCCACGATAGCGAATTAGCTTGCTCTGTGGGTCAAACAGGAACACCACGGTCACTTTTTGGTTCAGATTGTACAAATAGGTGAAGCGCCCATCAGGATTGTGATCTTCGTGGTGCGGTTTACCTAGACAGCGTAGCACAATATCTGAAGTGGACTCACCTGCCACATACTCTCCGAGCGTCTTGGGACAAGGGGCTTCTGTAGTCTCGGCGCTGGTTGGCTCAGGTTCGGCGGCGACAGCGCCGCAGGCCAACGCGAACAACACAAGCGAAGCAATTATTCGAGTACGGTACGACATCAAGACTCCTAGCGTTTTAATCAAGGTCGCCGTTAGGCGTCCCGCTTGAGAGATGGGTTATGCATAGATTATTAGATAGCACTCTTGAAATAATCATTTCTGTGCCATCTGCTGATTCAGCACGTAAATTAACATTAAAAAAATCGATTTTTAAATCATATTTTGATTTTGATATTAATCTGCAATATAAATTAACCATGTCATTTTCCATGGTTACCAAATACTCTTGGCTCTTAATATCTGGATATGATTTAACGGATACATCAAATATTGCATAAGAGCGATTTCCTGAGAGATCAACAACCTCGGTGTTTAATTCTCTATGAAGGATTCGTAACTGCTGAGCATATTGATTTCCAAATTCAGCTTGCCGATTTTCTAATAGCTCTTCATTAACCCATTGAGGCACTTTAAATAAAAGTAACCCACCTATAACAATAGAGATTTGTACCCATTTTTTTACCTTTGGACTCAAGTTCATTTATGCATACCGTTAAATAGCCACTAGAATTTGAACAGGTCGCGGGTCATATCGGGTGATGCAATTATGGTATCAGAACCGAAAAGCCAATGTGGGCTGGATCAAGCGCTTTATTATCTTCTGCAGGTCTAGCTATATGGCAAAAAGGTGGCTAAGTTTTCATCCTATCACGGCCAGTAGGCATGGCTTTCTAGATGCCCTTACCACACGTCACAGTAAGAGGTGAAGGGGGGGGTATTGTTGAAGATGACGAGGATAGACGCGTATTTTTGCAAACGTTGTCGAAGATGATTATCCAGGCTAAGGATAAGGCACTGGATGGATATGGCTACCGCGAAAGAAAGTCCCCCTGATGTGCCAGCACATAAGGGGCGGTATTGCGTCTAGCGGTGGCCTTCTTTGGCCATATTGATGGAGTACTTGGGGATTTCGACGACCAGGTCTTCTTTACCGACAATGGCCTGGCAGGAAAGACGGGAATTGGGTTCCAGGCCCCAGGCTTTATCCAGCAGGTCTTCTTCTTTTTCCTCGGGGGCATTGAGCGATTTGTAGCCCTCCCGCACGATCACGTGGCAAGTAGTGCATGCGCACACCTTGTCGCAAGCGTGTTCGATATCAATGTCCTGCTCCAGCAGATTGTCGCATACCGACATGCCTGGCTTGGCGTCAAAGGCGGCGCCATCCGGGCACAGTTCCTGATGGGGTAGTACGATGATTTGCGGCATATCAGATTTCCAGTGAGTTAAGGTTTTGCCCGGCAAACGCTTGCTTGACCGACGCGTCCATGCGGCGGGCGGCAAAGGTTTCGGTGGTATGATTCAAGGCATCGACGGCCCGGGTGATGGCATGGCTGTCGTTTTGCGAAATCAATGTTTGCAAGGCCTGCATTTCCTGCTCGATGGCGGCGCGCTCTTCCGGGCTTAATAGCGTATCCCCATCCTGCTGCAGAGCGGCCGTAATGGCTTCAAGCAGGCGTTGGGCATCCACCTGGGCTTCGCGCAGGGCACGGGCCTGTTTATCGCTTTCGGCAGCGGCGAACGAGGATTGCAGCATGCCGGTGATGGTGTCTTCGCTCAAACCATACGAGGGTTTGACCACAATGTGCGATTCAATGCCGCTGGTTTGTTCGCGGGCAGTAACGGAGAGCAGGCCGTCGGCATCTACCTGAAAGGTGACGCGAATACGGGCAGCACCTGCCGCCATGGGCGGAATGCCGCGCAGTTCAAAGCGGGCCAGGGAACGACAGTCGCTCACCAGCTCGCGCTCGCCTTGCACCACGTGGATGCTCATCGCGGTCTGACCATCCTTGAAGGTGGTGAAATCCTGCGCACGGGCGACGGGGAGGGTGGAGTTACGCGGAATAACTTTTTCCACCAGGCCGCCCATGGTTTCGAGCCCGAGCGACAGGGGAATCACATCCAGCAGCAAGAGGTCATCGTCACTGCGATTCCCTGCCAGCACATTGGCCTGAATGGCGGCACCGAGGGCGACGACTTTATCGGGATCCAGATTGGTCAGCGGCTCCTGACCGAAGTATTCGGCGACCGCCTGGCGTATGTGCGGCATGCGCGTGGCGCCGCCCACCATGACCACACCCTTGATGTCTTCCAGCGTCAAACCAGCATCGCGCATGGCTTTGCGCGTGGGATTCAGTGTTTTGGCTACAAGGTGGGACGTCAGCTCAACAAATTCCTCGGCGGTGAGATGCAGGTTAATGACATCGCCATTGCTCAGCACGCTGGTGATGTGCACTTCGTGATGTTCGGTCAGCCATTCTTTGACTTCGCGCGCCTTGGTTAGCAAAAGGCGCGTGTCTTCGGCATTGAGCGGCGGCAGCTTGGCCTGCTCGAGTATCCAGCAGAAAATGCGGCGGTCAAAATCGTCACCGCCCAGTGCAGAATCGCCATTGGTGGACAGCACCTCGAACACGCCTTTGGACAGGCGCAGGATGGAGACATCAAACGTGCCGCCGCCCAGGTCATAAATGATGTAAACCCCTTCGGAGCCGTTATCCAGCCCATAAGCGACAGCGGCAGCGGTCGGTTCATTCAGAAGACGCAGCACATTGATGCCAGCGAGTCGCGCGGCATCCTTGGTGGCCTGGCGCTGGGCATCATCGAAATAGGCTGGCACGGTAATGACGGCGCCGGTGAGTTCGCCACCCAAGGCTTTTTCGGCGCGCAGGCGCAAGGCTTTGAGGATTTCGGCGGAGACTTCCACCGGGCTTTTGATGCCGGCGCGAGTTTCAATCTGCACCATGCCGGGGGCGTCAATAAAGCGGTAAGGGATATGCGCCTGATCCGCGAGGTCGTTCAAGCCACGCCCCATGAAGCGCTTGACGGAAACGATAGTGTTTTGCGGATCACGGCTCTGCTGCGCCTGGGCGGCATAACCCACTTCAATGGCGCCATCGGCCAGATAGCGCACCACGGATGGCAGCAGCGCATGGCCTTTTTCATCATGCAGGACGGTACTCATGCCGCTGCGTACGGTGGCGACAAGTGAGTTGGTGGTGCCGAGGTCTATGCCCACTGCCAGCCGGTGCTGGTGAGGGGCTGCGCTCATGCCCGGTTCTGCAATTTGTAATAAGGCCATAAGGTGATGAGTTCCTGATTTGTATGTAGCGTGTTTTACGCTTCCAGTTTTTCCATGCTCTGCAGGATATCTTCACGCAGTTTATCGACAAAGCTGAGCTTGCGAACGGAGCCGGCGGCGGCCGTCAGTTCGGCTGATTCTGCGGCCAGTTGCTGCTCCAGGTCTTGCTGTAATGATTTGGCGGCCGCCTGGATGTCATTTAACAGGTTATCCAGCGCATCCAGGTCTTTTGCGTCGCGTGCTTCTTCAATTGCCTCGCGCCATTCCATCTGTTGCATCAGAAAGTCGGTCGGCATGGCGGTATTGCTCTCTTCATCGGTGTGTACACCTTGCAATTCCAGCAAATACCTGGCGCGCGCTGTGGGATTCTTGAGCGTGCGGTAAGCTTCATTGGCCGAAGTTGCCCATTGCATGGAGCGCAGCTTCTCGGTGCTGCTTGCCGCGGCAAACTTGTCAGGATGCACTTCGCTTTGTAGCTGGCGGTAGCGCTGATCAAGCAGGGCGGTATCAATGGCAAAGGCGGCAGGCAAGCCGAACAGGGCAAAGTGGTTTGTGCTGGAATCTTGCATGATGGAAAGAGGGCTGGAGCAGGCGATAATGTATGCTAAGGCTCCCTGATGGGAGCCTTAGGCATCAAATGGTAAAGCTCTCCCCGCAACCACATTCGTCCTTGACGTTTGGGTTGTTGAATTTAAAGCCTTCGTTCAGGCCTTCCTTGGTGAAGTCCAGCTCGGTGCCGTCGATGTAGACCAGGCTTTTCGGGTCCACAATCACCTTCACGCCGTGGCTTTCAAAGGCCATGTCTTCCGGGTTGAGGTCATCGACGAACTCCAGGGTGTAAGCCATGCCGGAACAGCCGGTGGTCTTGACGCCCAGGCGCAGGCCTATGCCCTTGCCGCGATTGGACAAGAATTTCTGTACGCGGCTGGCCGCAGTTTCAGTCAGGGTAATTGCCATGGTACGTCCCTTATGCGGCTTCCTGGGTATTGCCCTGCTTGGCCTTCAGGTCGGCTACTGCGGCACGGATGGCGTCTTCTGCCAGTACCGAGCAGTGGATCTTGACCGGGGGCAATGCCAGTTCTTCGGCGATGTCCGAGTTCTTGATTTCCATGACTTGATCCAGGGTTTTGCCCTTGATCCATTCGGTGACCAGCGAGCTGGAAGCAATGGCAGAACCGCAGCCGTAGGTCTTGAACTTGGCGTCTTCAATAACACCTGCCTCATTGACCTTGATCTGCAGCTTCATCACGTCGCCACAGGCCGGGGCACCCACCATGCCAGTGCCCAC
This sequence comes from Methylovorus glucosotrophus, assembly GCF_009858335.1. Taxonomy (NCBI): domain Bacteria; kingdom Pseudomonadati; phylum Pseudomonadota; class Betaproteobacteria; order Nitrosomonadales; family Methylophilaceae; genus Methylovorus; species Methylovorus glucosotrophus. Next base: position 1,071,909 of record NZ_VMSE01000001.1, read on the forward strand.
GCTAGGGTCGTTCTTGTCCAGGGTACCCACGTTACGTGGATTCTCGTAGTGATCCAATACTTTGTCTGAATATGCCATTTTGTTGCTCCTTTTAGTCACACAGCGAAAAATGCAGCCTGCGTTCAGGCTTCATCGTTCACGTATTAATGGGCTGCCCATTCCACCTTGCTTAAATCCACGCCTTCAAGGTGCATTTCCCATAATGGAGAAAGCTCGCGCAGCTTGCCAATCTTGCTTTTCATCAGGTTGATCGTGTAGTCGACCTCTTCTTCGGTCGTAAAACGGCCAATGGAGAAACGAATCGAGCTATGTGCCAGCTCATCCGAGCGGCCCAGGGCACGCAGTACATACGATGGCTCCAGGCTGGCAGAGGTACAAGCCGAACCACTGGAAACCGCAATATCCTTGACCGCCATAATCAGCGATTCGCCTTCAACAAAATTGAAGCTGATGTTGAGGTTGTGCGGTACGCGCTGCTTCATGTCACCATTGACATATACTTCATCAATTTCTTGCAGACCGGTCAGCAGGCGATCGCGCAGACGGCGAATGCGGGCGTTTTCCAGGTCCATTTCTTCGCGTGCGATGCGGAAGGCTTCGCCCATGCCCACGATCTGGTGGGTAGCCAGGGTGCCGGAACGCAGGCCGCGTTCGTGACCACCACCGTGCATCTGGGCTTCCAGGCGTACGCGTGGTTTGCGGCGCACATACAGAGCACCAATGCCTTTAGGGCCATAGGTCTTGTGAGCCGAGAAGCTCATCAGGTCTACCGGCAGCTTTTCAAGGTCGATATGTACCTTGCCCGTGGCTTGTGCAGCATCCACGTGGAAAATAATGCCTTGTTCGCGGCAGATATTGCCCAGCGCTTCAATATCCTGAATTACGCCGATTTCGTTGTTGACCAGCATGACGGAGGCCAGCACAGTATCCGGGCGCAGCGCAGCGCGGAATTTTTCAATATCCACCAGCCCATTTGGCTCAGGTGCCAGATAGGTGGCTTCAAAGCCGACACGTTCCAGTTCGCGCACGGCATCCAGCACGGCTTTGTGCTCGGTCTGAATGGTGACAATGTGCTTGCCCTTACCGCTGTAGAAGTTCGCGGCACCCTTGATCGCCAGGTTGTTGGACTCGGTAGCGCCAGAGGTCCAGACGATCTCGCGTGGATCAGCATTCACCAGCTTGGCGACTTCTTCACGCGCATTTTCCACAGCTTTTTCAGCGGTCCAGCCAAACGGATGGCTACGCGATGCCGGATTGCCGAAATGCTCGGTCAGGAACGGAATCATCTTTTCCGCTACGCGCGGGTCAGTCGGCGTAGTAGCCGAGTAGTCCAGGTAAATCGGGGTATGTACAGTCATCTTCTTCCTCACACTGCAATCGCAGTTAATTTTCTTAAACGTTGTAGCTCACCCTTGAGCGTGAGCAAAAATGCGTCTACTTCCTGCATGGTATTCGTGTAGCCTAGGCTAACTCGCACAGAGCCGCGCGCCAGATCCGGGTTTACACCCACGGCCAGTAATACGTGGCTGGGCTCGGTACTGTCGCTTGAGCAGGCGGAGCCACTGGCAACGGCGAATCCCTGGCGGTCCAGTGCCATGACCAGGGTTTCGCCTTCTATGCCTGCAAAGGCAAAGAAGCTGGTGTTCGGCAAGCGCGGTGCATGCGCTCCAAAAATAACGGCTCCCAGTTCGGTCAAGCCTTGTTCGAGCCGTGCCCGCAGTTTTTCCATATGCTCACGGCGTGGGGCAAGCCCGCTGGCGCTCAACTCGGCCGCCATACCAAATCCGACGAGGGCAGCCAGGTTTTCACTGCCACTACGCAGCCCTTTTTCTTGTCCGCCACCATAAATCAGGGGGCGTATATCCACACGTTTGTCCAGAATCAGCGCCCCTGCGCCTTGCGGGCCGTGAATCTTGTGCGATGAAAGCGTCATGGCATGCACATTCAGTTCGGCAAAGTCGACTGGGATTTTGCCCAGGGCCTGCACGGCATCCGTGTGCATCCAGGCCTTATGCTTTCGCGCGATCTCTGCCAGCTCATTAATCGGCTGTATCACGCCAGTTTCGTTATTGGCCAGCATCACCGAAACCAGTCCGACCGGCTTGCCAGCCTCGGCGATGGCAGTCTCAAGCGCTGAGGGCTGGATCAAGCCATTGTTATCAGCGGCGATCAAACCTGTTTTGATGCCTTGCCATTGCAAGGCATGGGCTGGTCGACTGATGGCGGGATGCTCAATGGCGCTGATCAGCACCTGTTCCACGCCATTCGCAGCGGCAATCCCATGTATCGCCAGATTGTCCGCCTCGGTGCCACTGCCGGTAAATACTACTTGCGAGGGATATGCCCCGACAGCAGCGGCTACTTGTTCTCTTGCCTGTTCAATCGCCTGACGGGCGGTACGGCCTGCGCTGTGGCGGCTGGTGGCATTGCCGGACTGCTCGGTCATAAAGGGCAGCATGCGCTCCAGCACGCGGCTGTCGAGGCGGGTAGTCCCGTTATGATCAAAGTAAGTCGCGGTTTGCATGCTGCGCTCGTATCAAGCAGTCATGACTTCCACTGCGGATGAGGACTTGATGCTCTTTTTTCCATCAATTCGGCTCGAAATGGTAATGGCGCGCTCATCCGATTGCGATGCCACCAGGTCTTCCAATGACACAGCAGAAAGGTAGTCCAGAATTTTGGCATTCAAGGTTGACCACAGTTCATGCGTCATGCATGGCTTTTCGCCACGGCAGTTTTTATGGCCGCCGCACTGGGTAGCGTCAATCAACTCGTCGGCTGCCGCAATGATGTTGGCGACGGAGATTTCACCTGGTTTTTTTGCAATCAGATAACCACCGCCTGGACCACGCACGCTGGTGACCAAGCCGCTACGACGTAGACGGCTGAAAAGTTGCTCGAGATAAGAGAGCGAAATATTTTGCCGTTCACTAATGCCCGCCAAGGTGACGGGGCGATTTTCTTCAGCCATCGCCAAGTCGAGCATGGCGGTGACGGCAAAACGTCCTTTGGTCGTTAATCGCATGAATTAATCCTAGAGTGTTCTGGTTGAGTAATTGGCGCTGAAAGCCAGTCGTGGCGTGCCTTCTCAGGCTGCGAGCGGACTCTCTAAACAGGCCTAAACTTTATAATACCCTAACACTTTAGTCAACTATTTTGTTGAGATAGTTCACATCAAATGCCTTGCCCACTTCGGCGTCTGTTTCTACGTCCGCGCCGAGTTTTGCCAGCTGTTGCATCACCTCTTGCAGCTGCTGATCCTGCTTGGCGGCATGGTCCAGCAAAGCGTGGATGGCCTTGATCATGGGGTCATTCATATTGTCGCTGACGGCATAGGCAGAGAAGCCGATTTTGGCGGCCATGTCATCGCGCTGACGGTGTTTTTCCTGGTCATCCAGAATGCGGGCAGGAATGCCGACGGCAGTAGCATTCGGCGGTACATCTTTAACCACCACGGCGTTGGAGCCTATCTTGGCTTCTGCCCCTATGGTGATGGGGCCCAGCACTTTGGCGCCCGCGCCAATGACGACACCACGCTCCAGTGTGGGGTGACGCTTGCCTTTATTCCATGAGGTGCCGCCGAGGGTAACGCCGTGATACAAGGTGCAGTCATCGCCGATGACCGCGGTTTCGCCAATGACGACGCCCATGCCGTGATCAATGAACACGCGGCGGCCAATTTGCGCGCCCGGGTGAATTTCGATGCCGGTAAACCAGCGGGCAAGATGCGAGCTGAAACGGGCCAGCCAGTAAAACCGCTGCTTCCAGATCCAGTGTGACAAGCGATGCATGATGAGCGCATGCACGCCTGGGTAGGTGGTGAGAATTTCCCAGCGCGTGCGTGCCGCCGGGTCACGCTCGAATACAACGGCGATGTCTTCTTTAAATCTATCCAGCATGGTGTATGTCCGTCATGGTGCTTTATTCCTCAGGGGGGCGTGGGTGCTGAGTCAGGGTCAGTATCCCGCGCAAAATATTGACTTCCTCTTTCTCCAGCGCTGTTCTTGCATACATCCGGCGCAGGCGCTGCATGAGGCGCCGGGGCGAGTGCGGGTTGAGAAAGCCAATCTCCGTTAATGTTTGTTCCAGGTGGCGATAAAACATCTCCACCTCGTCATTGGTGGCTGGTGTTGCTTTCAGGCCTGCATGGGGTAGTGCTTGCTGCTCGTCCAGCAACGCCATGCGGACTTCGTAGCACATCACCTGCACGGCAGCGGCCAGATTGAGCGACCAGTAGCCGGGGTCTGTCGGTATCATGGCCAGCAACTGGCAGCGATCCAGCTCTGCGTTAGAAAGCCCGCTCATTTCGGTGCCAAACACCAGGGCGATCTTGCTATCCTCATCTGCGGACTGCAGCAATAACTCACGGGCTTCGGTCGCAGCTTCACGCACGCTGACCAAGCGGTGGGAGAGCTGGCGTTTGCGTGCGCTCAAGCCAATCGCCAGGGTACATCCCGTCAGTGCTTCTTCCAATGTGGAGCAAACCTGCGCGTTTTCAAGGATATCGACGGCACCGCATGCCAGGGCATTGGCTTCGTTGTCGGGGAATTTTTCAGGATTGACCAGTTTAAGGTCATGCAGGCCCATCACTTTCATGGCGCGTGCTGTGGAGCCAATATTGCCCGGATGACTGGGTTGGCAAAGCACGACGCGAAAGCGGGAAAGTAAATGAAGTTTGGAAGTCATGGAGTTACACATTAAAATGCTATTTTAACAGTTCTTTAAAAAGTGCATTTGTGTAGTTTCTGCACAAGGCCATCCCATTGGAAACGATCTAAATACTATGCATCCTATACTTATCAATGCCGTTAAAGCCGCTCGCCGCGCTGGCGGGATCATCACCCGCGCATCTCAGGATGTGGGCTCGCTCAAGGTACGTAGCAAGACCTACAATGACTTCGTGAGCGAAGTTGACCACGCTGCCGAGGCCGCCATTCTCGATGTGCTGAAAGATGCATACCCTACTCATGGCTTTATTGGGGAAGAAACCGGCAATGACAATATTGATGCCGAGAATGTCTGGATCATTGATCCGCTGGATGGCACCACCAACTTTTTACATGGCTTTCCACAGTATTCCATCTCAATTGCGCTGATGCAGCAAGGTCAACTGACCCAGGCTGTGGTCTACGATCCTAACCGCAATGACCTGTTTACCGCTACCCGCGGCCGCGGTGCTTTCCTCAACGACAAGCGTATCCGTGTCAGCAACCGCGCCAAGTTGCAGGAGTCCATCATTGGTACTGGCTTCCCATTCCGTGACTTTAGTCATCTGGATACCTATATGGGCATGTTCAAGGATATGGTGCGCAAAACCTCTGGTCTGCGTCGTCCCGGTTCGGCTGCACTGGATCTTGCTTACGTGGCTGCCGGGTATTTTGATGGTTTCTGGGAAATCGGCCTCTCCAAGTGGGATATTGCCGCGGGTGCGCTACTGATTCAGGAGGCAGGTGGTATTGTGGGTGACTTTGAAGGCAATGAGAGCTGGATTGAGTCTGGCAATATTGTCGCCGGTAACCCGAAAGTATTTTCGCAAATGCTGCAAACGCTTGCCCCACATTTGACGGACAGTCTGCGTAGCAAGCCGGTTTAACAGGTAAAGTTAAGTCAAGAGATGTAAATTTCCCTTGAAAAAAGTTAATAAATCAATGTAAATCAATGCATTAGGTGGTGTTAGTTCTTTCGGACTATTGAGTGCTTGATCCATTCAGCATTTAATGGGCACCAGTGAGAAGGCATTATTGATTGTCAACTTTTTAATTCGGGGGAATATCATGACTTTAGGTTACAAAAAACTGTTTGCTTCTTTGGTTCTGGCTGGTGTCGCTGGTCTGTCTTCAATGAGCGCAAATGCTGCTACTTTTGCATCAACTGCAACTCCAGAAGGCTATTCCATCAACTACACCACTTCATCCAATTTCGATGATTTGTGGTCTTTCAACGTAGTGGCTCCAGCTTCTATCGTTGCTTCCATTTCCGGTACTTCCACATCGGCTTTCTCTTTCACCAAATTTGATCTGGTGAAGCTGATTGATGGTGTATACACCACTGTTGTGACTGGCGATGTTGGCAATCTGACTGCCAAGATCACTTTTGGCGGTCTGGAAGCTGACGACCTGGGTGGCGATTACTTCATCCGTGTTGCTGGTCTGGGCAAGGGTAGCTACAGCGGCACTATCAGCGTATCGGCTGTTCCAGAAGCTGAAACATACGTAATGATGCTGGCTGGTGTTGGCCTGATGGGCTTCGTTGCTCGTCGTCGCAAGTCTGCTTACGCTGCTGCTTAATTGTCAGCTGCTTAAGTAATAAAAAAACCCCGCATTTGCGGGGTTTTTTTTCGCCTTGAATTCTGCGGGGTGATTTGAAAATGGTGTCGCGGATATTCCGGATATTAAAGTGAGCTACTTAATGTAATGCTGATAAAACGAATGCTGCGGAACGGTGTGCGTTGAGTCGATCTTGTAGGTCAATTTATATATCTGCACCGGATCTTCGTTGATGGGGCTGGCGGCTTCTGCGCTATATTCGGACAATAGTAATGGCATTAATAGGTGGCGATGATTGCCAAAATAACCCAGGTGTTCTACCTGGTATTTAAACTCTGGGAAGTGTTGATAGGCGATGCTGATGGCATGGTCGAAAAGAAAATAATCCAACTCTTTATCATGGTCTTGCCAATACTGAACAAGGAGGTCCCGCAAGAATAAAACAGGGGCGTACCCCGGCCTGGCCTGGAGAAAAAAAGTGGTCCACTTACCCAGGGAAATACTTGATATGGTTGAGTAGGAGTGACTTTTCAGTGTAAAAAATTGTTCATTGAAAACGTCATCAGGCAATTTTTTCAGGATAAGTACGGTGGAATCTATCCACGCACCACCGTGTTTTGCCAATAAACATAGCCGTAGCACATCGGAAAAATGCGCTGGCTTCATGAGTTTCTTTTCGAACTTCTCCTCAATATGTCTTGGGAGCGTCACGAAGTTTTTATAATTCTCCATCGTTATCAGATGAATAGTGCAGTCCTCACCGTGAAACAACTGGAGGTTGGCAATGCATTTTTTCACTATCTCTGGAGCCTGGTCCAGGCCCTGTAGCCAGCATACCCAGATGATCTTGTCAGCAGGCAGGTTTAATTCTGCGGGGTTTTTCACCAGAGGCTGGTATTCGTTGATGAGCGAGCCGTATTGTTGGGTGAGGTAATGCTGGACGATGCCAATCCTGGCGCGATGAATAGCAGACTGGATGCCCACAGGGATGAACGACCGTTGAATCAGCTTGCTGGACTTGCTTAACACTCGATTGCACAAATGGGCCGAAGTGAAGTTCATGTCGAAAATTCCGTGGTGTTCATGATATCCCGGCGGCTGAAGCAGTCGACGAGGGACGCTGGTTTTTCTCTGCTGAGGATATATCCCTTGGTTCTAGAATGGCGTCCAACTCGCTCAATCTGATATGCACGAATGCACGGACTATCTAGTAAGCGTTTTTCTCACCGGTAAACACAACGCTGACTGTTTTATAAATGATGTACATATCCAGCTTTGGGGTCCAGTTACGCAAATAATCGATGTCATAGTCGATGCGTGCCTTCATTTTGTCCAGGGTTTCAGTTTCCCCGCGCAGCCCATTCACTTGCGCCCAGCCTGTAATGCCAGGTTTTACCTTATGCCGGATCATGTAGCCTTTGATCAGCTTGCGATACATCTCGTTGTGCGAGACGGCGTGAGGGCGGGGGCCCACGACACTCATACGCCCTTGCAGCACATTGATGAATTGCGGCAGTTCATCCAGCGAGTTGCGGCGCAGGAAGGCGCCAAACTTGGTGGTGCGCTGGTCATTTTTCGTCGCTTGCGTCACTTTTGCGCCATCTTCACATACCGTCATGGAGCGGAATTTGTAGACAAGAATCTCTTCGCCATCAAGCCCATAACGGCGCTGTTTGAAAATGACTGGGCCTGGTGAACTCATCTTTACGCCAATCGCGATCGCCAGTAGTACGGGCGAGATAAGGATCAGGATCAGCACCGAGAAAGCAATGTCAGCTGAGCGTTTCAACAGACCGTCAAAGCCGGTAAATGGGGTTTCACATACGCTGACCACAGGGATGTTTTCTACCTGATCAACACGCCCTTGTATCAGGTCTGTCATGAAAATATCCGGGACAAAGTAAATGGACGCCGTGGTGTCTTTCAAATCATCCAGCAACTTCATGATGCGCGGTTGGCTGGCCATGGGCAGTGAAAGGTAGATGGTGTTGATGTGATGTTCTTTCACATACTCCGCCATGCTGTCGATGCGGCCAAGAATGGGGTAATGCAATTCTGAATTGAGTCGGTCCACACTGCGATCCTCAAAGAAGCCTTGCAACTCTGTTGGATGGTAGTGGCTACGCTGCAAGCGTTCCGCCAGGGCCAGGCCCTGTTCATTCATACCCGCAATCACCGCACGTCGCATAGGCCCTTGCATCTTGATGAGCAGCGGTGCCGCCATGCGTAAACCGAGGGTTGCAGCGATCAGCAGGGTAGGCGTCAGCCAGAGCCATAAGGTAATCGAGGCTTTGGGGAAAATATAAATGTATTCAGAAGCATATCCAAACGCCATCAATAGCCCGGCCAGAACAAACCATGCCAGCAGCGTGTTTTGGATAACTGAACTGATAGGCTGGCTGATTTTGGTGGTGCTGGGGAACATCAGCGAAAACAGAATCAGCGACATGATCAGGTAGTGAGGTGGCAGATCGTTTTCATAAACAAACGCCACGATCCACAGTGAAATGACGACGACAAGCGGATCAAGCAGGGCTTCAACACCGTGCAGAATATTGTCACGTGCAAAGGTAATGCCAGCGAAGGTTTTTCGTGAAGTCGGCTTGGTGGCGGCTAATATTGGTTTCATGAGGCCCGTGGAGTCTGCTTGAATTTGGAAACGGCCTGCGCTCTATTCAGAACATCAAGCTTTTTAAATATGCGTTGCAAATGGTTTTTGACGGTAAATGAACTAATGTCCAGGATCATGCCGATTTCCTGATTGGTTTTGCCGTTGCGCACCCATTCCATGATTTCGATCTCACGGGAAGAAAGCTGCTCCAGCGCTTCGTTTTCTTCTTCGTGCAGATCTTCACTGGCTTCTTTATCTGCCGGGTGCTGCACAGGCAAATGCTCCAGTTGCCTGAGCGCGCTATCAATATAAGGTAGCAATGACTCCAGCATGTACCGTGACGTATTCGGCATGGTGGGGGTTGAATTCAGCAATATGTAAAGGCAGTCATGGCGCCCACGGAAATCCTTGATACCGTGCACCAGCGCTGACTTCATGTTTTTCAGATGGCTGTTCACTTCCGCTGGCAGTACATCGCAGTCCTGAAATACGCCATTCTCCGCCGATAAGGTAAACGGGGCTTTCGTATGACTAAGCCAGTAATTGAATAGCCGTTTGAGCAATGGATTCAGATCGCCACTGGATATCTTCTCGGTACGTACTCCGGGGAGCGGCGACACAATATTGAAATAGATGACGCCCATGGAGAAATCGCCCCAGGCGGTGATCATGATTTCATGCGGTAAAAACTGCTGAAGCTTGCCTTGCATCCAAAGGAAGAACTCGAAGTGCGAGCGGATTCGCAAAGACTCGTGCATCAAGTCAATAAGCTGTGCCTTCTCAATATCGGTTAGTTCTTTGGTAATAAACATAGCCGTTCAAATATAAAAATTCATTTACGTTGTAAACACTTGTCTTTGCGAGCAATTATTGGGCCAGCTGCAAAGGCGCCAGTGCTGTCCAGCAGTAAGTCCTCCACTCAAATTGTGGGACATGCTGAAAAGGATATTTGCTCATGTGTTTGTAGGTGGCCATTTTATATTTGGATCAAGCGTGGAATCCTAGCGTATTCTTGTATGTGACGGCTGTCACTATGATAAAACTTTTGCCTACATCAGTGGTAGTTCTTTTGGACTATTGTTGTCACCCTCTACAGTCCATACACTGCGGTACATAATGGCGCTGGATCGTAGTTCTGCCGGCTGGAAGGCATTCATGTCTGGTCGTGATCACACTTTCCATGGTGACTATGGACTGTCATGCGCTGATACCTCAGCGAATCCTTTGGTGGCTATGCCGATGGGCAACCATAACAACAGGCTGTCTACGTTCATAACTTGCTTAACGTTAGCGTCACAAATCATTGAAAGTTTTTGTTTATCCATGTACTCTGATTTAATACATTTAGGCGGGGCAGATAAGTACGTAGATGAAGTGCTGGAAATAATCAACAGCATCAAGCTGCTTGATGACTTCAGCGCAGATGAAGTTCGCTATCTATGTGCCTATATGCAGTGCTATGCAGCGCCAAGAGACTATTCGTTATTAGTCGAGGGTACTGGTGGCGACTACCTGCTATTAATATTAAGTGGGGGGGTAGACGTGTATAAAAATGATGCATCCGCAGAGGGTCGCCATATGGTGGCTCGACTTGGCATTGGCGATACCATCGGGGAAATGTCCCTGATCGATGGCTATCCCAGATCTGCCACCTGTATTACCACACATCCCACCGATTTCGCGGTATTTTCACGCAGTAGCATGCAAGAGCTGCTGGTGAATATGCCCAAGCTGGGCAACAAAATACTGATAAAACTATTGCAGCTTATGACGGAGAGGTTGCGCGACACCTCTAACCGGTACCCTGACGGTGCTTTTTTTAGTCTGGTCTAAACACGCTGCGAGAGTTAATTTTGTACGCATCCAAAAAGTTAATGCCGTTTAATCGGTGTTTGATGTTGGTGAATTTTGCCGTTTTTATGTCGATTGCGGGAACCGCGTCGGCGGATGATAAAGATGTCGTCAATTTCACGTTAAGTCATGCGGTAACGTATGACGATAACTTATTCAAACTGGACCGAAGTGAGAATCCTACCGCAACGTTTGGCAAAAGCCAGCGCTGGGAAATGATCAATGCAACAACCTATGGCGTCAGCATCAATAAGCCGTATAGTCTTCAGCGATTCAAGTTTGATGTCAATCAGACTTCCTATCGCTACCAGAACTATAACTTCTTGAATTTTGACGGGACAAATTACGATATCCAGTGGAACTGGTCTTTGACCCCTTACCTTAAAGGGAACATCGTATTTGACCGCCAACAATTGCCAAATACGTTTGCCAATATAACAAGTATTAACCCTCTCACAACCAATACGCGGACAGTGAAAAGCAATCGCTTTGATTTTGATTGGAGCCCACAGGGCAACTGGCATTTATTGGGTGGTGTAACCGATTTGACGGTCACAACGGATAACTCTTCGCCAACACAAAACAATATCGATTTCAGTTTTGAGCAAACCTCGGCGCGCGCTGGCATTCGTTACGATCTGCCCTCAGGTTCAAATCTGGAATACGCATCCAGTACTGCCAATGGTAAATATGGTCAATCCACCCTGAATGAGGTCCTTTTTACAGATCAGGGGTACGAGGAAAAGCGGCAGGAGTTCAAATTCAATTGGGTGCTTTCGGGCAAGTCGAAGCTGAATATGAGCGCTACTTATCTTGATCGCAAGAATGACAATTTTAGTCAGCGTGACGTGAGTGGCTGGATCGGGGCGGTAAACTATAGCTGGGATGTGACTGGCAAGACCCGCATCAATTTCATTGCGAGTACCGATTTATTCCCAACGCAAGCCATCTCGTATACCTATGTGCGTCAGAATTTGATCGCTATCCGGCCGACATGGTCTGTCACCTCGAAAGTGTTGGTCAGAGGAGACTTGACTGTACGTGAACGTGCATTTGAAGGTTTTGCACCTGTGCCTCCTGCCGAGGATCGACATGACCGTACGAGAGTAGCCAGTATCAGTGCAACCTGGGAACCACGACGTTTCGTGAGTCTGGGAGTGATGTTGAAGCGCGAAGTGAGAGATTCAAACCTTATCAACGATGACTATGTCTCAAATAGCGCGATGATAAATGCGGGCTTGACCTTCTAAAAAATAAGCCGACCAATGCATGGCCGCGCATATCGTGAATATGGAGCAATAATGACTTTTATGAAAAAAGCGGTATTTGCCGCCATGGTGGTCGCTTTAGCCGCCTGTGGCAAATCGGAAGAAAAATCTTCATCTGGACAAGTTGCTGCCATTGTAGATGGCAAGGAAATATCGGTCTTGCAACTTAACCAAGCCATGAAAAACATGCCTAACGTGACAGCTGACAATGCCGACGCGGTACGCAAACAGTTGCTTGATCGTCTGGTCGATCAGCAGGTGGTTTTAAATAAAGCGCTGGAAGAAAAGGTCGAGCGCAGTGCTGAGGTCATTTCGTCCATAGAAGCGGCCAAGCGCGAAATTATCACCAGAGCCTATTTGACTAACATGGTCAGTTCGCGCATCAAACCAAGTCCGCAACAGGTGAAGGCCTATTTTGATGGGCATCCTGAGCTTTTTTCCGCCCGTAAGGTTTATAACCTGCAAGATATTGCCCTCCCGCCAGGCACTGCAATTCCTGACGAGTTGAAGGGCTTGGTTGAACGCAGCAAGGGCTTGCAAGAGGTGGCTGAGTGGCTCAAAAGTCAGAATGTCAAGTTTGGTGCTTCCAGCTACAGCAGACCAGCCGAGCAAGTGCCGACCGATGCCCTTGCGGTGCTTAAGGATCAAAAAGATGGCGCTGTCCTGATCGTGCCCATGGATGGCAATCCGCACATTGTGAAGCTGATTGGTGCGATTGTGTCCCCTATGCCTTATGACCAGGCAAAGCCTTTGATCCAAACCTTCCTTGTGAACTCGGAAGGCCAAAAATTGATCAAGTCTGAGTTGGCTAAACTCAAGGAAAAATCCAAGATCGAATATGTTGGTGCTTTTGCCAAGAGTGCCGATACCGCGGTAGCAAAGCCTGAAGCGAAGCCTGCAGAGAAAAACAACAGCCATATCGAAAAAGGGGTAGTGGGCCTGGACTAAGCAGCGCTCATCATCACTTAACTAAACCATAATCAAACAGGGAAATATCATGATGAAATGGTGCATGAATATCATAGGGACGCTTCTTTTTGTCACGGCATTTAATGCAGTGGCAGCAGAAGAGTATGCACTTGGTGCAGGTGACGTGGTACGTATCCAGGTTTTCCAGAACCCTGATCTGACGACAGAAGCGCGGGTTTCCGAGTCAGGCGAAATCACATTTCCTCTGCTGGGAACCGTGAATGTTGGCGGTGCAGGGATTGGTCAAGCGGAGCGCAAGATTGCCCAAGGTCTGGTACAAGGTGGTTTTGTGCAAAAGCCGCAAGTCAATATCGTCCTGGTTCAGGTGCGTGGCAATCAGGTAGCCGTGTTGGGCCTGGTTAATCGCCCTGGTCGCTTTGTGATTGAAACCTTCGATACTCATTTGAGTGAAATACTGGCGACCGCAGGTGGCGTGCTCTCCGCTGCTGGTAGCGGCAAGGCCATCATTACTGGCCAGCGCGATGGGCAGTCTTTCCGTCGTGAGGTTGATCTGGCCGAACTTTTCTTGCTGGACAAAAAAGAGGCAGACTTGCTCGTGGCCAAAGGCGATGTCATCTACATCGTACCTGGCAATCAGGTGTCTATCCTTGGACAAGTGAATCGTCCTGGTCGCTATGCTCTTGAAGAGGCCAAGATGAAGTTGTCAGATGCCCTCGCCATGGCCGGCGGTGTGAGTGTAAGCGGATCGGATTCCGCCATTCTGGAAGGTATTCGCGACGGTCAGAAGTTCCACAAGGTGGTTGATATTGCCGCGATATATATGGATGAAAACTCTGACATGAATCCTGATGTACTGGCCGGTGATTCCATCTATGTGCACCGTGCGCCCGTCTTCTACATTTATGGCGAAGTACAGCGTCCAGGCTCTTATCGTGTTGAGCGCAATATGACCATCATGCAAGCGCTGGCAGAGGGCGGTGGTCCAACACCTCGTGGTACGCAGCGTGGTTTGAAATTACATCGCAAAAATGCATCTGGCGTCGTCGAAAAGACAGCACCGGCGTTAGATGAATTAGTGCAGTCTGGCGACGTACTTTACGTTAAAGAAAGCCTGTTTTAGGAAGCTCGGATGAATCTGAATCAAATCGTACTCATATTACTGGCACGTTACCGTATTGTATTGATTACATTTGCCCTTACGGTATTTACAGTCCTGGTAATCAGCTTGCTGCAAAGCAAGGTTTATCAGGCAACAGCATCCGTTGTGCTGAATTACAAAGGCACAGATCCGGTGACCGGCGCGGTGGTGCCAGGCAATATGGCGCTGGGTTATGTACCCACCCAGATTGACATCATCAATAGCCAACACGTTGCTCTCAAGGTAGTCGACGAATTGCGCATGGCCGAAAACGAAAACGTCAAAGCCAAATTTGAAGAGGATACCGGAGGGCGTGGTGATCTGCGTTTCTGGTTGGCAGACTTGCTCCTGAAGAAGCTCACTGTAACGCCAGGCCGGGACAGCAGTGTGATTGAAATCATGTTTGAAGGCTCCGACCCGGACTTTGTGGCCTTGGTCGCCAATGCCTTTGCCAACGCTTATCAGGAAACCAATGTCGAGATGAAAGTTGAGCCTGCACAAAAGGCGGCTGAGTATTTTGGTACACAGATTCAAGCGCTGCGGGACAACCTTTCCAAGGCACAATCCAGACTTTCCAAATATCAGCGTGAAAATGGTTACACCAGCTCGGATGAAAGAATGGATGTGGAAGCATCACGCCTCAATTGGCTTTCTGAGCAGTTGGTATCTGCACAAGGACAGTCTATTGAAGCAGATTCGCGTTCAGGTGGTAGCCGGAAAAATGCGCTGGAATCCCCTGATGTGGTCAGCAATCCTATCATCCAGAATCTAAAGATCAATCTGGCGACAGCGGAATCCAAGCTTGCTGAACTATCTCAGCGGCTGGATAAAAATCACCCGCAGTATCAGGCTGCTGAGGCAGAAATCAACAAGATTAAATCCCAGCTGAATGCCGAAGTCAAAACCGTGACAGGCTCTGTGGGTAATGGTGCAGGCATTCAAAAGCAACGTGTGGCAGAACTGCAGGCGCAGGTCGACAAGCAGAAAGCCGTTCTGGTTGAAATGAATAGAACACGTGATGAGATGCTGGTCTTGCAAAAAGATGTTGAGATGGCACAACGGGCGATTGAAGGAGCCATGTTGCGTTTCAGCCAGACCAGCATCGAGTCAAAATCGAATCAAAGTGATGTTGCCATCCTGAACACCGCAACTTCACCGTTACTCCCTTCTGGAACAAGAACGCTATTGAAGCTGGCACTTGGCGCCATCATTGGTATGTTGTTAGGTATTGGTTTCGCATTTGTTTCCGAATTTATGGATAGACGTGTACGTAGCAAGGATGATATTTCAGCGATTCTGGATGTTCCGGTGTTTGCATTGATTGATGGACTTAAACCTGCTACCGGGCTCAAGGCCTTACCTCAGAACATCGTAAAATATCTGCCTTCGGCATAAGGAATTGTATGGACATGACGCATGGTGTAACGGCCGCTGTAAGCAGTTTAAAGCCGGAAAAGAATGACGCCAATATTGGCAAGGTGCTGCTGGACTTAGGCAAGTTGACACCGGATGAGGCTGAGCGTGTGCTACGGCTCCAGAAACAAGAAAACATCCGCTTTGGCGAAGCTGCCCTCAGGCTGGGGTTCATTAATGAATCGGACATTCGGCAAGCCCTGTCTGTACAATTTGAGTATCCTTACCTGCAACCCAATGAAGGTGGTTTTTCACCTGATCTCGTGGCGGCTTACCAGCCATTCTCCAAGCAGGTAGAAGCATTAAGAGCCCTGCGTACTCAACTTATCCTTCGCTGGTTCAGCGAAGGTAATAAGGCCTTGGCTGTTGTGGCTGCAAAGTCAGGGGATGGTTGCAGTTATATCGCCGCTAACCTTGCCATCGTATTCTCCCAATTGGGTGAAAAAACCTTGTTGATCGATGGCAATTTGCGCGATCCCGTGCAGCATCGCAATTTCAATCTCAGCGAACAGCGTGGTCTTTCTGACATTTTGATCGGACGTTCAGATCTTGAGGTCATCACCCACCTTGGCGCATTTGAAAACCTGTCTGTGTTAGGCGCAGGGACAATTCCCCCTAATCCGCAAGAGTTATTGGCGCGTCCTGCCTTTACTGACCTCATGAACAAGGTCATGGGGGATTACGATGTGATTATTGTGGATACTTCTTCGACCGAGCATTCATCTGACGCTCAGTCTGTAGCAAGTCGTTGCCGCGGCACGCTGGCCATTTCAAGAGTCAATGAAACCAAAATGCACGAGTTGACCAGTCTGAAAGAGCATCTGAGTGGGGTGGGCGTACGTATTGTGGGTGCAGTTGCCAACCAGTTTTAGTCATTAACATTCGAGGGAGAGGTTGCAATCGACGATTCCCTGGTATCTGAAACAAAGCGATAGTCATGGAAAAGCATATTAAACATGCCATACGTTGGCCCTCCCTCGACACCATCCCTTGGGCCTGGGTCGCTATCGCAATTGGTCTGTTAATTCTTTATTTCCCAACGTTCTGGGATCTTTTTCATGGTCTTTGGGGTACTGAGCGTCATGCACATGGCCCCATTGTATTTTTTGTTTCCATCTGGTTTTTTTACTTCAAGTTCAAGCAATTGCCTGAATATGGGATTACGTATGATCCCTCGCCAAAATTAGGCTGGCCCATACTGGTTTTGGGCTTGCTGCTATTTATTCTCGGGCGTTCGCAGACATTGCTGATTTTTGAGGTGGGATCGCTCATTCCGGTCTTGCTCGGTATTACCTTGATTTTCATGGGAACACGCGTTGCGAAGTTTCTGTGGTTTGCCTTTTTCTTCCTGTGTTTTGTCGTGCCATTGCCCGCATTTGTGGTGGATGCCGCGACATTGCCCATGAAAACCGCGGTTTCATTTGCGACTGCTCACATCCTGTATGCCTTGGATTACCCCATCGCCCGCACAGGTGTGATGCTAACCATCGGCCAGTATCAATTGCTGGTGGCGGATGCCTGTGCTGGTCTGAATTCCTTGTTTACCCTGGAAGTGCTGGGTTTGCTCTATATGAATGTGACGCATCATGAATCGCCGTTCCGTAATTTCATGCTGGCCGTGCTGATTATTCCCATTTCGTTTATAGCGAATGTGACGCGTGTGATTGTACTGGCGCTGATTACATACCATTGGGGAGATGCAGCAGGGCAAGGCTTCTTGCACGAGTTCTCTGGCATTGTCCTGTTCATCACAGCGCTTATGCTGGTGATTGCGACCGACAGCCTGCTGCGATTCTTCTCCAGGAAGTTCGAAAAAGTCCCTTCAACGCAGTCGGTTGATCTCAAGAGATAAGTCATGATCCAGATTCCGAAAGTGTCATTACGGCTTGCTATCTTTATTGTGCTGCTATTTTCATCCAGTGCCGTGCTGGCGTATTGGTTCACGCCCAAACTCGAGACCCAGGCCATGCCGGAAAACTTTGAGGTTTCGGTGCCCAAGCAGATAGGGCAGTGGACAGAGCAGCCGAATCCTTATCTGCAGGTTGGATTAGTGGATACCAATGACAAGGATATTGATCAGCCATATGACCGCGTATTAATGCGCAGTTACAACACGGCGGAGGGCGAGCCGGTCATGCTTGCACTGGCCTATGCGCGTGAACAGTCGCAGGATGTCAAAATCCATCGCCCGGATGTGTGTTATCAGGCTCAGGGCTTTGCCATCAAGTCGCGCCAAGTGCAAACCTTGGCGATAAATGACCAGCATCAGGTGCAAATCGTACGTCTGGTGGTCACTCAACCGGCCCGGTTGGAAGTGGTGAGTTACTGGATAAGAATAGGCAACGAGTACCCGGTCACGCCACTCAACATGCGCATGAAGATTTTGCGTGATGGCCTGGCAGGCCATGTCGCCGACGGCATTCTGGTGCGAGCTTCGTCCATTATTGAAGATGAGTCCCAGGCGTCGGTAGCGTTTGCCCGGCAAGAAAAATTCTTGCGTGAATTAGTGGCTGCCATGCCATCCAATCAGGCAAGCGTCCTGGCCAAATTTTAGCGGCTTGAGTTTACCGGATGGTCCGAAACGTGCTTCCCGGTAGGTGGATCACATGGCGATAATGCTGTGTTGTTTACCAGAGCGCCTTCATCGTCTATCAAATAATTGTCAGGATATGTATGCGGGTATCAATTTATATTCCTACCCATAACAGGTTGGAATTGTTAAAACGAGCGGTTGAGTCTGTCTTGCGGCAAACCCATGAAGATATTGAAGTGATTGTGGTCAATGACGGCTCCAGTGATGGCACAGATCAGTATCTGATTGAAAAAGCGGCGAGTGATACACGACTCAAGTTCATTAATAAGCCCAAAGCAGAAGGGGCGCCCAAAGCCCGCAATGCGGCGATAAAAATGGCTACCGGTCGGTTTATCACTGGACTGGACGACGATGATGCCTTCGTTGAAACTCGTGTGGCTGCTTTCCTGCAATATTGGGATTTGCTGGTGAGTCAGAAACTGCAACCGGCCTGCCTGTATTCACAGGATGTGATTATTGCCAATGGCGAGACTGTCAGAACATCCAGCAAGCGTGGCAGTGTGAATTTCGAGGACCTGCTCGAATTCAACTATATCGGCAACCAGATATTTGCGCCCAAGGAACACTTCATGGAGGCAGGCTTGTTCGATGAGAGCTTGCCAGCCTGGCAGGATCTGGAGTTTTTTATGCGGGTATTAAAAAAATATGGTCAGGCATATCTGCTCGATATCCCGACCCAGTTATACGATGACTCGCCGCGCGTGGACAGAATTTCGGTCAAGTCCGAGAAGAAAATCCGCGAAGCTTTTCGTATCGTCTCTACCAAACACGCTAGCCACTCCGCACGTGCTCAGCAACTGCTGATGATACGGGTGTTCTCCAAGTTTTATGGCATACGGCCCAAGCCACGCGACTGGATCCACTTTTTAAGAAGAGGATTCTGGATGGGCGGTATCCTGCGCATGTTGCGTGAGACGTTGCGTTACCCCTGATCTATCCGACACATCATTATTGAAGGTATGCAGGTTTTAAGGTGTTTTCAACTACATGAAAATTTTTAGTAAGCAGTTTCTACTCGGCTTGATCTTCTCCTTTGTGGCGATTTTTTCAGGCATTGTTGCTTCCGGATTGGTCGATCTTGCAGGCAAACGCTACGGCTTGCTGCTGGCATTGCCTGCGGTATTGGTCATTGCGCTCATTTTGCTGCTGGACAAGACGCTGCTGCTGGTGCTGATCGTATTGTTACGTGCCTCGCTGGACCATTTGCTGGATACCACCAAATTCGCTGGCATAGGCTTGGGCGGCTTGCTGAATGTGTTGATGGTGCTGATAGGCCTGCTTGCGCTGTACAAACTTGAACGGCCATTGAGAAAAATCGTGTTGCTGGTGTGGCTGCCATTTCTCACCATGTACTTTTATGGCGTAGTTATTTCTCCCGAAAAAATATCTTCTTTCCGTATTTTCATTAACTTGCTGTCTACAGCGGGTATGTTTGCCGTTGCATTGTATGTCGTAAAAACCCGCGAAGACTTTACCAAGTGGCTTAAGATCGTCTTCTGCTCCTGCCTGATTCCTATCATGTATGGGGCGGTGACCATTGTTCGTCCAGTGGGGTATTACCTGACAGAGCATCGACTGGCCAGTACCTTTGCCCACCCTAATATTCTGGCCTTTTATAGCGTTTTGATGATTTTGATTGGTTTTTATTTGTGGAAAAGCCAGCAGTTCACTGAAAAATCCCTACTGAAAAAACTGCTGCCCTTTATTGTGCTGGCCATGGTAGGCATGCTCATGCTGACGCAGACCCGGAGTGCATGGGTCGCCTTCTTTGCCTTCTTTACCTTTTACGCTTTGTTCATGGAGCGCAAGTACATCCCTGTATTGCTGGTGCTCCCCGTTATTGGCCTGGCGATTCCTGAAATCCGAGATCGATTACTCGACCTTACCTCTGGTAACCAGGTGGTCGCCTATGCCAAGTTGAATTCCTATGCCTGGCGCAAATACTTGTGGGACTCGGCATTGCATTGGATGCAAGTCTCCAAATACCTCACTGGCTATGGGGCAGATGCATTCTTGCACTACTCACCCATGTTCTTCCCGCTATCTACCGACAAACCCACAGCGGCGCATAATGTTTATGTGCAAACATTTTTTGATCTGGGCCTCTTTGGCACGCTGGCTTATATCTGGCTCTTTTTCAAGACGGGGCAAACGATATTACGGAACGTGATTCATGATAAGTTATTGAAAACTATTGCACTCATCTCCATCGCAAGTTATCTGATGTACTCCTACTCAGACAATTTGTTGGGTTACCTGAACTTCAACTGGTATTTCTGGTTCTTCCTGGGGGCTACCATTGGTTGGCAGTACAGGATCAAGCCAGTGGAGTCGCCAGAAACCAGTTCATCATCTGTCATGACAGCATCGGGAAGCGTGTGAAGGTCGCCTATTTTATTAATCAACACCCTTTGGTGAGCACGAGTTTTATTCGTCGCGAAATTAACGCTATTGAACGTGCCGGCCATCCGGTTTTCAGAACTGCCATTCGTGGCTGGGCAAGTCCGGTAGTCGATCAGGGAGATTTTCGCGAGCGTGACATGACACGCTATGTGATGCTGCTTAGCTGGCCTGCCCGTTTGTTGGTGGTATGCAAAATCTTTTTGAAAATGCCATTGGCATTTATCAGAACCCTTATGATGTCCCTCAAGTTGGGCTTCAAGTCAGAAAAGTTTTTTGCCTACAGCCTGATCTATTTTTCACATGCCTGCCTGTTAAGACAGTGGTACGCCGAGAAAGAGATCGACCATGTGCACGCGCATTTTGGGACAAATTCAACCGAGGTGCTGATGTACTGCAAGATGCTGGGCGGACCCGACTACAGTTTTACCGTGCATGGCCCGGAAGAGTTTGATAAAAACAAACTGATTCACCTTAAGGAAAAAGTGCAACACGCCAGGTTTGTCATCGCCATTAGTGCCTTTACCAAGAGCCAGCTATTTCGCTGGGTAGACTTCAACGACTGGTCAAAAATCAACGAAGTCCATTGCGGTCTGGAAAGACAATTTTATGAGGTAAGCCCGGTGCCGGTCCCCGACACGCATCGTCTGGTTTGCGTGGGCCGCTTGTGTGAGCAGAAAGGCCAAATGTTGCTCGTGGAGGCGGTCGCCTTGCTGGCTGCCCGGGGTAAAAAAGTGGAGCTGGTGCTGGCGGGTGACGGTGAAATGCGCACTGAAATTGAATCTCAAATACACAAGCACCAGTTGGGGGGGCAGATTACGATTACCGGCTGGATTACCAGTGCACAAGTCCGTGAATACATGCAACATTCCAGTGCGATGATATTGCCAAGCTTCGCTGAAGGCCTCCCTGTGGTGGTCATGGAGGCCATGGCACTCAAGCGGCCTGTGCTTACCACCTATGTTGCGGGCATCCCTGAACTCGTTGTCCATGGCAAAACGGGATGGTTGTTTCCCGCGGGCGATGTGCAAGGGCTGGCCGACGTCATTGAGGAATTCATGGCAACGCCGGTAGCAGAACTGTCCGCCATGGGGGAGCAGGGATATGCTCGTGTGGTTGCCCGTCATGCGGTGGACACCGAGGTACAAAAGTTGCTGCACTTGTTTCAGGCATTGCCCGCAACCCAGCATTAGTGATCCATGCATCGCCGGGTGGCGCATGCTAAATGCTCCAGTCGCTCAGATATTCCAATGTGACTGGCAGGTAACGACTATCTTTATCCTTAGACTGAACGTGATTAATAGGTGACACTGATTCATGCAATACATTGATCTCTTATGGTTCGTTGTCGGCCTAGTCCTGTTTGTTCCGACCAGCTATTTCTGCCTGCAAATTGTCATGGCATTTTTTCATGCGCCAGTAACCGCAGCGTCTACGACAGCAACGCCTTCGTTGGCCATATTGGTTCCTGCACACAATGAATCCAATGGCATTGGCGTCACGCTCAAATCCCTGCTGGCGCAAGTTGACTTACCTGCAAGCATCATTGTGATTGCGGATAACTGTACTGACGATACGGCGGATGTTGCCCGGCAATACGGTGTGACCGTCATCGAGCGTCAGGACGATCTCAAGCGAGGCAAAGGCTTCGCGCTGGATTTTGGCATGCAATACCTCAAAAGCACTCTGCAGTCCCCCGAGATTGTGATGATTGTTGATGCGGATTGCTGGGTTGGGCCACATGCCATTCCCACACTGGCGCAAACCGCCAGGGAGCATCAGCGCCCTGTACAGGCGCTTTACCTTATGGTGTCGCCCGACGCCAGCG
Organism: Methylovorus glucosotrophus; assembly: GCF_009858335.1. Taxonomy (NCBI): domain Bacteria; kingdom Pseudomonadati; phylum Pseudomonadota; class Betaproteobacteria; order Nitrosomonadales; family Methylophilaceae; genus Methylovorus; species Methylovorus glucosotrophus. The sequence continues at coordinate 1,094,207 of NZ_VMSE01000001.1, forward strand.
CGCTCAAGACACGGTTGGCTGAGTTTGCCTGGGTCATTAAAAACCAGGTACGTCCATTGGGATTGCGCGTCATGCAAGGGCCATGTCAGTTGATGGGCACAGGCATGGCATTTCCCTGGGCATTTATTTCCAACGCTGATCTTGCCAACGGTCATCTGGTTGAAGACATGAAGCTAGGCCTCGACGCCGCCAATGATGGCCATGCCCCTGTTTTTTGCCATGAGGCATTGGTCAAAAGTGCGTTTGCCGCGAATGAGGCCGGGGCGGATTCTCAGCGCACGCGCTGGGAACATGGGCACATCAGCATGATTTTTAATACGGGACTTCCTCTGGTATTGAAGGGCTTGCGTACCCGCAATGCCGAGCTTGTGGCAATGGCACTGGATATTTGTATTCCTCCCCTGGCGTTGCTGGTGATGTGTTTAAGCGCATACATTCTGATATCTGCGCTGCTGGCGGTATTCGGTTATGCTGGTTCACTGGTGCTTGGGGGCACAATGTTCGTGTTTCTGTTCCTTGCAGTGATGGCGGCATGGGCTAAGTTTGGACGACACGCCATTCCCTTGTGGATGCTGGCGTATGCGCCGTTGTATGCGCTCAGAAAGATCCCCTTGTACCTGAAATATCTGGTCAAGCGTCAGGTGGAGTGGGTGCGATCGCAACGCGATTGATAATTGCCCATTTTCCGATCTTGTCGCTGATTGGAGACGGTCGAAATAACGATGGGTAGCTTGTTTGAAAAGACTATTTTCTCTAGCCTTTTTTAAACGTCGCTGTTTGGAGACAAAGGCTGGAATGTGGCGCCCATGGCGGATTTGAGGCCTCTGTTTATAAACTGTAATTTATTTCAGGCCGGCGGAGTAACGCAGGCCTGCTATTTGCTTAACTGATAACCGACAACTGATCGACACCGCATGCAAACTCGGCATAATGAACTAAAGGAACCGATGACATATATCCAGCTTTTTAATATCAAGATTGACGTGCTGGATATGGAGGGCAGTGTGGCTCGCATATTCACCTGGCTGGATGCTGATGCACGCGATTGCCACTATGTGGTAACGCCGAATGTGGATCATGTGGTCAAGCTGAGTGAAAACGCTTCTTTCAAAGCGGCTTATGATCAGGCCTCCCTGGTAGTGGCGGATGGCAAGCCTGTGGTGCTGGCCTCCAAATTGTTGGGGAAGCCCTTGCCTGGCACCGTTCCAGGGAGTGATCTGGTTCCAGCCTTGTTCAGCCACGCACAAACACGGCATAGCAATGAGTTGCGCGTCTATTTGCTGGGCGCCGGTCCTGGCGTAGCAGAACGCGCTGCCGAGCAAATTCATGCGCAATGGCCCAATGTGCGTGTAGTGGGTTTGTATAGCCCGCCTATGGGCTTTGAGAAAAGCCCTGAGGAATGTCAGAAGATTTGCGCTCAGATTAACCAGACGCAGGCTGATCTTCTGGTAATAGGATTGGGGGCACCCAAGCAGGAATTATGGGTGGCTAAATATCAGTCGGAGTTGCAGGTTAAAGCCGCGCTCTGCGTAGGCGCGACCATTGATTTTCTGGCAGGTGAGAAACCACGTGCTCCGATGTGGATGCGTCGATGCGGGGTGGAGTGGCTTCACCGCATGGCCTCTGAGCCGAAAAGACTGGTATCCCGGTATCTGAATGATGCCGTTGTATTCCCAAGACTATTCTTGAAAGAATGGTTGAAAAAGGATTGAGCAAGCCCGGCTAAATATTGGGCTGGAGCGGAATTGAATAATGTCGAAAATTGATTTGGGGGAATGTAAATGAAAATAGTGCCAGTGATTTTGTCGGGTGGATCCGGGACACGCTTGTGGCCATTATCAAGGCAGGCTTTGCCCAAGCAATTATTACCCCTGACCTCAGGACATTCCATGTTGCAGGAGACCTTGTTGCGTCTCAGCGGCGTGGAGTCAATAGAGTCGCCTATTGTTGTTTGCGGTAATGATCACCGGTTTTTGGTTGCAGAGCAGCTGCTGGAGATTGGCAGCAAGCCCAAGGCCATCGTTCTCGAGCCGGTGGGCCGTAATACCGCGCCTGCTATTGCTGTCGCGGCAAGCCGTTTATTGCAAGAAAATGCAGAAGATGTGCTCATGCTGGTATTGCCGGCTGATCATGTTATCCAAAACCGGGCGGCCTTCTCCGCTGCAATCGCGGTAGCTGCCCAAGCCGCCAAGAGTGGTCGCCTGGTGACCTTCGGTGTCAAACCTACGGTACCTGAAACCGGTTATGGCTACATCAATGGTGGCGCAGCGCTTGCCAGTTGCCCCGGCAGTTTTGAGCTTTCCCGCTTTGTTGAGAAACCCAACCTTGAAACGGCCAAACAGTATCTCGCTTCTGGTGATTATTACTGGAACAGCGGCATGTTCCTGTTCAGTCCCAAGCAATACATGGAAGAGCTCACCCAATTTGCTCCGGAGATCGCCAGCAAGGCCAGCGAGGCATTGGAGCAGAGCTACACTGATCTCGACTTTGTGCGCTTGCATGAAGCCAGCTTCAAGGAGTGCCCATCGCAATCGGTCGACTATGCGGTGATGGAGCACACGCGCAACGCCGCCGTAGTCCCTGTGGATATTGGTTGGAGTGATGTTGGCTCCTGGACGGCACTCGCCGATGTGCTGGACAAAGATGATGCGGGCAACGTCACGGTAGGGGATGTTTACCTCAATGGCGTCAAAAACTCCATGGTGCGCAGTGAAGGCCGCATGGTCGCTGCGCTGGGTGTGGAAAATCTCATCATTGTGGAAACCAGTGATGCCGTCCTCGTCGCACACAAGGATGCGGCGCAGGATGTGAAAAAGATAGTCGATTACCTGAAAGAGCAGGGGCGCAAGGAGCACGAGTACCATTCGCGCGTATACCGCCCTTGGGGTTGGTATGAAGGTATTGATGCGGCTGAGCGTTTTCAGGTCAAGCGCATTATGGTCAAGCCCGGCGAAAAGCTCTCGCTGCAAATGCACCACCATCGGGCAGAGCACTGGGTGGTGGTCAGCGGTACCGCCATTGTCACCAAAAACGGCGAAGCTGAAATGCTGTGCGAGAACCAGTCCACCTATATTCCGATTGGCGCGACACACCGACTTGAAAATCCAGGCAAGCTGCCTCTGCATCTGATTGAAGTGCAATCGGGCGGCTATCTGGGCGAAGACGACATCGTGCGTTTTGAAGATACTTATGGCCGCAGCTGATGTGGTTTGAATAACAAGAGCGTAAAACGGGCCAGTTCAGTGACAAAAACACCATTGCCACGCATCACCTATTATCCGTATTTCCATACCGGCAACCAGTATACGGAGCGCATGATTCAGCTGCATTCCTCCTTTGCCGAGGTCGTGCCGTTTGAGGGCTTTTACAAAGCGCTCAAAACCATGGTTGCTCGTGGCTTCAAGCGCAATGATTTCTCGGTAATCAATTGGCTGGAAACCGAGTGTCTCGATCGTGTCACCAAGCGATTTTCATTAACCAGGGCCGCCAGTTTGCTGGTAAAACTGCTGGTGTTGAAGGTCGTGACGAAAAACATCGTCATGGTCGTGCATAACTATTATCCGCATGGGGCTGCCAAGTCAGATATACCTCGTATTCTGCGTTTCATGCGGCTGATGGAGAAACTCTCCGATGTGGTGATTTCGCATTCGGGTGCCGATGCCGGGCGCTATGAGTATGTGCCCCATCCGCTTTATCAGTTCAAGAGCGGTCCGCCTTCACTGCAAGTGCCGGAGCTTGCCCCCTTGCAGGGTAAGCCTTATTTCATCGTGTTTGGGCGCATCATGCCCTACAAGAATGTGCATGAACTCATGAAGGTGTGGCCATCAGATATGCAACTCCTGATTGCTGGAATCGTTGGCGATGAGGCATATGTCGAAGAGTTGCGTGCGCAAGCGTCGGACAATATTCATTTTGCGGCCAGAGAGCTTTCCGACGACGAGGCAAAGCTCGTTGTGGAGCAGTCGCAGGCGGTGATTATTTGCCATGCCGAAGACAATGTCGTGGTGAGCGGAACCTTCTTTTTTGCCATGTCCTTGAAAAAGCATGTGATTGCCCTGGAAACCCCGTTCATGGCATGGGCTGCTCGCTCCTTGCCAGAGGGCTATGTCGCGGTCAGCCCTGATGTGGCTGGCGTAGCAAAAGCCGCTGTGGAATTTCGGCCTGAGATTGCTATACAGCCCACGATTGCAGAAGCCCATTTCGGCGATACGGTGATTACGGATGCCTTAAAAAAGGCCTATCGTTTGCATTGAATACAGCGATTAGCGTTCCAGGGGCGCTGCGCTAAACAGCTAAAAGTGAAGAAGGGAAAGCAATGAAAGTTTTGGTGGTAGGTGGTGCCGGGTACATCGGTTCGCACATGGTGAAAATGCTGTTGGGCGAAGGCCATGATGTCATCACGTTTGACAATCTGTCGTCTGGCTATCGTGATGCAGTGGTCGGCGGTACCTTTGTGCAGGCGGACCTGACTGACAAGGCGGCGCTGGATGAGGTGTTTGTGAAACACACGCCCGATGCTGTCATGCATTTTGCCTCCTATATTCAGGTTGGCGAGTCGGTGCGGCACCCGGACAAATATTACCTCAATAACTTTACCAACACCATGAATCTGCTGGATGCCATGGTGAAGCATGGGGTGAATTACTTTATTTTCTCCTCCACTGCGGCAGTCTTCGGCGAGCCGGAGTATGTGCCGATCGACGAAGCGCATGCCAAGAATCCGCTGAATCCCTATGGCCGTTCCAAGCTGATGGTGGAGCAGGCGCTGGGCGATTATGAGCGCGCCTATGGCATCAAGTCGGTTTGCCTGCGCTACTTTAATGCGGCGGGGGCTGATCCTGAAGGCCAGCTCGGTGAGCGGCACGAGCCCGAGACGCACCTAATCCCCCTCGTTTTACAGGCTATTTCTGGTCGGCGCGACAACATTACGGTATTTGGTCGCGATTACGATACGCCAGACGGTACCTGCATCCGCGATTACATTCATATTGTCGACTTGTGCAGCGCGCACTCGCTGGCCTTGCGCAAATTGATGGAAACCAACATCAGCCGCCGCTATAACCTGGGCAATGGTGCTGGCTTCTCTGTGCAGGAAGTGATTGCCGCAGCGCAAAAAGTGACGGGCAAGCCGATCAAGGTGGCTGAAGGCGAGCGCCGTGAGGGTGATCCGGCCAGACTGGTGGCGGATGCCTCACTTGCGCGCAGTGAGCTGGGCTGGAAACCGGTGTATGCCGATCTGGAAACTATCATCCAGCACGCCTGGCAGTGGGAGTCCAAAACAGTTGGCAAGTCTGTTTGATTGGTCCTTAAGGGCTATTTAATATTTCGGTCATTGGTGTACATTACATTAATGATTTTTATCACGATGATCGCAACCCCTTTTCAGCGATCATCCAACCTGTTGGGAGATTAAACTCAAATGCGTCAAAAAAATGTCACTAAGGCAGTCTTCCCGGTCGCGGGCCTGGGTACGCGTTTTCTGCCGGCTACAAAAGCCAATCCCAAGGAAATGTTGCCTGTCGTCGACAAGCCATTGATTCAATACGCGGTTGAAGAAGCAGTTGCTGCTGGCATCACCGACCTTATTTTCATTACCGGCCGTAACAAGCGCTCCATCTCTGACCACTTCGATATGGCCTATGAGCTTGAAAACGAGCTGGAACGCAATGGCAAGAAGCAATTGCTGTCTGTGGTGCAGAATATTGTTCCCAAGAATGTGAATTGCATTTACATCCGCCAAAACCAGGCACTGGGCCTGGGCCATGCGGTCAAGCTGGCAAAGCCTGTGGTGAATGATGATCCATTTGCCGTGATTCTGGCGGATGACTTGATTGATGCCAAAGTGCCTGTGGTCAAACAAATGGTAGATGCCTACCAGTATTACCGTTGCTCACTGCTCGGCGTGCAGGAAGTGCCGCGCGATCAAACCAAGAGCTACGGGATTGTGGCAACACACCCGATGAGCAATGGCATTGAGCAAGTGGCTGGTATCGTGGAAAAGCCTAAGCCAGAAGAAGCGCCTTCCAACCTGGGTGTGGTCGGCCGTTATATCCTGACGCCCCGTATTTTCCATCATCTGGAAAACCTGCAAGCTGGTTCCGGTGGCGAGCTGCAATTGACCGATGCGATTGCCAGCTTGCTGAGCGAAGAACAGATTCTGGCATACCGCTTTGAAGGTACGCGTTACGATTGCGGCTCCAAGTCCGGCTTCCTGGAAGCGACCGTGCGTCTGGGTCTCAAGCACCCTGAGTGCGGCAAGGATCTGCGTGCCTTGCTGGAAGCCATCGCTGCTGAAGGCCTGGTTGGCAAGAAGAAGTAAAAAGATAGCTTACCGCTGCGACGTCATGCGGTAACTTTTCAAGGTCGAGGGCGCCAATGTGGTGCCCTCGATGTATTTTCGGGGCTGGTTTTGTGGATGTTTTTTTATGGACTTGCCGCTCAGCTTTTCATATTGCGCCATTACCTTGGGCACATACGCCTGGGTTTCTGCATAAGGCGGAATCTCGTTACCATATTTTTCCACCGCGCCTTCACCCGCGTTGTAGGCCGCAATCGCCAGGTCCAGCCGGCCGGGATATTTCTTCTGCAACAGGCTGAAATAGCGCGTGCCAGCCTTGAGGTTGGCGCTGACCGAGTTTGCACTATTTTTTACACCAACCCGATTGCCGGTTTCGGGCAATACCTGCATCAAGCCCATGGCGCCTTTGCTGGAGATGGCATCTTGCCGATAGCCAGACTCCACCGAGATCAGGGCATGCACCAGGCAAGGGTCCAGCCCGGAACTGCGGGCGGCGGAGAGGATGGATTTGGCATGCGGCTTGGCAGAGAGCGTTTGACGCTGTTGGGCCTGCGCATCGGCAGAGGGCTGCAATTGATAGGGTGTCGTTACGCCGCAGGGGATGGACTCAGTTGACGCACCATCGCCTGCCCATGCCACAGGCAGGGCTGAGATAAAAAAGGCGGAAACCGCCATGTTTAATCTGCAAATAAATGGCATACGATTTAAAATATTGCCAGTTCAGAGAGCATGCTTTGCATGTTAACAAGAAAATGCGGCTTTAACAGCGCACTAACTCCGCTACGGAATCACTGCTCAACCCATGACCACCACTGCTGTCGATACGCCAAGCCCATCTGCTGAAAATCATACGCCCATGATGCGCCAATATCTGGGGATTAAGGCGCAATATCCTGACATGCTGCTGTTTTATCGCATGGGCGATTTTTATGAACTGTTCCATGATGATGCCGAGAAAGCCGCCAGGCTGCTGGGCATTACTCTCACCAAGCGTGGTGCTTCCAATGGCGAGCCCATCCGCATGGCCGGTGTGCCTTATCATGCCGCTGAGCAATACCTGGCCAAGCTGGCCAAACTGGGCGAGGCCGTGGCGATTTGCGAGCAGATCGGTGACCCTGCCAAGAGCAAAGGTCCGGTAGAGCGGCAAGTCACGCGCATCCTGACGCCAGGCACCCTCACCGATAGTGCCTTGCTGGATGACACTCGCGATAATCTGCTGGTCGCCGTATCGGCCGGGGAGGGCATTGTCGGCCTTGCCCGCATTAACCTTGCAGCCGGGCAACTTGTGCTCACCGAAGTTGCCCCCGGTCTGCTGGCGCAGGAGCTGGAGCGTATTTCTCCTGCTGAATTGCTGCTGGCCGATGGTTACCAGCATCCCAGCATTGAAGCGCTGAAATGCCCGAAAAAACGCCTGGCGCCATGGCAATTTGATCTCGACTCCGCCACGCAATTGCTCACGCAACAATTCAATACGCATGACCTCGCTGGCTTTGGCTGTGCCGACCTCACCCAGGCCATCTCGGCCGCAGGGGCGTTGCTGGATTACGTGCGGCACACACAGCGCAGCAGTCTGCCGCACATTAATGCCTTGTCGGTGGAGCAGAGCGGCGAATATATTCAGTTTGATGCCGCGAGCCGTCGCAATCTTGAGATAGACCAAACCCTGCGTGGCGAACCCGCGCCCACCCTGTATTCACTGCTGAATACCTGCCGCACCGCCATGGGCGCACGCTTGCTACGGCACTGGCTGCATCATCCACTGCGGGATCATGCGGCGATACAGGCACGTCTGGAGGCCGTTGCTGCGCTATTGCAAGGCGATGCTCTGCAAGCCCCCCGGCGCCTGCTCAACAACATTGGCGATATGGAACGCATTACCGCGCGCGTGGCCTTGAAAAGCGCGCGTCCACGCGATCTTTCCGGCCTGCGCGATAGCCTGCAGCAATTACCGGAACTTCAGCAGTCTCTGGCAGGCTTGCCATCCGCACTATTGCAGCAGGCGATGGCCTTGCTGCAGCCGCCCGCTGAGGTGACATCCTTGCTTGCTGCAGCCATACGTCCCGAGCCCTCATCCGTGCTGCGTGAGGGCGGGGTGATAGCCGATGGCTATGATGCAGAGCTGGATGAGCTGCGTGGCATACAAACCAATTGTGGTGAATTCCTGCTCAAATTTGAGGCAGAAGAACGCGCCCGCACCGGCTTGACCAACCTCAAGGTGGAATACAACAGCGTGCATGGCTTTTACATTGAAATCAGCCGCGCGCAGGCCGAGCATGCCCCTGCCGAATACCGCCGCCGGCAGACGCTCAAAAACGCCGAGCGTTTTATTACGCCCGAGCTCAAGACCTTTGAAGACAAAGTGCTCTCCGCCAATGAACGTGCGCTGGCACGCGAAAAAGCGCTGTATGACGCTTTGCTTGATGCGCTGGCTCCCTATATTCAAGCCCTGCAAGCCAATGCCCACGCCGTGGCCCAGCTGGATGTCATCGCCACCTTTGCCGAGCGTGCCCAGGCACTGAACTACGTGCAACCCGAATTTACCGCTGAAGCGGGTATTCAGATCACCGCTGGCCGTCACCCAGTGGTGGAGCAACTGGCGCAACCCTTTATCGCCAACGATGTGCAGCTCACGCCATATCGGCAGTTGCTGCTGATCACCGGCCCCAATATGGGCGGTAAATCGACCTATATGCGGCAGACAGCCCTGATTGTGCTGCTGGCGCATTGCGGTTGCTTTGTCCCCGCCAAGGCCGCGCGTATCGGGCAAGTGGATCGCATCTTTACCCGCATAGGCGCTTCGGATGACCTGGCCGGTGGTCGCTCGACCTTCATGGTGGAAATGACCGAAACCGCCAACATCCTGCATAACGCCACCGAGCACAGCCTGGTCTTGCTGGATGAAATCGGGCGAGGCACCTCGACGTTCGACGGCCTCTCGCTGGCCTGGGCCGTCGCCCGCCAACTGCTGGAGCGCAATCGCAGCTACACTTTGTTTGCTACTCATTACTTTGAGTTGACGCGGCTCGTGGAAGATTTCAAGCAAGCCGCCAATGTGCATCTGGATGCGGTAGAACATGGCAATGGCATCGTCTTCCTGCACGCCGTGCAAGAAGGTTCAGCCAGCCAGAGTTACGGTCTGCAAGTCGCCCAACTGGCGGGTATTCCACGCTCCGTTGTCAATGCAGCCAAACGCAAACTGGTGCAACTTGAGCAGCAGAATATACAGGCAGGCCCGCAAAGCGATATGTTCAGCCAGCAGGCTGCCGCCGAGCCTCATGTGGAAGTATCGCCCGCACTGGCTGAACTGGAGCGCCTTGATCCTGATGATCTGACGCCCAAGCAGGCGCTGGAGGCTTTATACAAACTGCGCGCATTATTACAAGGCAGTCATTAGTGCTTTGTACCTATTAACAAGGCTTCTCATCTCAGATACCCTCATCAGCGGCTACTTTTCTGCCGGGATTTCCTGAAGATGCGCTGCGTTCAAGGTATGTTAATTGCTTGCCTCAACGGCATGCTGGTGCCCATAAAAATTGCTTAATAGGGACGTTTAGGTTGTTTATGAAATTATTCAGTTGGGTAAGTCCGCTATCGAGCGAAAAAAATTACCGCCCAGACATTGATGGATTACGAGCAGTTGCCGTTTTATTAGTGGTTCTGTTTCACGGATTTCCGATCCACTTTCCAGGGGGATTTATTGGGGTTGATGTCTTCTTTGTCATCTCCGGATTTTTGATCTCATCCATTATTTTTGCGCATATGCAGAGCAATAAATTCACCTTGCTCGACTTTTACCGCAAGCGTATCAACCGCATATTTCCTGCCCTGATACTGGTGTTTATTGTCTGTTTGATTGCATCCAAATGGATACTGTTTCGCGAGGAGCAGGTCGACTTCAATAAAGCATTGTTTTTCTCGACCTCCTTTCTTGCCAATATTTACCTCCTAACCAAATCCAACTACTTTGACGCCTCGTCAGAAACCAATCCGCTGCTGCATATGTGGTCGTTGGGGGTCGAGGAGCAGTTCTACATTCTCTGGCCTCTGTTATTGATGCTGCTGTGGAAAATGCATCATCGCAAGGTGTTGGCGGTGATCGGGCTGATCGCCCTGATCTCTTTTGCCCTTTGCCTCGATATGGTGGCGAGAAATCAGACGCTGGCGTTTTACATGCCCATCACGCGCTTCTGGGAGTTGGCGATAGGCTCTTTATTCGCCTATTACCTGCATCAGGAAAATCGGAAGGGTTTTCGCCTGGCATTTTCGCGACTGGAGACCTCGACCTGGCGGCATCCTGTTTCCATTCTGGGTATTGGGCTGATTGTGTTCGGCGTTTTTCATCTGAGCACGGCCAGCACCTTCCCCGGGGTTAATGCCTTGATTCCTGTGATTGGCTCCATGTGCATCATCCTGGCCGGCAAAGATGCCCTCTTTAATAAATTCGTGCTGTCCAATCGGGCCATGGTATTTATCGGTGCCATCAGCTTTCCGTTTTATCTGTGGCATTGGCCCATTCTGTCGTTCCTGCAGATTCAATTGGGTCCTTTATCCCGTGAGATAAGAATGACGGCGGTTGCCGTCAGCCTGCTATTGGCGATCCTGACTTATTTTATGGTGGAAAAGCCGGTACGTTTTTCCATCAAGTCACAGAAAAAATCGCTGATTCTTTTTCTGATCATGGTGGCGGTTGCGCTTTATGCCGTGATGGACTGGGTCAGCATCAATAGTCAGCCGCTGACGAAACAAGATGTATTTTTACGCAATTACAAAAACTACGTCTCGGAACACAAGCTGAGTGATCTGTATCGAACAGACTGCAGTCTGATCAATCTCAATGGCAGTATCCGTAATGAAATGCCCGCCAGTTGCATCACGCCGACACAAGCCAAGTCCGTGTTCATCTGGGGAGACTCGCACGCCCAGCATCTCTATTACGGATTGCGAAAAACGCTTCCTGAGAATGTTTCCCTGCTGCAGGTAGCATCGTATGGCTGCGCGCCTTCGATTACGCCCCACGGAAAACTGAATTGTGATAATGCCAATGCCCGTGCTTTGGATGCGATCAAGCAGGTCAAGCCTGATATTGTTCTGTTGGCGCAACGTGATCATCACGAAAGCAACGATTTTGCAGCGACCGCCGAGTACCTAAAAAATGCAGGCGTGAAGCATGTAGTTTTGTTGGGGCCAGTACCACAGTGGACAGAAAATCTCTCCCGTATCTACGCACAGCACTATCTGGATAGCAAACCCCGCTACCTGGGCAATTATCTGAACGAGGATATCTTCAAGACGGATCGCTATCTGCAGGACAAATATCAGAAAAGCGATGTGCTGACGTATGTATCAGCGACCGCCGGTCTGTGCCAAGGCAAAAAATGCATGACATATTTCCCCACTGCGGAAGGCTATGAACTGACCACGTTTGATTATGGACACCTGACCCTGGAAACATCTCGCTATGTGGCGGAGACTTTATTGGTCCCCACCATTCAGGCGCTGGAGAACACAAACACTAACTAGCTATTGGCTGGCAGGATTTCAAGCACTTTTTCGGCGGGGCGGCAAAGACGGGTGCCGAGCGGCGTGACGACGATAGGCCGGTTGATCAGTACCGGATGGGCCAGCATCGCGTCCAGTAGAGCCTCGTCGCTCAAGTCCGGATCCTCCAGCCCCAATTCCTGATAGATGGCTTCATTGCTGCGTAGCAGGTCGCGCGCTTCAAGCCGGGCATCCCGCATTAATTTCTCAAGCGTTAATCTGTCAGGAGGCGTTTTTAAATATTCAACAATAGCGGGCTCTGCGCCGCTCTGCAAAATAAGCTCAAGCGCCTCGCGGGATTTGCTGCAACGAGGGTTGTGGTAAATGGTGATGTGAGACATGCAGATATGCTCCAGATGTTTAGATTTGAATATAAGGGCTGCCAAGCAATTTCAATATGCAATATTTAATTCTGCTGAAGAACTAGATATGTTAGAAGTAAAAACACTCATATCTGGAATACAAAGAAAACACCTCTGGGGGTAATATGTCAACAAAAAATGACGTCAATAACTTACAACATTTGCCATGGTTAGATGGTTTGAGAGGTATCGCTGCACTTTGGGTGATGTTATCTCATATACAGATTCTTTCTGGATTAAGATCGTTGCCTGTGCTGTCTTGGGGGAATGTTGCTGTTGATTTATTTATGATGTTGTCAGGGTTCCTAATGGCTCATCATTATGTTTTGAGGCAAGACAAAGAGCCATGGAATAAAAAAAATACTGCTTTTACTTTCTGGATAAGGAGATTTTTCCGGATTGCCCCACTGTATTATGTTCTTTTAATAGCTGCATTTTTGTTTGGACCTCAACTTGGTGATTTTCGAGACAATATAGCAGCTTTATGGCCTAGCACTGCTACTGATCCTGATAGATATAATGACCAAACCTCTATAAACCTCATTACCCATATTAGTTTTGTATTTGGATTGCTCCCTGACTTTTCATTCCGCACAGCTTTGCCAGATTGGTCCATAGGTCTGGAGATGTTATTTTATTTGGTTTTTCCACTTGTAATGTATGCAATGGGAAAATTTGGGACTCTCAAGGTAACACTTATACTCGTTATTTTATGTGTAATGACGCAAATAGTATTTTCTGAATATGTACACTCCTTCCCAATGCCATCTTTTCTTCCACTTAAATTAAATATATTTATGGCTGGTATATGGATGGCCATAGGCCGGTCAAGGCACCAAATGAATTTGGCGATGTTGGTTGCGATAGCTCTATGTTTCGTTTCTCTAGTAAATTCGCCTATATATGTTGTTTTATCTCAATCATTATTAATTATTTCTTTATTCTTTCTGATGAATGATGGTTCTTTAAATATAGCAAATAATTTCCCCCATTCAGTGGAAAGACTGAGACGTATACTTTCTTCTAAGTTTGCTGTATTTCTGGGTGATACTTCCTATGCGGTTTATTTATTACATCTTATGATTGTGCTACCTATCGCCGGAACTCTTGCTGCCCAGGAAGGTTTTGGCGATCTGAACCAATATTTAAGATTTTTTATGATTGCAGTGCCTGTGCTACCTCTAACTTATTTCATAGCATGGGTTTTATACAACGCAATAGAGAAAAACGGCATTAATTTGGGGAAACGATTGCTTAAGACGTCTTTTCTAAAATCTTAATACTAAGACTGTTAGGAGCCGAGTGCTCATCCATGGCATAAGGCGGCGGGTTGTAACCGCCTATGTTTACTGGAATCGGTAAACCGGGGATACTTGTACCCTTACTCCGATTGGAAATCCTATCTATGTCTTTGAATTTTTACGATGCCTCTATCCCCTTGCTTGTGCGCGGCCTGCATAATTTGAGTGCCATACTGGCAAAGGGGAAAAGTTACGCCGAAGCGCGCGCGATTGAGCCATCTGTTCTGGTGGGGTCGCGGCTGGCACCAGATATGTTCCCTTTGTCGCGTCAAATTCAGATTGCCACGGATACGGCAAAAGGATGTGCAGCGAGGCTGGCTGGACTTGAGATTCCCGCTTATGAAGATACAGAAGCCACGTTTGACGAGCTAGAACAACGCATTGCCAAAACATTGGCATTTCTTGAAACCATCACGCCTCAGCATCTGGAAGGGGCAGCGCAGCGGGAGATTCAACTCAAGCTGCGGGGACGTGAGGTGACATTTACAGCGCAGGCGTATCTTTTCACCTTTGTGCTGCCAAACTTTTATTTCCATATCACAACGGCGTACGGCATTTTGAGGCACAACGGGGTCGAGCTTGGCAAGTCGGACTATCTGGGCAATTTGCTCGGTTAAAGCCCGAATACATTCAAGGCGCCTCCGCCCGGCGCGGCATTGTATTTCGCGAGGTCGCGGAATGCGCCTGCCGTGCCAGCGCCGTCTGAATCCTGGGTAAGGCCTTGATTCAATGCAATGCCTGCCCAGCCGCCGATACCTGAATACACACCGATGTATTGCTTGCCATGATGGGCGTAGGTCATGGCATTGCCCACCACGCCCGAGCCCACCTGAAACTGCCATAGCAACTTCCCATTGCGCGCATCCAGGGCTTTGAACCAACGATCCAGTGTGCCGTAAAACACCAGATTACCTGCCGTCGCCAGCGCGCCGCCCCATACGGGATAAGGTTCGCGGTTATACCATTTGGCCTGACCTTTCAGTCCATCCCACGCCATGAAGCCCCCCATGACACCATCCGGTCCGGGGAACATGGTCAGGCTGGCGCCAGCCCAGGGTTGCCCGGCGACGTACTTCGCTTCGACGGCTTCATACCGCATGCAAAGGTGATTAAGCGGGACATAAAACAGGCCGCTTTTCGGAGAATAAGCTGCAGGCTGCTCGTCTTTCGCCCCGAGGGCTGCGGGGCAAATGTTGGCAGTCTCCTGATCTTCATGCGTGGAGTAGCGCGGGTCTTTTTGCGGCACGCCCGTGGCGAGGTCCACATGCGTGGCCCAATTAACAAAGGGATGCATTTTGGCAGCAACGAGCAAGGTGCCATCACGTCTATCCAGTGTGTAGGCAAAGCCATTTCGATCAAAATGCGTCGCCAGTTTTTGCTTGCCGTGATCCCATAAAATGACCTCATTTACGCTGTCATAATCCCACTCGTCATGCGGAGTGAGCTGGTAGCCCCATTTAGCCATGCCAGTATCCAGATCGCGGGCGAACAGCGTCATTGCCCATTTGTTATCGCCGGGCCGCACATCGGGATTCCATACCGACGGGTTGCCGGTGCCGTAATAGACCAGATTGAGTGCCGGATCATACGAAAACCATCCCCAGACTGGCCCACCGCCATGCTCCCAACCATTGCCTGCGGCTTGTGGCTTCAGCCAGGTGCGTACGCCAAGATTTTTTTCCGGGTATGCCAGCCGATCTTTGCTTAAGGCCTTGAAGGCGCCGCCTTCCTTGTTGCCGCCATTCACATCCTCGTAAACGGAGAGGGCGCTGTAATGCGGATTAGCCTGGTTGAAGTCGGGGCCTATGCGTACATCCTCATCCGGCCCCATGCTGTAAGCTTTCCAGACCTCATGCCCATCCTTGATGGCATAGGCCGCCAGAAAGCAGCGCACACCAAATTCGCCACCGCTACAACCCGTCAGCACTTTATCTTTGAATACATAAGGGGCGTTGGTGTTGGTGGCCCCGGTTTTGGGATCATTGACCTGCTTTTCCCATACCTTTTGTCCGCTATGACTATCCAGTGCGACCAGCATGCCATTGTTTTGCTGCAAAAAAATCTTGTTATCGCCATAAGCCAGGCCACGACTCACATTGTCGCAGCAGAGGATGCCCTGTATATCGTCCGACTGCTTGGGAAAATAAGACCAGAGAATTTTCTGCTGATGGTTCAGATCCAGCGCGTAAACGTTGTTTGGAAACGCCGTGTGTACATACAGAATATTGCCGATGACCAAAGGTGATCCTTCATGCCCGCGCGTGATGCCGGTGGAGAAGGTCCAGGCCAGTTTAAGCTTGCCAACACTCATCGCATTAATTTGCTTGAGTTCGCTATATGCTTGATTGAAATTGTCTTTCCTTGGGCTATCCCAGTTGTCTTCAAGGGAGGGTGGGGACCCCGCAGCATGGGTGTTGGAAAGAATTGAAACGAGGCAGATGAAGCCGGAAAGGCGATTTGAATGACGCATACACATATAACGAGGAAAATGAAAAATCGCTGACAGCGATTTTAGATACGAAGCTTATCCTAAGCCTTATATTTTCCTGCACTCGCAGTAAGGCTCTGACGATGAGTACTCTTTTAAATTATATTTAACTTCATAATTCTTAGGTCTTCTTGATTTTTGAGTGATTATTTCCATCATTCGGTCGTAAATGCTTAATTCTTTTAATGCGATCTGCGTTTTCCCCATGCGATTGCCGGCAATGTGTATCGTGATGTCAGCGTTCTTTTTACTTCCTATCACGGTCCAGCCAATGGCAGGAATGGTTTTTTTGTAGTCACTGACTTCAATTGGCAATAACTCAGGTGGAGACTGCCAGAATGGGCTACTGATAGGCTGGGAAAACGCCACAATCAATGATCTTAAGGACCACAAGCAACTTGCCGGACCAGAATATGGTTCCAGTATTTTTGCATCTTTGCCACAGTAACCTTGCGTGATGTTCCCGTCACTTAATGCACCATGCTGTATAAAATATTGCCAAGTAGCATCAAGCGCCCGTTTGGCAACGCCACTGGAAACGGGTCTCTGATTAATGGCTTGGCTGAAAATGAGAGGGGCTGCGGCTGCTAGGCGATAACAAACGCTGCGACCCATGATCGGTATGCCATTAGTGCCGATAAGATACGGATAGTCGCTTGAGAATGCCTGCAGGCTTTCGTATATAAACCTCTCATCCAGAGTGGGTTGAATTTTATTAATCCATTGAAGTTGATAATGAAATGCCCATGCATTGTAGAAATCATAGGCACCATGATCTACTGGATTGCCATCTTTAAACCAACCATCACCCACATAGAACGACTTTATCCGCTCATAGCTGTTGTGTATGACATCTGGATCATAAGGCTGGCCAAGAGAGCCCAGTACTGCGTTCACCTGAATGACAAATAAATGCCAGTTGCTGTCTGGAATTTTCTTCCCGTTTACCTGTAGCAGCCATGTTGCAATGTTGTTTTTTTGTTTTTCATCTAATGTTGCCCAGATATATTCTTTTGTTAACCACAACACAAGGGCAACATCAGCGGCTTCGACAATAGATTGTTGATGGTCATGGATTGCTCCCCAGTATTCTGCATGCTCGGGGTTAGTCCCGTTTACGATGGCAGTCTTCAGCAGATTGACCAAGTCCACGGAATGTCCGTTTTCTAGGGTGTATTGTGTGCCGTGCTGGCCGTAAATCCAGGCGGCAAATAAAGGTGCAGTCCTTGTAAACCCTTCCATACTGGCCATTTCCGGTCCTTGCTGCATAGGGTTTCCCCCATAGTATGCGCGTGCCCCCCCGTTGCTCACATGAGTGATAAACCCATTCAGAAAATATTCAAATAAATGCTTGTAATCGGAAAATGTATTATTTGGAGATGGCTGTTGGAATGGGGCTAAAAGATCCTCGTTTGAAGCCTGACATTTCAGGCCCAATATCCAATAAATGCTCATTATCAGAGAGAAGCATACGATGAATATAAATAGAGGTCTCCGATAGCGATTGGTTTTAACCATGTGGTTCATCAAAATGAATGGCCCTGTAATTACATTTTATTAGTTGCACAAAACCTAGGCTGAATACCTATCGGGAGTTTTCTGAACCAAGTGTAAAGATGATTTTCAATAGGCCTTTTCTACACGCATAAGGCTAATATCTATTTGATACGGCTTGTATTCACACAGGATAGTATATTCTTTTAAAGAATCAGAAATAATGCAGTATTTTTACAAAAATAAGTCGATAATTATAAAACGGCTTAACTGCCATAAGGGATATGAAACAACAACTTGCAAAAGGGGTGGCTTGGCTGTCTGCAGCCAAACTTATCGTCAATGGGCTCAGCACTGTCAGTACTCTTATACTGGCACGCTATTTGACGCCCGATGATTTTGGTCTCGTCGCGTTTGCTACCACCATGTTGAGCGTCATCAGCGCTGTCACCGAGCTCTCACTGGCTTCGGCTTTGATTCACCACCGCGATCCTACGGACATTCACTACAACACGGCTTGGACAATGAATGTCTTACGATCATTAGCCATAGGTTTGATTTTTTGTCTGGCTGCGCCATGGATTTCCGAAATTCATGGCGACCCTCGCTTGCAATCGGTCATGATGGTTTTAGGCGTCACTTTAGCAATGAATGGACTCACTAATCCCAAAATGGTGGTATTGACAAAAAATCTTGTGTTTTGGCAAGAGTTTGTGCGAAATGTGGCTGAGCGTTTGGCCGGTGTCACGGTAGGGGTAGTGATCGCTATTGTTTACCAAAGTTACTGGGCATTGATAGCAAGCACCGTGGTTTCACAGTTGGTAAGTATCGCAGTCTCCTATCTGGTATATCCATACCGCCCTCGAATCACCTTGCGGCATGCGAAGCAGTTATGGTCGTTTTCAATCTGGCTAACGCTAGGGCAGATTATAAATACGCTGAATTGGAAGTTTGATCACTTATTGGTGGGCTTCCTTTTGGGGAATAAGGCGCTGGGTTATTACACGGTGGGTGACAATCTCTCCACCAAGCCTACGCGTGAAATGATTTCCCCGCTTGAGACAACTCTTTTCCCAGGATTCAGCAAGATAGGTGACGATAAGCAAAGACTCAAGAATGCATATCGTAAGGCCCAAACTCTTGTCGCTTTGATTGCTCTCCCGGTAGGTGTGGGCATTGCCTTGCTGTCGTCATCCATCGTTTTATTGTTTCTAGGGCAGAAATGGGAGCCTGTGATTCTCGTGATCCAGATTATGGCCGGCTCAGTCGCAATTCAAACCCTCAGCTCTGCTGTTCAACCACTGGCTTTATCTCAAGGGCAAACAAAATTACTTTTCAAGCGTGACCTCATCAGCTTTGCCATTCGAATTCCCTTGATTGTCATTGGTCTGTGGACTGCGGGGTTACTGGGAGTTCTGATCGGCAGAGCGCTGTCAACACTGGTTAGTGTGCATATGAATATGACAATAGTGAAGATGATCATCGGCACATCTATTCGCGAGCAGTGGTTGGCCAATATACGTTCACTTGCAGGGGTCGCAGGTATGGTGCTGCTCGTTGGGGTCGCTCATTATCAACTTGGGGTTGGTCACAGCACCCTCCAAATGATTACCCATTTGATCCTGTTCGTTTTTGTTGGCACCGTTGCTTATGCATCGGTGGTATTGGGGCTGTGGCTCTTTATGGGTAAACCCCACGGGCCAGAGCATGAGTGCATTAATCTGCTGCAATCTCTGATAGGTAAGGTAAAAGCACATTTGAATAAATAAAAACTATTGGGGAAACATCAAGACATCCGGGGGGAATCATGCGTGTTTCAATCTATATGCCAACGAAAAATCGTCTGGCCAGCCTGCAACTAGCGGTAAACTCAGTACTTGCTCAAAGCTACCAGGATATTGAACTACTCGTGGTGGATGATGGCTCGACAGACGGAAGTCGAGAATATTTGAAAGCGCTTGAAATGAGAGATCCTCGAGTGAGGATTTTTTTGAATTCCCATAGTCATGGTGCTTGTCACGCACGGAATATTGCTATCAAAGCAGCAACGGGTGATTTTTTAACTGGGATTGATGATGATGATGAATTTCTGCCTCATCACATCGCCGCACTTTTGGATTACTGGCATTTTCTAGAGAAGTACGAAACCGCTCCCGTATCTTGTATTTTTCCTCAAGCACTAACCAGGATAAGTTCTGAACAAAGGGTGGGGCTTCGCAGGGCACGGGTGGCTTACCAGTCCTTGTTTGAGTCAAATTACATAGGTAATCAGATTTTTACCCGACGTGAATATTTCATAAACACGCAAGGTTTCGATGAGAGCATGCCAGCATGGCAGGACCTGGAATTTTTTTTCAGGGTGCTTAAGACCTATGGCGAAGCAAGGCTAATGGATATCCCCAGTTATATCTTTGATGAAACCCCCAGGCCAGACCGCTTATCTGTAGGGAAAAAGAATCTCATAACCGCAGCATGCCGTCGCATGATGGAAAAACATGCAGAAGATCCTCGTCAGCAACAAAGTTTATGGTTACAGGTGTTTGCCAGGCATTATGGTTTTCAACCTGACTTGCTTGAAATACTACAATTTATGAAGCTTGGCTTTTGGCCTGGAGGATATAAAAGAATCCTTAAGGTTTTTTCGCAAAAATTCAGATGGGCAAGTTTTCCAAAAGAAAATCGTCCAAAGGGACTATAAGGAGCTGGTGTAATTATTGCTACCATATCCATGGCGTTGACTCGATTGAGGTGTTTTGCCTTTTAAATATTAGAGACTTGCAGAAAAGGTATTCTATTCAATGATATGTAGCAGGAAATCTCATGAAGGATAAGCTGGTCAAAGGGGTAGCATGGCTGGGCGCAGCCAAAATCGTCGTCAATATCTTAGCGTTGTGCAGTACCGTTGTACTGGCCAGGCTTTTGACTCCTGCAGATTTTGGCTTGGTGGCTATTGTGATGGCATTACTGGCTATTGTGGAGTCCGTGACTGATTTATCCTTAGCATCTGCCTTGATTCATCATAAAAATCCAAGTGAGGATCACTTTCATACTGCTTGGAGTCTCAATCTGACCAGAGGCTTGCTGATCGCTGCCATGTTTGCATGTGCGGCCCCCTATGTTGCGGATTATTACCATGACAGCCGTTTGAAGGAGATTATGTGGGTTATTGGTGCGTCCATTTTCGTGACAGGATTTAATAACCCAAAAATGGTTGTATTGACACGTGATCTGATTTTTTGGCAACAGTTTGTTATGACAGTCAGCCAGAAGCTCGCAGGCTTTGTGGTGGGGGTGACGCTGGCGTTCATATTCAAAAGCTACTGGGCTATCGTGGGTGGGACAGTCGCATCCCAATTGGTCGGTGTTATCGTAACCTATCTCGTTGTTCCTTACAGGCCACGATTTTCATATCGCCACACGCGAGAAATTTGGTCATTTTCAGTCTGGTTAACCTTAGGGAAAATGATCAACACCATCAACTGGAAATTCGATCATTTGATGATTGGTAGTTACCTCGGCACCAAGTCACTAGGGTTTTATACCGTGGGTGACAACCTTGCTGCCATGCCCACGAGAGAGGCCATTCAGCCTCTTGAAAGCACCTTGTTCCCGGGCTTCAAGCACTTGGTGCATGACAAGATACGTTTGCGTAATGCATATGTTTCGGCGCAAGGAGTAATTACTGCTTTGGCTTTACCCTTAGGGGTCGGATTTGCCATGGTTGCACACCCCTTGATTCTATTGTTGATGGGCGAAAAATGGTTGCCTGTAGTACAAGTTATCCAGATTATCTCGTGTGTTTTTGTGCTACAGACTATTGGTTCTCAAGTTCATCCTTTGGCAATGGCGTTAGGTGAAACTAAGGTCTTATTCAAACGGGACTTTATTAGTTTTTTTATTCGTTTACCTATCATTATTGCCGGTATGTTTATGGCAGGCTTGATGGGGGTTGTATACGGTAGGGCAATTTCCGGAACCATTTCTCTAGTGATAAACATGCATCTGATAAGCAAAATGATCCCTTTAAGTGTACTTTCTCAATTAAAAGGAAATATACGATCTTTGCTGAGTGTTGTTTCTATGGCAGCTATCTTATATTGCATCAAGAGCCTTTTAGTACTAGAAAGCAATACAAGTGGATTGGTTTTGGAGTTAATGGTTTTATGCGCTAGTGGAGCTATTAGCTATATATCAATTCATGTTCTTTTATGGCATATCATGAGTAGGCCATTAGGGCCTGAATCTGAGGCCTTGAGAATAATCAAGGCTGCATTAGCACGTATTAAAGCTAAATTAAGTAAGTAAATTAGGAACGAAAAATGGGTAGAAATTCGCAGGTTATTAGTCAGCAGAAGCAAGTTATAAAAGCAATACTTCAACCATTACTACCTAAAAATACTCAATATGCATTGGTTGATTTTCCTGACCATTCTAATGTTGGAGACAGTGCTATTTGGGTAGGAGAGATTGATTTACTGAAAGAAATAACCGGAAACCATCCTTCCTATATAAGTAAAATCGAAAATTTTCGGCTGGATATTTTAAGTAATGCTTTGCCAGAAGGACCTATTCTCATTCACGGAGGTGGAAATTTTGGCGATCTTTGGCGCAAACATCAGGATTTTCGAGAATACTTGATGATTGCATGTAAAGGGAGAAAGGTAATTCAGCTTCCGCAATCAATTAAGTTTGATAATCCTGAAAGTATTGCCAATTGTGCAGACTTGATTAAACAGCACGGTGATTTCCACCTATTGGTTCGTGATAAGCCCAGCTTGGATTTTGCAGTTAAAAATTTCTCATGCCATGTTGAACTCTCACCCGATAGCGCTTTTGGTATTGGTGAATTGGCCAAGCCCTCAAAACCTGAGGCTGACTTATTTATGCTGTTACGCAATGATAGCGAACGTGCGGAATATGACAGAACACCTCTTTTTGCATTGAACGCGCTTGGGGCTGATTGGTTAGATGATCCATCATTTTTCCATCAAAGAAGCAAAGTGATTGCGACTTTGAGCGCACTAAAACAAGGCCGTAAGCCCAATCGATTGGATTATTATCAAGCCTTGGCGCAGGGGCGTTTGATGCGAGGTGTGAAAATGCTTTCACGTGGGAAGCGCGTGGTAACCGATCGCTTGCATGCTCACATTATTTCCACCTTATTGGATATTCCCCATGTGGCTTTAGATAATAATTACGGGAAAGTGTCGGGGTATATTAACGCTTGGACAAATACATACCCACAAGTGAAAATCGCAAGTTCGGCGCAAGATGCGATTGAAAAGCTTGATTCCTTGGCCACGTTCTAATCCAGTTAATTTAGTAGACACCTCCATGAATACACAACCTTTTATTTCGATGATTATTTGCACGCGAAACCGTGCCAATCAATTGCGCCAGGTGCTGGAATCTGCAAGCAAGATGATGATTCCGGCAGGCTTGGATTGGGAGTTTCTCGTTGTCGATAACGGTAGTACGGATAACACAGCGGAGGTGGTCACGAGTTTTGCTGGCCGCTTGCCTATTCGTTGCGTGCGCGAAAACGTGCCTGGGCTTTCAAATGCACGTAATCGCGGAGTGCAGGAGGCACGTGGAAAATATATCTGCTGGACCGACGACGATGTGATTCTGGATAGCCAATGGCTGGCTGCATATGTGGATTCGTTTAATAAACATCCAGAGGCCGTTATTTTTGGTGGCAGGGTCATTCCGGTACTTGAGGAGCCAATACCTGTATGGTTCAGGGGCGCCATGGATATTTGGCCTTTGAGCAGTATTACCGCTACACGCGATTTTGGAGATGCCGAAATCCCACTGGATTTCAAGCGAGGGATTAACCCTTGGGGGGCTAATTTTGCGGTGAGAACCCAAGAGCAAAAGCAGTATCTTTACAACCCTCAGCTTGGGGTGGCGCCGACTCACAAGCGTACTGGGGAAGAAGTGGATGTCATGTACAAGATGCTGCAAGCCGGGGCTACAGGCTGGTGGGTGCCAGGCACCAAGGTCTTGCATCAGATTCCGCTTAAACGTCAGAGTCTTTCTTACATTTATGAGTACTGCTATCAGGCGGGAGAAACGTTCGCGTTTGTACAGGCTAATTATCCTGGTAACAACCATTATTACGTGAATGGGACACCACCGGATTGCAGCCTCAGTCGGTTGCGCTTATACCGGCGAGCGTTTTTTAAGGCGATCAAGTATGCGGTTAAGACGCTGCTGGGCGCCAAGGATCGCTTCTTTTATCTTGGGCAGTTCGCATACTACTGGGGGGCAGCATCCTATAAAACCAAAAACTGAACTGTCTTACCCGTTCAGGATTTCTGCTCTCAGGAGATCATGCGCAATGCGGCTTGCTTGCGCATGATTGAGATGGTTAACCATGATAAAAGCAGTGTGATGAAGATGGTCATACATATGGCAATCACGCCGCCTGCCCCGTTGGTGCTGAAGTGACTGGGGATCAAATAGCGATTAATAAGGAAAATAAACGCGGGGTGTATCAGGTAAATACCAAAACTAGCGTCTGATAATGCGCCTATCAGTCTGTTAGCCTTGATCTTATCCATATGTCGGCGGGCAAGTATAAATACGCCAAACGTGATGAAATAAATTAATACCCCGTCATTGCGGAGTACCAAATAATCTTTGAATATTCCTAACTGATCGGCTACCCCGTAATTCATGCCTATGCCTATCCCCAGGCTTACCAAAACCGTCACCACGATATACACACTCGATAGCTTGATTTGATCGCTATAGCGGTCAATAAGGAAGCCGCCTATAAAGTAAGGGACAAACCATATAAATGTTTTAAACCATTGAATAGGTTTGTCTTTAATCAGCGCATATACATGATCAAGCTCATTCAGGATCAGAAAGACCAGCACAATCCAGCAGAGTATTTTGACTTCATGCTTGGTAACAGGCTCATTCAGAATGATTTTGTTGATATAAGGCGCAAACAGCATCAGGCACGCAAACATCGAGAGATACCACAAGTGCGTTGTAGTATTGCCTTGGATCAGGATGCCCCCTTTTAAAAACCATACCAGGGTGTACAGATCACCTGTGAAAACATAATTGAAAATCAGAAATGCTACCGACCAAAATATCCAGGGCGGAAGAATGCGCCAGGCACGTTTTTGGTAAAACTCGGCAACGGGCTGGGATTTTCCCAGCAGTACCGCACCGGAAATCATGACAAATAGGGGAACGGCAAATCTGGAGGCGGCGTTGATGATATTCGCCATCCACCATGTGGCAGTGCCAGACAGCTCACTATCACCATAGTATTTTACCGTGACATGCGTACAGATCACCCCGATGATGGCAAATGCACGAAGGTAATCAAGGTAAATTTTTCTCATGAAGGGCTCTTAAGAAATTAGCTGCGACTGAAGCCTGCAGCCTCTGACGGGTGTCGTAAACTGTACGCATAGAACGCAATTAGCGGAAGTAACCAGATGACTCTCGCCTGATAGCGATCATGCGGAGTAGAGAGTGCCCCGCAGATTAATGCATTGATGAGTATGCCACTCAAGATAACTATCGAGAGCCAGAATATGGGCTGTGTGCGTCGCTGGAGGCGTGCATGGTATGCATAGACCAGCAACGAGACAATGATACCGGTCAGAATGAGCCACTCAGAGGTGATTAAGGGGAATATATCTTTCCCCGCCTTTGATTCTTGCAGCCTTTTAAAGTCGGCCTCGGGAATTTTCTCGCTGAAGTCGGTAATCATTAGCTTGGGATAATTAAACTCTTCCAGGCCGACCAGAGTGAGCTGGGAGAGGAAGTTCAGTGCTGTGGAGCGCAATACTTCGGTCGGGTATTTCTTGAATACGGCGATGGCAAATGCGGAATCCTGATGTGACAGAAGCTCGCGCGATTCTTTGCTGGCGAGGGTGAATATGCCTATATCAGGATTGAGGCTCCATAGGAAATCATCAGAGGATGCTTTGCCTAGAGCAGCCTGATAATGGCAGATTTCAAAAGCGGTCGTGCTGCAGTAGTTTTTAGCATATAGCGTCCCTGGCCCGTCGGCGATCAAACGGGCGGAGATAAAGGGGGGGCGTATGGGCGCATTATGCGTAAAGTGCTTAACTGCGGCATTAAAAAAGACTTCGCCTGCAATCCCAATCAATACAATCACAAAGAGCAGGGCGGTTTTATGCACCAGGCTTTTCTTGTTTGCGGGTGGGACAAATGCAATGACCAGAGTTATGACCAGCAAGCCACTCAGTATAAGAATATTGGCGGTGTGAAATAACACAGCGCAAAGAATGATGATGGCCCATAAATAGCGATGCCATTTATATAGTGGTGAGATGAATAAAATTGCGGCTGCAGCAAGAATCGCCAGGCCCGCAAAGACATCCGGCATGAGCATGCTGTTGAAAAAGGGCAGTGGGCTGACTGCGACCAATATGGCAAGCAAACCTGATGTCTGGAGATGATTTAATCCCACTGAACGGCTCACAGTGGCGATGGTAAGCACTGTCAGAATAGCGGTAATAACAGGGACAAGATTGATGCTTGAGATGGCCGTGATCGTGAAGAGATACATGCCGTAATAGATCGATCTGCCTGCCAGAACGCCTTTCTTGTCGGGCGAGCTGGAATAGTCCTTGCTGTGTGTATCCGAATGTTCATTCGTTGAGCCTGGCTGGCTTGGCGCAGGGCGTGCTGAATGGCTTGGATGCAGCCATTCCTGGGCTGTAGGGGATGGTGAAATGAGGGCTACACCACTAGCTGCCCCCTTTATATAGGCGGTGGTATCTTGCAGAAAAAAGGCTTGGCCGTTAAGCCAGGCTGGCCAGCACAAGGCAAATACCAGCAGCGCATAAGCCAGGATGGGCCATCGGGAGTGTTTCACCGCTTCACTGGATGATCTAGCGCGCAATCCTTCGTTCATTTTTTGCCCCCTTGAGTACGATCTTCATAATGTAGGTGATTGATTGTTTTTGTTTTTAAATACGTATAGATGGGCAATGGTGAAATTAAGCACCATGCCAGCGCAACTGCCCAACGCGACTGATATCCACGGGTTGCTTTTGATATAAGGCAGAAAATTAAATGCCAGTACTGAGACCAACGCATTCACCAATGCACCCGGTAATTGGGATAGTGCAAACTTGATGAATTCCTGAAAGGTGGGCTTTTCTCGGCTGTAGGCGAAGGTAAAGCTACGGTTGATGATCCACGATAAAAAGATGGAAGCCGCCACACTCAAGCATCTTGCGATGATGCTGGATGGAATCACATGCAGCAAAAGCCAGAAGGTCACCGCATCAAAGCCTAATACCACGACCCCAACAAAACCGAACTTTAAAAACTTGATGCTGACTGCGTTGCTGGTCATGGTATTAATCCGTCATGGTTGCGGCCGTTTATTTTCAGCGCTTTACCCGGTATAGCCAGCTTACCCATGAAGTGGAGCTGGCCATACCCTGGTGAGGCATCGCTGATGCGCGTGAATCACGGCATGTCAGGATGTGTATTTGTTGGTATTGATATAGGCGAGCTGCTTGGCTTCTTTTCGCCCTTGTGTCACCGTCGCCAGTATCAGGCCACTCATGATGCTGAGAATAGAGAGCGCCATGATCAAACCAGAGAGTATGGCTGTCGGGAAACGCTCTACCAAGCCAGTATGCAAGTAATCGATCAGCACGGGGTAAAACAGAGCAAGTGAGGTAAAGAAGAACAAAATGCCGAGCGAGTAGAAGAAAAGTGAAGGGCGCTCCAGTTTGATCAGCTTGATGATCATCCACAAAATCTTGAAGCCATCTTTGTAGGTGCTGAGTTTGCTGGTTGAACCCTCTGGCCGGGCGCCATAGTTTGTTTCGACATCCATGCTGCGCATTTTCAGTTCCAGGGTATGGACTGTCAGTTCGGTTTCAATCTCAAAACCAGAGGCCGTCACAGGAAATGACTTGACGAATCTGCGCGAGAAAACCCGGTATCCGGTGAGCATGTCTTTGGTGGATTGCCCAAAGAGTTTCGCTACCATGGTGGTCAACATCCAGTTACCGAAGCGATGACCATTTCTGTAGGATTCATCGAGCTCGGAGATCCGCACACCGTTCAGGGTATCCAGGTCCTCATCAATTAGTAAGCGGACCAGTTGCGGGGCGATAAATGCATCATAGGTATCGTCGCCATCCACCATGATATAGACATCCGCCTCGATGTCGGAAAACATGCGTCTGACGACATTGCCTTTGCCTTGAAGATGTTCTTTTTTGGTAATGGCACCGGCGGCTTGCGCTTTGGCAAAGGTGTCATCTTTTGAATTGTTGTCGTAAACGTAGATGTTGGCGGAGGGAAGTGCTTTTTTGAAGTCGGTGACGACTTTGGTGATGGTTAAACCTTCGTTGTAGCACGGCACCAGCACGGCTACAGATAATGCTTCAAACGCCTTTTCCAAAATAATTCCCCTGTTATTTTAAGTCATTCTGAGAGTATCAAGGGGAGGCATCAATAGCACGTTTGCACTATTGATGCTGGCCTGAGTTCGGAGGCTTAGTGGTGGTGGCCGCCGGCGCCATGCACGTGGCCGTGCTCGACTTCTTCCTTACCTGCTTCGCGCACGCCGGTGACCGTACACTTGAACAGCACGCGCTCGCCTGCCCATGGGTGGTTACCATCGACGATGACTTTGCCATTTTCGATGTTGGTGATGGTGTAGAGGATCACTTCGCCGGTTTCGTCTTCACCTTCAAACTGCATGCCGACCTTGAGGTCTTTACTGGGGAATGCCGAGGCGGGTTCCATTTGCACCAGTTCTTCGTCATAGTCGCCAAAGGCATCGGAGGGCTCGAGGGTGATCTCGACGGTATCGCCCACGGATTTTCCGTGCAGCTCTTCTTCAACACGCGGGAAGATGTTGTCATAACCGCCATGCAAATAGCTCACGGGGTCGGTGCTGGACTCCAGGATTTCGCCTTCGCTGTTGCGAAGTTCGTAGGTCATGGAGACAACAGTGTTCATGGTAATTTGCATAGCGGTTCTTTCAGTCCAAAGTTTTGATAATGTTCAGTATTTCCAGTGCATGGCCTTTGGCCGTGACACCATATTGCATGTGACGCAGTACACCTTTGGCATCAATAATGAAGGTAGAACGTACTATCCCCATTTTTTTGATGCCGTCTTTCTCTTTTTCTTGCCATA
Source organism: Methylovorus glucosotrophus (assembly GCF_009858335.1). Lineage (NCBI taxonomy): Bacteria > Pseudomonadati > Pseudomonadota > Betaproteobacteria > Nitrosomonadales > Methylophilaceae > Methylovorus > Methylovorus glucosotrophus. Next base: position 1,122,857 of record NZ_VMSE01000001.1, read on the forward strand.
CCTTGTATTTTTCGCAGACTTTACGGTCTTCATCAGCGAGTAGCGTGATGGCGAGTCCGTGTTTGTCGCGGAATGTGGCGTGGCTGAGACAGTCGTCTTTGCTGACACCGACAATCAAGGTGTTATAGCGGGCAAAATCCTCTTCGTGGTCGCTGAATTCGATGGCTTCCACGGTGCAGCCCGGCGTATCATCCTTGGGATAGAAATAAAGGACGATATTTTTGCCACGGACACCGGAGAGCTTGAAAAGCTCCATGTCTGCGTCAAAGAGGGAAAAATCAGGAGCCGGTGCACCAAGCTGCAACATCTTGACCTTGCAGTAAATGAGTGTGATCAAATTCTAACCTATTTTTTATTGGCAAGTCGCTACACAGTAGGATGATTGGATGAAAAAAACAGATAAAACGCCCCAGACAGGCGAGCAGCCACTGGCCTTGCTGGGCGGCATTTCAGCAGAAACATTCCTCGCGGAGTATTGGCAAAAAAAACCATTGCTGATTCGCGGCGCCATCCCCGATTTTGCGGGCTTGCTAAGCCCGGATGAACTGGCGGGTCTGGCTTGCGAGGAGGATGCCCAGGCGCGCCTGGTGAGCCAGGTGAAGGGGCAATGGCGTTTGCGTCAGGGCCCTTTTGCGGAGGAGGTGTTTGCCAAGCTGCCGCAAAAAAACTGGACGTTGCTGGTGCAGGGCGTCAATCATCATTTGCCATCGGCCATGGCGTTGCTGCAGCAATTTTCTTTTATTCCCCATGCCCGGCTGGATGACTTGATGGTGAGCTATGCGCCTAGCGGCGGTGGTGTGGGACCGCATTTTGATTCGTATGATGTTTTTTTGCTGCAGGGCCAGGGTAGTCGTCTCTGGCGCATCAGTGAGCAGCGGGATCTGGCTATTGTCGAAGGCGCACCACTGCGCATATTGCAGCGCTTTGATACGGCGCAAGAGTGGGTGCTGGAAGCCGGCGACATGCTGTATTTGCCACCTCATCTGGCGCATTGGGGTATTGCCGTTGGCGATTGCATGACCTATTCCATCGGCTTCCGTGCCCCCTCTGCACAGGAGCTGGGCAGTGAGTTCCTGGCGTATTTGCAGGAGCGTTGTGCGTTGGAGGGCATGTACGCAGACCCCGACCTCAGCCTGCAAGCCCATCCTGCAGAAATCAGCGTTGGCATGCTGAATCGGGTAGCCAATATGCTGGAGCCACTGCGCTGGCAACCGGAAGACATTGCGCATTTTCTGGGGTGTTATCTGTCGGAGCCCAAGCCGCATGTGGTGTTTGATGTGCCGCCCACCATGCGTCCTGCTACATTCGCCAAAAAACTGCAAACACACGCACTGGCGCTTGATCTCAAAACGCAGATGCTGTTCTTTCGCGATGCTTTGTTTATCAATGGCGAAAAGGTGGATATGCATGAGCCAGCGCGCCCGCTCCTGATTTCACTGGCAGATCGACGCCAGATTGAACCACAGGAGATCAAAGACACCGATCTGCTCTCGCTGTTACATGATTGGTACCAGGCGGGTTACGTCGAGTTTGTATAGCGCACTTCACAGGGAAGGATGCCATGAGTTCCTTACCAGAAAACACGGTATTAACCAGCAGGCGCGAGTATGAAGCAGCCCTGACGGCAGTGCTGGCGCATGCCCAGCACAAGCTGTTTATTTTTGACCCTGATCTGACCTTTGGCGGATTTGAAGCCGCCGAGAATGTCATGCGTCTGAGAGACTTGCTGGTGAGACAGCCCGCTGCCAAGGTGACCTTGGTATTGCAGGACGCCCGATACCTGCTGGATCGCTGTCCACGGCTTCTCGGTTTGATGCGGCAATATCAGCATGCGATGACAGTCTATGAGACGAACGACGAGGGTAAACGCGTGAGTGACAGTTTTGTATTAGCGGATGATCATGCTTACCTGCGGCGATTCCATGTGGACCAGGTGAGATTCAAATTCAGCTTGAACGATATTGCTACGGCCAGGTTGCTTGGCTTGCGGTTTGAGGAACTGTTGCAGCTCACTCATCATCAGATCAGTACCACACCCCTGGGGTTATGAGATATGACGCGAATATTGGCTAATTATCGAGGCGCAGGCACGAGCGTCATAAAGTTGCTGCTGCTGATGGGGCTTTTCAGTGCCTCTCCTGCGTGGGCGCGAACCGAGTTCAAGATGATCACCTTGCAGCATCGCTTTGCGCAGGAGCTGGTACCTATCGTGGCGCCGATGGTGGGCGAGGATGGCAATGCCAGTGCCATTGATAACCACCTCGTCATCCGCGCATCCCCCGAGCGCATGCAAGCGATAGAAGAGCTAGTGGCCAAGCTGGACACGGCACGCCGCAACATGCGCATTACGGTCTCGCATGAAGACATGCAATCGGGTAATCAGCAGAATATTGGCGCGAGTGGCAATGTGCGGATTGGGCAAGGGCAGGTAATCGTGCAGCGACGCATGCCGGGAGACCTCCCACCGGAAAACAATCTGAATATTGACCTGGACCAGCGCGAGTACAGCAGGTCGCAGCAAGGCAGTGAGTTTGTCAATGTGGCAGAAGGCGAACGGGCATTCATACGGGTGGGGCAGCGTGTGCCTTATACCCAGCAATGGCTAGTGCTAACCCAGTCATATGCGCAGCGTATTCGTAATACCCAGTTTCAGGATATTACGACCGGATTCGCGGTCAGGCCGCGTGCGCTGGGCGATCAAGTCGAAGTTGAAATCACGCCCAGAATTGCGCGAGCGGGGGCAGGTGGGGTGATTGATTTCGAGGAGCTTTCCACCATTGTGATGGTGAGGCCGGGTGAGTGGCTCGATATCGGTGGCACCATGCAATCTCGCGATGATGTCAGTCGTGCCATTCTGAATAGTCAGTCTGCAAGCGGCAGTGGCTATAGTCGCCTCATGATTCGGGTAGACTGACTGCGCTCTCGCGAAACGTATTTTAAATTAAAGTTAAATTAAGCTGAGGATGATAAAAACAGTGGTTTTTTTTTTCGGAGGTGGTAGAATTTTTACCACTCGGCTTCTTTCACAGGTTTGCCGTACTGGTTTAACTTATAGACTATATTGTTAAGGGATACAAAAATGACTCGTTCCGCTCTGCTTGCCGCTTTGCTCGCTTTGGCTCTTACCGCTTGCGGTCAAAAAGAAGAAGCTCCCGCTGAGGCTCCTGCTGTTGAAGCACCAGCTGCTGAAGCTCCTGCCGCTGAAGCACCAGCTGCTGAAGCTCCTGCCGCTGAGGCACCAGCTGCTGAAGCACCAGCCGCTGAAGCTCCTGCTGCACCAGCTGAAGAAGCTAAGTAAGTCTTTCTAGTATTTACTAGCAAAGTAAAAAGGCCAACTGCAAAGTTGGCCTTTTTGTTTGTCTGTACTCCTGCTAATGCATTGATAAATTTACGATAAACAAGAGCTAATTGCAGGCTGTTGCTTGCATTCAGCACAGAATTAGCGTGGTCAAGATCACATCTCTAACCCGTCATGGGTAGATAGTTTTCCTGCTTAAAGCTAGCGAATATCCCGCCAGTCAAACCCCAGTTCCTGATCAGCAATGCTGATCCAATCGCGTTCACAATTGAGTGCCGAAGATAAACAGTCAATGACCAAATCCGGGTGATTGTTCTTTGCACTTAGATGAGCCGCAAGCAAATGTTGCAGATGGCTCAGATCCAGATTGGCAAGAATAGCGGCCGAGGTTGTATTGTCCAGATGGCCCAGCCGCCCACTCACACGCTTTTTCAGTGGCCAGGCGTAAGGCCCGTTCATGAGCATATCCAGATCATGATTGCACTCCAGCACCAGGCCATGACAGCCAGACAGCATGGCTTCGATATGCGGTGTGGAGGTGCCGGTATCGGTTAATACGCCTAGCTTGGTATTGCCATCATCAAAGGTATATTGCACGGGTTCACGTGCGTCATGCGGGACGGGAAAGGGGTTAACACCCAGGTCTTGTATGGTGAATGGTACGTGGCTGTCGATGACATGCAGTTCAAACCCGCGCTGTTTGGGCATCAGTCTTTCGACCATGGTAAATGTGCCATGCGTTAGCCATACCGGGATGCTGAATTTGTTGGCGAGTTTGAAAACGCCGCCAGCATGGTCATCATGCTCATGGGTAACCAAAATGCCATTCAAACTCTCGGGGGATATGCCTGCACGTTGCAGGCGATGAATGGCGTCGCGCAGGCCGAAGCCACAATCCAGTAGCAGGGTGGTATCGCGAGATTGAATCAGCAGTCCGTTGCCGGAGCTGCCGCTTCCTATGGAGCTGAAACGCATCATGATGCCATGGAGCTTAGCGCCCCATGGCCTGGAAGATCAAGTGCAAACTTACTTCAGTTGTTCGAACAGCAGGTTCATGATGCGTTTGGCGCTGGCAGACTTGCTCGGCACACCGTCTTTGTCGGTCACGGAGACTTTGGAGCCCGTGCCGTCATCTTCCACCTTCACGCGGTATTGACGTTCTGCTTCCTGCTTGGCTTTGTCCTTGTCGCTGCCCCAGAATTTCAGCTTGTCGGTAATACCCTTGTCATCGGCGGGCTTGGCGGCAGCATCTTTCTTGGCTTCATCATCCTTGTCATCACCCCAGAATTTCAGGCTGTCGATCAAGCCTTTTTTCTTTTGAGGCGTGTCATCAATGTCCACATCGGAATAGCGCACGTAGAAAATGCCACTGGAGCGGTCGCGGTCTTCTACCACAAAGCCTACGCGGTCCAGTGCCAGGCCGACACGGCGCCAGGCACGGTCAAAGCTGTCATTGACGGCAAGCGAGACGGTGCCATCGCTATTCTGGTTAAGCTTGGCTCTGACTTCGGTATTGGATGTCGTGATAATGGTGCGCGATTTCTTTTCTTCCACGCCCAGTTTCACCATCAGGCGACGCAGCAATTCAGCGTCGATATCTTCTGCATCGGCGCGTGCTTCTTCTTTCTTGCTGCGCTTGTAGCCCATCTCAACCACGCCGGCGCTGGTGACGACGCGTTCTTTGTTATCGTCCGGAGCATCGCTGACTGAGCGGTGGCTCATATAAATTTCAGTGGTGCCAGTTTCGGTACCGTTATCCAGACGGGTACGGAATTTCTGGCGGTTTTGCAGGGTATTCAGCTTGTCGAGCCAGCCCTGGAATTTATCCAGGTAATTGCCCTTGTCATCCTTGGTCAAGGTGCTGGGGTCTACCCATTCGGTTTCCATCACGCCAGTTTGTGGATTCTCCACACGGACGGAAAAGCCGAGGTCTGCCCAGAATTCACGAACAACAGGCCAGATTTTCTCCGGAGGCGCCTGAACAACCAGCCAACGCTGGGCACCCGCGCGCTCCAGACGCACATTGTCAGGGTTGGCTAATACTTTGACCTGTTCCTCACCTTGCTCAGATTGCCCTTGGGTGTAGTTGGAATAGGTGGTAGAGCCAGGAACGGCATAGGTGTCGTTTGACGAAATCGAGGTCAGATCCGGCGGCACTTCAAGCGGGCGTGAACGGCCAGCTGCCTTGTAATCGGATGAAGTGTCGATAAAAGGGATGGAGTCGCAGGCGCTGACAGACAGCGCAAGTAAGGTCGCGAGTACAAGCGGTTTCAAAGTGAATCGATTCATGCGGTTTCTCGTCAACTTTCGAGTCAGTGAGTTAGATAGAGGCGTTGCCCATGGCGGCACGCAGCGTCTCGTGATGCTGCGCGGAAAGAGGGACCAGCGGCAGGCGGATGCCTGGGCCTATCAGTCCCATTTCGCCCAATACCCATTTGACCGGGATGGGGTTGGCTTCGACAAACAGTTTCTGGTGGAGTGCAAACAACTTGGCATTAATGCTGCGTGTGGTAGCCACATCACCCGCGAGGGCGGCCTTGCACATTTGCTGCATCAGGCGCGGTGCCACATTGGCCGTCACCGAGATGACGCCATGCGCGCCCATCAGCATCAAGGCAGCGCCAGTGGCATCGTCGCCGCTGTAAATGGCAAAGCCGGCAGGGGCGCGCAAAATCAGGTCGGTACCGCGTTCCAAGCTGCCAGTGGCATCCTTGATACCTACAATATTCGGCAGTGCTGCCAGCCGCAGGGCGGTTTCATTGCTGATATCGCAACCGGTGCGGCCAGGTACGTTGTACAGGATTTGCGGAATATCGACAGCCTCAGCCACGGCCTTGTAATGCTGATACAAGCCTTCCTGGGTGGGCTTGTTGTAATAGGGAGCCACCAGCAGGCAGGCGTCAGCGCCCAATTCCTTGGCCTTGCTTGTCAGGTAAATGGCCTCGCTGGTCGAGTTGGCACCTGTACCAGCGATCACGGGGATACGACCTGCCACTTGCTCAATGGCAGTTTTGATCAGCAGGCAATGTTCATCAAAATCCACGGTAGGTGATTCGCCAGTGGTACCGACAATCACGATACCGTCGGTGCCTTCCTGCACATGAAAGTCGATTAGGGAACGTAATGCCTGAATATCAAGACCACCATCCTCATGCATGGGGGTGGCGATGGCAACAAGACTGCCTTGCAGCATGATCAACCTGACAATATGAATTAAATCAAAACATTTTAACTTAAAGTAGCCTCTGTAGAACACGCTTTTTGCATATGCTTACATCATATTTGAGCATATGGCGGCTATGGTTGGGCATATGGCTGGCGTGAGCAGGCCCGATATTAGCCATGGTCTGTTACCGCTTAATTAAAGGGCTCAAGCCTGTATAATCCGTTTCATATCATGTCTGTATCCAAGCCTATTTCCCCCCCGATCTTGCAGCGCCTGCGTCGACTAGTCGTGGGCAAGTCCATTCCAGCCAGTGCCAATGCACTGCCTGCGCAGGGTGAAACCAGTCCGCTGGTGGCAAGCATTGATGCCATTTTACCCCAGACGCAATGCACGCAATGTGGCTATCAGGGTTGCAAGCCCTATGCTGAAGCGATTGCGCGGGGCGAGGCCAATATCAATCAATGTCCGCCAGGCGGCGATGCGGGGATACGCGCACTCGCCAGTTTATTGCAGCGACCTTACATTCCGCTGAATCCCCAGCATGGCGTACAAAAACCCAAACAGGTTGCCTTCATCGATGAGCAAACCTGTATCGGCTGCACGCTATGCATACAGGCGTGTCCGGTGGATGCGATATTGGGCGCATCCAAACAGATGCATACCGTGATCGCGGACGAATGCACCGGCTGCGAGCTTTGCATTGCGCCTTGTCCGGTGGATTGCATCACTATGCAGCCACCGCCTGTCACGCAAAGCCCACGCTGGCGTTATCCTGAATTTACCCTGCATGCGCCTGCCGGGCCGCTGGATGTGCATGCAGCCAATAACGCGCGCGAGCGCCATGCGTTCCGTGTGCAGCGGCAAGCGCGTGAACAGGAGGAGCGGGCACGCAAACTGGCGCAGCGGCGCGCTGCCAGTGCCGCGAATAGCACCACGCAAGATCCGGTCGCTGAACAGGCAGCATTGGCGAAAAAAGCCGCCATTGCCGCGGCCATGGCCCGGGTTCAGGCACAAAAAGCCGCCTCGGCACCCCGCAATACCGAGGTGCTTAGCCCTACCGTGGCGGCCGAGATTGCGGCCATTGAGGCAAGACGTGCGCAGATGAAAAAGACCGATGACAGTGCAGATTGAATTTTTAAAACTGCGTCAGCAAACACCATGAGCGCAACCCCATGAATGCAGAAAAAAGACACGAGATATTCAGGCGCTTGAGTGAGGCCATACCAGAGCCTAAAACCGAGCTGACGCATACATCCACATTTGAATTGCTGATTGCGGTGATTCTGTCGGCCCAGGCCACCGACAAGGGTGTCAACATTGCCACGGCAAAGCTGTTTCCGGTGGCCAATACACCACAGGCGATTGTCGATCTTGGGCTGGAAGGGTTGGAAAGCTATATCAAGACCATAGGCCTCTACCGCAGCAAAGCCAAAAATGTGCTCGCCACCTGCCGCATGCTGGTCGAGCAATACAACAGCGAAGTGCCGCGCACGCGTGAGGCGCTGGAAAGTCTGCCCGGAGTCGGCCGAAAGACGGCCAATGTGATCCTCAATACGGCATTTGGTGAGGCCACCATTGCCGTTGATACGCATATTTTCCGGCTGGGCAATCGCATAGGGCTGGCCCCCGGCAAGACCCCGCTGGATGTGGAAAAGAAGTTAATGAAGACCGTCCCCAGGGAATACATGCAGGATGCTCATCACTTGCTGATCCTGCACGGGCGCTATGTGTGTGTGGCACGCAAGCCAAAATGTGCAGCTTGCGTGATCTACGATCAATGTGAATACAAGGAAAAAACCGCTTGAATGAAGTCGCGACGGGTCTGGCAGTCGGCAATACGGCACGTCCCGAACTGGCTGCCGAAGCCGTGCAGCAGGCCATGCAAAAACTCGGAAATCGCGTTCCGAATAGCGTTTTGCTGTTTTTGACGGAAGAATTCGCCGCCGATCCGCAGCCAGCCATCCGGGCCGCCGCTGCGGCGGCCAGTTGCCTGCAGGTCATGGGATGCTCGGCCCCCGGCATTTTTACCGAGCAGGATTGGGTGCTGGATACGCCCGCTGCGGCGGCCATGGTATTCAGTGGTGATGTGACCATGCTGCCCAAACCGGAGGGCCCGGAACTGCGGATGGCACTCACCGCTCCCAACGCGCTCAATACGGTCTGGTTGCAATCACCCGCTTTGCGTTTTGGCGGGGTCTCCGGCGACGCCACGGGCCAAGGCCCTTTCTCCGTATGGCAGCACGCCAAGGGCACGCCGGTCGGGCATTGCGAAGCTGCGTTTCGCGGCGTCAATCCTGCGGTGCTGGTGTCGCATGGGTTGCGTATATTGACCTCCATCCAGACCATCGATGCCGCCAGCGACTACGATCTCCTGCAGTTAAATGCGCAAGCCGCATTGCCGATGTTTCACCTGTCCTTTCCGGATACGGCTCCTTCATCTCACTTGCTGATGGCCATGGTGGCGGATAGTGAAGCCCAGTTGTTGGCGGGCGATTTTCAGCTGGCGGGTATCGTCTCGGAAAATGCGGCGCAGCAATCGTTGACGCTGACCAAGCCATTGCGCGCAGGGCAAGTGGTGTGCTGGGGCGTGCGTGCCGCCGATGCCGCCGAAGCCGAGCTGCAAGGCCTTATCGCCAATCAGCTTGCCGCCTGGGGGCGCCAGCCAGCGTTTGGATTGTTTTTCAGCTGCCTCGGACGCGGGCCCTATCTGTATAACGGCATGGATAGAGACCTGGATGCATTGCGGCTGCGTTGCCCTGGCATGCCCTTGATTGGTTTTTATGGCAATGGCGAAATTGCCCCGCATGGACAGGGCAGTGAACTGCTCGAATATTCGGCCGTACTCGGCCTGTTTGCCAAGGATTAGTCATGGCCTTATTCAACCCCTCCCGCGATGAAGTCCGGCGTTTCTTTTTTGATAGCTGGGCCAAATATCGCCAGCAGGCAGCATTGACGCCGTTGGAGGCATTGGCGCTGCAAGTGATGCAGTTGCATCCGGAATACCATGCGGTGCTCGATGCGCCCGAGCGCTATCTGGAGCAGGCGTATTTTCCCGAAATGGGCGAAACCAATCCCTTTTTGCACATGAGTTTGCATTTATCGGTGCTGGAGCAGCTCTCCATCGACCAGCCGCCCGGCATACGCCTGGCCTATGAGACGCTCAGGCAACGTCACGGCAATGAAATGGATGCGCAGCATGATCTGATGGACTGTCTGGCAGAAACCATCTGGCGGGCGCAACGCGATCAGCAGCCGCCGGACGGCATGGCCTATATCGCCTGTTTCCAGGCCAAGGCCAGGGCAGACTGACTAAGTATTGTCCAAGCCAAGGCTTACTTGATGCGAGGTATCAAGGCAGGCTTGCGATGGCCGGATTTGCCAGCCACTGCTGGCATGGTGCAAACCCTGCATTTCGTGATTGAATAGCGCATGAAAAAAACAGACCCCCATGCCTGGCTTGCCGAACACGGTGATTATCTTTACCGCTTCGCCCTGGCGCGCTTGCGCGATACCCATCAGGCGGAAGATGTGGTGCAAGAAACCTTGCTGGCCGCCATGCAGAGCGCCAGCTATGCCGGGCAATCGGCTCCCCGCACCTGGCTGGTGGGCATACTCAAGCACAAGATTATTGATCTGATTCGCAAGCAAATGCGCGAGCAACCAGTGGAAGGGTTGGGAGAGGATTTGCCCGATGAGCCAGGCATGGATGAGTTTTTTGACGAGGACAACCGTCACTGGAACGACAAACCCCAGAGTTTTGGCATGCCGGAAAACAGCCTGGAGCAAAAGCAGTTCTTGACGATTTTGCAGGACTGCATGGATCGCTTACCCAAAAAACTGGCGGCACTTTTCATGCTGCGCGAAGTGCAGGAAGAAGAAAACGAAATAATTTGTAAGGAACTGGATATTAGCTCGACCAATGCTTGGGTGATGTTGTATCGCGCCCGAATGGGATTACGCAAATGTCTTGAACTGCACTGGTTGGGGCGCTAGAAAATGAGCGCTTGTTACCTGAATAGAGGAAAGGGAGGAGCGGTATGCTGAGTTGCAAACAAGCCAGCAGGCTGTTGTCCCAGTCGCTGGACAGGCGTCTGACGTGGCGTGAACGGACTGCGCTGCGTCTGCATTTGACGATATGCGATGTGTGCAGGCGGTTTGGGCGGCAATTGTTACTGCTGCGTGAAGCTGCCAAACGCATGGTCAGGCTGACCGAGCAGAATGAGACCCTGCAGTTATCCCAGGAGGCGAAGGCGCGTATTGCCAGTGCTCTTGATCTTGAGCGTCAGTGATTTAATGCTGGATTGATGCGCAGGACATGGGGCTGATGCTATTCACTAGTTGAGCTATCCACTTAAATTTTAGGAGAAATAAAAATGAACACTTCCAAGAAAACCCTGAGCCTGATGGTCGGTACTGCATTCGTTGCTTCCATGGCGGCCGCCAATGTCCACGCTGCTGAAAATCCGTTTGCCATGAAGACCCTGTCTTCCGGCTACATGGTGGCAGAGGCCGACAAGATGAAAGACGGCAAGTGTGGCACGGGCAAGTGCAGTGCTGAAATGAAAGCCAAGATGGCCAAGGAAGGCTCATGCAGCGCCGATAAAAAAGCCGAGGGTTCCTGCAGCGCTGACAAGAAAGCCAAAGAAGGTTCTTGCAGCGGTGACATGAAGTCCAAGGAAGGTTCCTGCCACGCCGACAAGAAGTAATATGGAACAGGCGCAATCGCATCATCCCATCAAGGGGGCGGGTCTGGGCCTTAAGCGTGAGCTGTTGCCGCAGATTCAGGCAGCTTACGGCACCAGCCTGACCGCTCACCTTGATTTTGTTGAGATTGCGCCTGAAAACTGGATAGGCGCCGGTGGCAAATATGCCAAGCAATTGGCCTGGTTCACCGAGCGCTATCCCATCGTTTGTCATGGATTGTGCCTGTCGCTGGGCGGGCCGGATCCACTGAATGAAGATTTTCTGCATCAGGTAAAACAGTTTCTCGATCAGCACCAGATTCCGCTTTATACCGAGCATTTAAGCTATTGTACCGATGGTGGCTATTTGTATGATCTGCTGCCTATCCCCTTTACCGAAGAGGCCGTGCACCATGTGGCTGCGCGTATCCGCCGCACGCAGGATATTCTGGAGCGGCGCATTGCGGTAGAAAATGCCTCGTTTTATGTGGCTTCGCCCATCGCCGAAATGGATGAGGCCAGCTTCATCCGTGCCGTGTTGCAGGAGGCGGATTGCGATTTGCACCTCGATCTAAACAATATCTACGTCAACAGTGTCAACTTTGGTTTCGATCCGCATGCGTTTCTGCGTGAAATGCCGGGCGAACGTATCGTCTATGCGCATATCGCCGGGCATGATCACGAGGCTGAAGACCTGATTATCGATACCCATGGACAGGATGTGATTGATCCTGTCTGGCAGTTGCTGCGCGAGGCTTATGCGATGTTTGGTGTTTTCCCCACCTTGCTGGAGCGCGATACCAATATTCCGCCGCTAGCGGAGGCCATGCGCGAGGTGAATAAAATTGCCGATTTGCAAATGGCGCAGCAAGCTATTGCCAGACAGCAACCAGCGGATGCCGTCAGCCGCAAACGGGTGTCCGCATGAGCGGGGCTGATACTGATTTGCCCTTGTTTCAGCAATATCAGCTGGCATTCACCGCGCATATTCGCCATCCGCGTCAGCATGCCCGCCCGGCAGGAGTGCAGGCCAAGCGCATGCGCGTCTATAACGAAATCGTATTCAATAACCTGCAGTCTGCCGTTGGCGCCTGTTATCCGGTTTTGCAGCGAGTGTTGGGCAAGCGTGCCTGGCAGGCGCTGCTGCGCCGGTTTTTTGCCGAGCATCAGGCGAGCAGCCCTTTTTTTCGGGATATTCCCCAGGCCTTTCTGGAATTTTTACCGCAGGTAGCAACATTGCCGCCTTACGCCGTCAGTCTCGCGCATTATGAATGGGTAGAACTGGCGATTGCTTCGGCGCCAGCAGAAGCGCCAGAGCTGGCTGAGGAGGGCGATTTGTTGCTGGGCGTGCCCGTTCTGGCGCCGGCGTTGGCGCTGCTGGCCTATGATTATCCAGTGCAGCAGATTTCAGTCCGTTACAAGCCGCGTCAGGCCTTGCCTGAGCCTGTGCATCTGCTGGTGTTTCGCAACCAGCTGGATGAGGTGAAATTTGTCGAGATGAATGCCATGACGGCGCGCCTGCTGGCGCTATTGCAAGCGGGTGAGCTGACGGGCAGCGCCGCCTTGCAACAATTGGGCATGGAGATGGGGCATGCGGATCCTGATTCCCTGATGCGCTTTGGCGGGGCACTGCTGGAAGAGTTGCGCCAGCAGGATATCGTCTGGGGCATTGCGGTTAGCGACGATGCTGGTATCAGGCCCGACGCATCCTGACCTGATATAAAGGAAAGTGGATCAGCCTGGCAGATCTGTCACGCTGTAGATGGTCCAGTGCTGATTGCCCGCCCGAGTGATGGAGCATCCCAGGCTTGCACTGGGGTGTTCGACATCAAGCACATGTTTGGTATGGTCGGCCGTCTGCTTGTCCAGATACCAGCGGTCTACCCATACCACTTTGCCGGATTGCGGCTGCGTATTGGTCAGCGTGATCAGTTTTCCATCATTTATCGCACAGTCTGCATCCTCCACTTCGATCAATTGCACGGCAGCAGTCGAGCTGTTGTCTGCCTGCGAATACAGTGGGGCGAGGAAGGCCGCGATCAGCGCGGCAGATAGCCAGATGTGTTTCATAAGCAAACTTTCGTCTGAATCTAATGTGTTGCCTTGGTGCGGCGCGCCGGTTTTTTCAAACTCGTCACCTCGTGATGTCCATGATGGCGATCCAGCAGGCTGTAGTAATTGGATGGGGTCAGCACGGTAGGAATCGCATCCGGCAGCATGTCCGGGTAATCCTTGCTGTAGTGCAGGCCGCGGCTCTCATGCCGTTCCATGGCGCTATTCACGATCAGCTCCGCCACCTGCAGCAGGTTGCGCAGCTCAATGAGATTATTGCTGATGCGGAAATTGCTATAAAACTCGTGCACCTCATCGCGCAGCAAGTGTATGCGGTGCAGGGCGCGCGTCAGGCGCTTATTGGTGCGAACGATACCCACGTAATTCCACATGGTGCGGCGTAGCTCGCTCCAGTTGTGGGTGATGATGATTTCTTCATCGGCATCGGTCACGCGGCTTTCATCCCAGTAGGGCAGCTTGACCGGACGATTATTGGGTTTTGCCAGAATATCCTGAGCAGCGGCCTGACCGAACACCAGGCATTCCAGCAGCGAATTGCTGGCCAGGCGGTTGGCGCCATGCAGGCCGGTGCAGGCGGTCTCGCCGATGGCGTACAGCCGCGGAATATCGGTGCGGCCAATGTGGTCGGTCATGACACCGCCACAGCTATAGTGGGCGGCCGGTACCACAGGGATAGGCTCGCGCGTGATGTCGATGCCCAGCTCCATGCAGCGGCGATAAATGGTGGGGAAATGCGAAAGTACAAAATCGGCTGGCTGGTGCGAGATATCCAGATACACGCAATCAATGCCGCGCTTTTTCATTTCAAAGTCAATCGCACGTGCGACCACATCGCGTGGCGCCAACTCGCCACGCGGGTCATGTTCCAGCATGAAACGGGTGCCATCGGGCAACAGCAGGCGACCACCTTCGCCGCGCACCGCTTCCGTGATCAAAAATGACTTGGCCTGCGGATGGTACAAGCAGGTGGGGTGGAACTGGATGAACTCCATGTTGGCCACGCGGCATCCTGCGCGCCAGGCCATGGCAATGCCATCGCCGGTGGCGACATCCGGATTGGTGGTGTAGAGGTAAACCTTGCCCGCGCCGCCCGTGGCGAGCACGGTATTCTGTGCGGCAATGGTGAGTACCTTGCCGCTCTGGTTATCCAGCACATAGGCGCCCAGGCACTCCGCACCTTCAATTTTTACCTTGCGTGCCGTGATCAGGTCCACGGCAATATGGTCTTCCAGCAGGGTGATGTTGGGGTGATTGCGGACTTTCTCGGCCAGCGTTTTTTGCACGGCATGCCCGGTCGCATCGGCGGCATGAATGATGCGACGATGACTATGACCGCCTTCACGCGTCAGGTGAAAGCCGCTATCGTCGTCTTCACGGGTAAACGGCACGCCCTCGTCAATCAGCCATTGCACGGTTTCGCGGCCATGCTCGGCCACCAGGCGGGTGACCTCGGCATCACAGAGTCCGGCGCCGGCAATCAGGGTGTCCTGAATGTGAGCTTCAATGGAATCGTCGTCGGTGAGCACCGCAGCAATGCCGCCTTGTGCCCAGTTACTGGAGCTATCATTGATGCTGCGCTTGCTGACCAGACATACTTTTTTGTCTGCTGCCACTTTCAAGGCCAGGGTGAGACCCGCCAGCCCGCTACCAATGATCAATACATCAAATTGCTGCATATATATCCGTCAGGTGAAACTTTAATCAGTGTAGCGCTGTCTTCAACACTAAGCTAGTCGACACCAAGCTGGGAGAAACACAATGATTAATGCAAAAAATATGGGAGAATTTTCGCGCCTCGGTTTCGTAGACACTACGATGCAAGGGTATACTCCGAAAATTAACAATATGCAGACAGGGAGCGCTGGCCCCATGGTGGGCAACCGGGAGATAGATCAGGAATTGGTTGAGCGTGCTCAGCGCGGCGACAAGCGCGCCTTTGGCATGCTGGTGGACAAATACCAGCGCAAGCTGGGACGTTTATTGTCCAGACTGATTCGTGACCAGGCCGAGGTTGAGGACGTGGTACAAGAGTCCTTCATCAAGGCCTATCGTGCCTTGCCTAACTTCCGGGGTGAAAGTGCGTTCTACACTTGGTTGTATCGTATTGGCATCAACACCGCCAAGAATTATCTGGTGGCCATGGGCCGTCGTCCACAGGTATCCAACGACATCGAAATCGAAGATGCAGAAAACTTCGAGGACGGTAACGAGTTGCGTACCATGGACACGCCTGAAACAGAGTTAATGACCAAGGAAATCGCCCGTACCGTCAACGATACCGTTGCGGCACTTCCTGATGAATTACGGACGGCGATTACCCTGCGCGAAATCGAAGGTTTGAGCTACGAGGAAATCGCGACCCTGATGAACTGCCCGATTGGTACGGTGCGTTCACGTATTTTCAGGGCTCGTGAAACCATTGCGCAGAAACTGCGCCCGCTGCTGGATACGCCTCAGGACAAGCGCTGGTAAGTAACAGGAGAAAGTAATGAAAGATCAAGTTTCTGCTCTCGTTGACGAAGAGCTGTCTCTGGAAGACTCCGAGTATCTATACACGGCCATTCGGTCCAGCGAAACCCTGTCCGATTCCTGGACCACATACCACCTGATTGGGGATTGCATGCGTGGCAGTCCCATTTTCAAGGCGGATTTGACCGATCGCATCATGCAGCAACTGGAACAGGAGCCGGTGGTACTGGCTCCCAAGGCCAAAAAAGCGGTCTACAAGACGCCTACACTCTGGTCGGTCGCTGCTTCGGTGGCTGCCGTCATGTTTGTCGGCTGGATGGTATTGCAACAACAGGTGCAAACACACGGCGAAGCTGCACCTGCCGAAATCGCACAGAATGTCGCCTCCGAGTATCTGCTGGCCCATCAGTCCATGGCCCCAAGCAACTCCGCTTATTACATTCAGCCTGCGTCTTACTCTGAAAGCGAGAAGTAATGAAGCGTGGGGTGCTGGGTTTTTTGCTTGTCAGCCATGTTGCGCTTGCAACAGCGGCGGGAGAAGCCACTGGTGACCCCTGGATGGTCTTGCAAAAGGCAGCTCAGGCTGCCCGCGAGCTGAGTTATCAAGGCGTATTTGTTTATCAGTCTGGCACTGGTTCACGCTCGGTACAGATCACCCACATGAATTACGGGCAGGGCGAGTATGCCCGCATTGTGGTGCTGGATGGCACTCCGCGCGAGGTATTGAGCCAGGGCCGCGATGTGGTGATTTTCAGCCCACGCAATGAGAAAGTTGTCATCGAAAAGCGCCGGGGGCAGAATATGTTCCCCGCCGTTTTGCCGTCCAACCTGGATGCGATCAAGTCCAGCTATGACGTCAAGTTTGGCGGCACGGAGCGTATAGGTGGGCGGGATGGCCAAATGGTGATTCTCTCCCCCAAGGATAAATTCCGTTATACCTACAAGTTCTGGGCAGACCGTGAATATGGCCTGCTCCTGAAATCGATGTCAGCGAACGAACGCAACGAGCCTATGGAGCAATTTGCGTTCAACCAGCTGACCTTGATGAATAGCCAGAAAATGGACTGGTTTCAACCTAATGTCAGTCCGGAAAAGCAGTATGTCATGGAAGAATCCGGGGCGGGCCGCTCCGAACCGGTCGAGGCTATTACCTGGACGGTAGAACAGCTTCCTTCTGGTTACCGGAAGGTCGACGAAATCACACGCCTGGTCCCAGGCAAGCCAGCACCCGTTACCCAGATCGTCTATTCCGATGGTCTTGCGTCCGTGTCGCTGTTTATCGAGCCTTTGCTCAAAGGCATGGCACCCAAAGTCGGGCATAGCGCTTTTGGCGCCACCCATTTCTATGCCAATGTCCTTGAGGGACACCAGGTTGTGGTGGTGGGGGAAGTCCCCGAAGCTACCGTAACCCAGATCGCCAACACCATTCATTTCAAGAAATAACTCCCGTATGGATTTTCCTTGCAGCATGCAGTGCCAGCGCGGCAACGCGTGTTGCTGCCATGCTGCTTATCCATGCGTGATCGATGCATCTTTATCTAGTGTTATTAGGGGAACAGGCATGACGGCGCGATGTCTTCAACCATACGTGGCTCATGCCTGAGGTATGACTGTCATTTAACCGATGTATGAATGAGGTGTATGCATGCTTAAAAAATTAATCGCCACTTGCGCGATCCTTATTACAGTGTCAGGAACTGCGTCGGCCAAGGATTTGCCCGACTTTACCGAGCTGGCGGAAAAGCAGGGGCCGGCGGTGGTCAATATCAGTATCACGCAGGTGATGCATGGCCAGGCAGAAGGCACGGTGCCATTTCCCGGCATGCCGGATGATCCGGCGCTGGGCGAATTTTTGCGTCGCTTCGGCATCCCCGGCATGCCAGGCCAGGGTAACGGCGCTCCGCAACAGGATTACAAATCGCAGTCGCTGGGTTCGGGCTTCATCATCAGCAATGATGGTTATATCCTGACCAATGCGCATGTGGTTAATGAAGCCGACGAAGTGCTGGTGAAGTTGTCCGACAAGCGCGAATTCAAGGCCAAGATCATAGGCTCTGACCGTCGTACCGATGTAGCACTGATCAAGATTGATGCGACCAACCTGCCCAAGGTGACCATCGGCGACCCCAATCAGCTGAAGGTTGGCGAATGGGTAGCGGCCATCGGCTCACCGTTCGGTCTGGAAAACACCATGACTGCCGGTATCGTCAGCGCCAAGGGCCGTGCCTTGCCGCAGGAAAACTTTGTTCCTTTCATTCAGACCGACGTGGCAATCAACCCAGGTAACTCGGGAGGTCCGCTGTTCAATCTGCGTGGCGAAGTGGTGGGCATCAATTCCCAGATATACAGCCGTAGCGGTGGCTCCATGGGCCTGTCATTCTCCATCCCGATTGATGTGGCGATCGATGTGTCCAACCAACTGAAAGCCAACGGCAAGGTGACCCGTGGCTGGCTGGGTATCGGCATTCAGGAAATCACCAAGGATCTGGCAGATTCATTCGGCATGAAGAGCACCAACGGTGCGCTGGTTGCGGGTGTGGAAAAAGGCGCTCCTGCAGAGAAGGGGGGTCTGGAAGCGGGCGATGTCATCGTCAAGTTTGATGGCAAACCTGTACTGACTTCCTCTGACCTGCCGCGTATTGTTGGCGCTACCAAACCTGGCAAAACCGTGCCGGTAGAAGTCTTGCGCAAGGGTAGCACCAAGACCCTCAACATCACCGTGGGCGAAGCACCTACTGAGAAAGATGGCGTTGCGCCAACGCCCAAAGGCTCGGCCAAACCAGAAGTGAACCGTCTTGGCCTGGTGTTGCGCGAGCTGACGCCAGTGCAGAAGCGCAAACTCAGTGGCAAGAATGGCCTGCTGGTGGTAGATGCGCAGGGCGCTGCTGCTCAGGCAGGCATACGCCGTGGCGATGTGGTGCTTGGTCTTAACAACACCGAAGTGCAGAGCCTGGAGCAGTTCAACAAGCAACTCGCTGGTGTCGCTAGTGGTAAAACCGTGGCCTTGCTGGTACAGCGCGATGACAACACCTTGTATGTACCATTGAAGCTCGCTGCGGATAAATAGCCGTGATCAGCAGTGCTATTAGGCCTGCTTTACGGTAAAATCACGTACTAGTGAATGTAAGAGGGCGCTTCGGCGCCCTTTTGCTATATTCGCGGCAGGCTGAATCAGTTATGCCGCGAGCAGGCTTGCTGATTTGAAACAGGCTGAAAGTCCCGACCGGCAGCGCTTTCCGCACGCCGGTACTGGTGGCGGCCGAGCGGTCTGACCTCAGTGTCGATCAGGCTTGGACGCATGGACTTTCCTCGCTATATATTGCAAACGGACCTCATGAAAAATATTCGTAACTTTTCCATCATTGCCCACATTGATCACGGTAAATCCACGCTGGCTGACCGCATCATTCAGCTGTGCGGCGGTCTTTCGGATCGCGAAATGGAAGCGCAGGTGCTGGATTCCATGGATCTGGAACGTGAGCGTGGCATTACCATCAAGGCGCAGACTGCAGCCCTGCAATACAAGGCGCTGGATGGCCAGATCTACCAGCTTAACCTGATTGATACCCCAGGGCACGTCGACTTCTCCTATGAGGTGAGTCGTTCGCTGTCTGCCTGTGAGGGGGCCTTGCTGGTGGTGGATGCATCGCAGGGCGTGGAAGCGCAGAGTGTGGCCAACTGTTACACCGCGATTGATCTCGGTGTTGAGGTGACAGCGGTACTGAACAAGATCGACTTGCCCTCGGCAGACCCTGAGCGCGTGATTCAGGAAATCGAGGACGTGATTGGCGTGGAAGCCACCGATGCCGTGCGTTGCTCGGCCAAGACCGGCGAAGGCGTGCGCGATGTGCTGGAAGCCGTCGTTGCTCGTATTCCGCCACCTGAGGGCGATCCAACCAAGCCATTGAAAGCGCTGATCATCGACTCCTGGTTTGATAACTATGTGGGCGTGGTGATGCTGGTGCGCGTGATTGACGGTACGCTCAAGCCCAAAGACAAGATTCGCATGATGGCCACACGGGCCGTGCATCTGTGCGAGCAGGTCGGTGTGTTTACCCCCAAGTCACGCCAGAAGGAATCCTTATCCGCGGGTGAAGTGGGGTTCATTATTGCCGGTATCAAGGAACTGACCAGTGCCAAGGTAGGCGATACGGTGACCCTGGCCGACAAGCCTGCTGCCGAAGCGTTGCCTGGCTTCAAGGAAGTAAAGCCGCAAGTGTTCGCGGGTTTGTATCCGGTGGAATCCAATCAGTTTGAAGCCTTGCGTGATGCGCTGGAAAAACTGCGCCTGAATGACGCCTCGCTGCAATTCGAGCCGGAAAACTCCACTGCCCTGGGCTTTGGTTTCCGTTGCGGCTTCCTCGGTCTCTTGCACATGGAAATCGTGCAGGAACGGCTGGAGCGCGAGTACGACATGGACCTCATTACCACGGCGCCTACCGTTGTGTATGAGCTGTTGCTGAAAAACGGTGAGGTTGTGCAGATCGAGAATCCATCGCGCCTGCCTGAGCCCTCGCGCATCGATGAAATCCGCGAGCCGGTGATCAACGTCAACCTGCTGATGCCACAGGATTATGTGGGCCCGGTAATGACGCTGTGCAATGGCAAACGTGGCGTGCAGCGCAATATGCAGTACATGGGCCGTCAGGTCATGCTGAGCTACGAGATGCCGTTGAACGAAGTGGTGCTCGATTTCTTTGACAAGCTGAAATCCGTATCGCGTGGCTATGCATCCATGGATTACGAATTCCTCGAGTTCCGTGCGGCCGATCTGGTCAAGCTGGATATCATGGTCAACGGTGACCGCGTGGATGCGTTATCCCTGATTGTGCACCGCGCCAACAGTATCTACCGTGGTCGCCAGTTGTGTGCCAAGATGCGCGAGCTGATTCCGCGCCAGATGTTTGATGTGGCAGTGCAGGCGGCCATTGGCGCCAACATCATTGCCCGTGAAACCGTGAAAGCCATGCGTAAGAATGTGCTGGCAAAATGCTATGGCGGCGATATTACCCGCAAGAAAAAACTGCTTGAGAAACAAAAAGAAGGTAAAAAACGCATGAAGCAAGTGGGCAATGTGGAAATTCCACAAGAAGCATTCCTGGCGATTCTGAAAGTAGAAGACAAATGATGTTCGCACTGTTTATGGTGGTTATCCTGGCTGTCACCGGCCTGATCTGGTTGCTGGATATTCTGGTGCTGAAAAAGCGTCGCCCGGCAGGCAAGGCAGACCCGGTACTGGTGGAATATTCCAAAAGCTTTTTCCCGGTGATTCTGGTGGTGTTCATGATCCGCTCCTTCGTGGTCGAGCCCTTCAAGATTCCATCCGCGTCCATGATGCCTACCCTGATCGCAGGCGACTTCATCCTGGTGAACAAATTCATCTACGGCCTGCGCGTGCCTATTCTTAACAATACCTTTCTCGAGATCCGCCATCCGCAACGTGGCGAAGTGTTCGTGTTCCATTATCCAAAGGACCCGTCGATTGATTACATCAAACGTGTGGTCGGCGTGCCTGGCGACAAGATTGCCTATCGCGACAAGCAGCTCTACATCAATGGCAAAAAGCTGGATGTGAACTACGCGGATGACTACCAGTATGTAGGCTCCGGCCTCAGCATGGTGGTGACCAAGCGTTACCAGGAGCAATTGGGCGAGCACAAGCACGATATCCTGCTGGAAGAAGAAAAGCCCTCGCTGGATGGCGAAGTGGAAGTGCCGCCAGGGCATTACTTTGCCATGGGCGATAACCGCGATAACAGTAATGACAGTCGCTTCTGGGGCTTTGTGCCGGAAGAGAATCTGGTCGGCAAGGCGTTTTTCATCTGGTGGAATTTTGATAATTTCGGCAGAATTGGCAACACCATCAACTAGGGGCTGATCAACATGAACCGTCAACGTGGTATTACCTTTATCGGGCTGGTGCTGCTTATTGCCGCGGGGCTGTTCGTGGTCATGGTAGGCATGAAGCTGACGCCTGCCTATGTTGAATATTTCACCATCAAGAAAACGCTGAAGAAAATCAGCCAGGAGCCTGGCTTTGAGAGCATGAGCCGCAAGGAAATCATGGATGTCTATACCAAGGCGGCGATGATAGACGAGATCGGCGATGTGAACGCCAAGGATCTCGTGGTGGGCAAGAATGCGGCTGGTCAAAACACGGTGTCCATTGATTACCAGAAAGTGATCCCGATTATCGCCAATGTCAGCGTGCTGATTGATTTCACCGCCTCTACCGATGCTTCGGCATCGCCCTGATCCGGATGTCACAAACCGGACTGGAACGGCTGCTAGGCCATGATTTCACCAATGGGCAACTGCTGACGCAGGCACTGACCCATCGCAGCCATAGTGCGCGTAACAACGAGCGTCTCGAATTCCTCGGCGATGGTGTGCTGAACTGCATTATCGCCAACCAGCTTTTCCAGCGTTTTTCCAAACTGCCAGAAGGCGACCTCAGCCGTTTGCGCGCGCATCTGGTCAAGGAGCCAACCCTCTGCGAGATTGCCCAGCGCCTGCAACTGGGTGACATGCTGAAACTGGGCGAGGGCGAATTGAAAAGCGGCGGCTGGCGTCGTCCTTCCGTATTGGCCGATGCGCTGGAAGCCATTATCGGCGCAGTGTTTCTCGATGCTGGTTTTATTGCCGCCGAAGCGCTGGTGGTCAGGCTATACACGCCTTTGCTCGAAGCCATAGACCCCAAATCCATAGGCAAGGATGCCAAATCCCTGCTGCAGGAATACCTGCAAGGCCGCAAGATCGCCTTGCCCGAATACACCGTGACAGCCACCGAGGGCGAGGCGCATTGCCAGTTGTTCAAGGTGGATTGCACCATCCCCAAACTCAAGCTGGTCACCCATGGTGAAGGCTCCAGCCGCCGCGCGGCCGAGCAACAGGCCGCCGAGCGTGCCTACCAGCAACTTACAGCTACCTCGTAGCGAAAAGACTTTATATGACCACTGAAAATACTCCTGCTTCTCCCTTTCGCTGCGGTACCGTGGCGATTGTGGGCCGTCCCAACGTCGGCAAATCCACGCTGCTCAACCACATTCTCGGGCTCAAGCTCAGCATTACCTCGCGCAAGGCGCAGACCACGCGCCACCGCCTGCTGGGCATTCATACTACCGACGATACCCAGTACCTATTTGTGGATACGCCCGGGTTCCAGCAAAAGCATGTGAATGCCCTGAACCGCAGTCTGAACAAGACCGTGACGCAGGTGCTGGCCGAGGTGGATGTGGTGCTGTTCGTGATCGAACCCATGCATCTGGGGGATGCTGATCGCCTGGTGCTGAACATGCTGCCGCGCAACAAGCCGGTATTGCTGGTGGTCAACAAGGCTGACCTGATGGGCGACAAGGGCAACCTGCTGCCGCTGATCCAGGATTTTGATCTGGAATTCCCGTTTACTGCCATCGTGCCCGTCAGCGCCAAGAAAAACCTGTATCTGGATGAACTGCTGCAGGCGGTGCGCCAGCATCTGCCAGAGCAGGAGGCCATTTATGGCGAAGATGAGCTGACCGACAAGAATGAGCGTTTTCTGGCAGCCGAACTTCTGCGTGAGAAAGCCTTCCGCTTCCTGGGCGATGAAGTGCCTTACAGCATCGCTGTTGAAATTGAAAAATTTGAAATGGAAGGCAATCTGCGCCGCATTCACGCCGCATTTATTGTCGACAAGGAAAGCCAGAAGCCCATGCTGATAGGCAAGGGTGGCGCCAAGCTCAAGCAGATTTCCACCGAAGCGCGTCAGGACATGGAAAACCTGTTTGGCGGCAAAGTCTGGCTCGAAACCTGGGTCAAGGTCAAAGGCGGCTGGGCGGATGATGAGCGTGCCCTCAAGTCCCTGGGCTATTGATCGTCATTGATGATCAATCCCCCCGGCATTGCCGCCAAGCGGTGACTGCCTCGGTGTACGCAGGCCTGCGGGTTGCGGATGCCCGGTGTGGTGGTTGCCTCTGAATCCATCTGATTTTATTCGCAGTTAATTCTTCTTATGGCCGTCCTCCACAAACAAGACAATCAGCCGGTGTATGTGCTGCATACCTATCCTTTCAAGGAAACCAGTCTGGTGGTGGAGCTGTTCAGCCGCGATTTTGGTCGCGTGGCGGCAGTGGCAAAAGGCGCGCGCCGTCCGCGTTCCGCCATGCGCGGCATGCTGCAATCCTTTCAACCCCTGCTTGCCACCTGGTCAGGCAAGGCGGAGCTGAAGACCCTGCATAGCCTGGAGTGGGGCAGTGGCCTGCTGCTGTTGCAGGGCGATGCCCTGATGTGCGGCTTTTACATGAACGAGCTGCTGCTGCGCTTGCTGCCGCGTGAGGATAGCCACGATGCGCTGTTTGCTTACTACGGGGATACCTTGCGTACCCTGTCGCAGAGCGCCGAGCATGCCACCAGCCTGCGCCGCTTTGAGCTGCGCATGCTGCAGGAGATGGGCTATGCCGTACCCCTGCTGAACGATGAGCGCGACCAGCCGGTCGAGGCGGAGCGCATCTATGAATACGTAGCCGAGCGCGGCGCCTGCACCGGTGCCACTCCACTGCCTGTGGCCAATCGCGTACAATTGCGTGGCAAAACCCTGCTGGACATGGCGCGGGATGATTACGCCGATAGCCAGACCCAGCAGCAAAGCAAGCAATTGATGCGCATGCTGCTGGCGCATTATCTCGGTGACAAGCCGCTGCATACGCGGCAGTTGCTGATCGACTTGCAAGGCCTGTAGTGCCGGGCAGCCCAGGCTGTCTCTTACTGTCATCAATGAAAGTTACTCCATCATGATTAAACTCGGGGTCAATATTGACCATGTCGCCACGCTGCGCCAGGCACGCGGCACCCAGTACCCCAGCGTGGTGCAAGCCGCGTTGCGCGCGGAAGAGGCGGGCGCTGACAGCATCACTATTCATTTGCGTGAAGACCGCCGCCATATTCAGGATGCGGATGTGTTTGCCTTGCGGCCCTTGCTGCAGACCAAGATGAATCTGGAAATGGCGGTGACCGAAGAAATGCTGGGCATTGCTTTGCAGGTGAAACCGCAGGATGTCTGCCTGGTACCAGAGCGGCGTGAAGAGCGCACCACCGAAGGGGGCCTGGAAGTAGCAGGCAATCTGGCGGCGGTGAGCCATGCCTGCCAGGTGCTGCGCGATGCGGGCATTCGCGTGTCATTGTTCATCGCCCCTGATATTGCGCAGATTGATGCCGCCAAAGCGGCAGGTGCTCCGGTGATTGAAATCCACACCGGGACCTTTGCCGATGCAGAAACACCGGAAGAGCAGGCCCATGAACTGGCCCGCGTTCAGGCCGCTGTTGCGCATGGGCGCAAGCTGGGCCTGGTGGTCAACGCCGGGCATGGCTTGAATATTCACAATGTGCATTTGATCGCGGCGATCCCGGGTATTGAAGAGCTGAACATCGGACACGCCATTGTGGCGCATGCCATTTTTGTCGGTTGGGAATACTCGGTGCGTGAAATGAAAGCCTTGATGCTGCAGGCGGCCAAAGCCGAATGATCTGCTCCCAGCATTTGCCGACGCAGCAGGGCGCGCAATGATCTTCGGCATAGGTACCGATATCGTTGAGGTATCGCGGATTGAGGATTCGCTGGCGCGCTTTGGCGATGCATTTGCCGAGCGCATACTGACCGCGGCCGAGTATGATGAGTACCTTGCGAGCAAGACCCGTGCGCGGTTTCTCGCCAAGCGCTTTGCCGCCAAGGAAGCCTTTGCCAAGGCACTGGGGACCGGTATTCGCGGGCCCGCGGCGTTTGAGAATATTGGGGTCGGCCACGATGAGCTGGGCAAACCCATATTGGTGCTGGCGCAAGAATTGCAAAGCTTGCTCGATGCCAAAGGCATCGTGCACAAACATTTATCAATCAGCGATGAAAAAGCCCTGGCGGCTGCGTTTGTCGTTTTGGAAAAGGCGTGATGGTGAATTCTCGATTACTCAAGCTGGTGTTTTTCCTGCTGTCCCTTGGTCTGGTCATGCCAGCTCAGGCGGCCAACTGGAATCTCCTAGGCGAAAGCAGCTTTGGCAAGCATTACATTGATATCGGCACTCTGGAGTGGGAAGCCAGCAAGACCGCATTCACCATCAGTACCCGCGTAGTGCAGCCTGACAGCGCCGAGTGGCTGACGACCATACGCGTGGACTGCAAGGACAGCAGCTATGCCTATCTGAGCGGCAGCAAAACCCAGGATGGCCAGGTGCTGAGCGAATTTGAGACGCCCAAGCCGGCCAGCGCCATTGTGCGTGATTCCATGCCTGACCAGCTGAAAGGCAGTTTCTGTGGCGTGCGCTCCATTGCAGGTCAATGGGAGTCCATAGGCAAAAGCAAGGTATCCGAAGTCTTTTACAATCGGCAATCCATCAAGCAATACGCCGACGGCAGCCATTTCATGGTCGATACCCGGGTCGTGCCTTTCGATAAAAGCCAGGAAACCCTGAGCACACTGTCGTTTGATTGCGATGCCAGCTCCTTTATCATGACTCGCATGAGCACGCTAAAGGATGGCAAGCTGACGCAGGTGTTCGACAAGCCCAAGCCCACGACCATGGTCAGCAAAACGGCGACGCTGGAAGCCTTGTCGCAGAAATTCTGCGTGGAAATCCCCATTATCAATGACTGGCAGCAACTGGACGTGGGGGGCAAAAGCCGCTTGTACCTCAGTAACCAGAGCGTGCGCTGGAATACCGACCGCAGTTTCTTCTCCATCATGCTGAAGTCGACCTATGACGAGGGTAGCGAAATGCTCAACCATGTGTCGATTGATTGCGATAAAAACACCTCGACCTTTCTTGGCGGCACGCTCAAGGTCAACGATGTGATCGAAAACCTCGGTGCCGAGCCGCCCAAGACCATCCTGGCCAACACCCCGTTTGCCACCATCAAGCGCCTGTATTGCGGGCAGTAGGCCATGGCATTGCGTTCGTCTACCAACCAGTCTGATGCCGGACAGGGCGCAATCCCTGATACGCAGGATGTGGATATGGAGCGACGCTTTGGTGGCGTGCGGCGTCTGTATGGCGCAGAGGCGCTGGCGCGTTTTCAGGCGGCGCATGTCTGCGTGATCGGCATAGGCGGCGTCGGGTCCTGGGCCGCCGAGGCGCTGGCGCGCAATGCGATTGGCCGTATCACGCTGATTGACCTCGACAACATCGCTGAATCCAATATCAATCGCCAGCTGCATGCGCTGGATGGCGAGCTGGGCAAGGCCAAGGTGACGGCCATGGCGGAGCGCATCCAGCGGATTAATCCATGGGCGCAGATAGTGCAGATAGAGGATTTTGTCACGGTGGAGAATGTAGACGCCATGCTGGGGCAGGGCTTTGATGGCGTGATTGATGCGATTGATGATGCACGCGCCAAAGTGGCGATTGCCGCCTGGTGCCGTCGCCACAAGCTGCCACTGGTTGTGACAGGTGGTGCTGGTGGTCGCCTGGATCCCACCCGTATTCGCCATGCTGATCTGGCCCAGGTGCATGGAGATCGACTGCTGGCCAAGGTGCGCAACAGCCTGCGACGTGATCATGGCTTTCCCCGCGCGCCTTCTGGCAATAAAGCCCCGACCAAATTTGGCATTCCCTGCATTTACTCCGATGAACCCATCCAGAAACCGGATGCAAGCTGCGAGGCGGATGGCGGGCTGAGCGGCCTTAATTGTGCCGGCTATGGCTCCTCCGTTTGCGTGACTGCGCCATTTGGCATGGCCGCTTCCGCGCTGTTACTGAAGCTTCTCTCGGCCTGAGGCATGCACCTTGCCTTCCAGGGAATTCAAAGGCAATAAGGCCTACCTCCCCAGCAAACCCTGCGTGCAATGTGGCCGCACCATGACCTGGCGTAAAGCGTGGGAAAAAAACTGGGATAGCGTCAAATACTGTTCAGATGCCTGCCGCCGCGCGGCTAAGAGCAAGGGCTGAAAACCCAAACGACCCGCTGCTCGGCGCATTACCAAGTCTGGCTCAGACAATCCGCAGGCTTAATGCCCGCTAACGCTGAATTTCGGATTCGTATTCCGGAAAGTAGCGCGCAATCACGGAAAGATCAAAGCTGCGCAGGATGCTGGTGTTGGATTCACGCGCCAGCAAAAACTCGAAGGAGCGCTTGACCAGCGACACGGTGTCTTCATCTTGCCGCGCCAGTTTTCGGGCATATTCCGGCTGTACCGTGACCACATGCGTGGTTGTTGAGCGGCTGGTCACTTCCACTTCAAACTTGCTATTGTCTAGCGGTTTTACCTTGATCATGTTTGCTCCCCGGCTGTCCTGCGTCAGTTTAGCAAAATCGCACTTGAAAATATGACGAATGCCCCAAATTTATAAGCACGTTTTTATGCATGTATGAACCCTGATTTCATACAGCCTGCTTCTTACCAACACCAAAGTTTTACCATGGGAGTTTATATGTCGACCGACACCATTCAAAAAGAAACGCTAGGTTTTCAGGCCGAAGTAAAACAACTGCTGCAGTTGATGATTCATTCGCTCTACAGCAACAAGGAAATTGTGCTGCGCGAGCTGATCTCCAATGCCTCGGATGCGGCAGACAAATTGCGCTTTGAGGCGCTGTCTGACAACAGCCTGTATGGCAATGACAGTGATTTGAAGATTCGTGTGTCCTTTGATAAGGATGCCCGTACGCTGACGATTTCGGATAACGGTATCGGCATGAACCGCGCTGAAGTCATCAGCAATATCGGCACCATTGCCAAGTCTGGTACCAAGGAGTTTTTCCAGTCGCTGACCGGCGACCAGGCCAAGGATGCCAATCTGATTGGTCAGTTTGGCGTGGGCTTTTACTCGGCATTCATTCTGGCTGACAAGGTCACCCTGATTACCCGCCGCGCGGGCAGCGATGAAGCGGTGAAGTGGGAATCGGCAGGCGAGGGCGACTACACCCTGGAAGCGGTTGAGAAAGCTGGCCGTGGCACCGATATCATCCTGCACTTGCGTGAAGGTGAAGATGAATTCCTGAATGACTGGAAGCTGAAGAGCATCATCCGCAAGTATTCCGACCATATCACGCTGCCCATCATCATGAAGAAGTCGGAGTGGAAAGATGGCGAGCAGGTGCCGACCGATGAGGATGAAACCGTGAACAAGGCGTCTGCCTTGTGGGCGCGTGCCAAGAGCGATATCAGCGACGAGGAGTACCAGGAGTTTTACAAGCATGTATCGCATGACTTTGAAAACCCGCTGGCCTGGAGCCATAACCGCGTAGAAGGCAAGCAGGAATATATCTCGCTGCTGTATGTGCCGAGCCGCGCGCCGCTGGACTTGTACGACCGCGAGCGCAAGCATGGCATCAAGCTTTACGTGAAGCGCGTGTTCATTATGGACGATGCGGAGAAACTGATGCCGCAATACCTGCGCTTTGTACGCGGGGTGATCGATAGTGCGGATTTACCACTGAATGTGTCGCGCGAAATCCTGCAGTCCAGCCGGGATATCGACAATATCAAGGCCGGTTCGGTGAAAAAGGTATTGGGTCTGCTGGAAGATCTGGCAGAAAACAAGCCGGAAGAGTATGCCGGTTTCTGGAAGGAATTTGGCCGCGTGCTGAAAGAGGGCCCGGGCGAAGATTTTGCCAATCGCGAAAAGATCGCAGGCCTGCTGCGCTTTGCTTCCACCCATGCCGATACCGATGCGCAAGTGGTGTCGCTTAAGGATTACATCGGCCGCATGAAGGAAGGCCAGGACAAGATTTACTACATCACGGCAGATAGCTTCGCAGCCGCCCAGCATAGCCCGCACCTGGAAATCTTCCGCAAGAAGGGCATTGAGGTCTTGCTGATGTCTGACCGCGTGGACGAGTGGATGCTGTCCAGCCTGACCGAGTTTGATGGCAAGGCCTTGCAATCAGTGGCGAAGGGCGACCTCGATCTGGGCAATCTGGAAGATGAAGCCGAAAAAGAGCAGCAGAAGAAGGTGGAAGAAGAAGCGCGTGATCTGATTGAGCGCGTGAAAACGACACTGGGCGAACGCGTGAAGGAAGTGCGCGTAACGCACCGCCTGACCGATTCCCCGGCTTGTCTGGTGGCCGGTGAAAACGATCTCTCGGGTAATCTGGAGCGGCTGCTTAAGGCTGCCGGACAGAAAACGCCGGATAGCAAACCTATCCTGGAAGTGAATCCTGAGCACAAGCTGGTTGCCAAGCTCAAGACCGAGTCGGATGACGGCCGTTTTGCCGACCTGGCAAACCTGCTGTTTGATCAGGCTTTGCTGGCAGAAGGCGGGCAACTGGAAGACCCGGCCAGTTTTGTGCGTCGCATGAATAGCCTCATTAGCTAATACATCGCGCACAGTGATGATCCCCAATGCCCCGCTTGTCGGGGCATTTTTATGTCTGCAATCCTTTGTAACTGCTCGGTTTCATCATCCTGTCACACATCATCTTTACATTTATTAACATTGCCTGTTGCACGCAGGCATTGAACACACACACCAATTACACACCTAATAACAAGGATGGGAAGATGAAAAAGAAACTGATCACACTGGCGGTTTCCGCCCTTTGCCTGCCGGCGATGTCGTACGCTGCAGACGCGCTGAGTCTGAGCAAACTCTGGACATATAACCACGCATCCACCGGCGTGGCTGGTCAAACCTCTGAAATTTCCGCCTATGACAAGATCACCAACACGGTATGGGTGGCTGGTATCAATGGCGTTGATGTCTTGAACGCGAGCAGCGGCAGTCTGGTGCAGCATATTGATACGACCGCCTATGGATCGATCAACAGTGTAGCCATTCATAATGGCCTGGCCGCTTTCGCCATCGAGTCCACCGTGGATCGTACCGCCCCTGGTGTGGTCAAGCTGTTTGATACTTCCAGCCGCGCGCTGACTTCCGGCGTGAACTCAATCACAGTTGGTGCCTTGCCTGACATGCTGACCTTTACAGCGGATGGCTCGCGTCTGCTGGTGGCCAATGAAGCCACGCCGACCAACTATGCAGGATATGATCCTGCTGGCAGTGTCAGCATCATCAATATGACATCACGCAGTGTGATCACAAATGCTGGCTTCACCGGCGTACCGACCACCGGCAGCAACATCCGCACCAATACGGGCATGGATTACGAGCCCGAGTATATTGCGGTGAACAAGGCAGGCACAAAGGCCTACGTATCCCTGCAGGAAGCCAACGCGATGGGTGTGCTGGATCTCAAGACCAATAGCTTCAGCAGTGTGATTGGTCTTGGCACCAAGGATTTCAGCCAGGTTGGCAACTGGATCGATCCCAACCATAAGGATGGCAAGGTTGAACTGCGTGCCAGCGACGTGAAGGGTCTGTACCAGCCAGATTCAATGGCAGCGTATGAAGTGGGTGGCAAAACCTTTATCGTGATGGCGAACGAAGGGGATACCCGTGAAGATGACGGCGACAAGGCGCGCGTAAAAGATGTTCCAGCTCTGAAAGCATCTGCACCGGCAGATTTGAAAGAGCTGAATATTTCTGTGCCGGATTCCACCCCGGGCAATCTGGTCACCTTTGGTGCTCGTTCCTTCTCGATTCGCGATGCTTCTGGCGCCATTGTGTTTGATAGTGGCAATCAGCTGGATGCCAAGGCCATTGAGCTCGGCATCTACGATGATGGTCGCAGCGATGACAAGGGCGTAGAGCCAGAAGGTGTTGCCTTGCTCGAACTGGGGGGCCGCACCCTGGCCTTCATCGGTCTGGAGCGCACCCTGAAAAGTGCGGTGGCGATTTATGACATTACCGACCCCAGCAAAGCCAGCTTTCTGGATATGATCGTGACCGATGGCGATGTCGCGCCTGAAGGCCTGATGACCTTTGTGCGTGATGGCAAATACTATCTGTCGATTGCCAACGAAGTCAGTGGCACGACCAGTCTTTACAGTATTTCTGGTGTATCGCCAGTGCCAGAAGCCCAGACCTACGGTATGCTGCTATTGGGGATGGGGCTGATGGGTTTTGTGACATATCGTCGTAAAGTCTGATTTCCCGGAGATTGCCGCGCTAGAAACACAAGCCACCGCAGTTGCGGTGGCTTTTTTATTTGGGGCGGTTTTACCCTAATTTTCATGATGCGTGTTGACTTAACAAATGCGAATCATTATCATTATTAAAACTTGGTTAACAAGGATAGTCCGTGAAACCCAAAGAAGCGATATTTGATCCAGAATTGCCGAATGCGAATGCCGTGCTGGCTTCGCTGTGCTGCGTGACGGCGCGTTATGCAAGTCATCCATCGGCTGAGCTTGCCGAGCTGGCCCTGGATCTTTCACGCAAGCTGACTGCTCCGCAATATGCCGAATCCAAACTGGTATCGGAAGTGGCCCAGCGGCTGATGCGCGACTGGGAGGCGATTGCTCATGAGCAGCATGCCATGCAGGCGGTGGTCGTGCCTGGCAGTCGTCATCTGCAATAAAACTAACATTATCGATATCGGAGTATAGAGTATGTCCCGTTTTACCGGCCCTCGTCTGAAAGTCATGCGCGCATTGGGCGTCGATCTGCCAGGCCTTTCCCGTAAAAGCATAGAGCAGCGCCCAACGCCGCCTGGTCAGCATGGTGCCAAGGCTGTGCGCCGCAAGAAATCAGATTTTGGCATCAAGCTGATGGAAAAGCAGAAGCTGCGTTTCAACTACGGTTTGTCCGAGCGCCAATTGCGCCGCCTGATGGTGGATGCGCGCCGTGGCAAGGCACCTACCGGTGAAACTTTGCTGCAGTTGCTGGAACGTCGTCTGGATAACGTGGTATTCCGCGCGGGCTTTGCTCCTACCATTGCAGCCGCCCGCCAGCTGGTATCGCATCGTCACCTGCAATTGAATGGCAAGGTGGTAAGCATTCCTTCCATTCGGTTGCGAGTAGGGGATGAAATTAGCCTGAAGCCTGCGAGTGCGCAGATTCCCATTGTGAATGAAACACTTAAAGATATGCCCTTGATTCGGCCTGAGTGGCTGAGTTGGGATGATACACAGCGCGTTGCCCGTATCGCGCATTTGCCTGCTGCTGAAGATGTGCCATTCCCCGTGGATGTGCAGCAGGTAGTTGAGTATTACGCCAACAGACTCTAGTTCTGCTGGTTGTTCCTGGTCTCCTCTCTCGGTCGTCGTTGCTGGCGGCCGTTTTTTTAGGGAAAAATTCCCTGTTCTCATGGCTATTCAAGGTGAATAATCAATTGTAAAATTAGGCTTGACCGTCTAATTGAGAATCGTTATCATTTGTTTTATCCTGAGTGACTAGGCTCAGGTTCAATTATTTCAGGTTCAAGTGAGGGTCATATGACAGCGACGACATTGTTAACAGATGCACCTCGAGGAGCGGATGCCGGTGTGCAAACGTCCATGACGAACGCGAAACTGCGTCAGCTCGACAGCAAGGAGCTGTTTAATGGGCAACGCGAACTGGAGATTGCGCACGGCGATCAAACCTATCGTCTGCGGCTCACCCGTCAGGGCAAGCTGATTCTGACGAAGTAAGGAGTTCGCATGAAACCGGAAAATCCTTGTAAGCGCATTGTGCTCGCGGGTAACGAAGGCTGCAGGATATTATTCTGCGAAGAGTGCAATGTGGCTGAGCTGGAAGTAGGTGCGCTTAGCCTTAGGCTGGACATGCAGGCGTTTGGCTCCCTGGCAGAATTGCTGCAGGAGGGCGCAGCCAGAATGGCTATATTTAATGCTGTACGAGAAAGAAACGATGCAATGATGAATGGGGTAGGGAATGTACACTGAAATGAGGCTGGTAAAGCCTTCATTCCAACCAGCGCAAGCGCCGATTGCCATGATCCGTGGCCTCAAGCCGCGCGGTGGCAACCAGGGTGGGCAAACACCATCGCGTGCTTCGTATTCGGCCTTGCTGGCGGTATTGCTGGCCCATGCCGCGATCTTTGCCGCAGTGGTCTGGCTCAAGCCAGAAGAGGTGCGCATCGAGCAGCCGGATACGCCTATGGTGGTCAATCTCGTGAGCGACCCCAAGTCCATCACTGAAGAGCCGCAACCCGAACCCACTCCCCCCAAGCCGGTCGTCAAGATTCAAAAGCAAAAGCCGGTCAAACAGCAAATCAAGCCCACGCCCGAACCGCAGCCACAAGTGGCTGAACCTCAGCCTGCTGCCCCGGTAGAAGCGCCGCGCGCAGTAGAGGAGGCCAAGCCTACGCCCCCACCACCGCCAGCCGAGATCGTGGAAAAAGCACCACCTCCACCGCCACCTGAAACCCATGAGCCAGAACTGGTGACGGGCGTCGCTTACCTGTATGAGCCTGAGCGCAAATACCCCACGCTCTCCAAGCGTTTGAAAGAGGAGGGCAAGGTCAAGATGAAGGTGCGTATTTCAGCCACTGGCATGCCGGAAGACATTCAGCTGCTGGAACGCTCCGGATTTGAACGACTGGACAATGCGGCGGTGGAGTGGCTGAAGGCAGCCCGCTTCACGCCGTATCGCAAGAATGGCAAGGCGGTAAGTGTGTACGCGATTGTGCCGATGAGCTATTCGCTGCACGACTAGTCAGAATATTGTCAAAAGCACCATTATTATTTAGTTAAAACAAGAAGGAATATTGCATGCAAAGCGGTTACGAGTTTAATAGTCTGGCCTTTATTACCGATGGCGGCGTGGTTTCCATCACCGTTGCACTCTGTCTTCTGGTCATGTCCGTCGCCAGCTGGTACCTGATTATCGTGAAAGGCATCCAGTCCCTGCGCCTGCGTGCAGCGTCGCGCAATTACAGTCAGCGTTTCTGGGATGCCAGCTCGCTGGAAGTTGCTATCCGTGAAAACGGTGTCTCCACTCCGATGTCGCGCCTTGCCAATCAGGCAGTCGAAGCCGCAGAACATCATCAGCGTCACGCTTCCAAGCGCTTGGCTGATGCCTGCAATCAGGATGAATTTGTCGCACGCAGCATGCGTCGCGTTATCAGCGATGAGGGTGCGCGGCTGGAAAACGGCTTGACCATCCTGGCATCGGTCGGCAGCGTGTCACCCTTCGTTGGTCTGTTTGGTACCGTATGGGGTATTTACCACGCGCTGGCCAGCATCAGCATGAGCGGTCAGGCGACCCTGGATAAGGTGGCAGGCCCGGTAGGTGAAGCGCTGATCATGACGGCATTTGGTCTGGCCGTGGCGATTCCTGCAGTGCTGGCTTACAACGCGCTGGTGCGCAACAATCGCGTGCTGATGGCGCAACTGGACAGCTTTGCCAACGATCTGCATGTGCTGCTGACCACGGGTGCTCCGCTGACTCATGGCAATACGCCAGGAGAAAGCGCACTAAAGCCCCAAAGTCACCTTAAAGAGGTGACAGCATGATAGGTTCAGGCAACGGTTTTGGCTCGGGCAGCCATTCTGCCCCGATGGCCGAGATTAATACCACGCCGCTGGTGGATGTGATGCTGGTGCTGCTGGTGATCTTCATCATCACCGCGCCTTTGCTGACCCACGCTGTACGCATTGACTTGCCGCAAGCCAGCAGCCAGCCTCTTCCAGAAAAACCCGAGTCCTTCACCATCTCGATTGATAACGCCGGGCAGATTTACTGGAACGATACCCCGCTGGTAGAAGGCGAGCTGGTGCTCAAGCTGGAGCAGGCTTCCAAGAAAGAGCCGCAGCCTGATATCAATCTGCGTGCCGACAAGGAAACCCGCTACGAAGTCATCGCCAAGGTGATGGCAGATGCCAAGAATGCGGGCGTGCAAAAGCTGGGGTTTGTTAGCGAGCCTGCTGCAAACTAATCTCTGTCTGCTGTCTCTTGCATTAACAAAACCCCGTCTCTTGACGGGGTTTTGCTTTTGGGCTGTCCACATTCGCACATTAAACGGGCTTGTTTTTTGCTAGACTAGATGACAAGTCGTCACTGTGCGCTGCGCGCCTGCTGGTATTTTGAGCGGATTTTCCTGCCTGGGAATGTCATCTCCAGATCACGGTGGGCCGTTAGCCTGTACTGAATCTCCAGATATATGACAGGAATCTAACCGCCATGATAAGTTCAAATGCGTCCCAGCCCTCCGAGTTCACTCCCACCGTTACTACTGAAAAAACCCCGATAGCACAGGCTTTACAGAACCACCTGATATTTTCGGCATTCAAAACCAGTGCAACGGCAACGCCTCGTGACTGGTATGCCACGACCGCCTATACCGTTCGCGACCATGTGGTGGAACGCTGGGTCAAGACCTCTGAGGCTTATCAGGAGCGTGACCCCAAGCGCGTGTATTACCTCTCTCTGGAGTTCCTGATTGGGCGTATGTTGTCCAATGCTGCCCTAAATCTGGGCATAGCACCGGAAGTGAGCGAAGGCCTGCACGCGCTGGGGCGCGATATGGAGCAGGTGGTGGAGATGGAAACCGACGCTGCGCTGGGTAATGGCGGCCTGGGGCGTCTGGCCGCCTGTTTCCTTGATTCCATGGCCAGCATGGATATCCCCGGCACTGGCTATGGCATTCGCTATGAATACGGCATGTTCCGCCAGTCCATCAGCCATGGTCAGCAGATCGAAAATCCGGACAACTGGCTGCGCTACGGCAATATCTGGGAATTCCAGCGCCCCGAGAGTACCTATATCGTGCGGTTCTTCGGGCATGTGGTGGAGTTCCCCACCGAGCAGGGCATTGAATATCACTGGGTGGATTCCGAGGCTGTTGTCGCCATGGCCTATGATGTGCCGATTCCCGGCTATGGTACGGAAACCGTGAACAACCTGCGTTTGTGGTCGGCCAAGGCTACGCGTGAGTTTGACCTCATGCATTTCAACGATGGCAATTACGAAAAAGCCGTGGAAGAGCGCAATGCCACCGAGAATATCTCCAAGGTGCTTTATCCAAATGACACCTCGGTCTCAGGCAAGGAGCTCCGCCTCAAACAGCAGTATTTCTTTGTCTCCGCCTCGATTCAGGACATCCTGCGCCGTTTCCTTGCCAATCATCACGACTGGAACATGCTGCCGGAAAAAGTGGCGATTCAGCTGAACGACACCCATCCGGCGATTGCCGTGGCCGAAATGATGTATCAGCTGGTCGATGTACACCGGCTGGAGTGGAGCCATGCGTGGAAGCTGGTGGTCAAGATTTTTGCCTACACCAACCACACGCTGATGCCGGAAGCGCTGGAGACCTGGTCGGTTGATCTTTTCGGCCGTCTGTTGCCGCGCCATCTGGGCATCATTTACAAGATCAATCATGAATTTTTGCAGATGGTGAATCACCGCTTCCCCGGCGATACCGATCTGCTGAGCCGCGTATCCATCATTGATGAAACCCACGGCCGCCGCGTGCGCATGGCGCACCTGGCCGTGATCGGCAGTCACACGGTCAATGGCGTTGCCGCGCTGCACAGCGAGCTGCTCAAAACCACCTTGTTTGCCGATTTCAACCGGATTTATCCCGGCAAATTCATCAACATCACCAATGGCATTACTCCGCGCCGCTGGCTTAACCAGTGCAATCCAGGGCTCACCGCCTTGCTTGCCAAGGTGATAGGCGAGGGCTTTCACAAAGACCTGAGCAAGTTGCAGGGCATCGTGCCCCTGGCCGAGGATGCCGATTTCCGTCAGGCATTCCGCGAGATCAAGCTACAGAACAAGATCCGCCTCGCTGCCCGCATTACCAAGCTCACGGGCATCAGCCTCAACCCCAATAGCCTGTTCGATGTGCAGATCAAGCGCATACACGAATACAAGCGTCAGCTGCTTAACATGCTGCATGTCATCACCCTGTACAACCGCATCCGTAGTGGCAAGGCCGAGAGCATTACGCCGCGCACGGTGATTTTTGGGGGCAAGGCTGCCCCGGGCTACTGGATGGCCAAGCTGATTATTCGCTTGATCAACGATGTCGCCGCCATCGTCAACGATGACCCGGCGGTGGGCGATAAGCTCAAGGTGGTGTTCTATCCCAATTACGAAGTTTCCGCTGCCGAATTGCTGTTCCCCGGCAGTGATCTTTCCGAGCAGATTTCCACTGCAGGTACCGAGGCCTCGGGCACGGGCAACATGAAAATGGCGCTGAATGGCGCTCTCACCATCGGTACCCTGGATGGCGCCAATGTCGAGATCAAGGAAGAGGTGGGTGACGAGAATATCTTCATCTTCGGCCTCACCACGCCGGAAGTCGCCGAGCTCAAGGCGCGTGGTTACAACCCCTGGGATTATTACCACAGCAACGAAGAATTGCGCCAGGTGCTGGATATGATTGCCGGCGGTTTCTTCTCGGTGGATGAGCCAGACCGCTATCAGCCGATTTTTGACACCCTGCTGCATAAAGGCGACAACTACCTGCTGCTGGCGGATTACCAGAGCTATATTGATGCGCAGGATGCCGTGGGCCGGCTGTATGAGGATCAGGAAGAGTGGACGCGCCGCGCCATTCTGAATGTCGCCCGCGTGGGCAAATTCTCCAGTGACCGTACCATAGGCGAATACGCCAACAACATCTGGAAAGTGCATCCCATCCGCGGTTGATCATTTCAAGCCGTCATAAAAATGTCGGGGCGTGCAAGCTTGCACGCCCTTTCTTTTGCGGTAGACTGTGATTCCTTCATGCCCTTTATGGATATTCATCATGTCCCGTTTGCTCACAACCCTGACCCTGCTTGCTTTTACCCTGAGTGCTTACAGTGCTGACCTTAGCTCGCTCAGTAACAAGGATGCCAGCAATGGGCTCAAGGAAGCGCTGATTCAAGGCGCAGGCAAGGCCGTGGGCAAACTGGGGGCCGTGGATGGATTTCTGAATAATCCGGAGGTAAAAATTCCACTGCCAGATAATCTGAAGAAAGCCGAAAAAGCCATGCGCATGTTTGGCATGGGCGACCAGGCAGATGAACTGGTGCTCAAGATGAACCGCGCGGCTGAAGCTGCTGTGCCGGAAGCCAAGACGCTGCTGGTTAACTCGGTAAAAAGCATGAGTGTCTCCGATGCCAAGAATATCCTCACTGGTGGTGACGACGCCGCCACGCAATATTTCAAACGAACCACCTCCGGCCCCATGGCTGAGAAATTCCTGCCCATCGTCAAAAAAGCCACCGAGAATGTCGCGCTGGCGCAGCAATACAACAAGTTTGCCGAGATGGGCAGCCAGTTTGGCCTGGTGAAAAAAGATCAGGCGACCCTTGAACAATATGTGACCCAGAAAACCCTCGATGGCGTCTACCTGATGATGGCGGAAGAAGAAAAAGCCATCCGCCAGGACCCGATGGGGCAAGCCAGCAGTTTGCTTAAAAAGGTATTTGGCAGCCTGGGCAATTAGCGATGGACTGCTAGCTGTCATTATTTCTGATAGACAGGGAAATAAAAAAGGGGCAATGGCCCCTTTTTTATTCGCATCGCCAGGCTAAACCCAAGCTTTGTTTTTCTTACAGCACTGCTAAAGCTGCATCGTAGTCAGGCTCGTTGGCGATCTCGGAAACGAGTTCGCTGTGCAATACCTTGTTGTTTTCATCCAGCACGACCACGGCACGGGCGGTGAGGCCAGCCAGGCTGCTGTCGGCGATTTGCACGCCGTAGTCTTTGGAGAACTTGGCGGTGTCACGGAAGGTGGACAGGGTCACTACATTTTCCAGGCCTTCTGCACCGCAGAAACGGCTTTGCGCGAAAGGCAGGTCAGCGGAGATGCAGAGCACGGCGGTGTTGGGCACTTCAGCGGCACGCTTGTTGAACGTGCGAACCGAGGTGGCGCAAGTGGGGGTATCCACACTTGGGAAAATGTTCAGTACTTTGCGCTTGCCGGCGTAGTCAGCCAGGGATTGCAATTCGCGCTTGGCGTTGGCCAATTGAAAGTCAGGGGCGGTCTGGCCGACTTTTGGGAAGTCGCCAGCTACGGTTACAGGGTTGCCTTTAAGCGTTACTG
The DNA here is from genome assembly GCF_009858335.1 of Methylovorus glucosotrophus. Taxonomy (NCBI): domain Bacteria; kingdom Pseudomonadati; phylum Pseudomonadota; class Betaproteobacteria; order Nitrosomonadales; family Methylophilaceae; genus Methylovorus; species Methylovorus glucosotrophus. The sequence goes on from NZ_VMSE01000001.1 coordinate 1,162,336, forward strand.
TGCTGGTCATGGATAATGTCCTTGTTAGAAATTGAGGGCGGGATTGCCAATCAGAAAGCGTAGGGGGCTAATGGTTCCACTTGAACTGATGCTTACACCCGGGTGTCATGCCGTTGCAGGATGGCTGCTCATGGATTTTCCGGAAGTGCGTTCAGCCCACGCTTTCTTGCACTGTATCGCCCTTGCGTGAAGGGCGGATGAAAGATGATACACCAGCAGTGACCACCATCAGGACGATAAATTCTCGCTGAGGTAGCCTATGGTCATGGTCTGGTTGTGCAGCACGCTGTCCGAGGTGTTGGGGCGCGGGGCAAATTCACCATAGGAATAAAAGCCGGTGAGGGTGGTTTGTGGCCCGAGGATGGTTTTGATGGCTGCGATCTCGTCCGCGGTCTGCTCGTTCATCACGCCCTTGCGGCCTACACAGCTCACGCAAAGGGCCAGCCCCGGCTGGGTATTGTTGAGCGATTGCAGGTTACCGGTGACCAGCCGGGCGGCTTCGCTGGCACCTTCCACCAGGCGGTCGTGATTGGTCTGGCACAGGCGCACGATTTCGCCTTCTTCCACATTGCCGGCAAAAGTCAGGCTGTTGCGCGCTGTATCTATGGCAAGCAGTGTGCGGATTTTTTCCACCTCGCGCTTGCCTTCCTCGACAATGGCAAAGGGGAACTTGAGGCCGGTGCCAGGCAGGCCTTTGGCGTAATGTTCGCCGATGTACATGCGGTAGAGCGGCAATGCAGGTTTGCCGTCCATTTCGTACACCACGTTTTTTTCGGATTTGGTGATCTTGCGTGGCGGGCCGTAAGGCTTCCAGCCACCGAGTGCGCCACTGGCGGTAATCAGGCTATCGCCATAGAGGCCCACTGCAATCACCAGATTATCGGAAATGACGCTGTTGCAGATTTGCAGGGTACTTTCAAAGGCGGCGTTATCACCTGCCATGCCGCCTACAATCGGGATATCGCCCAGCACGCTCTGAAAGCCTTGCAGCAATTCGGAGCCATTGACATGCAAGCCATCGGAGAACAGCAGCACGGTGCGCAGAGCCGGGGTTTGCAGTTGCCTGGCGAGATTGGTGGCGACTTCAAACGAGCTTTGCATATTGTTCATGCGGGTGTGCACGACACGTTGCTCGGTTTTATTCCACTGGATGGCGGTGATCTGCAGGCTATCGTCAAAGACGCCGCTGCCATGTATCTCGCCGGACGTTGTGCAGCCGACGATCTGGGCGGCGGGGTAGCGGTCACGCAGGATATTTTGCAGCTTGCTTTCACTGAAGCGGCGCACCGAGCCAAATACCAATACCAGGTCGGCCGTGAGTAGCGGGGGATTCGCCGCCAGCTCTTTCAGCGTCATTTTGGCGGTCAGTGATTCCTGTCGTATCTGCATTGTTCCCTTCCCGTGAGCCTCCTTCTGTGAGAGGTCTTTCATCTTGATGGATGCGGCGCAGCCATGATGACTGCAAGCTTGCGATATTTAACCTGTTTGACACTGGAATGACAACAGAATGTGACCGGCTGCGTCAGCACGAGTCTTGCACCATCGTGAATTCTGGATAGAATGATGTGAGTGCATGGCCTCCCGCCGTGCACGGCAAAAGTGCACTACACAATAAAAGGGGATGCAGGTGGGGGAAACCAGTTTAGCGGGCGTGAAAGTCATGGTGATCGATGACAGCAATACCATACGCCGTAGTGCCGAGCTTTTTCTCAAGCAGTCCGGCTGCGAAGTGATTCTGGCCGAAGATGGCTTTGAAGCCTTGTCCAAGATTGCCAACTATCATCCTGACCTCATTTTCGTCGACATCATGATGCCGCGGCTCGATGGCTACCAGACCTGCACCCTGATCAAGCGCAACCCGCGCTACAAAGCTACACCCGTGGTCATGCTATCCAGCAAGGATGGCCTGTTTGACCGCGCTCGCGGCCGCATGGCGGGCTCAGACCAATACCTAACCAAGCCCTTTACCCAAGAGTCGCTGCTGCATGCGGTGACCAATCACGCCCGCGTGGAAACGGACGAGGAATAGGCATGGCGATTCAAAAGATTCTGGTCGTGGATGATTCCTTTACCGATCGTTTTTATCTGACGGAATTGCTGGTGGATGCCGGCTTTACCGTGATGACCGCCGAGAATGGCGAAGAATGCCTGGAAAAAGTCGCGGCCGAAGCGCCCGATCTGGTGCTGATGGATGTGGTGATGCCGGGCCTCAATGGCTTTCAGGCTACGCGCGCACTCTCAAAAAACCCGCTCACGGCGCATATCCCTGTCATCATGTGCACCGGCAAGGAGCAAGCCACCGATCGCCTGTGGGCCTTGCGTCAGGGCGCCAAGGATTGCGCCATCAAGCCAGTGCAGCTGGACGAATTGCTGAACAAGATACGGGCTCTGGAAAATGGCCAGACTTAACCTGCACGAATACCAGCAGGATATTCTGGCCCGCCTGCAAGAGGTGACGGCCAACGCAGGCAGCACCAGCAGCTCGCGCCTGGGGGTGGAAGTCGGCGGACAACATTGGCTGATCAACCTGCGCGATATCAGCGAAGTGCTGCCAGTGCCGGACATCAGCCCGGTGCCGCTGACGCGTAGCTGGTTTCTGGGCATGGCCAATGTACGCGGCAATCTTTACGGCATTACCGATCTGGCTGCCTTTATGGGTGGGCCATTTACTTCGATGACCGCGCAAAGCCGCATCTTGCTGGTACACGAACGTTATCAGGTGAACGCCGCCTTGCTGATTGACCGTCTGGTGGGGCTGCGTACGCTGGAAAGCATGACTGTGCAGACGCCTGAGCCAGGCGAGCCTGATACTCACGGTGAGCATTACAAGGATGAGCATGGCCAGGTCTGGCAAGTGCTCGCGCTGGAAGGCTTGCTGACGGGCAGCGAATTCATGCAGGTGGCTGCCTAGTCTTCGCTGATATTCCGGTCGCTTGCCCAACGCAACGGGAGCCCGGGTCAGGCGGAGCCAGTGACAGACAGGTGGTACAGAATTTACCTTGAGCCCTACCAGGCTTGAGGCCGCAACATACAAAGGGGTGATATGGCATTGAATGCAGCAAAAAAGGGAAACACACCGTCACTGCTGGCGCGCTTGCGCTCCGGGGTGAAGTCCGCATTGACAGGGCAGGGAGACAGCTCGGCCTCGGGCATTCCCAAGACCTTGCTGGTATTTTTCCTGATCGCCGCTGCCGTGGCCTTGCTCAATCTGCTGTTCAACATCACCCAGGTCGAGCGCGATAACCGTTTTTCCATCCTCTCGGGCGATGTTCAGGTGTTTGTGCAGCAGGCTGCGCGCGATGCCGTGCTGGCCACGCATAGCCGTGAAGCGGCCAGCGTGCGTCTGGTGAATGTCATGGGCAGTGTGGAGAGCGACCTCAAGCAGATGCGCAAGCTGGAAGCTGACACGCTGTTCCGCGGGCAGGAAGTGGTTCCCGCCCTCAACAAGCTGGAGGCTTCCTGGCAGCAGCTGCACAATTCGCTTAAAACGCTGAGCCCCGATGTGTTGGCGGATGAAGCCAACAAGGCCCAGCTTATCAGCATCGTCAACACCAGTGATGAGATCGTCGCCACCGCCCGCCGCATGGTGGATCAATACAAGCAGCAGGGTCGCGCCAACCTGTTTCTGATTCTCTCCGTGTTATCCGGGCTGCTGGCCTTGCTGATGCTGATTGTGGTGGGCTATCGCCAGGTGCTGTCGGCGCGCCGCCAGTTCCTGGATATCGAACAGACCAACCTCGGCAACCAGGAAGCCATTCTGCACTTGCTGGATGAAATGGGCGATCTGGCCGACGGTGATCTCACGGTCAAGGCGCAAGTCTCGGAAAACATCACTGGCGCCATTGCCGATTCCATCAACTACACCATCGACAGCCTGCGTGACCTGGTAGCCGAGATCAACCGCGCGACCGAGCAGGTGAACCAGGCGACGGCGCAAACCCGTACCACCTCCGATTACCTGTTGAAAGCGACTGAGGAGCAGTCCAAGCAGATTGGCGAAACCAGTGACGCTATCAACAACATGACGCGTTCCATCCTGCATGTGTCCAGCAACGCCGGTCAGGCCTCGCAAGTGGCGCAACGCTCGCTGCAAGCGGCCACCCAGGGTGCGAAGGCGGTGCAGAACACCATCTCCGGCATGAATGAAATCCGCACGCAGATTCAGGAAACCTCCAAGCGCATCAAGCGCCTGGGTGAAAGCTCGCAGGAAATTAGCGAAATCGTGGAGCTGATTTCCGACATTACCGAGCAGACCAATATTCTGGCGCTGAATGCCGCGATTCAGGCGGCCTCCGCCGGTGAAGCTGGTCGTGGCTTTACCGTGGTGGCAGAAGAAGTGCAGCGACTGGCCGAGCGTTCATCAGAAGCGACCAAGCAGATCAGCGCGATTGTGAAAACCATTCAGACCGATACCAACAGTGCCGTGGTGGCGATGGAGAAAAGCACTGAGGGTGTGGTCGATGGCGCGCGCCTGTCGGATGCTGCCGGTCAGGCCCTGAATGAAATTGAAACGGTGAGTACCAATCTGGCGCGCCTGATCCAGGCGATTTCCGAAGCGACGGTGGCGCAGACCGAAGTGGCCTCTACCGTCAGCCGCAACATGCAGAAGATTCAGAACATCACCTCGCAAACCACGGAGGGCACCAAGCTGACCGCGCAATCGGTCGAACAGCTTGCCACGCTGGCCGAAGAACTCCGCGCCTCGGTGGCCGGCTTCAAGTTGTCCTGATGGTAAAGCCGCACAGGAGCTAGCCGTGGTTGACGATTTCGACATAGGGCCCCTTAACTGGGTCAAGGGTGAGATAGACCAGGCGCTGAAAAGCGTGCTGGAGAATCTGGCCACCCTGCAGCAAACCCCGGAAGACGCCGCCAGCCTGAAGTTTTCGCAAACCCATCTTTACCAGGTGAGCGGTGCGCTCGACATGGTCGGGCTGGAGGGCTGCAAACGCTTCTGTGCCGAGATCGAATATGTAGCCGCGGCCCTGCAAAAGGGCGAGATTGCCATGAGCCCAGCGGCACTGGAGGCCATGATAAACGGCGTCCAGGCCCTGAGTCGTTATCTGCAGGCGCTGGTGGATGGGGCGTCGGATCGGCCCCTGCTGTTATTTCCCGCCTTTGCTGCCCTGCAGGCCCTGCATGGTGAAGAAGCCGAAGAGAGTGAACTGTTTTTCCCGGATACCGATGTGCGTGCCCCGCGTGATTTGCCCACGCAAGCATTGCCTGATGAGGCGCTGGCTGGTTTTCTGGCCGAGCAGCGCTCTGCATTCCAGAAAGGCCTGCTGATCTGGCTGAAATCGCAAGGCGCCGAAGGCCAGGACATCCTGCGTGCCGCATTGCAGCAAGTGCAGCAGGTACAAAAGCAGGGGGGGCAGAAAACGCTGTGGTGGGTCGCCAGTGTGTTTGTCGATATCCTGCAGCAACCCGAGCATGCGGCCAATGCCAGCATCAAGAAGCTCTGCCGCCGCATAGACCAGCAACTGCGCAGTCTGTATGACGGCGCTACCCGCGCCAGTGGCAATCTGCTGCGTGACCTCCTGTATTTCATCGCCATCAGCCCGGCCGAGACCGACGCCCTGCAGCAGGTGCAGACGGCCTTTGAGCTGCAGGCTTATCTGCCCGAGCCGCCGCGCACGCCGCAGGATGTCAAGGTCGAGAGCGAAGACCGCGAGCTCGCCAAGCGCATGCTGGCCTTGCTGCGTGCCCTGCAGGATGCCTGGGCCGCCTATGAGGAATACAAATTCAAGGCTCTGCTGGAGCAGTTCAGCATTCAGCTGCGTGATAGCCTGGTCAAGCAGACCTTTCGTTACGACAGCCTGAATACCATGCTGCAAGCCTTGCAGCGCATGAATATGCGCGTCCTGGCAGGCGCGGACGTGGTCAGCAATTCGGCCATGCTGGAGGTCGCCTCCACCCTGGCCCTGCTGGAAGAGACCTTCAATCATTATGTGGACTTGAGCGATGCGCTGATCCAGCGCCAGCATCAGCAGGCTGCCCGCCTGCAGGAGCTGGCAGAAGGGCGTCAGCCCACGCCTGGCGCCGATCTCAGCGGAACGCCGCTGTCAGCGGACTTGCTGGCGACCATGGGCAAGCATATCCACCAGGTGCTGGAAACCATTGAGCCCTTGCTGGATGGCTATTTCCGCAAACCGGACCAGCGCGATGCCGTGCTGCAATGCCAGCCACTGTTGACCCAGATTACCGGCGCCTTTGATTTGCTGGATCTCACGCTGCCCGCCACCTTGTCGCGCTTTACCGAGGCGACCCTCGAAAGCTTGCAGCATGATGCGGTGGCACCTTCTACCGGCATTTTCGAGGCGCTGGCCGAAGCGCTGAGCGCCATGGATTTTTATGTCAGCGGCTTTCCGCGTTTGCGCCCCGAGGCCGAGACCGCCATGCGCGTAGCGCTGGAAATGCTGCAGGCCCAGATGTCGCCCGATGCCCTGGCGGACGACGCGGAAGAAGACCTGCATGCGCTGGTGGAAGACCATGTGCCCACGCTGCAGGAAAGCTTCGCCGCCGCTAATGAAGCCGCTGCCAGCGCCGCACAGGAAGAAGAAACGCCTGAACCCGAGCCTGCGCTGGTGCCGGATCGCGCCCACGATGCCGAGTTGCTGGATGTATTCCTGACCGAATCGGAAGAAGTGCTCGCCAGCATTGCGCAGCAGCAGCAAGCCCTGCGCGTCAATGCCACCGACCGTCGCGCCATGGTGGATTTGCGGCGCGGCTTTCATACGCTGAAAGGCAGTGGCCGCACCATAGGTCTGGTGAATCTGGGTGAAGTCGGCTGGGCAGTGGAAAAACTGCTGAATCGCGTGATCGATAGCCGCGTGGTGCCCAGCCCCAATCAGCTGGCGTTTACCCAATCCGCTGCCAGTGCCTTTGCCGGATGGGCCGATACCCTGCGCCAGAGCGCTGAAGTCACCATAGACCCTGCCCCCTGGCTTGCCCAGGCCGCTGAACTCGAAGACGAATGCGCCAGCCAGCCCGGCCTCAGCAGCGCAGCCGAAGTCATTATTGGCGGCACCCGCAAGCTTAGCCGTGCGCTGTTTGATATTTTCATGGGCGAGGCCAATCAGCATCTCGCCATGCTCAAGGCCTGGGTCGACGGCCTGAAGGACAAGGACGAAGCCCCGCCCGAAGCGAGCCGCCGCGCCGCCCATACGCTAGCCAGCAATGCCGGCACCGCAGGCTTCAAAGCCATTGCCGATCTCGCCCGTGCGCTGGAGCATTGGCTGGATGTGCAAGGCGCCGAATGGACGCCGCAACAACGCAAGCTGGCCGACAACGTGGTATCGGTATTGGCCGATATGCTGCGCAAGGCAGGCCAGTTCCGCCAGCCACGCCAGAACATGGGCTTGCTCGCCGCCCTGCGCGAAGCCGTTGAAGCGGCTAATGCTCCAACTGAAGCCGATGCGGACGTGGCAGTCGATATGCCAGCTGAGGCGGTCGAGGACGTCGACACCGAGATGCAGGCCGTCGCTGATGACATTGAGACGGAGGCATTGCCTTCCGATGCGACGGCAGACGACGAAGCGCTGGATACAGAAGAGCTTGCAGAAGAAGAACCAGAAGTTGAAGAGGCGCCGGAGGAAAGTACGACTGAGGATCAGTCGGACTCTGGCCCGTCCGCTGACGCGATGAGTGCAGCGGCTAAAGTAATCGAACTCTTCAAGGATATTGATTTCGGGCCAGAGCCAGAGCCAGAGCCAGAGCCAGAGCCAGAGCCAGAGCCAGAGCCAGAGCCAGAGCCAGAGCCAGAGCCAGAGCCAGAGCCAGAGCCAGAGCCAGAGCCAGAGCCAGAGCCAGAGCCAGAGCCAGAGCCAGAGCCAGAGCCAGAGCCAGAGCCAGAGCCAGAGCCAGAGCCAGAGCCAGAGCCAGAGCCAGAGCTATCCATCGAGAGCGAATTGCATGGCATCTTCATGATCGAAGCGCATGAGCTGGTGCCGCGCATCGGTTCCGAATTGCGCGCCTGGCGTCATGCACCTGAGGCCCATGAGCATCCGGAAGAGCTGCAGCGCGCGCTGCACACCCTGAAGGGCAGTGCCCGCATGGCAGGCCAGATGGCTTTGGCCGATGTGGTGCACGATATGGAAGACACCATCGTGCGTGCCCGCAAGCAGGATGGGCAGGCGCTGGACTTTGAGCATTTGTTCAATGATCTGGACCAGATCGGCAGTCTGCTGGAAGCCGCTGAACAAGGTCCGGTGGCGGCCGATGCGCCTCCCGTGGCCCCCGGCATGCCTGCCGAGCGTCAGGCGCAATACCTGCGCTTGCGTGGCGATGTGCTGGACAGGCTGATCAACGAAGCCGGGGAAATCAGTATCGCCCGTTCGCGCATGGAGCGCGAGATGCTGGCATTCAAGCAATACTCGCAGGATCTGACCGAGAGCGTGGCACGTTTGCGCAATCAGTTGCGTGAAATGGAAATCGAGGCCGAGAGCCAGATGCAGTCGCGCATGGCGCATCTGCAGGAAACCAGCGAAACCTTTGATCCGCTGGAGTTTGACCGCTTTACCCGCCTGCAGGAACTGACCCGCATGATGGCGGAAAGCGTGAACGACGTTTCCACCATCCAGCATGGCCTGCTCGGCAATCTGGGCGAGACCGAATCTGCCCTGCAGCAGCAGGCGCGCATGAACCGTGAGCTGCAATATGGCCTCATGGATGTGCGCATGGTGCCGTTTTCCATGATCAGCGAGCGGCTGCAACGCATTGTGCGGCAGACAGCCCGTACGCTGGGCAAGCCCGCCGAATTGCTGATTGAGGGCGAAACGGTACAGATTGACCGAACCGTGCTGGACAAGATAGGGGCGCCGCTGGAGCACCTCTTGCGCAATGCGGTTGCGCATGGCCTGGAGTCCGTGGCGGAGCGCCGGGCGACCGGCAAGCCCGAGACGGGCACCATACGCTTGCAGGTCAAGAGTGAAAACGATGAAATCACCCTCACCGTGACCGACGATGGCGCGGGCATTCCGCTGGCGCAGGTGCGGCAAAAAGCCATAGAGCGCGGTTTACTGGTGGCGGATCAAAAGCTTAGCGATGCGACCTTGCTGGCGGTGATATTCGAGCCTGGATTCTCCACGGCCGATAATGTCACGCAGATTGCCGGCCGTGGCGTGGGGCTGGATTCCGTGCGCAGCGATATTACCGGTCTGGGTGGGCGTATTGATATCGCCAATCAGGCCGGGCAGGGGGCTACGTTCAGCATTTACCTGCCGGTGACGCTATCAGTGGCGCAGGTGGTGATGGTGCGTGCCGGTCAGCATGTCTTCGCCTTGCCTGCGGTGATGGTGGAGCAAGTGCAGAAACTGAAACCCGATGCGCTGGCTCAAGCCAGGGCCGAAGGGCAGCTTAACTGGGCTGATCAGTCGTACGGGCTGTATTACCTCGCGCAACTGATTGGCGACAGCGCGACACAGCCGCAGGACCAGCGCTATACGCCGGTGATTTTGCTGCGCAGCGGCAGTTACCACATTGCGCTGCATGTGGACGAAGTGCTGGGCAATGTCGAAGTGGTCATGAAGCCGATAGGCCCGCAGCTGGCGCGGGTGCCGGGCATGGCCGGAGCCAGTGTGATGGGCGATGGCAATATCGTGCTCTTCATCAATCCGGTGCAGCTTGCCAACCGTGAAGCGCTGGCGGTGGGCAGCGTGCAGGTGGTCAATGTGGACACCGTGCCGCCACGTGCGCCCGAGATCATGGTGGTGGATGACTCGCTGACCATGCGCAAGGTGTTGAGCCGTCTGCTGGAGCGCGAAGGCTATCGCGTGGTGGTCGCCAAGGATGGCATGGATGCGCTGCAACTCTTGCAGGACAGCCTGCCCGACCTGATCCTGAGCGATATTGAAATGCCGCGCATGGATGGCTTTGAACTGGTGCGCAATATCCGTGGCGATAGCCGCACTGCCAATATTCCGCTGTTGATCATCAGCTCGCGCACGGCAGAGAAGCACCGCAGCCTTGCGCGCGAATTAGGCGTGAATGCCTATCTTGGCAAACCCGTGCAGGATGACGAGTTGCTGGCGCAAGTGAAAGCCCTGCTGGACGCTCAGTAACGGAACGGTGCTCGAGGGCAGCCGCGCGCTGCCCGGTTCGCGATGGCTTGCTGCTTTGCGCCAAGCTGGCCTCCCGCGCCCCCGCAAAGCGGCGCAAAGTCAAGTCGGATCTCTCGCTTTTTGTGCATGCCCAGGGCGGAAAAAGCGCCCCGAATCGGGTAAAATTGACCCCATGTCACAACCCACTTTCATACACCTGCGTTGCCACAGTGAATACTCCGTGGTGGATGGCACGGTGCGCATTGGCGACTACGTCAAGGCGGCCGCCGCTGACCGCATGCCAGCGCTGGCGCTGACCGATCTCAGCAATCTCTTTGGTGCCGTCAAGTTTTACAAATCCGCCCGCGGCAAAGGCCTCAAGCCCGTGCTCGGCTGCGATCTGTGGCTGGAAAATGAAACCAACCGCGATCAGCCTTATCGATTGCTGCTGCTGTGCCAGACGCACGCAGGGTATCTCAAGTTATGTGAATTGCTGAGCCGTGCCTATCTGGAAAACCAGCATCGCGGCCGCGCCGAAATCAAGCGCCAGTGGCTGGTAGAAGCCGGAGGCGAAGGTCTGATCATGCTGTCTGGCGCCATGGCGGGCGATGTTGGGCAGGCGATATTGCAGGGTAACCAGCAGGCGGCCTTGGCCCTGGCCCAGCAATGGGCAGCGTTATTCCCCAACCGTTTTTACATCGAGCTGCAACGCGCAGGCCATGCCCAGCAGGAGTTTTACATCAGCCGCGCCCTGGCGCTTGCTGGTGAGCTGGATCTGCCGGTGGTGGCAACACATCCCGTGCAGTTCATGCAGGCGGATGACTTCAAGGCACACGAGGCCCGCGTCTGCATTGCCGAAGGTTATGTGCTGGCCGATAACCGTCGCCCCAAGCATTTCACGCCCGAGCAGTTTTTCAAGACCCAGGCCGAGATGGCAGCGCTGTTCGCCGATGTGCCACAGGCGCTGGCCAATAGCGTGGAAATCGCCAAGCGTTGCAATTTGACGCTGACGCTGGGCAAAAACTATCTGCCGCAATTCCCGACGCCGAATGGCGAAAGCCTGGACGAATACCTGGTAGTGCAGGCCAAGCTGGGGCTGGAGAAGCGCCTGCAGGTGTTGTATCCGGACGAGGCCGTGCGCGATGCCAAGCGGCCTGTCTACCTCACCCGCCTGGAGTTCGAGACCAATATCATCATCCAGATGGGCTTCCCCGGTTATTTCCTTATCGTGGCCGACTTTATCAACTGGGCCAAGAATAATGGCGTGCCAGTGGGGCCGGGCCGGGGTTCCGGTGCGGGCTCGGTGGTGGCTTACAGCCTGGGCATTACCGATCTGGATCCGCTGCAATACGCCTTGCTGTTTGAGCGTTTCCTGAATCCTGAGCGGGTTTCCATGCCCGACTTCGATATCGACTTCTGTCAGGAAGGCCGCGATCGCGTCATTGATTATGTGAAGCATAAATACGGCCTGGCATCGGTATCGCAAATCGCCACCTTCGGGACCATGGCCGCCAAGGCCGTGATCCGCGACGTGGGCCGTGTGCTGGACCTGCCGTTCAACTTTGTGGATGGCATTGCCAAGCTGATTCCGAATGAGCTTGGCATTACCTTGTCCGATGCGCTGGAAAAAGAGCCGCAACTCAAGGAGCGGCGCGAGCAGGAAGAAGAAGTCAACGAGTTGCTGGAGCTGGCGCTCAGGCTGGAAGGCCTGACCCGCAATATCGGCATGCACGCTGGCGGGGTGCTGATCTCGCCCGGCAAGATTTCGGATTTTTCGCCTATCTATTGCCAGCAGAATGGCGAAAGCCTGGTTAGCCAGTACGACAAGGATGACGTGGAAGCCGTTGGCCTGGTGAAGTTCGATTTTCTGGGCTTGCGCACGCTGACCATTCTGGCAATGGCGCTGGAAAATGCCAATGCCCAGCGCGCGCTCAAGGAGCTGCCGCCGCTCGATTTTGAGACCTTGCCGATCAACGACAAGCCGACCTACCAGCTGTTGAAATCTGCCAATACCACGGCGGTGTTCCAGCTGGAATCGCGCGGCATGAAAGACATGCTGAAGCAGGCCAAGCCGGACTGCTTTGAGGACATTATCGCCCTGGTGGCGCTGTATCGTCCGGGCCCGATGGACCTGATCCCCGATTTCTGCCGCCGCAAGCATGGGCAGCAGCGTGTGGAGTATCCGCACCCGGCTACGGAGCCCATCCTGAAAGAAACCTACGGCATCATGGTCTATCAGGAGCAGGTGATGCAGATTGCCCAAGTGGTGGCGGGGTACAGCCTCGGCGGCGCCGACTTGCTGCGCCGCGCCATGGGTAAAAAGAAAAAAGAGGAAATGGACGCGCAGCGTGCCGTTTTCGTTGAAGGTGCGGTGAAGAACGGCACGCCGGAAAAGCAGGCGGCCGAGCTGTTTGACCTGATGGAAAAGTTCGCCAGCTACGGCTTCAACAAGTCACACGCGGCAGCTTACGCCCTGGTGGCGTACCACACGGCTTACCTCAAGGCGCATTACCCGGCCGCGTTCCTCGCGGCCACCATGTCGGCGGACATGAACAACACCGACAGCGTGCACATCTTTTACGATGATTGCGCGGCAAATGGCGTGGAAGTGCTGGCGCCAGATATCAACCAGAGTGAGTTCCGCTTCAAGCCTATTAGCGACAAGCAGGTGCTGTATGGCTTGGGCGCCGTTAAAGGCACCGGCTGGGCAGCGATTGAGGTGATCCTCGCTGTACGCGAAGCCGAGGGGCCATTCAAGGACCTGTTCGATTTCTGTCGCCGTCTGGATCTGCGCAAGGTCAATCGCCGTGTGATCGAGTCGCTGATACGCGCAGGCGCATTCGACAAGCTGGAACCCAACCGCGCGGCCTTGCTGGCTGGCGTCAGCCTTGCCATCAGCGCGGCAGAGCAGAGTGGGGCGGCCAGCGGGCAGAATAGCCTGTTCGGTGAAATGTCCGATAGCGTGGCGCACACCCTGCCCAAGGTGAATGCCTGGAGCGAGCAGGAAAAGCTGCAGCAGGAAAAATCAGCCCTGGGTTTCTATTTCAGCGGTCACCCGTATGAAGGTTACAAGCGCGAGCTGGCGACATTTGTCCGTACCACGCTGGGCAATCTCAAGCCGCAGGATCAGCCGCAGCTGCTGGCGGGTGTGGTCATGGGCATACGCATCCGCATGACGCAGCGCGGCAAAATGGCGATTGTGACGCTGGATGATGCGACATCGCGCATAGAAATCGTGGTGGGCAATGAGCTGCTCAACCAGAGCCAGCATCTGTTGAAGGAAGATGCGCTGGTGATTGTGGAAGGGCGCGTCAGCAATGATGATTTCTCCGGTGGCTTGCGCGTCAATGCCCGCAAGGTCTACGATCTGGCGGCGGCCCGCAGTGCCAATGCCAGCCTGCTCAAGATTTCGTGCAATGGTCAGGCCGATGCCGGACGCCTGCGCGAGATTCTCGCGCCGTATTGCCGGCAGGGTGGCGAAGAAGACCGCCGCCATTGCGCCGTGAAGATCGAATATCACAACGGCAGTGCCCGCGTGGAGCTCATGCTGGGCGAGCAGTGGCGGGTGGAATTGCATGACGAGCTGTTAAGCAATCTTAAGGGCTGGTTAAGCGAAGATAATGTTAAAATCCTTTATAATTAAACCAGTTTAGAAAACGGTAGAGTTTGCATGGCCAAAGATATGAAAACGAGTTTCCTGGAATTTGAGCAGCCGATCGCCGAGCTGGAAGGCAAGATCGAAGAGCTGCGTTACGTTCAGGATGACTCTGCGCTGGATATTTCGGAAGAAATTGACCGCTTGCAGCAAAAAAACCAGACCCTTACCAAGGAAATCTACAGCAAGCTCAATGCCTGGCAGATTTCCCAAGTGGCACGCCATCCGCAGCGTCCTTACACCCTGGATTACATTCAGGGTATGTTTACCGATTTTGAAGAATTGCACGGCGACCGTGCCTTTGCCGATGACCCTGCGATTGTCGGTGGCCTGGCACGGTTTGAAGGTCAGCCCGTGGTCGTGATCGGCCATCAAAAAGGCCGGGATGTAAAAGAACGTCAATACCGCAACTTTGGCATGCCACGCCCTGAAGGCTATCGCAAAGCACTGCGTCTTTATCGCCTAGCCGAGAAATTTGGCCTGCCGATTATTACCCTGATTGATACCCCGGGTGCTTATCCTGGCATTGGTGCGGAAGAGCGCGGCCAGTCTGAAGCGATTGCCCGGAACCTGTTCGTCATGGCCGAACTGAAGACCCCGATCATTGGCGTGATTATCGGTGAGGGTGGCTCTGGCGGTGCGTTGGCACTGGGCGTGGTCGATCATCTCATGATGCTGCAATACTCCACTTACTCCGTGATCTCGCCTGAGGGTTGCGCTTCCATTCTGTGGAAGAGTGCCGACAAGGCATCGGTGGCCGCGGAAACTTTGGGCATTACCGCCACTCGTCTGAAAACAGCCGGTCTGGTGGATCGTATCGTTAGCGAGCCTATGGGCGGCGCCCACCGCAACCCGGAAGTCATGATGCAGAATCTGCGTCGTGCCATTGCCGAAGAGCTGCTGCGCTTGCAGGCCGTGCCTGTCGATCAGTTGCTGACGATCCGGTATGAGCGCCTGATGAGCTACGGCGAATTCAAGGAAGTTACTGTCAAATAGACAAGTCGCCGCCTCCGTCGATGTCACATTCTGCCGCCCCGGGTTCTGCCGGGGCGCTTCATTCCTCCCGCTTGCAGCAACATCTGCAGCAATTCATTACCCAACACCATATTGAAGGCCATTTGCTCGTCGCGCTGAGCGGCGGGCTGGATTCCTGCGTTTTGCTGCACCTGCTGGCGACGCTACCCAATAACCCCGGCATCCGGCTTTCCGCCATGCATGTGCATCATGGCTTGAGTCCGCATGCCGATGAGTGGGCAGAGCATTGTCAGCGCCTGTGCGCCAGCCATGCTATCCCCTTGCAGGTCGTGCATGTGCAGGTGCCGCGCGATAGCGGGCAGGGGCTGGAGGCCGCTGCACGGCATCTGCGCTATGAAGCCATGCGGGCGGCCCACGCCGATTATGTGGTACTGGCCCATCATCTGGATGACCAGGCAGAAACCGTCATGCTGCAACTGCTGCGCGGCGCAGGTATGCGCGGCCTTGCCGCCATGGCGAGTTATGATGCTCAGCAAGGTCTGCTGCGCCCTTTGCTGGATATTTCACGCGCGCAGCTGGCTGAGTATGCCGCGCAGCATCAGCTGGAATGGGTAGAAGATGAAAGCAATCACGATACCCATTACGACCGTAATTTTTGTCGCCAGCAAGTGTTGCCGCTGCTGGAGCAGCGATTCCCTGGCGCAGGCAAGGCGCTCGCGCGCAGTGCGCTGCATGCGGCTGAAGCCGAGAGCCTGCAGATGGCGCTGGCACAGCTGGATGCTGCAGATGCCCAGCGTGGGGATGCTTTGAATGTGGCCCGCTTGCAGGCACTGGGCGAGGCGCGCGCGCGCAATCTGCTGCGCTGGTGGTTATCGTCGCGCTTGCGTTACCTGCCGCACCGCGAGCATCTGCAGGAAATGCTGCGGCAACTGCTAACGGCCGCAGACGATGCCAAACTCGCCTTGCTGCTGGATGGCGAACAGGGCTTGTGGCTGCGGCGGTATCGTGGACATGCCTATGTGGTAGCCCAACGCAAGTCTGCCGATCTGGATATCGTCTGGGATCAACAGCCTGTGGTCGCCTTGCCTGACGGTAGCCAGCTCAAGTTTGAACAACAGCGGGGTGCCGGATTGGCACTTGAACGCCTTGCCGGGAAACGCCTTCATATTCGCCACCGGCAAGGCGGTGAGTATTTCAAGCCCTATGCCAATCGACCAAGCCGGTCGCTCAAGCATTGGCTGCAGGAGGCTGAGATGCCACCCTGGCAGCGCGAGCAGTTACCGCTGGTGTTTGCTGATGATGTGTTGATCTGGGTGCCGGGTATCGGCATGGCAAGCCATTTGCAGGCGGAGTCGCATGAGGAAGGGCTGCTGATACGCTGGAGCGGCAGCCCCTTGAAACAGCAGAGTTAAGGCGCGATTTTCAGTGCAGGTGCCAGCACCTTCCATACGTTATCCAGCAATCGCTCCTGGGCTTCGGCACGTGGGTGCAGCCCATCGTCCTGATTCAGGCTGGCATTGCCTGCCACGCCTTCCAGCAGAAAGGGCACCAGCGGCAATTTGTGCGCTTCTGCCAACTCGCGGAAGCTGCCATTGAACGATTGCGTATAACGAGGGCCATAGTTGGGGGGAATCATCATGCCGATCAGGATGGTCCTGGCCTTGGCAGCCTCGTTGGTGGCGATGATCTTGTTGAGGTTTTGCTGCATCTGCTCAACGGGAAGGCCACGCAGGCCGTCATTCGCCCCCAGCTCCACCAGCACCAGCGAGGGCTGATGCGTACGCACGGCCTCGGCGATGCGGCTCAGGCCACCGCTGGTGGTTTCGCCGCTGATGCTGGCATTGACGACACGATGCGGCAGCCCGCGTTGTTGCAAACGCTGCTGCAGCAGGCTGACCCAGCCCGATTCACGCGGAATACCATAGCCAGCCGACAGGCTGTCGCCGAACACCAGAATGACAGGTGCAGAATTGCTGGATGGCGCGGCCGCCATGGCGGTGAGCGCGGTGCAACACGAAAAAAACGTAATGATCAGTAAACGGAAAATCATGCAGAAACCTTTGGCAGTTGAAGCAGTAAAACTCGATAAACATGTTAACAGTAATGGTAACCCGCTGGTCATCCTGAGTGGACTGGATCTGGCGATTGCAGCAGGGGAGCGGATTGCCATTGTCGGCAGTTCCGGTTCCGGCAAGTCCACCTTGCTGGGCTTGCTCGCCGGGTTGGACAACCCCACGCAGGGGAAAGTGCTGATCCAGGGGCAGGATATCGCACCGCTGGATGAAGATGGACGCGCGGCCCTGCGAGCACGCAGCATGGGCTTTGTGTTTCAGTCGTTTCAACTCTTGCCTACGCTGACGGCGCTGGAAAATGTCATGCTGCCCTTGCAACTGGCGGGGCGTGACGATGCCAAATCGCAGGCCATGGCTGCGCTGGAACGTGTCGGGCTGGCGCATCGCCTCTCGCATTACCCACGTCATCTTTCCGGAGGTGAGCAGCAGCGCGTCGCCATCGCACGGGCATTTGCGCCGCGGCCTGCCATCCTGTTCGCCGATGAGCCCACAGGCAATCTGGATGCTGCCACTGGCGAAAACATCATCGAGCTCTTGTTCGCGCTCAATGCCGAATCCGGCACCACGCTGGTACTGGTGACGCATGATCTCAAGCTGGCGAATCGCTGCGGCCGCGTGCTGAGCCTGCAGCAGGGCCGTATCGTTGAGCTGGAAGGTGTGGCATGAGTCTGGCATTCAACCTGGCCTGGCGTCAGCTGCGCAGCCAGTGGGCCGCAGGCGAAATCCGGGTGCTGTTGCTCGCCCTGGTGATGGCGGTGGCCGCTACCACCTCCGTCGGATTTTTTACAGACCGCATTCAATCCACGCTGGCGCGCCAAGGCGCCATGCTGCTGGGTGCCGATGCCGTTATTGTGGCGGATCATCCCATTCCACCGCGCTTTGCTGAAGAAGCCAGGCAGTCCAATATACAGATCAGCCATACGCTGGAATTCCCCAGCATGGTCCTGAGCGGCGAGCGCAGCCAGCTTAGTGAAATCAAGGCGCTGGGGGAGGGCTTTCCTTTACGTGGCGCGCTGATGATCCAGCAGAACGGCGGAACTGCGCATGAGGCACAAACGATTCCCGCGCCAGGTACGGTGTGGATAGAACCCCGCCTGGCGAATAGCCTGCAATTGCAAGAAGGGGATAGCCTGGAGCTCGGCAATAGTCGTTTCAAAGTGAGCGCTATTCTTTATAGCGAGGCATCGCGTGGCGGCGATATGTTCAGCTTTGCCCCCAGGGTGATGATGAACGCGGCGGATGTGCAGGCGACAGGTTTGATCCAGTTTGGCAGCCGGGTGAAATACCAGCTGCTGCTGGCAGCCGATGCTGGTGCCATGAAAAGCTATACCGACTGGGCGCAGCCGCTGCTGGCCCGCGGCGAACGTTTGCAGGATCTGGCGACAGCCCGGCCGGAAATCCGCAATGCCCTGGAGAAAACCCAGCAATTTCTCGGGTTGGCCGCCATGGTGAGCGTGGTATTGGCGATGGTGGCGATGTTTCTGGCGGCCATGCCCTATGTGCAGAGCAGTCAGGATAGCTATGCGCTGATGCGTTGCTTTGGCGCCTCCGGCAAGCTCATCTCGCGAATTCTTTTATTACAGACGCTGATGCTGGCGGTGATCGGCAGTGCGCTCGGCAGCCTGCTCGGGTTTGTTGGGCAACTGGGCCTGGGCTGGCTGGCGGGTAAACTGTTTGTCGAGACTTTGCCGGCCCCGAGCTGGCAACCCGCACTCGCCGGATTTATTGTTGGCTTTGCGACCTTGCTGGCCGTAATGTGGCCCAGCCTGCTGCGTTTGCGCAACGTGCCGGCCTTGCATATTTTGCGGCAGGATATTGCCTTGCCATCATGGTCTGCGGTCTGGCAATACACGCCCAGCGTGTTGCTGGCATTTGGGCTGATTGCCTGGCATGCTGGGGATATCAAATTGGCCCTGGCCGCGATTGGTGGTTTCTCTGCCTTGATCATTGCCGTGCTCGCTTTAACCCGCTTGTTGCGGCGCTTGCTGCTGGCCTTGCCGCAACAGCAATCGGGGGCCGTGCAACTGGGGCTTGCTGCCATACGGCGTCGGCCCCGACTCTTCATGGCACAGGTGCTGGGTTTCAGCCTGGGCATGGCGGCGCTCATGTTGCTCGCCCTGATACGCGGCGATTTGCTGCATAACTGGCAATCTTCCCTGCCGCCGGATGCGCCTAACCGGTTTGTCATTAACATCCAGGCGGATCAGCTGGACGCGATCAAGGCATTTTTTAAACAGGAAGGCCTGCCGACGCCAGAGCTGCACCCCATGGTGAGGGCGCGCCTGACCGCGATTAACGGCAAGCCGCTGGACATTGCCAGCTATAAGGATGAGCGCGCCAAGCGGCTGGCCGAGCGCGAGTTCAATTTATCCTGGGCTGCGGACATGCAAGACGACAATCGCTTGCTGGCAGGGCAGTGGTGGACGCCAGATCAGGCGGGCCAACCGTTGCTTTCGCTGGAGCAGGGCATCGCCGATATGTTGCATGTGAAGCTGGGCGATCATCTGAGCTATGACGTCGCCGGGCAACCGCTGGAACTGACGGTCAGCAGCCTGCGCAAGGTGGAGTGGGATACCATGCGGGCGAATTTCTTTGCCCTGACACCGCCCGGTGTGCTGGATGCCATGCCCGCCAATTATCTGACCAGTCTGCATGTGCCGCGTAACCGGGAAAACATGCTCAATCGCCTGGTGCAGCAGTTCACCAACCTGACGGTGATTGATGTCGCGGCGGTGCTGGAGCAGGTGCAGGCGATCATCAACAAGATGACGAGTGCCTTGCAATACATTTTTGGCTTTAGCGTATTGGCTGGCTTGATTGTGCTCTATGCGGCGCTGGTGGCGACCCGGCGCGAGCGAGTGAAGGAGGCGACCCTGTTGCGGGTCCTCGGCGCCTCGACCAGACAGATCCGGCAAAGTGTATGGGTCGAGTATCTCGCCGTCGGCTTGATGGCAGCGCTGGTGGCCAGCCTGATCGCCAATGGGCTGGCGTTTTATATCAGTCAGCAGGTGCTGAATATTCCTTTCAGCTTTAACTGGCAGACCAGCATCCTGACGATAGTCCTGGCGATGGTATTGATCCCGATGGCGTCCTGGTGGGTGCTCCGGCGCTTTTTGCGTTTTTCACCGCGCGAAATTCTGCATAGCACCTGACCACCGAGGTGGTTGTAATTGGTTGTATGCAGCCAATGTGGTGGTTGTATACAACCAATTTGGTTGTAGAATGCAACCATGTCATATGCGCTGAAATTTTATTTCCATGTTTAGTATTAAAGGCTTATCTCTCTCTCTCGTTCACTGGCATGAAACTTGTGTAGCAGCTAACGTTTTTAACAGTGGAAATTAGTGGAGAGACCATGAATCAAACAACCAGATTCCGCCTCAACGCGGGAGCGGTGATAGTGGCCAGTTTGTTAGCTGTTCCGCATTTTGCGGTGGCAGAAACAACGACGCAATCTGCCGAAGAGCAGAAGGCCGATACCCTCAAAGTTAAAAAGCTGGAAGTTGTCAGCACGACACCTTTGCAGTCTATCGGTTTGCCTCTTGAGCAAGTGCCTGCGAATATCCAGGTCGTCAAGGGCGAAGATATGCGCAATCAGGGCAGCCTGACCATTGCCGACTACATGAACCAGAACTTGGCCGGTGTAAACGTCAATGACACCCAGAACAATCCTTTCCAGCCTGATATCAACTTCCGTGGTTACTCCGCATCGCCATTGCTCGGCACGCCGCAAGGTATGTCTGTATTTGTTGATGGCGTGCGTGTGAATGAGCCTTTCGGTGATGTTGTCAGCTGGGATCTGATCCCGATGAATGCCATCCAGGGCATGTCGCTGATCCCTGGTTCCAATCCCTTGTTTGGTTTGAATACCCTGGGCGGTGCCATTTCCATCCAGACCAAGAGCGGTCGTACCAACCCTGGCGGTGCCGTGGAAGCCTACACCGGCTCCTGGGGCCGCAAGGCAGCCTCTGCCGAATACGGCGGTGTTTCCAAGGATGGTTCGGTGGATTACTTCTTCTCCGCCAACTCCTTCACTGAAGATGGCTGGCGTAAATATTCCCCCACCGATGTTCGCCAGGTATTTGGCAAGGTGGGCTGGCAGAATGAAACCACCCAGATCAACCTCAGCTACACCGGTGCTGATAACGACATGATCGGTAACGGTCTTACGCCTAACAGCATGCTGCGCACGCTGGGTCGCGAGACTATCCTGACGCGTCCTGACCAGACCAAAAACACCATGTCCATGCTGAATTTGAACGGCGCGCACTGGTTCAATGATGATGTGATGCTGAGCGGTAATGTCTATTATCGTCATGCCAAGACCAAGACCTTGAATGGTGATGGTAATGATGATGTTGTCGCAACTGGTGATGGTAATGGTGATGCAGAGTTTGGCGATGGTTCATGCGTTGCTGGTGGAGATGCTGAGGATGCTGAATCTTCATGTGCTGGTGCTTTGAATCGCAGCACATCCAAGAAGAACAGCTACGGTTTCACTACGCAGCTGACCTTCAATCAGGACTGGCTGCAAAAGAAGAACCAGTTCATCGTCGGTATGGGCTATGACTATAGTAAAACGCGTTTCACCCAATCCACTGAATATGGCGACTTGACAGATTCCCGTTCGGTAACTGGCCTGGGTCTGTTCTCGGATGAAGCCGCTGTGAACCTGACCGGCAAGACCAAAACCTGGAGCGTATTCGCGACCGATACTCTATCGCTGAATGAGTTCTGGCATCTGACTGGTTCTGCCCGTTACAACCATACCAAGGTGGAAAACACAGACAAGCTGATCCCAACGGGTGATGAGTCCTTGTCTGGCGATCATAGTTTCAATCGTATCAACCCTGCAATTGGTCTGAATTTCACACCTACACGTGATCTGACCGTTTATGGTTCTTACACTGAAGGTAGCCGTGCACCAACTGCTATTGAGTTGGGCTGTGCAAATCCTGAGCAACCATGCAAGTTGCCAAATGCCATGGCGGGTGATCCACCACTCAAACAAGTGGTTGCCAAGACATATGAGGCTGGTATGCGTGGAAACCTGACTAAAGATGTGCATTGGTATAGCAGTATCTACCGCGCACAAAATACCGATGATATCCAGTTTATCTATGCCAGTGCATCTAATGGCATGGGGTATTTTGATAACGTTGGGAAAACTCGTCGTATGGGTTTGGATGCAGGTCTGAATGGATCTATCGGTGCATTTGACTGGCGTATTGGGTATAGCTACATCAAGGCCACTTACGAAAGCGATTTCACATTGGTGAACGAAGTGAATAGTTCGAGTGAGGTCATTGGCCAGGATTCCGATGGCAATGATGTTGAAGGCATTCGCGTGAAAAAGGGTGATCGCATGGTTGGTATCCCATCGCATCAGATCAAATTCCGTGGTCAGTACGCTATTACACCCAAGTGGGTTGTCGGTACTAATGTTTTCTTGTTCTCCGATCAATATGCTCGTGGTAATGAAAACAACAAAGACACTGGCGATGGCGCAAAGTTGGGCGGCTATACAGTGGTTAACTTGGATACCCGCTATAACGTTGGCAAAGGCTGGAGTGTGTTTGCAAAAGTCAACAACCTCTTTGACAAGGAGTACAGCAGTGGCGGCATGATCGGCGAAACCTTCTTTGGTGCTAACGGTGCTTACTTGAATGGTGATGATGACCGTGCAAGCCTGCGTGCTCCTGGTTCTCCTCGTGCCGGCTGGATCGGTGTGCGCTGGGAATTTGGCGGTGCCAAGCCTAGCGTTGCGGATGCTAACTAAGCGCTAACCCACATGCAAGCAACCATCATGGAAGAATCGGCTGCACATCATGCAAATGTGAAACCCAGGATGCGTATCTTGCTTGTTGAAGATGAAGCAGTATTTGCTCGTGCCGTAGCCAAACGCCTGCAAAAGGCGGGCTACGAGTGCGAGCATGCAGAATCGATTGCAGACGGCCGTGCATTGGCACGGCAGTTTGCACCCGATCTGGCATTGCTGGATATGCGATTGCCAGATGGAAACGGATTGGAGCTGCTCTCTGATCTGGTGGCAAAAGGTGTAGCCGTGATTGTGCTCACCGCCCATGGCGATGTGATGGATGCCGTCAATGCCATGAAGCAAGGGGCGACCGATTACATTAAAAAACCGGTAGACCTTGAAGAATTACTCTTGGCGATAGAGAAAGCGGAAAACGCGACCAACCTCAAACGCCAGCTGGACTACTCGCGCCAGCGCAATTCCCACGAAACTGAAAATATTGAAATGCTGGGGGAAAGTGCCCCCATACAAGCTATCCGAACACAGGTGGAGCGCATTGCCCAATTGGTGTCAGTTGAGGCTGCTCCGCCTACCATCCTGATTTCCGGCGAGACCGGAACCGGAAAGGACGTGGTGGCACGCCTGCTACACCAGTCCTGCAAAAATAGTGATCGTCCGTTTGTGCATGTGGATTGTGCATCCCTGCCGAGCGAACTGATCGAAAACGAGTTGTTTGGTCATGAGAAGGGCGCATTCACCAGTGCGCAGAATGCGCGCTGCGGCCTGATTGAAGCGGCCGAAGATGGCACGCTGTTTCTGGATGAAATCGGCGAGCTGCCATTGACCCTGCAAGCCAAGCTCTTGAATGTGCTGGAGCGGCGCGTGGTGCGCCGCATAGGCTCTACCAAGGAGCGCCCGGTGATGGCGCGCTTTATTGCCGCTACCAATCGAGACTTGCAGCAAATGGTGATTGACGGTCGCTTTCGTTCCGACCTGTTTTATCGCCTGAATGTGTTATCCCTCAATATGCCGCCGTTGCGCGACCGCGGTGGTGATGTTCTTCTGCTTGCCCAGCATTTTGCGACGCAGACCGAGCGCCGGTATGGCCTGGAAAAGCGCGTATTTTCGCCGGAAGTGACCGAGATGCTGATGCGCTATCGCTGGCCTGGCAATGTGCGCGAGCTGCGGCATCAGATCAGCCGGGCGGTGTTGCTTAGCAAGACCGCTCAAATCAGGCTACAGGATGTGGCGTTGCCCGTGGAACTGGTGGCAAACGTCAAGCTGACGACGACAGCGACAGAGGATGTGGCGGCGGCTACCCGCATGACGCTGGATGCTGCTGAAAAGCTTATGATCGAAAAAACGCTGGAACAAACCCATTTCAATATTTCCGAAGCGGCGCGCCAGTTGGGGATTACCCGCATGGCAATGCGCTATCGCATGGAAAAACACGGCATTCGTGCCTGATTTATCTCCCATCAGCTAATCCAGACACGCCGCACGCGGCATAGGTCAAGCACCTGCCCGCATGATAAAATGCACGCTTCATTCCCCCGGAGCGATCATGAATATTGGTACCCCCCTCACGCCCAGTGCCACCCGCGTCATGCTGCTTGGTAGCGGTGAGCTAGGCAAGGAAGTCATCATCGCGCTACAGCGCCTGGGTGTTGAAGTGATTGCCGTGGACCGTTATGCCAATGCACCGGGGCATCAGGTGGCGCACCGCAGCCATGTGATCGACATGACCGATGCTGATGCGCTACAGGCGCTGGTCGCCCTGGAAAAACCGCATCTGATCGTTCCCGAAATTGAAGCCTTGAACACCGAGGTGCTCGCCCGTATTGAAGAGCAGGGCCTGTCGACGGTAGTGCCCACGGTAAAAGCGGTGCAACTCACCATGAATCGTGAGGGCATACGCCGCCTGGCCGCCGAAACCTTAAGTCTGCCCACTTCCCCTTATGCATTTGCCCGTAGCGAGCAGGAACTGCAGGCCGCGATTGATAACGGCATAGGCTATCCCTGCTTTGTGAAGCCGACCATGTCGTCTTCTGGCAAGGGCCAATCGCGCATTACCTCTCAGGATCAGGTAGCAAAAGCCTGGGATTACGCCGCCAGTGCCGGGCGGGTCAATCAGGGTGTCGTGATTGTGGAGGGCCAGATTGCGTTTGATTTTGAAATTACCCTGCTGACCCTGCGCGCAAAGGATTCCACTGGCGCTATCCAGACCTATTTTTGCGAGCCGATTGGCCACCGCCAGGAAAGTGGCGATTATGTGGAAAGCTGGCAGCCACAGGCAATGACCTCCCAGGCGTTGGCTGAAGCACAACGTATCGCCAAGGCGGTCACCGATAGTCTGGGTGGCCTGGGTTTATTTGGTGTGGAATTGTTCATCAAAGGCGACCAGGTCTGGTTCTCCGAAGTCAGTCCGCGTCCACATGATACCGGCATGGTGACCATGGCCAGCCAGCGCTTTAACGAATTCGAACTGCACGCTCGCGCCATTCTTGGTTTGCCGGTGGATACCCGCATGCTGGCGCCAGGCGCCAGTGCCGTTATCTACGGCGGCGTGGATACCGATGCCCTGGTCTTTGAAGGGCTGGACGCCGCATTGCGCGTGCCGGAGAGCGATATTCGCCTGTTCGGCAAGCCCGAATCCTTTGTACGTCGTCGCATGGGGGTTGCGCTGGCAACGGCGCCTGGTGTGGATGAAGCCCGCGCCCGCGCGCACTTGGCGGCCTCGTTGGTCAAGCCCAGAGAAGCATGATGCTGGACAAGATAGGCGAACCCGGCAGCAGCAAGGCCACGTTTTTCGAGTTACTGGGTGGTGTGGATCAGATTCGCGGCCTGGTCGAGCGTTTTTACGATGTCATGGACAGCGACCCAAAAGCCGCCAATCTCCGCGCCATTCATGCGGCTGACCTCACCGAAGCGCGTGAAAAGCTGTTCATGTTTCTGACTGGCTGGACGGGTGGCCCGCAGCTTTATATTGAGCGCTATGGTCATCCCTTTTTGCGTCGTCGCCATCTGCCATTTGCGATTGGCGAAGAGCAGCGCGATCAGTGGATGTACTGCATGGTGCGAGCCATGCATGACATAGGCGTGGAAGAGGAGGTCATGCGCAAACTGGCTGAAGCCCTGTGGGGTGTAGCCGATTTTATGCGGAATAAACCTGGTTGATTTGACGGGCAACTGAATAAAAGAAAAGGCCGCGAATGCGGCCTTTTAATTTTTACATCGTGATGCTCTGCTAAGTGTTAGTCGCGTTTCAGCAAGCCACCAAGCAGTGCTGCCACTTCTTTTTTCTGCTTGTTGCGTGCCAAGCCCATGGATTGTTTCACCTCGGCATTGCCGGAGGGTTCATAGGGCTTGTCAAACCAGGGGTCCTGATTTTTGCGTGGGGCAGGGGAGCGTGGAGCTGCCGGCTTGCGATCTGCCGAATCGGCACGTGGCTCACGGGCTTCTCTTGCGCGCTCGCGAGGCCGTTCTGCTACTACGGCCGTTTCCCGCGGGATCTCGCGCTTGATCAGCTTTTCGATTTCCTTCAGGTATTTTTCTTCCTCTGGGCATACCAGCGAAATCGCGGTGCCTGAAGCGCCAGCCCGGCCTGTACGACCAATGCGATGCACATAGTCTTCTGGCGCGCTAGGCAGTTCAAAGTTGATCACCATGGGCAGCTGGTCTATGTCCAGTCCGCGTGCAGCAACATCGGTTGCTACCAGGGTGGTTACCTTGCCCTGCTTGAAAGCTTCCAGTGCCTGCATGCGTTCCTGCTGACTCTTGTCGCCATGGATCGCATCTGCTGCAATGCCTTCGCGTACCAGTTGCCGCGCAAGACGACTTGCCGTCAGCTTGGTTTTGGTAAATACGATGGTTTGCTCACTGTTGCTTTCCAGCAGCAGCTTGGCCAGGAAGCTGTCTTTGCTGTCTTTGTCGAGCTGATACACCTTCTGCGTCACTTTGTCAGACGCTGCATTGCTGCGAGCGACTTCGATCAGCTTGGGGTTGGTCAGAAACTCTTCGGACAGTTTTTTGATGTCATTGGAGAAGGTGGCCGAGAACATCAGGTTTTGCCGCTTTTTAGGCAGCAACGCCAGAATGCGCTTGAGGTCAGGCATAAAGCCCATGTCCAGCATGCGGTCTGCTTCATCCAGAATCAGCATTTGCACTTGTCCGAGCTGCACGGTGCGCTGCTCCACGTGATCCAGCAGGCGACCAGGGGTCGCTACCAGAATTTCCACACCCTTCATCAGGCTGGGGGTTTGCGTCTTGATGTCCACGCCGCCAAATACCACCAGCGAACGCAGGGCCGTATGCTTGGCATACACCTTGACGCTTTCCTCTACCTGAATGGCGAGCTCCCGTGTCGGCGTCAGAATCAACGCCCGCACCGGATGGCGAGCTGGCGATGCACTGCTGCTCGCCTGCGGCAATAGCTTTTGCAGCAAGGGGAGTGAAAAGGCGGCGGTTTTACCAGTACCGGTCTGGGCACCGGCCATCAGGTCGTGCCCTTGGAGCACGACGGGAATGGCCTGCGCCTGAATCGGCGTGGGCACGGTATAGCCAAACTCTTCCAGCGCCTTGAGAATTTCAGGCGCCAACCCCAGGTCTGCGAAACGAATGTTTTCTGTACTCAATGTAGTCTATGGGCTTTATTGTTGGTTAACAGGGCATTTTACGCAAAATTGCGTGGACGGCGAGGCGCATCAGCACGCTTCTGGCCACCAAACTTGTCATTGCCACGGTTGCCTTCGCTGCGATTACCTTCGCTACGGCCACCGAAGCCACGATTGCCTTCGGAATTGCCTGCGCCGGAAGCCGAGCGTGGGTTATTGCCAGCATAGCCGCCTTGGCCGCGTGGCTTGAAGCCACTCTTGCTGCCAGGATTGCCGCTACGTGGACGACCATTGCTGCCGCGGTCATCGGTGCGTGGGGCTGGACGCTTTGGCTCAAAACCTTCGATCACCGTGATCTCAATGCGCTGACCAGTATATTGCTCAATTTTGCGTAATTGATGACGGTCTGCATGTGAAGCGAAAGAAACAGCGACACCGGTGTTACCAGCGCGGCCAGTACGGCCGATACGGTGAACGTAGTCTTCGGCAAACTTCGGCAGATCGTAATTGATGACGTGGGTAATGCCTTGTACGTCAATACCACGGGCTGCCACATCGGTAGCTACCAGTACACGTACATCGCCGTGACGCAGCTTGGTCAGCGTGCGGTTGCGGGCACCCTGGGTCATGTCTCCATGCAGCGCGGCAGACTTGTGGCCGGCAGCATACAGATCTTCAGCCAGCAGGTCAGCGTGACGCTTGGTGGAGGTGAAGACGATAGCCTGGTTAACATCAGGAGCGATCAGGAGATGTTCCAGCAGCTTGTTCTTGTGGTTCATGTCGTCCACGAAGTGCAGGCGCTGTTCGATATTGGCGTGCTTTTCTTTTTGTGCGGCGATCTGGATGACTTTCGGATCCTTCAGCAGCGTTTTTGCGATGTTGGCGATCGGGCCTTCAAAGGTGGCCGAGAACATCAGGGTCTGACGCTCGCGTGGCAGTGCTTCGTTGATGCGTTCGATATCGGGCATGAAACCCATGTCCAGCATGCGATCCGCTTCATCCAGAATCAGCATTTGCAGACGGGACATATCAATACGGCCGCGTTCCATGTGGTCCAGCAGACGGCCTGGGGTCGCTACCAGAATATCCAGTGGTTGCGACAGCAGCTTGTTTTGCAGTGGGTAAGGCATGCCACCGACGATGCTGACGGTACGGGCACGCATGAACTTGCCGTATTTGCGGGCAGCATCATTTACCTGGGCTGCCAGTTCGCGGGTTGGGGTCAATACCAGAATACGTGGGCCACGGCTCTTGGACGGATGGATGTCAGCCAGGAGATTCAGGGCTGGCAGCGTGAACGCTGCGGTTTTGCCGGTGCCGGTCTGGGCAGAAGCCATCAGATCGTGACCAGCCAGGACTTCAGGAATTGCCTGAGCCTGAATAGGAGTAGGGGTGGAATAGCCAGCTTCCTCCAGCGCACGCAGGATGGAAGGATGCAGATTCAGAGTTTCAAAAGTTACGGACACAATTTTCCCTTAAGGTGAATTACTAAAACAAAGGGCGCAAGCAGGACGCAATCAGCTACACAACATAAGTTGTCAGCAACGTTAGGCGCAATACACTAAATTTTGGAGGTGTATTTCTACCGGCGCACGGGCATAGCCACTAACCGGTAAAAAACTGGAGAGCCACAAATACAGCAATGGGCTTCGAGAGGGCTAGGGCGATGAATTACCGAAATATTTGCAGAACAGGCCTTTGAGGACTACGCTACAAATTCATCGAAGGCCGAAGTATATAGATAGTCATCAGTTTGTCAAAGCTTTTGTGTTAAAATCGCGCCCTTTCTAATGGACTGGCTCAAAACACATGTCGCGCAATCTTCGTAATATCGCCATCATCGCTCACGTTGACCATGGCAAAACCACTATGGTGGACAAGCTCCTGCAGCAGGCAGGCACCTTTGCATCGCATCAGCAGGTATCTGAACGCGTGATGGATTCCAACGATCTGGAAAAAGAGCGCGGCATTACCATTCTTGCCAAGAACACCGCTGTTAACTATGAAGGCACCCACATCAATATCGTGGATACGCCAGGGCACGCCGACTTCGGCGGCGAAGTTGAGCGCGTTCTCGGTATGGTGGATGGTGTGGTGCTGCTGGTTGACGCAGTGGAAGGCCCGATGCCGCAAACCCGCTTCGTCACCAAGAAGGCACTGGCACTTGGTCTGCGTCCGATCGTGGTCATCAATAAGGTGGACCGTCCAGGCGCACGTACTGACTGGGTGATCAACCAGACCTTTGATCTGTTCGCCAATCTGGGCGCGACGGATGAACAGCTGGACTTCCCCGTGGTTTATGCTTCTGCACTGAATGGCTTTGCGACGCTGGACCTCAAGAACGAGTCGGATAATATGCGTCCGCTGTTCGAAACCATCCTGAGCCACGTGCAACCGCCACAAGGCGATAGCAATGCGCCTCTGCAATTGCAGATTTCTGCGCTGGATTACTCCAGCTACACCGGTCGTCTGGGCGTTGGCCGTATTCTGAATGGCCGTATCAAGCCAGGCCAAGTGGTTGTCGTCATGAATGGCGATACGCAAACCGGCCAGGGCCGTATCAATCAGGTGCTGGGTTTCCGCGGCCTTGAGCGTGTGCCAGTCGAAGAGGCCGAAGCTGGCGACATCGTGATTATTTCCGGTATCGAAGAAATCGGTATCGGCGTGACCATTGCGGACCGCGAAAAGCCGGTTGGCCTGCCAATCCTGGGTGTGGACGAGCCTACCCTGACCATGGACTTCATGGTGAATTCTTCCCCATTGGCCGGTACTGAAGGCAAGTTCATCACCAGCCGCCAGATTCGTGACCGCCTGACCAAGGAACTGCTGGTTAACGTGGCGCTGCGCGTTGAAGATACTGCTGATGCTGACGTATTCCGCGTGTCCGGTCGTGGTGAGTTGCACCTGACCATTCTGCTGGAAAACATGCGCCGTGAAGGTTTTGAAATCGCCGTGGGTAAGCCACGTGTGGTGTACCGTGAAATCGACGGCCAGAAGTGTGAGCCTTATGAAATCCTGACCGTGGACCTGGAAGATGACACCCAGGGCGCCGTGATGGAAGAACTGGGCCGTCGCCGTGGCGAACTGCAAAACATGGAATCGGATGGCAATGGCCGTACCCGCCTGGAATACAAGATCCCCGCACGTGGCCTGATCGGCTTCCAGAGCGAATTCCTGACCCTGACCCGTGGTACTGGTCTGATGGCACACATTTTTGATGAATACGCACCGGTAAAAGCCGACATGCCAGGTCGTCGCAATGGTGTGCTGATTTCCTCCGAGCAAGGCGAAGCTGTTGCCTACGCGTTGTGGAAGCTGCAAGACCGCGGCCGTATGTTCTCCGTACCTGGTGACCGCCTGTACGAAGGCATGGTGATCGGTATCCATAGTCGCGACAATGATCTGGTTGTTAACCCGATCAAGGGCAAGCAACTGACCAACGTGCGTGCTTCCGGTACTGACGAAGCTGTGCGTCTGGTTCCTGCCGTGCAATTAACGCTGGAATCTGCCGTGGAGTTTATCGATGATGATGAACTGGTGGAATTGACACCGAAATCCATCCGTATCCGCAAGCGCTACCTGCAAGAGCATGAGCGCAAGCGCGCATCCAAGGACTAAGCTCCGAGGGTTGCACGGTTCCTGACAAGGAATGAAAAAAGGCACTGCATCTGCAGTGCCTTTTTTATTGCCTGGATACCGCTGAATTTATGGGAGCGGTAGCAAGCGTTTTTCCAGTGTTTTACCCGTGGGCAGGGTGCCGGATTTTGCCGTGGCAGCACCCAGTGCCGCCAGGCGCTCCTCAGGTGCAGGGTGTGTCTTGAATAGCAGGGCAATGCTGCCATCGTTACTGCTGATATCTTCCAGCCCACTCAATACCTCTGGCAAGCCATAAGGATCATATCCAGCGCGAGCTGCCAGTACCAGACCCATGCGGTCGGCTTCGTATTCGGCATCCTTGTCCAGGCTGCGTGCGCTGATTTCGGCACCACTGCCGATGACTTTTTCGATGGTCTGGTTGCCTTTGGCGACCTTGCCGCTAAGCAGGCCAGCCCCCAGGCTCAGCAATTGCTGTTTTTGCAGTACCTTGAGCTGGTGTTTTTGCACGATGTGGGCTATTTCATGCCCTAGCACACCGGCCAGCTGGGCCTCGTTTTGCAGGCGTTTATACAGGCCTTTGGTAATCAATACATAGCCACCGGGGGCGGCAAAGGCATTGATGTCATCGCTATCAATCACGCCAAAATGCCATGGCAGATCGCTACGCTCACTCTGGCTGGCTACCCAGCGACCCACGCGGTTGACGTATTGCTGCAATGCCGGATTTTTCACCAGCGGCGCGGCGCCCAGCAGATTGCCTGCAATTTCACGCCCAAGTTTGATTTCTTCGTCCTTGGACGGGCTTTTCCAGTTGATGCTGGCGAGGCTGTTGGCTTCCGGGTTGGCTGGCGTGGTATCGGCGTCGTTCGAGTTCTTATTGTTGATCAGGTCGCCCGCATTTTTTTCAACCGCATCTTTCAGTGCTCCCCCCAGATCAAATGCCATGGCTTGTGGCGGGAGGCTGAACAGCGAAGCGAAGAGGCATGCCCATGCAGTTTTTTTCATGGATTTTCTCCCTGCGTTGCCACGGGTTTGGGCAAGTAACCCAGTTTGATGGGCTTGAGGCCGCCTGCCTTGGCATACTGCGCGCCATCGGCTGCCGATGCGCTGTAGCTTTCCAGCAGTTTGGTTTCGGGCTCGCTGAATTGGGCCTGTTTCAGTTCATCTTCTGTCAGTCCGCGCACGCCGGTGGTGGCCACAACCTGGCCAGTGCCTGCGCGACCACTGGCAACGCCAAGAACACCCGCTGCCTGATTGCCGGTGCTGGCGACACGCTTGACCGACAGCAGCCTTACCCAGCCAGAAGCCTTGCTGGTTTTAACTTGCAGCCAGGCGCCTTGTTTGCTGAGGATGTCGACCTTGTCACCACGTACCAGCTTGCCGCTGGTTTTTGCATCGTTATAGGGTTCTTTGCGCAAGCTGTCGTTTTTGAGCGCAGTGCCACTTTCGGCCTGTGCCAGCGTACTGGCCAGCAAGGCGGCTGCCAGTATGGCAGTCAGGGAATATCGCATGTCTAAAGCTCCGGAGATGGGGTGGGGGTATCTGCTTGAACAGGCGTTGCGTCAGGTTTGATAGCTTCGAGTTGCAATAGTGCTGCCGCAAATGCGCTGCGCCATTGTCTGCCGAGTGGCGCTCTGCCATCCAGCCTGTTTTCATAAACGGTATGCACAGCCTGCGGCTTGCCGGGCAAGTCCAGACTGGCAATCATGCTGGGCAAGGCTTTGGCGATCCGTTCGGCATCCATGTGTGCTTCGCTGGCGTATTCCTGCCGGCCTTCGGCAAAGGTCCAGCTCACCACGGTCAATTCGCCAAACAGGCCCCAGATGCCGGATTGCACGCCTTTGAGTATATCGACGCTGCTGGGTGTGCGGCTGGTCAGCTCAATCTGGCGCTTCAGCTTCTTCATGATGCTGTCGCCCAGGGGCTCATCGCTTTCGATCAGGATGGGCATGATCATGACGTGGGTGTCGCTGGCGCCTTCCTTTACCCCATAGGCCAGCCAGCGCTGCAAGGCGCGGTCTGTTGCCAGGGCATATATCTTGGCGATACTGAAGTAAAACAGCGCCCAGGTAATGGGGCCAGTAAAGTCGAGGTAGAAGTTGCTGAGGTTGATGCCGATGTATGACAGCACCAATAGCCCGATCTGGCTGAAACTGAACACTTTGTTGAAACGGTCGCGGTCGGCATTCAGGTAAAACGCCAGGGTGGTGAGCCAGATCAGCAACAAGCTGATCAGGATATAGGGTATCGCCCCGCGCCATACTTTCAGGTAGTCCTGATGTTTGACGTTATCGATAGCCGTCGCCAGGATTTCCACCCCGGGATGCGCCTTGGCCATGGCGGTGGCTTTGAGATCAAACAGGCTGGGCGCGGTGGAACCGATGATGACGATTTTGTCGGTGAACTCGTTCTGTGGGCGCTTTTTGTCTTTGCTGCCCATGTCCTGCATGACATCGCTGAACGACACATACTGATAGCTGAATGGCATGCCGCGCCAGTTGAGCAGAATGTTCTGGTCTGGTGGCAGTGTGTAACCAAGCTTGCCTGCCACCGTCATGGGCAGTGAAGGCAGGCGCCAGCCGTAAGCATCCTGATACAGCTGGTATTCGCGAACAATGCCATCCTTGTCCGGGTAGATGTTGTGGGTGCCCAGCCGCCCCGAATTCAAGGCCGCATCAAAATGTGGCAGCACCACTGCGATCGTGGCCTGCATGTCGCCCTGGCTGGGCTGGCTTTCGCTGATGCCGGCAATCATGTTGGGTTTGACCTGGCTCAGCTTGTCACTTGATTCTGGCAGGCGCAGGAAGGGGAAAAACGTGTTATCCGTACCGCTGATGACGTCGTTGAAATAGGCATCGCTATCGGGGTTGTAAACATCGGCATCGCTGAACAGAATGTCGAAGATCACGGCCTTGGGGTGCTGGGCTTCAATGTTTTCAAGGAATTCACCAAACACCTGACGTGGCCAGGGCCAGCGGCCGTATTCCTTGGCCATGGCAGCCAGGCTGGCCTCATTGACATCCACGATCACGATGTCTTTGTCCGGCGCGGGCGCCAGCACACGGCTGCGCACCATGAAATCAAACGCTTTCTGCCGCATGTTTTCGCCAACATGAAACAGCCCTGCATCCAGCAGCACAAACACCGTCAGCAACGCCGCAAGATAAATGTAGAAGTTGTTGTGCAAGCGACGGGTCACGTTGGCCAGCCATTGCCCTATGCGCAGTTTCAGTCGTATCACCGGAGGGCTCCCGCATTTTTCAAGAGCCTGAGTGTGGCATAAATGTCGCGGGTTTTAAAGGCTGATCCCGGCTGCGAACGGGGATATCGCCAGCGCTTCAGGTATAATTTCACGCATGATGCAAATTGTGATTTTAGTGCTTGTGATTGCCTGCCTGCTGGCATTGATCGTGTTGTTGTTACGTCAATCCAGAACCCCGGATGCTGCCAGCGAGCTGCTGGCGCAGCTTATGCCTCAGTTTGAGGAAAAACACCGCGCCATGCTGCGCGATCTGCACGATGGGCTCAATAAACTCGGTGATCGCTTGAGCCTGTCTTCAGTGGATAGCAGCGAGCGTCTGCGTCAAGCCGTCGCGCAGGAACTCAAGGAAACACGCGACGCCATGCAGGCCTTGCAGGCCGCGCAAACCAACAGTCTTGCCCAGACCCGTGAAACCGTGCTGGAAAAATTGCATACCACCCTGGCCGAGCAGGGCAAGGCTGAGCAAACGTTGATTCAGGACACCATGCTGAAGGCCACCTCGCAACTCACTGCCAGTATTGAAACGCTGACCAAAGCCGTGGATGCCCGCCTGGAAGAAATCGGCGGCAAGGTATCAGAGCGCCTGGATGAAGGCTTCAAGAAAACCAACGATACCTTTGTGCGCGTGATGGAGCGTCTGGCGACCATCGACGAAGCCCAGAAAAAGATCGATGGACTGACCACCAATGTGGTCAGCCTGCAAGAGCTGCTGGGTGACAAGCGCTCGCGCGGTGCCTTTGGTGAAGTGCAGCTGGAAGCGCTGGTGCGCAATGTGCTGCCGAATAGCGGCTTTGCCATGCAGCATGTGCTGCCTAATGGCACCCGGGTCGACTGCGCACTCTTTTTACCCGAGCCTACCGGCACGGTAGCGGTCGATTCAAAATTCCCGCTGGAAAACTACCATCGCATGCTGGAAAGCGGCATCTCCGAGGTGGAGCGCGCGCTGGCGCAACGCCAGTTCAAGGCCGATGTCAAAAAACACGTGGATGACATTGCCAGCAAGTACATTATTCCCAATGTCACCTCCGATGGTGCGGTGATGTTTATACCGGCCGAGGCGGTGTTTGCCGAGATTCACGCTTACCACCCTGATGTGGTGGATTACGCCATGGCCAAACGGGTGTGGGTGGTCTCGCCGACGACATTGATGGCCGTGCTGAATACTGCCCGCGCAGTATTGAAAGATGTGGAAACCCGCAAGCAGGTGCACATTATCAAGGATGAGCTGGGCAAACTGGGCAAGGAATTCGGCCGCTTTGATGTGCGCATGAAAAAACTGGCTGACCATATCCGCCAGGCCCATGAAGACGCGCTGGATGTGCATACCACCAGCCAGAAGATTTCACGGCGCTTTGCCCAGATTGAGCGGGTAGAGTTGCAAGGCGATGCCGAGGCGGCTCTGGCCTTGCCGGATTTGCCGGACGATATACTCGCAGACGACAACCAGTAAGACGATTTGCAGGATGAAAGGAACACCATGAGCGACGAATCCACCATGATCATGCTGGTGCAGCAATACGCTGCCCGGTTTGGCATTACCTTCAGCTCCAGCCTGATGGCCGACGAGCAGCACAAGGCCCGCGTCATCACGCTGATGGCCGAAGCCCTGAGCGGCAAGCGCGGCGCCTTCACCGACGAAGACGTGCTGCAATGATACGCCTTCTGTATTTCGCACGTTTGCGCGAAGCCCTGGGCTCGGTGGGCGAGGAGCTTACACCACAGGCTGGCCTCACGATCGAGGCTCTGATGCAGCAACTCGCGGCGCGCGGTGGTGTATGGGCGGAAGAGTTTGGCAGTGGCAAATCACTGCGCGCGGCGGTTAACCAGACGCTGGCTCCGGTGAAGACCGAGATCCACGACGGGGACGAAGTCGCGTTCTTCCCCCCGGTGACAGGCGGGTAATCGCGCATGACGATACGCGTGCAGGCCGACGACTTTGATGTCGGTGCCGAGATAAACCGCCTGCGTCAGCAACGTCCGGACATTGGCGCCGTGGCCGCCTTTGTCGGTCAGGTGCGGGACTTGAATCAGGGCGACGCCATTGCCGGCATGACGCTGGAGCATTACCCCGGCATGACGGAAAAGTCTCTGGAAGCCATCGTGCAACAAGCCAAAGCACGCTGGGATATCATGGATGCTGTCGTGATACATCGTATTGGCGAGCTGAAGCCCCTGGACCAGATTGTGCTGGTGGCCGTGGCTGGTGCCCATAGAGGCGAAGCATTCCATGCCTGCGAATTCATTATGGATTACCTGAAAACCGAAGCTCCCTTCTGGAAGAAGGAACAAACACCTGAAGGGGAGCGCTGGGTAGATGCCCGCAGCAGCGATGATGCCGCCCGCGCACGCTGGCAGGATGCTTGAGTTGTCCTGTTTCCCCATTTTATTCACTCACCCGTAAAGCACTTTTCGCTCATGCTACACAGGCTTAATTCCTCCTCTCTTACCGCCGCGGTGATTCCGCAATCCCTGGGCTTCGAAGATACCTCCCAACTGGATGGTCAGCCCGATGCCACCTGGCTGGGCCAGGCCGATGCGCAGCAGGCTGCCGAGTTTGGCCTGGGCATGCGCGCGCCGGGATTCAACTTGCTGGTATTGGGCGAGCCGGGAAGCGGGCGCACGGTATTAATGCAGTCCGCCATGCAGGCTGCAGCGGCGCGCTGGCCGGTGGCGCCTGATCTGGTATTGCTGATGAATATTGGTCAGGCCGACAAGCCGATCAGCCTTTATCTGCCAGCAGGCGTGGGAGCGCGTCTGCGCCAGGCCATGGAGCAGTATCTGCGCCAATTGGGCAAGGGGCTGCCGCTACTCTTGGCTGAGCTGGATGCCGCGGCCAATACAGGCGATAAAACGCAGCAGGATAAAGCCCGTCAGGATGCCGCTGCCTGGATAGACCAGCAGCAGGCGGCGCTGCGCGAGGTGCTGGCAGATGTGGAGCACGACACAGCGCTGTTTGAGCAATACCTGCAGAGCCTCAAGCACGACACCCTGGAAAATCTCGACGTGTTTGTGCCCGCACAAAGCACGGAAAACGAAGGCCTGCTGGAAAGCTTTTTGCACCGCTACCGCGTCAATCTGCTGGTGGATAACCGCCAGCTGCAAATGGCGCCGGTGATTTATGACAACGACCCGACTTTCCACTCCCTGTTTGGCGGTTTTGATGCGGGCATGGATAGCACGACTACGCCTGACTTCCTGCGTCTGCGCGCTGGCAATCTGTTGCGTGCCCATGGTGGCATGCTGATGCTGCATCTGCGTGACCTGGCTTCTGACCAGCAGAGTGGCAGCCAGATCGTGGAAAAGCTGTTCCGCTTTTTACGGAATGGTCAGGTGCTGATCGAGGAATCCAATGGCAGCAGCGGGCAAGGCGGCTCGGGGCATTTCTGTCCGCAACCACTGGCGGCTGATGTCAAACTGGTCCTGATTGCCACTCCGGAAGAGTATTACGAATTGCATGACGAAATGCCTGGCCTGGCACGTTATTTCCCGGTCAAGGTGGATTTTGTCGATAGCTTTGCGGCAACGCCGGACGCTTACGCTGCCATGGCCCGATTCATTGCCTACCAGGCGCGCGAGCTGCGTTTGCCGCCATTCAGTGCAAATGCTGTGGCGGCGCTGATACGCGCCATGCACCGCCGTGTGGAGGATCAGGCGCGCATCAGCACCCAATATGCCGCTCTCAGTACCTTGATGCAGGAA